>NZ_KB235922.1:5159401-6388442 GCF_000332195.1 Pleurocapsa sp. PCC 7319
GATTAAATTTTCTATGTCTAGTTGACTAAAGTTTTTAGTTTTTAATAATTGTGTGGTTTCTTTCAGCCATAAATAATAATCGCGATTATATAGTTGGCTAAGATTTTGTATTTTGGCAGTCATGACATTAACGTTGTCTTCACTTCACTTAATTACTAACCGCTTGCTTCATATATTTCCCCCAAAGGCTTGCTGCATGATAACTACTGCCATTGGTGGGGGAATTGTCATCATTGCCTAGCCAAACGCCAGTCACCAAGTCTTTTTTGGGAACATAGCCAATAAACCAGAGATCTACATTGTTATCTGTAGTACCAGTTTTGCCTGCTTCCCCTTCGTCGATATAGGCAGCTTTTCCAGTCCCCTTTTCGACTGCTTCTTGCAACATATCAGTAAGCTTATCAGTAACGTCTTGGGAAATTACATCGCGGTATGTTTCTGTATCATCTTCAAAAACATAGATCTCACGGCAGCTATCGCGCTCGCTAGAGTCTTGACAGTCACTTCCATCTAAAATGCGGTTAATGGCATGGGGTTTGTTCCAGATTCCGTCATTAGCAATAGTGGCATAGGCACCAGTCATCTCTAAAACATTAGTTTCGCTTTGCCCAATCACTAATCCAGGAGCTTCAATGAGAGAGGATGTCACACCTAGGCGTTTAGCTACATCTATAACTCTTTTTAAGCCAACATCTTGAGCAACTCTCAGGGCAGTAACATTTTCTGACTGAGCTACCCCACGATACATATCAATATCCCCATTGCTACGCTCACATCCACGATATTGTTGTCCTTTCCAAAATAAGGGAGTGCAGGAATATTCTTTGTCGGGATCTATTTCCTGTTCCAGAGCTGCGGCATAGGCAAAGATTTTAAAAGTTGAGCCTGGTTGTCTTTTTGCCTGTACTACTCGATTAAATTGACTTTGTTCATAGTTAAGTCCGCCAACCAGAGCCAGAATATTGCCATTTCTACTATCTAGGGTAACTACTGCCCCCTGTGAAAAACCCAGGCGATCGCCATCATTATTAATTGAGTAATCTAAAGCTAATTCAGCTTGTTTTTGTAGTTGGGTATTTAAAGCAGTTTCAATAATAAAGTTGCCTTCTTGAGCAACATCTGAACCTAATAGTGTTTGAAGTTCATCTAAGACATAACTATAAAAATAGGGCGCAACAGTACTCGAAAAAGTTTCACGAGCTTTGGGACTAACTTCAATACGCGACCTCCTGGCTCGATCTGCTTCTGATTCACTGACCATACCCATTTTGACCATGCGATCGATAATACGGTTGCGCAAGCCAACGGCAGTATCATAATCTTTAACAGGATTGTATAGATTAGGGGCGGGTAAAATAGCTACTAAGGTAGCAGCCTCGGAAAGATTTAGCTCCGAAGCGGACTTTTCAAAATAGAATTGAGCTGCATCTTCAAAGCCATAACTACCAATACCAAGATATACACGATTAAGATAAGTTTTGAGAATAAAATCTTTACTATAAAATGTCTCCAATTTCAACGCCACCATCATTTCCCGAATTTTTCGTCCCGCAGTATTTTGTCTGCCGACTTCGGGAAAGAGGCTACGGGCTAATTGTTGGGTAAGGGTACTGGCTCCCTGACGTAATTCAGCTGAAGAAAGATTAATTACCATTGCTCTAGTGACTCCTATGGGATCGACCCCAAAATGCCAATAGAAACGACTATCTTCGGAAGCAATTACCGCTTGAGGTAAGTAGGGAGAAAAATCAGACAGTTTTTTTAGTTCTCGGTGAGTATTGTTTTGAGCAGTAGGGTTGATCGGGGTTTCGCCATCTTGGGCATAGACTACTATCGGCAGAGTTGATTCTTTTGGTATGGGATACACAGGTACTTTGACCCATTCAATACTCAACAACAGCAACAGTAACCCTAACATACCTCCCATACTGTAGAGAGAATAACGAAGAATATATAACCAAAATGGAGGAGGGTTATAATATTTGACCGTAACACCAGCCGCTAGCTCTGGTGGTCCAAGAGTAAAGCTTTCACCGTGAAATAGAGAGAAGGTTTTGAAACGTTTTTTACCTCGATAGATACCGTTAGTCGATTTTTCGTCTTGGACAACAAAAGAACGGGTCTTTTTGCGGTTTCTCTTGAGAGTTAGGTGAGTTTGGCTGACTACTGGATTGCGAATGTTAATATCACAACGAGAACTTCTACCTAAAGTATAGCGATCGCCCACTAAGGGATAGATTTGTTCTTTGCCCTTAGCTTCTTTAATTCTTAATTCTGGGGTTGGTTTACCTGATTTAAAATTAGCAGCATTAAAGTTAACTTTCCCTTGGATTTTTTGTACTGCTTGGGTAACAACTTTGCTCATGGGCGATTTAGATCTCTTACCATTAGAAGGAGGTTTAGTAGCCATTAGGTTGTCATCTCACAAAAAGAACGCCACAATATTTTGATGTCAATATTTCCAATTGTAAGAAATAGTTACACTAATTGATAAAAAGACTGAAGTGTTAAGGCAGAAGATGACACCTAGCACTACTCTAAATCCATTAAGAAAAGAACATTAAGCAAGAATTTCGATTATGATCAATTGTCCATCGTTGAATCAGAGCCAAATTGACGAGAAATTTTATTAATCAACCAAGTAGCAAATGCTCCTAGAAAAAGAATTCCGATCGCTGGATTGAAAACTGGTTGCCACAACCGATACCACAGCTCAAAACCCAGAGGAATATTGAGATAACGTCCGATAACAGCGATCGCAAACCAGATAAAGCCAAAGAGAACTAAGAATACGTCGGCAATCAGGATGCGGTTGATCCAAGTTACAATTTGTTCTTTCATAGTTTGTTTTGACGCGTTATAGGGTTACAACTGGCTTTAATAGGGACTGTTTCCAAGTTTCTAAATCGGACAAAGAGCGATCGCGATATTGACCGTATCTTTCTCGCTTATTTTTGACTCTGGTAGGTAATTGAGGAATAATACCAAAATTCGGGGGCATGGGTTGGAAATGTTTCGGGGAAGCAGAACTAATAAATCCAAATAGCGCGCCCATCATCGTTGTTTCAGGCATAGTTACCGGTTCTTGCCCCAATAATAAACGCGCCGCATTTGTCCCTGCTAACCAACCTCCGGCTGCTGCTGCTGTATAGCCTTCCGTTCCCACCAGTTGACCCGCAGCTAAAACAGTATTTTTGCTGGTAAATTGTAAACTGGGTTCTAATAATTGCGGAGAATTAATAAAGGTATTGCGGTGCATGACTCCCATACGGACGAATTCAGCATTTTCTAGTCCAGGAATAAGACGAAAAATCCGTTTTTGTTCCCCCCATTTGAGATTGGTTTGAAAACCGACCATGTTCCAGAGTTGTCCTGCTTTATCCTCTTGACGCAATTGCACTACAGCGTAAGGTCGTTTCCCCTTATTTTCTGGCACCCGAAAATCTCCCAAACGAGAATCGAATAAACCTACAGGCTTGAGGGGTCCATAGCGCATTGTATCTTCTCCCCGTTGTGCTAATTCTTCAATGGGTAAACAACCTTCAAAAAACTTAGCATTTTCCCGTTCAAAATCTTTGAGTTCTGCTTGTTCGGCATTACATAGCTCTTGTTGAAACTGAAGATACTGCTCTTGATTCATGGGGCAATTGAGATAAGCTGCCTCTCCCTTATCGTAACGAGATGCCAAAAAAGCAATATCTCGATCTATTGATTCGCCAACGATAATCGGACTAGCAGCATCAAAAAAGCTCATATACTCCATTCCCGTGAACTTTTGTAGGTCTGAAGCTAGTTGAGGACTAGTTAAAGGACCTGTAGTTAAAACCACAACTTGATCCTGCGGTATTGCAGTGATTTCTGCTCGTTTTAATTCGATCAGGGGATGATTAGCTAAAGTACTAGTTAAGTGACTGCTGAAAACAGCTCTGTCAACAGCCAAAGCGCCTCCTGCTGGCACTGACTGTTCATCTGCTGTGGAAATGACTATAGAGCCAAGACGGCGAAGTTCTTCATGAAGTAAACCCGCTGCGCGATCGCTATTTTGGGCACCAAAAGAATTGCTACAGACTAATTCTGCTAATTCTTCTGTATGATGAGCGGGAGAAGTTTTTACAGGACGCATCTCGTATAAGATTACCGCAATCCCTGCTTGAGCAATTTGCCAGGCAGCTTCAGTCCCTGCCAAACCACCACCAATTACAATTATTTTGTCTTGGATCATACTATCTCTAAGCCGATTGCTAGTTAACTAATGATACGAATAGGATTTAGTATAAAAAATTTTTTTGGGCAAAAAATACAAAAAAGTAATAATATCCACAAATTTACTGACGACGAAATTAGTCGCTTGATTTAGTGTAGAGTCGCGTTGATTTTGTTGCTGAGATGTAACACCCTAAATATCATTATAGGACTACAGCTTAGGCAATATATCTGAAAGTGAAGTCGTAAATTATCCCGTGTATTAGCCAGCCACTGATACACGGTTTTTTTAGTTTCCAGGTTCAAGTTTTGATTGTTTTGGCTAACATTCAGCAGCTATATTCTGGTGTTTATGCCACTTTTAAATAAGTATGATGTATCATACGCATTTTTGATTAACTATTGTTGAGCTTTAGTAAGTTTAGCTACAAAATATTGTGTTTTTCGATGCCATCCTAGAGTAAAACAAGCAGAAAATACAGATGAAAAGTTTGGCATCACTTTTACTTCCCTCAATTTTAGGATTTGTAGCAGGAATTGGACATGGTATTACTTCTCATCATCAAGATCTTCCTTTCTCTCTATCCGAGCAAGTTATAGAGTCAGTTAGAGGAGACAGATCGAACTCTTTCAATTAGAGGCAAATACTACTCTAGTGTAAGGCGATGCACACAGTTTGAACCGTTAATCAAGTTTTGTGAAAAGTAGCCATTGTTACAGTTATTTCTGAAATAATAGCAATAGAAATAATTAGAACTGTTGAGGCTTTAAAAATGCGGTTACAAACATCTAGCGAAAATACTTCCAGCTTAGATAGAGCTATTGGTTTTTCTTTAGCGGCCTTCTCTATGTTTGTGGTTGGTTACACTGTCACTCGTACTTATATGAGTCAGCCTCAAAGTCAAAATGTAGCTCCTGGAAGCCCTGATTTTGTCATTCCTCACCAAGCTACACTGTGGAGTGATTTAGGAGGTTAGTTAACAACATTAGTTAACAATAAAAGAATTATGAGAAGTATTAGGGCGATCGCAACAGAAAAAAGCGATCGCCCTTATTGTTAGCATTAATTTTTAATTATTTTCTTAATTATTTCCATTTTTAATTACTGTAGTGACTTGTTTTTTTCCGTTACTGGTAACTACGATGTTGTTGTCTCTCAAAGTACCAACTGCTTTTTCCCCTGTTAACCTAACCTCTGGCTCAACTTGCTCATAAACCACATCACCTTGAGCTTCAATTTCTTCTGAGTCTATTTTCCAGGTTAATTGACGAGCATATAATTCTGAAGGTTTTTGTTGATTTATTCCTCGTACTCCATTGTTTAACTTAGCTATTCGCTGCTGTAAGTTAATTTCTCCTCCATTTCCAGTAAGACTGATTTGACGCTCGCGATCTAAGATTTGAATTGGCTGTTCGGTTTTTCCTAGGCGCTGTTGATAATTCCAGGTTAAAGATTCGGTAGCAATTTGTAGTTTTGGCTGAAGAGAAATTAATTCAATATTTTTATTGAGTATGGCTGTTTGAGCTGCTAAATTAACTTGAGCATAATCGGCTACTAATTTCTCGGTTATGGTTTCATTTTGGTCATAGCCAACTATTTGAATTGCACCAGGGCTTGAGATCTTATCTTGAGGAATCTCCCAAGCCAAATGCTCGCTTTTTAACTGTAATCCCGGTTGATGACTCGTTGCAATCACATCTCCCTTTATTTCTAAACTTTCACGATCGGTAAAATAACGTCCTTCAGCAGCACTTAAAACTAAATTTGGATGAATGCCTTGTAATTTTTGTTTAATTAGTAGTAGATTTTCTTGGGGTCGCCATTCCACCTCGTCAGTTTTGACCACACTTTCATTGCGGGGGTCACTAGCAACTATTTGGTCTTTGAGGAAGATTAGATTACCGTTGTCTTGGACTTCTCCCTTATTGGCACTAATCTGAAAAATTAGTTTTCCATCTTGTAACAAGTTGCCCAGTACTTGATTTAAGGTAGCGGTTTTTTGATCCTCGCTATATTCAATACTATCAGCTTTAATTTTCCAGACTGTATTTTCTGAACTGTTAGATTGCTCCAAAATAGCGTTATTTAACACTAGCTGGGTATCCAGTCGCTCTATGTTAACGGAAGATGATTCTTGTTTATTAGGCGGAGATGACTGACAACTATGTATAGCAATAATACTAGCTGTTAATATTCCCAGAGATAAATGGCGACCTAAGCCTCCTAAGCTCATGTTTAAATTCTGATGTAAAGAAATTAGGCATCTTCAAGCGTGATAATTACTTGATTCTGTCTAACACTGCTTATTATTACTTAAGTATAAGCGATTATTTTTACCTATCAATGCTCATCCATGATACCGAATCCAGTAAAAGTTCGATAGGGATCGCTGTGTTTTATAGTCTTTTGAATATCTTCTTTGATTTGATCGAGATCAATATAGCGATCGGCTACATTAATTAGACTATCACTAGTCATTGAGCGCAGGCTCACAACTTCTACTCGTGCTCCTCGATAACTAACCGCATCTACTGCATAAGCTAAATCTCCATCACCACTGACAAGGACGGCAGTATCATAAGCACCAACTAAAGCCATCATATCAACAGCGATTTCTACATCTAAATTGGCTTTTTTTGAGCCATCAGGTAACTGTACTAAGTCTTTGGCAATAACGCGATAACCATTACGGCGCATCCAGAGTAAAAAACCTTGCTGTTTTTCGTTAGTACGGTCTACTCCAGTATAGAAAAAGGATCTCAGTAGTCTTGAACCTCCAGTAAGGCGATATAAAAGTTTACTGTAATCAATTTCAATACCTAGTTGCAACGCGGCATAAAATAAATTTGAACCGTCGATAAAAATAGCTACGCGTCCCCTATTTTCTAGAATTTGTTCTGGTGTAAAAATAGGGTCGCTTCCGAAATTATCCAACATTGTGTAAAGCCTCATTTCTTATGAAAAAAATTTTTCTATGTGGGTGGATTAGCCCATAATTACTGACTACTAAGGTAGTCAAACCAATTTTTCTAGTTATAAAGGCGACGACAAAGCTTATTAAATTTTGATCGTCAGGACAGCTAATCATTTAGCTTAAGATTTAGATACTTCTGTTCAACTGTTATAAAAACGTTTTAACTTTAACTTGTTTTGTACTTTAATTTAGTAGTTTTATACCAATAAAAAACCCTATTATGCTAAATTAATTGCCATAATTTAATCTTCTGACGGTAATTCCAGCTTAGAAAATATAGGACTGGCTTTGCCCAAAGTCTTATTGGTTGATAGTTTGCCCCAAGATGAGTGAATCGGAAAGTTCTCTTTCGCTTGTGCTTGCTGATGGCTATTAAAATCCCAATCAAATCCTAATTGCTGATATATTTTACTGCTGATGTTTGGAATAATGGGGGATAGCAAATAAGCCGACAAACGGACAGACTCTAAGACAGCGTATAAGATTTGCTCGACTTCAGTTTGTTTTTCCTGTTTAAATAAACTCCAGGGTGCACTGTCATCAATATATTTATTGCTGGCACGCACTAAAGTTAAAATTTCTTGACAAGCTTGACTAAATTGAAGATTTTTATATGCTTGGATAACGCGATCGCCCAAGTCCATACCAATACTTTTCAGTGGATGGTCTGAACTATAGTCGGTGCTGGTTAATTGCGGTCCGTTTCCTTGGCAATATTTGGTCAACATTCCCAAAGTTCGATTAAGCAAATTACCCAGATCGTTAGCTAGATCGGCATTAAGCACATTAATAAAACGAGTTTCATTAAAATCGCCGTCTTTACCCAATTCGATCTCTTTAAGAAAGTAATAGCGTACAGCGTCTGAACCATATCTATCGACTAAATCAAAGGGGTCAATGGTATTTCCCAAAGTTTTACCCATTTTGAGTCCATCTTTGGTTAAAAAACCATGACCAAACACTCTTTTTGGTAAAGGCAAACCAGCAGAAGCTAACATAGCTGGCCAGTAAACCGCATGAAATCTTAATATATCTTTACCGATTAAATGTAAATTAATTGGCCACCACTGAGATAAAGCATTATCTAAACTAGGTTCTTGACCTGGCTCAAGTAATGCTGTGATATACCCTAAAAGAGCATCAAACCAGACATAGATAGTATGTTCCTCATCTACAGGGATTGGGAACCCCCAATCTAAATTGACACGAGAAATTGAAAAATCCTTTAAACCTTGTTTAATAAAATTGAGGACTTCATTGCGTCGACTAACTGGTTGAATAAAATCTGGTTGAGATTCACACAGTTCTTCCAGTTGTTGCTGATATTTGGAAAGGCGAAAGAAATAATTTTGTTCATCACGCCATTCTGCCTGTTTATTGGTGTGAATAGCACAGTGATGATCTTCAATTAACTCCCGATCTTCTTTAAACTCTTCGCAAGAGACGCAGTACCAGCCCTGCTGACGATCAAGATAGATATCCCCTTGTTTCCAAACACGCTCAAAAAACTCGTTAACAATGGTCTGATGTTCTGACGCAGTGGTACGGCTAAAGCGATCATATTGGATATTGAGCTGTTCCCAGAGGGATTTAAAACTCTCAACAATGCGATCGCAATGAACTTGAGGTTCTAAACCCTGTTCAGTTGCAGTGCGCTGAATTTTTTGTCCATGTTCATCTGTCCCGGTAATAAATAAGACAGATTTACCCTGCAAACGCTGAAATCTAGCTACGGCATCTGCCACAATAGTGGTGTAAGCACTACCGATGTGAGGCACACCGTTGACGTAATAAAGGGGGGTAGTTAAAGCAAATTTATGGTTATCAGTAGAATTATTCATTTAAATTAGCGGACAATTGCTCAAACTAATAAGGTATAGATTTCATAACCTAATCTAGTTCGATGGCAATAATCAATAAATCGAAGCATAATGCGCCACAATCTATTTTTCTTAATAGCCCTAAAACCAGTCTTTTTAGTCAGAGATTACTCCCCCGTACAGCGACGGAGCCTTCTTACGAAGTTTGCTTATGCCTGCGGTATCCCTTTGGGACAACGGGGACAAAGGCCAGCCTTATGGCCGCATCTTACCCCAGCAACCCTAGACAAAGGCGTATAGTTCGCCGCATGTACTCGCATCGCATCGCGTAACTTCGCGCTGCTCTGACCGTTGGTTAAGTTGGAGAAATTTAATTAAAATAGCAAGATTTGAGAACTCCTCATATTAGTATCAATTACAACAACGGTTTAAATTAACTTTAAGAGAAATACTTAATAAATTTTCGATTTCGTTAATAAAGTTTGGTTAGAAAGACCTAATTTAGTCATGATTGATATATTTCAGCTTCAATATAGCGTCCGTCAATCGAAAAAGATTAAACTTTTGTTAATTGTTAAATATTGCTTCATACTAAAAATAGTTTTTATCGAGCAGTCTAAATAGGGTATTCCTCATATTCGCAGAATAAAGTAAAAAAATTAGTTTCATGTTATCTTTTACACCACGTTTAGTAGCTCATTCTTTAATATCGGCAGCTAATCTTAATTTAACCTTGTCTTATGCTGATCGCATTCCTCAAGATCTTCCTACTATTGTTGTGAGCAATCATCGTAGTTTTTTGGATGCGCCGATTTTAATTCAAGCTTTTCCCTATTCTTTGCGTATTGCCTGTCATCATTACATGGGGCAAACTCCCCTAGTCAGGGAGCTTGTTAACTCTCTAGGGTGTTTTCCATTAGCCCAAACGAGTCAAAGGCAGCGACAATTTTTAAGCCAAGCCAGTAATCTATTGACTTCTCGCCAATGGGTCGGTTTATTTCCTGAAGGAACTAAACCCATGATTGAACCTACTGCTCCCCATGAGATTAGTGAATTCCAACGTGGTTTTGCTCATTTAGCATGGAAAACTCCAGTACCTAGTTTGGCAGTGTTACCAGTAGCGATCGCCTCCTTATCTGAGACTACCTTACCAACTATCCCGATCCACTGGCTCAAAAAATTTGACCAAGAAGAACCATTTTTTCAACGTCAGGGTTTTCATCCTATGTTGATCTATCATCGCGTCCAAGTCTTGATCGGTCGCCCTTACTTAATTGATGTCAATAAAAAACAACAGTATAAAGGAAAACAAGCTAAAAAGTTGGCAACAGATTTAACTCAGTATTGCCAGAATCAAATTACAGAATTATTACAAGAAGGCTGTTTCTAAAGAAGCGATAAAATGACTATCTTCGGCATTTTATGAACATGAGCTATCAGCTATCAGCTTGACATCTAAATTGTTTTTTTTATGACATGCTCCAGTTCTGCTCATGAAAAATCAAGCTGTGACCTCTAAAATGACCAACTAAGGTTTCCGATTAGCTGCTAATTAACAACTGCTTGGTAAGCTCTTGGCATTGAATTAAACAAAATATTAAAAAAAAATGATTGAACTCTATCTTTAAGGGTAAAACGTACAACAATAGATATTATTAAGTAATATTAAGTTTTAAATCTTATATTTCACATAATCCATGAACTCCGAATTTAGTGTAAGTTTTATTCCTCCTGAGAAAGTCAATCGCGATTTACCTTTGTTTGTTTATTTACCTGGTATGGATGGTACAGGTAAACTATTTCAAAAACAGGCAGATAAACTAGCTACTTGTTTTGATTTACGTTGTCTTGCAATTCGTATTGATAACTATAGTAATTGGCAAGATTTAGCTGGAGACACCGTCAAATTAATCAAATCGGAATTAACCACTAAGACTAATCAAGAAGTATATTTATGTGGCGAATCATTTGGTGGTTGCTTAGCACTAAAAACAGCTTTAGCTGAATCATCTTTGATTGAAAGACTAATTTTAGTTAATCCTGCCTATGCTTCTAATCGACTACCAATTTTGGGTCTGGGAGCGAATATTACCCCTTGGCTGCCAAACTGGTTACATCGCTATTCTGCTGCTGGGCTGTTGCCTTTCCTGGCTAAATTAAACCGAATTAATGATGGCGATCGCCACAAGCTTCTAGAAAGTATGAAAGCACTGCCTCCCCAAGTGGTTAGCTGGCGTTTATCTCTCCTCACAGATTTTAAAGTTGCTGATGAAGAATTACGCAGTTTACATATTCACTGCCTCATTATTGCTGGTGCATCAGATAGCTTGTTGCCTTCAGTAGATGAGGGCAAAAAATTGGTTAATATTTTACCGAACGCACAAATAACAGTGCTACCCCAAAGTGGTCATGCCTGTCTTTTAGAAACTGAAGTTAACCTCTATCAAATCCTAGTAGAACAAAATTTTATTCCTGCTAGATATGCTGTTTGCTGAAATATTCTTCTGGACTAAATAAATTAAGGACAAAAAACTCAATGCTCAAATATTAAAAACGCCTAATGTGAATTAAAAAAATTTCATATAGCATTAATATTTATCGGCTACTAGCCATCAGCTATCAGCTTTTTAGATCATAATCTTAAGTTCAGAGGGCAAACTCCATAACTCATTCAAGTTTGTGCGAGATAACAGCTAAATTTACAAATGCGAAGAAGAGTGCCATATATATCGCTCGAAGAGGCTAAGAGCTGATGGCTGATAGTTAAAAACCGTTTAATCTGAAGAAGCTATTTTATATCAAGCGTTAAAGAGTAACTTTGGCTTCCAACGTCTTCAGATATTCTGTATTAACTCTGGATTCTCTAGTTAAGGCTATTTTGCCGGTACGAGCTATTTCACGAATACCAAATTTATTTAACATCTGAATAATCGCTACAATTTTACCTGGATCGCCCACAACTTCTATGGTTAAAGCTTCTTCCGAAAGATCGACAATCCGAGCACGGAAAATTTGAGTGATTTGAATTACTTCTGCTCGATTAGCAGCATTAGCATTAACCTTAATCAACATCAGTTCTCTCTCTACACAAGGTTGGTGGCTAATATCCTGTACTTTGAGGACGCTAATTAATTTATAGAGTTGTTTAATTAACTGCTCAATCACCTGTTCATCTCCAGGCACAACCATAGTAATACGCGAGATCCCCATTTGTTCGGCAGAACCTACTGCCAGACTTTCAATATTAAAACCTCGACGGGCAAATAATCCGGCAATGCGCGTTAAAACTCCTGCTTCGTCCTCTACTAAGACAGAAATAGTGTGCTTCATCATAGCTGAAAGATTGGTGGTATTTAATAGAGTTAGTCTCCTATCATAAAATGAAATTGACTGGAGCAAGAAATTGACTGGAACCAGTGAAAGCGATCGCCATTAAAAGCTTTAAAAATCAATCCTAAATTCTAAACCTCGTTCTTGGAAACCAAGGTTCTTGTATAGTTGATGAACCTTAGGACGAGATTTTCTACTAGTTGCAATTAGTTTATAACAACCTTGTTCTTGAGCTGCTGCCATGACCTGATTAATTAATCTTGTTCCCATACCCTTACCTCTACTTTGTTCAGAAACATAAACATCTTCGAGTAAGCCAAAAGGCTCTTGATGCAGATCGTTGTGCATCACGTACAGATAAGCCCTAGCTATTTCTACTTCGTCTTCAAAGATAGAAAATTTAATTCCTTTGGCAGCAACAACTTTGGTTTGAATGTTCATCTGGTAATTATTGTGGTTAGACCAAAATTAAAAATTTTCACGCTCGTAGCGATCGCTATCGACTTAGATTGACGAAGCATATCATCAGGATTGCTATATTAGTCGCCAACATAGTAATAAATATAAAGATTGGCGATTATCCTCAAAATGAGCTATACAAATGCCTATTTAAGAGGCTGCAAATAGTTATTTCCACTTTATAATGCATAAAATCTCAAGTATTAGCAAAATAAACTACTATTTAGCCTTACTTTTGCTATTTCCTTTATTCAAGCTTTGTCATCAAATATTCAATAAAATTTATCCTGAAATTGATTCACAAATTCAGTTAACCATACAAGAAAAAAGAATCCTCATACTTGATATTTTTTTCAAAATTACTTATCAAATTGGTGGTGCTTATATTACAGGGTCTATCGTCTTGATGGCACTAATAATGTTGCTCTACAAACGCTACTGGGCAGAAGCCAAAGCACTAGTCGTTGCTACTTTAGGTATTATCATCCTGATAGATGAAATTCTCAAACCATTTTTTGATCGTCGTCGTCCTCCAAAACCAAGATTGGTAGACGATTTAAGTTGGGATAGTTTTCCCAGTGGTCATGCAGCTGGGAGCTTGGTTTTTTACTTTTATTTATCTTTTGTACTTGCTGCTCAGTATCCTCAATCAGCTAAATATATCTATGCTGTAGCTACTATCTTAATCTTGATAATTGGTTTTGGTAGTATATACGTTAATGCTCACTGGGCGACCGACATTCTAGCAGGTTATCTATTTGGCTATATTTGGTTGCTAGTTAGTTTGACTTTTTTAAAATTCTTGAGTCGTAAGAAAACATAGTTTTGCTGCATAATAAACTATATTAAGTTTGTTTACATTGCTGGGAAGTTAAAACAAAATGGGGATTGAGCAACAGGAATACCGTCAACGTCAGCAAGAATTAATGTCCAAGATAGGTGATGGTACAGCAATTTTTCGGAGCGCGCCCATGGCAACTATGCACAACGATGTTGAGTATACTTACCGTCAAGATAGTAGCTTTTATTATTTGACGGGTTTTAACGAACCTGAAGCGGTCGCGGTATTTGCTCCCCATCACGAAGAACATCAATATGTATTATTTGTACAGCCCAAAGATCCTGAAAAAGAAACTTGGACGGGCTATCGTTGTGGTGTAGAAGCAGCCAAAGAAATATATGGTGCAGACGAAGCTTATCCCATTGAAGAGTTAAACGAAAAGCTGCCCCAGTATCTAACAAATGCCGATCGCATTTACTATCATTTGGGTCATGATGAGAAATTTAATAATCTAGTAATTTCTCATTGGCAACAATTGATGCAGGGATATCAAAAACGCGGTAGAGTCCCTTTGGCAATTGAAGATACTCGCCCCTTAATCTTCCCGATGCGATTAGTTAAAAGCCCTGGTGAAATAGCAATGATGCGTCAGGCGACTAAGATATCGGCAATGGCACATAATCGAGCCCGCGAATTTGCTCAACCAGGACTATATGAATACCAGGTACAAGCAGAAATTGAACATATTTTCCGAAAAGAGGGGGCGATTGGAATTGCCTACCCTTCAATTGTGGCCTCAGGTGAAAATGCTTGCATTCTTCATTACATTGAAAACAATCGTCAGTTGCAAGACAACGAATTACTATTAATAGATGCTGGTTGTTCCTACGGTTACTACAATGGCGATATTACTCGTACTTTTCCTGTCGGTGGCAAGTTTACCCCTGAGCAAAAAGCTATATATGAAATTGTCTTAGAGGCTCAGTTAAAAGCGATCGCCGAAGTACAAGCAGGAAAACCTTATAATGAGTTTCACGATATGGCGGTCTGTGTCATTGTTCAAGGTTTATTAGACTTGGGACTACTCACAGGGGACTTAGAAGAAATTATCAAAGAAGAAAAATATAAGCCGTTTTATATGCACCGTACAGGACATTGGTTAGGGCTAGATGTCCATGATGTCGGTGTTTATAAACACAATGAAGAAACTTGGCAAAATCTACAACCAGGACATATAGTCACAGTAGAACCAGGAATCTATATTTCTCCCCATATCAAACCCGCTGAAGGACAGCCAGAAATTCCTGATAATTGGAAAGGCATTGGTATTCGTATTGAGGATGATGTACTAGTAACAAGCGATGGACATGACATTCTCACCTCCGACGTGCCTAAATCCATTGAAGAAATGGAGAGAGGTTAAAAATTGACAATCGATGTTCCTAAACAGTCAAACGTGAGTTCGGAGTTCGGAGTTCGGAGTTCAGAGTTCGGAATTATGATTATTTCATCTCAGGCGTATCGAGTTATTTTAAAGTGAAAATTGTTGAATTAACGAAGGAAATTGTTCAGGGTAAAGGATATGTTGTGTTACCCAACTTGTTGAGTCTTCAAGAAGCAACAGAAGCGAGAAACTTGATCCTAGAACTTGCTCAACAGGAAAAACAAGAAGGTAAATTGATTGTTCAGGGAGCAAAAGAAAGACTATATGGTTTGATTTACAAAGGGGAATTTTTTACCAAATTAGTGCAAGACAAACTAATACTCTCAGTTATTGAAGCCATTTTAGGTGAAGATATCATCTTAGGAGGGTTTTCAGCCCATATTCTTCATCCAGGGGCGCAAAGAATGGGTGTTCATGTAGATTATCCTTATTGGGCAATGTCTTCTCCTTTTCCCACATATCCAATTTTAGAAATTCAGGTTATTTGGATGATGGAAGATTTTACTGCCGATAATGGTTCGCCTTTATTTGCGGCGGGAACACAAACTTTAGCTACTAAACCCGATCTCAAACAGTTTGAAAATACGGCGGAAAAAATTACTGGAACAGCGGGAACAGCAATCATTTCTCACGGACTGTGTTGGCACGATACTTCCGAAAATTCCAGCGATCGCCCTAGAGTATCTCTATTAGGGAATTATACTCCTCAATACATTCACCCTCTTGAAAATAATTTATTTGACTTTAAAGAAGAAACAATTGCCAACTCAAGTCCTCAGTTAAGAAAACTCCTAAGACATACCTGGATGTCCAGAAACAAACCTATATATGGTATGAAGTTTAATATGAGCGATAAGTGAACTTTTGCGATGACAGAAATTCAGCTTAATCAATTCAAGCAAGCCATAGCTGCGGTATACGATCACCGTAAAGACTCCTATGATCTAGGCGGAAAAGAAAATTGGCACTATAAGTTAGCCTGTAGTCTGGTAGAGTGCGCAGATCTAAAAAGCGGTCAAAAGATTTTAGATTTAGCGACAGGTACGGGAATGGTAGCTATAGAAGCTGCTAAACAAGTAGGAATAACAGGTCAGGTGATGGGACTGGATATCTCTTCTGGTTTGCTTTCCGTCGCTCAACAGAAAATTGATGCAGCCGGATTAAATGACATTATCCAACTCAAGCTTGCAGATGTCGAAAAACTAGACTTGGCTGAAAATAGCTATGACTATATATTGTGTTGTTCTGCACTTCCTTTATTTACCGATGTTCCTGCTGATTTGCGTCTATGGCATAGTTTTCTCGTACCAGGAGGTAAATTAGGTTTATGTGTTTTTGCTGAAACTGCTTTCGTTTTTGGAGTTGTATTGCAAACAGTAGCTAGACGCTATGGAATTGAAATAATTATGAGTGATTTAACTGGAACTGAAGCAAAATGCCATTCCCTACTTCAAACAGCAGGATTTAAAAATATCCAGATTACAACTGAACAATACGGTAGTTACATAACCTTAGAATCATCAGCCAGTAGAGCTTGGGATACTAGCCTACAGCATCCTCATTGTTATCCTTTATTACAGTTAAGCCCTCAGGAATTGGAACAGGCTAAAGCTGAATACATAACTGAATTAGAATCTTTAGTGACTGATCGAGGCATTTGGAATGATATTACAACCTATTTTGTAATTGGTGAAAAATAGGGATTAATGAATTGGTGTTCTAGCTAAAGTCTAGGAGTTTGAATAATTTGCCGTTGTCTCAAATCATCTTGACGTTGCTGTCTTTCCTGCTGTTGCCGTTGTCTCAAATCATTCTGGCGTTGCTGACTTTCCTGCTGTTGCTGTCTGGCTCTTTCCAGATTCTGTTCTTGGTTTCGTTGCCATTGTTGATATTGATCAATTCTTAGATCTTGATCTTGGCGTCGTTGTTGACGAATTTGTTCTTGTTGTCTCTTCCAGTCTTCCTGGCGATCTTTTTGCTCTGTTGATTGACGTAATATCGCTTCGTTTAGCTTATTTCGATTGATCTGGCTATTTTGCAAAGTGTTTCCTACAACAGAACTTGTCAACACACTGGTTAACAATACCGTGCAAGTTAATCCTGATTTCAAAAGCCAATTTAACCAATTACTCATAGGTTTTGCTCCTGGTGTTGCGAAAATTATTTCACTGTCAAACTTAGGGCGCTTCATCTTTTGGAGGTAAGAATGCTGTTGAAGGGGTTTAGAGCCAAATCACAATATGAACTTGGTATTTAAAAGCGATCGCGCGAAGCGCACTGGCAGAGCCAATCACTAGTATGATTTAGTCGCACATTAAGCAAGTCAAGAAGCTAATTTGTCACTGAAAGTTTTGGATAGCAGGAAAATTTCTGTCTGTCTTTCTTCTTCAATTATGACAATTATGTCGATTGTAAGTAATTTTGCGGAATAAAAATAAATTTTCTATAAACTGCAAATGCCGAAAATAATTATAACTATTGCTTAAAAGCACTATGATTTCAAGAACTGAGTAGATTTAACAAAGACTTAAAATTTTAACTAGCATTGATGGCGAGCCAAAACTTCAATGATATTATCAGTGTAATCTTGTAAAAGAAACTACTGAATACTATCTTTTTTTGAGTTGATTTTGATATGCTCTTCGATCAATCAGGGAGAATTACTCAAGTGTTATCTGCGATCGCGCGAAGCGCACTGGCAGAGCCAATCGCCAAATATAATAGGTTGATTGCACTATATATTTGTTTAGCAGGAATTGTAATTTTACAGAGTCAAGAGTATAAAAAGTCAGCACAATCGATTAATCGTGCTAATTATCTGATTCAGGAAGAAGAACAAGCGAGACTAATTAATTGGCAACAGCAAAGTTCAAACCACGGCTTTAGTAACTTGATGGCTGATTGGTCGTACCTAAACTTTGTTCAGTATTTTGGTGATAAAAAAGCGAGAGAGACTATAGGCTACAAATTAGTTCCCGATTACTTTAAAGCTATCAGTAAGATCGATCCTCACTTTACCCAGGCACATTTGAGGCTTTCCATTGCCAACACTATGTATGCAGGTCATCCAGAACAAACTGTTGGCTTAATGGAGCAAGTTTTAAAGTCAGTAAATCCCGAGCAAGAGGAAGCTTCGTTACTTTGGACTTCTAAAGGATTAGATGAATTACTATTTTTAGGGGATAAAGATGCGGCGATTAACTCTTATAAAATGGCGGCTAAGTGGGCTACTTTAACCGAAAGCGATCGGGAATATCCCACTGACAAAGACGATTGGCAAACCCACCGCGCAAAGCACGAACGCCGACATAGTTTAACTATTAAAGATCTAGAACAAGCTTTAGAGTCTACTAGCGAAGTAGATCTTAAACTGACTCAAATCAGAGCCTGGTCTAGTGTTTTAGTTCATATTAAAGATAACCAGAGAAAGAGAGAAATACTCGATAAAATTAATGATTTAAAGTCTGAAATAATGATTTTAAACCAAGAAAAACAAAAATCAGCAGTAATGACACATTAAGCTTTTGTCTATTTAGCCCCCAGAGAAATTTTAATTACGTCGCACTCCCGCCGTGATTAATTCAATTTCACTGAGATAGTGGTTTCCCAAACCTCGGCTCCATTCGGAGGCGGGTTTATTCGTCTCTCAATCAGTTATTAAATGTGAATTAGCTTAGCTGAAAGCCTTTTAAAGAGAGAAACTCAATTTAATCTATTTTTCTAAAAGCCAATTTTTACCTAGTATTACTGTTACTTGTGTAGATTTTTAAAAATTATAATTTGTACTTTTGATATCATTATATTCTTTGAGTTTATTTATTAAGCTCAATTTTATTCATAACTAATACTCAATCTATCAATTGAGTATTTTTACTTATTATTAAAAAAACATGCCTAAATATTATTTTGTTCCTAAATTGTCACTTTTGTTCTTTTATACTCATAGAAATGATAAGTAAAGAGATAAAAAACTATGAGCTCTAACGAAAACCTAACAAGAATAAACATGGTTGACAAGCAAGTTAAATTACATCAGCTTTCAATGAAAGGTCGCAAAGCTTATACACAAAGAACTAGAAAATTCAACCGACTAAGACTTGTTACTAAGGAACACAATATTATCCAAGAAGAAAGAAAAGCAGCTTAATGTTCTTTAACTTAAACATTTGAGTTCTAAGACATTTTACCATGCTAGTTTCATTATCCTGACTGTCTGACACATCTCTAATAATAACGAAGCAATTCTTGTTTTCAAGGTTGCCAATACACCTGAGGTGCATAGGTTTGATAAGATTTGATAATTCTAAAATTAGCTTTGAATCTAAAAATATCAAACCTAAAAAATGATTGTTTGAGTTATATGTGTCAGTCAGTCAGGTCATCATCGTGATGAGAGCTTAATATTAAACAAAAGTAGCAGAAAATTACCAAAGATATAAATTTAAGTTTTTTAAAAAATCAATCTTATTTTCTGTTGTTGGAAAATAACTTAAAAACTTTTTGAATTAAACCAAAATGTGATTCAAAAAAGTAATTGACTCAGATAATTAAAACAAGAATTCAACTACTTTGACAACAAAAACTCCAATAAGACTGTAGTTGATTGAAACCTGTGTTGAAACTTTAAGAAAATAAAGTTTTGTTGTCTAGTAGTTGTCAGAAAAGAATAAACAATGGCAGGCAAGGACGCTTGGAAGTCAGGCTAATTGACTCGGTTGAGAGTAAAAAAGCTTCCGTTTCAGGTTGACAACTTGAGCGTAAGCAAGATGATCGCCTTGTTTTTTATATTGTTGTAAAGCAATATTGATATCAGATAATGCAGCGTGCTTGTGTCCTAATTGATGATGTAATACTGCCCGGTTAATATACGCTTGTGTAAGGTCGGGATTTAATTGTACTACTTGAGTAAAATCTTCAATGGCTGCTAAATAATCTCCTTGTCGATGATGAGCGCAGCCTTGATTAAAGTAGGCATTATAGTTGTGATGTTCTAAATCAATGGCTTGCTCAGTATCAGCGATCGCCTGACTATAATTTTTGAGCATCATATGAGTCAAACCACGATCATTATAGATTAGTGTTTTTTGTTCTTTATCGATTAGGCTAGGGGACATTAACGCCAAATTGTAATCTACAATTGCTTGCTCATAGTCTCGTATAGCATAATGAGCTAAACCGCGATTGTAATAAGCTCTATAGTCCTGCCGATCCCGTTGGATAACCTCTTGATATTCCGCGATCGCTAGCTCATATTTCTCCCTGAGATAATAAGCTAACCCCAAGTCAAGATGAGCCTCTGTATTCTCAGAATTATATTGAATGGCAAAAGTACAGTCAGCCTCAGCTGCCGAATAGTTTTGTAATTGTAGATTAACTAGACAGCGATTGCTATAAGCAGATCCAATTAAGCTGTCTTGCTGATTGATTACTTGAGTAAAGCCAATCAAAGCCTGTTGATAGTTATGTTGATGAACATGGTCTAGGGCAGAGTTGAAAATTTTGGAACTATTTACCTTAGATTCAGCCCAAACAGGAGAATTAAGCCAGAAAGTAATTGTCACAATTAAGGACAAAGTACCTAATAAGCATCGGTGTAAAACAATCTTCATATATATATAGGTAGATAAGAAAGCTACTATTTGAGTAGTTTTACTTTTACTGCTTAATAAATTGCCTAAACTTACAAAGAAATTCAAGAGACAACTGGTCAAACTTGTTTTATTTTGTAATAAATCACTAAATTTCTCATTTTTGCTTGTAGGCGCAACAACTAGCTGTAAGTTCAATTGAATCTTCATCTGGCAAAAAACGCTGTAGAAATAGGAATACTGATACCAAATGGCATTCTCAGCCTTAAGCTAATTCCTCTCATAAATGAAAGATTTTGATAAAACTAGTGTTTATCACTGACTACCGACGTACAACGGCACCAAAGCCTCGCCGTCAAGATTGGGGACTTGCCTCCTTGTCAGGTTCCTGGTCTCGCCGTCGCGTGTCTCCCGCACTAGATAGTAGACCGGGGCTCTTAACGTCTCGCGGAAAGTCAGCGAAGTATGGGAATTGTCGTTGATAAATACTGGTACAGATCCAGGCTTAGTACCCCTTGTTAACTCATTGTGAACTCCACCCAACACTTCTAAAAAACCGCCGTTGTGGTTTTGCATATCTGTTACACTATGTCCTTCCACTTTATAGCCCATAATCCAGGTCGTGGCACCTTCATTCAAAACCGCCGGGTTTGTGTCTTCCGGATTAATATGTCGAGCCCAGATCTTTTGACCCTCGCGAAACTGAAAGACTGGACCCAGAATGTTCGGACCTCCACTGACATTATCGAGAAACGCCTTACCTGCCCCAGAAGTACCCTGATAGACGACATTACGCATATTCATGCTGTGACGTAGCACAAGAGTACGCTTGGACACATGACGGAACCAGACCATTTTGGATCCCTCATACCTGACCCCTGCGTCTCTAAAGCCTTGGCTATCGGAGGTGTAATTGGGCGTAAACCCATCCTCGAGCACTAAAGGCGGACTGTTTTCATCACCTGTCTCAACCACAAACGCCGCCGTCTCGTTTTTACCGAAATTGCTATGATGCGTTACTATCGAAAAGAGAAAATTGATTCGAGTGACGGTCTGTGGAATGGTGTAGGGCTTAGAGATCTCGAAACGCCCTGGGTAAGGCACAAAGTAAAGGGTCGAGGCCCCAGAATTTAGGATAGCCTGAATGTCGTCGTTCGGATGAACCACCTGATACTCAGAAGGAGCTGTGAGGTCGGGGTAGGGCATGGCCAGGTCTGGGTATTGGCTTGGGTCTAGATAAGGTATGCCCGGCGCGTCTTCGATGGGTAAATTGAGCGAACTCATGGCTTGGGTTCGAGACAGCACCTTGGGCCAATGTGGATAGGAAACTTTCTCCTCAATATAGCCCCCTGGCGTAAAGACATGGTGCGTCATAAAGTTGCCGCCGTTTTGGACGATGGCTGGAAAACCGCTGTTCAGCTCGCTATCGATGACAACCACAAAAGAGTTCTCGTTCAGCTGGAGCGACTTGACGCTGGGATCGGTGTTTTCGCTCACCAGTCTCCGTATCGAAGCAGAGGTATTGTTGATGACAAACCCTGCATTCTCCTGATTGCGAAGGGTAACATACTCAAAGTTGGGATGTGTGGGCAAAGCCGTGGATTGCTCATCCACGAAAATCCCCCGGTCAAAGCCAGACACGGTAATATCGCGATAATATCCCTGAGTAACGCTGATCGAGAACCATATGCCGCACACGCCGTTGCCCGCGACAGTCACATTACTGATTTCTGCGGTGTTGGCTCCTCCAAAGCGAACTCCAACCGCTCCCCTATATTTGCCAGTGTCGATGGTCAGGTTACGCAAAACGTTAGTAGCGACTTCGTTGTTTACCTCGGTATCCGGATGGGCATAGCTGAGCAGTGGCGTAGGCTCGTCCCTATTGTTGAAATATCCCTCGGGATCACCTGTCAGTCTGATGATTGTGTGTTCCCGGTTCTGACCCACGAAGCGGATAGCATGCTCTGCACCCTGATCATTCTCACGCAGCATTTGTCCCCCAGTGAAGAGAATTGGTCTACTCACTTCATAGATCCCTTCGGGCAAGTAAATGATGTTACTCAGGTACTCTCGCGACCAGGGGTATTTGGGATTTTTTAACACCGCCCGATACTTCCACACGACACAGTCATATGCAGTGATCAAGGCCTGGGTATCATCTTTGCCGTCATTGGGAACGGCCGAATGTACGCCAAGTTTAGTTACATCTATCACCCGACCCCCCTCATAGTTAAGGGCTCCACTACAAGGATTATCGCCATCTCCCCAGCCATTGTCGGCTGTACCGCTCCAGCTAGAATTGGGTTCCCAGACAACCTCAGATGGATAGAACAAGTTGAAATCAACCCATTCTCCCCGATCTCCAACCCCAAGCCTGCTTTGGACTGGGGAACTCTCAGGCATAGGCGAGGCTTGCCAGAGTAAGACTGGTACGAGCAGCAGGAAGCTGTTCAACAGCATTGCCTTAACCCATCGTTTCCAGTACCGTGTTTTCATTCCATTCTCCTTTGCTTGAATCCCACATTTCGCGAGTTGCATTATACTTCTAAGAAGTTTCGATTCAAGTCCCTTACCTTAAAGCAGTTTTGGCGATTTGAATAGAAAATGTGTCATCGCAAAAAGTTAAAAATAATTCAAGACATAATAATGAAAATCTGACAAAAATAGTGATTTTTACAATTATCTATTGTGCTACATTCGTAACGTGCCTAATGTGGGGATCAAGGTGAGGTGCGATGATCCTAAATTTTAAAAAGTGGACTTTCTCCGTCGCTTCGATATTTCTCAGATGGGGGAATTTTGGATTGCTGATGGTTAGGAGCTCAGATCCCTTACGGCAATTGTTCAAATGGGGATTCTTCAATGGTAGTAATTCCTGGAGAATCTTCATTACTATCATTATTGGGTACTCCTAGTAAGCTATCTTCTGCTATCGGCTCAACTAAACTGTTGTCATCAGATTGATTAAAGTTATTATTAGAAGACGGACTACTATAATCAGGTCTGGTTATATCAAAATTTTGCTGTCTCAAGCGATTGCGTTCTACACTAGAACCATATTGCTCGGACAAACTAGATGAATAATCATCTGAATAATCAAAAGAATTAACTGAAGTGGGAGGATTAGAATAGGTGCCTGTAGGTATGCCCGTTTCAGAACTAGGATCTATTCCTGACCTACCACCTCCTTCAACTTCTGTCGGCGCAGGTGCAACTATAATATTCTTGTCTGATTTTTCCGCTTCTAATTGACTATTCTTCTGAGCAAAATCTGGTGAATTCTCTGTTTGTTCTTGAACAGCTTCACTTTGAGTAAAGTAATATATTATTCCCCCCAGCCCAAGGACAGCAACAGAAAGCATCACTACCCCAATTACTACTGGTAAATTTTCTGAATTTTTCCTCATTTTACTAATATGCATCTGCAATTCATTAAAGCTGGTCATAAAACCTAAAATCAAATGCAGAAATTAAGTTGATCGATAGCCAAGTTTACTTTACATAACTGTCACAGATTTAACGGCTTGCTTATGCTTTAGAATGTCCTGCATTTGAATGCACAACTATTGAATTTTCGTTTACTATTTCCTTAACTTTTAGACATTAGTTAGCAAAAGTAAAATAACCGATTATCATTGGCGAACAGCAGTTAATCTATGGAATCTAGTACCAGAATAAGTTTGAATTGAGGGGTAATCTTCTGACTCTGAACTCCGAACTTGTTTAGTATCCATCATTTTACAATTGGCAGACTACTAGTTAGGACTCGTAACTTTGAAGCGTCTCAGGAGATAACTTCCGTAGAATGGGAACAGCGCGATCGCCTAAATCACCCAAATTTTCTACGAGTATTAAATATTTATCTGCCTCTAAATATTCACGGTAGGGAACAGTATCACTACCTGTGTTTGTCGCCCAACCTACACCACCACCGACTAGGACGCTGCCCATTGCGCCTCCAATAGCACCCAAAACTCCACCTACTATATGGTTGCCTGGTTCTCCTGCCCAACTGAAGGTATCTAACCCCGTAATTAGGTCAAATACATACCCGCCGAAAAAACCAAAGGGGATCAACCAATACGCCATAAAAATCGCTTTTTTCTTGGCCTGTATTACAGGATCGATTAAGCCTAGCTCATCAGCAGTTTTATAACCTTTTCCAGCGATCGCAATCTTCGCTAGAGGAATACCTCCCTTTTCTAACGCTGTATAAGCTTCTTCCGCCTGAAAGCGATCAGGTACAACAGCAATTAGATAATTCATTTCTTAACTCTTAACCCAATCAAACATCAATTAAAATCCTAGCGCAGTAGAGTATTGAAAATTCATTATTTAATTATGTAATTGTCAATTGTTTACCTCTGAGGGTAGGAAATGTTAGTCAACCACAGGTTGCAATTTCTGTTTGAGCCTCGAATCCCACAGCTAAAAGCAGTGGGAGTAGGTCAATTATGTTCAACAATTAGCTTAAATGAGGTGGAATTGGAAATATTAGTAATCGATGCTCGATTAGTCACTCCAGTATTGTACCGTTGTAAATCAGATAAACAACATAAACAGGCGATCGCCAATAAGCCAGTTAAAGATAAATTTCGTACAAAAGTCAAATCTTGTCTCAGCTTTATCATTTCTGCAGTAAGTTGGTTTAGTAGCATTTTATTACCTTGATAGACTGCTAGTTATGTGATTTATCCCTTGCGCAACTTTTTTTAGCTATTGTTTAAATAAGATTTTCAGAAATAAGACGATGTCAGAGATTGTCTATATCCTTATTCTTTCATAAAAATTTGCATCACAAGTTTTAGATATGATGTAAAGACGATTGATATGCGGTTGGTTGTTTCCTAATCAGGATAAAGTTTACTCTGTGTTAGTAATTTAGAAGCATAATTGACATATGAATCAATGGAATGTGGCACTTTATGAAGAAAAACATAGCTACGTTTGGCAATATGGCTCAAAAATCATAGAAATACTTGGACCTCAGTCAGGAGAGCGTATTCTAGATCTAGGTTGTGGAACTGGGCAATTAACAGCGGAGATTGCGGCAACTGGTGCAGAAGTAGTCGGTTTAGATAGTTCAGAATCAGCGATCGCTCAATGTGTTCAAAATTATCCTCAGATTGAATTTAGAGTTGCCGATGGTGCCAACTTTTCCTGCCAACAACCCTTTGATGCCGTTTTTTCTAACGCAGCTTTACATTGGATTCATCCTCCAGAAGCTGCAGCTCAATGTATTTATCAAGCTTTAAAGCCAGGAGGACGATTTGTAGCAGAATTTGGTGGCAAAAATAATATCAAACAAATCATTGAAGCAATTAATCGAGCTTTGGCAACACCTCAATACAATCCTTGGTATTTCCCTAGTATTGCTGAATATAGCAGTCTCCTCGAACAATGTGGATTTAATGTTGGTTATGCATCGCTATTTCCTCGTCCAACAAAATTAGACGGTGAAAATGGGTTGTCAAACTGGCTCAAAATGTTTGCTGGCGATCGTTTTTCTACCCTGGAACCAAAAAAGAGAACGGCCATCATGAGTCAGATTGAGTCTGAATTGAATTCTGCTCTATTTCGAGATGGTCATTGGTGGGCAGATTATCAAAGAATACGTATTGTCGCTACTAAACCAGATAATCAACTTTTATATTAGTACAAGATAAAAAAATGTTATGTCATCTAAAATTGCAGTAGCGATCATTCATGGAATTTGTGTCGGAACAGAGTTTGATGAGGTGGAAAGTTATAAATTCACTAGTGGAATGGCACAAGCCCTAAAGCTAAAAGTAGCGGATATAGCAGGACAATCAGGAAGTGAAGACCAAAAAATAGAATGGGCTGATTCCAAGTTAGCTATCTCGGCAATCAATTGGACTCCCGTATTACGAGATGAACGCAAGAATCTTTATGAAAGATTAGGAGTAAATCAGCTAGATAGCTTTTTCGGTCTACGAGAATTCGTCTTTCAAGCGATCGCTGATAGCTTAACTTATCAAGTTACTCACTCTAAGATGGAGGATCTTTGGGGTTATGACGGTATTCATCGTTGTTTTGCAGAGAGTTTAAATAGTTTGGCACAGGAAGAACAAGCGGGAAAAGATGCACCGTTATGTATAATTGCTCATAGCTTGGGAACTGTAATTGCAAGTAACTACATCTACGATATGCAAACCCAAAAAAGTCAAATCGATATTGGCGATACGCCACTAGAAAGAGGAGAAACCCTTACTTCTGTTTATACTTTAGCCAGTCAAATTCCTTTTTGGTCTTTGCGACATTCTAACTTCGACCATCCTATTCAAGTCCCCTCAGAAAAACTTGATCGTCACCATCCAGATTTGAAGGGTGAATGGATAAATTTTTTCAATAAGAGCGATATTCTGGGATATCCATTGAGATCGTTAAACGAAGCTTATTCCAATGCGGTGACGAAAGACCGAGAAGTTAACGACGGGGGTTTATTAGAATCTTGGAATCCTTTATCCCACTGTAGTTATTGGACTAGTGAAAGTGTAATCAAGACTATAGCTGCTGGTTTACACAAGATTTGGCAGCAGCTTGAATCATATTCTGATGGCTGTTAAGTCAACCAGACTTCCGCCCACGATAACCAATTGATTTTAGAACTCGATTTAGTTCCTTACGCAATTCAATACTGCTAAACGCTTCTTTATCAAGGCACTTAAAGCTAATAAATAATACCAAGATCTAAAATTAAAACTTAGACTTGGCAGTTATCAGAAGATAAAGTCATAATATGAATGAAGAATGCACTCTAGCAACATATATTGACTGTATTTTGGGCTACAGATATGAGAAAGAAATAGACGAGATCCAAATTTATTGCTAATTTTTCAATCAAATTAAATTATTTAAAATAAGTCTCAAATTTAGATAATGTCATATTATTCCAAACAAATAGAAAATGGACGGTGGGGTATTTATATCGATCACCAACTAGTTGCTACAATAGGCTGCTTTGATACTTGTCAAAAGATCGTCCAATGTTTAGAAACTCGCTTGGTAAACTCAGAAATATCCGACTTGACGAGCAAAAACTCTGTAGTTCCTTATTTTATGAAGATGAAATTGAGAGCATAAGCTACTCTCAATGAACTACTCATCCTGCTGGCGCATTAACTAACTATCCTGTTGTAAATTAGCAAACAAATTCTGCCAGTCGGTTTTTCCCTGTTGTGATTCCTCTCTCACCTCAAAGGTTTTATTGACAGCTTGGGGTAAATTCATTGCCTGGATACATAACTCGGCGATCGCATCTCGGCTAACTTGCCCTCTAATATTATCCCCTTGTTCAGCGTATAAAATTTTATCTCCAGGTTGTTCGGTAAGTGCGCAAGGACGAATAATGGTGTAGGTTAAGCCACTTGCTTTAATAGCTTCTTCTCCCTTCAATTTCCAGGTTAAGATTCCTCCTAGTTGCTCATTCATGCGCACAGCAGGTGGTTCTTCTTCGAGGTTTATGCCTGGACGACCAGGACGGGTAACTCCCGCTGAACTTATTTGAATAAATTGGGGTTTAGCTTGACCACCATAGGCTTTGATATATTCTACTTGTAAGGTAAATGAACCAGCTTCAAACTTTGGATTTAGTTCACCATCGTATTCAAACTTACTCAACATCAACTGCATTGAATATATTTTGCTGGCATCTATCTTGTTGGCATCTTCAACGGTTTTAGCCCGAAATACAGGAATCAAATCCTGAAAGGGAATCCGAATAGTGGTGGGAAAATTGTAAACTGTATCAAAGGAATAACAGTAACCGATACCATCCCATTTACCTTCACAACGAGCAATAAATTTATAACGTTTGCCGTCACCAATGACTCTTAATTCAATTCCTTCATAATCTGATAAATCTAGTGGAGTATCAAAGTTTCGAGTACGTACAGAAGCAAACCCCCCATTATTATCTGTAGAGACAATACCGGAAAAGATAGCTTTACCATCCGCTAGACGAATATTACTTTGACTAACGCCTCCCATAACTACGTCATCTATTGCTCCCCAAGTTTCTTTAATCTCGGCATTGGGATTAGTAAAATCAAAAATTAGTTTGTTAGTCGCAGGAGGAATATGAGCAGAAACAACTTTGACTAAGTTTTTCATGCCTTCATATTCCACTAGTTCAGGAGTATCTACTACTTCAGGCAGATAAAATTTGATTCCCTGATAATATTTTTCCCTCGTTGGCGTATCACCTTCTACTGGTTGTACCTTAGTTCCTGTGCAGCAAATAACTGTGCTAACATCCTGCATCATTTCTGGTTTTAAGGTTTCTGGAATAGTGATATCGGCTTCAAATAATTCAACCCGGCTATCTAACATATCTTTAGCCCTAGCTACATCTCTAATCAAAGCTCGCACTTGGTAATTTTGTTCTAGTAAATTTTTGACGACTCTCTTGCCAACTCCACCTGTTGCTCCAGCTACTAGAATTACCATACTTGTTTGTTGTTTAGATTTTTGTAATTGACTACGTTTAAATATACGTTGCCAGCAGTTAATAAAAGGAATAACCTCAAAATAAGTTAGAGTTTGCCAAAGTCTACCCAACTCCCACTTCGCCACAACATCACCTTGCGCGCAATAATAAATTGATCTTAAACTTTTTTGTCAGTTCTTTGCTAAAGGTACTTCTTGGTTATACCAGGTTACTTAAATAGTTAAATACGATGATTAAAAGGAAGATGCTAGGAGATTGTGTTTTAACAAGTGAGTCTTAGAAGTCTATTCCGTTTTTTGATTTCAAGCCACCAAAACCGTTTAATTTTATAATCCTAATTTAAACCATGCCTACTATCTTGATTTTTTTATAAGTAATACATTCGTGCTGATCTCGTTAGGATGCATTTTTTGAGAGGGCATGAATGATTACGGTTGAAACTTTAAAATAATTATTAGGGAATAATCAAGAACATCAAATCAATTAGCTTAAATACGAAAACTTGACTGTGGGCTTATTTGATTAAACTCAATAGTTTTAAGAATCCCCAGAACCAACTATTTAAAGCAACTAAAATAATTGCTTATGTTTTCTTCACTAGTTAATAAGCTTTATTTACTTAATGTGAATAGCTGACCTTATTTCCATTAAACAACTTTGTATATCTGAGCAAAAAATTATTGATTGATTGTTAGTCGTTAGTAAAAGGTAAAGGGTTATTCGAATAAATACAAAGATTACTATCCAGTTTTTATCAATTTTCTAATTTTTCATCTCTAGAGCTTTATATTTATTTAATTTTTGCTGAAAAGTATTTTATTAAAGGTTTTTGGGGATTATCTGTTTTTTCACTTTTGTTGTTACATGACTACTATTTATTGTTTTAAAAAGCTTTCTGATTTATCAAGAAAAAATATTTCTCTAACTATCATTTTCTTTACTTTTTGATTCTATCTTGTAGAAACCAAGCAAAAAATTAATCTAAAGAATAATCATGAAACTTCAATTTAAAGCTTTATCTATTACTCTCGGTTTAGTTGCTCTTTTAGGAGCTTGTACTTCTGTTAAAAGTGGAACTCCTGATATTTCTGATACTGACAGTGCAGTAGAAGTATCTCCCGATGGAATCGAAGGCACTGAAATGGAAGCTAGTGAAGAACTAGAAGGTACTGACCTAGAAACTAGCGAAGAGCTAGAAGGTACTGAACTAGAAGCTAGCGAAGAACTAGAAGGTACTGACCTAGAAGCTAGCGAAGAACTAGAAGGTACTGACCTAGAAGCTAGCGAAGAGCTAGAAGGTACTGAACTAGAAGCTACTGAAGAGCTAGAAGGTACTGAACTAGAAGCTAGTGAAGAACTAGAAGGTACTGAACTAGAAGCTAGTGAAGAAATCGAAGGTACTGACCTAGAAGCTAGCGAAGAGCTAGAAGGTACTGAACTAGAAGCTAGCGAAGAGCTAGAAGGTACTGACCTAGAAGCTAGTGAAGAGCTAGAAGGTACTGACCTAGAAGCTAGCGAAGAGCTAGAAGGTACTGACCTAGAAGCTAGCGAAGAGCTAGAAGGTACTGAACTAGAAGCTACTGAAGAAATCGAAGACGCTGAAAATGCTGAAATTCAAACTCCTGAATTAGAAGCTACTGAAGAAACAGAACCTACCGATCAATCAAGCATTGAAGGCACTGTTGATAATGCTCTAGAAACTGGCGATAATGCTTTAGAAACTGGTGAAGAAGCAGTTGATAACGTTGTTCCTGAATTAGAACCTGCTCAATAGTCTCAATTCACTCGTCGAATATGATGAGATTTAACTGAATTTTAATTAGAGTTATTAAAAAAATCTTCCTAAAATTTTTAGGAAGATTTTCTTTTTATTGCTTGCCCACATTCATCAACTAAATTTCTGAACTATGCTGTGGGAGCTGAAAAAGAAATAGGTACTTCCTCTGAATGACGACTTTTGTTAAATGCTGCTTGGACAAAACCTAAAAAAAGAGGATGGGGATTATTGGGGCGAGAACGAAATTCAGGATGAAACTGAGTAGCAATAAAGAAGGGGTGCTCTGGCATTTCAATTATTTCTACTAAACGTCCATCAGGAGATGTACCGCTAATTTCATAACCTGTTTCTAGAAATAGATTGCGATAAGCGTTGTTAAATTCATACCGATGACGATGACGTTCATAAATTACTTCCTTTTGATATAGAGAAAAAGCTAAGGTATCAGGTTTGAGACGACATGGATAAGTTCCTAAGCGCATTGTTCCTCCCAGGTCGATAACATCTTGCTGCTCTGGTAGTATGTTAATAATCGGATTGGAACTTTCAGGATCAAATTCAGAACTATTCGCATCTTTAAGATCGGCTACATTTCGCGCCCACTCGATCGCACAACATTGCATTCCCAGACACAAGCCTAAAAAGGGAATTTTTTCATTACGGGCATATTTAATCGCTGCGACTTTGCCATCTACTCCCCGAATGCCGAAACCTCCTGGTACAATCACTCCGCCCACATCCTGTAAATATTTAGCTGCGCCATGAAGTTCAATATCTTCCGCACTCACCCAGCGTAAATTCACTTCACAATCAGCGGCGATCGCACCATGCCCTAAAGCTTCAACTACCGATAAATAGGCATCACTCAGTTGTATATATTTACCCACAATCGCCACTTCAATTTTGGTGCGACTGGAGTTCATCTTAATCACCAAATTACGCCAATTTTCTAGATCGGGTTGACGTTGTTCTAAGTGTAATAATTCTAGGGTTTGTTGCGCTAATCCCTCTTGTTCGAGAATAAGTGGCACTTCGTAGATAGTACTGGCATCGAGAGATGTAACCACTGAGCTTACAGCTACATCACAGAATTCAGCAATTTTTTCTTTGATGCCAGGAAATAAAGGGCGATCGCAGCGACAGACTAAAATATCTGGTTGAATACCAATTGAACGTAATTCTTTGACTGAATGTTGAGTCGGTTTTGTCTTCATTTCTCCCGCAGCGGGAATCCAGGGAATTAGGGTAACGTGCATATAAATTACATTATTCCGACCCACATCTTTACGAAATTGACGAATTGCTTCCATAAAAGGTAAAGATTCAATATCGCCAACCGTCCCGCCGATTTCAGTAATCACTACATCGGAACCAGTGTTACTGGCAACGCGATGAATTCTCTCTTTGATTTCGTTGGTAATATGGGGGATTACCTGAACCGTACCGCCATCATAGTCCCCTCGCCTTTCTTTATTAATTACTGATTGATATATTGACCCAGTAGTTACACTATTAAGACGTGACATGGATGTATCAGTAAAACGTTCATAATGTCCTAGATCTAGATCGGTTTCCGCTCCGTCATCAGTTACAAATACTTCTCCATGTTGATAAGGACTCATCGTACCAGGATCAACATTAATATAGGGGTCAAGTTTGAGGATTGATACGGAGTAGTTGCGAGATTTTAATAACCGACCTAGACTAGCAGCAACAATACCTTTACCAATACTGGAGACGACACCACCAGTAATAAATACAAATTTAGTCATAATAATTTCTCATATTTTTATTGGATGGTAAGTAAATTAATCTAGTAATCTATGACTAATCAAATAGACTAAAATCAGGACTGATTTAGTCCATAAGCTTATAACGTTACTGGAATCAGGTACTTCATACAAGTATTTTTCTTGGTATTTTAGCTAAAAAATTACTTCTAAAAATCTATTTGCCAATGAGATGCTAAATAATCTCGCACATCAAAAAAATCTTGCCACTGAACATAGGATTTTTTTTCATCATCTAGATATTCCGTGAGGCGATCGCGGGCAAAAACCAAATCAGCCGCCAATGCCATATTAATATCAGTTACAGAATCACCAATAGCAATTTTCTCTATTGCTGGATATTTAGCCATCGCTTTAACTTTAGCCACTAGTTCGGTATCACTTTCAATTGAGGAATAAACTCGTAAATATTGACCTGTTTGATCGACTTCTCCCGCATAAATTCCAGCTATCTTATTTATTAGCTGTTGACGTTCTAATAATGCTTTGACAACGTCTGTTAATCCCCCAGAAATGATGACACAAGGAGTTTTGACATAGTTAAGAAAATCTAAAAAATCTTTTAATCCTGGACGAATTGGTTGATTAGCAGTATGTTCAATAATCTGCGGGTAATAATTAGTTGAAATTGACTCTAGAGTTTGTCGAACACCTTCTTTTAGAGTGATTTGACGGCTGAAAATCATCGGAAGTAGCTGAACGGATACTTCGGGAGCAAATTTTTTGACCATAGTGACAAAAGTATCCTGAGTGGTTATTGTGCCATCAAAATCACAGAAAACAACTCTTGAAAATTTCATTATTATTAATACAAAGTGTTCAACAGACTAGTTTATTGCAGGACCAGAAAACGTTATGATCGACTCATAACTATCTCATTGATAATCAATAGTTTATATTATGGGAGAAGCAAAGCGCCGGAAAGAAGCATTGGGAGAACAATATGGACAAAATTCTGAGAGGATTTTGCCCTGGATACCCATCACCAAGGCTCAATCAGAAAAATTTCTGAAACTGACAAGTACAGGAGCTTGGATTGGTATTGGGATTATGATCGCTGTTTGGGTAACGGTTAGATTCATTGGACCAGCATTTGGGTTTTGGGAAGTTTATTAAAAAAAACAATCTGGCAGACTTGAAAAATTTAAAATTAGTTTAGGTACATAAAGCAGGTTAAGAGATGAGCGAACAAAATCCCTACGAACAACTTGGGGTCACGGAAAATTCTTCTTTTGAAGAAATACAAGCTGCTAAAAAACGGCTGTATGAACAACACGGGAATGATAGTACTGTTTTAGAAAGTGTCGAAATCGCTTACGATACCATTATTATGGACCGTTTGCGGTTACGCCAAGAAGGCAAGATTAAAGTGCCAGAGAAGATTCGCTTTCCTGAACGTACAGTTGAAAAATCCTTGAAAGTACCGCAGATGGTCAACGATAATTCAGCTGCTTGGTTACAAGATTTTATTGATACTCCCTCTCAAGCTGATATTTTGTGGCCGACTGGAATTTTCTTGACTTTATCAGCGATCGCTGTATTTTCTCAGAATACAGAGGCCTCCATAGTGCCACTGCTCATGGCTTTAGGCTTTATTGCTAATATCTATTTTCTTAATCGCAAAGAAGGTCGTTCTGGGCGAGCGTTTTTAATGAGCTTTGTTACTCTATTTGCCGGAATTGCTCTTGGCACAGTATTGGTTAACTTGCTTTTTAGCCAAGGTAATGTGACAGTCTTAGGAGGAGATCAATTTACTTCAGCAGTGACTTTTTGTCTTTTTTGGCTGGTTAGCTGTTTTTTACGTTAGTTTTAAATCTCAATGTCGATTCGATAATATTTTCATTTATGCAGAGAATAAACCTCTACTTGCCAGTTAACTAGAGGAAGAATAAACAATAATTTTACGACACTTGCTTTCTTGGTTGTTTCCCAAGAGGCTTGCTTTTCATGTCTATAGCCACTTATTTTAAATACGATTTGCTATGAAAGTATTTTTTATCCAATAACGAATTTATTTGATTCTAAAAGCCAACCTGTTGCCCTATTAGCTTGCCAAGAAAAAAGCTGTTGGAAAAGTTATCTTGTTCAGATGGAGATAGAGGTCTCATCTGAACAGTTCCGCTTATGAAGGCTATCAGTTACTTTTTTAGTTCTCAAGATAAGTTGAGAGATAAGATACTAATAGCTGACAGCAATCTATTTTCCAACACTGGATAATACATCAGTAGCATGGGTACTAGTATTTACATTGTCATCAACATGAGTAATATTACCGTTGCCATCAATAATGTAAGTTACGCGTTTAGCATACCCCCCACCATCAACATCATAAGCTTTGGTAATTGCTCCATCGCTATCAACTAGAAGCTTAAAGGGCAAGCCATACTTTTCTTTGAATTGTTGATGAGATGCTTGATCGTCCATGCTCACACCTAAAACTACCATGTCTTTATCTTGGTATTCCGCAAAATTATCGCGGAAGCTTTGGGCTTGTTTGGTGCATCCGGGAGTGTCGTCTTTAGGATAGAAATACAAAACAACTATTTTGCCAGCAAAATCTGATAAAGAAATGCTGTTCCCCTCATCATCGGTAGTTGTAAAAGCTGGAGCAGTTGTGCCTACTGATAAAGTCATAGTCTAAAAATCCTATTTAATCTGGCTTTCACTTTTAAACTTTAACGTAATTAGACGATGACAGATTAATTAGGTGTGTAATAATTCGAGCTTTAACTGGGCTTAATAAATATATGGTAAAAAAATATTTAGTAAAATACTGAAATTAACGAAACTTCAAATTCTAATTAGAAATAGTATCTTTGGCAACAATTAAAAGTAAATAAATAAATTTTATGAATAAAAGTTACGAGCCGAGAATTGAACCCCGTTCTAGTATTGAAAGAATTTTAGATAATAGTTTTTATTGGATCGCCAAAATTTTAGCTTTTGCGATCGCAGGTGTTTTGGTTTGGATTACAATCCAAGTAGCGATTAAAGCCATGCCTGCTGTTCAACAATTTGGTTTAGACTTTCTGACTACTAGTAGCTGGAACCCTGTTAATAATCAATACGGAGTCTGGCCGGCAATTTACGGTACTCTGGTCAGTTCATTAATTGCTCTGGCAATTTCTGTGCCGATTGGTCTGGGAGTAGCTATTTTTCTCAGTGAAGATTATTTTCCCCCGGCAGTTCAGCGAATTATCGTTTTTTTGGTAGAGCTATTAGCTGCTGTACCTAGTGTGGTTTATGGACTCTGGGGCATTTTTGTTTTAATTCCTTTTCTCAAAGGTTTTACCCCCTTAAGGGGTCCAGGGATGTTACCAGCCGCTTTAGTTCTATCGGTAATGATTTTACCTACTATTGCTGCCATTTCAAGAGATGCAGTAACTAATGTAGATATAGGTCTACGTCAAGCTGCGGTAGGCTTAGGGGCGACTCGTTGGGAAGCAATTTTACAAATCATTTTACCAGCTGCGTCTTCAGGTATTATTGGTGGCATTATGTTGGCTTTAGGGCGTGCATTAGGAGAGACAATGGCTGTCACAATGCTGATCGGGAACTCCAATAAAGTAGACCCTTCAGTGTTTGCACCTTCAAATACAGTTTCTTCTCTCTTAGCTAATCAATTTGCGGAAGCCAGTGGTTTACAGGTAGCGGCGTTAATGTATGCAGCATTAATTTTATTTGTCATTACCTTGGTGGTAAATGTGCTTGCTCAGTTACTAGTAACCAGACTACAAAAAATTTAAAAACATCATCGAGATTAAGTAAAACGAGTTAATAAAATAATGACTGTAAAACAAACCCCAAAACATGAGGATTTTGAAGTAGTTAGCCTAAAACGCAATCCCACCTCGCCTCGTACCCTTTTCGGTTTAGTTATGAGTGGCATTGCTGGTTTATTTACTTTCATAGCAATTGTGCCTCTATTTATTATTCTGACTTATCTCCTAACCAAAGGGATCAGCTCTCTCTCAGCCTCTGTCTTTACGGAATTACCCCCTCCTCCTCTAGTCGATGGAGGTGGTTTTGGTAATGCCATCTTAGGAACAGTTATTATGGTGGGAATTGGAGCACTGATAAGCGTTCCTCTGGGAATTATGGCGGCGATTTATCTCTCAGAATTTAATGAGGGCAAAGTTGCCGACTGGATCCGTTTTGCGACTAATGTTTTGAGTGGTGTACCTTCAATCATTGTGGGCGTATTTGCCTACAGTGCTATTGTCTTGACTACCAAAAACTATTCGGCATGGGCAGGTGGTTTTGCTTTAGCGATTTTGATGTTACCAATTATTGTCCGCACAACTGAAGAATCTCTGAAGCTTGTGCCTCAAGAAGTTCGTCAGGCATCGGTCGGTGTTGGAGCTAGTCAATATCAAACAGTTTTACAAGTCGTTTTGCCTGCGGCGATACCAGCCATTATTACAGGGGTAACATTAGCGATCGCTCGTGCTGCTGGGGAAACTGCACCATTACTCTTTACGGCTTTGTTTACTCAATATTGGCCCAACTGGGACAACTTACTAGTTGAACCGACTGCTTCTTTAGCAGTATTAGTTTATAATTTTGCGATCGTTCCTTTTAAAAATCAGCAGGATTTAGCTTGGGGGGCAGCATTTATTTTGGTACTTTTGGTTTTAGCAACCAGTATCATTTCTCGTTTAGCAACGGCAAAACGTACATATTAATCAAGCTTGGCTATTAGCTATCAGCTCTAATCTTTTCCCTACAAAACAATGGTATTCACGACAAATAAATCATAAGGGCGAACGACCGTTCGCCCCTACAAACGGTAATGATCGTGTTTTTAATTTAAATGGGTATCATTTGCCCTGGTTTGTTTGCGTCGGCGAGAAGCAATCAACCTCGGTAATTTAGTGAGTGCCATAATCAAAAGGCTAATTACTAAAGCAGCAGCCAGAAAAGGTAGAGTTAAAGCCAAAATAGACAAAACTCCAGAGCTTAAGGCTTCAATAGTTGCGACCAAGAAATTGCCTGTTCCTCCTGTCATTCCTGTAGAAGCTGCCCGAGTCATAGCCGTAAAGGTTTCAATTATTCCTGCTGTTCCCCCTCCGGCGATCGCTGCCAGACCCCATTGCAACACGGGATTTATATCACCTAAGTTAGCGGCAGTTAAAATCGTCCCAATAGCAACTGCGGTAGGGATTTCAATCGTATCTAGTAGATTATCTACAACGGGAACATAGTAAGCTAAGATTTCGACAATCGTAGCAATTCCCAAGGCGATCACTGCTGGATAAGTTCCCAACCACTCAAATCCAGATGATAATTGCAAATCTCCAAAAAGAGAGGCTAAACTCATCGCTAATGGTGGCAAAAATAAGCGAAATCCAGAAGCTGCACTCAGAGTAACTCCCAAACAGAGAGCTAATATAATTTCCATATCTTTTCGGCTATAGAATTAAAATAAATTTTTCAGTAAAATTTTTCAGTAATAAGTAACGACGAATAAATAACAACGAACGATAGAACTATAGTTGTTTGTTCAGAGAACTTAACAGTATTTTTCTTTCCGCACGAGCGATCGCCTGATAAGTTTTTTCGACTGCATTTGGTTCAACGGAAATTGCAGTAACTCCCCATTTCACCAGTTCCTCAATCAGATTAGGATACTCTACTGGTGCTTGACCACAAATACAGCAATCGATACCGTTATCTTTAGCAGTAGTAATTAACTCAGAGATCGCCTTGTGCATAGCTGGATGATTAGCATTTAAACCACGATCGCTCAAATCAGACTGTTCTCGATCCGCCCCCAAAAGTAACTGGGTTAAATCATTAGTACCAATAGCAATACCTTGAACCCCGGCACGGATATAATCAGGGAGTAAAAAGATTACCGATGGGACTTCTGCCATAATCCAGACTTGAAATGATTTTTCAGCAGTTAAACCAGTATTTTCTAAACAACGATAACAAAATTTGAACTCTTCGACACTGCGAACAAAGGGCAAAATCAAATTTAGATTTGAATAACCTTCTGCTGTAATATTTGCTAGTGCTTCTAATTCTAAAGAGAATAAAGTAGGATCGGCTAAATAACTATATGTACCTCGAGAACCTAAACTAGGATGGTGTGAGTCTTTAGCATACCAATCAAGAGAGCGATAAAATACAGGACGAGGGGCAAAAGCTGCCACAAATTGATAGAGAGAATCAGTCAAGGCAGAGAGAAACTGAGTTCGAGATAATTCTTCTCGCCAATGGTCTATTGACTGAGAAGCCAATAAATCTGCCAGCATCAATTCTGAACGTAATAGCCCAACTCCATCCACCGGTAAATCAAGAGCATTGGCAAGGCTTTCCGGCTGAGAAAGGTTAACCATGAGCTTAGTAGCGATGGGATAGTTGGGCGTAAACAAATGGTCAGGAGACAGATGAGACCGTGATAATTGTTTGGCCGCAGCAGCGGGATAAACATTGCCGTCATTCCCATTCAATAACACCTCTAATCCATTGTGAAGAATCTTAGTCGCATTGACAGCATTAACCACCGCCGGAATACTTAATTCTCTAGCGATAATTGCTCCATGACTGGTTTTGCCACCTGTTTCGGTAATGATTCCCTTAACGTGCTTAATCAAAGATACCTGATCGGGAGTAATGTTTTTAGTGACCAAAATGCTAGCAGCAGGAATAGAGAATGATTGAGTTTCAAAATTCTCAATGACGATCACCTTCGCTAGAACATTACCTGGAGAAGCTGCAATACCAGTTAATAAGGGTCGTATTGATGATGAAGGTAGTAAAACTTGAGTTACTTTCTTGGGAAGTAGATTGGTAGACGAAGCTAAAAGATGATTAAACTGAGTGAAGTAAAAATGTGATATCGACTCAGATTGATCTTTTATCTCTGGCGCTACCCAAATTAGATATTTAATCTGTGGTTGTTTCTCTAAAATATCTTGGGTCAACTCAAGTAGTCTGGCGATCGCCTTTGGCTCTAAAACATAAGTATCCGAGGAGGTTTCCTGAGGAATATAGCCTTCCAAACAATCGGATAATGGTGAGGTGAGGTCTATTTTTTGGGGACGATATGCATAGTTTTTATGTCCCAGATGGCGTGATATTACATAGCCTGAATGACGATCTACATAATATTCATCTGGTTCTACGTCTCCTTGGATTAAACTCTGCTCTAAACCCCAACTAGCTTTGATTCGGAACAAACCCGAAGCAACTTCAATACTACCCGAAGCATAAGCAGATTTTAATGGTCTAACTAAAATCGCCAGCTCGATTTTTTCGACACTCACCCCTAATTTATGCCAATATAATAAACTTTTGGCAGTAAATAATTCTGACCAAACTCGTTTGATTGCTTGAGCTAAAGCTTCGGGATTATTATTGCAAGTATGCGATCGCCATAAACCGTTACTATCTAGATGTTGATGATGGGGAATGGTGACAAAAGGTTGCAGAATAAAACTGTCCGCATTTAATTGCTGTACTACTTGAAAGATCTCTGTTTGCCATGCTATCGGCAATTTAGCCTGGTTAATTATTTGCCGGCTTTGGCTGGCAAGTGACTGTAGAGCTTGATAGTCATTAACATTTAAATATTTCCAGGAATCAAACAAACGATAAATTAAAGACTGTTCCTCTTTTAGATTGGCTAAAAACTGATGTAATAGGTCATTACTTAAAACTAATCCGGGGAAAATTGAACATTCGTGTTGAAGTAATTGGCTGAGGATAAATAGTTGTTCCCCAACCAAAAACTGTTCTGAATGCTGAATTTGTGAAAGCCAGTAAATATAGCTCACTGTTTTACGTAACAGCAACCAACTCTTGCTCTTTAACTAAAGCTTTTGCTAAGAATTCGTCACTTAATTTCATAAATGCCTTGGAACCTCCAGAATTTGGCATGGCTAAAGTGACAGGGGTAAATAAATCAACTGCCTTGGCAACATTAACATCCATCGGAATTGATTGTTCAAATAATTGTTCAGGATAAAAGTCATCTTTAACTCTTTTCATAACCTGTTTATAATATCTGCCCATCAGTCCACCGGCAGAGAGAATAAACACAATTCCCAAAAGATTTACATCTAGAGGCTGAATATTTTTATGGCTTTCTCTTAGTTTGGCAATTCTCCTTTCTAATAGTTGAATTCCCACTAAAGATAAAGGTTCGGGTCGCGCAGGCAACAGATAATAATTACTAGCAGCAATACCACTACGGGTTAGTAGATTATATCCTGGGGCACAGTCAAGAATAATGAAATCATATTGATCGATGACTGGTTCAATAATTTGTTTGATCAGAATTCTCTCAAAGTTATCCCAAACTTTTTGAAACTCTTGTTCATCATTTTCAACAGCTTGTTGATGTAACATTTCTGAGACTCGATACTCATCATAAAGTTCAATATCTCCCGGAAGTAATTCTAAACCATCTATTTCGCAAATATTGGGGACAATGATATCTTGAATCTCTAATTTACTCCAAGGATTAGGATTAATTACATTATCCAGGAGATAGCTTAAAGTATGTTTCTTCTTACGTAATTTTGCAAAATCGTGGGGCGAGACCAAACTCAAGGTGGCACTAATTTGTGAATCTAAATCTAAAACTAATACACGCTTGTTATGTCTTTTAGCCAAACAGGTAGCAAGATTAACAGTTAGAGTAGTTTTACCTACTCCACCTTTCATGTTGACGGTGCTGATGATAGTTCCCATGTTTGAAATTCCTAACAGTCTCAGTTAACGTAAGTGTGCCAGAAGATATTGTGACAAGGATAAATCATAATATTTCCTAAAGTTTTTTAAGTCAATAAAGATAACTATACCTAGCAATAAATCTGGAGACTTGTGGGAATAATTTACTTTGGCGAACTCGTATTTAATCGAATACTGCTGATTTTTATCAATCTAAAACAATTTTTGAGAGCTATAAAATATGAAGTTAATTTTAGAATAGTTAATTAAATGCAGTTTTTTTTAAAAAATTAGAACATAGTAGTTGGCAGCTTTTATTTAGTTAGTAGTTTTGAATTCTAAGCTGTAAATTGAGGGTCTATTAATGGCGGTATTTTAGGCAAAATTTCATGATTAAGGATAAATCTTGGTTCCCTTTAGGCGATCGCTAGATCAACTAATTGACAATAGACTATTAACTATCGAGCAGTTAGCAGTTTAGGATAGATGTAGCAATAATTCAAACTACAGCTTGACTTAGAAGAATGAAAAATCTGCTTGCCAACTGGCGTAAATCTTCGTGGTTCGCAAGTAGTTCTCTAGATACTCGCTACGCACTGATCGAAGCTTGTTTAATTGGGTTGTTTTCGGCGTTAGCTGCTGTATTACTTAAGCAGGGGATTAGCTGGCTAGGAGGATGGCGCATTCGGACAGTCCATATAGTAGGGGCAAAAATCGTCTTACCTTTGGTAGGTTTGATTTTAGGCACTTTAGCAGGGGCGGTTATCGAGCTATTATCTCCCTCTGCTGCCGGTGGTGGTATTCCTCAAGTAAAAGCAGCCTTGGCTAAATACCCCATTATTTTGAACCTCAGAACAGCTTTAGTGAAAACTCTGGCAACTATCTTAATTGTTGGGGCAGGTTTTACTTTAGGTCGTCGTGGCCCGACAGTACATATTGGTGCGGCATTAGGGGCGCAAGTTAGTCGCTGGATTCCTAATTCCCCTACTAATCGTCGTCAAATGATTGCGGCGGGGGCAGCAGCCGGATTGGCGGCAGGATTTAATACTCCTATTGCCGGAGTCTTGTTTGTAGTCGAAGAGTTGATGCGAGATATTTCCGGTTTAACTCTCGAAACGGCGATCGCTGCCTCTTTTACGGGAGCGGTTGTTTCTCGGATTTTAGGTTCAGCGGATCTTAATGTGCCGTTGGCAGTAATCGACTCGGCTCGTCGGGGCAGTTTTGCCCCTCCCGAAATTCCTTTTTATATCTTGCTGGGTATCCTAGCGGGTATCCTTGGAGGGGTTTTTAACCGTGCCATTATTAGAGGCATGAAGTTTAGTCGCCGTTTGCCGTTTCCCATCCCACTTCGTATTGGCTTAGCAGGATTGATTTCGGGAACCATCGTCGCTTGGCTACCGCCCTTTTTTCAGGATAATGCTGGTTTAAGAGAACTACTGATTGCCGGACAATTCTCTTGGCAAATGACAGCTTTAGTATTTGTCGCCCAGTTTTGTCTCACCATCTTAGCTTATAGTGCCGGTGCGCCTGGTGGCTTGTTTGCTCCGGCTTTGGTCTTGGGTTCGGCTTTAGGATATCTAGTAGGGGCTGCTGAAGTTGCCCTAATTAGTTCTGAATCTGCTTATACTTTTGCGCTAGCAGGTATGGGAGCTTTTTTTACGGCAGTGGTGCGAGTTCCGGTCACGGCAATTATCATTGTCTTTGAAATGACTGCCGATTTTAACTTGGTATTGCCTCTGATGATTAGTTGTGCAATTGCCTATATTGTCGCAGAAAGTGTTTCTCAGGGGTCTTTATATGAACATTTATTAGAAGCTAGTGGCATTGAATTAACCGAAGAGCATCCCCAAAACGACTTTATGGCAGAACTGACAGCAGATGATGTCATGCAGTCAAGGGTAGAAACTTTTCCCAGCAACCTAACTCTTCCAGAGTTAATTCAAGCTATGTCGCGATCGCATCATCGTGGTTTTCCTGTGGTGGAGGAAGGAAAATTAGTAGGCATTATTACTCAATCAGATATTCCTGAAGATAGCCAAAAAAACGCCGCTACTTTACTTAAAGATATTATGACCTCCCAGCCCATCTCAGTTAGTCCTGATACTTCTCTAGCTGATGTACTTTATCTGCTGAACCGTTATCAATTGTCACGTTTGCCGGTAACGGAAGGTTATAGACTACTGGGAATTATTACCCGTAGCGATATTATTAAAGCTGAAGCCAAACAGTTGAATTGCGAGCATCAACCAAAGGCTAGATTTGAACCTTCCTATGTGGTCTATCAAACTCGTTCCCCAGCTACAGGAAAAGGTCGGATTTTATTGCCCGTAGCTAATCCTGAGAATATTCAGGCCTTGGTAGAAATTGCTGGTGTAATTGCCAGATACCATCAGTATGAAATTGAATTTTTACAGGTCATATGCGTACCCAATCATATTTTTCCAGCACAGGCAGGGGTAGAAACCGCCAAAAATCGACAGTTGATGCAAAGTCTAGAAAACTGGGGCAGCAAATTAGCTATTCCCGTGCATACTCAAATTCGCGTTGCTACCGATGTTAGTGAAGCAATTTTGGAAACCGTTGCCAGAGAACATATAGATTTACTTTTGATGGGTTGGAAAAGTCAAACCATTAGTATTGAGTCAATTTTTGGAACTGTAACTGACTCTTTGATTAAACAAGCAAGTTGTGATTTGATGCTAGTCAAACTTGGCAAATCACCTCATGCTTTTCCTCAAGAACGCGATCTGCGACATAAGTGGCTTATTCCGACTACAGGAGGCGATCGCATTAAGAAACTATTAACTATTTTACCCCCTCTGGCTGGTTTGGATTGTGTACCGCCAAAGTTACAGCTATGTCATATCTATCCTCCAGACGAATCTAAGCCTTCTACTAATGATTTTCAGCAAGCTACTGAGTTGCTCAGAAACGCTATGAACTGCCCAATTATTCCGTTACTAATTCCTTCCTACTCGGTTTCTGAGGCTGTTGTTCACCTTACTCGACGTAAAAAGTATGGTTTAGTCATTTTAGGGGCTAGTAACGAAGGTATGCTCCAAAATGCTGTCAAAGGCAATATTCCTCATGCGATCGCTAGACAGACAGAAACCACAGTAATTATTTTTCGTAGTTTTAATCAGTAAAGTGTCTAACACTACAGATCATTTTAATGATTTAAATCAAAATATCTCTAAGTTATTTTAGGAAGCAATTTTTTTTTAAGGGTTGCTTAGCATTTGCTTGTCAAAAATGACAGTGGTCTTTAATTAAAACTTAAAGTTTGTGGAGCTGTATTGTTGCAGATTTTGACAATTTACTTACATCTCAAAAATATTCTTTATATTGGATATATATATCCGTTACGAACTCTTTAAATTTTAAATATTTCTTTAACTAAATCATTGTAAATACAAGGTAAATAAGACCCATGAATAATAACTCTTGTCCCTGCTGTTCCGGCTCAATGCTTCGCCACCTAGGAAACCAGCGTAGTTACTGGTTCTGTTCTCATTGTCGTCAAGAGATGCCCGACTTAGAGACAAAAGCTACAGCAACCACAAAAAATAAAATTCAGCTTAATTCATCTTTAATTCAAGCGGCAATATCTTCTCAGCAAAAAACTGAACCAATACCAGTTGTGTGAAATTATTAATTTATTTAGTTGCTTTATTTACAAGTAGATAATTGTCATGACTTGATAACTTAGTTTTTGGCTATGATTTTAACATTTGAGATGTTAAGCTACAGCTTATATCTAAAAATACACTGAAATATTTTTTCACAAACTTCAAGATTTTAACAGATAAAACAAATTATTATCAGAATAACCTTTGATAAATATCTGTATTATTCTCCACTTTTTTTGAATAGACTCACATTAATAAATGTAATGTAAAATTTTGATGTTTCACATTTGTTTTTAATCATGATAATTTTGAGCTAGAAAACTTGGCAAATATGGTTTATAAACCATACAAACCAATAATTAGGGCGGGAGTAATTAGAGTGATAATAAGACTTAATGGTGTTCCTAAACGAATGAAATCAATGAATCGATATCCCCCTGGTCCATAAATCATAGTATTTGTCTGGTAGGCAATGGGAGTCATAAAGCTATTGGAAGCAGCAAAAGTAACTGCCATCATAATGGCAAAAGGATTTAAATCTAGTGATTGAGCTACTTGAACACCAAGAGGAATCATCAGTAAAACAGCGGCATTATTAGACAAAATTGAGGTCAAGATTGTTGTAATCAGATAGAAGAACAACAAAATCCAGTAACCTGATAAATTGTTGCCAATAAATAATATAGGCTTGGCTAAATATGCCGTTGCACCGGAATTTTGCATTGCTGTCCCCAAAGGAATTAATCCAGCTAATAAAAAAATCACATCCCAACGCACTGCACCATAAATTTCTCCTGGTTTGAGGCAGCCAGTTAAAACCATCAAGACCACACCAGCCAAGGCACTAACCAAAATTGGTGCTAAATTAAATGCCGCAGTCAGAATTACCGCCAAACAGATAAAAACTGCAACCATAGCTTTGTCTAGCCTTAAGTTTTCTACATCTCGTTGCTCTAAGACTAGTAATTCACGGGAAGTCTGCAAACCTAAAAAACTTTGTTTAGGACCTTGAACTAAGAGTAAATCACCAAAACGTAAGGGAACTTTCCCTAGTCTGTCTCTTAGTACTTCCTGTCCTCGGCGAATTGCCAATACGGTAGCATTTCGTCGTTGGCGAAAACGCAAATCTTTCAGGGTTGCGCCAATAAAACGGGAGTTAGATAGAATCAAAACCTCCCCAATTTTTTCTTCTCCCGTATTTAACTCTGCCTCTAATTGCTCTTGATTGAACTTGACATCAGGTAAAATTTCAATACCTCTTTCAGCTTTAATTTGTAGAAGAGTATCTTTGCTACCTCTTACTATTAAAATATCTCCAGCTCTAATTTTTTTGTCGGCAATTGGTTGGGGAAAATGAGTACCATTATGGATCATTTCTAATACGTCAACATCAAACTTACGCTGGATCTCGCTTTGACGTAGCGTCTGCCCAATAAGACTAGATCTAGGAGAAACTACGACCTCAGTGACATACTCTTTGATTTCATAGTCTTCACTCAAACGGCCGGTCTTACCAGTTTTATGATTACGCAAAATTCTCGGTGCGACAATCACGATATACAATAAACCAATAAAAAAAATAATAATTCCTAACTTTGTAAACTGAAATAATTGAAACTCTCCTTGACCTAATTTTTTCGATAAACTACTGGCTAAAATATTAGTTGAAGTGCCAATTAAAGTTAATGTCCCCCCTAAAATAGAGGCGAAAGACAAGGGCATCAGCAATTTAGAACTGGCAATTCCTCTCTTTTGGGCAAAATCTTCAATGATGGGAATAAAAATTGCCACTACTGCCGTATTATTGATAAATGCACTAATCGGTCCCACGATTATACCCATTACAGCAATCTGCTGATAAATATTTTTGCCACTCCAGGACAACAGTAAATCTCGCACAACCTGAATTGCTCCCGTTCGAGTCACACCTGCACTAAGGATAAACATCGCCATCACTGTAATTGTCGCCGTGTTTCCAAACCCTGCAATCCCTTCTTCGGGGGTAACTAACCCCAGCAACATCAAAATGATTGCAACCATGATGGCTGTTAAGTCCACAGGAAACCATTCGAAGATAAACGCAACCAAAGCTAGGGTTAGAATACTAAAAGTCAGATAAATCTCCATTTAGCTTGGTCTGAGTAATCAATAATATAAACCTGTTAATTATACTCATGGTCAACTTAAGCTCGCTGCAATATCGAACCCTGTTAGAACAGATATTTTACAAGCGGATTTTGTATAATGAGGAACAAAAAGTAGCGGTTGATACAGAATTTATGATATATTTGTGAATGTGTAAAAAGAAAATCAAAAAAATCCAATGTCTATTCAAAACCAAGCTCGCTCTTTGCTAACGCGCCAACAAAAATTAGTCATGAAGCGTAAACAATCTATGCTGGCTCGGACTGCTACCGAAATTGGCGTAGATGTCGATCCCCAATTTCACAGTCATATTCAAGGTAAAACAATTAACGATATAGGTAGTAATCGTAGCAACGCTGCGATGAGCTAAAGACTAAACTAACTTTCAAAAAAATTTAATAACTTAACTTTAAAGCAAATGCGACTTATTTTGAGGCATTTGGCATTACCTAAGAAATGGGGTGTATTTCTAGTTTAGAAGCACCTCATTTTTTGAGACAGAATCCCACAACTCTTCATGGAGAAGATGTACTGCTAGGTTTTGTTCTGAATTTAAAAAATAAACTGTTACACCGTTGTGGGTAATTTGAATCTTGCCGTCCAGTCTGAGAGGATGTCTGAAAAGTATTAGATTATGCCAACCTTCTTAACATCAAACGAATCATAGCGACTCGAATCATAGTTTCGGAAGTGGCAGGTAAAACTTCATAATCTTTGTTCAAACGGCGACACCAATTGAACCAGCCGAAAGTACGCTCGACTACCCAACGTCGGGGTAAAATCTTAAATCCTTTCTGTTGGTCTGAACGTAGGACAGTTTCTATTATCCATCGATAGGTGTCCATGACCCATTCATTTCATAAATTCCTCTCCTCTATATCCCCCATCAACCCAAATTTTGGCGTTTGGTCAAAATTTTGTCTGTTCTTTTTTGACTTTTGCCAAGACTAACTTAGCACCTGCTCTTTCCTGACTTTTCACGGCATCTTTGGAAAAGAGTATAAGTTAGGTAACAATGTTCGCTAACCTTTGCTGAATCTTGATGCTTCCTCTACCAAATCCTCCAACCCCATTGAAAGTGTACTCATCCCTCGCTCCAATGCTTCAATTCGGCCACGACGAGATAGAGCTTCAACCGCGTTCAAATAATCTTTACTTCCAGCTTTGCCTAAATATCGATGACGAGATGGAGTCCCATTTTTGGTGACAAAAATCGGTTCATGGGACATCCATTTGTAATACCAATAACGACCCCCCTTTTGTCCTTTGGCTTGGTAACGGACAATCCAACAACCAGACGGAGCAATTTCTCCTTCAGAGCGGATGTCTTCAATATCTTGTTGGAGTTGTTTGAGAAGATGTTTAAGTTCATCTAGACGACTGGCTACATCCTTCTGTTGACGGGCATTGGGCATAGTTAAGACCAGAAAAAGTCCTAATTCATTATGTAATAAAGTTCGCTAACCAAATCCTTATCCTACTCCCGCACCTCGTAGCAATCAACTCCCTCCTAAACTTTAAAATGGGAGCGTAATTGCCATCCTTCACACAAAGATTGCAATTCTAAAAATCCGCGCCATAAAACGGTAATACCAATATTACTTTTCTTTCGATGACTCAAGTAACCGCCCAAACGAGCTACAGCTTGCATCGCCCAGGCTACCGTCAAATCTACTACGGGGACTGATTTTCTTCCTTTGGCAGCTAAAACCTCAAGTTGTACCTCATTTAAAACCGAAGATGCCGGTGCTTCTGGTTCGGTTCGATTTAAATAAGTCATTTTTAACAATTGTGCCGCAATATTTGTTAAAAATCCTAATAATACCTGCATACTATTTCCAGATAGACGATAGCTTTCCGCCTTACATCCTGACTTGAGAATTTTATGATATTCTTCAATTCGCCAACGGTAAGTGTACCACCGTAAAATGGTTTGTGCCTGTTCCTCATTTGTAACGGGTTCTGTAGTCAAGATCATCCATTCTACGCGTTCACAGCCCTCTGGGGGGTCAATTTCTACGGCATAAACCCCATAAACTTCAAAAGATTCTGGTTCTTTAATTCTGGCGGGACTACGAAGTTTAATAGGTGCATATCTAATTGCCAAAACTGCGATTCGCTCTGTCCTCTGTTTGGTTTTGGCTAGTTCTATCGCTACTTCCATCTTGATCGGTTGGGATGGTAGCCATGACCATAGATAACTGTTTTCTCCCTCAAGTGCTCGATTATGTGCTGCTCTTACTACTAACCCTGTATTTGAGGTTTTACTGACTTGAGCAAAGACTTCCGCAATGTCCCCTTCTCGGTCAAATACATGGATAATTTTGGGCCTTGTAGGCTCTGGAACGGAGATTTTTAAGAGTTTTTCGACTTCTTTGAGAGCTTCTATCCATTTATAAGATTCTTTCTCTTCAATTGGGCGTTTTCTGGCTTCTGCTTGTTTTTTCTTCCTCTGTTTCTTCGTTAGATTTTCCCCTTTTTCTTCATGCTCTCGATGCCACAGTTTTTCTGTTAGTAATCCTATTGGTTGTCCATTGTCGGCATCAAGGGCTAAGGTGCTATGTAGAATTAGTCCATTTCCCCCATTGCCAATCGGTCCATATTCGGCTCTTTTGTCGAGGATTTTTTTGTAATCGAGATAGGTTGTATCTCCCACTGCTAATACGATGGGGAGTGCTTTAATCTGAGCTGCTGTTTGAAGATGATAGGGTTGGCACACACTGCTTAAGCTAGTTTTCGGATTGGCAAAGAATTCATAAGCTCTTTTCAGGTCACTTGCTCTCTCAAAAATCTCTGAGAGTGGCTTGCCATATTTTAACGATAATCTTGATTCGATGAACATCGCCCTTTTGGTTAAACGTTGATCTCCAAAGTCGCATTTTTCCGTTATTGAATTTTTGGTCTGATTCATTCATAACTTACAATCGGCTCAATTATTTTGCTCTATCGAGAGCGCAGATTTCTCTAAATGAGTAATTGTTAGCGAATATTGTTACACAACTTATATTTCCTCCAAAAGATGCCGTGAAAAGTCAGGCTCTTTCAGGTAAATTAGCTGCTGTGACTACTACCACAATCAAAAGTCCTAGAGTATCAACCAGAACATGACGTTTACGTCCTTTGATTTGCTTGGCACAATCGTATCCAACATCACGATGGATCATTGTTGCTGTCTTAATAGATTGACTATCCAAAACGGCTGCCGATGGACTGGGATGATGATCTTCAATTGCTCGAACCCATTTTCTCAACTGTTCATGAATACGTTCCCAGTCCCCACTGATGCGCCATTGTCTGAAGTAATGATAGACTGTTTTCCATTTCGGAAAATCATGTGGCAGTAAACACCAGGCACATCCAGCCACCAAGACGTAAAAAATTCCATCCATTACTCCTCTCATATCTACCGTTCGAGGACGACCGCCAGTTTTAGCTGCTGGGATTAAGCTTTTGATTATTTCCCATTGTTCATCGGTTAAATCGCTGCGATATGATTGTCTCATGACTCTCGTTTTCTGTCTTTTTAAGCTATTGACAGATTTAATTTAACGAGAGTTTTTCTAATTTTTATCAGCGATCAGCTTTGCTGGTACGCGGAGCGCAATCGCATTTATTTTGACTTTTTAGACATCCTCTGAGTAATATTTTTGAAAATAGAGATACCAAGCCTTAAGCCCGATCTAATTTCGGGGGTTTAATGTCTAACCTGCCATCGGGAGAAATATTAATTTCTGCCCCTAATTCTTTGAGTTTATTGAGAATATAGTCCTGAGTTTTAGGATCCTGACTATTAGATAAAACAGTCATCCAAGCTCCAAATTTTGCTTCAGTTGGATCGGGACCGGTCGCTAAGAATTTAGCTGTATTTTGAAAGCGATCTGCCATTTTGTTGCCTAAATCATCCTGGCGTAAACTTGCCCATTTAGAAGCCATTTTATAAGAATTTTTAGCTGCTTCAATATCACCCAAAAATAAAATTTCATCTGTAGCCTTATACGTCCAGAGAAAAAAAGGATAATAAGGATTTTTTGGATTAACTGTTTCTAAAGCTTGATTAATTAAATCTATGGTTTTTTCAGGTCGTGCTGCAAATAGAGAATTAGCAGTAGACATGACCAATTGAGACTGAATAAAATTAGGATCGCGATTGACTATATCTTCAAAATAATCTGTTACTAAAGAGTAACCTGTAACTTGTCTTGCTTCTCCATCTCCAAAATACTGAACGAATTGTAAATAATTCCAATCAGCAAAAAGATTATCAAAGCCAAATACAGGCATCTTTTTTTGAAATTTTACTCTGGTCTTTAAATATTCTTCTTCTTCAAGATAATTACTTTTTTCTTCAAATGCCCTTAGTTGAGATAGTTGTTTTTTTTGAAGTTGAATCAAGCCTACAAAAATCAAAATTATACTAAGAGAGATAGAAACATATTTACCAAATTTTTGATTTAAAATTAACATTATTTTCCTACCAAGTAATTTAGATTTTTTATTTAACGAATTTTAAATCCTCCATTAGTACAAGAATTCCCAGCAATATTAGGCGCTTCAACAGTATCTCCGACTTTTGCTGCCTGACAAAAAGCGAATTCATAAGCACCAGCATCATAGTAAATACCTATAGCGTAATCTCTAGTTACATTATTGATAGAGTCTATTGAAGTAGCTTTTTGTTTTACTAAAGAATTAGTAGCTATGTCAGGATTAGGATAATTATAGTATTCCCCAACAAAATTACCAGCCAACTTGACTAAAGTATCAGCAAACACTTGTTTTTCATAATGATGTGCTTGCTGAGCGCGAGCCATTGCTCCTAAATTATTTTTTGCCTCTGACTCTTTAGCTTTTCCAACTTGACCTAAAAAACTAGGTAAGGCTATAGCTGCTAGGATACCGACAATAATAACTACTACTAGCAATTCAATTAAGGTAAAACCACTCTCGTGACTAGATTTCTTCTTCTGTAATAAAAGATATAAATATTTAACATTCACTTTTAGTTTTTTTAAATCAGATTTTGTTTATGAAATAAGTAAAAAAACAGGTAAATAATACCTGTTTTTTCCAAATTTAAGTTAATACCAATAACTAGCGAATCAAAGTAGTATCGGTAGGACAATCGGTAGCAGTCGCACCCGCAGGGGCTGCTACAGTACCTCCTACAGTGTCAGTTTGACAGACGATAGTAGCAAAAGCACCCGAACCATAAGAAACAGCACCAGCATAATTTCTGACACCATTGTCGGCTGCCGCAGTCCCTGCATCTGCTGTAACAGTACCGAGATCAGCATCACCAGCGATGGTATAACTATAAATACTTGAAGTAGGAACTACAACTCCCAGTAGGTTATCAGCAAGAGTCAAATTAATACTATCAGCAAATGTAGGTCTTTCGATGCGATTAGCTTGCTGAGCTCTATTAACTGCACCAACAGTAGTTTTGGCTTCAGTTTCACGAGCTTTACCAACTTGACCTAGTAGGTTGGGAAGAGCAACAGCAGCTAGTACACCGATGATAATTACAACAACTAATAATTCAATTAAAGTAAAACCTTTATTACCTTTTTTGTTATTTAGGTTTTGTAATAATTTAGCAGTAAATACGTTATTCATGTTTATATCCTTCAGTTAATAAGTGTTTGTGTTTTGTGTGTTTGTTTAGGGTTTTGTTTTCCTATTTAGAAATTACCCCAAAGATCAGCAAAACATATCACCCTTAAAAACTTTTTTTTAGAAATATTTGCTAATAGTTAAATAAAATGTTAACAGCGATCTAAATCACAATTTAGAAGGATATTTAAACACGATTAAATTGAAAGATTTGATTATTTTGCCTACTTAGCCTTACAAATTATGGGCTACCGTGTCCAGACAAATTAATTAATTTCTCGACGTAATCGATTTAAGCGCTAATCAAAAAACGAGGTCAACAACGTACGGATGCCATTCATGTCTTGGCTACAATTCGGAGGTTGACACTCCCACAGCTAGAAGCTGTGGGATTCTTGATTCATCCCAAGACAAGCATTCATCAGAGATGAAATCCGAATTAGATGGTTAGAGGTCAACAGCGATCGCGACTTGAACCAAGCGCTTTTGACCACACCCTTGATACGGGGACACGGAGAATGAATTGAGTCCCCGCCACAATATCATCCCGCAGAGATGCAATGCCAAAAAAACTAACCCAATACTATCGTCTCCGCAGAATTAAATGCATTGATATTGCTTACGTCCAGATTATTCTGCTGACAAAAATCAAAAATCTCTTGATACTGCTGTTGTTGCTTATTTATATGTTGATACTCACTTTTATGTTGTAGTTCACTTGCAGTTTCTTTATTGCCTGAGTTTGTGTCGTTTTTACTCCAAGTTTCCAAAAAACTTTTCATAAAAAAAGGATGCTCTGAAAGACATCCTCTAATTTAGAGCGAAAAATTAAAATTATTATCAGAAAAACCAACCGTAGGAATGTAGACCTTTACCTAATAAGTTAACTCCTAAGTAACAAACCCAAACGACGACAAAGCCGATCGCCGCCAAAATAGCAGGTTTTCTACCTTGCCAACCGCGAGTAATTCTAGCATGGAGATAGGCCGCAAATACCAACCAGGTGATAAATGCCCAGGTTTCTTTAGGGTCCCAACTCCAATATGAACCCCAAGCTTCGTTCGCCCAAACACCGCCAGCAATGATACCGATAGTTAATAAAGGAAACCCTAAACCAATTACGCGATAGCTAATATTATCCAAAGTGTCAGCCAGACTCAGGCGTTCGGGAGACAGTTTGACAGTTTCGGTTTGAGGTAAATCTAGAACTGCGGTGTTACCAGTAGCCGAAGTACTCGCAAAAACACTATCTGCACTGGAAGCAGGATTTAAGCTCGTCTTTTGCTTTACACGATCGCGAAAACTACCAGTACCTACTGAACTACCTTTTAGTTCAACTTTTTGTCCACGAGTCACAATTAAAAAACCAATAGCGATCGCGCTGCCCACCATCAAAGTAGAATAGCTGAGCATCATAACGCTGACGTGCATCATTAACCAATTTGATTTTAGTGCTGGTACTAATGGTGCAGACTGCTGCATTTCCACCGGTAAACTCAAGGCAGCAAAAGCTGTAATTCCCATCGCTACTGGGCTAGTAACCACTCCGACTAAACGACTCCGACTCATTCTTTCGGCGATAAAGTGAATAGTGGTAATGCCCCAAGCCAGAAAGAATAAAGATTCATAAAGATTGCTCAGGGGAAAATAACCAGCCTCTAACCAACGGGAACCTAATAAGGTAGCCATACAAAGATTGGCGATCGCCATGCCTGTAGTTCCCAGAGTTGCTAAATAGGGAAGGTTCGGAAAAGCTGCACCACCCCAGTAGATCAACATAGTGACTAGTAAAACCCCAAAAGAGGTGTTATCTAAAAAACTCTCAAGTGCAATTAAATCCATAATTTTGTTCTAGAACCGTTCTTAAATTCCCGACTGGCAATTGTTTGATATTCAGTATCATCCAATCAGTGTATTTTGCTATTATCTCTCTTTACTTTAGTTTAGAGGCAAGTCGGTAGTCTAGGTCACTCTTGAAGCTGTAAGCTCTAAGCCATAATCTTTAAGCTTTAATAAACTACCCGCATAGTAGCTGATAATTTATAGCTAGTATGGATTAGAAGCCTCGCTCTTTAAGGAGTATATAGTAGGGAGGAGTTTAAGCTCCATTCTGCTACTTAGCTGATAGCTGATAGCTAGTAGACAAAATCTCAAAAATACTTAAAATTGATTGATTAACTATTAATTGCTGCTTCTGATTGCTCGGACTTTGCTAATTTATTGATAAATAATTTTGGTAATAGTAAACCCGAATGCTCTTTATAGGCAGCAAACTCTGGATAGCGTGAAAGAGACTGATCTTTCTTCCGCATATTGGGCACAAATACTAAGGAAACAAAAACTCCCAAAATTAAAAAGGGTAGCCAGTGTTGCGCTAACATGGCAAAACCAAGATAAATTAAGATTTCGCCTAAATAGTTAGGGTTACGACTACGACTAAAGAAACCCTCGGTAATTAAGCCTTTTTGATATTTAAGAGTGAAATACTTTTGAGCATCGCTACCGTAATGAAGCATTATTCCCGTTAGATTAGTGGCGATCGCCATACAGATTAAAGCAGCAGAAGGTGTGATATTACTGCTAATCAGGATATAGGGAGCAACCCAATATAAACCCAACAGAATGAAAGTAAAAATTCCCATCGGGACGGATATGTCTTCTTCCCACTTAGGATCTGGATAAAGACTGTCTTTAACTAACCACAACATACCGTAAGTTCCATGAAGAGCAAGGTATACCCAAGGAGCGATCGTAAAATTTTGATAAAAAGCCATTAATCCTAAAATATAGGCAAAGGTGAGAAATTTATGTAAATTAATTGCGTGTTTTATCTTCATTTATTTTTTATCTAAATTATTTATTTCAGCAAAAAATATTTTAGCGGTCGGGCAGACCGTGTTGCGGTGCGACCCTGGCGATTTTCAATCGCCCAAGGAACGCGCACCAAGACATGCTTGTGGATCAAGCTCTAGCGGTGAAGCAGTCCGTTGGCGGGGTTCACCCGCTTAAAGGAACTGCTGAACCCTTTAGGGGGATGCGTCAAAGACGGATCTAGCTATCTTGGGATGAATCAAGAATCCCCTCGCCTTCTAGGCAGGGGAGTGTCAAAAGAGTATTGTTTCCAGAATTTCAGCTAAAAGAAATATTTTTGGGGTTTAATTCCTTCCTTTAATTTTAACTAGCTGATTCCTCAGGGACAAATTTCAAAGAAACACCATTCATACAATAGCGTTGACCTGTAGGTTTAGGTCCATCATTAAACACATGACCTAGATGTCCACCACAGCGATCGCAATGTACTTCGGTTCTCGTCATAAATAAAGAGCGATCAACAGTTGTACCGACTGCGTCTTCAAGTGGTTGATAGAAACTGGGCCATCCTGTACCACTATTGAATTTAGTATCAGAACTAAATAAAGGTTGACCACAACCAGCACAGAAATAAGTTCCCTCTGAGTATACTTTATCCAAAGGACTTGTTCCTGCTCGCTCTGTGCCATGTTTGCGTAAGACTCGATATTGTTCAGGAGTAAGAGCTTCTTTCCATTCCTGTTCGCTTTTTTGAATTTCGTATTGATTTTCTGAAGTTGCCATAATAACTAAATTGATAATTATGAAGAATTGCAAATATTATTATTATGATTCACTTTTTAATCTAGGTGGGAATCAGATCTAAAAAATAGACTTTTAGATAAATCAATTGTTCTGTACTTACCATCGTTACCGAAGTTTAAGCTATCTAGATTCCAAGGTAATCATCGTAACTTCCGGGGGACAGAAAAAACGACCAGGAAGATAAGTACCTAAGCCTCGATTAACATACAGTTGGTTGATACCTACCTGGTGCCAACCCTCCGACCAATTCCAATGCTTGACAACCTTGGCACAGTCTTTGAGGTAGGGAAGATGATTACGCAGAGATTTAGGCACATATTTCCTGATTTTGGGTAAAACAGCAATTAGGGGACCGTATTCGGGAATCACGATTTGTCCACCGTGAGTATGTCCAGAAAGCTGTAGATCTACTCGCCATTGCTTCAGTACCACAGCGGAGTCAGGATTATGAGACAAGACAATACGGGGAATATCCGTGGGAATTTGCTCTAGTACAGGGGCTGGGTTGAATTCTCCTGACCATAAATCGGCTAAACCGGCGATCGCCAAACCATCACCCAGTGGATAAACTACTTCATTCCACAATATCTTGAGGTTAATTTGAGCTAGAGCTTCGATTATTTTCTGTCCCGCAGATGGGGGAATTGCATCGTGATTGCCTAAACAACCATACACTCCATATTTACTTTTTAATTGCTTTAGGCGTGTCGCCAATTTATAAATGGGTTGGGGGTTGTCGGTAACAAAATCTCCCGTGATAATAACTAAATCTGGATTGGCTTGATTACTGAGAGCGATCGCCTGTTGTAGAGTTGATTCTGATAAACGTATCCCGTCATAGTGTAAGTCTGATAGTTGAACTATTTTGGTGCCAGACAAATGAGAGGGTAAATTCTTAATGGCGATCGCAATTTTCTCTACTTTAATTGGTTCAGTAATAATCAAGCTCATCTCATACCCTTTTGGAATTAATATTACTTTAACCAACATTAATCATTTTCTGAGGTCTTTTTAAGATATAGATCTTTATGTCGGTCGTTATTTGTCCTGGTATTCATGCACCTCAATTAACAGAGGATTTTGTTCAAGACATTAAAAACAACACAGTTGACCAAAATTGGTTGATTTTTCCAACTACCAAATATCGACCCTACCTTGCTATCGATATTTATCTATGGCTCAAACAGAATCAACTTATGCCTGCTGAGTCTCAACCTCTACACTTTATCGCCTTTAGTGCTGGAGTTGTCGGGGCAATTGGTGCAGCTTGGGCTTGGCAGTTTCAAGGAGGGAAGATTGCCAGCTTTGTTGCTTTAGATGGCTGGGGAATGCCTTTATTAGGTAATTTCCCAATTTATCGAATTAGCCATGATTATTTTACTCATTGGAGTTCGGCTCTTTTAGGTGCTGGAAAAGAAGGCTTTTATGCCGATCCTGAGGTCGAACATCTAGACTTATGGCGATCGCCCAGCAATTGTAGCGGATGGCGAGTAAATAATTCTGGTCTAAAGACTCGTGATTCTCTAACTAATTACTTGATAAATATCATCGATTCCTCACATTAATCAAGTAATTAGTCGCTGAAATAAGGAACCTATGATTACCACAATATATAATTATTCGAGGGTCGCTCCCTCGACAGAGAGAACAAACTAACTTATATTAGTAAATTTAACCTTAAAAATTAAGCTAGTTTTTTGTTGCAGATTAGACAGCAAAATTTACAATAAAAGATAAGAAAATTAGGCGGATAGCAAGCGTGGTATCTACAAGTATTCCCAAAGGCTCACAATCAACCCAGACTCCCCAGCGTCAGACAGGTGCATTTGCATTAATGGACAGTCTACGTCGTCACGGTGTCCAGCATATTTTTGGCTACCCTGGTGGAGCAATATTGCCGATCTATGATGAATTATATCGTTCAGAAGCAAGGGGAGAAGTCCAGCATATTCTAGTTCGTCACGAACAAGCTGCTTCCCATGCAGCAGATGGGTATGCTCGTGCGACAGGGAAAGTGGGAGTTTGTTTTGCGACTTCTGGGCCAGGAGCTACTAATCTCGTTACAGGTATTGCGACTGCTCATCTTGATTCTATTCCCATGGTGGCAATTACGGGACAGGTAACTCGTCCGGCAATTGGAACGGATGCTTTTCAGGAAACAGATATTTTTGGTATCACTACACCCATAGTTAAAAACTCTTATGTGGTACGTCATGCTAAAGACATGGCAAGAATTGTTGCCGAAGCTTTTCATATTGCTAGTACGGGCCGTCCTGGACCAGTCTTGATTGATGTACCCAAGGATGTTGGCTATGAAGAATTTGATTATGTACCTGTGTCGCCAGGACAGGTAAACCTCAGAGGTTATAAACCTACTGTCAGGGGAAATCCTCGCCAAATTAGCGCTGCTCTCAAGTTGATAGCCAAAGCAGAAAGACCTCTGATGTATGTTGGTGGTGGCGCAATATCTGCCGATGCTCATGGTCAAATTAAAGAACTGGCAGAAAAATTTCAGATTCCTGTAACTACTACTCTGATGGGCCTAGGAGCTTTTGATGAATATCATCCCCTATCGGTAGGAATGTTAGGCATGCACGGTACAGCTTATGCTAACTTTGCCGTCAGTGAATGTGATTTGTTAATTGCCATTGGTGCCAGATTTGACGATCGCGTTACAGGTAAATTAGACGAATTTGCCAATCGAGCTAAAGTAATTCACATCGACATCGATCCTGCCGAAGTTGGCAAGAATCGCGCTCCTGAAGTGCCAATTGTGGGGGATGTTCGCAAGGTGCTAGAGCAAATGCTCGAAAGAGCGAAAGAAGCTAACTTTAGTTCTAACTCCAACATTACTCAGCCCTGGCTAGATAAAATTAATCACTGGCGGGAAGAATATCCCTTGGTTGCTCCCCACCCTGAACAAGGTATCTCTCCTCAGGAAGTGATTGTTGAACTAAATAATCAAGCACCCCACGCTTATTACACTACTGATGTTGGACAACATCAAATGTGGGCAGCGCAATTTTTGAAAAATGGTCCTCGTCGTTGGATTTCCAGTGCTGGTTTAGGTACTATGGGCTATGGTTTACCTGCAGCTATGGGTGTTAAAGTTGCTATTCCCAATGAAGAAACTATCTGTATCAGTGGGGATGCCAGTTTCCAAATGAATCCTCAAGAGTTGGGGACTTTAGCTCAGTTTGGGATCAATGTTAAAACCGTAATCATCAATAACGGTTGGCAAGGAATGGTTCGTCAGTGGCAGCAGACTTTCTTTGGTGAGCGATATTCTTCATCCAATATGGAAGTAGGTGCTCCAGACTTTGAAATTTTGGCTAAAGCTTACGGTCTCAAAGGAATGATTGTGCGCGATCGCTCTGAATTGGCTCCAGCTATTGCCGAGATGTTAGCCCACGATGGTCCGGTATTAATGGATGTCCAAGTAACCAAGGATGAAAACTGTTATCCAATGATTGCCCCTGGCAAAAGCAATTCTCAAATGTTGGGATTACCTGAGAAAGAACATCCTGCTGCTGAGTTTATTAACTGTACTGACTGCGGTACAACTAACCCTGTTGCTAATAAGTTCTGTCCTGAATGTGGTAGTAAGTTGTAATTGTTTATGCAGATGCCCAAACTTCAGTTTGTGCTAATTGTTAAATAAATCTCAATTCAAGATGTTCTAAAGCAGATATTGATCTTCATAGAACTGGAAAGTTAAGGGCGATCGCACTGACATAGAGCCAATCAAAAACGATCACCTGATTCAAATAAACAAACTCGGTGAAACTTTAAAATATTCTCCCAGTGCTTTTGCCTGTGCTTTAGTGATGTACCTACACCGATGCTTCGCATACGGATGTAGGCTTCTCCAGACCCCGTAGGGAAGAGAGAACTAGCTTGGAGGTACTATTAGTAGTAGATGAGATAACTACTGGATTTCCTCTACGCCGTTTTATGGTTGGGAACACATCCAGCCCAACCCTCTTCACGTTGACCGAAGAAGCAATATCTCGGTCAACCCAGAGCTTTAATTCTTCATCCCAATACTTTCTGATACTGACATCGGTAAAGACAAACTCGTCTTTGTAAGGCAATATCATTGAGGTATACGCGGGATTTACTGCGACAACTGAAGCACCAGTTTTTTCGCCTATGTACTTCATAAATTAGAGTAAGCAATCTTATCAAAAATAAGGGTCATTTTTCCATTTATCCTTATCGCATTCAGAATGAGTTAAAAAATATTTGTAATAAACAGTCTGGTTAATGAATATGTTGCTAAAAATTGAGGCTGGATCCTGTGCGTTTAATAAAAACCCACAGAAAAGCTCGTCCAAAATCCCGTACAATTTTGAATTTTGGTTCAGATGGTCTATTGGTGGCTAGGGAAACAGGAGTATAAGTAATTCCTTGGCTACCTAGAATCACAAACGCGATCGCTTTTGCTCTGGGAAGATGAAAATCAGAAGTAATTAAATAAATATGGTTAATATTTTGTTGTTTAAAATCAGCAACTACAGTTGTGAAGTTAGTTACTGTATCTGTTGCCCGATAATCAAGATGAAATCGATGATTGTCAACACCTGCACTCTCAAAAATTTCTCTAGCTCGAACTTCGTTAGTACCTGAAGAAACCCATATTGGTAAATTAGGATGTGACCTAGCAAATTCTGCGGTAAATACTTCCCGTTGATGACCACCACCAAGAGTCAAAATTGCTTGAGGACTAGGTGATTGATAACGGGCGATCGCTAGCTTGAGGGGAATAATACTAATGATACTAATTAGAACACTTATGGTTGTGATGAGGATTAACTTCTGGTTTTTCAATAATATTTTCACGAAAGGAAATTTGGCGTTGCATCCCTGCGGAATAATCTGAATGAGATATAAAGCTTTTTATTTGATTCGCTTTTCTAGAGCGAGCCACTCTCTATCAATTCAGCGTTAACGTATTGGTGAGCGGCTCAATAGTGATGTTGCTAATACTCTGTTATCTGCTTTATTGAGTTTAGAATGACTTATCTCCAAGTGTATACATTTTAGGATTACCGTCGGCAGTAGTTTGTAAACTTTGTTTGAGGACTTTTTTCACAGTGTTTTCAACTTGCTCCATTTCTTCCGGTTTGTTGGAATTGAGATATTCATCTGGTATCAGTACCCCAGCTATAGTACTTTTTCCTACTTGAACTTGAATGTTTTGGTGTGTACCAGTATTACCTTGAACATCAATCCTAGGGTCAGTTGAGTTATTAGACTTATGAATTGAACCAGATCCACGTGCGAGATCTGCATATTGAAGTCCATCTATTGCAACCTCGGCTTTTTCCTTGGTTTTTTTATTTGGTCTATAACCTTTAGTGTCCATATCTTGCTCTTTATGCTTCCCATTTAACGAAGTGCTATCTTGAGAACTAGAGCTAGGTTGAGAAGGGTTAGTGATAGAGCTAGGTTTAGGAGGGTTAGGGTTAGGGTTAGTGCTAGTTCCTCCAGTTTTTTTTCCTTTTCCTTTTCCTTTTCCTTTTCTAGTTGCTATAAGAATTTCTTGCTGGTTCTGTTGCTTGATAGTATCGACCAAACTATCATTAGCTGTAGCAACACTATTAAAGCCGAAAGTTGTAATTAATAAAGTACCAACAATTGCAACTGTAGATTTCATAATTAATTTCTCCTGATTCAAATTCATTTAAATTAATCGTAGAGATTCGACTAGGGAAAAACATCTGAAAAACGTCTCGAATCTACCATCAACGAAAGAAGTAATCCTCCTGCAACTTTCGCTGAAACCTAAGTGTATTTACCTAAGACTAAAGCTTACTAGCTGCAATATCAATTGCCACTAAAGTGATAAATTCCCGCTTTGTACTAGCGATCGGAAAACATTTCGCAGTTTAATAAAGAGATATTCAGCTGCTCATTATAGTTACCATGCTTTCCTCTATCAAATTTCTGCCCAATCCTTTTCGCTTTTTGCTTATTGCCGAATGGATCATGCTTGCCAGTTGTGGTGCTTTGGCTGTGGTGGAAGCTTGGCAGGGTCATATGATTCCTGTCCGACATATCTCAATTCTAGTTGTGCTGGGTTTGATGGGTTTAATCTTGCCTACTGGAAGACTTCTCGTCAAAATTATCTATACTGTCCTCGAAATTGGCTTAATTTTTTACGGGACGTTTTTGGGATATCTTCATGTCTTACCGACCTTGTATTTAATTGTGGTAATGCGGAGTTGTTTTTTGTTTGAAAATCTTGGTCGATGGGTAGTTACTAGTGTGGTCTTTCTTCTCTTTCTGAGCGACCAGTTTAAATATATTCAGCGCGCATTACCAGAAGCACCAGAAGATCAGGTTAATTTTGGGATGCACATAATAGCTGAAACTCTTGTTTTTGGCTTAGCGATCTTTTTTGTGTTGCAGCTGACTAATAAAATGCTCAACGAACGTCAGATGCGGCAAAAGCTAGCTCACGCTCACGAGAAGTTACAGCAGTACTCCCAGAAGATAGAAGAACTGGCAACGGTACAAGAGCGTAATCGTATTGCTCGCGATATCCATGATTCTTTAGGTCATGCCCTCACCAGTTTAAACATTCAGATGCAAACTGCTGTCAAACTCTGGGACAAAGAACCAGCTCAAGCTCATTCGTTTTTAACGCAAGCCCAAAAACTAGGTAAGACTGCCATGCAGGAAGTGCGTAAATCTATTAGTACACTTAGAGAAGATGCTCAAGACGAACCACCTCTCGAAGTCAAAATCGATACTTTGGTTGATGATTTTCGCAAAGGAACTGGTCTAGAAATTTGTGCTAACATTAGTCGCTGTGGCTCAGTTCCATTACCAGTAGCCCAAACTGTTTATCGAATCGTACAAGAAGCATTGACCAACATCTTTAAATATGCCCAAGCTACAGAAGTACAAATTCAACTGAGCAGTTCCCAAAAAGGACTAAATTTGACCGTAGAAGATAACGGTAAAGGATTTGATTTAAACCAAAAACGTTCTGGATACGGACTTCAAGGAATGCAAGAGAGAGTAACTGCCGTCCAAGGTCATATCCAGTTACACGCTTCACCAGGAAATGGCTGTCGTATAGAAGTTGAAATTCCTACTGTTTAGACCGCATCTAGTTTGAGCGTGGGGGATGCTGAATTTAGTTCAGCATATCCAACCACGCTGTTGAAACCTGTAGTTTTTAATGTAACTGTTCGAGAAAGTAACAAGTAGCAAGTAGCAAGTAGCAAGTAAAAAGTTGTTGTTGACCCTTCTAACTCAAACCCTATTTAACCAGCAAAACTCCAGTTTTCAATGTGGACGGGGTTTAAGAGCTTTATACTTTTTGTTTAAGTATTGACACTTTGATTGCCAAGGCAATCTCCTCAACCAAAATTGACCCCTAGAAGAGTTGCACAGTCTATCTTGGCACTTTTTGCCGAGATTGGTTCTCCAACCACTTCGCCCAAACTCCGTGGAAATTCTTCTGAATTGAAAGGATTAATATCACCTCGACAATTCCCAGATCGTCTAGAGATTTATGGATTTGATTTTACTGAAAAAAATATAAATTTAGATCCCTATTTTGGGAATCTTAAAAATAGCATTTTTCAGCAATTACAAATTTTACTTTTAATGTGCTTGTCTTTTGAGAGCTAATTAACGAAATAAAAGATATTTCAGCCATTGCCAGTTATATGAATAATTTATTCTACGAGGAAAATTTAGACCAGAAACACCGCGTACCAGTATGGCTGGTATTAATAGGAGTGACTTTTATCTTTACTGCTACAGCGATTTCAATCAATCGTATTAATCAATGGGCAGAAACAAACAAACATATTCAAACTCTTTTAGTAAACCTGAAAGAACAGTTGAGTAGGACTAATTCTTTGGAATGGGAAGCTATTGCCAAAGGAAAACTAGATGATAATGTCAGAGAAGAATTAACCGAGAATGAGGAAGATACCGAGGTACTACTCGCTCAAATTCAGCAAATAAACCTGAAAAAAAATAAATTTGATCGCTTTTTTCTGCTTTACAATCGCTATCAAACAGAAGTAGAACGAGCTTTAAATTTAATAGCTGCTCAACAATTAGAAAAAGTTCTCGAAATTAGTGAAGAAGAAATAGATGAAATCTACGATGAGTTATATGCAGAAATTGTTACTTTAGAAAAAGTTTATCTAGATCGAGAGCAACAAGCAAGAACAATTGCCAGTTTTGGTACTACTTTATCTTTACTGTTAGCTGGTCTGACTTTAGGAGGAGGATTTTGGCAGTTTAATCGTCAGCTATGGACTAAAAATCAAGATTTAGAAACAACATTAACCGAACTCAGACTAACTCAAGGACAGTTAATTCAACAAGAAAAAATGGCAGCATTAGGACAGCTTGTAGCTGGAGTAGCCCACGAAATCAATACTCCTTTAGGAGCAATTCAAGCTTCTGCCAATAATATCACCAAAGCATTAAGAGAAGCTCTATCAGAATTACCACAACTCAATCAAATTCTTAATGCAGCTCAACAAGAATGCTTTTTCGATTTATTAGCTCAGGCCACAGAGAATAAAACCGTTCTGACTTCCAGTGAAAAACGTCCCTTAAAACGAAAGCTGACTAAGTGGTTGCAAGAGCAAAAGATTGATAACGCCAGAAATATAGCTGATATTTTGCTCGATATTGGAATCTATGAGAGAAAAATGGCAACAGATAATCAGTATCTGTCTTCATTTTTACCTCTACTGAAACATCCTCAAGTTGATTGGATTTTACAACTTGCCTACAACTTAACTCGCCTACTTGGCAATAATCATACTATTTTGACCGCAATAAAAAGAGCATCCAAAGTAGTCTTTGCACTTAAAAACTATGCTCGGCAAGATCAAACTGGCGAACAACAACTGATACAAATTACTGATGGGATTGAAACCGTCCTGGAAATTTATCATAATCAGATCAAACGAGACATTGAAATAATTCGTAATTATCAATCTTTACCTGAGGTAAAGTGTTATCCTGATGAGCTAATCCAAGTCTGGACGAACTTAATTCACAATGCAGTTCAGGCGATCAAAGGAAAAGGTCAGATAGCAATTATTACGGAGCAGGTCGAAAAAGGTGTTCAAGTTCAAATTACTGATTCTGGCTCTGGTATCGATTCAGAAATACAAGCAAGAATCTTTGAGCCTTTTTTTACCACTAAACCAATGGGAGAAGGGAGCGGTTTAGGTTTACATATCTGTCAAAAAATTATTAAGAAGCACCAAGGAAGTATCAAAGTTGAAAGTCATCCTGGACAGACTAAATTCAGTGTTTGGCTTCCAATTAGTTGTGCTTAATTAGAAGGGGACAATTGAGAAAGGAGAAATTTTAACAATGTCTAATGCAGCAATTCTTTGTGTTGATGATGAAATAGTCATATTAGATAGCCTCAAAGAACAGCTTAAACGTTGTTTTGGCGAGCAATATATTTATGAAGTAGCCGAAAGTGCCGAAGAAGCTTGGGAAGTAATTGAGGAGTTACATGATGATGGGATTAAAATTCTCACAATTGTCTCAGATTGGTTAATGCCAGGGATAAAAGGAGATGAATTCCTGATTCAAGTCCATCAAAAATTTCCTCAACTAATTACTGTAATGCTCACCGGACAAGCAGACGAAACTGCCATCGAACGAGCGCAAAAAGAAGCTAATCTCTATGCTTGTCTACACAAACCTTGGACTGAAAAAGAGTTATACCAAACGATCGCTTCAGCTTTGGAGTAAATAATGACTAAGGCCGCAATTATTTGTGTGGATGATGATTTTGTAATTCTCAATAGTTTAGGAGAACAACTGAAACGTAGTCTTGGTCAAGAATATGACCTCGAACTGGTTGATAGTGCTGCCGAAGCAGTTGCACTTTGTGCTGAATTAGTAGCAGAAGAAATCGAGATTCCTCTGATTATTTCCGATCAAATCATGCCTGGAATGACAGGAGACAGATTACTGATTCAACTACATTCCCTTTATCCGAAAAGTTTAAAAATTCTCTTAACCGGACAGGCTGACGCTGATGCAGTGGGGAGTCTTGTAAATGCCGCGGCTCTCTATCGTTATGTTACTAAACCCTGGAATGAAACCGACTTAATTCTAACTGTCAAAGAAGCTTTAAAACGCTATCACCAAGAACAACAGTTAGCCGCACAAAATGAAATCTTAAGGGACGTTAATCAGCAATTAACTAGCTCAATCTCTTTACTACAAGCTACCTTAGAGGCTACAGCTGATGGCATTTTAGTTCTAGACAACGGTGGTCAAGTCGTCAGTTACAATCAGAAATTGGTTGACATTTGGGGAGTACCTTCAGCAGTTAAAATTGATCGTCAACAACTCCTTAATTTATTCCTCGAACAGCTGGCTGACCCCTATGCTGATAGTTTGAGAAAAAATTTGACTCAATCTGCTGAGAATATTTATGATTGTCTGGAATTGAAAAATGGTCGAATTTTAGAATATTATTCCAAAGCACAGCAGCTTCAAGAACAAACAGTGGGTCGTGTCTGGAGCTTTCGCGATGTTACCGAACAAAAGAAAGCCCTGACCATAATTCAACATCAAGCTTTTCATGACTCTTTGACCAATTTACCTAATCGTCATTTTTTCGAGCAGCAACTAATTCAAGCTTTGAACCAAGCTCACAGTAACAATCAAATGTTAGCGGTGATGTTTCTAGATTTAGACCGCTTTAAAATCATTAACGATACCTTGGGTCATGCAGTGGGCGATCTTCTCCTAAAAAAAGTAGTTGAAAGACTTAAGCACTGTCTGAGACCACAGGATTTTATTTCTCGTTGGGGAGGAGATGAATTTACTTTACTACTGCCTGAAATTAGTCATCGAGAAAATGTTACTACGATCGCCAGCAGAATTTTAGAAATTCTCAAACCAGGTTTTGATTTGGATGGACATTATTTACACATTTCTTCTAGCATGGGGATTGCTATTTTTCCTGATGACGGTAAGGATGCTGATACATTGCTAAAAAATGCTGATGCTGCTTTGTATCGAGTTAAAGACCAAGGGCGAAACAATTATCAATTCTACACTCTAACCATTAATTCTCAAGCTTATGAATTATTGAATTTAGAAAATGATTTACATTTCGCTTTAGAGAGGGAAGAATTAATTCTTTACTATCAACCCATTGTTGAAGTTACTACGGGAAAGATAGTAAAAATGGAAGCCTTAATACGTTGGCAGCACCCGAATCTTGGTTTACTTTCTCCCAATTTATTTATTCCTATTGCCGAGGAAAATGGTTTAATTATCTCCCTAGGAGAATGGGTAATACAAACAGCTTGCGCTCAAAATAAAATTTGGCAGGAGATGGGTTTATCCCCCGTCAAAGTTGCAGTTAATCTATCTGTGCGTCAATTTTGCAACCATTATTTAGTAGCAACAGTAGCTAAAATTTTACAAAAAACTGGCTTAAATCCCTATTGGTTGGAGTTAGAAATTACCGAGACGACGACCATACAAAATACAGATATAACCAAGGAAATCCTACTTGATTTAAATCAAATGGGAGTTTCTCTGGCAATGGATGATTTTGGCACAGGATATTCTTCTCTTAGCTATATCAAAGATTTTCCTTTTCATACCATCAAAATTGACAGTTCTTTTATTAAGGATTTAAGAACCAATTCTAAGAATTTAGCAATTATCAATGTTATTCTTGCCCTAGGGAAAGAGCTAAATATGCAAATCATTGCCGAAGGAGTGGAATCAGAACAATTAAAAAAATTACTGGAAAATTTACATTGTGAATATATGCAAGGTTATTTTTTCAGTCCACCTGTAACTGTCGATCAAGCTACTAATTTACTAGTTGAATCTTGATATAGGCTGGCACCGACAAAATTGTTCAAAAAAATTGTGGGATGACGATGATTTTGCCCATAATAAGACGCTTTTCCATCTGAAGCAGTGCCTCAGTCACATCTTTTAGACTAATTTCTCGATCAATCACCGGTTGTAACTTTCCCTCAGCCACGGCAGGAATTACCAGATTACCTAGTGTGGACAAAGCCGTTTGATAGTCGCTGTTATACCAGAGAGCAATCCCGTAAATTGTTGCATTGCGTCCCAATAGTTTCCCTATTGGCAGCCTAGCATCCATACCAGTAGTAGTACCATAGGAAACAATACGACCATTATTGGCGATCGCTTCTAAGCATTGGGCAAAGGTAGCTTGACCTGCACCATCTAGTGCTACTTGGACTCCAGAGTTATCGGTAATTTTTAAAACCTCGGCAGCTACATCTTGACAGCTATAGTCAATTCCGTAATCTGCACCTAATTCTATTACTCGCTGCATCTTGGACTTGTTGCCCGCAGTGGCAATAACCCGCCCTCCTAACAATTTAGCAAGTTGAACTGCTGCGGTACCAACTCCCCCACTACCAGGGTGAATCAGCACCCATTCCCCCTTCTGAATCTTCGCTTTATGAATTAATGCCATGCTAGCAGTCATATAGGCGATCGGTAAGCTAGCGGCTACAGAAAATGGAACTTCATCTGCCAAGGGTAGCAACTCGGTTGCGGACCCAATTGCCATTTCGCCAAAAGTTCCCTTAACGTGTCCCACGACATGCATTCCTGGTACAAAATCCGTAACTCCTAAACCCACAGCATCAACCTCACCAGCAGCCTCTTGACCTAGTATATGGGGCAGTCCTTCATAGCCAGGTCCTCGATAGTTTCCATAGGTTGTCTGCAAGTCAGAATTGTTAATTCCAGCAGCACCTACCCGAATCCTGACTTCACCTGAACCAGGTTCCAAAACATCTATTTCATCTATCTGTACAGCAGTTGGACCACTAAAATTATGAATACGAGCTACTTTCATTTGCGGTTTAAATAATGTCCAGTGGGTTCACCGATTACTTGTCCTCGGTCGTAAATTTTATTACCTCGTAAAAAAGTTGTTTTGACTCGTCCTGTCAACTCTACCCCCTCAAACGGTGAGTAGCCTTGCTGTGATAACGAATCACTAGCACTCACGACAAACGTTTCATCGGGGTCGAACAATACTAAATCAGCATCGTAACCAATTGCAATATCCCCTTTGGTACTCAAGCCAAATCTTTGGGCAGGATTCCAGCATAATAACTCAGCCATATGATTGTAAGACATACCACGCTTACTACCTTCACTAAACACACCAGAAAGCAGATATTCAGTCCCGCCAAAGCCTGATTTGGCTAGCCAAATATTATTAGGCTCTTGTAGACTAGCTTTCTTCTCCGCCGAACAACAAGCATGATCGCTGACAATCCAGTCAATTTTACGTTCCAGTACAGCTTGCCATAGGTATTCTACGTCAGTACGGGAACGAATCGGCGGATTAACTTTTGCCCATTTGCCTGTAGGAGTATCTACATCTAATAATAAATGTCCGACAGTTACTTCTCGACGGAAATTGATGTGGGGAAAAACGGTTTGCATCATCAAAGCTGCTTCTACTGCCTTACGAGAACTGAGATGTAGGAGATTTATATTCAGGCAATTAGTTTCATGTGCCAAATAAGAAGCGATGCAAATAGCTAATCCTTCAGAATGGGGTGGACGGGCAGCACTGTATGCTTTGAGCCCTGTAAGGCTTGAATCCGACTGGACAATTTTAGTATAGGCATTGAGAATTTCGGCTACTTCGCAATGTAAACTGAGACTGAGGCGATCGCTTGCTTCGGGGTGTAATTCTCTCAGTTTAGTTAGACCGCGCATAATAAATTCAAAGTGGGCGAAGTCATATCTTTCCTCTTTATTAATCATCAAAAAGAGGTTCTGTTGGTCAGATAGTCCATGTAAACCATAACCACCATAAAACATAAAAATTTTGAATGACCCAATCCCATAATTCTCAAACAGCATTTGCATCTCATCAATATGAGTTCCACTGATGGGGGCAATATGGTAGCCGTAGTCAACAAAAAAATTTCCTTGGGATAATGCCAATACTTCCGGAAAAAAATCTCTGTAAGAACCGCCTTTATTAAGATAATACTGTCCTGTACGGATGTAATTCAGGCTAGTAGTGACTCCTCCCATTGCTGCTGCTTTGCTTTCAGTAACTGCATCGCGATCGAGCGGTTGATAGATACCAATGTGCATATGGGCATCTACCACTCCAGGAAATCCCAGCAAGTTTTGGGCATCAAAAACTTCTTTCCCTATATCTGGGTTAAGATCGGGTGCTATTTGGGTAAATTTGCCATTCTTAATTCCCAAATCGACTGGTTGCACAGTATCATCATGGGGACGAATTAGCCGTACATTTTTGATAATCAGATCTAATTTTGGAACTTCAGACATGATAAACCTCACATTTCTGCATGAGAATGACTAGAGACAAGATTAAGACTAAGCAGTGCAAAGAAAAATCAAGGGTTTTAGCTATTGGAATCAAGGAACAGTAAACTACCCATCCTAAATCAAAGATTTAGAACGGGCTTTAGCCCTAGCTACATCTTGTAGAGAACAAAACATATACCGGCTTTCTTTTAGTAGCGACAAAGCTGTTTTCAATCGAGAGAAAAAGGTGAAAACCCTATTGCTATAATTACTTGAGTGTCTCTCGGCTTCAGCCCCTCGAATCTATAAAGAGCCATATTTAAAGTTAAAAAAGGTAAATATTTAGTGTTCTTGTCTCTAGTTTGTCTCTTATCAGGAGGTAATTTGTAGATATTGATGGCAGAAAAAACATATCAAAATTATTCAATTCAATACAGCTAGGAGTTACCAACAACTTTGACAACATAATTATATTTACTTACGAAACCAATGAAATTTAGATTAATCGGTTACAAAAGTTTATTGTTGATTATGTGTTTCGTGTTAAGCCTTACCTCATCTTTAATGGTGAATTTTATTTCTGCCATTGAAGTTGGAATAAGTGCTCAAGATAATCCTAGCCTTCAGCAACCAAGAGAAGTATCCTCTGCTGCTTGCTCACAGGTAGATTATAAATTACCCAAAACTTCTGGAGCTAAAAATCCTGAAGCACAATTTGACTTTGAGGAAGCAGTTTTTGTTAATTCGCCCAACCCTAATGGAACAACAAAGGTTGATATAGGTCTCTACGTTATCAATATTTCTAATGTCAATGCTGTGGAAACTACTTATAGGCTTGAAGGTTTAATCAATTTAGTTTGGTGTGACCCACGCCTCCAACACAATAGTCAAGATCAACAACTCCAAAAACAGACCTATCTGGAAGAAGATGCAGCAGTCAAGCTCAAACGAATCTGGTGGCCCAGTATTACTTTCGTTAATCAAGTAGAAGAATATTTTAGAAAAAATGAAGAACTGATTATCTTGGCTGACGGTACTGTTGAGTATCAAGAAAAATTTAGTGTTGAACTTAAATCTTTCTTCGACTTAACGAAGTTCCCTTTTGACGAGCAAACTCTGGATGTTGAGATTGAGTCTTTTGCTTGGAGTGAGAATTATTTGGAATTAGATAGAGAAGAGAAAAAAATAGGATTTAATCCTAATCTTAATCTGCCTGAGTGGGAAATTGGAGATTTAAAAAGTCGGATAGAGCAAAAGCAGGAAGTAAGAGGAATAGAACCATTTTCCAAGTTTTTAATGCACATCAAACTAATCCGAAAACCAGGGTTTTATCTGTGGAAAATTATAATCCCTCTAGTTATATTGGTAATAATTTCTTGGTCTGTGTTCTGGATGGGGGAAGAAAGCTTAGCTGATCGCATTAGCTTTTCCTTAACAGGTATTTTGACAGTTGTTGCTTATCAATTTCTAATTTCAGAAAATCTTCCCAACATTTCCTACCTAACATTAATGGATGCAATTTTATCTCTTTCCTTTGTTGTAATGGCGTTAACTGTTGCCGAAAATATTGTGATTGATGGATTAAATAAGGCAAATCTAAAGTTTATTGCCATTCAATTAGATCGTATATGTCGATTTGCATTTCCAACTATATATGTAGTTGCGTTATTTACCCTGGGCTTTTTTTACATGGTTGATTAACCGTACTCAGCAAATTATTAGTACAGGACAAGTGGTGAAAGCTAAGATTCTCAATAGTTTGGATTTTCTCAGCGCGCCTTTGTATCCACCTAATGATGATGTTTTAAAACTCCCCAGGTAGGATTTGAACCTACGACCAATCGATTAACAGTCGACCGCTCTGCCACTGAGCTACTGAGGAAAGCTTTTGTAGCCATAAACAATAATAACGAATGGAAAAACAATTAGCAAGTATTTAATAAAACTATTTTCGAGTCTACCAATCTACATTATTTTGAGGATATCCTAGAGAGAATATGAGCTTCGGCAAAAATACTTGTTTTTCTACATGTTAGTGAACCGCTATAAAAGTGTTTATCTTTCCTTTATCTCTACAGATTTACCTGTCTGGAATGTGATTGAGGCGACGGCATCTCTTTATCAAAAAGATCAAGAGAGATTCCATTTACTACTAAATCAACAAAATTTACCTTGTTCAGACTCTCTTGTACTAGATGAAGAAGATAAACCTAAATCTAATCAAGGATTATTTTGGTTAGAAATCTCTCCTTATCGAGTGATGCTAACAATGCAGAGTAATAGCCAGTTAAGTTATAGACACTTTTGGGAAAGAGGAGTATACGGTGTGAGCCGATATTGCCTTAATACTGATTCTAATCAACCGAGTAAATCAATACGTTTTCGCAACTTTACCCGTTACTTAAAAGTTGAGAACGCTCCTTTTCCTAAAAATCTCCAGATTGAATATGAAATGTGGTCAGAAAAAGTACACTTGGGTTCTTATATTTTACATTTGGATATCGAGTCTTAAATAGACATCGAATAAAAATGTTAAGTTAGGATGCTTTATTTTTTGGACTTCCCTTAGGTGTATTTTTGTAGTATATTAGGTTGATAATCTAACTATATTAAAATTTTTAATTCAACGATTAACCCAAGTATAGTATGCATTTCATTTGTTTATGATCTACAAATATTTAGGAACAACTTTGGGCTTAACTGCGGTTTCTTGTAGTTTGAACTTGTTGATGATCGACCAAGTCAACTCCCAAACCACTCAACCTACTAATATTAAGGAAATTGAGTGGCGTAGTAGTATTGATAGTTTTAGACTAGATAAACCAGAAAATATTGGTCAACAATTCACTTTTAAATGTAGTCCTGCCCCAATTGATTTTAGACCTTCAAGTTTTTCGGTATGGGGAACGGATAACTACACGACCAACTCCAGCATTTGCAAATCAGCTCTTAATGCAGGGATGATTAGCATCCAGGGGGGAATTGTCACCTTAAGTATCGATCCCGGACAACCTTTCTATGCTGGTAGCGAGCGTAATGGTGCTAAAACTTGGGATTATGGAGCCACAGATAACAGTTTTTCATTTATCGGTACTCCAGTGGCCTCGCAACATATTTCAACCAACCAAGAACAACCTCCAGAAGTCATTAGAGAAATTGATTGGCGTAGCAGTATTAGTAGCTTCGATCTTGATAAACAAGCATACATTGGTCGTCAATATACTTTTGAATGTAGTCCTGCCCCGATTGATTTTAGACCTTCGAGTTTTTCGGGCTGGGGAACTGATAATTACACAACTAATTCCAGTATTTGTAAATCAGCTCTTAATGCAGGATTGATTACTATCCAAGGGGGAATTGTCACTCTACGTTTAAATAACGGACAGCCCTTTTATACTGGTAGCGAACGAAATGGTGCTAAAACTTGGGATTATGGAGCTACTAATATGAGTTTTGCTTTTATCGGTAGTCCTGTAGTCAATAATAACTCTAATCCTTCTACTTCATCCACTTCCAATTCCCCTGCTTCTGGTCGTCCTAATCCAGTTGAAGAGGGAGTTAGAAAAGGCGTGGAAGATGGTATTGAAGATGGTGTCAGAGATGCACTTCGAGGTTTATTCTAATAGCCTAAAAAAGCGCTGCCTATAGTTAAGACAGCGCTGTACAAAAATTGATGATTAATAAAATTATGGTTAAAGCGGGAAAATCATTACATTGAAGCACAAATTTTCATCTCTCTTTGTCTTTTCCCCGATTAAGTTTTAGTAGCTTCATGTTACTAGTACCCCTACAAATCCTACTTAGTACTCACTGTTAACAGCTAAGTCATAGACTGTAATCAATACTAGCAAGAGAGAAAGAGACAATATCTCCATACAAAGTGGGACTCTTCTCTTGCGTGTAACTGTAAATCAATATACAGTTTGGTGATTAATTCGATATTAGACTATTTTATTAAACCTTGTCAAATATATCAGTAACTATTAATAAACAAAAATTATTAACAATCAACCATGAGTAAGCCTAGTATGCCCATTGGCGTGCTGGCAATGATTTATGGTGTAGCTCTATTTTATATGGTGGCGTTTTATCTAATTCCCGTACAGCTGCCGTTTTATCTGCAAAACCTTAATAATTCTACTGCTTCTGCTTCTGGTCTGGCGATCGCTGGTTCTACTTTAGCTAGTGCGATCGCTTCGCTGAGATATGGCTTTGTTAAAGAACGTTTGGGCTTTGTCAGTATTGTGGTAACTGCTTTTGGCATTGCAGCAGCAGGCTATTTAGTCATCGGGATAGCTGGCAGTTACAATATCGTTCTTATTGGTTTGATTATTGCTGGTTTAGGCTTTGGCTTGTTGATGCCCAATCTTAATGTCTGGCTGTCCAGTATTATTCCCGATAGTTTGAGAGGTAGGGCTTTGGGCGGTCTAACTACTTTTTTCTTTCTGGGTCAGTTTTTATCTCCCCTAGTTTCTCAACCCATCACTAATATGGTTGGCTTAGATCAAACTTACGTTTTTACAGGAATTGCTTTGCTGTTTGTGGCGATCGCCTTTTTCGCTCTCAAAAAACAAATTAAGACTTTCTGCCGAAATTGTTAAGCGATCGCCCTAACCTTCCAAGTCGTGTCTATCAAGTTATTGTTGTATCGGGTACAAATCATTTTACTATTTGAGAATGATGCAAGATCTCTTGCTCTGAAGCATGAGTATCGAAAAAACTTAGTGCTACATTCAAAGCAGAATCGCAACTAGGTAAAAAATTCTCTGCTGGCAGCGTATCTTGTACGCGAAACCTTCGTAATCGTTGTTTCACCTGACCACTAGCCCCAACAATAAAAATCTCTCCCTGCTGTTGGCGACGGGCTGCTTTAATTTCCGCTTCAATAGTCATCGCTGCTGTTACACCGATTAATGGTACATTGGTCAGATCGAGAATTAGAATGTCAAAATTTTGCCCCATATGAAAAGAGATCGCTCTTGCTGCCCCATAGCTCATTGGACCACTCATATGAACTAAAATAATTTGCCCTCGTTCCTGAACCTGACGCAGAAGTTCGCATTCATATGGGGTTAACTCGGTTATGAACTCATCATCAGTACTGGTGATCGCCCGAACCTGATTAACTTGAATGCTGGTTAAGCGATGAATAGTGAGTATATTTGCCACAAAAGCTCCAACCACAACAGCCGTGACTAAATCGACAAACACTGTCAGGAGCAACACCCCATATGTAACCAGTGTAGCTCGCATAGACACCTGACATATGCGCCACAAAAAGCTCCAGTCAACAATCTTAATCCCTACTTGAATTAAAATACCAGCCAGCACAGCGTGAGGGATTTGAGCTGTAGTTTCTCCAGCCCAGAGAACTATGCAGAGCAAAATTAGGGCGTGAAACATTCCCGATAAGGGCGTACTTCCTCCCGCCTGTACATTAATAGCCGTACGCATGGTTGCTCCCGCCCCAGGAAGCCCACCAAACAATCCAGATAGTAAATTGCCAATTCCCTGACCGATTAATTCTTGTTCAGAATCGTGGCGAGTGCGGGTAATATTGTCAGCGACTAAAGAGGTTAACAATGAGTCAATAGCTCCCAGGGTAGCCAGCATTAAAGCATAACTGACAATATCTCTAATCTGATTGAGATTGAGTCGGGGCAACTGCAATTGAGGAAATCCCTGGGGAATGTCGCCAATACGAGCAATATCGCTGTTGGGAAATACAAAAATTGAGATTAAAGTGCAAACAATAAGTGCTAGTAGAGGTGAGGGAACAATTTTCGCCAGTTTTCCAGACCACCCAAACACAATTGCCAAGGTGAAAATGCCCAATCCTGCTGCTACGGGATCGGGATTTGTCAGAGCTTCGGGTAACTGCTGTAGTCCTGCAAGGACGCTACTCTGAGCTGGATGACCCAACAAAGGTGCAAGTTGTAGTGCAACGATAATTACGCCAATACCAGACATAAAGCCAGAAACTACTGTGTAAGGCATTAGAGTAATAAACTGTCCCAGGCGCAGGATGCCAAATAAAATTTGAAACACGCCACTTAGCATCACTGCCGTAAAAGCCATAGCCATGCCATTTTCAGGGTTTTCAGCTATCAGCTTGGTAAACACAGTAGCCATTACTACAGTCATTGGACCAGTCGGACCCGTTACCTGAGATGGAGTACCCCCGAATAAAGCGGCAAAGAATCCTGTAAAGATAGCTCCATAAAGCCCCGCGATCGCTCCTGCTCCCGAAGCCACCCCAAAAGCTAAGGCTAAGGGTAGCGCAACTATGGAGGCGGTTAATCCGCCAAACAAATCTCCTTTTAGATTATCGAACTTAAAGCGGTTAATTAGCTGCATATTACCTAAACCAAGTAACAAATTTGGTTGTTTGATTTTTGTATGCCAATTCATAGCTGCGATCGTGAAAGCTACGGACAACGCTCGCGCTCTGCACACTAGCTTCATAGATTGCTCTGATCACAACGTTTAATCGCTTTTTAAAAATTGCGATCCGAACGAATATGCTATTTAAATGGCTTAAAAATCAAGCAATGATATTTAAAATGTTAAATCTCTAATCTTTGATATTAGACAAATTAACCCGCTCTTTTCGTATCAGTTTTGACTAATCAATAAATTTTTCCCTATTTTTTGGTAAGTCAAGAAAAAATAGTTTTTAAATTAGCTTTGTAGATAAATCATGACATTGTAAATAAACTGCATTAACCAATATAAAGAAATATTAAAAAAAGCTGCGCTCAAGAGTTTGTGTGCTTTTAGATACATTTAGCCGATGCCACTCACACTAGGTTTGATTATTAATTGGTCTTTGATTAAAACTAATAATGTTTGCAGTGAGAATGTCGTTATTCATAAAATTACTGTGTTTTTTGTTCAAATTACACAAATAGTTTGAATATAAATTAACTGTATTTAAATCTATTTGTCCGAGGTAAAACTGCAAAAAGACTAAAAATTTAAAAAGCTGTAAGTATCAAAGAAGTGAATATTTTATGTCTGGAATTTTTTCCTTTAGCGGTCGCTACCGCATTTTACATTTAACTTGGTTTGCCTTTTTCTTGAGCTTTGTTGTCTGGTTTAACTTTGCTCCTTTTTCGACAGCAATCCAGACAGAATTTAATTTAGAGCCAGCACAAATTAGAACAATTGCTATTTGTAATGTTGCTCTTACCGTTCCCGCACGAATCATTGTCGGGATGATTCTTGATCGTCTTGGTCCTCGAATTACTTATTCTTGTTTGCTAATTTATGCAGCTATCCCCTGTATCATTTTCGCACTCGCACAAAACTTTACTCAGTTGGTAATCAGCCGTTTAGCTTTGAGCATTGTTGGTTGCGGTTTTGTAATTGGCATTCGCATGGTAGCAGAATGGTTTAATTCTGAGGAAATCGGTTTAGCAGAGGGAATATATGGGGGCTGGGGAAACTTTGGCTCAGCTGCATCGGCGTTTACCCTGCCAACTATTGCTGCGATAACGGCTGGTTTAACTGCGAGTCAACTTAACTGGAGACTGGCGATCTCTTTAACAGGAGTTATTGCTGCTCTCTATGGCGCATTCTATTTCTTTAACGTTCAAGATACACCTCCTGGTAAAGTCTACCAGCGACCTGAAAGTAGCGCGGGATTAGAGGTAACTACGAAAAAAGACTTCTGGTTTTTGCTAGCTATGAACGTTCCTTTAGTGGGAATTTTAGGCGTAATTGCTTGGCGTTTACAAAAAGTGGAGCTGTACGGCACAGGTACAATGTATCTTATCTGGGCGGGACTGGTAGCTCTATATTTATTCCAGGCATTTAATATTTATCAAGCCAATCGCCAACTCATAACTGGGGTCAAGCGCTATCCTGCCTCAGATCGTTACCAATTTTCTCAAGTGGCACTTTTGGAACTGGCTTATATCGCTAGTTTTGGCTCGGAATTAGCAGTAGTTTCGATGTTGCCAGCCTTTTTTGAAAATACCTTTGGTTTGACAGCCGCATTGGCGGGGGGAATTGCGGGGATGTATGCCTTTATGAATTTAGTCGCTCGTCCTGGAGGCGGTTTTCTATCTGACAAGATTGGTAGCCGAAAGTGGACATTAGCTGTAACCCTGGCGGGTACGGGAATTGGTTATTTAATCTTTAGCAGCTTGGGTAAAATAGCTTTGCCTTTAATCGTAATTATGACTATGTGTGCTTCTTTCTTTGTGATGGCAACAGAAGGTGCAACTTACGCCATTGTTCCTCTGGTAAAACATCGCGTCACTGGTCAAATAGCAGGTAATGTCGGTGCTTATGGAAATGTCGGGGCAGTGGCATATCTTACTATCTATAGCTTACTTCCTGAAGGCGGAGGTGGAGATAAATTCTTTTTTCAAATGTTAGGGGTTGTAGCGTTGATTGTGGCTAGTCTTTGTGCCTTTTTCCTCAAAGAACCCACAGGAGAGCATGGAGAATCAACAGCGCACTTTACTCCAGAAGAATCAGCCGTATATCAAGCAGGGGCAAATCGAAATAAATAGCTTATTTTCTTTCTCCAAGTATCCTCCAAAGTTCAGCTTCACTGCTGTAAATCGTGGTTGTGGTTTGTTCTGGCGTTCCAGTCAAACTTAGAACGAGCGGAATTGAACCTACAGCGATCGCCGATACGAAAATCAACAAAGTTAGTATTATTTTCTCGCCAATGTTAAAACTCCTCAAATAAAGAGGGACATACAACACATCTGGGGACATTTTTGGGGATTTCATTTCAATCTCTGGTAACTGATAGATAAGTTTTCGGACATCACGTAGTCCCTTCTTTTGAAGCTCATAGCGTCTATCTTAATCATACAAAAATATGCAGCAAAATGTAGCTATTGTTACCGTTTGCTCTAAATAAGTATAAATATTAACAGATTTTTTGCGAATATTAGGAGTCACATATGTCCTCGAATGGTCAAGTTGAGATCGGCAATTGCCACGAAAATGACAAGAGCCTGAAAAGAATCAACAATGATAGACAACTTACTTACTCACAGCTTTATCTTTGTGCGGTAATTATCGGTATCTTTGGCGGGATGGTTGCTACTGTATATTACTTCGTATTAGAAACCATGATGCACGGTATGTGGCATAACCTGCCTGAAATAATTAAGCCTTATTTTCCTAGTTGGCTTGGAGTTAGCAACTATGTCTGGATTGCCACCACTATTGGTGGATTCTGCGTTGGTTTGGCTCTTTATTTCTTTGGGCTTCCTGGGGAAATGGCTCAGGTAGTGGATAAAATTCATGACCCAGGCAAAATTGATATTCGCAAAACCCCATCAATGATCGTTGCTTCTCTAATTGCCATTACTTCTGGGGGGAGTGCGGGACCCGAAGCACCCTTAGTTCAAGTTAATGGTAGTTTCGGTAGCTGGTTGGGAGATAAATTAAAGCTTGCCAAAACTTCAGTCAGAATTCTCACTTTTTGCGGGATGAGTGCCGCTTTAGGTGCTTTTTTTGGCGCACCCATTGGTGCAGCTTTATTTGCTCTGGAAATTCCCCATCGTCGTGGTTTGCAGTATTTTGAAGCGATCGCTCCTGCGATTATTGCCGCCATTTTTTCCTTTGCCGTATTCCGACTCAATACGGGCATAACTATCGGCGGTTTTTACCACTTTGAAGAAGTTCCTGCCCTTTCTCCCCAAAACTTATTAGAAGGCTTAGTTTTGGGCATAATTGGTGCTGGATTGGCAGTTCTGTTTATTGTGATCTTTCGCATTATCGGTAAGTTACTCAAACCTTTAGAACATTATCCAATTCTCTTAGCAACTCTAGGTGGTTTATCAATCGGTTTAATTGCTTTTGCTTTCCCGCAGACCCTATTTTTTAGCGAAACACAAATTCAGACTGTAATTGAAACGGGTGCTGGTTTAGGTGTTGGTTTGTTACTGGCGATCGCCCTAGCTAAGATGTTTGCTATCAGCTTTACCCTCCATTCTGGTTTCTTAGGTGGTTTTATCTTCCCTTTATTTTTTATTGGTGCAAACGTTGGTTATGCAGTGTCTTTAGCAGTACCTCAAGTTCATCCAACGGTGGGTATGGTCTGCTTGATGGCAGCAATTAATGTAGCTGTTACCAAAACTCCAGTTAGCACTAGTATTATCCTTAGTGTGCTGTCTGGTACTGCGATGTTACCAGTCATTGCGATCGCCTCTTTCGTCAGTTTTGTTTTGACTAGCCAAATTACCATGATTAAAACTCAAAGATGCCGAGACTTGCAAGAAGTCGATCCATCTAATTTAACTCTGGAACAAGTAGTATTGGCTGGAGAAAAAGAAACTACAATTCCTGGATTAGCAAGACTGAAACAATTAGTAAGTATCTAAATATGTATCTAATATGGAATTTATTAAGATGGTAAATAAGTTATCTAACTGAGATTCAAGAGTATTGAAAATAACTCAAGCTATGAAAACTACTCGCTGTCTACATACAACTATTCTGGTTTCAGATCTAGACAAGGCAGAACAATTCTATACTCAGGTTTTGGGTTTAATTAAATCTTCAAAGCGATCGCTTCAATTCTCTGGTACATGGTATCAAATTGGAGAACATCAACTACACCTAATTGTTCATCCTAATTATGTTTCTCCCATAATCAATCAAGAGAAATGGGGAAGAAATCCGCATCTTGCCCTAGCAGTAGATAATATTCAACAAGCGAAAGTCAAATTGGAAAGTCAAGGATATCCTATCCAAATGAGTGCTTCGGGACGCCCTGCTCTATTTACACAAGATCCAGATGGTAACATCATTGAACTTAGTCAAATATAGTAACGTCAATTAACAATACCTCCTAGTTTTGATACTGATTTTGATAAATTTCGATGCGATTTCGTCCATGTTGTTTGGCAAAATAGAGTGCTCGATCCGCAGTCATGATTAAATTTGAAGCTTGAGAATTATGTGCAGGAATTGTACTGGCAACACCTAAACTAATTGTTAGGCGATCGCTTATTTCTGAAGTTGCATGGGCAATATTCAAGGCTTTAACCTGAGAGCGAATATTTTCAGCAACTACCGCGGCACCATCAATGTCAACATTAGGTAAAATTACGATAAATTCTTCACCACCATAACGTGCTACCAAGTCTTTAGAACGTTTGATTGTGGCATCAATAGTCTGGGCTACTTGCCTTAAACATCGATCTCCTTGGGGATGACCATAGGTATCGTTATACAGTTTAAAGCGATCAATATCAATCATAATTATCGATAATGGCACCTGATTTCTGATGGCATCACCCCATTCCCGCTCCAGAAAATCTTCCAAACGATAACGATTAGCAATGCCCGTAATTCTGTCGGTCGTAGCCAGTAAAAATAGCTTTTTGAGTTCCTGATTTTGGTACTTTAGTTCAAAAGTACATTTTTTAACTCGTTTTTCTAATTCGCGATTTATTTGTTGTAAACGTTCTTCACTTTGAAATAACTTTTCGACGTGGTGCATTCGTTCAATAGCATAATTAATCGAACGTAGCAATACATTTATCGTCGTTTGTTCTTTGACTAAGTAATCTTGAGCTCCTTGTCTAATAGCTTCTAGAGCTAAAGACTCATCGTTTAATGTTGTTAATAGAACTATCGGTAAATTTGGGACTATTTCTTCTAACGATAAAAAAGTAGCTAATCCATGACTATCTGGCAAACTAAGATCGAGCAAAACAACATCAAAACTTTCTTGTTGTAAACATTGAAGTGCTTTTTCAAGTCTTTCAACGTGAGTTAAATTGAATCGAACTTCTCTAGTGTCGGCTAATTTTTTTCTCAATGAAAATGCATCTTCTTGGTTATTCTCAACTAACAGAGTTTTAATTTGCTTTTGCTTGATATTGGACATTAATTTGTAGTGAATATTAACCAAAACAAAATCAATATTTTTAATCTTAATGATTGCTAAGCTTTATCCGGGATGGTGTAATATAAATAACATTTATGCTCTGATTTAAGATGCTTCTCAAATTTTACAGTCATGACGCTAGGTAATTTTATGACGAATTACTAATTCATTACTTTTTCATTAACAGATATTCGTATTTTGCATGAAAACAGTGAAAGGTTCGGATGATCATAACAACATGTATCTTAAGATAGATTGATTCCAGTCCATCTGCTTGGGATTTGTAACGGTTATTACTTTTGTTGAACTTTTATTACCAGTTTCCATTCTAAAAAACTTTGAGGAAGAAGCCAGAAGATGCCTTTTAGGTTGTGGTTAACTTACAGTAAGAAAATAAAATTATTAGCATTGTATGTAACAGAAGAAATAATATTCAAAACTTAGATAACTATAAAGTTTTTTCAATCAGCAACTCAATAGAAGATCTTCTATGCCTTGAATCTCTCAGAAAACAAAAAAGGTGCATTGTCAAAACACACCTTTAGATTAAGTTTTATTAAGGTTAAAGTTAAAAGTAGAGATTATTATCCGACTGTTCCTTCTAATTTTAGGCTTAATAATTTATCTGCTTCGGCGGCAAATTCCATCGGTAATTCATTAAGAACATCTTTACAAAAACCACTAACTAACATGGAAACAGCATCTTCTTCAGAAATACCTCGTTGTGCAAAGTAAAATAGCTGTTCTTCGCCGATTTTGGCAGTGGAGGCTTCATGTTCTAATTTGGCAGTATTATTATCTACCTGGATATAAGGAAAAGTATTCGCCTCAGCATTATCGCCAATTAGCATAGAATCACACTGGGAATAGTTGCGCGCACCAGCGGCTTTGTTACCAATTTTGACTAAGCCCCGATAACTACCCTTAGAATCACCAGCGGAGATACCTTTAGAAATAATCGTGCTGCGAGTATTTTTGCCCACATGGATCATTTTTGTCCCTGTATCAGCCTGTTGCTTATTGTTAGTTAAGGCAATGGAATAAAATTCACCCACGGAATTGTCTCCTACTAAGACACAACTGGGATACTTCCAGGTAATCGCAGAACCTGTTTCTACTTGTGTCCAAGAGATTTTAGAATTAACTCCTTTACACAAACCACGTTTGGTAACAAAGTTATAAATACCACCTTTGCCGTCTTCGTCTCCGGCAAACCAATTTTGCACAGTAGAATACTTGATATCAGCATTATCTAATGCCACTAATTCGACTACCGCAGCGTGAAGTTGATTGGTATCAAACATAGGTGCAGTACAGCCTTCAAGATAGCTAACAGACGCACCCTCTTCGGCAACTATGAGAGTTCGCTCAAACTGTCCAGTATCGCCATCGTTAATCCGGAAGTAAGTTGATAGCTCCATGGGACAGGTGACACCTCTGGGAATAAAAACAAAAGAACCGTCACTAAATACCGCTGAATTTAAAGCTGCAAAAAAATTATCCGCTACAGGAACAACGCTCCCTAAATATTTTTGTACTAGTTCAGGATATTCTTGTAAAGCTTCAGAAATTGAGCAAAAAATCACTCCATCTTCTGCTAACTTCTCTTTGAAAGTGGTACCAATCGAAACACTATCAAAGATGGCATCTACTGCCACATTCCCCAATCTTTTTTGTTCGGAAAGAGGAATACCTAATTTGTCAAAAGTCTCTAATAAAGCAGGATCTACATCATCTAAACTACCCAACTTCTCTTGTTTTTTCTTCGGCGCAGAGTAATAAACAATGTCTTGATAATCGATCGCTGGATATTCAACATGAGGCCAATCAGGTTCGCTCATCTTAAGCCACTGACGATAGGCTTTAAGGCGAAACTCTAGCATAAATTCTGGCTCGTTTTTCTTGGCTGAAATGAGGCGAATGACGTCTTCGCTTAGACCACGAGGGATGGTATCAGTCTCAATATCGGTAACGAAACCATATTTGTAGGGTTGATTAACTAAAGTTTTAACGTTGGCACTCATAGTAAGGAATTAAATAGACTATTTTTTTCTGAGTTATTAAAATTTTATGGAGCAGTAACAGGGAGTATGGTTAATGCTTCGGTAAAATTAACTTAAGGGACTTGGTTGAAGGAAATTACTTCTGAGTTTAACAATAAATTTGTTGTTTAAGTATATTGTAGGTTACATTAACAATAAATTTGTTGTTTAAGTCAAAAAAAATCTTTTTGATATCATTTCTTTATTAGACCAAAATATAGCTCTCAAGACGATGACAACCACTGGTTTACCGTCTACCAAACAAAATATCCTGCAATATTTGCTCAAGCAGGGTCAAGCAACAGCCCAACAGCTAGCTCAAGACCTTGAGATTAGTGCGCAAGCAATTCGTCGCCATCTCAATGAATTGGATGCAGATGGATTAATTGAATACCAGTCCGTACAGCAGGGGATGGGTAGACCGCAGCATTTATACTATTTGAGTCCTCAAGGGCGCGATCGCCTTAGTCCGCATAAGTATGGTGATTTTGCGGTTTCTTTTTTAGATACTCTGGCGGAAACTGCGGGAGAGGAACAGGTTAGCAAGGTTTTAGAAAAACAATGGCAACGCAAAGCAGCCGAATATCGCGATCGCCTCGGTAAAGGAACTCTTAAACAGCGTATGGCTAAACTAGTTCAACTGAGAAAAGATGAAGGCTATATGGCGGAGTTGCATCAAGTATCACCCAAGAATAAGCAGCAGTTTATCTTGGTAGAACATAACTGTGCAATTTCTGAAGTTGCCGAGTCTTATCCCAGTATTTGTGGGCACGAATTGGAAATGTTTGCGGCTGTTTTACCAGACTGTATTGTGACCAGAACTCAGTGGATTAATGATGGAGAACATCGATGTGGGTACTCTATTGAGGTTAAGTAGAAGAGTACTTTTATTCCCTCTTGAGATAAGCTCGTGCCATATAAAAACTGGCGATCGATTTCCCATCTATAGGTTCACCAGCAAGAATAGCGGCTTCTAATTCTTCCTCAGTCATCAAGACCACTTCAATATCCTCATCGTCGTCTTGTTGAGGCGGCTCCTCCAATTTTTCTAAGTCTTGTGCTAAGAAAGCATAGATATATTCATCAGAATATCCAGGTGCCAGGATAAATTTGCCCATATCCTGCCATTTATTAGCTCGATAACCTGTTTCTTCCTCTATTTCACGTTTGATGGTGGCAAAAGGTGATTCATTTGCTTCTACAGTTCCCGCAGGAAATTCTAAGAGCCGCCCATTAACAGTAAAGCGGTATTGTTTAACTAAAATAAATTTACCGTCTGAAGTTACAGGAACAGCTAAGGCTCCTCCTGGATGGCGAATACACTCCCATTCTCCCGCGACACCATTGGGTAGACGGAGTTTGATTACTTCATAGTTAAACTTACGCCCTTTATATGAAAGTTTTTGCTCTAGAATCTCTGGGGGTTCATTGCCTACAGACATGGAAGTTGTTAATGATATTGTCAGGATTGCACAAACATCATATCCTAATTGGGGTTTCAGAATTGAGTAATTTTCGCCGCAGCTAGGAAGCTATATTTAACTAGATAAGTCTATTTTTTTCTAACAAGAGCAATTTAGAGATGGCTGCTAAACGTAAACGTATTGCTTATCAGGAATTTGGTAATATTGACAACTCCGAGGCGTTAGCAAGAGGAGTACCAGATTTACCACCCCAACAACAAGATATTCGGATACAGGCAACGCGATCGGGACGTAAAGGTAAAACGGTTACTGTTCTCACAGGATTCCAGCATAAACCTGAAACTCTAGCTAAATTACTGAAAAAACTCAAAAGTCAGTGTGGCAGTGGCGGTACCGTTAAAGATCAGAATTTGGAAATTCAGGGAGATCACAAGCAAAAGTTACTAGAAACTCTAACTAAACTGGGTTATAAAGCAAAAATAAGCGGTGGCTAATTTTGTCTCAAATTGGGAATGATGGGTTGAAATTAGATAAGAAAGACTAAGCAGACAAGAAAAATACGGGAGAAAATTTAATTACATTCACAAAGTTCAAAAAACTGTACCCTTAATGTGGATTAATAATGCTTGATTTTGAACTATTTTGTTGGTAATTTATCCTTCAAAACCTTATTTTTCTCTGGGGGAACTTTCCCCCAGACCCCCAGTTGGGGAAGTGACGGCTTCCCCAAGCCCCTTCGTAACTAAAGTTTCGGCAAGATATCTGCTTTGCCAATTAATTTTTACATGAAATGACGGGTTTGATTCACCTAAGACTGACTATAATTCTAATTACAACAGTCGAGTGAATTATTGAATCCATTTCCAAAGAGGATGTGTTGCTCCCTGTTTGAGAATTTTCTTAACCTGTTTTTCTAACTGACGTTGTTCCTGAGCAGGTAAACCCCAAAGAAGATTGCGACTTTGCCAGACTAATACAGAAACGGTAGTTCCTACGCAAAAAGCTAAGCAAAGAGTAGGGACGAAATTAAAGTGAAAACCGTAATATACTGCTGCCCAAGTGAAATAATCAAACCAAAGTGCAATTTCTTCTCTTAAATTCCAGAGAGCATAAACTCCAAATGTGAGCCAGTTGAACAAAATAAATAGCCAACGCCCATAAACGGTTAGTCGATATAGTTTGGCTACTTTTGACTGAAAATCAGATTTAAGTTTGCTCACTTTGCTTAGCTCAAATGCAGAATGTTTAAAAGCACCCCTACTGTCTAAATTAAATTAAATAATTTTGTTTAACCAGGTTATAGTTCATTTTTGCCAGTTTATTCGGATGCGGGCGAATCAGAAATCACTACTGAATCTTTTCCTTTACTATTTCTCCACCATGCCAGAAGGGTACTGGCAATGAAAATACTTGAGTAGGCTCCCAAAATAAAGCCGATAATTAAAGCTAAAGCGAAGAATTTTAGAGTTTGACCTCCAAAAAGGAATATACCCAAAAGGGGTAACAAAGTAGTCAAAGTAGTATTAATTGATCGCCCTAGGGTTTGATTGACAGCATTATCAACAATTTCGTTGATCGCTCGCTCTGGATTGGCAGCTAAATTCTCCCGAATGCGATCGTAAATTACTACTGTATCGTTGACTGAAAAACCAATAATAGTCAGTAATGATACTAAGAATAAACTGTCTGCTTCTAGACCGATGACTAAGCCCAAAACAGCAAAAATTCCCGCAGTAATGATTACGTCATGAAACAGGGCAGCGATCGCGAAAAGAGCGTAGTCAAACTGAAAACGAATACTTAGATAGGCAATAATGCCAAAAAAGGCAACTAGGAGGGCTAAGATTCCTGAAACGAATAGTTCTTCACCGATAGTAGGTCCAACAGAATCTATTTGGACAGTTTTACTATCAAATTTACCAATGGTATTACTTAAATCATCGAGTAATTTCCCTCTTTGGTCGCCATCGAGATTTTCCGTCCGCACAGAGAGAGTTTGTTTGTCTTCTCCTAATAGCTGAATACTGCTGTTACCCAGCCCTTGTTCGTCAAGAACTTGCCGTACTTGAGCTGTATCAATGGGTTGCTCACAGTTATTGGCAACAGTACAGTCTCTAGCAATCTGTAGACGAGTACCGCCAATAAAATCAATCCCTGGACGGATAGGTGCATTTAAACTGGTAAAAGAGACAACCATAGCAGCAATACTGGCGAGAATAGCTGTTCCCGAAATTGCCCACCACAAGCCGCGCTTTTTGGTAATACTAAATTTCATCATTTGATTATTGTTGATTTGTCATTGCCTACTGATTATTGGCTGCTGTATCTAAATTAGGGCAGAATAATTCTGGTTTTTGTCGGACTTTTGGCAGGCTAAGAACAGTTAATAACATCAGGGTGCGACTACAGGTAACGGCAGTAAACATACTAACTATGACTCCAATTAAAAGAGTGATCGCAAAACCTTTAACCAGTCCTGAACCGAGCCATAACAAAGCCAAACAAGCGATCGCCGTAGTCACGTTGCTGTCTAAAATACTAGAAAATGCCCGAAAGAAACCAGATTCTACAGAACGATAGAGGGTTTTACCGGCGCGTAATTCTTCTCTAGTACGCTCAAAAATAAGCACGTTAGCATCAACTGCCATGCCAATACTGAGAATAAAACCAGCAATTCCAGGTAAAGTTAAAGTAACCCCCACCAGGGCGTAACAACCCAAAGTTAACAGAGCATAAACAATTAACGCCCCATCCGCAATAATTCCTGGTAGACGATAGTAAACTGCCATAAAAATCAGTACCAAGACCAAACCAACACAAGCGGCAATAATACTGCGACGGATACTGTCTTGTCCTAAGGTTGCTCCCACTGTACGGTTTTCGACTACGGATACAGGGAAGGGTAAGGAACCTCCTTTAATCTGGATCGCTAAATCTTTTGCGCCCTCTAAATCAAAATTTCCGGTAATTACAGCTCTACCTCCCGCAATCCCGCGATCGGCAAATTCCGGTCCGACAACTGGCGAACTAATCAACTCATCATCCAGGAATATTCCAATACTACGACCTGTACCTGCCAAATTCTTGGTCAATTCCGCAAACTTTTTGCCTCCTGGATCGTCAAAATTAATTGCTACTTCCCAACGATTACCTGTAGCATCGGGTTGAGGACGAGCATCTGTAAGATTTGTCCCTGTTAAGCCGACGGATTCAAATAAACCAGCGATCGCCTGATTAGATTTTTGCAGAGATGTGGTAACTTCTGCCAGTTTTTCTTGATTTGATGGCTTTAAATCACCTTGACTTAAAATAGCTTGCTGTACTTTAAGCTGTTGTCTAACTTGAGATTCGGCTGCAAAGTCTCCTTCAGAACCTTGTTTTTGCTGCTTAAATTCTAATTTAGCCGTTCCTTTTAAACGTCTCTCCGCTTCTTGAGGTTCACTTTCTCCTGGTAATTGAATTAAGATTTTATCTTCCCCAATAGTCTGAACGGTAGTTTCGGAGACCCCAAATTCATTGATCCGATTCTCTAAAACCCTTTGCACTGCCTCAACATCGTCTGGAGTAGGTTTAACATCGGGTTGCTCTTTGGTCGGGTTAACTTGTATGGTTAATTGCGCTCCTCCCCTGAGGTCTAACCCTAGCTGCGGAGGAATGGTTGTTAAAATAGCGATCGCTGCTGCGACCAATGCCAAAATTAAAATTATATAGGCTCTTTGTTTCTGCATTTACTATCACCTGCCGTAGTTATGATGCAGATACACCATAACCAGTATTTTAATCAATATGATTGATTTGATTAACTCAGTTTACTACTTTAGATTGTCAACTGAGAAACAAGCATCAGCACCCCAAGCAATAAAACATTATGTAGACAGGGGTTTAAAAGCAGGGTTTAGGAAGGAGCAGATATTTTATGAGGTAGACAGTGGGACTAATGATAGTAGAAAAATCTATCAGAATATTTTAGACAGGGTGAGGAAAGGAAAAATTAGAAAAGTATATGTACCTGAGTTGACCAGATTCAGTAGGTCTGTAATGGGTTTTGAAGATGTGATGGAGGCTTTTAGTGAGGCTGGGGCTACTTTATGGAGTTTAGAAGGTACTGAATATAAATTTGATACTCCAGATGCTAAGTTAGCTTTGAGGATTCAGATATCATTGGCACAAAAAGAAGCTGAAATAAATGCTCTTAGGTCTGTTAGGGGGCATAAGTATCTTAGGGATAATGGAATCCCCATGAGAAATATATTTCCTTATAAGTTAATCAATGGAAAATTAGAACCTAATTTAGATAGGTATAGGGATCATCAAGAGACTTGTTGGGACGTAGGCAATTTTATTATCGATACTTTTATTCAGACTGCTAACTATAGTAAAACTCTTAAGTTAACCAGAGATAAATTTGGATGGGATGAAGAAACTGATAGGGATAAGAAATTTGTCATTAGTATTGCTGCTCTGAAAAAGTGGTTAAAACACGCCAACATAAGAGGACATATTCATTATGTAACAGTAGATAAATCGTATTACAATACCCATACTCCTCTAGTTAGTGGGGATAGATTACAGCAGTTAGACAATATCCTCTCTATTTCTCAACAAGGCAACAAATCGAATGTACTAACTAACTTATGGAAGGGAATATTATATTGCTCATGTGGAAGTAAGATGAGAGTCCAATTTAATAAAGATCATAAGTATATTACTTGTGCGGAGGCTAGTCCTAGCAGTTATACGGTCAAGAATAGAAGCAAGCAGAATAGATGTAAGTTAAAAGGTAGCTTTGGTTTGAGGATTGAACAGCTAACCAAATTGAGTATAAATGCCGCAGGTATTTTTGCTACCGAAATTGCCAATGAGATGGCAAAAGGTAAGGTTGAAGAGAAGCTAGAAGAACCTAAAGAACTACTCAAGTTAAGAGAAGAAATAAAGACATTGGAAAATACTGCTAAAAGTGTATCTGATTTAGAATATGTAATCGAACAAAAGAAAAAACAACTAAAGAACTTAGAGGCTAGTGTTTATTTAAAAAGTGATGATGAAGATACAGAAAAATTAAGATTAATAGAGTTTTTTAGAGATGCTAGAAATATTGAAAGGTATAGTAATAAGGAATTGTCAGCCTTATTTCATCAAGCATTCAGTAAGATAATTTGTCATCGCGGGGAAGTAAGTTTTATGAACAAGATTTACCCGAATAGATCAGTAAGTTATGATGCGTATTTTGAAATTGATGAGGTATCTTATAACATTAACACTAACAAAAAAGCAGTTTTGGCAATCTTGCAAAGGCAATTAAACCGTTAGCGATTGGCTATTAGCTGGTGATAGGATAAGTCTCTAAACCTATTCTATTACTTGTACTGATTAATATAAAACGTGGTTAATCAAACTCAAAATATATCAACGGTTGCTGATATTTTAAAAAAGGCTGAAAGTAGCTTAGATATCTCAGTTGTTGATGCTTTAAAATTAATTGAGCAAAAAGATATAGAAACTAGAGCAGCTATAGCTCATACAGCAGATCTGCTACGTCAAAAACAGGTAGGGGAAACGATTACTTATGTGATCAATCGCAATATAAATTTCACTAATATCTGTGAACAACACTGTAGCTTTTGTGCTTTTCGTCGTGATGCCGATGAAGCTGGCTCATTTTGGCTCGATACGGAGCAAATAATTAGCAAAGCGGCAGAGGCAATAAAGATTGGTGCTACCGAAATATGTATGCAGGGAGGATTAAACCCTCAAGCAAAAATTAATGGGACATCTCTTCCTTATTATTTGAAATTAATTACAGAAATTAAATTAAATTTTCCACAACTGCATCTTCACGCTTTTTCCCCCCAGGAAATTCAGTTTATTGCTCGAGAAGACAATCTCAGTTACGAACAGGTACTATTAGCTCTTAAAGATGCTGGTTTGGGTTCCATGCCAGGGACAGCAGCAGAAATACTTGATGATTCTGTCAGAAATATCATTTGCCCTGAAAAAATAAATAGTGCTACCTGGTTAGAAATAATTAGTCTCGCTCACCGTCTGGGAATACCCACTACTAGTACCATGTTGTCGGGTCATATTGAAACTCCCCAACAGCAAATAGCCCATCTAGCAAAATTGCGATCGCTCCAGGAAACTGCCATAGCGCATGATTACCCAGCCAAAATCACAGAATTTATCATCTTACCCTTTGTCGGGCAAGAAGCACCGGCGCCATTACGTCGCCGAGTGGGCAGAGATCAACCAAATGTACCAGATGTATTGCATTTAACAGCAGTTGCCCGTATTTTCCTGGGAAACTGGATAGTTAACCATCAGCCAAGCTGGGTCAAAATAGGTTTAGCAGGGGCAAAACTAGCTCTTCAGCAAGGTTGCAATGATATTGGTGGAACGCTGATGGAGGAACATATAACCACTATGGCTGGAGCACAGGGAGGTACATCCATGACAGTTGAGGATTTACAGCAGGCGATCGCTTCTTTAGATCGTCCTTATCAACAGCGAAACACTATTTACAAATATCTGTAAATAATCTGTAAATATCCGATGAGGTTTCCCTCTTAAATTGATTTAATCTCGCCAACATTACAACGTTAGTTTAATATTATTTCTGACAATAGTTAAATGAAAATCTAGTTAAATCTAATTGCATGAGAGTATTAGTAACTGGTGGTGCTGGTTTTATCGGTTCTCATCTTATCGATCGCTTAATGAAACAGGGTCATGAAGTTATCTGTCTAGACAACTTTTTCACCGGTCATAAGCGTAACATTCTTCATTGGATGGATAATCCTTATTTTGAATTGATTCGTCACGATATTACCGAGCCAATTCGTCTCGAAGTAGATCAAATTTATCATCTCGCTTGTCCTGCTTCTCCAGTTCACTATCAATATAACCCCGTAAAAACCATTAAAACTAATGTTATGGGAACGTTATATATGTTGGGGTTAGCTAAGCGGATTAAAGCTAGATTTTTGCTGGCTTCTACTTCAGAAGTATATGGCGATCCTGATGTACATCCTCAACCAGAAGAATATCGCGGTAATGTTAACTGTATTGGTATTCGCAGTTGTTATGACGAAGGGAAGCGTGTCGCTGAAACCTTGGCCTTTGATTACCATCGGCAAAATAATGTTGACATTCGTGTGATGCGAATTTTTAATACTTATGGACCAAGAATGTTTGAAAATGATGGTCGTGTGGTCAGCAACTTTATTGTTCAAGCACTGAAAGGACAACCCTTGACAGTTTATGGTGATGGTTTACAAACTCGCAGCTTCTGTTACGTTGCCGATCTGGTGGAAGGAATGATGCGACTGATGAACAGTGAACACATTGGTCCAATTAATATTGGTAATCCTGGTGAATATACGATTCTGCAACTTGCTGAAACCATTCAAAGAATGATTAATCCTGATGCTGAATTGACATTCAAACCTCTACCGCAGGACGATCCTCTACAGAGACAACCTGATATTACCAAGGCTAAAAATTTATTGGGTTGGGAACCCACAATTGATCTAGAAGAAGGTTTAAAACTCACCATAGCCGACTTTCGTTCTCGGATAGAAACTGAGAAAATTTAATTCTATTAATTCTAGAAGTATTCTGTATCAATCTCTTACGGTGCTTGATTTACGGATCGAGTTACATCGAGAGTAGAAAATTAAAAAATAATAGATAGCAAGAGGTTAATTAATTTTATGCGTGTTTGCGTTATTGGTACTGGATATGTCGGTTTGGTAACTGGCGTTTGTTTATCTCATATCGGACACGATGTAATTTGTGTTGATAATAACGAAGAAAAAGTAAAGTTGATGCAGTCGGGACAATCGCCTATTTATGAACCAGGGTTATCTGAACTGATGCAGTCTTCTGCTGAATCTGGAAGATTAACTTTTACTTCTGACTTAGCAAAAGGAGTAGGTCATGGAGAAATCCTCTATATTGCTGTGGGAACTCCACCTTTGCCAACAGGAGAAAGTGACACACGCTATGTTGAAGCTGTAGCTCGTGGTATCGGCACTCACTTAAAGGGCGAATACAAAGTGATTGTTAACAAGTCTACAGTACCTATTGGTTCTGGTGACTGGGTACGGATGATTGTTCTCGATGGTCATAAAGAATCTGGTAGTAACATTGAACCTCACTTTGATGTGGTTAGTAATCCTGAATTCTTACGTGAGGGTTCGGCAGTATACGATACCTTTAACCCCGATCGCATTGTTTTGGGTGGCAATAGTGAAAAAGCGATCGCCATGATGCAAGAACTCTATCAACCTCTTGTGAAACGCGAATTTGCCGAGGATAAATCCTTGCCTCCTGTTCCAGTGGTCGTTACCGATCTTAGCTCTGCTGAGATGATCAAATATGCGGCTAATTCATTCTTGGCAACTAAAATCAGCTTTATTAATGAAGTTGCCAATATCTGTGATCGTGTTGGCGCAGATGTTACCCAAGTTGCTCAGGGAATCGGTTTAGACTCCCGTATAGGGGGCAAGTTCTTAAATGCTGGTATTGGTTGGGGTGGTTCTTGTTTTCCTAAAGATGTCTCAGCTTTAGTTCACACTGCCGAAGACTATGGTTATGAAACTGAACTATTGAAAGCAGCAATTAATGTCAATCAACGTCAGCGTTTACTAGCTCTAGAAAAGCTGCAAAATGAGCTGAAAATCTTGAAAGGTAAAACCGTTGGCTTACTGGGACTAACTTTTAAGCCAGATACAGATGATATGAGAGATGCGCCTGCACTAGACTTAATCGAGCAACTCAATCGTCTTGGTGCCAGAGTTAAAGCTTACGACCCTATTGTTTCTCAATCAGGTTTGAGTCATGGTTTATCTAACGTGATCATTGAAACTAATGCTGAAATGTTGGCGGATAGTTGCGATGCCCTAGTTTTAGTTACCGACTGGAAAGAATTCCTCAAATTAGACTTCAGCAAAATGGCTAAGTTAATGAGTAATCCTTTAGTAATTGATGGACGTAACTTCCTCGACCGAAAAACTGTTGAAGCTGGAGGTATTCGCTATGTTGGCATGGGACGATAATCGCCGCAGTGCAGCAACATAATCAGCATATTTTAAATTTCAATTAACAGTGCAAAGTAGTTTTCCTGCTTTGCATTTTTTTCTTGATTAATCAATTATCCCCACATCAGCTTTTTATAGCCGTACAAAGTTGTATTAGAACAAGTTTATTTGATTGCTCGTAAGTAACAAGTAATAAATAATAAGTAATGAGTGTCCTAATGTAAGTCCGTATTGCTATATATCATTTCAGTTTTTGGCTAGAACATATCATTTATTGGTTTTAGCTATCAGCTATCAGCCGCTAAAGTTATCTGTCTGAACTAAAAAGCAAATGATATTACTCACAAAAATCGCTTAAACCCTTGTAAATTCTGGATCTCCTCTCAGACAAATTTAGAAATGAACTATCTAGATACTTGGAGGAAATATCTTCAAACTTCATATCTGGTTTAAAGCCTTTATCTTTCTCCCATTGGGCATAATAATTAGGCAATTTACGATTATAGTCAATGATCGCAGTTAGCAATTGTTGTTCCAAACAAGCACTATATTTTTCAATCCAGAGATTTCTAGCATATTCAGTAGAAATATCGCTACAACCACTAATTTCTCCAGATACACGGTAGTAAGTATCGCAGCCGATAGCTTCAGCTTTTTCTGTTTTGATGCCAGGAAAAGCGAGCATCCCAATTGATAATAATATCAAGCTGATTACATGAGAAGAATATTTCATTGTTTTAAAGCAGCTCTTCTACCTTAATTGTATTGATTTAACTACTTTAAAATTATGTTTAATGTGATAACGTTACATTCCCTCAGATTGAATTTTTGTTGTCTTCTAAGGCAGATAGTTTGGTATTAATGGGGTACACCATTAACTATTACACAGACTTGAAATCATCTTTTCAGCCAAGCTTGAGTGTTCTGCTGTAGCTTTTGAGTCAACAACCAGTAAATAATTCTTATAGTCATTCCAAATAATTTCCGTACGATTTCACAATGTCATCTAAAGAAGTACCTGGAGCAGAATAAATACGTCTTTTTTTAATAATGGCAAAGTCTTGTTCAATACGGTTAAAGTCAGGAGAGTAAGGTGGTAAGAAAAGAACTTTATGACCAGCTTGTTCGGCAATCTCAAACACATCATTTTTACGGTGAAATGGTGCATTATCCAGAATCAAAGTTGAATTAGGTTCAAGTTCAGGAAGAAGATACTCTTCTAGCCATTGGTTAAACCATAATGCATTGGTACTACCTTGGAATAAAACTGGAGCAAGTAAGTTCTTCCCTCTTTTGGCAGCAATCAAGCTAGTACGCGTTCCTCGCCTACCACTTCGCTCTCCATAAGACTTCTGTCCGCGTTTCGACCAAGCATAGGGACGATATGTGTTTGCCTCAAAACCTGATTCATCTAAATAAACTAGATTTGATGACCCTTGTTCGGTAACAATTTGACGTAGACTTCTTAGGAAAGTAATTCTTTGATTGTGCTTGCGCTCACTATATCTGAGAGTTTTTTTTACGGGTCAACTTCATCCTTCGGCTAGCATACCAAATAGCATTTATGTGTACCCCAAAATGTTGCGCGCGTTCTCTAAGTAAAGCGTCTGGATATTCTTGAATATGCTGAGATAAAGCTGACCAATCCAGCTTTCGCTTTCTTCCCTTTGGCTGCTGCGGAGTTAAATCTTCTCGCTGACACCAATCATTAACGCACCATAAACTTACCTTGTATCGTCGAGATGCTTCTGCCTTTGAGCCACCATCAAGAACAAATTCCACTACTCGTTTGCGTAAATCAATGCTGTAAGTCATTCCCTCAAAACTATTTTGAATCTCTTTTTCATTATTCCATATTTCATATGTTTCCTATTTGGAATGACTATACCTCGGAAAAATTTAAGTTCTCAACCAGATGATACCAATCCAAACTTAAGAAATTTGCAGTTTAACTATTGATAATACTAATAACACGGAAACTTTCAAACTCCTGTTGTTTTCTTCATCTTAATTACAAGCATTTTATTACCTCCAGGTTGGAGTTCATAAGGTACTTCCTCAATCGTCACAGAATATCCCAGATTAATAAACTCAGCCATAATACCATCGAGGTAGGGTGAAGTTTCTTGCATCAAGGTTAACAGAGGAAATATTCTTACTTCTCGGCTAACCCTGAGCATTTCTTTGATTGAGGCACTATGAAAATCACGATCGCAATGTTCTGAATACAAAAATAGAAAATGGGAACATAAAGCTAAGTCATAGGTTTGATCTGTGAAATCAAGCTGGGGCAATTCCTGAGCTAGATATCTTCCTTCTTGAAAACCTTGCTCATAATCCTGAAGAAAAATCTCCAGAGTTTTAATGCGACTTGCTTTTAGAGCTTGGGGTGATTGATGATAACTCCAGACCCAATTCTTAGGTGTAGCGATGATCTGATCGATGATATTGTCCACCACAGCATCAAATCGTTGTTTAATTTCTACCCCGCTAAACTGATAAATCGGATCAATTGAGGTGATTTTTGCACCTCTAGCTGTACCTTCAGCATTAAAGCTGGCTGGACCGTCACCTACCCCTAAAATCCGCTTTCGTAAATCACTTGGGGAGAGATTGAACATCTTAATATATTCGTCTAGCGATCGCCCAAAAGGAACAACCTCTTCTAGCTTCATGACCATGATCTTAATTAAATAAACACTTCGTCACACCAACTACCATGTAAGCCGTAAGGAATATGATGTTCCAGATGAAGCAAGGCGATCGGCTCTCCAGCTAAATTTTCTCCATCTAAAATGGCCAGGCAAGAACGATGCTTGTCACCATCGTAAACTACCGTTAATACCCAACCTGCATCTTCCCTTTCAGCATTAGGCTTAGGAACAAAAATTGGTTCACTAGTGTAACCGCTGGGGGTAAAAGAATGTAACTGACGCTCTCCTGTTTCTAAGTCTAATTTCAAAATTGCTTGTAGAGGGGCATTATGTCCAGTATTGTTAGCTGCTGCACCTATATATAAATAGCGATAATCTCGACCAACTTTATTTGGGTTATGGGTCGGAAATTCACAACAGCGACTCTCTAACATCTGACGCTCAACAGTTCCATTCTCAAGGTTTAAAGAAAATCGCCATAACTGTCCTGGATCAAGACTGTCGAAATCAACTTCTTTGTAGTTGGAGTCAGGCTGGACTTGGGGTAAAGTCTCATAAGTAATAGAATCAATATGTATTTTATTTCCCTGCTCAAAAGCATTAGCATGGTGGAAAACAAAACCAGATTTTACCTTAAAAGTTCTAATTTCCTTGTTCTGGGGATCGCGAGGAATTAAGACGATGTTAGTGGGCTGTTCGGGCTTAAACTCAACACATTCTCCTGCACCACACATTCCAAACACAAAGGGCAAGGGATTAAAATTAACTGGGTTTTGAAAAAAGATGGCATATTGAGGAGTAATTATAAAGTCATGAATAAACGAAAAACCGGGAATACTATGGGCATGACGACGCAAGAGTTTACCATCAGGGGCAAATTCAAACAAGGTAATTTTACTCGAAAGCCCTGGATCAACTCTAAAGTTAACTAGACAGGGTGCGCCTCCATCCAGTTCACAACTAGGATCTACCCAAGGATGTGCTGAAAATGCATCACCTGGTTCTAAGACTCCATCGAGGTAATCTTTACCCAAAGTATCTAAATTTTTGGGGTCTAAACGATGAGGTTCAGCAGCTTCCCAAAGGGCCAGTAATTTTCCACCCCAATAAATTACCCCAGTGTTGGCAATATTCTTAAGCTTGACATCAAATACATTATTGAACCAACCTCCAGGTTTTTGAGTGCCAAATACTCCTCGATAGAGAATTTTACCTGCTTGTTGCTCCTCGAGATAAGCCTCTGTTTGCACAAAACGATTACGATAATATGCCTTACCATCCTTAAAAGAAAATGCACTGATCATACCGTCCCCATCAAAGGGATGATAGATGGCTGAACCACCAATATCTAATAAACCAGGACCATTACGAAATAATGTTCCAGATAATTCAGGAGGAATCTGACCTTCTATTTCTGTGATTTCGTACTCATATTCGTTGGGCTGAGAATCATAACCCCGTTTCCATTCTTCGATATTGTAAGTTTGGTTGTTAGCTGTTTTAGCAATGGTATTGGTCATGATTATAGTTAGCGTTTTGTAAAAGGAAATTGCCGAACTTAAAAACTTGTCAACTTTCTATCTATAATATCAAGATTTGTAAAGCTATTTCTATATCTCTAATGTTAATCCCATGTTGAATATTCAGAAAGAGGGAAAAACAAATCCCGTGAGGAGAGGATGTAAATGTTAATCTTAAACACTATAGTCATCTGCTTCACCGAGGCTAGAAGAAGATAACACTTTTTGTTCAAGATAATTTATTTCTTCTAAAGACAAAGTGGGCAATGCATCTTCTACTATCCACTTAGAAACATAATTGTTACCTAAATCTTGACTCAAACTATGTAAAAGCATATGTATCAAACTTTGATTTTTAGTTCTTATTGCCTCTCGAAAAACAGCTAAAGCGATCTCTCTTTTTGGCAATTGAGCCAGCATCAAGCCAAAATTATTGATTAAAGACTTCTGGTTATCCATCAATTAAACTATTTAATTTAAACAGTGTAATTATACCTATCAATATAAGTAATAGTCTAATTAGAGCGATACTTTTTAGTTCGGATAAGCAAAATTTATAAACTTTGTCTTCAGAGTTTTTGGGCGCTCGCGCGAAGCGCGGTGGTCAAGCAAATCGCGGAGCCTGGACGGAGTCCAATCGCCTCTGGCGTTAAGCTTCGATCAATCGTTCTACTTGTCCACAATTAAAATCAACTGATTTCCTTTAATTTGGTCAATAACTTTCTCTACTCCTGAGGCTTCTACTTCGATTAGAGAAATTCCTCGATCAATATTACCTTTCAAATATATTTCTCCTGCTGATTCACCACCAAGATCGATATTTCCTAGTATTTGTTGTGTTACTGGGTCGAAATTAAATTCAAAGTAAGTTCCTGTGGCAACTCCATCAACTATGTTTTTATAAGTCTCAATTATTTCTCCAGAAGGATCGTAAAAGTTAACTTCCATCGAATCTAAAACCTGAGTCTTTCCCAGACCATGTTCTGCAATCATCTCTGGTGTTTGAGTTTTGTTATAGCTAAATCTTGCTTTAACTTGATAGCCTGTGGAGCCGTTAAATTGCAAATCCTGAGTTAAAGCTGTTGCTGGAAAAATAAATAGGAAACTAATAATTATGGCGATCGCCCAACTTGTAATCAACTTTACAAAAGATTTTTGATATTTTGCCATACTGAACCCTGAGAACATAATCTAAATTTTTAAGCATAAGAAAACTGTATCTAAAGGATTACTCTTAGTTAATGTTAGCTGTGATATATTAAGAAATATTACGCATAAAGTCTTTTTTGTTGACATAAAGACTCTTGTATATATAAGTAAAAGAGGTTGAGTCTCAATGGTATTTGCGGAAACATCAAATATTGTCTTACAGTCATTAGCGGTAGATTTTTTCCGTAAGTCTGAAGGTAGCTGGAATTCTCAAAGACGCTACTACAGCTTGAATCAAGATGTCGAACCCCAGGAAGTAGAAAGTTATCTAACAGTTTCCTTTTTGGAGCAGGGTGCATCGGAATTAATTGAATTAGCCCAAAGTCATCAACTAGCTGATTTAGAAGCTTTAGTTTGTGGCACAAAAGTCACCTGGGAAAGTAATTACACTAACGAAAGTCGTAAACCAGTTACTGGTTCTACTGTATTTGGTGTTTTAGGTAACAAATTATATCGCGATCGCGGTTTTGCAACTTCTAAACCAATTATTGCGGTATGTTCTTTTACCAACGCTGATACTATGGCTCTTCGTACAGAATACAACTCAAATGTATTTGAAGAAGAAGTGAAATTAGTTGGTAGTAAATATCGCACTAGACAGACAATTATTTCCCGTGCCGGGCAAGAAATCACCATCGGTCAATATTTGGAAAAGAGAGTTTAGGTTTAACCAGCTATAAGCTGTAAGCTATAAGCTATAAAGTTTAGTTAATTACGTTTAGTGTGAATAAAGTTCACTACATTAAATTGGTGAGCACCTTATCTTCAAAGATATTCAGGAACTTAATTAAAATAACCGATTGCCAATTAAAAATTGCGAGCAAAATGAAGATTACGAAAACAGATATCGTAGCTAAATTTCTTTTATAGCAGGGGTTTGGGGAGGCTATTTCCTCCCCAATGGGGGGTCTGGGGGGTTAATCCCCCAGGAACAAATGTGGTTTTTAAGGATAAATTATCTACCAAAACAATGGTATCAATCTATTTCAATTCACACCAAGCGTTAAATTATAAGGGTTTAAGCTAGGATAAAAGATCGTTTATTCAAATTAATTCATCTATACTTGTAGGTGCTATGCATTGCCAAGTCATTATATGGGAATGACTATAAATATAGATGATTAAGATTCTTCATTTATCCGATATACATCTTGGAAGTGGATTTTCCCATGGCAAGATCAACCCTGAAACGGGAATTAATACGAGACTAGAAGACTTTGTTAATACTCTCAGTATCTGTATCGATAGAGCGATCGCCGAACCAGTTGACTTAGTACTATTTGGTGGAGATGCTTTTCCCGATGCTACGCCTCCACCGTATGTGCATGAAGCCTTTGCGAGTCAATTTCGTCGTTTGGCAGATGCCGAAATACCCGCAGTACTGTTAGTGGGTAATCACGATCAACACTCTCAGGGTAATGGTGGAGCCAGTCTATCTATCTACCGTACTTTAGTAGTTCCAGGATTTATCGTCGGCGATACGATCAAAACCAACCGCATCTCAACCCGTAACGGCGATATACAAGTTATCACCTTACCTTGGTTAAATCGCTCCACTTTATTAACCCGTCCTGAAACTGAGGGATTAGGACTAGCCGAAGTTAACGAACTTTTGATTAAGCGTTTACAACCTGTCTTGGAAGCAGAAGTTCGCCGACTAGATCGTAATATACCCACTATTTTATTGGCTCATCTGATGGCAGATCGCGCTAACTTGGGTGCAGAGAAATTTCTGGCGGTGGGCAAAGGCTTTACAATTCCTGTCTCGATGTTAATTCGTCCCGAATTTGATTATGTTGCCCTAGGTCATGTCCATAAACATCAAAATCTCAACCCGACTAACGATCCCCCCATTATTTATCCTGGAAGTATTGAACGGGTAGACTTTAGCGAAGAAAAAGAAGACAAAGGTTATATTTTATTAGAAGTTGCCCCAGGTAAAGTTGACTGGGAATTTTGCCCTATTCCTGCCCGTCCTTTTTTAACCATCGAAGTAGACGTTTCTCAAGAAGAAGATCCCTTAGAAGCAGTTTTACAGGCGATCGCCAAACAGGAAATTGAAGAAAAAGTTGTTCGTTTTATCTACAAACTTCGTTCTGAACAACTAGATTTAATTAACACTTCGGCAATAGATAGAGCATTACAAAAAGCTCACACCTATAGTATTCGTCCCGAATTAATCAGTCAATTAGCACGACCTCGTTTACCTGAATTGGGTGTGGGCAATACTCTCGATCCAATAGAAGCCTTAACAACTTATTTAAATAACCGAGAAGATTTACAAGATATTAAAAAGGATTTATTGGGAGCGGCTAAAAGTTTAATGAATAGCTAAACAGATATCATAGTAAACTTTTGTAAAGATAATACCTGAGTATATACTCACAATTTTTGTAAAAGTTTGTTACGTAATATTTCGTTATTTTTATCGAATTGTGTCAAAAGAGGGGTTTGGCAAAATTGCGATAACGTTTTTTGATAAAAATACTCTACATAAGCATAATCCTGTTGTCTGGGTAGGTAAAGAGCGAGCTTACCCTAATTACCTTTGAAACATCGCCACTTTTACTTAAGGAGAGTCAAGTTATATGTTCACCCAGGTCAAGTCCACCGTTCGTCACGTTAAGCCAGATGCCGTTAACGGACGCGATCTATTGAGGGTGGTCTATGTCGTGCTGGAGCCTCAGTACCAAAGTACCCTTACTGAAGCAGCTCAGTCGATTAATAGCAATAATCCCCACTTAGCCGTTGAATTGAGTGGCTATTTAATAGAAGAGTTAAGAGACGAAGAGAACTATCGAAACTTCCAAAATGATGTTGCTCAAGCCAATATATTTATTGCATCATTAATCTTTGTCGAGGATTTAGCCCAAAAGGTAGTAGAAGCAGTGACTCCCCATCGCGATAATTTGGATGCAGCGGTGGTTTTCCCTTCCATGCCTGAGGTAATGCGCCTCAACAAAATGGGAAGCTTCTCCATGGCACAGTTAGGACAGTCTAAGAGTGCGATCGCCCAATTTATGCGGAAGCGCAAAAACAAGTCTGGCAGTTCTTTCCAAGATGCGATGCTCAAGCTGTTGCGGACTTTGCCTAAAGTCTTGAAATACCTACCGGTCGAAAAAGCTCAGGATGCTCGTAACTTTATGCTGAGTTTTCAGTATTGGCTGGGTGGTAATGCCGATAATCTAGAGAATTTCTTATTGATGCTGTCGGATAAATATGTTTATCCAGATAAGCAAGAAAATGCGATTCAATATGCCGAACCAATTGTCTATCCAGACATGGGTATTTGGCATCCTCTCGCGCCCAAAATGTTTGAGGATGTTCAAGAATACCTCGATTGGTTTAATAGTCGTCGAGATATTTCTGATGATCTTAAAGATCCTTTGGCTCCCTGTGTTGGCTTAGTATTGCAACGCACTCATTTGGTTACTCAGGACAATGCTCATTATGTAGCTATGGTGCAGGAATTGGAATGTATGGGTGCCAGAGTCATCCCAGTCTTTGCTGGGGGATTAGACTTCTCTAAGCCTGTAGATGCTTATTTCTGGCAGGAAAGCCAAAGTCAGGCAATAGTTGACGTAGTAGTTTCCCTAACTGGATTTGCCTTAGTTGGTGGTCCCGCAAGACAAGATCATCCCAAAGCGATCGAGTCCTTGAAACGCCTCAACCGTCCTTACATGGTGGCATTACCACTAGTATTCCAAACGACTGAAGAATGGGAAGAAAGTGATTTGGGGTTACACCCTGTACAGGTAGCATTACAAATTGCTATTCCTGAATTAGATGGGGCGATCGAACCCATAATTGCTTCTGGTAGAGATGGAGCAACTGGTCGCTCCATTGCCCTCCAAGATCGAGTTGAAGCGATCGCTAGAAGAGCGATGAAGTGGGGTAGTTTACGTAAAAAACCAAAGTTACAGAAGAAAGTAGCTATTACAGTCTTTAGTTTCCCCCCTGATAAAGGAAACGTCGGGACAGCGGCTTATCTAGATGTATTTGGCTCCATCTACGAGGCCATGAAAGGCTTAAGAGATAACGGCTATGAAATCCAAGACTTACCAGATTCTCCCCAAGAGTTAATGGAGGCGGTAATTCATGATGCCCAGGCACAGTATGCCTCTCCTGAATTAAATATTGCCCATCGGATGTCTGTCGAGCAATATGAACGTCTAACTCCTTATTCAGTGAGTTTGGAAGAAAACTGGGGACCTCCACCAGGACATCTCAACAGTGACGGTCAAAACCTTTTAATTTACGGTAAGGAATTTGGTAATGTTTTCATTGGCGTGCAACCTACCTTTGGTTATGAAGGCGATCCGATGCGATTACTGTTCTCTCGTTCTGCTTCTCCTCATCATGGCTTTGCGGCTTATTACACCTATTTAGAACATATCTGGAAAGCCGATGCAGTACTGCACTTCGGTACTCATGGCTCACTAGAATTCATGCCAGGGAAACAGATGGGAATGTCGGGAGCCTGTTATCCCGATAGCTTAATTGGGAGTATTCCTAATATCTACTACTACGCAGCAAATAATCCTTCTGAAGCAACGATTGCGAAACGTCGTAGTTATGCTTCTACCATTTCTTACTTAACCCCTCCTGCGGAAAACGCTGGTTTATATAAGGGTTTAAAAGAACTAGGAGAATTAATTGGTTCTTATCAGAGTTTGAAAGATGGCGGTAGGGGTATTCAAATTGTTGATACGGTGATGGATCAGGCGCGGATCGTCAATCTGGATCAAGATATTGATTTTCCTGACCACAGTGCCAAAGAAATGACCCAAGTGGAACGGGATACGATTATTGGTTTGGTTTACAAAAAACTGATGGAAATCGAATCCCGTCTCTTACCCTGTGGCTTACACGTAATTGGTAAACCTCCCACCGCAGAAGAAGCGATCGCTACTTTGGTTAATATCTCTAACCTAGACCGGGAAGAAGAAGAAATAGTCTCCCTGCCCAGAATTATTGCGAACAGCATTGGTAGAGATATCGATGAAATATATGCGAATAACGATCGGGGAATCTTAGAAGACGTTCAACTTTTCCAAGATATTACTCAAGCAACTCGCGCTGCTGTATCTGCCCTAGTCAATGCTCAAATTGACGCGGAAGGCAGAGTATCAATGGTATCTAAACTAAACTTCTTTAATATCGGTAAAAAAGCACCGTGGATTGAAGCCTTGCAAGAACACGGTTACAAAAATGTCGATACTGAACTTCTCAAGCCTTTGATGGAATATCTGGAATTTTGTTTAGAGCAGGTATGTGCAGATAACGAACTTGGTGGTTTACTAAAAGCTTTAGAAGGGGAATACGTCTTACCTGGACCTGGTGGAGACCCCATCCGTAATCCTAATGTTCTACCTACTGGTAAGAATATTCACGCTCTCGATCCTCAAGCGATTCCCACCTTAGCCGCAGTTAAATCAGCCAAAATTGTGGTAGATCGTCTGATCGAACGTCAAAAAATTGATAATGGCGGTCAATATCCTGAAAGTATTGCTTGTGTACTCTGGGGAACCGACAACATCAAGACCTATGGTGAATCGTTAGCACAAATTATGTGGATGATTGGGGTGCGTCCTGTACCCGATGCTTTAGGTCGAGTTAACAAACTTGAACTGATTTCACTAGAAGAATTAGGTCGTCCTCGAATTGATGTTGTGGTTAACTGTTCTGGAGTCTTCCGTGATTTGTTTATCAATCAGATGAACCTGCTAGATCGGGGAGTCAAAATGGCAGCAGAAGCTAATGAACCCATTGAAATGAACTTTGTTCGTAAACACTCCTTAGAACAAGCAGAGGAAATGGGGATCAACGTACGCCAAGCAGCTACTCGTATTTTCTCGAATGCTTCTGGTTCATACTCTTCTAACATTAACCTAGCGGTAGAAAACAGCAGTTGGGAGGAAGAAAAAGAACTTCAGGATATGTACCTCAATCGTAAATCCTTTGCTTTTAATTCTGATAATCCTGGGGTAATGGATGAAAGCCGAGGCTTGTTTGAATCTTCCTTGAAAAAAGCTGATGTTACTTTTCAGAATCTAGACTCATCTGAAATTAGTTTGACTGACGTATCTCACTACTTTGATTCTGACCCGACTAAAATCGTTTCTAGCTTGCGAGATGATGGTAGAAAACCTACTGCATATATAGCTGATACTACCACTGCTAATGCACAAGTCCGAACTCTATCGGAAACAGTACGTTTGGATGCCCGTACTAAATTACTAAACCCTAAATGGTACGAAGGTATGCTCAGTCACGGTTATGAGGGCGTTCGTGAACTATCTAAGCGTTTGGTTAATACTATGGGTTGGTCAGCTACAGCAGATGCAGTTGATAATTGGGTATATGAAGATGTTAATACTACCTTCATTGACGATCCTGAAATGTGCAAACGTTTAATGGATATGAACCCCAATTCCTTCCGTAAGATTGTTGGAACTCTCCTAGAAGTTAACGGTCGTGGTTACTGGGAAACTAGTGAGGAAAACCTCGACAGATTGCGGGAATTGTATCAAGAAGTTGAAGACAAGATTGAAGGTATTGATTAATATCTGATTCAATCTGAGCAATTTAATTATGTTACTTAGGGGTGTTCTACGGAACGCCCTTAATACAGCGGTGTGCAAACAAGTTAAGTATTGATTGATGATGTAGAACCATAGTAATTGACTCCCTTAAACTTTTGTTATGCTCTATAAGCTCAATTTAAGTCATTTTGACTGTGGGACTCCAAAACTAATATCTAGCGATCGCTTTTCTTGGATTGGTTAAAACTCTGAATCGTATTGCTCAGGCTACTAATACACGACTCCATATTTCCTTTATTCCTCAAGATTAATGGGACATAAAAAATTTCAAAAGTCTCAATAGGATAAAATCCTGTGATAGTTAGCTTTTAGGTCATTCTTCATTCACAAAAAAATCAAGTCGATGTATGAAAGAGTAAGCTAAGTCAACAACCGAAGAAGCGAGGTTACTAATCAAGGTATTATTGTTTTAATAAAAATCAAAAATATCATGCGTTGGACACTTCCTCTTTCTAATTTACGTTTTTTGATTATAGTTTTATTAGTTTTGGGGATATTTTTTAGATTTGCCAATCTTGACCAAAAATTGTACTGGAAAGATGAAACTTTTACTTCATTAAGAATTTATGGTTATACCAAACAGGAAATAACAAATGAAGTTACAGATGGCGAAATAATTACTAAAGATTTTTTTCAGAATTATCAAAAGCCTAATCCTGAAAAAGGTCTGTTTAATGTAGTTAAAACCCTAGCAGTAGAAGACCCTAAACATCCGCCATTATATTTTGTAATGACGCGACTTTGGACTCAAATTTTTGGTGATTCTGTAGCTGTTATCAGAAGTTTTTCTGCATTTATCAGTCTGCTTGTATTCCCATCTATGTATTGGCTATGTCTAGAATTATTCGGCTCATCATTTGTAGCCTGGATAGCAATAGCATTGATAGCCGTATCACCATTCCACATTCTCTATGCACAAGAAGCAAGAATGTATACTTTACATACAGTTAATATATTGCTATCAAGTGCAGTTCTGTTTAGAGCAATTAGAATCAATACTAAGCTAAGCTGGGGTCTTTATGCAGGGACTATTTCTTTAGGAATTTACACTCATACCATCTTTTCTTTGTTAGTAATTATACATGGTATTTATATAATTTCAAACCAAGGAATCAGAACTAATAAAACATTTTTTTCTTATTTAAAAGCATCTTCGCTAGGATTGCTATTTTTTGCTCCTTGGCTTTATTTAATTTTGTCTCAACTAGATAAGGTTCAGTCTACTATCAACTGGGTTCACAAAATTACTCTATCTTTAGACGACTTAAGGATTGGATGGGAAGTTCACTTCGCACGTATTTTTTTTGACATAAATCCTAATTACGAATATGAAAATATAATCTCTGATAATTTGTGGTGGACTATGATCAGAGTTTTTCTAATTCTATTTGTATATTCAATCTATTTTTTAATTTATCATTCTTCGAAAAAAACTTATTCTTTTATTCTAATTTTAATATTTTTGCCTGCCTTATTCCTGGCTGTTCCAGATGTTTTATTTGGTGGAATACGCTCGATTCAAACTCGCTACTCTATAATCACCTATCTGGGATGTCATTTGACATTTACTTATTTGTTTGGTCAACAAATCCAAGCTAATCATCTCAATAACCAAACAAAACAACAATATTTATGGAGTTTATTACTAATTATATTAATTTTCCTAGAGCTAATTTCTTGTACTCTTAATGTCTCCCAATCGACTTGGTGGAATAAGGACCCTAATTCTCATAATTTACCAATATCAAGTATTCTGAATCAAGATTCTTCATTGCTTATCTCTGAATGTAATTTGAGCTCTTTGCAGAATTGGGATGGGCAATTTGGAGACTTAATCTCTCTCAGCTATCACTTAGACAATCAAGTAAAATTACAATGCTTCGATAATTTTGAGCAAATAAACATCTCAAAAATACCAGATGAATTTAATGCTTATTTTATTCTCAACCCTCCTGCTTCATTACAAGCTCAAATAAAACACCAACATCAACTTAAACTAAAGCCTATTTATCAAAATAATGTGTCACTTTGGAGGTTAGAAAAATAGAGGATGTAGAAGAACCTATCCCACTATTGATCTGACACTGATGTCGAACATGAAAAAACAACATTTTGCTCCCACATTTTCAACAAATGAGTGATTTTAAACTTCTTGAAAACCCTAAAAATTGATTAGTGGGATAGGTTCAACTAATTACCAAGCTTTACTTGTCTCATAAGTTATAACTTTGTAGACATTCCCCAATAACCTTCATATCATGTCTGTTAAATCGGTTTTCAGGTATTTGTAGACAACTCAGTCTATTAATCGACTTAAAAGACAGTTTAAACTCAATTACTAGTACTAGCCCTTTTCATCTCTACAAGTTATTGATTAAAGATTTTGAGGCGATCGCTTGTTGCTGTTTTTGCCGCGATCGCTATTCTGGATTTAGATAAACAATTCTAAAAGTCTAAATTAGGTTCAAGTCTTTTGACATCCTCCCTGCGCTAAATCAGAGATTATAGCGAGGGATTCCTAAGACTCACGACTTAGGTTTCTGTTTCCTTCCCTTACGGGTTTTTCGCAACTGCCCTTTAGAACTATGTCTATCAGGTCTTATGTCCGCTCCACAGACAATCACCGCCAGCCCGGCGGCGAGTATATTTTTCCCAGCATTGATGTCTCTATCAATTCCCTTCGTTCCACAACTGGGACAATCCCAGGTACGAATATCAAGAGGCATCTTGTCAACAACAAATCCGCAATGGTTACATCGTTTGCTGCTAGGAAAGAAGCGGTCAATTTTGACCAGCTTCCGCCCGTACCAATCACATTTATATTCCAGTTGGCGAAACATTTTCCCCCAAGCGGCATCGCTAATACTACGAGACAGCTTGTGGTTTTTGACCATGTTTCTAATCGCCAAATCCTCAATAGCAATTACGCTATTTTCTTGAATCAGGCGAGTAGTCAACTTGTGCAGAAAATCAGTACGAGCATCTTTAATTTGGGCGTGTATTTTAGCTACTTTAAGTCGCGCTTTATGTCGGTTAAGAGAGCCTTTGGTTTTCCGACTCAATTCCTTTTGCGCAGATGCAAGCTTTTGATACAGTCGATTAAAATGCTTTGGGTTAGCTATCTTTTCGCCATCACTAGTAGACAGCAAGCTAGAAACACCAACATCAATGCCAACTTTTTTCTTAGTTGGTGGCAAGGTTTCAATGGTGTAGTCATCTACCAGCATCGAGACGAACCAGCGACCACTAGGATCGAGTTTGACTGTAACTGTAGATGGTTCACATCCATCTGGCAAAAGTCTAGACCAAACTATATTCAATGGTTCTTTGCATTTAGCAAGCCAAAGAGAACCATTACGGTAGTTAAACGCCGACTTGGTAAATTCTGCCGAACCACCATTGCGTTTAGCTTTGAATCTTGGATACTTAGCACGTTTACCCCAAAAGTTGGCAAACGCTTCTTGGTGCGCGTTCCCTTGCGCCTATCGGCGGCGCGGGGTCGCATCCGCTTTTTGCAGATGTCTCAAGCATTGCTGCAAAGGTACACAGCTAACCTCATTAAGAAAATCCAAGTCTTCAACTTTTTTCCAGCCAGTAAGAAGACTAGAGGTTTCCTGGTATTGAATCCTCTCCTGTCTTTCATACCAAGCGATTGTTCTAGTAGCCAAAGCTTTGTTATAGACCAAACGCACACAGCCCATCGTCCGTCGCAAGAGATTTTCTTGCTCGGCAGTGGGGAAAAATCTGTATTTGTAAGCACGTTCGACCATGCTTCACATTATACAGCATTAAATGTAAAAAACATAATTGGAGGCGTGCATTCCTCCTATCGCTTCCGTTTTGCGGTAAGCGTAGGTCTCCTGCGCGAAGACAGATGAAAATTTTTCCAGAGCTTTTGTTAATTCAGACATTGTATTTGTTATATTATGTCTAATTATATTATGTCTAACTCATGAAAATCAAAGGTCAAATCAGAAAATGGGGAAATAGCTTGGGGTTAATCGTTCCCAGTTCGATAGTTAACGATCTCGAACTAGAAGCTAATACTAATATTCTTGTAAGCGTAGAAGGCAATCGTTTAATCGTCGAACAAGATAAAACATTGCCAACTCTAGATGAAATTTTAGATAGTATTCCTGAAGATTACAGACACCCAGAAGATTTGCAAGACTTTCTTCTGTCTGAACCACAGGGGAGAGAGTTAATTTGAGCGTTCAAAGAGGAGAGATCGTTAGAATCAATCTCAATCCAACTTCAGGTAGAGAACAACAGGGAAAAGCCAGACCTTGCTTGGTTATTAGCAACACCAAGTTCAATCATCGGCGTAAGATGGTTATTGTTTTACCCATAACTAACACAGTTAAACCCCAAATTAAAACTTTAGTGCCGTTGCCAGATAATTTATCTATTACAGGCTCGGTTGATACCGAACAGGTACGAAATTTAGATCTAAGCGATCGCTGGTGGAAAACTACTGGTGTTGTTCTTGATCGAGATTTGACTGATTATATGGTGGGAATGCTAACAACTTTACTTAGTTGTTAACTAAGAAAATAGAAAGCACGGACTTGGTGAAAGCAAGATCGACAGATACAGCTTTAACTTTTACCAGTAAATCTTTGCCTTTGCCGGTGGATTTGGGTATTTCAACATCTAGCAGACTATTTTCATCATCAATGGGTAAATATTGAGTTAAAACTCAATTACTAGCCCTTTTCATCTCTACAAGTTATTGATTAAAGATTTTGAGGCGATCGCTTTTTGCTGTTTTTCTCGCGATCGCTATTCTGGATTTACTTCTGCTGATTTAATATTAGATACAGGTAACAAGACATTATTTAACCAAGATGCTTCATAAAAAATCACAAACAAGGTTAATACTATTGTCATCATCATTCGTTCCCAAAAACATACAGAGCTAGCTTTTTTGTGTATCATTTTTCTTGCTCCGAAAACTTATCAATCAAGAGCTAGGATTGACAAAAAACAAATCAATTTATGCGAACAACGACGATGCTTTGAAGCCAAGACACAACAATATTTAATATCTTTGGATATTGTTTTGGCAATAAATTGTTTGACTCTTGTATTTTTTAGCTGAAATTCTAACCCTTTATTCTAAAAATATCCGAAGTATCAATAACTAATCATCAGTTATTAGGCGGAAATATAAATATTGCCTTCCGCCATTTATCTTAGATTTTATTTGAAAGTCCAAAATAGAAGCACATTTGAGAGTTAAGTCAAGATTTATGAAGAGTTAAAAAGGTGTTGCGGAACTATGCCGTTAGGCTGATCGCCTTTCATCTTTATTTGTCAAGAAGTGGGTATCAAAAATCAAATCGAGATAATGCTCTATGGAATATTTCTGGTTGTGGCTTTCTAATTTGTTCTGCTTCTGAAATTAGAATTGTATCAAAGTAATCTTGAATTCCTAACCCCTGAATAGAAGAGGATTGGAACGTTTCACGACCATTGGTGATCATTCCCAAAAGATAATTGTGCTGCTGTACAGTTTTATTGTTTCAATTAGATGTGGAAAAGGGATGCAGTGGGCAATAAAATGAGTTTCATAATCATCTAACAAATGTTGCCAACTTACTTGAGTAATCTTAAATTCTTCAATTAAGCTTGCGTAAACTTTATCCTTCCAAACATAGCCATGACAGTCTAGCTGAATAAATCTCTCGACATAATCTTTTTTAGCAATATGCTTCAGAGAAGATGAAAATCTTTCATATTGTGTGGTGATAAAGCTTTGTAATGATGAATCGCGATCCAGTAATGTTCCGTCTAGATCAAAGATAACTGCCTGAATCATTTAGCATCTAGAATAATCAGTTTATTAATCATAAGAATAGAACAATTTTCGGAAGAATAGGCAAGACAGCTAAATATGAAATTCCTAAACTGATAAAAAATGTAGTTTAAGGCTTTTCTAGTCTCGCCATGCAATTAATCTATTCAATCTTATCAATACTCGGTTTTGTGCTGCCTTATTCGCAATTGACACCTTTTTTTGCTGAGAACGGTTTGAATTTACCGTTGTTTTGGTCACAATTATTTGCTAATCAGATCTCCAGTTTATTTGGCTTCGATTTGTTTATTTCTTCCCTAGTGTTTTGGATATTTATGCTCAGAGAAGGAATGAAGTTACACATGAAATATCTCTGGATTTATATTGTTTTGAATTTGATAGTTGGTTTGTCTTTTGCTCTTCCTTTATTTCTGTGGATGCGAGTACGTCACTTAGCTAGACAACACCCAGGAGCATTAATATGAACACAATTTTTGCTTTGCAGAGATGGAAAATTGTTAAGTGGTCAACTATCATTATTGGAGCTGTCTTCGCTTTAATACTGTTATTTAATGGCATTAATGAAGCCAGCTTTCGTATTGCTATCAGATTTACTGCTCGTTCATCCTGCATCTTGTTTTTACTTGCTTTTTGTGCTTCTTCCTTACGCAAATTTCAATCAACTCCCTTTACGAACTGGCTATTAAAAAACCGCCGTTATCTAGGTTTATCGATGGCAATATCTCATGGATATCACGCAATAGCGATCGTAGGAGTTGCAATTTTAACCTCAGAAAACATGGTACGGGATAATTATGCGGCTAACTTGGGTTACGTATTTATTATTCTGATGACAATTACATCTTTTGAACGCCCTGCTGCTATTCTGGGACGGCGTAACTGGGTGATTTTGCATACAGTGGGAATGTATTATTTGTGGTTCTCGTTTATTTATGCTTTTAGCGAGAGGTTGAATGAATCGTGGTTAATCTACTATCCTATTGTAACTGTATTGATCTTGGCAATTTCATTGCGCTTGATTAGCTTGAAAAATAGACTAAAGAAAGCTTGATTGTTAAATAGCTACTCCCTTCCCACTCGATAATTACTTACACTAAACCCAGATTGATATTGATTTTCAACACTTTACCTTCGGTAGTTTTTTGACGGGATGGGAGTAGCTATTTCCATTAATTAAATCTTTCAAATCTTTAACTAATCAATACTTTTATGAACTGAAAATAATATTTCTGGCAGAAATTCGCAGTGATTTAAGAGCAAATTAGAGGAAATAGTAGCTTTTTCTCAGTAATTTCACGAGTATTCAGTCTTAAAAGTTCAGTTTTATCAAAAAATATTTAAGTGTTTTCACTAGACTTTTTAACTTGAACCAGTTATAAAGTTATTATGAAGTTAATATAAAGGATATGTAAAGAACGATATGTATATCAATTCATCACTTCTTATTCCTTGTATCAGTGGGATTTATCTTCTCTGTGTTTATATTTTTCTTCGACTTATTGCAACTTAAAGGTTTAGACCAAGCTATTTGATGATTATTAAGGCTTAGTTTGAGCCAGTGTTGGCAATCAAATTTGGATCGTCGACACTTTTTTATTAGTAATTGAAGTTACTCACTAATTAATCTGTTAAGGCTGGGAAAGGTTTGAAGGAAACATTGTTCTGTTTTTATCAATTATTAAAATCATTGATTTCTTGTTGTACTGGGTAATGTCAGTTAGTAACAAATTTACTGGAGATAGTACTATTAAAATACTAATTCTAGTCTTTTTTGACGGTGATATCTAGCAATTTATTACTAACAAATTTACCTTATTTTATGGTAATAAAATATTTTCAACTCTGTTTAATACTTAAATGAGAAGTATTAGAATAAATAGTGGTTAATCTATTCTCCTTTTGTTTTTGTAACTGTATTGATTTTGGTAGAGACATTACGCTTTATTAGGTTAAAAAATAGACTAAAGAAAGCTGAAGACTCAAAAAATACCAATAACTCTGCTCTACTATTTAAAAGAACGCTAAACTCCTAAAAGCTTACCCAACATATACGATTAAACGAAGTTATGGGGATGCTTCGCGATCGCCTTACCTGTTTCTAACTCAAAATTCCTTTACAATTGATTAAAGTTGACAAGTATAGTATTAGCGTACACATCCGTAAGGGAGTAATAGATAAAAATTGTTTGTTCTCAATGGTTATGAATATTTTCTGGGTTTCTTGCTTATCTGTAGCGCAGTTCCAGCCTTAGCTTTGACTGCCTCAAAGTTATTAAGACCCGGCGAAGGTGGTCCAGAACGGCAAACAACCTACGAATCTGGCATGGAACCCATGGGTGGAGCTTGGATTCAATTTAATATCCGCTATTATATGTTTGCCCTGGTTTTCGTCGTCTTCGATGTAGAAACAGTATTTTTATATCCTTGGGCGGTAGCTTTCAATCGTCTAGGATTGCTAGCATTTGTAGAGGCCCTAATTTTTATTGCCATTTTGGTAGTTGCCTTAGTATATGCATGGAGAAAAGGAGCTTTGGAGTGGTCATGAATTCCAAAACATTTGAACAACAGCAAACAGAGAAAATTCTCAATCCAATTAATCCGACAAAAGTAACTCAAGATTTATCGGAAAATGTCATCTTAACTACAGTAGATGATCTTTACAACTGGGCAAAGCTATCTAGTTTATGGCCGATGCTTTATGGTACAGCCTGTTGTTTTATCGAATTTGCGGCTTTAATTGGCTCTAGATTTGATTTTGACCGCTATGGCTTAGTACCGCGTTCAAGTCCCCGTCAGTCGGATTTGATTATCACCGCTGGTACAATCACCATGAAAATGGCTCCAGCATTGGTTCGTCTTTATGAAGAGATGCCTGAACCTAAGTACGTAATTGCTATGGGAGCTTGCACAATCACTGGGGGAATGTTTAGCAGCGATTCTACTACTGCCGTTAGAGGGGTAGATAAACTTATTCCTGTAGATTTATATATTCCCGGCTGTCCTCCTCGTCCCGAAGCTATTTTTGATGCCATTATCAAGCTACGCAAAAAAGTTTCTAACGAAGCTCTACAAGAGCGAGCAGCAGTTTTAGAACAGACTCATCGCTACTACAGCACCAGACATGACATGAAAGCTGTTGAGCCAATCTTAACTGGAACGTATGTCCAATCTGAAGCTCGTCAAGCACCACCGAAAGAACTAGCAGAAGCGATGGGAATGCCTTTACCTGCCATCGAATCAGCAGCACAAGAGGAGGTGGAACGTGGCTGATCCTACTAATGAAAATCAAAATTCCGAAGAAAATTCTACAGCATCAGAGTTAGTCGTTGCTGGTGTAACTTCTACTTGGTTGACAGAAAATGGCTTCGATAATGAAGCTCTAGCTCCCGACACTTCTAACGTAGAAATGATTAAGGTCGAGGCAGATTTATTATTGCCGATCGCCACTGCTTTATATGCTTATGGATATAATTATCTTCAGTGCCAAGGTGCTTACGATTTAGGACCAGGGAAGGAGCTAGTTAGCTTTTATCATTTAATTAAAGTTGGCGATAATGTCGAGCAAGCTCAAGAAGTTCGTTTAAAAGTTTTTCTTCCCAGAGATAATCCGAAGGTTCCTTCTGTCTACTGGATTTGGAAAGCAGCAGACTGGCAAGAACGTGAAAGCTTTGATATGTTCGGTATTGTCTACGAAGGACACCCTAACCTCAAGCGTATTTTAATGAACGAAGATTGGGTAGGTTGGCCTCTGCGGAAAGATTATGTATCTCCCGATTTTTATGAGCTACAGGATGCTTATTAATTAATGGAAATAAGCATTGTTATAAATTATTAGATGTAGAGATTTGTATTAGATGTAGAGATTTGGCATAATGTCTCTACATTTTTTTTGTTCATTTTATTCATCTGTCAATTTCTACACGTCAGTCTTGTTCACATTTGTTTTTGCTGACGACTGAGAATCAATCACTTTAGATTCATCAACTCGCTTAATCCAATCACTAACAACTGGCTCTTTCGCATTTGGACCATCATCGCCAACTAAGATTACTTCCCATTGATAGTTTTTACCAATTTCTAGGGTAGGGGCATCATCTGATAACTTAATCCCAATTATCCCAGTTTCTCCTGTCAGATTAATTGATTGTTGCCAATAAGGATTTATACCTTCTTCTTTAATACTTAAAATTATTTGCTGTGCATTAGTTTTAGGTAAATAAAACCAAAAAGTAGGATGCTCAGAGCCTGTTAACCTATAGTTGCAATTAGGTACATTAGCAGTATTGATATTATTATTAACATCAGCGATCGCGTGATGCCCACTAGCAAAGTTGATCGCAACTGTTGTTAACAAACATCCCAATACAGTTAAAAAAGAGAGCGAACCTAAATTATTGTTTGATTTTGTGGAAAAGGTATTTTTGTTGAAGAGTTTCATTATTCTTGTTTCCAAAGTCTATTCGTAATTTTTTTGCCCATGGAGATTACACCATTGAGTTAGTGGTGCTTAATTTATTACGAGAGAAGGAACAGAGATTATTAAGGCGATGGACGAGCGAGTTTTTCGATTCTTTTAATGCTTTGGTATTTTTTTGAGAAACAATATCCAAATTTTCGTTTTTTTGCTCAACCGTTCTAATTTGGTTTAAGCTGCTAAAAACTGGATCTAATGGTTTGAAAAATTTCCAAGCTGAGGTGATTTCCGGGGCTGAGATCGCCAAATTAAGGTTAGAAGAATAGTGTTGTATATTTTTCCACAAGGTTTGACTGGTAATGTTTTGAGAGTCGGGTTGCTGGTGATAAAATTCAGATTTTAAAGACCCAAAGACTATTAACTGTTGAGTTTTGGAATTGACTATTGCTATGTTTTCTGGATCTCTCCAAATTTGATAATCTTTGACTTGAGATAAATGAACCGATGATGAATCTTTTAGTGAACGGTTATTCGTTACACTAATAGCAATTTCTAATAATTTGCTTAGTTGAGTATTTAGTTGGGGAGAAAGTTCGGTTTTTAACATGGCTTTTTTGTTGGGGATACTTCCTTAATCAAATTCATTTAAGTTAATCGTAGAGATTTAACTAAGGAAAAACATCTGAAAAACGTCTCGAATCCCCCCTCAACGAAGGAAGTAATAATCTTCTAACTTTCGTTGCATAGCTAAGTATATATATCTAAGACTAAAGTCTCACGGTAGTATCTAGAAGCTCTTTCTTACTAAAAACTTTCAGCTTATAGCTATCAGCTATCAGCTTTAAATTAGCTACCTGCGCAAGGGCTAAAAACTGATAGCTATTGGTATAAAGCCTCTTTTGATTGAGCTGATAGTAAATAATTGCTTGGCGGTGAAGCAGTCCGTTGAACCCGAAGGACTAATAGCTAAGAGCTTTGCTCCGTTACTCCTTATCCCTTTTCTGTCACTTTCCGAGATTTAAGAGTAGCAAAAATTAAATTTACCCGTTAGGCAAATAGAAAGAAAATTGGTTCATTTCCTATTCTTTCTGAAGATTTAGCTAAACATCAAAATGCAACTAATAGCAACAGGCGCAAGCTAAACCACCCCAAAAACGAGATAGGCTGCCTGGCATACTTAGAGAAGATAAACCTAAATGCTGCTGACTCTGAGAATTAGCAATAATAGAAGCTGTTTGTTTTGAGGGAGTCGGAGAGATAAAACTAATCTTTGAGTCGTTGTGATAACCACCAAAATATTTAACAGGCGACCAATTTGGGCTTACGGGTAGAGGTTGCGGAGAAAGATTGCTAAATTCTTCGGTAGCATAAACGGGTTTACCATCAACAATAGTTAAAACTGATTCGAGGTGTTTGATTCTGTTTTCGGGTATAGAGAAATAGTCTTCCGATAGTACCGCTAAGTCTGCTAATTGACCTGGAACGATCGCGCCTTTATTCCCTTCTTGATTGTCAAACCAAGCAGCAGCAGTAGTGTATAATCCAAGAGCTTCCAGGCGATCAAGGCGATTGGCTTCGGGATAGATAGTTGTTCCTCCGACTGTTTTACCCGCAACTAACCAATACAAACCTACCCAAGGATTGTAGCTGGCAACTCTCGTGCCGTCCGTTCCTCCTGATACGGGCAAATCCATTGCCAGCATCTTTTTAATTGGTGGAGTATGAGCTGTCGCTTTAGTACCATAACGCTCCATAAAATATTCCCCTTGATAAGCCATGCGGTGTTGAACGGCAATGCCTCCTCCCAAAGCTTTAACCCGCTCGATATTGCGATCGCTAATGGTTTCCGCGTGGTCTAAAATCCAGTGCATACCCGTAAAGGGAACTTCACGGTTAACGTTTTCAAAGACATTTAAAAAACGAGAAATTGATTCGTCGTAGGTAGCGTGGAGTCTAAAGGGCCACTTATTTTCTGCTAGGAGTTGAATCACATCCGTTAATTCAGTTTCCATTTTGGCAGCAAGATCGGGACGGGGTTCGGTAAAATCTTCAAAATCCGCAGCGGAGAAAACTAACATCTCTCCCGCACCATTGAGGCGATAAAAATCATCTCCCTGTCCTGGATTAGCGATATTAATCCAGCGTTCAAAATCGGCTTTTTCCTCCCCTGGGTTTTGGGTAAATAGGTTGTAAGCAATCCTCACTGTCATCAAGCCTTCTTTGTGGAGGCGATCTATAATCTGGTAATCATCGGGATAGTTTTGTCCCCCACCACCAGCGTCGATAACGCTAGTAATGCCCAGACGGTTCATCTCCCGCATATAATGACGGCTAGAGTTAATCTGGTCTTCTAAACCTAAAACTGGTCCTTGGGCGATCGCAGCATATAAAATGGTGGCATTGGGTTTGGCGATTAGCATTCCTGTAGGATTACCGTTACTGTCTTTTTCAATAACAGAATTAGGAGGGGGTATGGTGTTGCGATCAATTTTTAAAGCCCTCAAAGCTGCCCCGTTGAGCATAGCGCGATCATAAAGATGGAGAATAAAGACGGGTACATCTTGGGAAACTGCATTAACTTCTGCTAGGGTGGGCATTCTTTTCTCAGCAAACTGAAACTCACTCCAACCACCAATTACTCTTACCCATTGCGGTGCGGGAGTTCTCCTAGCTTGTTCTTTGAGCATTCGTAGCGCATCAGCCAAAGAAGGCACACCATCCCAACGCAGTTCCATATTGTAATTTAAACCACCGCGAATCAAGTGAGTATGACTGTCATTAATGCCAGGAATTACAGTACGGCGATTGAGATCGATAACTTGGGTATTATCTCCCCGATATGCCATGATTTCCTTTTCCGTCCCTACAGCTAGAAAGCGATTATCTCGAATAGCTAAAGCTTCGGCAAAGGAGCGTCTGTCGTCTTGGGTGGCAATACGAGCATTGTGAAGAATTAAATCTGCTTTATTACTGGTATCTGGAGGATTCTGCCCCCAAGATTTTCCTCGATCCAGAAAATAAGTTGAAAATCCCGCAGCCAAAGCCAGTTTTAAAAAATCCCGTCTTTTTGTTTTATGGTAATTATTCATGATTTTACTTCTCTAAACTCGATCAGTTAGCGGGCGATGCATCGCCCTACTCACAATATGTTTGTCTAATTTCTCTAGCTTAATTACAGAGCGCGACCAAAACTTTCTCCGTAGCAAACACGCTCTGTACTAAATCTGCCACCATATTTTTTGATCGGCTCATCTGCATATCCCAAAGGCAACAAGCAACAAACATCTACTTCCTCAGGAATATCAAATGCTTCCTTTACTTGTGCCGTCACAAAGCCTTCCATGGGACAAGAATCGACTCCAAAAGCTTTAGCGACGATCGTTAAGTAAGCTACAGCTAACATCGTGTGACGATTTGTCCAAGCTTCCATCGATTTAAAAGAGGGCTGATACTCAAATAGCTGAGGAATTGCACCGCGCATATAGTCGGCGTATTTTTCATTGACTCCCCCTGCCGATGTTCCTATTTGAATAATTTCTTCAATATATTCGGTATTATTAACACGGCGATCTCCACAACAGATTACGACTACAGGTGCTTGGGATACTTGAGGTTGGTCGAAAGCACAGGCTCTTAATTTATCTTTATTAGCTTGTTCTTTGACCACAATAAATCTCCAGGGTTGTAAATTATATCCAGATGGGGACTGTAAGCCCAAACGAAGAATTGATTCTAGAACCCCATCGGCAATGGGATCGGAGCGAAAAGCACGAGCAGCACGGCGAGTTTTAATAGCTTCAGTAAGACTAAGTTGGGGTTGTAGTTGATTTTCGGTTTTCATGAGTAAAATTTTAAAAAGTGGCAAATTTAATAAATGATTGGGCATTGCATAGCTGCGGAATGATTGTAAACTAAGAAGATTGGTAAATCAGAAAGAGTATATAGCTCTTGAGATCGAAGAACATATGATTTAAATCATGTTTCGGGAATCGATAACTCGATTTCTCTACCGCGACGAGCGATAAAACCCAATCTTTCTAACTCTGAAAGGTTACGGTATAGAGTTTCCGAACTCAAACCCAACTCAGTAGCAATATCTTTGTAGGTGCGATCAAAAACGACTCTAGTTTCACCTGGATAAGCCGAGAACAACAAATACTGTAGAATGCGATCTCGTGCCGAACGAATACTCCGTAACTCCAATAGTTTCTTCAGAGATTGGCTTTTGCGATCTTGTCTTCGTAAAAAATTTAAAGCCAGATCGGGGTTATTTTGTAAGACTTCCCCGACAATAGTTTTGGGATAACGAATCACGCGGGAAGGAACTTCAACAATCGCATTACAGTGGTAAAGTTCCGTAAATAATGCAGACTCGGCAAAGCTTTCCGTTGCCCTAACTATCTGAAAAACAACCATGTTTCCATCGCAAGTATAACGTACTAGCTGGATTCGTCCGACTTCGAGGGCAAAAATATACTCGGCGGAATCTCGATGATGAAAAAGTACCTGTCCTGCAACGAGATTTTGATAGCTAGCGCAATCTGGCAAAGGCGAGGGAAGACTATTGGGTACTGATAAATTCATGATTTGTCAGTGTCTAGTTGTTTCTAGGCTAAATCGAACAACAAGATTTCGGTATTATCTGTAGTGGCAGAAAGAGAAATTTCTGTTTCTTCCGCAATTGCAGCACCATCACCGCCATTGAGAACTCGACCGTTTACCTCTATTCCACCTTTGGCTATTTGTATCCACAAAGATCTATTACTGTTGGCACTATAGTTAACGCGATCGCCGTTATTGAGAGTAGCAACGTAAAGATCAGTATCTTGATGAATTGTTACTGAATTATTTCTACCATCAGGCGAAGCTACCAGTCTTAATTGCCCTTGTCTTTCGGCGACATCAAAATGTTTTTGTTCGTAGCTGGGCTCAATTCCTCCTTGCTTTGGTAGAATCCAAATTTGCAAAAAGTGAACGAGGTCGATATTAAAAGCGTTAAATTCACTGTGAGCGATACCCGTACCAGCCGACATCCTTTGTACGTCTCCAGGACGAATTACCGAACCGTTACCAATACTGTCCTTATGGGCTAGTTCTCCTTCTAAAACGTAAGAAATAATTTCCATGTCTCGATGACTGTGAGTACCAAAACCTTGTCCTGGTTTGACTTTATCTTCGTTAATCACTCGCAGACTGGAAAAGCCCATGTGATTGGGGTCGTAATAGCTACCAAAAGAAAAAGTATGTCTGCTATCGAGCCAACCAAAGTTAGCATTACCTCTATCTTGAGCTGGACGAACTGTAATCATTATTTTTACCTCCCGATTTCTTAACATTATTTGGTTCTTGGTTATATTATGTATTGTTTCTTTAAAAAAGACAATACAATATTTAAGCAACAGATTGCTTCTAAAAACAAGACAATAGTTTTATGGATCGTAAATTTGAGCGGGCACTCAAATGATGAAAATGTAACGACAAACAGCTCAACGAATTGATATCGTTGCTTTTGAAAATTTTTTATTAATAGGAAATCTCGGAGAGTGACATAAGAGTGTTAACAATCTCCTGATAAGAACAGATAAGTTGACTAACAATTCCCTTCCAAGCGTATTTGTCATTAGCTAGTACCATTGCATTTTTCCCTAAGCGCGATCGCATTGCTTCGGAATTTAATAATTGAGTAATTGCATTGGTTAATCCTGCTTCATCTTCAATGATTATTCCTGCATCAGCTGTTGCTATTTCTGGTGCTATTTGTACTCCTGGGGTAATAATTACGGGTAATCCTGCTACCATAGCTTCAGCCACGGCAATACCGAAGTTTTCGGAATAGGATGGGAGAACAAATATATCTGAACCTTGCAAGAGAAGATGTTTATTTCTACCTGTTATGAACCCAGTAAAAGTAATATGGTTGGTTAATTGATGTTTGTGGACTAACTTTTGAAGATAATTGAGATAATCAGCTTCTCCAGAGCCAGCCATAATTAAATGGAAATTGTTATTTTGAGCGACTATTTTATTAAGGGAATTAATTAAAAGATTAGGACGTTTTTTATAATGAAGACGGGATAAAAAGAGAATAATTAGTTTTTCTTGCGGGATATTGTATAGATTATGTAATTCTGCGCTAGCTGATGATATTTGTTCTGGGGGGTCTACTCCTAAAGGAAGAGTAATAGTAGGTGTTTTGATCCCGAACTTCTTTAAATCTTCAACTTCTTCCAAAGTCGTGCAATGAATAGCCGCAGCTTGGTTCAAATTATGGCGTTCAATAATGGCTGTGTAGAATTGCTTTTTTAAAGAACTTTGCTTTAATGCCCAGGAGCTTAATTGTCCTTGAGTACGTACAGTGTAGGGGACCTTTTGACAACGGGCGATCGCACCAGCACAGGTAGAAGCGTAAGAAAATAGATAATGGTTATCTAGGATGTCGTAGCGATCAATATTTTGCCAAAGCCATCTAGTTAAGGCAGAAGAAAAGATATATTCTTTGAAGGGATGAGGAAAGGCTGGCAAAAACCAAACGGGAACATCCTGATACTCTACACATTGGTTGAGAGGAACATCTAGTAGTTTTGTTTCATCGTAGTTGGTCGTGACAATTTCGGCATCGATTCCTTGATGTCTCAGGGATTTGACAATTTGTAGAGCTACTTGAGTTGGACCACCTAAAGTAGGGCTAAGGGAGGGAATAACGTGAAGCACTTTCATTTAACTAAAACTATCTTTGAAAAACCAAATTTTTCTACTGGGGGAACTTTCCCCCAGACCCCCTGGCGGGGACGTTACGACCTCCCCGCACCCCTGCCGTAAAAGTTATTTGAATGTTATTCTGCTTTGGAGAATTATCTATATAGAATTCCTTAATGGTTTCTGTTGCTGCTTGTTGAAATCTTTGTACTCCATGTTCTAAGGAGTGTTCTAGGGCGCGATCGCTTGCAGCTTGAGAATAGTTGGCTAACTCTGAAGGGGAGAGGGTTACAGCTTGATACATAGCCTGATATAAAGACTCTGAATCATTGGTATCAATCAGCCAGCCATTACTACCATCTTTGATTAGATCTATTGCTGCTCCTGTGCGCCTAGTACTGATTACAGGGAGACCTGCTGCAAGTCCTTCGGGGACTACCAAACCCCAACCATCGTATCGGGAAGGGACACAGAGGATATCGGCTTGTTGATAGTAATAAGGCAATTTATCCCAAGATTGAAAGCCAAAAAACTGTACTTGTTGATGATACTCAGTAAGTTTATGTTCTAAACTCCGTCGCAAATCCCCCTCTCCTAATAGATGTAACCTAATGTGTTTAAATTGCTCTGCTAATCGACAAAAAGCAGCTGCTAAAAGATCTACTCCCTTGCGTTTAATTAATGCCCCTGAGTATAAAAAGACTCTTTGGTTGCTGTTAGAGTTACTGACTGTGGTAGAAGAGTTAGGAAAACGGCTGAGATCGGAAAAATAGGGCAGATTAAAATAGGAACGGCGATCACCAAATTCTCGACGATATCCCTCTACGCCCCATGTTCCTACACCCCAAATTGCTACTGATGACTGATGTAATTTAGCTAACTTCCAGCGACGATATAACTTACCCAGTAATCCTGAATGTTTAAACCCCGGACGTTCTCCCCAAAAACACCAGGGTTTATTAAAGCTAATGCAGTGAGCAATTAAATTACTAATACGGGGATGACGATAGTAGTTAAAAATAATTAAATCACTAGAGTCTATATTTTGTTCAAGCTGTTGATAATACTCAGGACAATCATTCAAAATTAAATAGTTATGCTTAATATTAAACTGTTGCCATTGACTTGCGATCGCCGCTTCACAACGAGCATATAGATAAGCAACCTGTAAGTTGAATTTACCTGATAAAGCGATCGCATTGAATAGCTCTACCTGATAGGGTGATGGTATGTAGGTCAGAACTAAAAGCTTAGGCATTTTTATCGAATCAGTAATCAGTAATCAGTAATCAGTAATCATTACTAACTGCTATTTGCTTTCTCATCCTTTTAAAATCTTCCTCTTCGGTAACATTAGCCAAGAAATTAGCATCCAAGCTAAAACTGCATAACTCATCAGCACTAATTCCAACATGGAGCGAAATCCAGCAAAGAGAGCCATTGTACAGAGACTATAGACGATCGCACTGGCATTTTCCGTATTTTTGGTCAATAACTGACCGACCATCCTGGCGAATCCACCGTAAATTATTCCCCCAAAAAATATTCCAATCCACCCCGCGCAGATATACCAATCGCCAATTACCGTATAGCTATAAGAAATTCCTTCAACACCTAAAGCAGAAGGTAAATCAAAACCAGGATCGACTGGTTTGTCGGGCCAAAAAACTCGCGGTATGGGTCGGACCAAGGTAAAAATTATTTGTTTTTCGTAAACGTAGGGGTAATATCTGGGCACCAAAGCTATGGTTTGAGCTAGACGAAGGAAATTATCGTCAATGTGCAAATGTTTGTATTGAAATTCTGGATGCTCTTTTTGCAAGAGTGCCTGAAATCCGTCATTTCTGACCTCCAGCATCCATTGCATGATGCCCAAAACCATCGCCACGCTAACTAAAGTAATAATAATTTGCTTGAGCTTGAGTTTTTGCTGCTCTAATACCCAACAAATAATTGCTGCACCTAACACCACTCCAATGATCCGACGACCTCCTGCTTGAGCTAAAAAAGCAGTCATAATGACAGACAAGCTAATTGCCAAGATAACTCGAAAATCTAAACGACGACTCCTGACAATTAGCAAAGTAGTTAGCGTTGGTAATAAATAGCCAAAGTAGTCTAGGTGGTCAATAAAAGAACTCCAGCCACCTAAAGTTTCCCTAGCCCAAGGTGCTGACCAGCGATCGCTCCCTAAGTGAAAAAACATCAACATAGGGTTGAAATCACATGGATAGGCAAATTTAATTATGGCAATGCTAAAAAAGACCAGAATAAGACTAAAAATAAGAGTAGGATTCAACCGATGATCGGCAGCATTAGCTAAGGATGTAGGCATCGGCAACGGACGCATTAATGCAGCTAGCCACACTCCTGTAGTAAATAAACCGATGCTTAAAAATGTGCCAGCGACAAAGCTATTAGGGAAATATTCCAAGGAATAGGCTTGTTGTAGTAAATCCAGTAGGAGCCAGTAAATAGGCGCAAGCACTAAGACATGTTCAGTACGTAATAAAGTTCTGGGACTGCGGCAAGCAGCAGCAAAAGGGGCGATCGCAAGCCCTAGAGTCATTGCTAAAGCACAGGGAAATAGAGCACTAGGAGCTGTAGTTTCTTCAGGAAGAATAAAAATGGCAATCAATGTGCCGACAATAGTACTTACTAAACCTAGTAGAGGATAGATAGGATATTCTTGTTTTAACCACCTTGAAGTTACGAGTTTAGGTATTTCTCTGGCAATATTTGAGGGAACCATTGAGGAAGTAATAAGTAATAAGTAATATCTATTAGTAGTGAATTAGAGGTTTACCATGAAATTTAGTATTATTTAGAACCTGGAGTTCATGAGCTAATTGGGACAAATTAAATGTAGATAATATTTGATGTGATGCTTGAGAAAATTTGGCTAATTGTTGAGGATGATAAAGACAATATTTTAGGACTTTAGCGATCTCCACTCCACTAACATTTGGCAATATTAACCCATTAATTCCATCTTTGACTACAGCTCCACAAAATTGAGAAGTTATTAAAGGTAATTTCCAAGCTTGAGCTTCCAATTGAGTTATGCCAAAACCATCAGAAAGAGTGGGGAATAAAAATACATCTGTTTGCTGGTAATAGTAGTCAGTTTTGCTCCGAGATACTGCTCCCAGCCATTTAATTTGAGGATGTTTTTTAAATGTTCGCGGTACGTCAATTTTAACTTGACCAACAAACCAAAATTCAATTGGTTGATTAGACAACAAATTGATAGACTCTAAGATAGCGTGAATACCTTTACGCACAATTATTTGTCCCAGAAATAAAACTTTTAAGGGACGTTGATCGGAGAAATTTTGAGGATAAGTTCTGGAAAAATCTGGTGCCGTTACAGGTGCTTGATAAGCTAAGGGAATAACTTTGATTTTATGGCTAGCAATACCAGTTTTTTGTAGTGCTTGGCTAGACCAAGGGGAGTTGACAACAATTTTGTCAGCCAAAGCACATTCTTGTCGCCAATCCGTCCAGTACTGTAAAGGTGCTAAGTGTAAACTAGATTTATAAAAGGGAAATTTACGTATTTCTCTGGATACTAGTTTTTCTTCGATAATACCTGGATCTATTTGACCTAAAACTGTCTTCCATCCTTGAGACTTGGCATATTTAAATAGCTCAAGTGCGGCATAACTATAGGCAAATAAAGTAATATTTTTATTAGATAATTTAGATAATACTTGAATAACTTGTTCTTGCCACCAAGTATTACGAGCAATTATTTGATCCCAACTATTCTTTCTGTTAATAGCATGGTAAAACTCCCAAGTAATTGAAGAATAATTAAAAGTTTTGATAGAAGCATTGTTTAATTCAGGATGATATCTTGCCCGTAAATTGGTTAATAAAAACCTGGGTAATAAATTTAGAGCATAATCATCATACACCCAAGCATCTGTAATTAGATGTTTAAGTCTTCCTTGATTGTGTAAAGCTCTAGGAATAGCATAATGCTCTCTTGCTCCTAATTGACAACAAATCCAGTTATTCATAAGTAATGAGTAATGAGTAATGAGTAATGAGTAATGAGTAATGAGTAATGAGTAATGAGTAATGAGTAATGAGTAATGAAACAATTGATAATTTAATTGTGAAGAGAAAGATTTATTAGCTATAGGGGAGATTTTGCCATTCTTTAAAAAAGAATAAAGTCATAGTCTGACGATAATTTTGTAGTTTAAATATATCAATTAACCCCGCTATTTCTCCTTGAATTACTCCTAATCTTTTGATTTTAAAAGAAAGAAATAGTCGTGATATCAATGTCCTAATTTGTTTAAGTACTTTTAATCTTTGGGGAACATACCAATCGTTCCATAAAACATTATTTCGGGAACCATAATAATCCATCCGCCACCAATTACGACCTCGATTAGAAGCCGTATGGTGAATTAAAAAGTCAGGGAAATGATAGCAGTGTAAGCCTTGTTGAAAAGCTCTAGCAGCTATTTCCATTTCTTCTCCTTGATGGATTAATTCTTCTCGATAACCACCTAACTGTAAAAAGCGATCGCAATGTAATAAATGACCACAACCTACAAAGGCTCGAACTTGGTAGGGTTGTTGCTGGGTAGAACTGTTTTCATATTTTTTTTGTATTGGATTATAAATAGGAAAACTCAGACATAGTAAATCTTCACGATTCTCTGCAAATTTAACCGCAGCTTTTAAAGAGCCTGAAACTGGATAAGAATCATCATCAAAGCTGAGATAGTATTTGGTTGGGATTGCTTTAGCTATTTGGTTGCGCCGTACAATCAAGCCTTCGGAAGTGGAATACTTTTGGAATTGAAGATTATGAAATGGAAGTTCCTCCAGGTCAAAAGGACAGGGAATTTCTGAGCCATCATCGATAATCAAGATAGTAAGAGATTCTAAACCTGCCTCAACAATTTTAGTTAGCCCAACTCGTAGATCTTCCCAGCGATTTTGGGTAGTAATACCAATGGAGACTAAATTTTCGAGCTTTATATCATTCTTCATGATTATCGCTAGCAAGTAACTGTGGGTAATTCTTTAGACTTAATAACTTGGGCAGGAACGCCAACAGCGATCGCCCCTGCGGGAATATCTTTGGTGACTACACTTCCCGCACCAATTACTGCATCATCGCCAATATGTACGCCTTTGAGAACAGTCACATTTGCCCCCAACCAAACGCGATCGCCAATTTTAGTTTTGTTGGCAATCATTGGTTGCTGTAAAGGAGGAAGTTGAATATCTAAACCATGATCGTGATCGGTGATATAGCAATTAGGACCAACAGCGCAATCGTGTCCCAGGGTAACTGACAAAATGGCATCAATAAAAGTATGGCGATTGAGATAGGTATTTGCGCCAATCAAGATTTTGGGATGGGTTAAGGCTTCGCCGCTACAAAGTAAAGTGACACCTCGATCTAGAGCACAGTTTGCTTCAATCTCAATATCTGAGTAATTACGGGGAATCTCCACCTGACGTAGCCAAACATAACCATTGAGTTTCACTCCCAAAAAACGATAGTAAATATTACGCCAGCGACTTTTAAGTCCTTCTATCAAACTAATAAACTGAACAACAAGCGTTCCCATTTCCTTCATTACTTATTACTTATTAGCCGCCCCAGGCTCTAATGTCTCGTAGTCCGAATTGATAATCTCGGCGATCGCTATTATTTTTCCCCAGAGTATTGCAGGTAGATTTAACCAACCTCTCAAAGAGATTAAAGATGTAGCAATACCAAATAATTGCAAAATTGTTAGCTTGAAATAATCTTGTAGTGTCGCTCGATTTAAAACTGTCGTCATCACGTAATGACGATTGACTAAATCCATTTTGGCTAAAACCCCAGGGTTATTTTTATCCTCACCTGGTTGACTGTCGTGAAATATTCTTGCGGTTCTGGCATTGGCAAGCTTCCATCTCTTACCTACAGTCAATGACAAAGAAAGATCTTCCATTAAGGAATAGCCTATAAAAACGGGAGGAAATAATGGCTCTGGTAATGCTTCGCGTCGATAGAGTGTGCATCCACTATTCAACCACTCTACAGTAACGACTTCAGGTAGCTCGGGATTATCTTCCGGTAACAAGTTCAAACCTGGACCAATACATTTTCCCGCGTAACTATTTTCACAACGACCGTGTAATAGACGGAATAAAATACTAGTAATTTTGCCTGGAGGTAAATATTTTTGATTAGTAATCATGGCATTAACTCCCCCCAATTTTGAGTCACTTTGTAAGGCTTGCCAGAGTTTTGCCAGGCAATCTGGTTCTAAAATAATGTCATCATCAAGTAACCAAATATGGTTTTGGGTAGCATAAGCCAGAGCTTGATTGCGTTGAGTTGCAGCACCGATGGCGGTTGCTGGATGATAAATAACCTTTGATGTCAAATTAGAAATTTCACTACTACATAATTGCTCGGTGGCATCATTATCTGAACCATCTGCAATAATTATTTCTTGAGGTTGCAAGGTTTGTTTTGCCATGCTGTTAAGCATCCTGGTAAGAGGATGACTACGGTTTCTGGTTGCAACTATGGCAGAGACGGGTAGGAAGTGCATTATTTAGATCAAAGATTTAGATCAAAGTAATCAATTGAGTATGAGTTGACGTTTGAGTTGAGCTAAATTTTCAGCAAGATTGAAGCCCAGAACCTGGTAAAGCAGTCGATATATTCTCGGTGCATAATTGCCTGAAGGAATAAAATTAATTTCTGTCTGGCGAATTTGATTAATAATAGCTTTTGCCCAATGTTTATCGGTCAACCAAATAATCCTGGCGCATTCAAATCGCGCTTGGTTAATAGCATCTTGTCTTGGTTCAGATAACTGCTGAGTTGTTCTAAGATATTCTTCTATTTGGTCAATTATTTCTAATCTTCGGTGATAAGTTTCAGCCTTATTAGTTTTACAAACGGTAAATTCACTCCACTGTCGATATACTGAACCCGCTTGTCCAAAATAACTAAATTTTCTACCTCCTTGAAGTAAACGCAGATATAGTTCATGCTCCTGACAACAGGGTTGATCTTCCTTCCAACCACCCACATCAACAATTGCTTCCTTGCGCCAGAGGGGGCTTCCTGTTTGGGGCAGATACCATCGAGCCAAAAGTATCCAGGGATCGTGAGGTTCGGGGATAGGTAATATTTCCTGAGCGATCGCATCTGCTGATTCCAGATTAAGAACTTTAGGTAAAGCCAACAAATTTGGTTCTCGCTCTTTCAATATTGATTCGACTATGCGGTTATGATGTTGCAGGATAATAGGGCTAAAGACAACATCAGCATCAACATTTTGCTGCAAAAACTTTACTTGATGGGCAATCTTGTTTGGAAGCAAATAATCATCCGAATCTAAGTATTGCAACCACTCTCCATTACTCATTTCTAATAACCGATTGCGTGTAGGATTTCCTCCTCGATTGATACTAGTTTCCCAATAAATGTAATCATCAAAAGTTTTAATAACCTCTAAACTATTATCAGTTGAGCCATCGTCAACTACTATGACTTCAGTATTGTCATAAGCCTGGTTGAGCGCACTGGTAATGGCTTGTTCGATCCACCTTTCGGCGTTGTGACAAGGAATAAGGACACTAACTAAAGGATTCATGGGATGAAATGAGAGTAGAGCAGACGTGGGTTTGAAAAAAATAATCAGTAATCAGTAATCAGTAATTAATCTTTCGGGTTTGGTAGAGTTGGACAGTTTGCTGAGCAATTTTGTCCCAGTCCAGGCGATCGCTTGCAAGTCTAACTTGCTTACTTAATTCTTGAAGATCAATTTGAGTACTAGTTTTGAGAGCTTTTGCCAGTCCTTGGCGATCGCTGGGATCGTAAAGTAGACTATCAGCTTCTTGGAGAATCTCCTGAATTGCCCCTTGAGATGGTGCAATAACTGGTTTGCCATAAGACATAGCCAAAATCAGACTTCCAGAGGTCAAAATATTAGTAAATGGAAGAACCACAACATCTGCAGCACTAAAATATAGATGCATTTGGTCAGATGGAATAAAATTTGCTTGCAATATCACCTGTTCGGCTTTCGAGATTAATGCTCCAATATGTTTTTCATAGGCACTATCTAAAAATTTCCCGGCAATTAAAAGGTTATGGGCTTGAAATTTAGTTTGGTTTGCTTGCCAAACTTGCAGTAAATTTTCAATTCCCTTGTATGGTCTTATCATTCCCAAATTGAGATACAGATAACCATCTAAAGGCAAATTTAGTTGTTTTCTCGCTATTGATTGAGGAATGGAAGATTGATAGACATCTCGATAATGTCCATGAGGAATTACAGTAACATCTAAAAGCTGAAGCTGTTCTACAGTTGCGTGATTGTGAACGATAATTTCATCAGCTACCTTGAGCAGTTTTTTTCTCAGCCATAATTCCAACTTGGGAAAAGGACAATCGTGAGCAAGATCATTATGAATTGTCCAAATTATTTTGACTCCCTTGAAGCGAGTTAACCAGAGATCGATGAGCATCTTTAAACTATAGAAAAATCTCATCAACCACATTTCACCCTTTAGATAAGGAGTGAGCCAATGTAAATGTAAGACAGTAGCAGAATTATCCTGGACAGCACGGTAGAACGGTAATACTCGCCGATATCCTCTGGGAAAAACTACTTCAGCTCCTTGCGATCGCAATCCATCAGCTAATAATGACTGATAGGGATTATCTGAGCGATAATCAGGCATCATTAGAACTTTTAGCGGAGCTTCATTCATCTAATATTTTGCTAATAATTAATAGTTAGTTAATTTTTAACAGTTCTTTTATTTTTCGTTTAAATGCTGCGCGAGGATGTTCAACCAGAGGAGTATTGGCGATATTTTGATTTAATTTATCCAGTATGATTTTAGCCTGATAAGTTTGCTGGGTAGCATAGATATTTATTGTACGTTCGATTTCATGACGATGAGATTCTACAAAGTTAATCTTTTCAGGTAATAAATGATATTCATTTGGCTCTAAACACAAATGAGCTAAATTACTTTCTGTTAATAATCTTTTGACCTTATCATCATAATTAATCGCAATAAATGGTTTCCCAAGTTGCATGGCAAATACGATCGCGTGAAAGCGACAAGCAATTAACATTTTGCTAGTTCTTAGCGGTTGTAAATCAAATTCTTCCGGTACGGGGTGTGAAGCTATGGCATCAGGGCGATCGCCAAAATACTTTTGCAGTAACCAGTAGTCGCGATTCTTCGTAAAATATAGTGGAAAAGGAATCAAATTTTGATGAGAACACCTTTCTAGCCATTTATCTGGTTCAAATTTCTGTTCGTGACATGGGGTTAAATTAATTGCAATAGTGTTATTAAAAGTATCTGTGGTTTTCGCCAGAGGAAAACACCAAGTTAGATCGGGATAAACTTCAACTCTAGAGTCATTATTTAAGAGCTGTTTACTTTTGCTATCCCTGACAAAAAAGAACTGAGCATAATCTAATAAGGTAGATAATTCTCGTGACAATTCTGGAGTAATACTATTTACTCCTAAGCCAATTACTCCCACATTAGCTCTTAAGCCTTTCAACCAACGGGACATATTAACCCAAATACCAACACGTTCCCTAACCAGTCCGCCACCACCAATAATTATCCAATCAAAAGTATTCAAATATTTCAAGTTAGGAGGCGGCAAAAAATGTGGAAAGAAGACCAAGATATGTCCTGAAAAAATTCTTTTTAAGCAGTGCTGTATGCGATCGTCTCCTGCATTAAAGAAATTATAATAGCCAAAAATAGCAATCTTCATTCATCCTTTTAGTTATCTGTTGCTGATTACTGATTACTGATTACTTAAACTGGCACTGTCCATATATGTGGAACACAGATTTTAATTCCGTTATCTTTAATCTTGATTGGTCTATCTTGCATTGCTCCAGGTTCTACATCAAACCAAGCTGCTCCTTCAAGATGATCTTGTATTATTCCATCACCCTTGATTAAAACATTGAGCCGATATTGACCTGGTAATAAAGGAAGTTGTTCGATCTCACAAATAAATTTTGCTCCTATTTCTGGATTGGTTAAATCATGGGAACTACATTGTTCACTATTAAAATTTATGATCGCCGTTCCTAATTGATCGTAGATAGTAAACATACAAGATAATCGAGGTAAAAGATTAGTAATTTCAAATAAAAATTGTGCGAATTTTCCCGTGACTAAAGTGGAAGTTTCTCCACTATCACTTAATATCTTTACTTTGGCTACTTGTGACTGTCCTTTACCTATTCTTTCCTGGCGATCTAGTAAATTTTCACTGTAAGATTGTTCAATAGTTTTGAGATAACAATTAACAGCATTTTCGATAGAAGAATCAGTTGAAATTTTGCCTTGCTGTAATAAAATTCCCCTGGTACAAAGATTCTGCACCATGCTCATATTATGACTAACAAATAATATAGTTCGTCCTTCTTGACCCGCAGATTCCATTTTACCTAAACATTTTTTTTGAAATGCTGCATCACCTACTGCTAATACCTCATCTACAATTAAGATTTCTGGTTCCAAGTGAGCTGCTACAGCAAAAGCCAAGCGTACATACATCCCCGAAGAATATCGTTTGACTGGAGTATCTAAATGCTTTTCGACTTCAGCAAAATCAACAATCTCATCAAACTTTTTTTTGATTTCCACTTTGGTCATGCCCAAGATAGCACCGTTAAGAAAAATATTTTCTCTACCAGTTAATTCAGGATGAAACCCTGTTCCCACTTCTAACAAACTGGCAACTCTCCCCCGCAGTTTAATTCTGCCTGTGGTAGGTTCAGTAATCCGACTGAGAACTTTTAAAAGAGTAGATTTACCTGCGCCATTACGTCCAATAATTCCTACGCGATCGCCTTGATTAATTTCAAAAGAAACATCTTTTAAAGCCCAAAATTCTTCTCGATTACTACTAGCCTGAGATGATGAGTTAGTAATTCTGTGGATGATTGATTTTGCTCCATCAGCAATCACATCCCGCAGCGCAGTATACTTCTCCTGCTTTTGCTTGCCGATAGTGTATTTCTTTCCCAGATTTTCGACCTTAATTACTGCCTCTGACATGATTAGCTAGTTTAATTCTTGTTCTTCAGCTTGTTGCTCTAGCCACTGATAAAATTCTGTAATTGTAGATTGAATTTTATTAAAAACTTTTTCGACATTTTCGGCTAAAGCAATTACTCTATCTGGTTTTAAGCGAATTTTGTAGATATGACGCTCTAAATGTCGAAACTTACGATATTCATCGAGTTCTAATAACAATGAACCACTCCATAATGGTGGACGCTCATATCCTCCTGGCTCGGCGACTTGTTTTAATAATTCTTGATGCCAATCTTTACTTGTTGGCAATCCACCATCTAAATAAACAGCAACTCTTTCGCTAATTCGTTCACATCCTGAATAAAAGTCGGCAATATAGCTAGCCAGAGCAGGAATCAATGCCACTTCGGGAATGGTATCTTTTTGCTTCAATAGATCGATTAACGTTTGAATCGTACCCTTAATAGATTTCAATTCATCTTCGATGTGAGACTTTAATGCCAGGTATTTGTTCTCGGACATAGGTATTTTATGCAGAATACGGTCAACTAGATGGGTCGGTGCAAATTCCAAAGGAATTAAATCTACTTGCAACCAATTGGGTACGCTGTCTTCTAATGCTGAATAAGCATTCCAAATAGACTCTTGAGTCATGCCCCTAACCGCAATGTCTATATCTGAGTGCCAATGCCAGGGACTTTCTCCAGCTAAAGAACCACATAAAAAAACTTCTGTTGCACCAAAATTATGTCGCAAAATCTGCATACATTTATTAGCTGCAAGCAAGGCTTGTTGCCGTCTTTGCTCTAGTTTAATCTGAAATTTGGATGTTGATTCTACAGTGGATTTCATCTGTGACTGATCAAATAAGAAATACCCCTTTAAAACTAACTCTTTTTATCTTTTAAATTACATCGGCAAAAGTACGTTCCATCCTCCTAAAATACCAAATACCACTTAATAAAAATGCCATTACCAATCCGAGGGAAAGCAAAAATCCTGGCACATACAAATTAGATTCACCACCAATAATAGCCCAACGAAAACCATCAATTACTCCCACCATCGGATTAAGAGAGTAGAGCGATCGCCATTGAGATGGGACAATACTGCTACTGAAACCGACAGGAGAAATATATAACCCAAATTGCACTATAAACGGCACAATATAGCGAAAATCACGATATTGGACATTGAGAGATGCCAGCCACAAGCCAGCACCCATCGAAGCGGCAAAGGCGATCACTATAAATAATGGCAAGGTTACAATACGCCAACTAGGAACAAAGTCATACCAAGCCATTAACCCCAATAAAATCATCCCAGAAATCATAAAGTCGACAAAGCTTACTACCACTGCACTAGTGGGAATAATTAATCGCGGGAAATAGACTTTAGAAATCAAATTGGCATTTCCGATCAGACTATTACTGCATTCACTAAGAGAATTAGCGAAGAATTGCCAGGGAAGCATTGCTGCAAATACCAAAATCGGATAGGGAGCATCTTCAGATGGTAAATTGGCTAGTTTACCAAAAACCACTGTAAAGACAACCATCGTCAAAAAAGGTCGAATTAACGCCCAGGCAATACCAATAATAGTTTGCTTATATCGAACTAAGATATCTCGCCAAGCCAGAAAATAAAACAACTCTCGATAACGCCACAAATCTCGCCAATACTGGCGTTCACTACGACCAGCTTCAATAATTAATTCTGGGGAATGGTTAACCATAATAATAATTACTGATTACTGATTACTGATTACTGATTAGTTTTACAAAATATCAATTCGCGCTTGCCTAACATTTCGGAAGGAAATAGCGAGTAGTCCAAACTCCGAACTAACCTATAACTCCGAATTCCGAATTCCGAATTCCGAACTCCGAACTCCGAACTCTGGTTATTAACGCCGACGAAATTGTTGTAATACCCCTTTAATTTTGCCTTTTGAGCTACTATCTTGAGCGTCTAAATCGCTATTATCACGTTGGGGCTGATTATAGTAAGAGTCATGATAAGAATGAGCGTAATAATCAAACTCAGGATCGACCATATTCGCAACTACACCTGCGATATGACAACGACTATGACGTAGTACATCTACAGAGTTGCTAATTGCTTTGCGACTAGCTTTTTCAATACCAGCAACAAACAAGATCGAATCAACTTCTTTAGCTAAACTCTTTGCATCCGCAATGACTCCAATTGGAGGCGTGTCAATAATCACGTAATCGTACGCTGCTTCCCATGCTTGAATTAATTGCTTCATCTTGTCTGAGTTTAATAAAGCGATCGGGTTAGGAGAAGTTGCACCAGCCGTGATTAAATGTAAATTCTTGATTGAACCAGACTGAATATAATTAGTCCAGGGTTGATCTTTAGTAATAGCTTGCATTAATCCACTTTCGTTAGGGATTCTGGCTAACTTATGTAGTTTAGGTTTTCGCAGATCCGCATCAACAATTAATACCCGCAGGTCTAACTCTGCTAAAACAATACTGAGATTGTATGAAATAGTTGATTTCCCCTCGGCAGAAGTTGAAGAAGTTACAGCCAAAGTTTTGAGCTGACCATCGTCTGTCATTAGATAACGCAAATTCATTGCTAATGAGCGTAATCCTTCAGTAAATGATGAATAGTATGAATATGATTTGCGAGTGACATGAATATTGGCATCAATTCTTGGTTCAGCAACTTTAGGAATCACTCCCAATAAAGGTAATTTAGTAATTTGTTTGATTTCGTCAACCTGTTTGACGCTTTGGTCAAGTTTCTGAAGCATGAAGGCGGTGGCAATACTTAAAAAAACGCTAGCTACTAAAGCTTGCACCAAGCCTTGTTTGATATTGGGCGAAACGGGTTTACTGGGTAAAGAGGGTTCATTGAGTATACGCCATGGTGCAATTTCTTCGGCTTCTGAAATGGCTAGCTCTTGTCGCCTTTCCAGCAGATAATTGTAGGCTTTAGATTTAAGTTCTAGTTGACGTTTTAATTCGGTGAAGGTTTGCTGTAATCCAGGAATATTGAGAAATTGACCGTCAGCATCTACTTTGGTTTGACGCAGACTTGCTAATTGACTTTGCAGGGTAGCGGCTTGATTTTGTAGCTCTAACTGTCGGTTGGCAAAAATTTCTAAGGTAGAACCTTCAGAAGATACTTTAGTCCCTGATGCTTTATCTTCATTAGAATTATTTTCGCCTGGATTGTCACTAGAAGCTGTTGCATTGTCGGCTACTGGTGCTTGAACATCTGTATAGCTGGGAGATAAAACAATCCGCTCTAATATCTGGGGTGAAACTGATTTGCCTAATACCTGTTCGGCTCTTTCTTGAAGTAGTTTTTTTAATTCTTTTCGCTTCTCTTTAAGATTGCTGATGACATGGTAGTCGTCATGAAAATCTACTTTTCCCAAGTTATATTGAGTTTCGACATCCTTTAATTGATTAGCTAAGTTTTGATAAACGCCATCTTGACCCAAAACTGAGGATGCCACCATGGTGTCTGAGTCTTGCCCCAATTCTTCTAATTGGCGTTTTAATTCTTGAGTTTGCTTTTTATTTTGGGCGATCGCAATTTTAGTTTGTTCTATTTGTTGGTCAATGTTATGTTGATTTTCTCCTGCTACCACTGCTGATGTTTCAGGATCTACTAATCGATGTACCTGCCTAAACTGGCGAATTTCCTTCGCAGCTTTTTCTAACTCTTGTTGAGCATCAGGTAGTTGACTATCAATAAACTCGATCGCGTTGGCAGCCTGTAGTCTTTGTCTTTCTAGGCTGTATTCAACGTAAGTATCGCCAAGAGCTTCTAAAATTGTTTTCGCTCTAGCTGGATCGGTATCAGTGTAAGATATAGCTAAGACATCAGTGGGTATTTTGTTGACTATTGCTTGATGAATTGAGAGCTTTTTTATCAATTCATTCACCGTCAGTTTTGGATAACGGTCTTTTAACTTTCCTAATGCCTTCCGAACCATTGAGTTACTTCGGAGGACAAATATTTCCGTAGATAAATCTTTAATCGAGTAATATTGACTAGCAGTTGTTTGGGAAGGAGCAATAGATGTAGATTGCTGATTTTGCGGATTTTCCAGCAGAATCATACTTTCCGAGCGGTATTCAGGAGTTTTAAGGGCGGTAAGCAGAAAAATCCCTGTAAAGGCAGTTATTCCCACTGCCAATGCAGGTTTCCAGCGGCGATATACTACCTGTTTAAGATCTGCTAAAGAAAAACCTGTTTCTTGAGTAGTTAAAGCACTTAGGTCGATTGTTTCCGATCTAGCTATTTCATTGCTCATATCTTATTTCGATCTGTAAATATCACCACATAAAAACGAGACTTACAGAACCTTAGTTAAAGTTAAATGGAAAAATACTGATAGAAAGAATTCGGGTACGTTGCCCATCAATCTTAATTTTTTTTCTTGTCAAAGGCTTCAGTGCTTTTACCAATTTATAGCAACGTGTCAATTGATGTAGATATTTCAAGTATCACGCAGTTGTGCATTCAATAACATCAAAATTCAGCTACAATTGGCTTCTAATTAGCAATTTACATCATGAGTAAGAAAAAGCGATCGCTTCCCCTCCATTGCAATCTACCTCAAGATCCTGATGCCGTTAGTATCGCTGACTCAGAAGCTGCCTTTGAAGTAGTTCACGATACAATTCTTAACCTTTGGGACACGGTTAATAAATTGTCTTCTATTCAGCCACCAAGACGAGAACGTTATCGCGTTACTCTATTTGGTTCGGCAAGAATTCATCCGAATACACCTATTTATAGTGGAGTTCGTCATCTAGCTAGTGAACTGACCAAGATGGGTTGTGATATCGTTACTGGAGGCGGACCTGGATTAATGCAAGCTGCTAACGAAGGTAGTGTCAGTGCCGATCCCGAAGATCGCACGCAATCTATTGGCATCCGTGTCGATCTCGGATTTGAGCAAGATACAAATCCTTTTGTGGAACAAGCATATCTCCACAGAACTTTCTTTTCCCGACTACATCACTTTGTTCTATCTTCTGATGCTTTTGTAGTTTTACCAGGAGGTATTGGTACTGCTTTAGAAGCGTTGATGATTTGGCAATTATTACAAGTCCGTAAGCTACAAAATACTCCATTCATCATGGTTGGTACTATGTGGAGTGAGTTAACTAACTGGGCACAACAGTATACGATCGACGTTGAGCCACCAATGGCAGACCCCGCAGATATCAGCATTCCTCACTGTGTAGATAGTTGTGATGAGGCGATCGCCCTACTCCGAGAAGCCCATGAACAATGGCAAGCATGTAATGATCGAGAATCTGAATTAAGCGATTAGTTGAGTAAATATTAATCTTCATTCAAATAGAGCTTAACTCTTGCCCAGCCAGTACTTTTCCAGATCAAAAAAAATAAGATAGATGCGATCAACGCACCCAGATTCCACTTAAGACATTTTTTTAACAGCAACGAACGTTTTTGAACTCTGAAGGTCTGTGCTTGACTGGTGATATTATCTTGATTATTTTGTACAGTAGCCAGAATATCTGTTTTAAGCTTCTGAGTATTCACTGAATCGGGAATACTAACTTGCTGTTTAGCTTGCTGTTGTAAAACTACTTCAATCTCATCCTTAGAATTAGCCGCTTTTAATTGCTCCTTAAATTGCTGAATTGTATCGTTCTGGCTGACAAATTGAGCATTGGCAGTAGCATTCTGTTGATGATAAATGCGAAAACTGTTGCTGATATTCAATGGAATCATTAATAACATTAGTATGGCAGCTACCAAAGTTAGCCAAGATATACACTTTAGTAGTATGGCTTCAATGGGAGCGCGATCGCTTCGTTCTCCGTAATATACTAAAACCGTTCCCAATAAAGTAACAGGGATTCTCTCCACAATCGCACCCATAGTTTGAAATTCCCAGAGAGGATTCATCAATTGTGGCGGAATTATTAAAAATAAAATATCAACCATTGCCATTCCTAATAAGCCGTAGCCCACTAAACGCAGAATACCAGAAGAAAATACTTGTCTTTCTTGATCTTGAAGGATGGTCATAAACTTACTTAAATGGTTTCGATTAAATTTAAACCAATCTAGTATAATCTCCCCAATCCTATATTTAGTTTCAGCTTGTTGCTTTTCTAGGTTAATGCTACTTACCTTTAGTGATTACCAACTACCGCCAGCACCACCGCCACCGCTGTCACCGCCACCAAAACTCCCTCCTCCACTACTACTACCACTACTACCACTACTACCACCACTGCTGTAGCCACCAGAGTAATTGCTACTACTTACACTACTAGAACTAGAAGATTTGCGAGGAATGATCTCCTCTTTTTCATGAGTGTAATCGCAACATTGGCAATCATATTTATGTAAACGCATACCACTTTTTCTGGTAGTTGCTTGCTTTAAAATTTCTGTTTTGCGAATGACAGTTAATTCTTGACAAGTAGGACACTCCGAAAATTTACTACTCCCAACAGCATCTGCACAAATATGAATTGCCGATTCATTTTGACTATTGCATTCATCACATCTCCAGCCTTGAAAATTGACACTACCTATTTTTGCAGCTACTATTTCTTTCGGTTTAAGATATTTTCGTAGCAACGGAATATCGATCTGCTTCAGAGATCCTTGGCAAGTAGCGCAATAAACTCTTGACTTACCATCAATATTAAATTCCTGCTTTAGATATTCCCAAACTAAATAGGTAAGGGGAATACTGCCGATTAAACCCAAAAGAATAACTGGTATATGTCCTGGATTATTGAGCGAACTAAGAATAATTCCCACTGGTAACATTATCAAAATATAGTTAATAACAATACCTAATAGAGTAAAGAAAGTAACTTTTTTGTGCTCAAATTGAAGATAAACAGATGATAAGACTATAGTTATTACGAAACCTATAAAACCTCCTATATAAGTTAGCAAAGAAGCTGCAATAAGTAAAATAGGCGACATTATCACTGAGACTATATTCTCAATAGATGGAGGATTTTGGATAATTTTCTTGATCCAGTAGATATGTAATCCGACTAAAGCTGCTACTAGCAATTCTCTAGATATACTGGCAAGAATAGGTGCAATCACCAAAATAATTCCCAAAGTACATCCTACATAAACAAAATTATAAATCAACCATTCTTTGGGTGGTTCAGTAAAATATTTATTGCGAGAATAACCAATTGGTTCTAGATAAACTGGGGATACTTTTTTTAGAACACATTTATAACAATATGAACTGCCAATAATGCCTAAAATCAAAAATACATAATTTAGGTTATATGGTACGGCAATTTGATTAAAAGTATTGCTGCTGGTTATTGGAATTGAAGCAAAATCTTCTCCTGACAAAACTTTGACTAGGGCATTCGTGCCATTTAAGACACCACCATCAAAATCTTGTTGTTTGAAGCGAGGAGTAATTTCAGTTTGAATAATATTACCTACTTTAGCATCGGGTAAAATTCCCTCTACTCCATATCCCGTTTCTATTTCTACTCTGCGATCGCCAACAGAAACTAAGAACAATACGCCATTATCTTGTCCCGCTTTACCAATTCCCCAGCTATTAAAAAGTTCTGTAGTAAATTCTTTGGGAGAAGCAGCAGGTTGAGTCTCAGGTACAGTTACCACAGCAATTTCTGTGCCATTTTTTTGTTCCAAGCCATCGATCATCTGGTTAATTTGAATTTCCGTGCGATCGCTCAAAATATTTGCCATATCAGTCACCCAAGTATTATTTACAACTTTGGGATTGGGAACCTGGGTAACACTTATCCCATAACTAACTAACGGAAATAAAACTAATGATAAGCACAGAGTTATGACAAAAATAATTTTATTTTTAGTTTGAATTACTGATGACATTGGGATTGCATATAATCAAAAAATAGAGATGACAATAAATTTATAAAAAAATACATTTAATTATTAGCATTGTTTTGATGATTAATAGTGTGATCGTAGCTAGTAATGCTCAAATTAGTCAGATATACCCAATCAACGATCAGCAATTAACAATTAACAAAAACCAAGGTTTTCCTTCCCTCATGAAAATGAGAAACGCTATATTTGATATTTAGAAATATGCAAAATAACCATGAACAAATTCCTGAAGAGATCGCCGCAGAAGTCTTAGATTTAGCTTCTCACTTATATGCAGCTGAGTCTTCAGGAGGATATTCTCTTGAAGAATTACAAGAGGCAGGAAAAGAAGTTTCTATTCCACCTGAATTAATTCAAAAAGCCCTCAAGCAAATTAGAACTAAGCAGCAACAAGCAAAACAAAAGCGACAGCAAACATTACAAATTTCATTAGGAATAGGAGTGACAATCTCACTTTGGGGAGTTCTAGTTTATAATTCTTTGAATCAACAATTACAACAAGTAAATGCCGCCTGGGCACAAGTAGAAAATCAGCTACAACGTAAAGTAGATTTGGTTCCTCAATTAATTAATTTAACTCAAGCTCAAGCTCAACGCGAGCAGCAACTAATTCAACAACTAACTCAATCTCGGCAAGAATATCTGCAAGCCAACAATAATTCTGACAGGATAATAGCAATTCAAGCAGTTAACTCTGCTATTCAAGACTTTCAAGAATATGCCAACATTAATAATCAATTACAGTCTTCTCAAACATTTATTAATCTACAATATGAAATTACAGGTACTGCAAATCGTCTAGCTACAGAACGAAGAAGATATAATCAGACAGTACAAATTTATAATCAAAAAGTCACATCTTTCCCCAATAGTATCATTGCTAAAATTATTGGTTATAAATCAGCACAATTTTATCAAATAATTAACAATTAACAATGGATAATTACCTGTCCTTGAAACAAGAGGATTGTTAAAAATGAAAATTTTTGTTTTGATTTATTCTTGAAAAAAGAGAAGAGATCGTAAACTTAATTAATCAATTGTCCATTAAAACTAGAATTAGTCAAACTAGCATTCAGTTTGTTAACGCAGGAAAATTAGGTAGCCACCATCGATATAAATCCTGCCAAGCATTTTCTAGAACTTGATAAGCAGTTTTAGGATCTGACTGCATAATCGGTGTCGAAAGAAGCACCCAAAGACAACGGCGATCGCGAATACTAGCTTTGCCTTGTAACCAATCTAAACCGACTTGCAATTGTAAATCATTTTGATAGCGAAATTGAGAAAATTGTTCTTGAGTTACATTGCTAGGGCTTCTGGGACTAATACAACTACTTAAATAAGCACGCTTATTCTTTGATTGAGCTTGGCGATCGCTAGTAGTAAACAATGCATGATAACCAACTCCTTCAATGTGTTTTACTTTTTTAGCTTGAATAGTTTTTGGTTCAATATCAGTATATTGTTGCAAGTATGTATTCACATCTCCTCTTGTCCCTACTAAGTAGCTTATATCTAAACTAATTTTTTGATTATCTTGGATATATTGATATTTTTGATGTGCTTTGATTATTTCCTGCTCTTGATTATCAGTTTTTCGACTTACTTGTCTTGATTTAACTGCCATTGCCTGGGTAGAATTCAAACTCAAGTGCCCGGGAAACTCAAAATCAGCAACAGGACGATTACCGACAGTAGGAGCTATCATCCCGTAAACAACAGCCAGATTAGTACCAACGCTGGCGATCGCCAAAACACAACTCCGCCAATGCATTTGATCAATCATATTCTTCGTAAAAGAGAGACACTGATTACTGATTACTGATTACTGATTACTGATTACTGATTACTGATTACTGATTACTGATTACTGATTACTGATTACTGACTTCCGTTCCAAGATCCAGTAACAATAACCAGAAAAAATTGTAATTGCCAAAGTCGAAAAAATTTGTGACCCCTGTGAGCCATGCCAGTAATCAAACTGAGCCTGATTTGGAATTAACAAAGTCAATATGCAAACTCTAATTACCCCTAAGAAAAAACCTAAGACAACAGAAAATAGGGGAATTAATAATCGTTGATTTCTAGGCACAGGGACAAAACTTATTAACAGTAATGCTAACTTAAGCATCAAAAGAATCATCGGTACACCAGCGCAAGGATAATCGACGATCGCCATGAATTCTCCCAGGTTAGGTAACGATAATAGAACTTGATTACCTCTGCTGATGACATCAAATCCTAAATAGTAAAGAAAATAGGTAGCAAATTTGGCATTGAGAATAGTAATGTGAACTATCCCATCTAGAAAACGTCCTATTACCCCAGTAGGAAAAAATAAAAACCAGGCAAAAAACAGTTCTCGCAAATATTGACTTATCCCAGTAAATCCCGAAGCAATTAAAGTAAAAGCGATCGCTGCACTGATGGGTAGTAATGGGATCAAAACAGACTCAAACCAAAAAAGTGTAAAAGTTTTAGCTAAAATTCCTCCTAGCAAAAGTAAGCCGACAAAACTAGAAACTGCATCGCTACGATATTTTAAGCCATCTCTTTTTCTCCAGAGGAGCCATAAAATGGCTATCCAAAATAAACAGCTAATCGTAAGTTGATCGACGTCTTTCGTAGTTCTCCAAATTAAGTTGAGATATAAAATACTAATCCCAATCAAACCTAGAAATAGCCATGAATGGTCATTGATACTAATTTGCTTGCTGTGCATTAGTACATTAATGAAGTTAGAGAGTTACACCGAATTAAAATTTATCGAAAAAATTATATTTTTCTTAAATGTAACGAAATAAAAAATACAAAAAAGTAATATAATTCAATTTTATCCTTCATTAAACTTCTTGAATATACTTATTAAAATATTCAATGAAGTAAAATTATTAGATACGCAGATAAATAAAATTAATTAACAATATATTCGTTGCTACTATATTTCGATATTTTTTGATACAAAATTTATTCACTATCAAGAATAATGCTTTAAAACAATTACTAAAAGAAAAACATAATATCAATAATAATTCTATTATGTCTTCAGTAGATATAACCATTACTTTTATCAATGTAATTGTTGTTACAGTACAAACAACTAAGATATTAAGCAATTATAACTATTTTTATAGTATGTGTTGAGCTTTATAAAAATGTAGAGTATAACTGCTAGAGAATGTCTATTATTTGAAAACTACAAATTACATAAGCATTGATAATTAAATTGAAACTCAAGTAATGGTTGGATATAGATTAAATTAAATCTATTTAGTTACTTACAGCTTTAAGATTGAAATAGTTATTAATATCTATGTAATTAAATTATCTTAAATTGCAAACACAATTATTTTTGATGTTATGAATTTATGCGTATACTAATTTTTGCTTGTACAACTGCGTTTTTTTTACTACCATTATCAAATTTAAAAGCTCTGGCAAAACCAGACATCAAATCACAACAACAAACAGGTTTTTCTGAAGCTAAAGTTTGTAGTATATGTGGTGCTGAGTCAAAGATTATTGCTAATAATTCAAAGATTACTGCTGATAATTCCTGGAGTAATTCTAATCGTGATGAAGTCGAAGATGTAAAATTTCAACTACAGGATATTCGTCAGGGTAACTTTACACCCAGTCGGGGGGTACCTTCTTTGACTATTGCTAATCCCTATGGGTTTGGTGCAGATCGTGGATTTTATAGTGGTTTAAGCTACCAAGCAGATACTCGAGGAGGACTTGACGATGAAAACGATGGCGATGCTACTTGGGGATTTGGCTTAGGTTTAGGAAATGCCAAAAAGTCTGTTGGTGCTGAACTAAGCTATACTCTTGCAAGTTTTGGTCAAAATGGTCGCGATTTTGGCTCGGGGGGATTTAACCTAAAATTACACCGCAAAGTTGCTGAAGGATGGGGGGTTGCTGCTGGCTGGAATAGTTTCTTGACCATTGGTGATGATAATGACCTCGATGATTCGCTGTATTTTGCGACTACCAAGATTTTTAAAACCAGAGAAAATATTAATTCTGCTTTCAGTCGAGTGGGAGCAACTGTTGGGGTTGGTAACGGGCAATTTCGCACTGAAGATGCGATCAGAGATGACAACAATGATTTTAACGTCTACGGCAGTTTAGCTTTTCGAGTAGCTCGCCCAGTAAGTTTTATTACCGAGTGGACAGGTCAAGATCTAGCTATGGGTGTATCTGTTTCTCCTTTTCGCACCATACCCATGACTATTAACCTCGGTGCTAGAGATATTGCCGGTGCTGGAGATGGAGCCCGTTTCATCTTTGGAGTTGGCGCTGGTCTCTAATTCAAATTAATTGTTTAGGAAGATTAAATATGTACAAGAAACAAAGATTATGGCTAGGTTTTTTAGTTGCTGCGGGAATGTTGACAGTAACGACATCTGTTCAAGCACAGACTAATCAATCTGATGTTTCCGCTGGTCAAACTTTTAGTGCGCCTTCGGTCAGCATAGACAGTATTAATGGCAATGGTATCTCTAATATTGTTCAATATGATCCTGACACTGGGATGGTCTATGGTGGAGGATTAGAAAATGAAATTAATATTGGTTCAGCTAATGTCGATCAAGGCAGCGAAATAACTCTAAATGAGGTTGCCACAGTACTAGAGAATAATCTTGAACAATCCTTTAACAATTTAGCAGCAATTGAAAACGAAGCTGGAACTCAAGTGGCAGAGGGACCTAGACGACTTGCCCGAAGAAATAGTGATGTAGCTGGAAGGCAAACTTGTGGATGTCCTAATTTAACAGACGAGGCTGCTAATGCTAGGCGTATTGCTAGGGGCAGTGATTCGGAACTATGTGGTTGCGATAATTCTGCAAGTTTGAAGTTCAGTGAATATGAAGCTCGTAGAATCGAAGCCCGCGAAGTAGTAGAAATGCAATTAAATGAATCGAAAAAATTTATTGAAGAGCTGGAAAAAATTGAACTAGAAAATAATATTTGGTAAATAAATAGGAGTAATTTTATGGATATAAAGCAAATATCAACACAATTTGGTCATAAATTTCCCAAATTAAGCATTGATTGGGCTTATTTAGGATTTTTCGCAATATTCGGTATGCTAAATTCGATGAGTTCTGCTGTATTAGCAGAAGATATTGTAAATAATAATGAGATTAAATTTGCCGAAGACACAATTGTTGAATTTGAATTCATTGAATCTCATGGTGCTTATCAGTCGACTTTTGGAGTTATCGATTTAGATTCTTGTGAAGTAAGTGGTTCAGAAATAACTAATTTTGATTCCTGTTCTAAGACTCCTTTATTAGCTGAGGTTAAAGCATCAGATAACTTAGATACGGTTTATCGCCGATCTACTTATGAGACAGATTTACAAGCAGCCCGCAATAATGATTTTCTCGGTACTCCTGGTAATACCGTCCCCGTTTCTCAAGCAGAGTATTTGTTTAAAGCGAACAAAAGATATGCCTTTTATTTAGAGTCGCAGTTTGACGGTAAGCCTGCTGGCACTGTTTACACTACTGATTTCTTTAATACTCAAGGTAATCGACAAGCTCTATTTAACGAAGAAGGCTTGACTAAAGAAGCTATAGCTATGCGACGTAACAATCCTGCTATTGATGCTAATCAGTTTGAGGCTTTAGTTAATGGTGGGTTATTGCTTAACTTCGATGACACTGGTTCGACTCTGGTAAAAACTCAAGATGAAGATACTGACTTTGATGATTTCGTAGTTGGTATTGGCGGATATAATTGCAATTATTCTCAAGCTCAAAAAGTTGATCATCAAGAACAATCCGATTTTTGATGGAAACAGACTTGATGTTCTGACTCTACTGATTATATATACCAACTTCTCCGTTGATTTAGAATATCCTCAATCTGCGGAAGACAAACGCCCTTTAGGCATGATTTTAAGTCGTGCTTGAGGGGCGATATTTGTGGATCATTCTTTATTTACATTCTTGGAATTAATTACAAATATGGTTTATTTGCTCTAAGTTTTAATCATTAATCACTGTCAATTGGCTACTTGACTGTTTCTGTTTACCAAATCCGAAAAATTTGCCGAGCCAATGGATCAAGTTGTCCACATAGGTAAATAAAACAGGAACGACTACCAAGGTTAAAAGAGTAGAAGTAGTAAAGCCTCCAATTACAGCGATCGCCATAGGACTACGAACCTCTCCATCAGAACCAAACTCTAAGGCAATAGGCATCATCCCCGCAACAGTAGAAATGGAAGTCATCAAAATGGGACGTAAGCGAGATACTCCAGCACTTATTACTGCCTTACGTTGAGATTTGCCCTCTTTCAGCCCTGCCAAAGCAAAATCGACTAATAAAATCGCATTTTTAGTTACTAATCCCATCAAAAGGACAATTCCAATCAGGGCAAATAGTCCTAATTCTTTTTGGGTAATTAGCAATCCTAACAGTGCACCTCCGACAGATAAGGGCAACGCCACCAGAATTGCCAGGGGATAGAGAAAGTTATTGTAGAGTAAAACCAAAATGGCATAAATACATAAGATCGCTAAGCCTAATGCCCCTGCAAAACGAGCAAAGATGTCCCGCATAATTTCTGCGTCTCCTGATGGTTCTTCCTTGACTTCAGGAGGCAAGGATTTCATCGCTGGTAAAGCACGGATTTTAGCGATCGCATCTCCTAAGGATAATCCTTGTAAATTACCTTCTACAGTAACCTGACGATTGCGGTTATATCGTTCGATAGTAGCTGGACCACTGCCTAAACGAATTGTCGCCACAGCTTCTAAGGGAACTAAAGAACCATTACGAGAGGTAATACGAAGATTTTTGAGGGTTTCGATGTCCTGACGTTTTTTGGGGTTAATTTGAACTCTAATAGGAATTTGACGGTCAGGGAGATTAAATTTGGCTAGATTAAAATCACTATTGCCAATAGAAGCCAAAGAAGCAGTATTGGCGATCGCTTCTACTGAAACGCCCAAATCAGTTGCTCTTTGGGGATCGGGATCAATAATGATCTCTGGTTGAACTAAGCTGGTACTAGAAGTTACTTCTACTAGCCCAGGTATTTCTCGGACTTGTTTTTCTAAATTGTTAGCAGTGTCTACCAATATTTCTGGATTATTGCTGCGCAGAATTAGCGAGACATCTTTGCCACCACCTCCAGCCCCCTGACTTTGAAAGCTGATTCTGGTTCCAGGAATCTGAGCAAAAATTTTCCGCATCTGCTCTTGGAATTCTTGCTGGGAAAGTTCTCGCTCAGTTTTGGGCAAAAGATTGACATAAACCAAACCAGTATTAATATTTCCTTCCTCCCCTACCTGAGACAAAACACTTTTAACTGCGGGCTGTTCTTGTAAGATTTTGTCTAACTGAATGATTGTCGCTTCGGTATCATCCAGTTGAGAACCAGGTGGTAAATCCACCTTAATTGTACTCAGTCCCGTATCTCCACTATTAAATAAGCCTTTAGGAATATAGGGAACTAGCTGCAGACTTCCAAAAAAGAATGCTGCTGCCAGTATCAAAGTTACGATGCGATTGCGTAAAGCTAGATTGAGTAAAAAGCGATAGGGTTGCCATTTGCCTCCAGAATTTAACTGTAAGTCTTGAGATGAACTAGCTAGATTATTGTTGGAGGAATAGCTCAATATGTTACCTGTTGCTTGACCATCAGGAGTGATATCGTAATCTAATCGACCGTAAGCACGAAAGCGGGGAAGCTTGAACTGTTGCTTTTTAGACTTCAGCAAATAAGCACTTAACATGGGCGTTACAGTACAGGCAACCAAGGTAGAGAACATGGTAGATACTGCCACCGTTACCCCAAAAGGCTGAAAATATTGACCAGGAATCCCTCCCATAAATGCTACGGGAATAAATACTGCCACGATCGTTGCTGTAGTGGCAACAACTGCTAACCCAATCTCCCTGGCTGCATCTAAAGCCGCCTGGAAGGGCTTTTTCTTCATTTGCAGATGGCGATCGATGTTTTCGATCATGCAGATCGCATCATCTACCAGGTTTCCCACTGCTAGGGCTAAAGCTAGCAAACTCATGCTGTTGAGGGTATAGCCTAGGGTTCTCATCACCCAGAAAGTAGGAATAATTGACAGGGGCAATGCCGTAGCAGTAATTAGAGTAACTCGCCAGTCGCGGAGAAAGATGCCCACAGTCAATACCGTAAGCAAACAGCCTAAGACTAAGGCATTGATTGTTCCCTGATAGGAAGCACGAATTTCGTCAGCACGAGTAAAGATTAAGTCTAGCTGGATATCTTCGGGCAGGGTAGTTTTCAATTCGGCGATCGCTTTAGTGACTTCTTCTTCTACGGAAACCAAAGTACTGCCTAAACTGCGTTTAACGGCAAAGCCGACTACAGGCTTTCCATCCAAAAATGCTTTTTGTCGTGATTCTTCAAAATCATCTGCCACTTCCCCAAAGTTAGCCAAAGTAACTGTATCGCCATTACTTAGCTCAATGGGATAAGCCCGCAAATCTCTGACGGTTTTAGCACTTCCCAAAGTACGAACGCTTTGCTCTCTGCCACCAACTTCCGATCGCCCTCCTGATAAATTGAGATTGAACTGAGCAATCTGGTTATCAATTTCTGTAGCGGTTATGCCATAGGCTTTCAAACGTTCCGGATCGAGATTAACCCTAACTTCTCGATCTACGCCTCCCAGACGTTCAACTTCTCCTACTCCTCTAACATTCAGTATTTCAGGAATAATCGTACGGTCGACAATATTACTAATATCTTCAACCGAGCGTTTAGGAGAAGAAACAGCATAGGTAACTACCGACCCCCCGGTAAACTGTACCTTAGTAACATTGGGTTCATCGATATCTTGAGGTAAGTCAGGGCGAATTTGAGAAACAGCATTGCGAACCTCATTGACGGCGCGATCGCTATCGACACCAAAGTCAAAGTTAATTACAGTCCGAGAACTGCCATCGGTAATCGTAGAACTAAGCTCGTCAATTCCATCTAAATTAGCTACTGCATCCTCTATTTTTTTAGTTACTTGATTCTCTAATTCACTTGGGCTGACTCCCCGCTGGGTAGCACTGATAATTACAATCGGCACGTCAATGTTAGGAGAGTCATCAATTCCTAAACTCAAAAACGAACCAATCCCAACAATCCCCAAGATGAGAAAAGTAACCACAGTGGGTACAGGATTTTTAATCGACCAAGATGAAAGGTGAAATGACATACTTTGGGAGGGATAAGGGATGAAGGATGAAAAAAAACTATATAAATAGCTAGTTTAACTTTTTTATGATTTGAAGACAGTTGCTTTTCCTTCACCCCGAACATATAAATGTACATGGCGATCGCCAATATCAATTAATTCTCTTGGCGGCAATAGGTTACTACTCTCTCTCCAGCTCATTACAATATGAAATAGAGTAGTAACAATTAATAATAAATATTGCCAAGAAATATTCATACGCGCTTGAACCTTCAATTTCACAACATTAATAGATTAAATCTGAGATCTGAAATCTTAGTTATAACAAAATAGGTTTCAGTCAAAAAAATTTAACCGATATCAAAACCTAGCGAATCTGAACTGCAAATTTGGATGTGATCGGGTATACTGTATTTATAGTAAAAACTACTATAAATAATTGTAAACCTGAAATATAAACTTATAAGGACTAATCATCAATATGTTTGCCACCGCAACACCCAAAGCCAATCCCAATGAGATTCCTAGTGATTTATTTGGGGCTATAAACAAACTAAAAAAAGAACTTAATGCCGTAGTTTTAGCTCACTACTATCAAGAGGCAGACATTCAGGATATTGCCGATTATTTAGGAGATTCTTTGGGTTTATCTCAGCAAGCGGCTAGTACTAATGCCGAGGTGATTGTATTTGCTGGGGTACATTTTATGGCGGAAACAGCGAAGATTCTTAATCCTGATAAGTTAGTTTTATTGCCGGATCTCGAAGCTGGTTGTTCTTTAGCAGATAGTTGCCCACCAGAGGAATTCAAAGCTTTTAAAGCTGCTCATCCCGATCACATAGTTATTTCCTATATCAATTGTTCAGCAGAAATCAAAGCCCTTAGTGATATTATCTGCACTAGTTCTAATGCCGTAAAAATAGTTAATCAAATTCCTGAAGATCAGCCAATTATTTTTGCTCCCGATCGCAATTTAGGTCGGTACGTCAGTGAACAAACTGGAAGAGATTTGGTCTTATGGCAGGGTAGTTGTATTGTTCACGAAACCTTTTCGGAAAAAAGAATTATTGAATTAAAAGTCGAGCATTCCACTGCCGAATTTATCGCTCATCCCGAATGTGAACCGACCGTATTACGCCACGCAGATTTTATCGGTTCAACTACAGCCCTATTAAATTATTCTCAGCAAAGCCAAAGTGATAAATTTATCGTAGCTACTGAACCTGGTATTATTCATCAGATGCAGAAGGCAGCTCCTGACAAACATTTTATTCCTGCCCCAGCAATGGATAATTGTGCTTGCAATGAGTGTCCTTATATGCGTCTCAATACTTTAGAGAAATTATATTTGGCAATGAAAAATAAAACTCCAGAAATCGATGTACCTGAAGATATTCGCCTTAGAGCATTAAAACCCATTCAAAGAATGTTGGAGATGTCTTAAATTACTTTTTTTGTTCGCTATTATTAGCAAAGTGAGCAGCTGGACATCTGGAAACATTCTGCTTAGTAACCTCTTGTAAATAAAATTTAGTCTGTTTGCCCCAGCCCGGTGAGTTATACCAGTGATCGAGCCAAACTTCAGCTTCAACAAACACTTCAGAATCAGTAGGTATTTTGCACAGATGCCTCAGAGCTTCAAAAACTCTATGTTCTTTGCCTAGTTGGGGGGCTGCTAATACTCTCAACTTATTTAAAGCTGTTTCACAGTTATCGGGAAAAGCCTCCAATTTACGAGGAAATGCCTTTAACAGTTCCTGTTTCCCCCTTTCTAATTTTGATATTAAGATGAGTGTTGAACTGGGATCGTCAAAATGTATCTCACGGCAAAACTGTTTAAGTTTATTAGCTTCTATCAGAGACTCAGAAGCCTGTTTTTGTTCTTGTTTTGCTAGCGAATAATAATTATTGACAGCTAAAATGATGGGAACTAGCAAGATAATTCCCGCTAGAGTCATTAATGAACTCATTTTAGTAATCGGTTCAGTTATTTTGCTTACTGTATTATTCCTGAGAATTTCATCAGGCTCTTTTTCGCTGATGTCAATTTGATTTTGCTCATTATTGAGAGTGTGTTTTTCGATGTCTTTTACTGAAGATGGCTCAATCTCGACATCATCTTGTCTAATTAAAGCTATGTCTTTTTCCTGAGCTATTTGTTGTAATTTTGCTATTTGCTCAGAAGTCCAATCTTGATTGAAAATTTGTTGATAAATTAAGTTACTTACTCTTAACTTATTTTTTTCTTCAACAATTAATCCAAGAACAAGTAGTTCTTCTTGCTCTTTTGTGTTTGAATTTTCTTTACTACCTGACAGGATAATTTCTCGATATTCCTTTAAAAGTGCGACGGTATCACATCTTGAATTATTAACCAAGTTTTCTTTGACAGTTCTAATATAATTTCCTACTTTTGTAGTTTGCCAATTTTCAATTAAAGAGCCTTCAACAAATTGATCGACAGCTTGCGACTCTAAACCAGCAGGGATATTGAAATTTGAGTTAGCAAAAACATGGCAAATAATTTTAGTAAGTGTAGGATTTCCTCCAGACCAAGCCAGAATTCTACTTAAAATTAAAGGAGGATTTGCATACTTACGTTCTAAATGCAGTGTATCTTGATTATATTGCTCTAACATAATCAAAGATATTAATTGTGGTGGTCGAATAGACAAATTATTCAGAAAAAAGTTAACAGTTCTTTGTTTTAGCCACCCTTTTTTGACTGCTAGCTCGCCAAATTTGAGCTTAGTTTGCTTTTGATCGGTCAAAATAGCTTGAATTTGTTGCTCGTCAAGTAAAGAAGCCTGTTTAAGATAGTATCCAATCGGAAACTGCTGTCCTTGTTCTTTAATCTCCCGCCATTTATTCACAAAAAAATCAAGAGTCTGTGGTTTGATTTCCTCCTGTAAAATCAAAATTTCTCCTATTTTCATTTGTGTATATTGAGATTGGATTTCCAGGGCATTAGTTAACTGTTGGCTGGAAATCAACCCGGCATTTTGTAAAAAAATTCCTAATGGTAGTTTCTTATTCGATTGGGACATTTTTAGTTGGTTTTTATAATATTTTGTTTCAATTTAAGAACATGAACTAAAAGACTGAAATACAGTGAGCCAAGATATTAATTTTAATCAGTATGGTTATAACCGATTTATTGGGAAGATGATTACTTTGTAGCTATCCCCTGATACATATAGCCAATTACTTTAGGTAATTTAGGTGCATAAAACTGCTCAATAGCTACATTAGAAAATTTCTGTTCGATTATATGCTTAATATTGCGATTCAGATGACAACCATCAGCAATTACTTTTTGAATTGGAGTCAGGCGATTTTGCCAAACTTGAATTTGTATATCTTTGCTCAAGCCATGTTCAATAAAGAAAAATTGACCTTTTGGTTTTAATAATCGATGGACTTCGGCGATCGCTTGCTCAACTCGGGCAATACTACACAATGTCCAGGTACAGACCACTGAATCGAAACTAGCATCAGCCATGGGCAAACTCTCACCATTTAAGATCTGAAAGTCGACTTCGATATTAGAAGCAGCAATACGCGATCGCGCTAGTTTTTGCATTCCCGGATTAGGATCGATGGTAGTAATTTTAGTGACACTGTCTGGATAGTAAGCTAAATTTAACCCCGTACCAAAGCCAATTTCCAGAATTTCTCCTGAGACATTTTCGAGCAGCTTTTGACGGTATTCGCTTAGAGGCGAACCAGACATTACTATATCAATACCGTAAGGAATAATAAAATTAGAATAAAATCCCATATTTTTTAGCTTTTAAACCGAACGTGAGATAGTATAGTTTTTTATTTTTGACCTAGAATAAATGCTGCCTGAGTTTATCAATTTTTAGATACTAATTTCACTTGTAGCAATGCAGTTTCAAGAACTTATTACCAAGCTAGGGAAAGCAGCTAACAACAATAGTTTTAATAGTAACCAAGGCTTAAATCCTCAAATTAAAGGAGTAGCTGCTATTGATAAAGCAACTGCTGGTACTTTGAGCTATGTAGAAGGGGAGAAATTTGCGACGATAATCGCCACAACTCAAGCTAGTGCTTTAATTTTACCCCCAGATGAAACTCTACAAACTCAAGCTTCAGCAAGAGAAATTGCATGGATTGCTACTTCTCAACCTAGGCTCTTATTTGCTCAAGCGATCGCTCTATATTACCAGCCTTTTAAACCCGATCCGGATATTAATCCTACAGCAGTTATCGCCCCTGATACTAGGATAGGACAAGATATCTACATTGGAGCAAATGTCGTAATCCAATCGGGAGTTACCATAGGTGATCGTGTCTGTATTCATCCCAATGTGGTGATTTATCCTGGTGTCACTATTGGCAGTGATACCATTCTTCACGCTAACTGTACAATTCACGAACGGACTCAAATTGGCTCTGGCTGTGTAATTCACAGTGGTGCAGCTATTGGTTCAGAAGGCTTTGGCTTTGTGCCAACAGCAACAGGGTGGTACAAAATGGAACAGTCTGGCTATACCGTCCTGGAAGACGGGGTCGAAATTGGCTGTAATAGTGCTGTAGATCGTCCTGCGGTGGGAGAAACTAGAATCGGACAAAACACTAAATTAGATAACTTAGTGCAGATTGGTCATGGCTGTAAGATCGGACGCAACTGCGCTATGGCGGCACAGGTGGGTTTAGCTGGAGGAGCAATTATTGGTAATGGAGTAATGTTAGGAGGGCAAGTCGGAGTGGCAAATCAGGTAACAGTTGGCGATCGCGCGATCGCCACTGGACAAACTGGTATTACTGGCAACGTCGCACCAGGGGAGATGGTTTCGGGAATGCCCCATATACCCAGCAAGCTTTATCGTAAACTCTTTGTCATGTATAAACGATTACCTGAAATGTACCAGATGTACAAGGAATTGAAGAAAAAATCCCAGAGCTAGTACTCTAACAAGTTTGAATTGAGGGGTAAATTTTTGGACTCCGAATTAACCGATAACCGATAACTCCGAATTCCGAATTCCGAATTCCGAACTTTTTTAACATCCATCATTTCAAAATTGGCAGACTACTAAATTTATTCTCTATTTCTTACCGTCCACAAGTTCAAAGTATTTCTATCAGATTAGTATTAGTATGACAACTACCAGAGTCAGATTACCGCGTCAATTCCGTCCTACCCTGTCTCAAAGCTTAACTATTATTGGGTTAATTATTACTATCAGCTGTATTGCGATCGCTCTACTTGCTCCTACCTTACAGAATATAGGGTGGTTACAAGACCCTGTAGAAGCTTTAGCCAATCCCATTCACGAAGCACCGGGGGCAGATTATTGGTTTGGGACCACTCGTCAGGGATATGATGTATTTTCCCGTACTTTGTTTGGCACTCAAGCAGCTTTAAAAGTGGTGATACTGGCAACTACTATCAGTTTGATTTTAGGTGTACCTTTAGGCTTAGTTAGTGGTTATCTCGGTGGGAGAATTGATAAAGTGCTGCTCTTTTTTATGGACACTATCTATACCCTACCTGGTTTATTACTATCTGTAACTCTGGCGTTCGTGGTTGGCAAAGGAGTTCTCAATGCAGCATTGGCTCTTAGTATTGCCTATGTTCCTCAATATTACCGAATAGTACGCAATCATACTACCAGTGTCAAAACTGAATTATTTATCGAAGCAGCTCAGGCGATGGGCGCACCAACTAGTAGAATTTTATCCCGCTACTTATTTTTCAATGTGATCCAAAGTGTTCCTGTTTTATTCACTCTGAACGCAGCAGATGCAATTCTGATTCTTGGCGGTTTAGGTTTTCTGGGTTTAGGACTTCCTCCCGAAGTCCCAGAATGGGGTCACGATCTTCGTTTAGCTCTGGATGCATTACCTACAGGAATTTGGTGGTCAGCTACTTTCCCCGGTTTAGCAATGACCACCATGGTGACAGGTTTATCTTTAGTTGGTGAGGGTTTGAGCGATATTTTAAATCCCGGAGTAAAAATTAGATAATTAGATAAGAGGAGAAATTAATTCCTTAGACGAGATAAATGCCATTTTCCGTAAGGGTTGTATAGCAAACTATCAGCTTGATATTGATCGTATTCTGTCCACTTAATCTGATAAGTAGGAGACTCTATATCAGGCTGAAAAGTATGTCCATCTTGGAGTATTGGTGATTCTGTTAAACGATAATAATTAAATACGTTCATAACATAGATTGCTAAGGCAATCTCTTCACTAATGTCCATCGCAACATCAGCTTTCCCAAAATTGTGCATTCCACAAGAATGATAATTATCGTCTCCTTCCACCAGAGCTACAAACAAAGAGTAAATATCAAAAACATCTTCAGAATTATAGTTAGCTAACCACTTCTGCTTCTCATGGCTGATTCCTGCCGACTCCACTGTGGCGGCAATTCCTCCTATATCTAGAAAAACCTGAGTAAATTTCGCAATTTTCAAACATGTATTGTAACCTGAATCATCAGAGGACAATTGAATAACCCGTTGATGACTATTTATTTGCTCTAGCAAGCTAGGAGAAATTTGAGCTGAACTGCCAATTTCCCAGACATGAGGGCGATTACTAAGATCAATGGCACAACTTTGATTAGTTTTTGTGGCTTGAAACACTCTACCCATCAATAAATAATCCATACCATATTTATCAGTCAAAGCAGAGGAAATTTCCTGTCTACTGTTTAAATTTATTGGTATCGAGACAACCACTTTACTTGTTAATAAACCTTGCCGATCTAAATACATTTAGTTAATTAAAAAAAGCCGATTTCTATTTAAAGATGTTTCAATAAACTATTGGGCTGGTAAGCTTAAGTTAATCAAATCGGGGAAAAGACTAGAGTCATGTCTAAGCAAAATCAAACAGGAGTATTTATTGGCGGATTAGTCATTGGTAGTGCAGTGGGCACAGTATTAGGATTATTAATTGCACCTCGCACTGGTAAAGAAACTAGAAAAGTGCTTAAAAAATCTGCTGATGCTTTACCAGAGTTAGCTGAAGATCTAACTAGTACTATTCAGATGCAAGCCGATCGCCTCTCGGAATCAACTCTAGAAAACTGGGAAAGTACCTTAGAAAGATTACAACAAGCGATCGCCGCGGGGATAGAAGCCAGTAGAGAGACTAATCAAGCTAACAAATCCAGTAACCTCAAACAAGACTCCAATTATCCTGTCGCCGATCGCCTTTAAAATTGAAAGATGCGATCTAACGCTCGACTTTTATGATAGACCCTTTATTTTGGTTAGGACTCTCCCTATTTTTAGTATCTTTTAGCCTGTTTGCCGTATTGTTAGTCACAATTCCTACCTTGCAAGAAGTAGCTAAGGCAGCTCGTAGTGCCGAAAAATTATTTGATACTCTTAACCGAGAATTTCCTCCTACTTTGGAAGCGATCCGTTTCACGGGGAGAGAGGTCGGTGAATTAACCGATGAAATTAATCAGGGAATTAATAACGCTACGGGAATAGTCAAGCAAGTAGATCAAGGATTAGTCAATGCCAAGCAGCAAGCCCAGCAAGTACAACAAAGTAGTCGTGGTTTGGCAGCAGGAGTCAAAGCAGCTTGGAAAGTATGGCGTACTCCTCGAAACAAGGATGTTAAGATATCTTCCCAAAGGCACAAGAGTTTTCAACCACCAATTTCTAGAGATGAGTCTCAAGATAATTAGAGCTGTTCCCATAACTTTTTTCTGGTAGAAAGGTACTCAGGGTACTGATAACTGATAACCTTAAGTTAAAGTAAATAAATGTAACGAAAATAATAACCTCTTTAACAAAATAAAATTGTATACGACAGAATTTTTAAATAGAGTAATTATGGCAATTAATTTTACACGGCGTTTTCTACTCACTTTGGGAGTTTGCTTACTAGTCTTGTTCACCTGTCTTACCCCTTCGGCTTGGGCAGTTAATAATCCTGAATTGTTACCTGATGTAGAAACTCCTGTAGTTGATTTAGCCAACTTCTTACCAAAACTGCAAGAAGAATCGTTAATTAAAAATCTCCAAGATTTTGAAGCAGAAACAGGCTGGAAAATGCGTGTTTTAACCCAATATGACCGCTCACCTGGTCGTGCAGTTAAGAAATTTTGGGGTTTAGACGATAAGAGTATTTTGCTAGTAGCTGATGGCAGAGGTGGAAATCTACTCGCTTTTAGTATTGGTGACGATGTCTACGAGTTGCTACCTCGTAACTTTTGGATCGAACTTCAGACTCGTTTTGGCAATATGTATTACACAAGAGAATATGGTGAAAACAATGCTATTGTCGAAGCTCTAGAATCAGTTAAAGGTTGTCTGAGACAAAACGGATGTAATGTAGTGCCAGGATTGCCAAGAGAGCAATGGATTCTGACTTTAATTAGTTCTATAGTGGGCGGTATAATTTTGGGAGTTGCCGTCATACCTCGCAAAGAAGGTCAGTTAATAGCTTGGCAGTGGGGTTTGATCATGTCACCCTTATGGGGAATTCTCTTCATTGCTTTTGGCATGGGACCAGTCGTGATTCGTACTCCTGAATTTTTGCCTCTCTTCCGCAATATTATTGGCTTTTGCCTAGGTGCAGTTGTGGCGTTTCTCTCTCCCTCATTTATTCAGACTCCTACCTCAGACTCAGAAACTTGAGTTGAAACTATAGCGTTTCTCGTATTAATGAGATACACCTTGGTGGAGTCAGGGAATAGGGAATAGGGAATAGGGAATAGGGCTTTTAAGGTTCTTGACTAAGTTTATATTTGTACCTCACTTATTTGAGAAACGCTCTAAATAATTAAATAATTAATTTGAGATTGAAGTATTAAATTTCAATCTCTTTTTTTATTCACATTTAAAATCCACAGAATAATCAAATAAACCTCGGATAGTTGCTAAAAACTAGAATCAGAAAAGTTGAAAATTTTGGGAACTGAGGTTAGTGAAACCCAAGTTAGACAGGGTCTATATGTATTTCTTAAGATTTATTTTTTATTCGTATGCAATTAGTGTATTTTGTCTATGTAGAAAATACATTAATTGAGGGGTTTCGAGAGATTTCCGTAACCATTTATACGATAAAACTATTTTTTAAATGTAAACATGACCACAAGATAATTACATCTTAAAAATGATCTGAAATTCACCTGGGATTTCGAGATGTAGAAAGAGACCAATAACTAATGAAACAACTATCACTTAGGTAGGTCATATGCAAATTTTAAAGCAACAAAAAAAATATTTATAGTTGTTGAGCACTTTGAGTATTTAGTCTCTAAGTTTGGTTTTGATTATGATAATTTTTGACATTAAAGGAAGGTAAATAATGCTGGGAGAAATGTGGCAATTCAAGGGTAGGTACAAAATCCTGCATATAACTTGGTTTGCATTCTTTTTATCATTTGTCGTGTGGTTTAACTTGCCACCATTAGCTACTACTGTTAAAGCCGATTTAGGTTTAACAGCAGAACAAATTAAGACTATTGCTATCTGTAACGTTGCTTTAACAGTTCCCGCGCGAATTATCATCGGGATGCTGTTAGATAAATTTGGTCCCCGACTAACCTACTCTCTGCTACTGATGTACGCAGCAGTTCCCTGTATTATGTTTGCCTCGGCACAAAACTTTGGTCAGCTAGTAATTTCTCGCTTGCTCATGGGTATTGTCGGTGCGGGTTTTGTAATTGGGATTAGGATGGTTGCAGAATGGTTCCCTCCCAAAGAAATTGGTCTTGCCGAGGGAATATATGGCGGCTGGGGTAACTTTGGTTCTGCTTTCTCGGCATTTACCTTAGCTATCGTTGCTGGCTGGTTGGCTTTTGGTGCGCCTGGCTCTGAACTCAATTGGCGTGCCGCGATCGCAGGAACAGGAATTATTGCTGCTCTTTACGGTGTCTTTTATCTATTCAATGCCAAAGATACTCCCCCAGGGAAAGCCTATCGTCGTCCTAAAAGTACTAGAGGTCTAGAAGTTACTACTAAGAAAGATTTCTGGTTTTTGATGCTGATGAATATGCCTTTGAGTGGCATCCTCATGCTCGTGGCCTGGCGTTTAATGAAGCTAGGATTATATGGCACGGGCACAATGTACGCTATTTGGGCTGCTTTAGCTGGATTGTACTTATTCCAAGCTTATAATTGCTGGACGGTTAACAAAGATTTGATGACTGGCAAAAAGCGTTATCCTGCTGAAGATCGCTACGAATTTTCTCAAGTAGCAATTCTCGAACTTACTTACATTGTGAACTTCGGTTCAGAGTTAGCGGTAGTTTCCATGCTTCCTGCATTCTTTGAGGGAACATTCGATCTGTCCAAAGCCGCAGCAGGGATGATCGCTGCTAGTTATGCCTTTATGAACTTAGTGGCTCGCCCTGGTGGTGGTTTAATCTCCGATAAGCTAGGTAGTCGTAAACTGACTATGACTGTACTTACTGGCTGTATGGGTATCGGCTACTTGATCTTTAGTCAAGTAAATAATAGCTGGTTCTTACCTGCTGCGGTTGTATTGATTATGTGCTGCTCTTTCTTTGTACAGGCTGGTGAAGGTTCTACCTTCTCGATCGTACCTTTGGTAAAACGTCGTGTTACAGGACAGGTTGCAGGTAATGTTGGTGCCTACGGTAACGTTGGGGCGGTATTATACCTGAATATTTTCAGTTTATTACCTGGTTGGTTAGGTGGTAGTGCCGATCCTACTCCTGCTATTGAAGCAGCAGCCAATGCGCGCTTTTTTCAAATCATGGGTGTGGCGGCGTTAATTGTTGCCGGGCTGTGTTTTGTAGTTCTCAAAGAACCGAAAGGTTCCTTTGCTGATGCTCATCAGGGTGAAAGCGAGACGGTACCAGAGCCAATACTAGAACCAGAAAAAATCTAGTCTTAGGAAAATTAAGTTAGTTTGTAGTGTTGAGAAAATCTGATTTTCTCAACATTTTTTGCTAGTTTTTTCCCAAAATTAAGAAATATTTAATCTAGTAATCTAGGTAACAGCAACATGTCAAAACTAACAACTATAAATAAGTAATAATACGCCAATTTTCTAACCTAAAATATTCAACTGGGAGAGAAGTAAAAGTGAGTGAACCGATCAAAACCTTATGTCCTTATTGTGGAGTCGGCTGTGGTTTGGAAGTTTTACCCCCTGCACAATCAGGAAAAGCTACTAATCGTGACAGTCAAGGAAATCCTCTATGGCAAGTAAGGGGCGATCGCTCTCATCCCTCTAGTAAGGGTAAAGTATGTATTAAAGGTGGAACCGTTGCTGAATCTTTAGATAAAGATCGCTTGAAGTATCCTCTGATGCGAGATTCTCTCGATCAGGAACTGCGTCGTGTTAGTTGGGACGAAGCCCTAGACCGGATTGTGTCCCGTATTAAAGAAGTCAGGGCAATTCAAGGAGCAGAAGCCATCTGTATGTATGGTTCAGGACAGTTTCAAACCGAAGATTACTACATCGCTCAAAAATTACTCAAGGGCTGTTTAGGCACAAATAACTTTGATGCCAATTCCCGTCTTTGTATGTCTTCAGCGGTAGCCGGATATATTCAAAGCTTTGGTTCTGATGGTCCTCCTGCTTGCTACGATGATTTGGAATTAACTGATTGTGCTTTTCTGATTGGTACTAATACTGCCGAGTGTCACCCCATTGTCTATAATCGTCTGCGGATACACCACAAGAAAAACCGCAACGTGAAAATGATCGTAGTCGATCCCCGTCAGACAAAAACTGCGAAAGATGCTGATTTGCACTTAGCGATTCAGCCGGGTACAGACATGGATCTACTTAACGGAATTGCCCATTTATTATTGCGTTGGGGAGAATTAGACACTTACTTTATTGATGAATGTACTCAAGGATTTAGTGATTATACCCAAGTAATTCAACAGTATCCCCCCGAACTGGTGGCTCGTCGCTGTGGAATTCGGATCGATCATTTAGAAGAAGCTGCTCGCTATTGGGCAGAATCAGATAATGTACTTTCTTTGTGGTCGATGGGAGTTAATCAGTCCACAGAAGGGACGGCAAAAGTACGCACCATCATTAATTTGCACTTAATGACTGGTAATATTGGCAAACCAGGAGCAGGGCCATTTTCGCTTACAGGACAGCCTAACGCTATGGGTGGTAGAGAAGCTGGGGGATTGTGCCATATTATTCCTGGTTATCGGTTAATTAAAAATTCCCAACATCGTGCGGAAGTGGAACGAGGTTGGAATCTGCCCCCAGGAAGTATTAACCCCATTCCAGGTAAAGATGCCTGGAGTATGATCACTGGTTTGGAAACAGGAGATGTGGGGATTTTGTGGGTGGCAGCTACTAATCCGGCGGTCAGTATGCCCGATTTAGTGAGAACTAAGAAAGCCTTGTTGCGATCGCCCTTTACGATTGTTCAAGATGCTTACTATCCCATGGAAACAGCTAGTTTTGCCCATGTAGTTTTACCCGCAGCTCAATGGGGTGAGAAAACAGGCACTATGACTAACTCGGAGAGGGTTGTAACCCTTTGCCCTCAGTTTCGTAACCCGCCTGGAGAAGCTAGACCAGATTGGGAGATTTTTGCCGAAGTTGGTCGTCGTTTGGGTTTTACCAAGGAGTTTGATTTTGCCAACTCAGCTCAGGTATATCAGGAGTTTGTCCGGCTTACTCAAGGTCGTCCCTGTGATATGAGTGGTTTAAGTCACGGTAGATTACGTCAACAGGGCGCAATTCAGTGGCCTTGTCCCTTAGAATTATCAACAGAAGAGGATTTGGTCAATATTTCCTTGACCTGCGATACTCAGGGCAATATTGCTCAGGAAGGAGAAGAGGGCAAAAAATTATTTTCCAATCTATTTCGGAGCAAAGACGAAACTCCCAAAGCTAAAAGACTTTATACTGATGGTAGATTTAATACCCCTGATGGACGGGCTAAGTTTGCTGCTTTTCATTCCCGGGGTTTAGCCGAACCTATTGATCCAGCCTATCCTTTCGTTTTAACAGTGGGTCGCCTCTATGAACATTGGCATACTATGACCCGTACCGGAAGGATCGAAAAGATTATGAAAAAACAACCTCAGCCATTTATCGAAATTCACCCCAAAGACGCTGTTAAATTAGACATCGAAGAAAAAGAGATGGTAGAAGTGCGATCGCGCCGAGGCAGAGGGCGTTTTTCCGCCAGAATAACGAAAGCAATTGTTCCTGGTACGGTCTTTATACCAATGCATTGGGGTGCATTATGGACAGACAATGGAGAAGCTAATTTACTAACTCACCCAGAAGCCTGCCCTATTTCTTTACAGCCAGAATTAAAAGCTTGTGCGGTAAATTTAATGGCGGTGAAATCAATTGACTCGCCAATTGGCTATGATTCTCAGGAGCAATTGTTAGAGAAAAATAGTCAAGCTAATTTTTTAGGGGTTGTCGAGGAGTCAATATCTGTCTGAGCTTCATTAGTTAGCTAATAATTTTTGGAAAGATTCGGCTGATAATCCTAATTCTTGAACTGTCTCTTCTAATTTTGACTGAAAATGAGCGACATTTCCCCCAAAACCACATAATTTAGCTGCCATCTCCGCTCCTGCAGAAGCATTTGCTCTGGCACAATTAGTCAATTCTTCGCCCCTAAGAGGATTTTCGCCAGAGAGTAGTTTTTTTCTGGATTCTCCCCAAAAAGCACTAAGAGTGCAAATTTGCTCGTCTTCTTGGTTTTTGATGGACCAACGATACATTACTGCTTGAGGATCTACCCTAACTTCAATTAATTTTGCCCCCATATAATATTGCATCTGACTCAGGGTTTGTTGTCTTACTTCTAAAGGATCGTTTTTATTTACTGTACGCTCAAGATGAGCCTGACTAGGTTTCGGCATTGAGAAAAAGTTCTGATTAATATTACTTTACATTTCTTACTATTAAAATCTTACTAGTGCATGGTGAACTACTAGCATAGGTTTGATACAAATTGGCTGCGATAGTAGATAGTTTTTTATTTTGACAACCAAAAACCGATGGATAACTCAGGATTCAATCCCTCAATCTCTCAATCGACAAATTATTTTCAATTTGAAGCAGATTTTGTTGGTTCTCTACACTGTATCCCCATGCAAGTGAGAATGAAACTAGATAACTGTGGTGTTAAGCTCAAGCTAGTTCATTGGAATCAATTTACCTCCTCAGAACGTCAAGCTTTGGTTAATATGCCCTGTGAGACAGAACTAGAAACCAAAACTTACAAGGAATTTTTGCAAAACTTGGTAACTGAAAAAACAGGTCAACCTGCCAAAGAATTAACTATAGATCCTCACCCACCTTGGTTAGATGCTACAACTATTCCCAATGAGGTAATCGTCAAAGCCCAGGAAAGCCACATTAGTCTGTCTCTTGAGCAATGGCGTAATTTAACTCCAGCTCAACGATTTGCACTGATCAAGCTGAGTCGTCCAAGTCATGAGAACAAAAATTTTCTGCCCGCTCTGCAAGAGTTTGGAATCATATCTTGAGCCAGGAAAAAGTAGATTGAAAAAAGTACATCCAATAGATGCAAAAAGTATGAGCAATCAATCATAGACAAGCACTTAAAATAACTTAAACTAAAGATATAAAACTCTAGGCTGATTATTCTTTGATCTAAAGGAGTTAACAATTCAGATAGTGTTAGGATCGACCCACAGCAAACGAAAAGCGAGAAAAAATAAGGAAAATAAACTTAATGCAGGAATTAGACAAGTTGATATCCTTTGATGGTCGTGATATCAGACTCAAAGTAGGCTTGCTCGCACCACAAGCAGGCGGTTCGGTATTAGTGCAGTCAGGTGATACAGCAGTTTTGGTTAGTGCTACAAGGGCGAAAGGGAGAGAGGGGATTGATTTTTTACCTTTAACAGTAGATTACGAAGAGCGTCAGTATGCAGCAGGTCGTATCCCTGGAGGTTTTTTTAGAAGGGAAGGCAGACCAGGGGAAAAAGCTGTTCTAACCAGTCGGTTAATTGATCGCCCAATTCGTCCTCTGTTTCCTGGTTGGCTGCGAGATGATATTCAGATTGTCGCTACTACTTTGTCGATGGATGAGGATGTACCTCCAGACATTTTGGCGGTAACCGGGGCTTCCGTAGCAGTTTTATTAGCAGAAATTCCTTTCTCTGGTCCGATGGCAGCCGTTAGAGTTGGGCTAGTCGGAGATGACTTTATTCTTAATCCTACTTATAAAGAAATTAAAAAAGGTGATTTAGATATAGTTGTAGCAGGTAGTCCTGATGGCATTGTGATGGTAGAAGCTGGGGCAAATCAGCTACCAGAGCAAGATATGATTGAGGCAATTGATTTTGCTTATGAAGCGATTCGAGAACTTATTCAAGCGCAACGAGAATTGATCAAAGAATTAGGTATTGAGGTCGTTGTCCCTGAAACACCGGAGGAAGATCAAAGTCTCAAAACCTTTATCAGCGATCGCGTTACAGAAGATATTAAAAACATTCTTTCTAAATACGATCTAGATAAAAAAGGTCGCGACGAGGCTCTAGATGAAATTAAAAAAACCAAGATTGAAGAGGTAATCGCCGAACTTCCTGAAGATGACCCGATTGCCGTGGTCACGAATGAAGATCCCAAAGCGATCGGCAAAGCTTTTAAAGCCTTAACTAAGCAGCTAATGCGGAGTCAAATTTTGGAAGAAGGCATCAGAGTTGATGGTAGAAAGCTAGATCAGGTCAGACCAATTAGTTCGAGAGTTGCCGTTTTGCCCAATCGAGTTCATGGTAGTGGTCTCTTTCAAAGAGGTTTAACTCAAGTACTTTCCATTGCTACATTGGGAACCTCAGGAGATGCTCAAGATACCAGCGACGATCTCAACCCTCAAGACGAAAAACGTTATCTTCATCACTACAATTTTCCGCCTTATTCCGTAGGCGAAACTCGCCCCATGCGATCGCCTGGGAGAAGAGAAGTTGGTCACGGGGCATTAGCGGAAAGGGCTTTAGTCCCTGTATTGCCTGGTCCTGAAGATTTTCCCTACGTATTACGAGTGGTTTCCGAAGTATTGTCTTCTAATGGTTCAACTTCAATGGGTTCGGTGTGTGGTTCGACTCTGTCTCTAATGGATGCCGGAGTTCCTTTATCTAAGCCGGTCAGTGGCGCAGCTATGGGGTTAATTAAAGAAGGAGATGAAGTCAGAATTTTAACTGATATTCAAGGTATTGAAGATTTCCTAGGAGATATGGACTTTAAAGTTGCCGGAACAGATACTGGTATCACTGCCCTACAGATGGACATGAAAATCACTGGTCTGTCGATGGAGGTGATTGCCAAAGCTATTCAACAGGCTCTTCCCGCCAGGATACATATTTTGCAAGAGATGCTTAAGGCGATCGCTGAACCTAGAGAAGAACTATCTCCTTACGCACCCAGACTATTAACCATGAAGATCGATCCTGAGTTAATTGGGATGGTTATTGGACCCTCTGGTAAAACAATCAAAGCTATTACCGAGCAAACCGGGGCAAAAATTGATATTGAAGATGATGGTACGGTCATTATTGCTGCCGTAGAAGCTGAAAAAGCTGAGATGGCTCGTAAGATGGTTTACAACATCACTCGTAAGCTAAATGAGGGAGATGTTTACGTAGGTAAAGTAACTAGAATCATCGATATCGGTGCTTTTGTGGAAATTCTGCCAGGGAAGGAAGGTATGATCCATATTTCCCAATTAGCTGAAGGCAGAGTAGGTAAAGTGGATGATGAAGTAGCAGTAGGAGACGAAATTGTGGTCAAAATACGTGGTTTTGACCAAAAAAATCGCCTCAATTTAACTAGACTAGGTATTCATCCCGACGAAGCAGCTGAAGCTAGAGCAGCGGCTATGTAATCGAACAATGGAGTAGGGGAAGCAATAAGAAAATTATTAACTATTAATTATTAATTAGGGCTTCACCCTTTCTAAGACAATGGTATAGCCTTAACCTTTTTAGTTGCTAAAACTCTAATTTTCACTACCAGTTCGTTCTGCATCGATTCAGTATTTCCACCTAAAGTGGTTTGGGGTTTTGCCATCACATCGACTGCCCCAGCTTTCATGACTTCATAGATATTATCTACATCTGACTTTTGCACTGCATTACTAAGTACCAAAATAGGTGTGGGATGATGAGCCATTACCTGCTTAGTAAATTCCAATCCGTCCATCTGGGGCATCTGTAAATCGGTGCAAATCACATCAGGATTTAACTGCGCAACTAAACTTAGTCCCTGTTTACCATCCTTAGCTTTGCCAATTACTTCAATATGGGGGGAAGAATTGAGCATTTTTTCATATATGTTGATTGCCACATCGGAATCTTCGACTAATAAAACTTTGATTTTGGCCATGATATTTTACCGTGATTAACTTGTATAAGATTTACTCTGGAGATTTTGCCTAGGCTAAAGGTATAGCCGTAACCTTTTTCGTAGCTAGGACCCTAATTTTGACGATCAGTTCGTTCTGCATAGATTCAGAATTACCACCCAAAGCAGTTTGAGGTTTAGCCATTACATCGACTGCACCAGCTTTCATTACTTCATAAATATTCTCGACATCGTTTTTTTGCACGCTGTTACTTAAAACCAGAATTGGTGTGGGGTAATGGGCCATAATTTGTTTAGTAAATTCCAAACCATCCATTTCTGGCATCTGTAAATCAGTGCAAATTACATCGGGATGCAACTGAAAAACTAAATCTAACCCTTGTTTCCCATTCTTGGCTTTGCCAATTACTTCAATATGGGGAGAAGAATTGAGCATTTTTTCATATATGTTGATTGCCACATCGGAATCTTCGACGAGTAAAACTTTGATTTTAGCCATGATATTTACCAATTAAATTTGTGATTAAATTTGTGATTTTTTTACTGAATTAATCAGAATTTATTCTGAGAGGTTTTCCTCCAGCCATCGCCGTCCCGTAACACTTGACAGCAGAAAAAATAGATCGTTGCTGTTTTAAATTCATATTTATCCTTGGCTAATTAATTGTTTGAGAGTTTGGAATAAAACTTGTTGCTCAAAATCACCTTTGGTTAAATAGGCATTTGCTCCCACTTCTTTACCACGACGTTTATCTTCTGGTGAGGCTAAAGTGGTGATCAACACAATCGGTAATTGGTTATATTTGCTGTTTTGACGAATAGTGGCAGTCATTTCAAAGCCATTCATGCCAGGCATTTCTACATCAGACAGCACAATATCAAAATTCTGCTCTTGAACTTTTTGTAAACCTTCCAGACCATTTTCAGCCAAGGTAACATCATAGCCAGCTCCTTTAAGGAGACGCTGCATTTGAGTCCGAATAATGACTGAATCTTCAACTAACAGCAGTTTGTTTTTGGTTGCTTTTGATTTCGCTGGAAGGGAAACGTCCTGCCAACTACCATTTCTCAGAGAATGCAGCAGGTCGGGGGGATTGAGAATCATACAGACTTCCCCGCTGCCCAAAATGGTTGCACCAGCAATGTTAGGAATACGTTTGAGTAATTTACTTTGAGGTTTGAAGACAATATCCTGTCTATCTACAAAAGCATCGACAATCAAGCCCAAAAAATCGTTGTCAAGGCTTAAAACTACGCACAATAATTTGTCAGTTGCTCTAGTTGTTTGAGCCTGGTTGCCAGTAGGCAATTGTAATAAACTTCCTAATTGAACTATGGAAATCGGCCGCTCTTCAAAATTAATTACTTCACTATCTTTGATTGTATAAATATCACTTCTGGAGATCGCCAACATATTGGCAATGTACTCGACTGGAATAGCGTAGAAATTATCAGAAACCCCTACAATTAATACCCGAGTAATAGCAAGGCTAGTACCTAAACGAACCTGAAATTTACAGCCATTACCAGGAGTAGAAGCAACTTGAATTGAACCCTTAAGCCGTTCTACATTAGCTCTTACTACATCCAAACCGACCCCTCTACCAGAAAGTTCGGTAATTTCAGTACGAGTAGAAAAACCCGAAGCAAAGATCAAAGATTGAATCTCAGAGCTACTCATGACAGCCAATTCCGCCTCGGTACTCATGTTACGTCTAATTGCCGTCTTTTTGATACTTTCGAGATTTAGTCCCCGTCCATCGTCACTAATTTCAATACCAATACTATTTCCAAGCTGATAACCTCGAAGAATAATAGTTGCTTGCTGGGGTTTATCTTGACTAATCCGTTCTTCCGGCGTTTCAATTCCATGATCGACTGCATTCCGAATTAAATGTAGCAGGGGGTCTTTAATTTCTTCTAAAATTCTTTTATCAGCTTTGGTGTCTCCTCCTTCAATAATCAGGTTGATTTCTTTTCCTTGCTGTTTAGCCAGATCCCTGACCATACGGGGATAAATATTAAATACTGTTGAGAGTGGTAACTGTCTTAAATCCTGAATTCCTGATTCCAGGCGATCGGCAATGATACCCAAACTAGTAACATCTTCACTCGCCCTGGCTTTTAGGTTATTGACCAAGCCCCCAAGAGAATTGACCCGCTGTTGAGTAATGTTAAAGAAATACTTTAGGGGTTGAATTTGTTCTGGACGGAGACTCTGCTCAATCTCTTGCCAAAGATTATTATTAACCAGATTATTGTGGCTCCACCCCTCCCAGAGAGTTAACATTTGGTTTATTTCCGTCATTTGCTGCGAAATACGCAATTTAGTAACGGCTAACTCACTGGCATGAGTCATTAGGGTATCGAGCTTTTGTGGTTCAACCCGAATGGTGTCGATTTTATAGTCTCTAGTAGGAGTAGTAGTTTTTACTGGCTGGTTAATATTGGTGGTGTCTACTGTATCAACAATTGGCTCTTGTTTTTCTGCTAAGAAATTGTCTCCAACTTCATCATCAAACAAAGAGGCTTCCGAGCTATGTTCATCGCCCAAGAAATCATCACCCTCATTATCAAACAAGGATGCTTCGGAACTGGAGTCAGTGTCAAAGAAAGCAGCCTCATCATCCTCAAATAAAGAGGCTTCCGAACTAGAATGCTCTTCAAATAAATCTGTTTCATTACCGCCAGCAGACTCGTCAGCATCTGATGCACCCATCAATAGTGCCAGCACTTCAAAAGTATTTACCTCTACTGCATCACCAGTAATTGCCTGATGAGAAAGTTGGTTGACCGCATCAATACCTTGATACAGGCGATCGCATAATTCAGGGGTGATTTCACCTTTTCCAGCTTTGATTCCTTCAACACAGTCTTCAAGCTGATGCACCAACATCTCTATATCGTTTAACCCCAGCATCCGGGAATCTCCCTTAAGGGTATGAGCCTCTCGCAAAAATTCGTCAATTGATGAAACATCCTGGGGATTTTTCTCCAAGATCATTAACTCGGATTCCAGCTTTTGTAGGTGTTCTCTACTGGAAGTTTTATAAAGCTCTCTTAGCTCTTCGTCTTCTATAATCATAAGTTGTTAATAGTAATAATTAAGAGTGCCGATGGAATCAGAGGAGTTGGGCAATGTCAGATTCCCAGAGAATAATTTAGCAATTAAATAATCGCTTTTAATTTCTCTGCAAAGTCTTGAAGTTGAGTAGCTGAAGTTTTGACCTGAGTGATACCTACAGCAGTATCCTGAGCATCAAGGTTAATCGCATTAATCGTAGACATAATATCTTGAATACTAACCGCTTGTTGTTTAGTGTTCTGGAAAATTTCTTGACTGTTGGAAAATATATTATTGATAGAATTTTTTACATTAACGAAAGTCTGTGCTGTATCCTCTGCTAGTTGGATACTTGTCTCCGCAGTTTTCTTGCCTTCATCTGTTACCATTACTGCGCTATTCATCGCAGCTTGAATTTCAGCAACCAAATTGTTGATTGTATTTGCTGAGCTGCGACTTTCATCTGCTAATTTGCGAATTTCATCTGCTACTACTCCAAAACCTTTACCTTCCTCACCGACACGAGCCGCCTCAACTGAAGCTCTCAGAGCTAGGATATTAGTCTGGTTCGCTACATCTTCTACAAGCTCAGATATAGTTGATATCTGACCTGTTTGTTCGCTCAGGTTCATAATTTGTTCGGCAATTTCTCTAACTCTCATTTTGAGGTTTTCCATACCGGTTAAGGTTTGTTGGATAGTTTGAGATCCATTTTCAGCCAAAGATAAAGCTTCACTAGCACCAGCTGCGGAATCTTCTGCTCGTTGAGCTGATTCTTTGGAACTAAACCCTAGCCGATCTATGGTGACTGTAGTGTTATTAACTGCGCTTGCCTGTTGTGAAATAATTTCTTCTTGTCTGTCGACTGTAGCAGACATTTCTGTCGACGTTTGGGAAATTAGTGTTTCCAGATCGTTAATTGCTTGAATATATTTTTGCGTTCTCCGTAAAACTAAAATCCAGGCAAATAATAAAATACTAAATCCGATAGCAATTGTAGTTAATCCGGAAAAGGTCAACCGCGATTTATTTTGAACAATTGTTTGTACATAATTTCTGAGAGCATTGGTAGTTTTTTCTAATCCTTCAGCATATATTGCTTTTTGCTGTTCATACTCAGAACTTAAAAGCAGACTTGTTGCTTCCTCGAGCTTGCCTTGATTGATTAACTCAAAAGCTCGATCTTCCATCGCAATCAGCTTGTTATTAGCTTCATCGGTTTGAGAAATCGCATCTTTATTCTCAAATATACTTGGTACAAGTGCTTCTGTTTCTGCTATGGCATTATCTAATTGAGGAACAAAATCTAAATAACGTTTTTCCCATCGTTTATCTCCAGTGGTAGCAGCCAAACGTGCACTAGACGATAACACTTCATCCAGATAGGTAATTTGATTACTCAGATTGAGAATTTTAAACTCCCGAGTTTCTAATAGTTTAAAAGAATTGTATAAATCTAAAATATACCAAGCCATGCCGCCACAAAGGGCAAAGGTAAGAATAATCGGAATTAAGAGAATTTTGAAATATCCAGAACTTTTAGATTTACTGGATGTAATTAGATTTTGATTAATTGATTCGGACATTTGCTACTCCAAGTATACTGAGGAATTATGATTAAACAATAGTTCTTAAATCATTAGCCGCTTGTTTTAGCTGGACTGTAGACGTTTTTACCTCACCCATATCAGCGGCTGTATCCATTGCACCTAGGTTAAGAGCATTAACCGCAGCTAAAATTTCTTGAATGTCAACTGCCTGTCGTTTTGCTGCTTCAGAAATTTCTGAGGTATTGGTAAACACATTGTTAATGGCATTTTTTACCCCAATAAAGGACTCTGCTGTACCCAACGCCAGCTCAATACTGGATTCTGCGGTTTTCTTTCCTTCGTCTGTTACCATCACCGCACTATTCATCGCCGCTTGTACATCTGTGACCAAATTATTGATTTTGTCGGCTGATTGACGACTTTGGTCTGCTAACTTCCGAATTTCCCCGGCAACCACCCTAAAACCTTTACCTTGTTCTCCTGCGTGAGCAGCCTCAACTGCTGCGTTCAAAGCTAGCATATTCGTCTGGTTTGCTAAGTTTCTCACTAGTTCTGATACACCAGCAATTTGCTCAGTTTGTTCACTCAGGTTGATGATTTGTTCGGCAATTTCTCTTACCCTTTCTTTGAGACTTTCCATACCTACCCTAGTTTGTTCTACTGTTTGCGCTCCAGTTTCTGCTAGGGAGAGGGCGGTATTGGCACTTTTGGCCGATTCTTCTGCCTGAATTGCTGAACGTCTAGAAGTTTCACCCAAGGAATCCACCGTAGAAGTGGTTTGACTAACGGAACTGGCCTGTTCATTGGCTACTGTCTCTTGAGTTTCTACTTTGGAAGCAATTTCCTCTGAAGAAGTAGCAATGGTGTTAGTAAATTGGTCTAGGGTGCTGGTGATTCGACGAGAACCCGCAATAATTCCCACAACGATGGCAATACTAAGGGTTGTCACAATAATCTCAATTACTTTTAATCGCTCGGAACCTCTGGCTTCGTAATCCTCTGCAGTGTTGACTGCGGCATTGGTGATTTCAAATAATTTTTCGCTTTCCTGTAGCAAAGCTTGACGAGTACTTTCATTAGGGTTGTTTCTAAACTGTAGAATTATCCTTTTAATCTCTTGCCATTCATTATCTACTTCTTGCATTGCTGCAAGATAGCCAGCATCTGTAGCTTTAGGCAATCCCAGTTCTTCACTACCATTAATTAGACCCTGAATTAGATTATCTAGCCTATTGATTAACTGATCGTTAGGATTGTTCGCTAGTTCGAGCTTAATCGATCTTTGTGTCCCTCCCCGAACTACACCAGACTGGTTAATCACTTTTGCCTCTTGTCCAGTCGCCTCAAGAAAAATTATCCCTGAGTTAGCTACTACAATAAGACCAATGCCGATCGCACCTGCGGTCAATTGAGTTCCAATTTTCATAATGAATTACCTAATAATTTAATTTAATTAGTTAAGATCAATATTTGTTTAAGCTGCTAGTTCCACGGTCATCGCTCCTTGTGTCAGGAGCTTAGGTAGGTCAATCGCGTTTAATGGCCGATCTAAGTAATCTGCCATGCCTTTAAAATAAGCTGCGATATTCGTATCAGTAGCCACGGGAACTGGCTTAAGTTGATCGGGACGAAAATCAACTACATCAAAAACTTCCTCCACAGCAATTCCCACCACAATGTCATCGACCTCAATAACTACTGCTTTAGCTGGTTGGCGATGATTATCAATGCCCAAATTCAAAGGGTGACGAATATCTACTAAAGTCAAGATTTCTCCCCTGAGATTCATATTGCCGATAATATGGGGAGGACAGCAGGGAATAGTCGTAACTCGTTCAATTTTGGTAAATTCTCGCACTATCCCTAGATCTAAACCATAGTAATTGCCATCAATGCTGACCACTGCAATCGGTATTAATTCCCCTGATTCAGAATCATCTGTCCCACCTTGAAGATTGATAGCCCGCTGGTGCAAAATTTCTTTCGTATTAGTAGAGGCGGCAGGAAAATATTGCTCATAAAAATTGCTTGCTGAAGATTTTGCATCTGGAGAGTCTTCCCCAACAACTAGTGACTCTAATTCATCGGGGTGGCGCACCAAATTATCCACATTTAGGAGTAAAATAATCTCGTCGTCGAGATTAATCACTCCCTGAACAAAGGCCTGACTGATATTTTTTTCCCTTCCGTAAGATAAATCAGCTTGTAGGTACTGTTCGTCAATATCATTTACCGTCTCAACTTGATGTACGATGACACCTACTTGTAAGCCTTGAGACTCAATTACAATTACGCTATCCGTCAGATGACACCGCTCAAATTTGTGTCCAAAACGCAGATCTAAGTGCATTACTGGTACAAACACAGAATGCAAATTGAGTAACCCGACAATATCTGTTGGTGCCTCGGCAACGGGACTTAATTCTGGTAAGAAAAATATTTCTTTAACTGCTTCTGCGGCGATCGCATATCGCCCATCGTGAAGACTAAAAATTACATAGGGTTTACTTGCCATTGTTCATTTCTCAGTTTTAATTGCTATTTGCTAATGTATTGATGAACAATTTCTTTTAATTCATCTGGCTTAAAAGGCTTGGTTAGATATTTGCTAGTACCTGCAATATGCCCTTTCATTTTGTTCACCAAACCATCCCGCGCTGTGACCATAATGATGGGTAGGTCTTTAAACTTGGGAATTTTACGAATCGTTTTACAGAACTCTAAGCCATCAACATCAGGCATCGTCAAATCTAATAACAGCAACTTAACTGGCTTTTGATTAAGTATTTTTAGAGCTTCTGTGGCTTTATCTGCTAATAAAACATTGTAATTTTCATTTAATGCTCGTTTAATCGTGGTTTGAATAATTGGACTATCATCTACAGAGAGAACTATCGGTAAGTTGTTACTATCCTGGATTTGATTACTGCCAACTGAGATTACCGGTTTAACCGGGCTAGATGCAGTTTTTGCTTGTGATTCAATAACAGCTTGAGTCCTAAGAGGCTGAGTCTGTAGACTTACCCAGCCATTATTCAGCCAATTGAGATAGCTTTTGGCAACTGACAATGGGTCCTTACCCATTTTTTCAGCAATATCCACAATTGACCTTTTGCCATCTACTGAATTTTTAAAATGTTCTTGAACTTGGAAATTATTAATTTGTTTAAATTGTTCTAGGGTCGCAATGGGAATTGCATCCATACTGGGAATTTTTGGAGCAAGACTCTGCCATTGCTGTTGACGCTGATTTAATTTTTGTTTGATATGAAACCAATTTAAACCATGTCGCTCCGTACCGAAACTCAGATCAAAATCACTATTGGATTGCCAGTGAGCTTCTCCTGGATGAGATAAAAATTGTTCCAAAATCAAAGTAACTTTAATAGTAATAAAAGTCTCTACTTCTTCCCAAGTAAAAATCTTCATTTTAGTCAATAGCTCGATTAACTCTCTTACCGATGTAGGTTTAGATATTCTTTCACTGGCAACAGATAAAGCAGCATTAATGATGTTAGGTTTTAATTTATCTCCTAACATTTTGCAGAACTCCTGATTGTTAGGAATTTGATCGGTTTGATTGTCTCCATATACTAATGCACCTTGATTGAGCATCAAGATGCAAGACCTTTGATTTTGCCGAGCAGGAACCTGGGATTTTAAGCTTAAAATCCCATTAGCCTTCTCTTTAAATAAAGATTCGAGAATAGAATTAAGCTGATTTGCTTCATACTTCTGTGATGACATTGTTGAAATTTCTTGACTTTCGTAATTCAAAAACCCGAATAATAATTTATTGATAGAACTATAATTCCCAAAAGAGTCTTGAAATTAACATCTCACATGCCCAAAATTTTCTGTTTTATCTAATCTGTAATTTGAACTAATTCCCAAAAAACAAGTTATATTTGCTTTTAACAAAAGTTGACATAAATACACTTTTCTGATACTCAATTCAACCAAGGTGGTATTCTAAATCAAAGGCTACTAGTGGATTAATAAAAACCTAATTATTTGAATTATGACTATGCTGTTTTAGTATCAAATTTTACTATTTCATCGCAAATGTGACTTTGAAATTAGATGATTAAAATTACGTATTACTTATTACTTAATAGCAAAAAAAAGCGATTTCCTATAATTAAGGAAATCGCTTACAAAATATAATTTAATTATCGATTACTGATGATGCTAATCTGGAAACTCTTTGGATAAACGATATTTTTCAATACTTTGGTAATTATCCTGCTCTTCGTACAAATGACAAACTTGAGTTACTTTTTGAATTAATTCCCAGTTAAAAGTACAGTCTTCATAAAGATATTCTCCCCAATTTTCCACCAGACTTTGATGGGCTTGGCGTAAATTGTACCAGGGGATTCCAGTAGTCAGGTGATGGGGAATATGGACATTAATGTCATGACAGAGAAATTCCACCCACCAAGGATACTTACAATTTACAGTTCCCGATAGCTGAGCACGAGCTTCGTTCCATTCAGACTCAGGCATAAAGGGAATTTCGGGCATAGTGTGATGAAACATAGTAAAAGTACTCATCCAAAAATGGTAGACTATCCAAGGTATGAGCCAAAATTTCACAAAACCTGTAATTCCAGTAGTAATCAATAGAACGGGAAAACCAATCGCTGCACCAATTAAGACTACCAATACAGATAAGCGTACTTGCTCTCTTTGTTTACCTTCAAAATTCTGCCAGTTAAAGTGTAGTTTAGCCCAGTGTATGATTGAACCCAGCCACCAGAACTTGCCTCGCATTCTACGATATAGCCATTTTATAGAATTGGGACAATTATCAAATGTTTGAGTGGTAAAAGGGTCCCAGGCATTATCAACACCCAATTTATTAGTGTGCTTGTGGTGAAAGTTATGTAAAATTCGCCAAGCGTGGAAAGGATAAATAAGAGGGAGGGTCATAATGTGTCCTACTAAATCATTTACCCAAATTCGATTAGAGAACGAACGATGACCACAATCGTGAGCAATAACAAAAAAACCCTGTAAGCTTGTTCCTAAAAATACCCAAGCAAAAGGAAGTAAATACCAAGGGGAAACTGCAACTGTCCAGTAGCCGATCGCCACACATAAAACATTGATAATTAACTTAGACCACGCCTTACGTGGATTTTTAATAAAAACTTCGGACGGTAAAGTTTTGATAATGTCTCTCAGCTTAACACTGTCATCCAACTGAGGAGCTTTTAAAGTTCGTGGCGATACTGCTGTCATAAAATTAATCTGGCGATTTAAATTATATTGTTAGAGAGAGCTGATGGACGACGGTCTTGGCGAACAATTTATTGTCGAAGATCACACTCCTTTAATGCGCATAAAAACCTACCACCTATGAAATCCATAGCTGGAAAAGTAAATATTGAATCTTCGGCAGTAACGGCAAGTTATCCTATAACTGCTCCGAAAATATTACGAATATCTGGCTTTTATTTCACAATACTTAATATATATATCACAGTTACGTAACTTGTGAAGTTTAGATCTTGATTTAGATTTTAGATTGGAGACTATTAACCATTGCGCTAGAAGTCTTACTTAGGTTATTAGTTATTGAAGCTAATAGCTAATAGCTAATAGCTGATAGCTAGGGCGAAGCCCTTTATTTCATCTATCATTTGGGCAATCAACAAGATACGGATAGAATATAAATTCGCGCCGATATTTAAAGTTGATTTTGTAGATCATCTGGAAGCTTAATGACTGAAGTCACTGCTACTCGCAAGTCACAACCAAACAGCAAAATGACAACCTTGTCTTACCAGGTTGCCATGTCTCAACCTGCTTCTCATTTGTTTGAAGTTAAGTTACAAATAACAAATTGGCACTTTGCAACATTAGATTTAAAAATGCCAGTTTGGACTCCTGGTTCTTATTTGGTCAGAGAATATGCTAGGCACGTTCAAGATTTTCAGGCACTGAATAGCAATAAGCAGATTTTAGCTGACAGAAAAGTTAGTAAAAATCATTGGCAGGTAGCAACAGAGGAATGTTCGGAAATAATAGTTAGCTATCGTATTTTTGCCCATGAATTGACGGTACGTACTAATCATTTGGATGCTACCCATGGTTATTTTAATGGGGCAGCCTTATTTTTCTTTATTCCAGGGTTGGAAAAAGAGCTAATAAAAATTAAAATTATCCCCCCCCAATCAGATTGGCACGTTACCACCACTTTTCCCCCGGCAGAAGCCGAAGCAAATACATTCATTGCTCGGGACTTCGATACTTTGGTAGATACTCCGGTAGAAATTGGCAGACAAAAAGTATACGATTTCCTGGTATTAGATAAGCCTCATGCACTAGCTATATGGGGGGAGGGAAACGCCAATCCTCAACAGATAATTGCCGATACTACCAAGATCATTGAAGTAGAAGCGGAACTTTTTGGTGGTTTACCCTACGAGCAATATTTATTTTTGTTGCACCTATCAGGCAGTGGTTATGGTGGTTTAGAACATAAAGACTGCTGTACTCTCAATTATCCTCGATTTGGATTTCGTGATCGCGAGAAATATAATCGTTTTCTGCAATTAGTGGCTCACGAATTTTTTCACCTTTGGAATGTCAAGCGAATTCGACCTCAAGCACTAGAAAATTTTGATTACGAAGCAGAGAACTACACTACTTCCCTCTGGTTTTGTGAGGGAACAACTAGCTACTACGACATTCTCATTCCCCTAAGAGCAGGGATTTATAATCGAAAAACTTATTTAGAAAATCTGAGCAAAGATATTACCAAATATCTCAATACTTTCGGACGCAAGGTGCAACCTTTAGGAGAATCCAGTTATGATGCTTGGATTAAACTCTATCGCCGTGATGCCAACAGTGATAACAATCAGATTTCTTATTACCTGAAAGGACAATTGGTTTCGTTGCTATTAGATTTACTCATTCGAGCTAAGCATAATAATATGCGATCGCTAGATGATGTGATGCAGTTAATGTGGCAACGTTTTGGGCAAGACGAAATTGGTTTTACAGAAACTCAACTTAGAGCTGTATTTGCCGAAGTTGCCGAGGAAAACTTAGATGATTTTTTCTCTCGCTACATTGAAACTACTGACGAATTACCTTTTAATGACTATCTAGACCTGTTTGGCCTACACTTAAAATCCTGTACCGAGTCAGAACTACCTTATTTGGGCATCAGGGTTCAGTCAGAAAATAACCAGGAAGTAATTAAATTTGTCGCTGCCGAATCTCCCGCAGCAAAAGGGGGCATTGACCCTAATGACGAACTTTTAGCAATTGACGGTATTCGAGTTAATGCTAATTCTTTAAATGAACGACTCAAAGATTATCAGGCAAATGATAGGATTCAAGTTACCGTTTTTCATCAAGATGAATTAAAAACTATTCCCATTACCTTAGCTCCTCCCGAACCTAGCCGATACGAAGTGGTGATTAAAGATAATTTATCTGAGGTGCAACGGCAAAATTTAGTGGGATGGCTTGGAGATAAGTAGTCAGTAATCAGTACCCTCGACACTTTCTTTAAGCGGGGTTCTCCCGCCAACGAAGTGTCTCGCAATCAGTAATCAGTAATCAGTAATCAGTGGCTATGCACAATTTTTTAGAAATCGCCTATTTTAAAAATCAGTTTGTCCCTTTTGAGCAAGCAAATATTTCCATTGCTACCCATGCCCTTCACTACGGGACAGGTGCTTTTGGCGGAATGAGAGGGATTCCTAACCCCGAAAATCCAAATCAAATATTGTTATTCAGACTCGATCGCCATTGTCAGAGATTGAGCGATAGTGCCAAGCTGCTAAATTACGATCTACCTGCCGATAAAATTCAGCAGGTGATTCTTGATTTTGTCCAGAAAAATAAGCCCAATAAATCTTTTTATATCCGACCCTTTGTCTACACTTCCGATTTGGGTATTGCTCCCCGACTACACAAAATTGCCAAAGACTTTTTTATCTACGGCTTAGAATTGGGGGATTATCTACCCCCGGAAGGAATTAGCTGTCGTATTAGTTCCTGGTATCGTCAGGAAGACCGTAGCTTGCCCTTACGGGGCAAAATTAGTGGGGCATATATTACTTCTTCTTTAGCTAAGACTGAAGCCGTAGAATCGGGATTTGATGAAGCAATTTTAATGAACTCTCAGGGGAAAGTCTGTGAAGCTTCGGGCATGAATATTTTTATAGTCAGAAATGGGAAATTAATTACTCCTGGATTCAATCAAGATATTTTAGAGGGAATCACTAGAGATAGTGTTTTAACTATTGCCAGAGATATGGACATTGCCACTGAAGAAAGAGCGATCGATAAAACTGAATTGTTAATTGCCGACGAAGTGTTTTTAAGTGGTACAGCAGCTAAAGTGACTCCTGTCAAACAAATCGAGAGTTACCATTTATCGACCAATAGACCAATCACTGAAACAATCAAACAAAAGCTCACAGCGATTACCGAAAATAAAGAGCCAAAGTATCAAGATTGGGTTTATACAGTAGATTGTTAGTGATAATGAAATGATAGAGAAGTAGTATAGATCGCATTCTCACCTATGGTTATTGTTACTGCCAAACAACCTCAGTTAGGTCACGCTCGCGCTATGCGCCAGAATATGATTGAATATCTTGAGGCATTGGCTCAGCAGGGAGATTGTCTCAAAATTCCGTTGTTTATGGCTCGGGGATATTACCTCAATCACCCAGATGACATTCGCCAGATATTGGTAGTAAAAGCTGATTGTTTCCATAAACCCTTCCCAGTCAAGTACGCTGCCAAGGGACTGTTCGGTGAAAATATCTTTACTACCGATGGAAAATTATGGGAAGTACTGCGTCAAACTTTGCAGCCAGCCTTTCAATCTCAACAGATTAAAAACCATAGCCAGATTATGATCCAAGCTAGTAGGGAAATGGTAGATCGGTGGGAACCAGGACAAACCATTGAAATTTGCCAAGCGATGATGGATCTGACTATGGGCATTACTACCCAAGCATTTTTCGGAGTAGACTTGCGCGGTAAAGCAGAAGGAAAAGTTTTGGTCAGATTTACTGAGCTATTCAACGAGAGAATTTCTGGAATACCTGTACCTGCTTGGTTGCCCTTACCTGTAACACTTGAATTAAAACGTTACCTGAACCAAGGATATAAATTCTTTAACTCTCTAATCGCCGAACGTCGAGCAGCAAAAGGTACTTATACTGACATCCTCGCAATGATTCTGAACGCACAAGCTGCTGATGAAACTGGACTGATTACTGACCAACAGGTACGCAACGAGGTGAGTAACCTATTTGCTGCTGGTTATGAAGTAACTGGTAATTCCTTAGCTTTTACTCTCTATTTAATTCATAAACATCCATCGGTAGAAGCCCGCTTAAGAGCAGAAATCGAGCAAGTAATTGGCAACCGACCAATTACTCTCGATGATCTCGCCCAGATGCCTTATCTAGAATGTGTATTAAAAGAATCTATGCGGTTACTTCCCGTTAATACTGTTTTTGCCAGGCAAAGTACAACTAATGTTGCCTGGGCAGACCGTTCAATTCCCAAAAATTCCTTTATTTTGATATCTCCCTGGACACTGCATCGCCGTGCCGACATTTTTGCCGACCCTCTTGCTTTTAATCCTGATCGCTTTGAAGTCAAAGTCCGTAGCCAAATTCCCAAATTTGCTTACTTGCCATTTGGTGGAGGACCCCGCATTTGCCTGGGTCAAGCCTTTGCGATGACTCAAATGCGGATCAATTTGGCAACCATTCTGCAACAATATCGTTTGACTACTGCGCCAGATTATCAGCTAGTACCTTATTTTAGTTTTAATACTCGCCCTAAACATGGCTTACCGATGCAGCTAGAAAAAGTCTAATACCATTTCTCGTAAATATCCAAAGACTTCGGTAATAGGAGGGGTTAGGGGATAGGGTTTAGGGTGTAGGGGAAATAAGAGTTTCATGTTTTTATTACTCACAATTAATTCTTCGCTCTCTCTTGTTACTTTTGAAAATTGGTATAAGTAATGGGAGTTCGGAGTTATAGAAAAACGTGGTATTAATTACCGTCAATTCGGTTTAAGCTGTATCCCTTACGAATGGGGAGATTTAAAAAATAGTTTTTTGAGGTAATTTTAGAACTTTGGCTCAATTTAAAATTTCTTAAAAGCTAATGGCTAATGGCTAATAGCTAGCCCCACCGATAAATTTTCTTATTCCGAACTCAGGTTAATTAACGATAAAATCGGCATTAGTCCCATAAAAGCAAGGCAAATAGTTCTAAAGAACTGTATCCAGACCTTGGGTATAGCCTGTCATTTCCACGTAACCTTTCGCTTGGACAGGTTTTTCCTGTTGTCGTCCCTGAAACTCAACTGCTCCTTCCCAATAGGTGGTAGATAAGTTTAGTTCTTGATTTGCCATCAAAGGCTTCCCTGTTAAGGTCAAATCTAGTTTGGGAATTGACAACTGCCATTTAGAAGGATATTCTCCTTGGCTAGTAGGGCTTTTCCAAGTGTCTAATATTTGTAACTGCCAATCCTGAGAAGTTAAAGGTTGGACTGTACCATCAGCAGAAATAAAAGTTCCACCAGAGGTAGGGGAAATAGTCCCATCTTCTTTCCTTAGCACATACAACATCAGGGCTGTACCTCGATCAAACTGGAGAGAAAACCAGTCCCAACCAACAGTTCCAGGGCTGAGACTACTAGTAGAATATTCATGATCTTTCCAAGTAAGACCTGTTACGTCAAAGATTTCATCAGCAATAGTAATAGTTCCCTTAGTTTGTTGTTGAATAATAGAATAGTAGATTGAGGCATTGCCTGGCTCTTGCCCTTTAACGCTATATCCGCGATCGCCCTGGAGGATTGGTGGTAATGTTTCCTGGAGTGTCAGGTCTAAGGCAACTTCATCGGTTTTCGCGACTAATTGTACCTGTCCTGGTGCTAACTCAGTAGCTGACCAATCTTCTAACCAGACCTGATAGGGACTTGCTTGCGCCCCTGCTAATCCCATTCCTCCTCGGCTAAAACGCTCTTTTTGGTAGAAGGATTGCCGATCAATATCACTGATAGTGAAGTGAGCAAAGTAAACTTGATTGCTGCGCCAATTCGACGAGCGATCGCTAGTCAAACTTGCTGTTTCAGGTGTTAAAGCTCGCCGAAAAATGGTTAATTGAAAACCAAAGGGACGACCCGATGCAGTCTCCAAGTTGCCAGTATAGTACCACCACTCTGTTTGATAATCTTCATGAGAGCCTAAATCTCTGGGAAATATCATTTCTTGAGGTTCATATACTCGGCTAAAAGTATTTTCAGACTCAGAAGACTCTGGTTGCAACCAGGAAACAGTTGCTTTACCTGTAGCTGTTACTTGGGGTTGCGGTAAGAGAGTGAAAATAAGACCCGCTAATACAATTAGTAAAAAAGCTAGAATCGATAATCTTTTCATGTTATTCGTAACTACTTTTTGGGGATGATTTGTTCACCAAGAGTTTAGTAAAATCTCTGTAAGCTTATAGCTCTAGATATTAAAATTGCGACCGCCATTATTTTGCTTTACGTATTTAAAAGCTCTTCCCAACCCTTTTTGCAGAATATCAGCAAACAAAAATTGATGTTTATTGTTTATCATTACCTTATTACTCTGATCTGCTGACAACCTAAGTGCGATCGCTTTTTATCCAAATCCATAGAAAAGTGCGATCGCGTAGTGGCAGGCTTGACTAAGGCGCGCTTTCTCTCAATCAAAGATTTCGGATAAATCTACAATTAATCCAGGCATAATATCTTCGCCAGATAGGGTTAAAGGATTCTCTAGTACTTCTTTGTTTTTCCCCTGACGGTAAATTTCTACTTGTTTATCATCGGGATTAATCAACCAACCTAACTTGACTCCACAGTTCATATATTCTCTCATTTTGTTTTGCAAATCATCGAGATCGTCGCTAGGACTCATAAGTTCAAGAACAAAATCAGGATCGATAGGTGCAAATTTTCTTCGTTGTTGTTTGGTTAAACTGTTCCATTTGTCTAAAGTTACCCAGCTAACATCAGGAGAACGAACAGCATTATTAGATAGCTTAAACCCAGTGGAAGAATCAAAAACTTTTCCCAGTTTGTTTTGCTTATTCCAAAGTTTAATTTGAAAAGCAAGTTCTAAATTACGATCGCCAGTTTCACTACCAGTAGGAGACATAAAAATTAATTGTCCTTCTGAATTAGTTTCCAATCGAGCATCAGGATTGTCACGAGAAAGCATCTCTAAATCGCGATCGCTAATTTTATCGACTAGGGACGAAAGATTCAATGTGAGTGAAGTCATAGAATCATCTATGGAATTAAGATAGGGCTATTTTAGCGTACAGATATATCTTCCTACTATTCCTCTCGAATTGCCGTAGCAACTACCATATTTCCTAAACGCCATGCTGGATAGATTCCTGCTAATAAACCTGCTACTACTGCGACAATTAAAGACTGCCAAAAATAACTAGGTTGTAGTTGCATTTGTAAAGTCCAACCAAAGGAACGCACATTAATCACATAGATTAAAATCCATGCCAGAGCATAGCCTAAAGGCATAGCGAGGACTCCTGCCACACTTCCCATCAAGCCTGTTTCTAGGAGTGTTAACCGCCATAGTTGACTAGGGGTCATTCCTGTAGCTCTTAAAATACCTAATTCTCTAGTCTTCTCTAACTGGAGACTCATCAAAGCACTAAGAACGCCAATAAAAGCGACTATTATTGCTAGCAGACGCAAGGCACTCGTAATGGCAAAAGTGCGATCAAATATTTCGAGAGAACCAGATCTTAGATTTTGATTGGATTGAATGAACAAATCCTGTCTACCTCGAAAATGAGTTTTTAATTCAGAGACTATTGCTTCTACTGATTGTCCAGGTTGCACAAACAGTCCTAGGGAAGCAACACTATCATCCTGCCAAAGCTCAATAAACAGGTCATCATCAATTAAGATTGTTCCTTGGTCAGAAGAATAATCGTAGAACACGGCGACAACAGGAAAACTCCGCGTACCTAAAGTTGTCTCCAAGGTAATAGTTTCAGGGGGGTCGTCTAAATTTTCTTTAAGCATCAAAGCTTCAGAGATAATTACCCCTCCTTCCTCTTCCATCTGCGACCAAGGATTGCTTACATTGTCTCTAATCCAGGCATATGGGCGTTGACCGTGGGATACATCACCACCAGCAGAAATCAATTTGACGGTGCGGTTATATTCTTCGACAACAATATCAGTTTCATTATAAGTAACCACATCTTCCAGTCCTGACCAACGTTTGATTTCAGCGATCGCTTCAGAGTCTAAACGACCAAAAACTCGATTAGCAGTAGTAGTCGGGGGAGTCACAAAAATATCTGCTTGCAAAGTTTGGTCTAGCCATTGCACCACTGTTCCCCGAAAAGAGCCAACCATAATAGAAACACCGACAATCACCGAAACGGCAACCATCAAAGCCGCGATCGCTACTGAGGTACGACTTAAAGAGCGAGAAATAGTTCTGGGGGCAAGCTTGCCTAGCACGCCAAATAAGCCACTAGTTATCGGCGTTAATCCCTGCATTAACCAGTCAGTCAAGGGTACGGTTAACAAAGCTGCTGCTAATAAAATAGCGAACAATCCAGTAAAAGCAACGATTAGCCCCCCACCTCTCATAGCTAGCAGACTAATTGCGAGTATGGTTAAACTAGCAGAAGCTAAAACTAGCCAGGGTAAAATTTTCTGAACCTTGACCTCTAAGTTAGACCTTTGTAAAGTGCTTTGGGGGGATGTTTGCATTGCCTCTAAAGCAGGAATTAAAGAAGCCACAATAGCAGCAGCAATACCAATAACTACACCTTTGACCAAGGTAGAAGGCGCAATAGATATTTGCCGAACACTAACCACAAAATAAAAGTCATTAATACTTTGAGTGATTAAGCCAACCACGCCATGACCAAGCAAAACCCCCAAACCAAGACCTAAAAATGAACCTAGAATACTTAGGGCGATCGCTTCTCCCAAAATCAGGGTAAATAGTTGTCCTGGGGTTGCTCCTATACATCGCAGAATGCCAAATAGCGGTCTTCTTTGCACCACACTAAAAGTAACGGTGTTATAGATTAAGAACATCCCTACTACCAAAGCTAATAAACTTAAGGCAGTTAGATTGAGCTTAAAAGCAGCAGTCATTTGCTGAACGGCATTTTTTTGTATTTCTGCCGATTCTAGCTTTACTCCTGGGGGCAAGATAGATTTAATGGGTGCTAAATCTGCTTCGTTTTGAGCAATCAGATCGATATGACTCAAGTAACCGATTTTGCCTAAAATTTCTTGCGCGGAGGCAATATCCGTAAACAATAAACTATCCAGAGCATCCCTAGTTAAATTATTGGCTGGTTGGATCGTCCCTACTACACGAGCCTTTTGCTCCTGACCAGATATATTGAGAGTTATGTAATCTCCTGCTTTTACTCCATATTGTTGACCTAAATTTTGCGACAGGATTACGGTATTTGGTTCGGTGAGAAATGCGCTTAAAGCTTCTGTGCCCTCACCGCTATCGTCGTTAAAATAACTGCGAAATGGTTTTTCGGCAAAAAGATCGACTCCTACTAGCTGTAGAGTTTGTTCTCCCAATTCTTGAGCAGATACATAACCTTCTACTACTGGGGCTGCGGGAGAGTAGCCAATTTTCCGCTCAAGCCGACGGTATATAGATTCTTCTACGCCAGTCGGTGCCACAGAAACAATGCGATGGGTAGTACGTCCAGAAATCGCATCGGTAGACAATTCAAAAGCTCTCTGCGCCGAACCATTGGCTAAGTCAATGGAGACGATCATCGCTACGCCCAGAGCAATACCTAGAATAAAGAGGATATATTGAAATGGTCGACGGCGCATTCTCCGCCAAGCTAGTCTCCAAAGAGGTTCATTAGATATCAAGCCGTCACCTCCCTGTTCGGGAAATCAACCGGGTTTTCTTCTAGATGCCCTTCGTGGACTCGTAACACGCGATCTGCTAGTTTAGCTATTTCTGGGTTATGAGTCGCCATAATCAAAGTCTTGTTTCTATTTTGGGTGAGAGCTAACAAGAGTTTTAAAACTCGTTCTCCCGTTTCTTCATCGAGATTGCCTGTCGGTTCATCCGCTAAGACCAGCATCGGATTATGAACTAAAGCTCTAGCGATCGCCACTCGTTGCTGCTGACCACCAGATAGTTTGTCGGGAAAAGCATGAGCGCGATCTTCTAGGCCAACTTGCTCTAATAGGGTTAAAGCTTGCTTTTCTATTGACTGAATATTTTTACCAGCTAACTCCTGGGGAAGAGTGACATTTTCCAAAACTGTTAGCGTCGGAATCAGATTAAAAAATTGAAAAACAAAGCCAATGCGATCGCGTCGAAACAGAGTGCAATCCCGTTCGCTCATCTCATTAACTGCCGCTCCGTTAATTAATACTGTTCCAGTTGTCGGTTTTTCGATGCCACTTAACAAGTTCAAGAGAGTGCTTTTGCCACTACCACTTTGACCCAGAAGAACAATAAATTCTCCTTGATTAAAAGTTGCCCGAACTTGATTTAAGACCAGTCGAGTATTATTCCCTTCCATAAAATTTTTGCTCAAGTCACGCATCTCAATAAAAGCTGTACTTGATGGTTTAGAGGAAGCAACCTTTAATTCTTTTGTACTATTGTTACCCTGGTTAGGGAGAAAGGAAGAAATAACGGAAAGTTTCTGAAGATTATTCCACATATATATTTTGTTTTCGATATAAATCCTGTCTTTACGAAGGGATAAAAGCAATTTTAACTGAATTTACGGAGGTGATTAGCTGTAAATTTAGATTTTAGCCGTCCGTGCGAGAAGCCCCGCGTACATGCGGACAAGTCCTTTGTGCTCCCAAGGATGTAGGAACGAACGTCGGGATGACAGCACGGGCTGGCACTAACTAGGCGTATTCTGGTTTTGAATATATTTCTTTAATGTTGATATTGTAACTCCACCACATGAAGCAATGAAATAAGATTCATTCCAAAGAACTTTTTTCTGGTAAAAACTATTAATTTCAATAGAAAATTCTTGTCTCAATTTTCTACTTGTAACAGATTTAAGATTACCAACAAACTTACTTATCTCCATTTGAGGGTAGTACTGAAAAAGCAAATGAATGTGATTCTCTTCCCCGTTAAATTCAATTGCTTTACAATCCCATTTACTGCACAAGTCAATCACTACCTCTTTTAATCGGTCAATCATTGCACTGGTCAATACTTTTCGCCTGTATTTAGTTGTCAGCACCAAATGGGCTTTCATGTCTGATATCGACCTAGCACTTGATACAAAATCATTTTTCATTATTCTTGTGTTACAATCAATGTATTCTTATTTAAACACATTGACTTGATTTACAACTACCAATACCGACTAAGACCGAATACGGAGCAAAAGCTAGTACTCAATAACTGGTTTCGTATCTGTCGTTATTGGTATAACCACCAATTAGGTGAAAGGTTTGATTGGTGGGAAAGAAATCGTAGCTACACTGATAGATGCCCTTTAATTTGTCATCTACCAGAATTAAAGGACAAACCTGAGTTTTACGGGCAGAAAAAGCAACTGCCAGTAATCAAGAAAGATTTACTTGTTATTGGCTGGAGTGGTGAATTACTTGATTTTTCCTCTGTACCATCACAAACTTTACAAGAAGTATGTGACAGAGTTAAAAAGGCTTTTGCTCGTTATATATCTGGAGACAAAAACAAGAAACGTAGTGGTAGACCTCGGTTTAAAAATACAGCTCGTTTCAAGTCTATGGTGTTTGAGGGTGCAAAACTTCACTCTTGTTCTGTTGGCGGTAAATGGCTATATATTGTCTTGCCTAAAATTGGTGTAGTTAATATTCGCCATCACAGACCAATACCTAATGGAGCGAAATTAAAGTCAGTTCAAGTAATCAAAAAAGCTGATGGCTGGTATATAAATTTAAGATTATTAGACAACAGTATTCCAGATTACGAACCAGATATTATTCCAACTTGGGATAATACCCTGGGTATGGATGCGGTACTTCATAAGTCGGATTATTTGGCTACATCTGAGGGTGTTAAGCTACCAAGTTTAAAATCACTACGTATATCTAAATCTAAATTAGCTAAAGTTTCAAGGCGCAAAAATGCTCTTTAAAAAAGGTAGTAAAGCCAGACGTAAACTAGCCAAAAAAGAAGCAAAGCTACACTCCTCAATAGCTAGAGCCAGAAAAGACCATGCATACAATACGGCTAATGCACTACTTGCTACTGGCAAAAAAGTTTTTTTCCATGAGAAGTTAAACCTAAAAGGGTTGATGAAACGTAATCAACCTAAATCAGATGGCAATGGGCATTATGTACCTAATGGTCAGTCAGCTAAAAGCGGATTGGCATTAAGTTGGACTGATGCTGCTTTTGCTCAATTTTTCAACATACTAAAGTACAAAGCCGAAAAAGCTGGTGCTTTGGTTCAAGAAGTGAATCCTGCCTATACCTCACAGCTACTCAGTTATAAAGATGAATTTGTCTTTACTGATAGCAGCATTCGAGAGTATTGGGATGAAGAATTCAAGCTTTTGATTGACCGCGACATTAACGCTGGTATCAATATCAAGAGAGTGGGGCTGGGCTTGTTCCCCACTATAAAACGCCGTAAGGGGAATCGGGTTACAATCAACTCTGTAACTAATAGTACCTTAAAGGAAGTTCTGACTATCTTACGAGGTTTTCAGAAGCCCGCGTTCTGCCGATAGGCGAACGTCGGGAGAAGTCACTAAATATTTGTATTAGGACTGATATTAGTTTATCAAAACCCCAATTTAGAAGTTCACCGAAGTCAGAAGGGCTTTAGTAAATAGAGTAAAATTCTGAATTTAATTTGTTAGCGATCGCATTCTTGTAAGACAGCCCTACTGTTTTAAATGAATACTAATTTCAAATTAAATACTGACATTAGCGAAATTCGTGAATCAGGTATAAAAAAGTTGGTACAAACTTGTAACAACTACTAAAAAGGGCAGATGTCTCAGTAGCTTAGAAACTCCGAAACATCTGCCCTATATTACTTCTATCTAACGAGCGCGGCAGGATTTGAACCTGCGACCTACAGAACCGGAATCTGTTGCTCTATCCCCTGAGCCACGCGCCCTTAATTAATCTATGATAACGGTTATCATACAATAAGTTAATCAAGTTCAGCTTAAAATTTAACTAAGATTCAGTTACTTAGTTATCAGTTAAATCAGGAAATTTTTCGGCAAAGTAGTTACCAATCAAGGTGTTTGCTATTGACAGAACTACAGGAGCTACTAAAAAAGCAATTAAACCAGTGACATGAAATCCTGGAACGAATAAAGAAGCTAGCCAAAAACATAAACCATTGATAACCAAGGTAAACCCACCCAAAGTTAAAATATTAAGCGGTAAAGATAATATCGATAAGATAGGTCTAACGCCACTGTTGACAATACCAATAACTAACGCTGCGAGCATTGCAGCCGGAAAGTTGGCTAAATCGACTCCAGAAAAAATAATATCAACTACCAAAAGACTCAAAGCAGTGGCTAATAAGGTTAAAAGTGTTCCTAGCATTGTTATTTTCTCCTAATTCTCTGCTGTAATTATCGTTTAATTTAGGTTAGCCAATTTTCGGATTTGAGCAATATTTTTTAGCTTCTGTTTTGCTATTCATGTTACAAAGATAGATTTTTTTAATATTTTCTTGGTGATAAATTAATAATAACTATTAACTTTATATCGGATAATTGAAGACTAATTCTACAATATTTGTAATTCTAAATATTTGAATACAAGCCGTATAAATTCTGACTAAAATACTATGAAGCTTCTACAACTTATTGCCAGTATTTTGCTGCCTCCATTAGGAGTTTTTCTAACTGTTGGTTTTGGTTCAGCTTTCATAATCAACGTTATCTTAACGTTCTTGGGCATTGTTCCAGGGATTATTCATGCACTCTGGATCTACTCCAAACAGACAGATAAAGTTAATGCTTAATCAAATAAATTCACAAAAATATTCTCAATCAAATTGCAAAGTATTAAGTGATTAATGATGAGTAACAACTAATTTTAGAGGCTATTTATAGTGATAAATCAAACTCTACCATAGCGAGCGATCGCTGTATGAGAAGAGTTTTTTAAATTATAAAGCCAAGCCCACATTTGATCACCAACAGAAAAATGCCACCACTCGCCAGGATGTCTACAAAAACCAGCATTAGTCATAACTCGATTGAGTAGTTGACGATGAAAATGATATTGTTGTCTCGATTCATCGGGATCGCTCAAATAATAGTCCGGTTGCGATCGCTCAGAAAGCTCATCAATGTCTCCCCCCATATCCAAGGTTTTACCCTGTTCATCAACAATTGTGACATCTACTGCTGCTCCTGTACTATGAGGAGGAGGCATATTTTTGTCGAGACTAGGTGCCGCCCAAAGCTGATAAACCTGTCCCCATAAATCTTGACGTTGTTGAGCCGATAACTGTCGCTCCTTGATGTTCAGGTTTTTGACTAAAGAGTCAAATGTGTAATTAACCATAAACTGTTGTACCCCAACAGGACGATAGGCATCATAGATTTTGATTTTCCAGTTTGGGTGTCGTTTTTCTAGTAAAAATTGTGCTTCCAGTAAGGTCTTGATAACTCCTTGACGTAAGCAGTATGGTGATTTCTCACCGTATTCTGCTCCTAGCCTCACGTAAGGATGTGGTAACTCGACGGAAAAATTGTCTAAAGGGATGGCAATCAGAGGCTCACCGCACTCTTCGATTTTAATTTGATGATAAGGTTTCACAGTTTTAGTTAAATAAACATTTATCTTTGATTACCGAAAATCTGTGTCTGTCATCAAAATTTTTACTCAATAAATTGTAAACGACTACCTCTAAATTCTGACTTAACAAATATATACAATCTCACTCTTTACCATCGTTCTGGGTTTAAAGCCTCTTTCTTCTAGGAAGACTTCTTTTAGTAATTAGTAATTAGTAATTAGTAGTCAATTTGAACTAAAAACTAGCGCGAAGTTGCGGTGGCGGGGTTCCCCCGCTTGAGCAAACTTCGTAAGACAAAACTAAAAACTAAAAACCAGAATCACCGACTCTTTAGGGCGGTGAGGAGTCAAATATATAGTGTGGCTTTGCATAATATTTTACTTGCATACGCTATATATAGTGTTATGATACAAATCCTCCTGGAGCAAAGAATTAGAAGAGATGGATTATCTATTGGAATGGAAAGCAAGCGGTGTTGATGAAAAGTTAACCCACTTAAATGTGGTTTCCCTCCAAGGAACTTCCCCCGCCGAATATTTACTATATTCAAATTCTATACCGAGAAGAAATGATGGCAGAATTAGTGAAAGATTTCTTCAACGTTATGCCCATACGGATGCTGGTGGTTGGTGGTGTTCTGGAATAGATGTTCTCAGTGGAGAAGAAGATATCTGGGGCTGTTTTAAACCCGAATATCCCCGTAGTCAAGATAATTGCCACAAATTAATCAAGTATGAGCATCCCCCTAAGACATCGACAGGTTTATTTGCTCTAAAAGTGCCTCGTCATCTTTGGCAAAAAATTGCTGATAGAGCCGGAGTTAGCCTAACCGAAGCAGATATTAAGCCACATCGGGCTGACTTGGGCTTTTGGGAATGGATGAGCAATCATGCTGAAGTTCCTCTTTGTATTACCGAAGGTGCGAAAAAGGCAGGTGCATTATTATCTGCTGGTTATGGAGCGGTCGCTCTGCCTGGTATTAATAACGGTTATCGTACTCCCAAAGATGATAACGGCAAACGGATCGGCAAGTCTCACTTAATTCCTCAGTTAGCCAAACTAGCTAGTCCTAAACGCGATATATACATAGTTTTTGATCAAGACTCCAAACCCAAAACTATTAAAGCAGTTAATGCTGCTATCAAAAAAACAGGTTATCTGTTACAAAAAGCGGGGTGCCAGGTCAGAGTAGTGACTTGGAATAGTCGACTCGGTAAAGGGGTAGATGACTTGATTGCCAATCAGGGTCAGGAATCTTTTTTTCAGGCTTATGAGCGTGCACTGGGTTTAGAAACTTGGAAAGCTAAATCTTGGACTAATTTAACTTATCCGACTCAGATAGAAGTAAATAGTCGTTATTTACCAGAGTTAGATATCCCCCCAGCAACCAAGTTAATCGGTATCAAGTCCCCCAAAGGTTCAGGTAAAACTGAATCTCTCTCTAAAATAGTTGCTCAAGCGATCGCCCGTAGACAAAAAGTTTTGGTGATTGGTCATCGAGTACAGCTAGTAAAAGAATTATGTCAAAGATTTGGACTCAACTACGTTACAGAATTAAACCAGCAACCCCATACTGCCAATTTGGGTTATGGTCTCTGTATTGATTCCCTCCACAGTTCTTCCCAAGCAAAGTTTAATCCTGCGGAATGGTCCAATAGTTTAGTCATTATCGACGAAGTAGAACAAGTACTGTGGCATAGTCTCAATTCTAGTACCTGCAAAGAACGTCGGGTTGAGATTCTCAAGTCATTTAAAAATCTGATGCAGAATGTCATTGGGCAACAGGGGCAAGTGTTCGTAGCCGATGCTGACTTAAGTGATATTGCTCTAGATTACTTGATTTCTTTGTCGGGGATTAATCTGGAGCCTTATATTATCAAGAATGTCTGGCAAAGCGATCGCCAGTTGTGTTGGCAGGTTTATAATTATTCTGGTAAAACCCCAAAAAAGCTGGTAAAAAATCTCGAAACTCACATTCAACAAGGAGGAAAACCCTTTGTTTGTCTTTCAGCCCAAAAACTGACTAGCAAGTGGAGTACCCAAACTCTAGAGACTTATCTACAGCAGAAATTTCCCCAAAAACGCATTCTGCGTATTGATTCAGAATCTTTAACTGATCCCCATCATCCTGCCTATCGTTGTATCACGAACTTAGAACAGATTCTACTCCAGTATGATCTAGTATTGGCAAGCCCTTCCATTGAGACGGGAATATCCATAGAACTCAAAGATCATTTTACTTCTGTCTGGGCGATCGCTCAGGGGATTCAAGGAGAAAACGCTGTTAGGCAAACATTGGCTCGTCTTAGAGATAATGTTCCTCGACATCTTTGGTGTGCTAACTATAGCTTTAATAAAATTGGTAATGGCTCCACTTCTATTCCCGCCTTACTTAGTTCTAATCAGCGTTTCACCCAGCTAAATATTCGTCTTTTGCAGCAGTCAGATTTTGCTTATTTAGATGATTTAGATACAGGTTTTCAAGCAGAATCTTTATTATGTTGGGCTAAGATGGCGGTGCGTTTTAATGCTGGAGCAATTGATTATCGTCAGTCTATTTTGGCGGGATTAAAAGCCGAAGGTCATCAGATCCTTGATGCAGCTAAAGTCAAATTCAAACAACCAGAAATTCAGCCAGGACTTAGAACAGAGCTAAAGACTGATAGTTGTTTATTGGCTGTAATTAGTGAAATTAGTAGTCAAAATTATTTAGCCGAATGTAAGGCGATCGCTAATTCAGAAAGTCTCGATCAGAAACAGTACCAAAATCTCAAAAAACGGCTGATCAAATCCCTCAGCGATCGTCGTAAACTTCGTAGATATGAACTGCAACAACGCTATCATCTGCCAATTACACCTGAATTAGTTGCTCTCGATGATGATGGTTGGTATCAAAAAATTCGCTTACATTATTTTCTGACTATTGGTCGTCCTTATCTAGCAGATCGAGATGCCAAAGTAGCCCGCAAACTAATTGAACAGGGAGATGGCAGTTTATTTTTGCCTGATTTTAATAGTTCTCAGCTAGGAGCTTTAGTCGGTACTTTAGAAATTATGGGGATTCCGATATTATTACAAAATACAGCTAGGCATTTGCGCAATACCGATCTAGATTTACAGTCATTAGCAGCGATCGCTCATAATAATCGTCGAGAAATTAAAACTATTTTAGGGATTGGAATTGCCAAAAACTTTAGTCCGATCACTATAGTAAGTCGTTTGTTAGATAAAATTGGCTGCAAAATTAAGTGTATCCGTTACGAAAGCCAAAATAAGAAGAGAGTTAGAGTATATAAAATTTTGCCCCCAGAAGATTTACGAGAACAAGTATTTGCTCATTGGTTAAATATTGATCGTCAATTACCTGGTAATTCTTTATTTTGGTCAGAAAATAAAGCTCTTAATTCTCATCAGCCTGTCACTAACAATACTCAAAGCCAATATCTGCAACTGCGCCTGGAAATTTGATTTAAGAGCAAGCAAGCCAATCTTCTAGGATAGAAGCGGAGGATTCCCTTCAGAAGTTCTAAATTAAACGGTTTCGCCATACTCTCTTCGCACATTAGCAATTTAGCTGTAATGAGAGTTGACAAAACTGATGTTAGAGCCACAATGGCGAGTATACAATTAGTCTGTATAACTCAATAATCCGAAAATAGCCTAAACAGAAAAGGAGTGAGGAGTGGGTAAGAAGAATCAATTTGTTAAAGCTGTCAGTATAAGTACAGCTGTATTACTTAGCAATGCTACTTTAGCGTTAGCGCAAAATTTAGCTTATTCTAGTACCAATGCTAATCAAACCTCAGATAAATCAGACATAATAAATAATTTAAAACTAGAAAAAAACAAAACCTCAAAATTTATATCTGCTGCATCTATATCTGCATCTGCAGCAAAATTACCTTTAACAATCAGAGATGAAAAGCAGTATCGCCAATCATCTGATTTTTCTCAAGATAGTCTTTCATCTGTGCAAGTTGCTCAGTCAGGAGACCCTACAGAAGATATTATTAAACCAGCTCAACAGCCGATTACCAATCCAGAAACACTTAACCCTAGTGGTAATCCTCTATCGTTTCCAACTCAGGGAGATGAGGTTCAGGTTGACAATCAAAAACTGATTAGCTTAGAACAGGCGATTGAGTTATCACTGAAAAATAATAAAGACATAGAAGACGCAAGAACGCAAGTCGAGCGTGCAGAAGCTGGATTAAGAGTTGCCAGAGCAGCACTTTTTCCAACTCTCGATTTCAATAGTGGACTTAGCTATAGTAACGATGCTTTTCTCGATAGCATAATTGAGCAAAATATCGATGAGAGGGAAGAAGATTTGCTAGAAGCTACCCCAGGCTTATCAGAAGAAGAAGCGAGGTCGGCAGCGGAAGATCAATTTACAAATTCCAACTCTGACAGCTTTACTTTTACTACCGGTGTAACCCTAGACTATAATATTTACGATGGTGGTAACAGAGGTGCTTCAATTCGCACAGCCGAAAAACAGCTTCGCTCGACTGAATTGGATTTAGAAACAATTGTCGAACAGACTCGCTTTGAGACTGCCAGTGATTATTACGATTTGCAGGATAGTGATGCTCAGGTCAAAATTGAGGAAGCAGCAGTAGAAGATGCATTACAAACCCTCAAGGATGCGCAATTATTAGAACAAGCGGGTTTGGGAACCAGATTTGATGTTTTAAGAGCTGAAGTAGAATTAGCCCAAGCAAGACAAAGACTCAGTACTGCGGAGGCGAATCAGAACATCGCTAGAAGACAACTAGCAGAAACTTTAAGTGTTTCTCATAATGCCGAACTTGCTACAGCGGATGCGGTTGAAGAAGCTGGTACGTGGGAAATGCCTTTACCAGAAACTATTGTACAAGCATTTAAAAATCGGGCTGAACTAGAACAATTGTTGCTACAAAGAGAAATTGGCAACGAACAGCGCACAATTGCCTTGTCACAGATTAGACCAAGAGTAAATGCTACTGCTAGTTATGACCTAAATGATGATTTTCAGGATGATTTTGATATTAACGATCAGTACAGTGTAGGTGTAAACTTACAATGGAGACTGTTTGATGGTGGTGCAGCTCGTGCCAGTGCGGAACAGGCAGAGAAGGATATTGAAAGTGCAGAAACTCAATTTGCCGATCAGCGTAACCAGATTCGTTTTGCAGTCGAGCAAGCTTTTTTTGGCTTACAAGCTAACAAAAGGAATATTAGCACAGCAACTAAGGAAGTTGAGCTAGCAGAGGAAAGTTTACGGTTGGCAAGATTACGTTTTCAGGCTGGAGTAGGAACCCAAACTGATGTAATTGATGCCCAAACTCAATTAACCACTGCTCGTGGCAGTTTACTATCTTCGATTATTCAATATAACCAGTCTTATGTTGATTTACAAAGACAAGTTTCCAATACTCCCGATAATGGGTTACAAGATCTACCGTAATCTTTGTAGTAAAAGGCTTCGCTTTAGCTATAAGCTTTCAATAGCTATTAGCCGTTAGCTCTTAGCTTTTAGCTTGGTTTATCTGTTGGCATCGTTATTGATATTCAGTGGGCGTGCCTTATAAACATCTGGGGTTTCCCCAGATGACAGGCACTTGGGATTGTAACCCATCACTGAATAATGTACCGCTAAAATCCAAGATTTTTAGCGTGGGTCTTAAACCCTTAGCTCTTAGTAAGCACGAAAACTAATCTTCTCGGCTTTAGAGCTAAAGGCTAAAAGCTTAAAAGATAAACCATTTACTTAAGTAAACTTTAGAGCTTAAGGCTTAGAGCTTATAGCTTTCATAGATAACGCTTGTGCGAAAGTAAGAATTAATACCGTTTTAAATTTAAAAGACAACAGATCGTTTGTGTAGGGGCGCATGGCAATGCGCCCTTACGATCAATGTGTAGTCAAAGCTATTCAATTTGGTATAAGAAGTTTTAAGAGATTTTAAATCTGAATTGTTGAGTAGAGAAGTATTTTGCTTATAGTTCTCTACTTTTTTTGTGGTTAAATTTAGTCTAGATCGACTTGTTGAGATTTAGATTTAATATCCGAGGAAAGTTTTTATCAGTAATCAACACCAATATCAACACCGACAAAATTTACTTTGGGCATGGTCATGTTTTTTAGTTAGCGTGCTGATTTTGCCTCTCTTTCCCGCGATGGGTGCAATAGGATTATTTGTGGTTTTAATTAGAGTCTGGCAATGTCGCTTTGAGCAAATAATTAAAAACCATTTCAACTGGTGTTTAGCAATTGTTGCTGTATTATTCTTGATTAGTTCAGCTTTAGCCGAATATCCCCAAGAGGCTTGGTTGGGTTTAGCTAATTTCTTACCTTTTTTCCTGCTTTTTATTGCTTTAAAGATCCTGATCCAACACCCTCGACAACTGAGACAGCTCTCTTGGTGTTTAATACTTCCTTCTTTGCCTGTTGTAATGCTTGGTTTCGGTCAAATATTTGCTGCTTGGGATACTCCTCCATTACTAGAGTCTATTTTGGGTTGGCAGCTTGAACCTCAAGGAATACCTGAAGGAAGAATGTCCTCAGTATTTAACTATACTAATTTTCTGGCTATTTATTTGGCGATCGCCTTTACTTTAGCTTTAGGTTTATGGTTAGATACCTGGCGAACTTGGCGAAATCAACGGTCTTCAACACAGACCTGGACTTTACTGCTACTGTCACTGATTTTACTGTCAGATATTAGTGGTCTAATACTTACTAGTTCTCGTAACGCTTGGGGACTGGCTCTGATTAGTTTTCTAGCTTATGCCCTATATATGGGTTGGGGATGGCTAGTTGGGGGAGTTGCTGGTTTAGCTAGTACAATTCTCTGGGCATCATTTGCCCCTCATTTAGGAGGAGAACAATTAAGAAAAGTTATTCCTGCTTTTTTTTGGGCAAGACTTTCAGATCAAATGTATCCCGATCGCCCAGTGGAAACTCTTCGTCTTACTCAATGGCAATTCTGCTGGGATTTAATCAAAGAGCGTCCCTTGTTTGGTTGGGGTTTAAGGAATTTTACACCTCTTTACAAAGCCAAAATGAATTTATGGTTGGGACATCCTCACAGTCTTATTTTGATGTTGAGTGCCGAAACAGGAATTATTGCCACACTGTTACTTCTGGGAATCGTTGGCAAGATCATGATTCAGGGAATGCTTTTACTGATCAAGAAGCCTTTTAATAGTTCAGGACTGATCTTTTTTAGCTATTTAGTTGCTTTTGGCTGTTGCACTCTTTTCAATTTATCAGATGTTACTATTTTCGATCTGAGAGTGAATACTATTGGCTGGATACTTCTCTCCGCAATTGATGGTGTAGTTAGATCAAAATCTACAACTAGCTCAATAGTAAAGCATCAAGATATTGATTTGAGGAAGCGAGCGTCATAAAAAAGTTACTCTCCCTATTAAGCTATTCTTTTGCAAGAATATCCTCACGATTCTGTTGTCTCTGAATAGACTTACCATAATTTTCTAATATAAATATCAACATTACTTGGATTATTATGTTCTTTTGTTAGTATTTTAAAAACTTATTATAAGTGTATTTCGTCTGTAATAAGAAAACTTTTTAGGTGCGTATAAATTACTTTTTGGACTGTTGTAATTGAAAAGAGTCCAACTAATTAACTCAAGGATTTTGTGTTCAATTTAAATGTTATTAGTAATTTTTAAAATATTTTAATAGAACATTTATCGTACTTGTATATTTTTATTGAAAAGCTAACAGGTATTGCCTTTTGGTTCTGAAGAATATTAGAAAAATGACTAATAGCTATAAAGAAATAAAATCTATATCGCCAATTTTATCTTCGCTCAATAAGTAATAACTCGGAGATAATTACATCTTAAATTTGGCAGCCAGGTAAATATATTGATGTTTTTTTAATAACATCAATATATAATCTTGGAATACTTCTTGAATTCTCAATATGATTTATTTATAACATGCACAATAAACCTTATTATTAAGATTTTTATTTGGATTTATCCCTGTTATTCTTCAGTAAAATTTTATGAAATTATCATTATTTTTCTTTAGTCAAGTTCATTCTGACTTTAAATTCTGAAATCGAACTTTATTAACTTAGAAATTTACTTTTAAGCCTCTAAACATAACTGTGATTCTAGCTACACCGCTAACCAAATCAATTGTTCAAGAGCGAGATCAATCTTATCGTAGTCTGCATACCGAAAGCTTGCCAGACTTGTTAAATCAGCTGGGAATTTCGTTGTTAGTTTCCACTTATCAGGCTGGAAAGCTAATTGTAGTGCGCGCGAATGAGGGCAGCCTGAATACCCACTTTCGACTGTTCAATAAGCCGATGGGTCTAGCGGCAGATGGGTCTCGTTTAGCTATTGGTTCAGGTAGTCAGATCTGGGAACTTAAAAATGTACCAGCAACAGCCGCAAAACTTCATCCGCCTGATAAGCACGATGCTTGCTATTTGCCACAAAATATTCATTTCACGGGAGATATTGATATTCACGAGATGGCTTGGGGAGATCAAGGGTTATGGTTTGTCAACACTCGCTTTAGTTGTCTATGTAACCTCGATAGAGACCACAGCTTTGTGCCGCGCTGGCGACCTAAGTTTGTTAGTGCTTATGCCCCTGAAGATCGCTGTCATCTAAATGGGCTAGGAATGGTTGACGGTCAACCTAAGTATGTCACCGCTCTGGGTATCAGCGATTTTCCTGGAGGCTGGCGTCGTAATAAAGCCAATGGGGGGCTGATCATTGATTTTGAAAGCCATGAGATTGTGGCTCAAGGGCTATCGATGCCCCATTCTCCCCGTTGGTATCGCGATCGCCTTTGGGTGTTGGAATCTGGATATGGCGGTTTGGCTACCGTAGACCCTAAAACAGGGCAATGGGAACGGGTGGTTGAGCTACCAGGATTCACTCGTGGGCTAGACTTCTATGGTCCGCTGGCTTTTATTGGTCTTTCTCAAGTTCGAGAAACCTCGATGTTTAGCCATATGCCGATTGTTGAGGAGATGGAACAGCGCATCTGCGGGGTTTGGGTAGTCAACATAGAGTCTGGGCAAACTGTGGCTTATCTCAAATTTGAAGAGGCAGTTCAAGAAATCTTCGCAGTTCAAGTGCTTGATGGCATAAAATTTCCAGAGATTATTGATAGCGATACTGACCATCTCAATGCCTCTTATGTGTTGCCAGATGATGCTCTGGCAGAGGTGGCTTTTACCCCCCTGAATGAACAGCCTATATTTTGGGGCGATCGCTCCCCTACCGCTCCTGCTAGCGTAACTTCGGTAGTGGTGGTGATGCCGGTCTTTAATCTGCAAGACCAAACTCTCCAGGAACAGGACGAATACGACTTACAAAAAACCTTCAACAGCATTGATGCGAGTTGGACTTACTGCCAAGCCCACTATCCCCAATCCGAAAAGCTAACTTTTGAAGTGATAATTGTTGATGATGGGTCTACTGACAACACTTGGGAATGGGTAAATAGCCTATGCGCTGACCGACCTCATTACAGCCTAGTTCAGCACGATCACTGCAAGGGGTTGGCTGCCGCTCGGAATACAGGTGTTAGTTTGTCCCAGGCTCAGGTCATCTGTTACTGCGATCCTGGGAGTATTTATCAAGAAAAACATATTTTTACTGTGCTGACGGCTTTAAATCAGCCGCTGTCAGAAGACCATCAACCCCGATGCCAACTTGCTAACTTCTTCCCTGCTGCGGTGAAAACGGGACTACAATTTTCAGATTCTGTTCATGCTGACTGGCAATCTGAACTACAGCAGAGTAGCTTACTTAATATAGGCATTCGCAGAGCAGCCCACCACTTTATCGGGGGGTTTGCAGATTTAGATGCGAACTCTCTTTCGGATGATATGTTAGGCGATCGCGTTTACCATGCTTTGCTTAATCATTTCTTTGGCGTAGTTGAGGTGGAACTATCCACCGTCGAAACCAAACAATTTTCAGGCAATACTCATAACTTTACTAGAGAAAAACTGCAACAAGAGTCAGAAATCTCTCCCGTTGTTTTAGCCCTGGTAGAGGCTCAAATCCCTCGACGACAAGAATTTTTAACGCAGCAGTTGCCTCAGGCAGGTGATCCTAACCATTGGTTTCGCTTAGGGAATGAGGCTCACAATCACGGTGACTGGGTGGCTGCTGCCCGCCATTACTATCGTTGCCTAACTCTTCAGCCCAATGCGATCGAAGCACGCTATAACCTGGGAGTTACCCATATCGATTTGGAGCAGTGGCTTGCAGGGGTTTATCATCTCCAGCAAGTGATTGAGGTGAACCCTCAGCACGTTCAAGCCTATAACAGTATAGGTATGGCTTTGAGTAAGCAAAATAAACTAGAAGAAACTGTTGCTTATTACCAAAAGGCGATCGCTCTACAACCCGATTTCGCCAAGGCTCATATGAATCTGGGCATGATTCTGCTCAGCAATGGTTATTTTTTAAAGGGCTTTGCCGAGTTTGAGTGGCGCTGGCAAACCGATCAATTTGTAGCGATAGACTGCCCTAAGCCTAAATGGGATGGCAGCAACCTAACGGGTAAAACTATTTTGATTCACACCGAGCAAGGTGCTGGGGATGCGATTCAGTTTGTCCGCTATATTCCCTTGGTAGCAGCCCAAGCCGAGCGGGTGTTACTTGTCTGTACCGATGTATTGCGTCCTTTGCTAGCAACTGTTCCAGGCATTGACAAAATCTTTGGTCCAGGGGACATTTCCCTCCGGGATTTTGATACGTATATTGCGCTCATGAGCTTACCTCATGTATTGGGTACCACCTTAGAAACAATTCCCACTCAGGTGCCCTATGTACGATCGCCTGTTAAACAGTCTGGGAAAGTAGACAAATGGGCTGGTCTGGTCAGTGCCCTGCCCGACCAGCTAAAAGTAGGTATCGCTTGGGGTGGCAGTCCGACCCAAGGCAATGATCGCAATCGCTCCTGTCGGTTGCTGGATTTTCTGACCCTATTGCGAGTCCCTGGTGTCCAATTTTTTAGCTTGCAAAAGGGCGCAAGGGTTGCCGAACTCTCCGACTTGCCGTCAGATATTAATCTCCAGGATCTCAACCCACACATCCACAACTGGGGCGATACCGCAGCAGCGATGGAACATTTAGATCTTGTAATTGCTGTCGATACTGGAGTGGTTCATCTGGCTGGTGCTCTGGGCAAACCCGTCTGGGTAATGTTGAGCTTTGTCCCCGATTGGCGCTGGCTAAGCGATCGCGACGATAACCCTTGGTATCCAACCATGCGCTTGTTCCGCCAGCAGCGACCTGGTGACTGGTCTAGAGTGTTTGATCAGGCGATCGCTGCGTTAACAGAGTTTGTGCCACCGCCTCCTCTGTCAGATATTTCTCCACTCCTACCAGGTATTACTCAGCAAAAAGATCTCTCCGAAGCTTCGAGCAGTTCCTCCTCAAGTCCCCAGAAAATTGGTATTGGTTGGCCAGTAAGCATTACCAGTGGCTGGGGCGTATATGGTCTGAATTTGACCCTACAACTCCTGCAAACCCAAGGTTACGAACCCCAATTACTTGTTCCCTCACAACTTTCTCTAAATGATTTAAATCCCGTTCAACAAATTCAATTAGCTTCACTTTGGCAAGAGCAAAAGTCTGTTTCAGCAGCAAGTAACCGCCATCCTAAAGTTCCGTTGGGTGGATTTACCCTCCATGCCCTTGACTCTCAATTCTTAGGTTTAACGATGCCAGATGAATTCAATAGTCAGCTCAGGGTAGGGGTTGTTTTTAGAGAAGATACTCAAATCTCACCCCAGCAACAAGACCAGGCAAACGCTTACGATTTAATTGTCAGCGGCTCTAGTTGGAATACAGACTTACTCAAAAGTCAGGGCATTAAGCAGGTACGGCAAGTTTTTCAGGGAATTGACCCTACTCTTTTTTATCCTGGGTCAAAGTCCGACCTTTGGGCAGGAAGATTTGTGATTTTTTCAGGTGGTAAATTGGAATACCGCAAGGGTCAAGATATTGCGATCGCAGCCTTTAAACAGTTTCATCAGCGTCATCCAGAAGCACTATTGGTGACTGCTTGGCACAATGCCTGGCCTCAGTATATGGCAGGTCTAGAGCAAACTGGTTATGTAGTAGGGTTGCCCCAACTCTCTGACCAGCAACAACTATTGATTCCTCAATGGCTAGCTGCCAATGGCATCCCAACCAATGCCCTCTGTGCCCTTGGAGCTATTCCCAATCACCAAATGGGAAGTATTTTGAGAGAAGTTGATGCCGCTGTTTTTCCCAATCGCTGTGAAGGTGGCACTAATCTAGCAGCAATGGAATGTTTGGCTTGTGGGATTCCCACTATTCTCTCAGCCAATACTGGGCATCTAGACCTGATTGAAGAACAACATTGTTATCCCTTAAGAACTCAACGACCAGTCAAATCTATCCCCACCTTTAAGGGTGTTGAGGGATGGGGTGAATCTGAGGTTGAAGAAATCGTCGAAAAGCTAGAACTTATCTACACTGACGCTACTAAGGCTAAAGATCGAGGTCAAGCGGCAGCTGCCTTTATGGCAGATTGGAGCTGGCAAAAACAGATTTCTCGTTTACTTCAAGTTTTGGAGGTAGAGATTTAATGATGAAACTCTTTCGCGATCAACCATTACCTACTAAACCTCACTTGGCCGTTTTTTCCTCTACCAAAGTAGGAAACTTTGTGATTACGACTCCTCTCCTCAGGGGACTAAAAGAGAAATATCCCGATTGTGTCCTAGATTTTTTTGGCAGCGAAATCACTCGCGATTTTGAAATTCACTCTCCCTACATTGACTGGCGATTCTCTCTTTATTCCCAACATTTTAACTTTTTGGAGTCCTTAGCTAATGCCATTCTTCTGCGGCGTCAGCAAGCAGGGAACTATGACTTGGTGATTAATTGTGATGAGTTTAGTGAAATTAATTTGGTTATGGTAACCGCCTTACGCCCTACCTACGTGGCTGGCGGTGCCCTATCGCTTGATTTTCGCTCGAAACTAGATGCTAGCGACGATCCAGTGCAAAAAATGCTGCTCGATTCAGATTGGGATAGTCCAGGGTTTTTGCAACGTCACAGCAGCTTGATTAGCAGCAATTACATCAGCGAGATTTTTTGTCGTATTGCTTATGTAGATACCGATTTCTTCAAGTTAGAGGTTCCCAGCCAGCCCCCCCAGTTTAGCGTCCCCGATGTGCTAATTCATGTGACAGCTTCTCGTCCAGCCAAAATGTGGTCAGTGAAATACTGGCAACAGGTGATCGAGTGGTGCCAGTCACAAGCCTTTACAGTTGGTTTAGTGGGCAGCAGTCCTAGTCTTCAGCAATTGCATTACTGCGCTAACGATGCTGAAACAGAGTTGTTAACCAATACTTCATTGATAGATCTTAGGGGACAAACTTCTCTTACCGAACTCGCAGGGACTTGCCGTCAGGCAAAAGTCTTTATCTCTGTCGATACAGGACCTATGCATATTGCTGCTGCCGTAGGTTGCCCTGTTGTCGCAATCTTTGGCAACGACCAAGAGGGTAATGGAGCCAGCCCTTGTAGGCTCTGGGCACCTCGACAAGCCCAAGTGAAAATCGCCCACTCAAATTATACCTGTACCCTATGCCAAGAAAACCGCTTTCGCAATCATTCTTGTTTGCTGAGCGAACATTCTTGCATGAATCATCTAAAGGCTGAACAAGTTATTCACCATATAGAAAATTTACTAGAGATGAATGGATTGAGACAAACACTCTGTTCGACCTCTCATCCGTCGAGCAGTCTATCACGAAGGGATTTGCCATTTAATAGCTTACCAATCGAAGCCGTTCCTCCGTGATTAATTATTTATATATTCTGTTGATTAATTAAGATGCTTGAGCATATAAACACCAATAATATGAATGAAAAAAATAATATTCCTAACAAGGCAGATCCTGCTCCCCCCGTGATTTCTACGATTAGCCTTAGTGTTACCGATGATAATGCCACAGAAAAAGGGAGTACTCCAGGGAGCTTTACGATCTCGCGAGGCGCAGACACGACAGGAGACCTCGACGTAACTATCGAACTCCGTGGTCTAGCCGAGATTTCCGCAGACTATACTTTGACTCCCCCTGGTACGACAAGCTCCCCGACGAACAAGGAGCTACTTACTTTAACCATTCCTGATGGACAATACCAAAAACACCAACAATACCAACAATACCTATGCAAATACCAACAACAAAACTTAATCAATTAACTGTCGATATCCTAACTGATGAAGCAGACGGCAGTATCACCGATGGGGATATTAGTCTTCGAGATGCCCTAGGCGCGATCGCCGATGGTGGAACGATTACCTTTGCCAGTAATTTGAGCGGTCAAACTATTGTTCTCAATGGCAGTGAGATCGAGATTGCTAAGGCTGTAACCATCGAAGGTGATATTGATGGCAATGGCAGCGGAGATATCACCCTGAATGGGGAACGCAATAGCCGTGTTTTGAATATTGACGATAACAATGGTACGCTCGATCTCGATGTTTTCCTCTCTGGTTTGACAATTGGTGGAGGCAGCGTAAGTAATGAGAATGGTGGCGGGATTCTCAACCATGAGAATCTCACCCTCACGGGTAGCACGGTCATCGGAAACGGAGCCGTCAATGGCGGAGGACTGAGTAACCAGGATGGAACAGTTACTTTGACGGGCAGCACGGTCAGCGGAAACGTAGCACAAGATGGAGCAGGTATCCAGAACAATTCAGGCACCCTGAACGTGAGCAACAGCACCATTAGTGACAACCAAGCAAGATCTAACGGCGGGGGAATTGACAATGCCTTAGGCAATGTGAACGTAAGCAACAGTACCATTAGTGGCAACACTGGGGGATTTTTTGCTGGTGGAATATACAACGCTTCAGGCAGCGTGAACGTAAGCAATAGCACTATCAGTGGTAATAGCTCGTTGCTAGATGGAGGGGGGATTAATAATGCTGCTAAAGGCACCCTAAACTTAAATAGTACTCTAGTTGGAGATAACATTGGTGGTACTTTAGCCGATATTAATGATACTGGAACCATTACAGTCACCAATAGTTTGCTCGAAGTAGGGAATGGCAAGATTACCGATGGCACAGATGGCAATATTGTGGGTCAAGACCCCTTGCTAGACCCTGCTGGTCTGAAAGATAATGGAGGACCAACTCAAACTATTGCTCTGCAACCTGGCTCTCCTGCCATAAATACAGGTGATGACAATGGCTTAACCACCGATCAACGAGGTACGGGTTTTAAACGGATTGAAAATGGACGGGCAGATATAGGAGCCTTGGAGTTTGTAAATCCGCCTCTCAACGAGCTAAAGGTCGATACCCTAACTGATGAAACAGACGGCAGTATCATCGATGGGGATATTAGTCTTCGAGATGCCCTAGGCGCGATCGCCGATGGTGGAACGATTACCTTTGCCAGTAATTTGAGCGGTCAAACTATTGCCCTAAATGGTAGTGAGATCGAGATTGCTAAGGCTGTAACCATCGAAGGTGATATTGATGGCAATGGCAGCGGAGATATCACCCTGGATGGCGGCGACAAGAGCCGTGTTTTGAATATTGACGATAACAATGGTACGCCCGATCTCGATGTTTTCCTCTCTGGCTTGACAATTAGTAGGGGTCTCACAAGTGATGATGGTGGTGGGATTCTCAACGATGAGAATCTCACCCTCACGGGTAGCACACTCAGCGGCAATTCAGCCATCAATGGCGGAGGACTGGGTAACAAGAGTAATGGAACAGTTACTCTGACGGGCAGCACGGTCAGCGGAAACGTAGCACAAGATGGAGCAGGTATCCAGAACAATTCAGGCACCCTGAACGTGAGCAACAGCACCATTAGTGACAACCAAGCAAGATCTAACGGCGGGGGAATTGACAATGCCTTAGGCAATGTGAACGTAAGCAACAGTACCATTAGTGGCAACACTGGGGGATTTTTTGCTGGTGGAATATACAACGCTTCAGGCAGCGTGAACGTAAGCAATAGCACTATCAGTGGTAATAGCTCGTTGCTAGATGGAGGGGGGATTAATAATGCTGCTAAAGGCACCCTAAACTTAAATAGTACTCTAGTTGGAGATAACATTGGTGGTACTTTAGCCGATATTAATGATACTGGAACCATTACAGTCACCAATAGTTTGCTCGAAGTAGGGAATGGCAAGATTACCGATGGCACAGATGGCAATATTGTGGGTCAAGACCCCTTGCTAGACCCTGCTGGTCTGAAAGATAATGGAGGACCAACTCAAACTATTGCTCTGCAACCTGGCTCTCCTGCCATAAATACAGGTGATGACAATGGCTTAACCACCGATCAACGAGGTACGGGTTTTAAACGGATTGAAAATGGACGGGCAGATATTGGCGCTTTTGAGGAGCTTGATACTCAGATTCCTGATGCACCCAAAATCACATCCTCCTTGCTTACTAACTTACCCAATCCTACAATTACGGGTACAGCAGAGCCTGGTAGTACCATTAACCTCAAGGTTACTAATAATAGTTCTGAAGCGGTCTATCTAATCAAAGCTACTGCCCGAGGGAATTGGCAAGTCGATACGGCAAGTGCTTCCCCAACTTTGGGGAGTTCTCTTTTTCCATTAAGTGATGGTAGCAGTGCAACTCTCTCAGCTAAGGCGATCGATCCTTCTGGTCAAGAGAGTCAAACAGCTACTCAGGTTCTTGCTGTAGATTTGACTCCTCCTAATCCACCCACTTTGGATCGTACGATCCTTAATCCAACCCTCAATCCCTTAACAGGTAAAGCTGAAGCTGATGCAAAAGTCTTAGTCCAAATAGATACCGATAATAACGGTCAACCAGATGCCACCCTTACAACAACTGCCGATGGCAATGGTGTTTGGAGTGTTGATTTAAACCAATCTTCCCTAGCTCTGAAAAGTGGAAAAGTGCAAGTTAGAGTCCTGGCAACAGATGCTGCGGGCAATACAAGTCACCCCACCCCAACTGAGCTAACTATCGATACGGTTGCTCCTCCAGAGCCTGTATTTACGTCGCCCGATGCTACAAACAGTCTGAACCCAATTATTAGTGGTACGGCTGAGCCAGGTAGCACAGTGCAAATAGACATCGATGGGAATGGTGATGGTAACACCGATGCTAGCTATCAAACAACAGCAACGAATTCGGGTAATTTTACACTCGATCTCAGCACCGCCAAACTGATAACTGGAAGTGCTCCTAATTTTGTAAATGGTACTGCTGCTAAGATAACTGCCTTCGCAACAGATGTAGCGGGCAACCAGGGCAAGAATAATACCCAAACGCTTACTTTAGATACTGGTGCCCCTGCAAAACCTAGCATCGATTCTGCTGGTGTTACTAACACCCTAACTCCCACGATTACGGGTAAGGCTGAAGCCAATAGCACGGTCAAGGTTGTAGTTGAGAGTAATGGTAAGTCAGGTACCTATGAAAAAACAGCTGATGGCAGTGGTAACTGGCAAGTAGATTTATCTCAACAACCTACTTCTGGAGATAAACCCATTCTAGAAGACGGGAAAACAGCAACAATTACCGTCACAGATAGCGATAAAGTAGGAAATATCAGTAATCCTGCTACACAAGCACTCAAAGTTGATACCACTGCACCTTCCGCAAGTATTACTTCCGCTGATAGAACTAATAAACTTGCCCCAATCATTGAAGGAAGTACGGAAAAGGATGCTACTCTCGAAGTAGAAATAACGGTTAATGGAACCAAATATATCTATCAACCCCAAGTAGATCCTGGTGGCAACTGGACACTAGATTTAGGAACAGCCCAACCTGTAACTGGAACTCTACCTACCCTAACCGATCAAGCGGTTCTCAATATATCCGCGATCGCAACCGATGAGGCTGGGAACCCCAGCAATCCTGCTACTCAAACACTGGAAATCGATACTACAGGTCCCTCGGTTCCAACCTTAGACCTTTCAGGTATTACTAACACCACAACTCCCATTATCAGTGGTATCCATGATGCTAGCAGTGATATAACCGTTGAAATCGATAGGGAAGGAGATGGGAATATAGATGCAACTTATCAAGTCAAAACTGATGGCAGTAACAACTTTCAGGTGGATTTAGCCACCGAAACTGATATCACAGGGAATACTATTAGTCTAGTCGATGGGCAAACAGCAATTATCAAGGCGTTCGCCACTGATCAATTGGGTAATCCAAGTGCTACTACTACTAAAAATATTAAGATTGATGCTACTCCTCCGAATCCACCATCGTTTAACTCGCCAGACGTTACTAATACCATTTCTCCAGAACTGAGTGGATTAGCTGAAAACAATAGCACTGTCAGAGTCACGGTGAATGGCAATATTGTCTACGAAGTACAGACTGATGGTGCCGGAAACTGGAATTTCAAACTGGGTCAAGAGCAACCTAAGAGCGGAAATCTCCCTGCATTGGGTAATGGGAGCATTCTCAATCTAGAAGCGATCGCTATTGATGCTGCGAATAACTCTAGTACTAAAACTCTCCAACAATTGACGGTGGATACAGGCACAATAGTCGCCCCCAAATTATCCTCCAAAGATGTAACCAACAATCTGACTCCGATTATTAAAGGGACTGATGAGCCTGGTACCCTGATTGAAGTGGGCATCGATGTTGATCGAAACGGAAAGGCTGATGTCACTTACAATACAACAACTGATCCAGATGGTAACTGGCAGGTAGATACAACCCAAACTCCTGATACAGGAAGTCAACTTACCCTAACTAATGGACAAAATGTCCAAATTATCGCCACAGCGATCGATCCCATCAGCAATACTAGTGCCAGTACCCGCCAAAATTTACTGATTGATACAGTCGCTCCCAATGCCCCACAGTTCACTTCCTCAGATGTTAGCAGTAGTCTTACCCCTGTTATGAGTGGATTAGCTGAACCCGAAAGCATTGTGGAAGTAGATGTAGATGGTCAAGCGACTTATGAAACTAAGACTGATAGTGCTGGACATTGGACTATTGACTTAGCTACTGCCACTACCAAGACTGGGACTATTCCCACCCTAATCGATGGCGACAAAATTAAGCTTGAAGCGAAAGCTACTGATGAGGCGGGGAATATTAGTCAAATCCAAGAGCAACAGCTAATTATCGATCTGTTTGCCCCTATTGCCACTGCCGATAACTATACCTTGATGCGATTTCCAGGGCAGTCAACGTTTCTCGACGTACTTAGCAATGACCGCGATCCTGATGGGGAAGCATTAACTTTAGTCAGTGTAACTCAACCCAATCCCAGTGCAGGTACAGTTATTATTGACAATAATCGTATCCGTTTCACTCCGAGCACTGATCAGCCTTTTTCCTTAGACCAAGAGAATGTAAATAATTCATTTTCCGAAGGAGGAGGATTGTTCATGCTTTCTGGAGGATCTCCCGAGATCGAAACTACATTCACTTATACTGTAGCTGACCCCGAAGGAAAAACTCGACATAGTGTGGTTACCTTGGATGAGTTAAGTACTGAAACTCATCTAAAATTTACTCTCCAGAATAGCACGACTGATTTGGTCAACGAAATCGGCATTTTCAAAGTGGAAAACTCGAATGGTACTATTGATGGCGTTGATCCTAATGAAGACGGATATCTGCAATCTGTTTTAAATAATGGAACCGTCGTGTTCTCGGTCTTGAGTGATTTTTCGACCCTATTTGGTCAATCACCAACCAGAATTCTAGATGATTTTTCGTCCACTGGCTCTTTTGGCTTTTTCTTTATTCAAAACGGCACAGTTGATAATGCGTTGGCAGAGTTAAGTGCGGGAGAATCCCCTACTAATGTTTACTTGTCTACCGCGAATATCAATGGCGATGACTTCAACAGATTACAGGTTGAGCAGTTAGATAATGGCAGCTTCCAACTCAACTTTGAAGATAGTACCGAAGGAATCGATCAAGATTTTGATGACCTGAACATGATCATGGAGCTAACCACTGAATCGGAAACCATTGGTGCTCTTACCCAGGGAGAGCCAACTGAGGAATTTATCGATTTAGAGCAATTGAAAGGAAGTTTCCAAGTTAAAGTCTCTGTTACTGGAGAATCCCACTTCGATAATCTGGGGGGTTTGTATCCCGTGATCGATGCTGAGAAGGGAACAGTTCAAGACCCAATCACAGGTAATTTTATTGAGCCTGGAGATGAGGGTTATATTGATGCTGTACAAGCCCTAAGTGTAGGAAGCTTTGACGAGTTTGCATCTGGCTTCCAAATGGAGTTAGAAGGTGGGGAGGTTTATGTTCCCTATATCCTAGCTGATGGGAACACTGATGAGGTTTATGTCCCTTATCTGGCTGCTAATGCCGATGGTCTTGATCATATTCGCTTATTGGCTGATAATACCTTTGGTTTTGAGGATAAAATCAGCAGTGACAGCGATTTTGACTACAACGACATAATTTTTCAAATCAATTTCGAGTGATGTCATCTGACCCTATCATTCAATCTTACTTACAGGAGAATGGTAGGGAGATTTTAGATCTCTGGATACTTTTTAATCTCAGATATTGCTGAGGCTTCGCCGTATCTATAAGCTATAAGCCATAAGCTATTTACTTAAGTAAATAACTTATCAAAAAGCTATAAGCTCTAAGCTTTAGGCTCTAAGCCTTTTAGTTGACTACTTGCGTAGTAGCCTTAAACCTATAGCTTGTGGGTTTAAGACCCCCTCCAAACTTGTTTGGTGGTCTGCAATTAGGAGAGGTCTAAAACCTCTTCTAATTAAGCTTATAGCTTATAGATACGGCGAAGCCCCGTTATGGCTTTTTTTATAATAACCATCCGATTTTTATGGGCGATCGCAGATAATAAGAAATTGAATTCTTAATAACTGTTGAGTGGGACAGTTAATCTCAAAAAATCCTCAATTCGACCAAAATTTCTCGTCTATTATACAAACACATGATATAGCTTAACTAAATCCCCTTAATTTGTTAGAAAATATTGGTTCACCATAATCTTCTTCTAACTTTTCAATTAAATCTTGTGCCAAAACTAAAGTTGTTATGTGTGGATCTCCTATAAAAAATTTATAGCACTCGTTTAATAAAGGCTCAAAACATATATCAATTTTGGTAATTGCATCCAAATTTATTAATAAAGGCTGGAGAATTATAATATTTTCACCAGGCGATGTATGAGATAAATAAAGATTTTGTTCAATAATACCAATATTAATCCAGCCTCTTATACGAGTTTCTCCAAGTATACAGCTTTGTCCTTTAAAAAATGTTTTGGGGGGAGGATTTAATTCAGTTTTAAAAGCTGCCGAAAGTTTGAACCATGGTTCATATGCTAGCCAAACACCAAATCCAAGTATGGAAATAATAGTTGTGGTAAATATGGCTTTGGTCAATGGTCTTCTCATTCCTCTGCCTTCGGAGCGAAGCGGGATAATTATTAATTAACTTTAAATTGTCCCACACTGGCTTCTAACTGTTGGGCTACGGTTAGCAAATCTTGGAAAGAGCTAGAAACTTTAGTAGCTGAAGTTGAAGTTTTATGGGCGATCGCCGAAACATCTTCCATAGTGGCAGTCAAGTTACGACTAGTTAGGGATTGTTCTGTTACCACAGTGGTTACAGTTTTGATTAAACGATCCACTTCCTCCCTGGCACCTTTTACTTGTTGAAGAGCAGTACGAACCGCCACCAAATTGCGACTGCCTTCAGTAACTTCTATAGTACTAGTTTCCATCGCTTTAACTACTTTGCTAGTCTCAAATTGAATTTCTCCCACCAATTGTTCAATTTCTGTTGCGGCTTGTGCCGACTGAGTTGCCAGAACTTGAACTTCATCAGCTACCACCGTAAATCCTATGCCCTCTTCTCCTGCACGAGCAGCCTCAATTGAGGCATTGACAGCTAAGACATTAGTTTGTAGTGCTATTTTTCTAATTAAGCCAATAGTTTTGGCAATTTTGCGCGAAGCTTTGGCTAAATTTTTTGCTTGTTCGGTGGTTTCCGAGGCTGTTTGACCTAAGGTTGAGATTCTTTGCACTGTTTGCTCAATGGCAATATCTCCTGCACTAGCTTTGTCCGTTGTTTGTTCAATAATTTTTTCTGCTCGATCGGCATTATCAGCGATCGCCTGTATGGCAACCGACATAGTTTGCATTTGATTGAGAATATTCGTAATTTCATCAGTCTGCAACATAGCCCCAGCAGATAACTCGGAGATAGCCAATTCATTGAGATTGGTTGTTTTGGCCACAGTTTGACTGGCTAATTGAACTTGTGCCACAATTTGACGTAGACTTTCAAGAGTGGAATTATAAGAGCTTGCTACCTGACCAATTTCTCCTTCAGAGATCTGAGCGCGGACAGTTAAATCCCCGTTATTCGCCAACTTGAGTTGTCTTTGCAGCTCTCTAACTTGCTGTTGAAGTTTTTCCTTAGCAGTTTTTTGGGCTTGTTCTGATTGTTTTTGAGCGGTTAAGGCTCGATCTAATTCTTGAGTGCGATCGCCCAAAGTAGCAAATGATTCTTGCAGTTGTCGAGCCATCTTATTAAAAGCAATACCTAGCAAACCCAATTCATCTTGACGTTCAATATTTACAGTTTGGTCTAAATTTCCTGCTGCCAAACTTGTAGAAACATTTGTCAAACTAATAACAGGTTTGACTAAACTTTCTGCCACGAACCAAGCAATAATAGATACTAAGGCAACTGAAGCCAGAGCAATTAAAATTGCTGTTTGTTTAAATTGTTTTACTGAGGCAAATACTTCTGCTTTTTCCTGTAAAACTAATACCCCCCAACCATTATTCAATAGAGTTCCGTGGGTCATCCATTCTGTATTAGTATCATCAGAAAAAACAAATTCACCTTCATTTCCTGATAACAAGTTATTGACTGGAGGATATTTACTCAGATCGGTTAGGGTATCTCCAGACGTAAAAGTAGAATCTGGATGAGCTAAAACTTGACCATTCTCATTTACAAGCAAAGCATAACCTGTTGTACCAAATTTAACTGCTTTGATTTGTTCGCTAACAATATCAAGAGTTGCACAAATATAATTTACGCCCTTGATTACCTTTTGTTGACGAATTGGTACCGAAAGGCATAAAGAGGGCTTATTACTAGTACGTCCGATTAATGTCTGATAGGTAATATCATTTCCAGCTTTTGCCCCTAAAAACCATGGTCTATCTGCATATTTTTTAGGGGCTTGATTGTCACTACGAGTCACATTAATTCCATCAAGACCAGTAGTACTGGCAGTGTATAAATATTCGTAAGTTTCCAGCATTTTCATTAAGACTGGTTTTTGTTTTTCTACCTCCATACTGACAATAGCTGGTTGTTTACTAAGATTCTTTAAGGCTCGAACATTCATTTCATTCCATTTCGATAAGCTGTGCTCTAAACCTTGAGTTTCTAATGCTAATTTTTCTTGAGCATCTTCACGAATAATTTTAGTAGCATTAAAACTGGCTAAACTTAATGATACGAGTATTGAAGGGATCATACCAATTAGGATTAATAGAGGAATCTGAACACGCAAACTGCGGAAAAATGCTACTTTCATAACCTGATATTAGTTAGTTCTAAAAATTAGACTTTCAGCTAGCAAACAAGAAAAATTAAACTTAATAATTTGTCTAACCTAGTTTGCCCAAAAAAACGGCTAAATTTCACATAGTTGACTTGATTCAATATTGTCCAGATGAAAATTTTGATTGTTGAGGATCAGCAAGAAATTGCGCAATTAATCGAACAAACCTTAGTTAGAGAAGGCTTTTCGTGTCATATTGCTAACGATGGCTTAACTGCCCTAACTGTATTTAAGCAGCAACAACCCGATCTAGTAATCCTCGATCTGATGCTTCCTGGCTTAGATGGATTAGAAGTATGTACTCGTATCCGTCAACAACCAGACAATAAAGACCCTTATATTTTGATGTTGACTGCCAGAGGAGAAGAAATAGATCGGGTAATAGGACTTTCTACAGGGGCAGATGACTATTTAGTTAAACCTTTTAGTCCCAGAGAATTAGTCGCTAGAGTCAGAGCTTTACTACGTCGTAGCTTACGTCATGGAGTACAAGAAGTTGACCAAATTTATCGCACCAAGCATTTTACCGTTGATTTAGCACAACATACAGCTACCAGACAGTTAGACTCTCAAGGGAGTGATCTTTTAGATTTAACTACTCTAGAGTTTAATTTATTGGCAACTTTTTTGAGTTACCCTGGTCGTGTTTGGAGTCGAACCCAATTAATCGATAAACTTTGGGGCAATGACTTTTTCGGGGATGAGAGAGTAGTAGATACTCATATCAGAAGGCTGCGTAAGAAGATTGAACCAGATACAGCCAATCCGACATTTATTAAAACTGTGGTTGGAGTTGGTTATAAATTTGAAGATGAAAATTTATAAGTCCCTAGTAATAATTTCTTTATAGGTCAAATTTACTTAATTTTACTTGCGAGGTTCAATACTATTAAACGTTTAATAAAATAAGCCTTTTGTAAATTAGTTACATTCAGATTCATGAGTTTTCAGCTAATAGCTAATAGCTAAAGTTATTCGTCGGCGATTTCTAAGACTACACCTCATCACCATCATCTCCTACTACCCAGCAAAATTTGAAACACTCAGCTACGCCAACGACGTAATAAACTACCGAAAAACACTTAATCAAACTTTTTAATTTACACCAGACCTATTAATAATGATCGGTATAATCAACTATCTCTCAAGTATCCACATAGATCATTGAGAATCAATCTTTATAACTTTCATAATCTTAATAGTTTGGCAATAGAAACAGACAGTATGAATTTGAACTGATAGCAAGTCTCGATTGTCGGTTTATTAACTATCTACAACTATACTAATTTTGCCTAATGTTAGATAATAGGTGGTAAATTAGACTCGCAAAATATTCGAGTCACTAAAATAATTTTTAATTAGTTATATTCTAATGATTCGTATTCTCATCGTTGATGATCAAAATATAGTTCGTGAAGGCATCAAGATATTACTAGAACAAGCAACAGAAATTGAAGTTGTAGGAGCTGCTGAAGATGGTAATATCGCACTCCAAGAAATGGAAAAGCTGCAACCAGATATTGTGCTTCTAGATATTAATATGCCTGGTATTGATGGACTAACAGTAGCGGATAAAATTCGCGATAAATTTCCTCAGGTTAAAATAATTATGCTTAGTAGCTACGAAGATGAGCAATATGTTCAAAAGGCTACTGCCTTAGGAGCAAAAGGGTATCTGCTCAAAAGTGCCTCTTCTCAACAGCTTGAATGGTCAATAAAATTGGTTCATCAAGGATACTCGGCAATCAAGTCAGATTTACTGGAAAAACAATTTTCTCAAACATCTCAAACTCCTCCACAACCTCAAGCACAAGCTGCTCAAGAACTTCCTCCACAACCTCAAGTACCTTCTCAACGGGAATTTAACCGTGAGTCTAAGTTCAATTATTTAAAAATTGAAAAACCTACTATAGAAATCGGTCCAAAAGCTGAACTACCGAAAGCTGAACTACCAAAAGCTGAACCGCCAAAAGTAGCAGCCCTATCTCGCAACAATCAACATCAGCAACGAAATCAAAACAACTTAAATCAGCTAGAGCTTTTATTGGCGAAAAATCATACTCAGCCAAAATCTATAGGCGCTCCCAGGCAACAGCGACGAAAAACACCAATGTTCCATAGCGTAAGGTTAACTCAAGTTAAGAAAACTATGAAGAGTTTTGAATTCAAACTCTTGATTTTTATTATTTTGTTTTCTTTAAGCTTATTAGTATTTATTGCACTATCTTAGAGCGTATCATTTATTTAACGGGCTACGCCCTAGCTAATAGCTCTTAGCTAAACGAGTCTAAGTCCCCTATTCTATCGAGTAGCGATGAGATAAATAGTCTTTAATCAACAGTAGTTCGGACGGTCAACAGCGTGAACTAAATTCACGCTTGCGCCCTCAAAATCTACTTTTGATTAGGCTAAGAGCTTTTTAAGTATTAGTCACGTTTTGGCTAGAAACCTTGGGTAAGGCAATAGCCTCATTTCCTGGGGGTAAATTGGAGCGAGAAGCAGATACAGGACTGCAGCCTATCTGTTCCATTAAACTAGCCATTTCTAGGGCATTTAAAGCATAATTCCAACCCAAATTACTTTTGATTCCCGCCCGTTCTAAAGCTTGCTGCATTGTATCTACGGTCAGAACACCGAAAATAACAGGGATCCCTGTTTGAAAGCTTGCCGCAGCAATCCCTTTAGCTGCTTCTGATGCCACAAAATCAAAATGAGGCGTTTGTCCGCGAATCACTGCACCCAAACAAATGATAGCGTTATAACCGCCAGAGATGGCCAACTGTCGTGCTACCATGGCGATTTCGTAGCTCCCAGGAACCCAGACATAGTCCACTTGACCACTATCAGGTTCAACATCAATTCCGTGGCGTTTGAGACAATCTTGACAGCCAGAAATCAGCTTTTCAGTGACTAAATCGTTAAAACGTCCAATCACAATTGCCAGACGCAAATTGGCGACACTACCTGCAAAATTACCCTCAAAAACAGCCATAATTCTCTAAATTAAGTAGTATTTGTAAAATTTATAATGATTACAGTGATTGATTTTTCTAACAATTATAGTGCGATCGCCGATAATACAGCGATCGCTTATATTTCTAGATTGCCAATTGATGCCATCTAAATGACAAAAAAGTTTAAAATCGCAACTAAGACAACCAAAATAGTCCAAATCCCTGACCCTACATAGATTAAAGATTTAGATTGCTCCCAGTTTTGGGGAGAAGCATAGGCAACTGGAACACCAATTACCATCACGAAAGAAAACAAAACTAGAGTCGCTAGTGTCAATTGAAATAAAATAGTCATTGTTTGATTCTCCTAGTTAAGATAGCCAATCAGAAACTGGCAAATCTTTAAAATAAAGTTTTAATTTGGTTATTTTTTCCTGATATATTAAGCTACCAAAAATCGACCACATCTGAGAAGGGATATTTTGCGCAATGCTAAATAACTTTATCCAAACTTTTGTAAACTAGACTGATACCGAAGCCACCAAAAAGCTATGGTTTCTCTGGGATATCTGGACCAAATTTACTATTAATAAATGTTAGATTTTAGAGCTAGCGGTATTTTACTTCATCCAACTTCTTTGCCTAGCCGTTTTGGCATTGGAGATCTAGGTGATCGTGCTTATCAATTCGTCGATTTTTTAGCCAATAGTGACCAACAAATTTGGCAAATTTTGCCAATTGGACCGACAGGTTTTGGTAACTCTCCTTATCTATCTTATTCTGCTTTGGCAGGAAATCCTTTGTTAATTAGTCCCGCAGTTTTGCAAACTCAGGGATTGTTGACTCAGGAAGAATTAGACTGTCTGCCAATGTTTCCCCTAGATTGGGTGGATTTTGAGCAAGTCATAGCCACCAAAATGCCTTTGTTACGTCGGGCAAGCGATCGTTTTAAAACCCAAGCTTCAACCACCGAACAAGACGAATTTAAGCGTTTTTGCGATCGTCACAATGACTGGTTAAGTGATTATGCGCTATTTATGTCACTCAAAAAAGCACATAATGGTAGTAGTTGGCATCAATGGAAACCAGAGATTGCCTACCGTCAGCCTCAAGCAATGGCAAAATGGGCAACAGAGTTGGCTGACGAGATCTTTTTTCATAAATTTATGCAGTTTCAGTTTTTCTGCCAGTGGCGAGACTTGAAACAATATGCTAATCAAAAAGGAATTAAGATCTTTGGCGATATTCCGATTTACGTTGCCCATGATAGTGCGGATGTTTGGGGGAACCGAGAAATTTTTTGCTTAGATGAGAAAACAGGGTCAGCGTCTCTGATGGCTGGTGTTCCGCCAGATTACTTTAGTGCTACTGGTCAACTTTGGGGCAATCCTGTTTATGATTGGAAAGAACTCAAGCAAACCGATTTTAAATGGTGGATTAGAAGAGTAGAGGGCATCCTTGAATACGTTGATATTATTCGTATCGACCACTTTAGAGGTTTTCAAGCATATTGGGCGGTGCCTCAAGGGGAAACTACTGCCATTAAAGGAGCTTGGCTCGATGCTCCTGGTGACGAATTTTTCCAACTACTAGACAAAGACTTAGGGCAACTGCCTATTGTTGCTGAAGACTTAGGAGTAATTACTCCAGAGGTAGAAGCATTGCGGGATAAATTTGATTTTCCGGGCATGAAAATTCTTCATTTTGCTTTTGATTCGGATCGTGCTAACGGCTTTTTGCCTTTTAACTATACGAATCGTAACTGTATTGTTTATACAGGTACTCACGATAACAACACGACCGTAGGGTGGTTTGATGAGCGATCGTCTGAAGCCCAATCAAGAGTAGTAGACTATTTAGGTTGTCTTTGTGAGGATGGTATTCACTGGGCATTAATTCGTTTGGCATTAAGCTCGGTTGCCAATACTGCCATAATTCCTTTTCAGGACATTTTGGGATTAGGAACAGATGCCAAAATGAATACCCCTTCCCAACCAACAGGTAACTGGGAATGGCGTTGTCGAGTTGAAGCGTTTAATGAGGAATTGAGTGGCCGTTTGCGCTATTTAAACTATCTCTATGGGCGCACACCAATCAATAATAAAAATGAACAATCGACAGAGGAGGATGAATAATGGTCTGACAAAACTCAAACTTGCACGTATATGCCGCTCACTTTGCGGTGCAGCAAGTTTTTCAACCACGCCTTTGAAGTCTCCAAGGGTCATATATAGCCGTACAAAGTTGTATTAGGACAAGTTTATTTGATTGCTCATAAGTAACAAGTAATAAGCTCCTGAAGGACGCTTTGCGCCCCAAAATAAAGATGAGAAACCAAATTGGTAGACCAAGTATCATGATACGTGGAAATGTTTTCATCACAAAAAAGCCGAAGTTACAATGGTGCAACGAACGCCCGAGAATAAGCTTGGTTAGAGGAAAGTGGACAAATAAATTGGTGAAAGGAGAAAAAACCTTATCCCGTTGGAGAGAATGACAAGAGAAAACCATTCCTCATCGAAAACATTTCCCTATCAAGAGTGAGGGCAAAAAATGAAGCCAATTGGTCGAAGCCAAAAATCCCAGAAAAAAAGTAGCAAAAGACAGGAGCCAGAAATAAAAGTCATCAATCCGCACTCGGCGGGAATTGATATTGGCTCAAGAGAGCATTGGGTTTGTGTACCTATAGCAGCAACAGAATCTAATGTTCGTTGTTTTGGGTGTAGTACACCAGATTTACTAGCTCTGGCAAATTGGTTAAGTGAATGCGGTGTGACGAGTATTGCCCTCGAATCGACGGGAGTAGAATGGATACCTTTATTTAACATCTTAAGTCAGCATAACTTCCAAGTCTGTTTAGTCAATGCTCACAATGTAAAAACAGTACCAGGAAGAAAAAGCGATGTCCAAGATTGTCAATGGTTACAACAACTGCATAGTTATGGCTTACTTGCACCTTCCTTTATCCCCGAAGGAGAAATAACTGTACTGAGAAGCTATTTAAGACAACGAGAAAATTTGATTCAAGCTAGTTCGACTCATGTGCAAAGAATGCAAAAAGCTTTAACACAGATGAATTTGCAGTTGCATAAAGTCATTAGCGATCTTACAGGGGTGACAGGATTAAATATTCTGAGGGCCATTATTGCTGGGGAAAGAAATCCACAAACCTTAGCCAAATTAGCACACCGAAGAATTAAAAGTAGTCCACAACAAATTAGAGATGCCCTAACGGGTAATTATCGTCCAGAAATGGTTTTTATTTTGCATCAAGAATTATCTTGTTATCAATTTTATCAACAACAAATCGGATTATTAGAGGAACAAATCGAACAATGTCTCAGTAAATTGCCCTCCCAAACAAAAGAGACTCCGCCCCTAAATAGCCAGAAAAAGTGTCGTCGCTCAATCAAATCAGGGTTCGACTTACATTCTCATCTCTATCGTATTGCGGGAGTAGATTTTACCAGCATTGATGGTTTAAGTGTAGTCACAGTGCAAACCATCCTCAGTGAAGTAGGATTAGACCCGACTAAATTTAAGAGTGCTAAACATTTCAGCTCTTGGCTCGGATTATGTCCTGGTTGTCGGATTACAGGGGGCAAAGTTAAAAGTTCTCAGACTCGTCGAGTTAACAATCGAGCTGCAACAGCTTTTCGATTGGCAGCTCAAGCTGTTAGTCGTTCTCATTCAGCTTTGGGCGCATTTTATCGACGCATTCGCTCCCGTGCTGGCGCACCCAAGGCCATTACTGCTACAGCACACAAAATTGCTCGTCTATTCTATACTCTCTGGACAAAAAAAGAATCTTATCTCGATCGTGGAGCTGATTACTATGAACAAAAATATCAAGAAAGACTCATCAAAAATCTCAAGCAAAGAGCAAAATCCCTTGGTTTAGAAGTAGTTGAGGCATCTTCTACTTGATTTTAGTTTCTGGAGAGTAATAAGTAATAAGTAATGAGTGTCCTAATGTAAGTCCGTATTGCTATAAATGATTAGACAAACTTAAACCTATCTGTATGAAATGAGTTGGGTGATTTTTGATTTTCTAGAGAGAATTAGACTCTACTCTCAGAAGCAGGAATTGAAGTTAGCGGAGGCAATTGTTGCTAATGATATTGATGGTATGAGACAACTGCTAGAGCAGAGAGTAGATCCGAATGTAAAAATTGTCGGCAATGCTTCTGAACCGATAATATTTTTAATATTTCAGAAAATTTGGTTTACTTTGCCTTCAGGGTCAATGAGCGATCGCCCAAAGACTCTTTATAAAATTACAGCCAGAGAAGAATGTTTACGCTTGTTATTAGAATGGGGAGTAAATCCCAATGTTAGAGATAGTTTCGGACGAACTGCCTTAGAGCTAGCAATTCTCTGGTGTATGCCTCATATAGTTAAACTGTTGCTCACTCATGGTGCCGATCCTAACTTAAAAGATCCCAATGATATTACTCCATTAATGAAGACTGTTATTTTGGGGATACAGGACGCGCGACCAATGACAGATAAGCTACAGATCATTATGCATCTGATTGATAATGGTGCGGAAGTCAATGCTCAAGCATCAGATGGTAAAACTGCTTTGATGTACGCTACCGGAAAGACCAGAATGGAAATTGTGGAGTTACTGATTAATAGTGGGGCATCTTTATCAATTACTGATAATCAGAGTAACCAAGCTCAAGATCTTATCAGTAGAAGTATTAGCGAGCAACAAAAAACCTATCTTCAGCAGATTTTGACTCAACCTCAGTTAAATTTGCTTAAATATCAACATCAAAAGTTTATCCTTGGGGAGGAGCGTTTGTTAGAACCTGATTTATCAAAGGATGAAGAATAAAAGATAAATAACATTAGACAACTATCAACTCAACTGATTAACTTTCCTAATAGAAATTTCGATAATTTCTATTATGGTTAATTATTTTGCTTTTTAGGGAAAAATATAATTTGTTAGTACTTACGATCAGTTTTTATTAAGTAACTACTAGTTATACATCGCCTGAAGGCGGGAGCAAAAATAATGAAACCCCTTAGTGTTGGTAATGTTGTTAGTGCAGGGTTACGTATTTATCGCGACAACTTTAAAAAATATTTTAAGTTAGCTTTTTTCGGTTACTTATGGATATTTGTACCTATTTATGGCTGGGCAAAATTCTCAGCCATGATGGGATTGATTGCTCGCTTAGCATTTGGGGAAGTTGCCGAAAAACCTGAAGCGATTAAAGATGCTCAAAGACACATTAAACCCAGGATGTGGGATTTTTTCGTTGCGGGAATTTTAGTTAGCCTGATTTTTTCGGCAGCGATCATTCCTTATTTCATCGTCTTAGGTATTATTGGCGCGATAATCGGGACAATTGCTGGTCAAGGTTCTTCTGTCCTACCTATCATCTTTATTTTAGTGATGATAGCAGCCATACTGTTCTTCATTTTTGGGATGATTTGGCTTATTTCACGGTTATTTCTCGTCGAACTTCCTTTAGCGATAGAAGAAAACATAACTTCTGTGAATACAATCAGTAGAAGTTGGCAATTAACTAAAGGCTCTGTTGGCAGAATTCAATTAATTGTGTTTATAGCTTTTCTAATCAGTTTGCCTATCGGCATCGCCGTCCAAATATTCAGCTTCATCTTACAAGTGATGATTGGTGCTGGGCTAGAGAATGCTCCTGGTTTTGCGGGGATTGGAGTATTGCTCTATCTAGTTTTGCTGATAGGGAGTGGAGCTTTAATGATTCCCTTTTGGCAAGCAATAAAAGCCGTTATCTACTACGATTTACGTCTACGTCGTGAAGGAATGGGCATTGACTTGAGGAAATAAGTTGCTCATCATTAATTATTAATTGTCAATTATGAATTATTGTTAATTATCCCGATTGCGTTCTTTCTTGAGTTTATCTAATTTAAAAGTGGGAGGAATAATTTCTGGTTCAGGAGGATTGAGTCTTTCTTGCCAAAATTTAATTTCGTTTTGGGCAATGATAAAGCTGGTTGTACCGGGGGGAACTTTTCGGGCGATCGCGATGGCTTGTTCCAGAGAATTATTAGACGCTTCTCGGGCCATAGACAAAATTCTGGCACCCCAATCATTAATATCGCGGACTACTTGGGGATGAACAGAACTATTAGCAGAAGCTTGTCTTGCTATTCTAATAGCCTGAGCTAATGACTCTGGTGTACCCTGATTAGCTATGTTATTGGCTTCACGCAGATATCTTGCTCCGTCTAGCTCTTGTTGCCAGCGCTGAATTCTGTTTTGTGCCTCTGGATACAGAGCTCTGCTGGATTTAATCTTACTGGCAGCATTAATTGCTGCGGGATAGTTCTCAATATTGGCAAAAGAGTCGGCTTCGTCAAGGATCGGTTGATCTTCCACTCGTTCAATATCAGCGCGCCAAGTCCGGGCATACCCCTGTGCTTCACCATAGAGAGGGCTATCACCAGAAATCAAATTGATCTCGGCGATCGCCCTCCGCCAAGCATTAACATTATTGCCATAGGATATCTCTCGGGCGCGATTCAAAATGGGCTGATCTTCAATAGTTTGAACTTGTCTGCGCCACTTAATCATTTCTTGACGAGCTTCATTATAGCGAGGATTTGAGCTAGGAATTAATCTGGCTTCGGTAATCGCTTTATTGAGGTTGGCAATCGTACCTACTATAGCTAACTCTCGAGCTTTAGAAAGATGGCGTACATCTTCAATTTCTAATTCCCAACGACGAATCAACTGTTGTCCTAGCTTATAGTATTCGCTCTTTTTCTCTAGCTTATTGGCTTCTTCAATCGCCTCTTCAATACCAAACACCGTATCTAATTGCGCACTAGAGCCAGCATTAGCTAAAATCTGCCAATCTTTAACCCGATTTTGCAATTTCAAGCTACGAGGAATGCGATTAGCCACCTGGAGTAATTGGCGCCAATCTTGGGTCTCAATTAGTTGTTCAATGTTGTTGACTAGCTTTTTCTTGGCTTGAGCGATAATCTCTTGAGCCTGCTCATAAGCGTAGCTTTTTTCATCAATATCATCAGCCTTATCAATTGCCAAAATTAAGTCATCAATTTTGCCATTAGTGATTTGAGTTTGGGCTTTACTTAAACTAGCATTCTCTTCTTGGGCAACGTTGATATTATTGATACTTTCCTCGTATTTAGTGGTTGCCCAGTACTCATTAGAACTTTCGGTCAAACGTACTGCCGAACTAATAGCTCCATCCCAATCAGCTTCTCGAAGTTTGTCCTCTACCTGAGCGTAGATTTCTTCTCCCTTAGACCAGATAGATTCCCATTCGGCAATTTTGGCATCTACCAGTTCGCTAGCTGAGAGATTTGGTGGAATTTGCTTGGCCGTGGCGATCGCCTTTTTTAACTCTCCAGCTTGAAATTCTTCTTCCCCAATTTCTAAAATTGTGGTAGCCCATCTGTCTATGTTGCGGTTAATTTCGGGTCTTAGAGGGTGATTTTCTGGTAATACTGCTACTAAATCAATTGCCGAGAGTAAGCCCTCAACATTTTTATCCTCAGCAGCTGTTTGAGCGCAGTACAAACGAATTGATGCGGAGGCAACTGGCCAAAAAACCTTAGAACAACTTTGAGTTTTGGGTAACTTTAACAAAATAGAAGTTGCACCATAGCCTACCCCCCCGGAACACAAAACCAACAAAATCCCCCACAATTGCCAGTTCTGCCACCAGGCTTTTTTTCTTTCTGGAGGTGAAACTAGTTTAGATTGGTTAGAAACAGTTCTAACTGAAGAAGTTCGAGGAGTCACAGGCATTATTAAGCTTTCTTTTAAATCGTGATTAATATCCGAGTTTGAATTAGGTTGTTGTGACTTATTGACATTAATTTTAGTCTCAGATTCAATTTTGTTTGCATCGGAGTTCGAGTTTGATGTCTCTTTGTTTATGGCCATAAACTACCCAATGTAATGCCAGTCACTATCTCGTCGATTATGTTTGATTTCTCCATGGAGGGGACTAAATCGTAAACCATCTTATCACTTGATTTTATAGATTCAATATTAGATCTATGTCAGTCGAATGAAGAATTGATTTAGATTTCAACTCCAATCATTAGCTAAAGTCTTGTTTCCCAGAAGATTTAAGTTATTCAGCCTTTAAATCAGCAATTAATTGGGTTAACTGGGTTTCATTTGCCTGATAAACTTCGGCGCAAAACTGACAGACCGCCTCTGCTCCCTCATCTTTTTCAATCATATCCTGCAATTCAGCTTCTCCTAACATTTTAAGCGCACCTAAAACTCGGTTAAAAGAGCAGCCACAGTGGAATTTAACTTGATGAAATTCAGGAAAAATGAATAAATCTAAATCTCCTAGTAACTGTTCCATAATTTCTCTCAGGGTTTTGCCTGCTCGTAACAGAGGAGTAAAACCAGAAAGCTGAGATATACGGGATTCTAGCAAGGTTACTAAAGATTGATCGCGAGCTGCTTTGGGCATAATTTGTAATAAGACACCTCCTGCTGCTGTTACCCCATTAGCACCAACGAAAACGCCAACTAAAAGAGCTGAGGGTGTTTGCTCAGAAACCACTAAATAGTTGGCTATATCTTCTCCCACCTCTCCTGAGATTAGTTCTACGGTACTAGAATATGGTTGCCCATACCCTACGTCTCTTACTACATGGAGATAACCATTATGACCAACGGCTTGACCTACATCTAATTTGCCTTGAGAGTTAGGGGGAAGCTCTACTTGAGGGTTTTGGACATAGCCTCGGACTGTACCATCTAGACCGGCATCAGCCAAAATTGTTCCCAATGGACCATCTCCCTTGACATGAATATTAACTCTAGATCCTTCTTTTTTCATGCTAGAAGCTAACAGCAACCCAGAAGCCATAGAGCGACCTAAAGCAGCGGTAGCAACGTAGGAGAGGTTATGTTTACGTCTTGCTTCTTCCGTTAGATTGGTGGTAATAACCCCCACAGCCCGAATACCACCATCTGCTGCTGTAGCTCGAATTAGTTTATCTATCATTTAGTTAAATATTTTTGGAATCTACTAAAATATTATGATTGGCTAAAAATTTATTATTAGCACTTTAAAAATTTTCTGCTGGTTGCCAAGCTTATTGTAAGATAAGGCTTACTTTAGATGCTATAAAGAAGCCAACATTATTTCGTTCTCATACTATCGTAAGCAGCTTGCCGCTCGCATTATTTTTCGTTTTACCGACTACCATAAAAACCAATTTTTTTTGTAGAATTCACTAGTGGATTTGTTTTAGAACTCATAGTGTCAAGCTAACTACTTACCTTTGATTTTTTCGCTCATCAAAATGAGCGAAATTTGAGAGATTATTTCTTATTTGGCTCGTTACCCTTTAATAAATTGGTTTACCATATGCGGAGCGGTATCCTTTAGGACAAGGGCACAATGTAAAGCCCCATAATTTATGACGATTGGGGAAGGGGTAAAGGTTAAGGGGTAAAGGATTAATTTTTTTCCCTTTTCCTTTTAACCTACGAATCACCGTTCATTTATGATGGTGAGAAGTCAATTCAAATCATTTCCGTTGGCAGTCATAATCAGCAGTCATAATTAAAGGTTTCGCTTCTTAACGCATCACGAATTATTTTATAGCCAACTAATTCTCATGATTTCTGAACGTTCTATTGTTGCTCTTATCTGCCTTGCCTTATCTAATATCGCTAACTGTTCGAGTAGCTTAGCTGGGGAACCAGAAACTAGCACGTTTTATATCCCGCAAAATAGAGCGATCACTTTAGGGGTGATGACTCTACCAATTTCTGTTGAAAGTAGGATACAGTCATTCGAGCAACCAGAAATTAATCTTAAAAATAATTTAAATAATCATAATTCTGAGCTGATTTTAGCCCAGAATAAGATTCTGCAACCACACCAGGAAAAACTTAAATCAGCAACAAAATCACAAGCAGAGACTAAAGAAGAAATATTAAATAGTCAAGTAACTGTTGAAGAGCCACAGAGAATTAGCAGGCGTTGGTCACTTATTGGGATGGCTATTACCTTCCTGCTGTCATTGATTATTCTCTGGTCGTTATTTCAAAAAGAAGAGCAAAAACAAGACCGGGAGGTAGACAGTGAATCAGTCTCATTGCAAACACAAGATAAAAAAAGTGAATTGTTTGATGAGGAACTCATAATTTCGGAGCAGCTCCCCAGAATTACAGTTCTAAATTCTGAGGGAGAGCCAATCAGCAATCAAAGTGGGAAATCTCGTCAATCTATCGAAGCTATCACCATTGCTAATGCCAATAGCTTTGATGGGCATCAGCCTAAAGCCGATAAGATCCAAGACTTGATGTCCAAAAATGTTCAGCCGCTGGTAGAAGCCAATCTAAAAGATAGGGGAAAAATAGTAACCTCTAATACAACTGAGATTGATGTTGTGTTTGAACTAATCAAGGACTTGCAACATAGCGATCTCGATTTAAGACGTAAAGCAATTTGGGAGTTAGCCCAAACAGCAGATTCCAGAGCACTAGAACCCTTAATGGAAATTATGTCTCAAGTAGATGCCTTAGATAAAAATCTGATTCTCGATGCAATCGCTCAAATTGCTCTACGAAATATTCAACCAATTAATAGTGCTTTGTTTACTTCTCTACAAGATGCAAATTCTGAAGTGAGAAAAAATGCCATTTGTGATTTGGTCATTCTATATAAACCAGTATCTCAAATCACTGAACGCCTCAATCAAATGTTGAATGATTCTGATCGAGAGGTACGGCAAACTGCAGAATGGGCATTAAAACGATTTAATCAAACATCCATCTCTTCTATTTCCCAGGATTTTGCCAAACATAGTTAAAATTAAGCCAATTGAGTCTAGCTCTTGTTGACTCCTCTCTCTCATCAATTCTTTTTTCCTCTCTCCCAGGAACCAGGCTGATGATCGGGTGCTTTCACACCATTGTCGCTTCGGTCTTGATGCTAAAATACCTCTCTTAGGGGATCAGGACTGCCTACCCAGTTTCTCATTTTCTTTTTTGGGCGCGTAGCGTCCTTCAGGTGCTGATAATAAATTCTGATATTACTAAAAAATTAGCGAACTTCCTGAATAATAATAATTATGCGATTCCTAAGAAGTTTATGAAGTGTAATGAGTATAAATATTAGTAGGTTGATCGCTTCATCTAGAGGAAATTCAAATAATATTCAAGATGCTCGAAAATCGGGGAGTTACATCGTATAGATTTCAGATTCGCATTCTAGCGGTATATTGCTTGTTAATTTTGCTATCTTTTTCTGGTGCAGTGATAGCAATTCGTCGAGTATTATTATTGCGCCTTAACTATAGATTAGAACAAGCCCTCAATCAAGAGGTACAAGAGTTTCGAGTATTAGTTAATGGGAAAGACCCTGATACAGCTCAACCTTTTGGAGATAATATTGCTGCTATTTTTAATGTATTTCTCCGACGCAACATTCCTATTTCCAACGAGTATACAATTGCTCTACTTCCAGAGGGCTTCTATGCTTCTGTCCCCTCCAAGTTACCAAAATTGATCGACCAAAACTCTCCTATAGTAAGACATTGGCAAAAGCTTACTGTTTCCGAGCGCGGTGAGATAGGTAGTTCTGAAAACCCGATTGTTTATTTAGCTGAACCCATTAAGATAAATGACAAAATTAAGGGGATTTTTGTGGTAGCGATCGCAACTGCCAGTGAACGTCAAGAGGTACGTGGAGCAATCTTGGTAATTATTCGTGTAACTTTAATTACAGTGGGCATCACTTCAATTTTAGCTTGGATTTTTGCTGGTAGAATTTTAACTCCATTACGCTTGTTAACCAAAACAGCAAGAGCAATTAGCGAGAATAATTTAGATCAAAGGATTAAAGTCCAAGGAAATGATGAAGTTACTCAATTGAGTATCACATTTAATGAAATGTTAGATCGATTGCAATCTGCATTTGTTACTCAAAAACAATTTCTTAATGATGTGGGTCATGAGCTAAAAACCCCAATCACCATAATTCAAGGACATATTGAATTAATGGGAGATACTCCTGAAGAACAAGAAGAAACCAAGGCAATAGTTTTTGATGAATTAGAACGAATGAATCGTTTAATTGCCGATTTGATGATCTTAGCTCAATCCGAACAGCCAGACTTTTTGCACCTTGAATTTACAGCGCTCCACTCTTTGACCGAAAAAATTTATACTAAAGTTCAGGCGATCGCTGATCGCCAATGGCGATTAGAGGCAATAGGAAGGGGCAATATCTTAGTGGATCGTCAAAGATTAGTTCAGGCAATTACCAATTTGGCTCAAAATGCTACTAAGTTTACCAATCCTAAAGATACTATTGCCATCGGTTCTGCTATCGAAGGAAATTATATCCGTTTATGGGTCAAAGATACAGGAAAAGGTATTGCTGAGTCAGAACAAGAAAGAATTTTTGAGCGTTTCCAGACAGGATCGAATAATATTGGCACCAATAGTACTGGTTTAGGTCTTTCTATTGTCATTGCGATCGCCCAAGCTCATGGCGGTACAATCGAATTATCTAGTCGCCTCAATCAGGGATCGAAGTTTACTCTCGTATTACCTCTAGAATGAAAATCTGGCAAACAATTTTTTAAACCAAAGACAAAGCCCCACTCCCGTAAGATAGTCTCAAGGGAGTGAGGAATAATAAGCTGAGAGCTGAGAGCTGAGAGCTGAGAGCTGAGAGCTAAAATTTAAAATTTCGATGCAGTTAGTTGAATATCAGCATATTGCCAAGCAGATTCAAATTGCTGTTCTACGGTCTCAACTTTGGCATCTTTTCCTTGAGCTTGGAGACTTTGCAGTAGTCCAAATAATGACCAACCATTGTCAGGATAAATAGCTAAGTCTTCCCGATACACTTGCTCAGCTTCAACATTACGTTGGGCTTTGATTAAAGCCGAGCCTAAATATTGTCTAGCGGGAGTTGACCAATCAGCAGGTTCATCATAGTTGAGGGTATCTTCCAATTTAACTGCCTGACGTAGATGAGCGATCGCCCTAGAATATTTTCCTTGTTGAGCGGCAATTTCTCCCGTTAAAACTTCAGTAGCTACTTGAAGAATGCTTTGAGTAGTATTGATATCCCAAATAGTTACTTCCTCTAATTCTGGATCGTGAGCAAGAAGCTCTAAAGCTTTTAACTCTCCCTGTGCCTCGTCTATTTTGCCTTGGGCAGTATAAGCTAAACCTCTAGCATAATGCCATAATCCTGTAGGATATTTCAGATCTGATTCTGGTTGGGGAGTAGCCATAATTTGCTCCCATTGACCAAAGCGAATCATTGTGAATAAGGGAACAGAATAAAAATGCTGTAAAGTTCCCATCCCAGGTTCCCGCATAGTTTGAGGATCTACCATAGCAGCGACATTTTTCCCTGCTTCTGTTGCTAGCTGGCTATCACCTTCAAAAGTAGCAGCAAACCACAAGAAATGATGATTATGAGGCATATATGCTAGGGGATAAACTCCTTGGGCGTGACATTGAGTAATGTAGTCCTTATCTACAGCGATCGCTTTTTGGTTGGCAATGGCAGCATCGTGATATCGACCAACTCGAATATAAATATGAGATGGCATATGTACTAGATGTCCCGAACCAGGAACTAAATCACCTAATCGATCTGCTGCGGCAATACCTTGTTTGGGTCGTATTTCCTCCACGGCATGAATATAAAGGTGGTTTGCCCCAGGATGATTAGGCTCTTGTTCTAGAATCGATTCTAAAGTACTCAGAACTTTTTTCGTTGCTGGCTTCGGTTCTCCCTCTTCTGTCCAATAATCCCAAGGCATAGTGTCCATTAATGCCTCGGAATAGATTGTCGCTGCATCCATGTCATCTGGATATTGCTGAGTTACCTGCTTCATAGCCTCCGCATAGGCAAGATCTAGAGAGCTACGATCTTCTAATGGTTTATCAGTATATCTTTGAGCCAAAGCATTTACATATGCTTGTTCTTGTTGACTGCTATTATTAGCTAGCTTCACAGCCTTTTGGATAGCAGCATAAGATTCAGGAACCGTATCGTCTTCCATCTTGGCATTGATATTTGGTCCCAAGACATAAGCCAAACCCCAGTTACACATCGCACAATCGGGGTCTAGCTCGATCGCTTGTCTAAAAGAGCGAGCTGCCTCTGCATGGTTAAAACCGTATGCTAAAGTCAACCCTTGGTCAAAATAACGCTGCGCTTTTGATGAGTTGGTCGTAATAGGATGATGAAGCTCTCCCATTCCAGTAAACAAAGGTGCAGTTGATTGCTCAGCTTTGCTTATCGTCGAATTAAACCAATTAAAACTAATAGTTAAAAAGATACTTAAAATAAATATTTGATAGCGTTTCATAGTATTCACTTGAAAGCAATTTTGAATTCACACCAGACGTGTTATTTATAGTTATAAAAATAAATCGAGATTAACTAGGGAAGAAATTAATCAAGACATCTAAGTGTGAAAAAAAGTAAGCTATTAGCGATTAGCCACTACTCAGAAACTATTAGCTTTCTTCAAAAAAGAAAATAACCTCTTTTTCTAAGATTCAAATTAAATATAGAATATCTAGCTTTTTCTTGAATAAATATTTTAATTAATAAACTTAAAGTAAGATTGTCAAAAAAATATTGGCAATAAGCATCGATCCCTAAGAATCCTCCTTGACGTTGAAATATTTTAGTGCGTATTTTATAGCCGTACAAAGTTACGTTAGGACAAGTTTATTTGATTGCTCGTAAGTAATGAGTAACGAGTAACGAGTAATGAGTGTCCTAATAAAAGTTCGTATTGCTATACTAGCTGGTAAATGATTTTTGCCCTTGAAAATTTGTTTAAACACATCGGGCATCCATTCTATTTGCGAATACAAAGATTTTATTTTATTAACCGCTCTATTAAGCTCATCTTTGCTCTCAAAATTAGTTTTCGAATAATCTCCTGTTTGTTTCGCTTCTAATAATAAATTTGCCAGTAGAGAAACGCTAGTTAGAAAAGTGTAAAGCCCCTTAGAAAAAAGTGGATCGACAAAACCGGCGGCATGCCCCAAAAGACAAAAGCGATCGCCAATAATCTTCTGAGAACCGTATTGAATTATTCCTAAATTATCAGAGTAAACTGACGGAGGAAGTCAAGGAAGTACAAATCGACGGATAAAAAAACGACTAGGAATCTCTTTCTCCTTTCCTGGTACAAGCCGATGACGAAAGAGCGATTCTGTCACCCAAACTTCTTTAGCTACAGTGGTCAAGTTAACGGGTAAATTCATTCCTGATGCCAAAATTGTCAATTGAGGTTTGGCTTTTGTATCCAATCCGTACAATTGCAACAAGCGACCATCTTCGCTTTCTATTCCCCCCTCAATCATTAGAAGAGAACCATCGACTGTTAAGGCGATCGCATCTGAGCCATCAATTCTGCGAGGTAGCTCAATTTCTTCGATTGTAGGATTTCTTCTCGCTCTCGGCGTTACCCTGAACAACTTACCATCTGAATACATTGTTACAAACAAAATACCATCTGCTCTCCGAGTAATTCCAGATAGTCCAAATCGGAGTTGGGTATTGAATCGCTCATCTTCTGCCCAAATCCGAAGTTGACTAGCTCCTGGTGGAATATAGTGAATTCGAGGACGTGAGGTATCAGTTATATAAACACCGCCTTGGGAATCGAGTGCAATATCATTACCAAAACCACCGTCAGGCATGACCATGATTTTGAGTACTTTATTAGTGCGAATATCAATGGCAAAAATTCGATGCTGTCTGCGAACAACTTTACCATTATTACCATTAGATTGAGGTTTACCTAAAACGTCTGGAGAAGCCCCCCATAATATTCTTCGTGCTTCATCTAGTCTTAGAGTAGTAACTGCAAATATGTCTTTATTACCAGGAAAAAAGGTTTCAATTTTACCTTGAGGAGAAATCTGTAGAATGCGACCGCTAGTAACAGAACCCACGTAAAGAGTTCCATCCTTGGCACGGGTAATACAATTAGGATATCGAAAGTCAATAGGTAACTCGATGGGAGCTAGCTCTATTATCGAAGCATTACTAGGATGAATAGAAGACAGGGCGATCCCAGTAGTAGCTCCTAAAGCAAAAAGTAATTCTCGACGTTTCATTCCATCAATTAAATAATGTCTAAATACTAAAAAGAAACAATTACTTTGCCAAAATGTAAGCCTTTTTCTAGATATTCAAATGCTGCTTTAATTTCTTCCCAGGAAAATACGCGATCAATTATGGGATGAATCTCCTTAGCTTCAATTTCTCGATTCATGGCTTTAAATTGATGCGTTCCGCCTACTTCTAGTCCGCGAAGAGTCGCTTGTTGGTGTATCAATGCCAAAACATCGATATTAGACTTAAAACCATCTAATAACTCAACAACTGAAATATAACCTCCCATGCGAAGTGCATTGAGCGATCGCTCTAAATTACTCCCTCCTACAGTTTCTACAATTACGTCAGCACCCTTTCCTTCAGTCATATTGCGTACAGTTGTCTCCCAATTAGCATCTTTTTGGTGGTTAATAACTAAGTCTGCTCCTAACTGCTGCGCTTTCTGTAATTTTTTTTCATTACTAGAAGTAATAATTACCTTCGCTCCTCGTGCCTTGGCAAATTGGAGAGCAAATATCGATACGCCTCCCGTTCCATGTAACAATACGGTGTTATCTGCTTGTAAATTACCGTACCTTAGAGCATTCCAAGCGGTAAGTCCTGCAATTGGTAGAGTAGCAGCCTCAATAGTAGTCAGATTGCTAGGAATAAGAATAAGTTGATTAGCAGAAAAACATTTGTATTGACTCAGTTGACCTGAGATATTGCCTAAACCCTGTCTGGTTTGATAGTCAGTTGTCTGTGCTGTAGGTTGACTATCGATCCAATCAGGAATAAAAGTTGTGGCTACTTTATCTCCAGTTTTAAATGCTGTAACTTCTTCTCCTACTTTTTCGACTATTCCAGCACCATCACAAACGGGAATATATGGCAATGACAAATTGGAGTTTAATAACCCTTTAATCACTAGTAAATCGACATAATTAAGAGAAACAGCTTCAATTTTTACTAAAACTTGCTTTTTAGTTAATTGAGGTTGGGGTTGTTCGACAATTTTGAGACGTTCGATACCAAAGTTATCTACAAGCTGAATTGTTTTCATAGACTCGTCGATCTAGCTACAAGTTTTATGATGCAGTCGATCGCTTGATTCTGTCCAATACCTGTTTTTAGTTAGACTGATACCAAATAAGTATTAATTTCCCTTATGGAATTGCGACAGCTTAAGTATTTTGTAGCGGTAGCAGAAGAGCTGAATTTTCGCCGTGCAGCCGAGAAACTTTACATACAACAACCACCCCTAAGTCGCCAGATTCGTCAGCTAGAGACCGAACTGGGGGTAGAGCTATTTCATCGCACTAAGCGCAGTGTTTCTCTCACCGAAGCAGGACAAGCTTTATTAAATGAGGCGAGACTGACTCTGGCTCAAGCACAACGAGCCGTAAATGCAGCCCAACAAGCGCAAACTAACAAATTAACTATCGGATTTTCCCTTTGTGCCTTTGATCGCGTTTTGCCCGAAATAATTACAATGTTTCGCCAACAGTATCCAGAGAATCGGGTAAATCTCACAGAAGTGTCCAAAGAAAAGCAAATCCAGGCACTTTTAAATAATCAGATTGATATTGGTTTTTGTTATGCTCCCATTACTCAACCAGAACTTGCCAGTTTGACTATTCTCAGTGAGCCTTTAGTAGTAGTGTTACCATCCGATCATTTTTTAGCCGTCCGTGCGAGAAGCCCCGCGTACATGCGGACAAGTCCTTTGTGCTCCCAAGGATGTAGGAACGAACGTCGGGATGACAGCACGGGCTGGCACTAACTAGGCGTATTCTGGTTTTGAATATATTTCTTTAATGTTGATATTGTAACTCCACCACATGAAGCAATGAAATAAGATTCATTCCAAAGAACTTTTTTCTGGTAAAAACTATTAATTTCAATAGAAAATTCTTGTCTCAATTTTCTACTTGTAACAGATTTAAGATTACCAACAAACTTACTTATCTCCATTTGAGGGTAGTACTGAAAAAGCAAATGAATGTGATTCTCTTCCCCGTTAAATTCAATTGCTTTACAATCCCATTTACTGCACAAGTCAATCACTACCTCTTTTAATCGGTCAATCATTGCACTGGTCAATACTTTTCGCCTGTATTTAGTTGTCAGCACCAAATGGGCTTTCATGTCTGATATCGACCTAGCACTTGATACAAAATCATTTTTCATTATTCTTGTGTTACAATCAATGTATTCTTATTTAAACACATTGACTTGATTTACAACTACCAATACCGACTAAGACCGAATACGGAGCAAAAGCTAGTACTCAATAACTGGTTTCGTATCTGTCGTTATTGGTATAACCACCAATTAGGTGAAAGGTTTGATTGGTGGGAAAGAAATCGTAGCTACACTGATAGATGCCCTTTAATTTGTCATCTACCAGAATTAAAGGACAAACCTGAGTTTTACGGGCAGAAAAAGCAACTGCCAGTAATCAAGAAAGATTTACTTGTTATTGGCTGGAGTGGTGAATTACTTGATTTTTCCTCTGTACCATCACAAACTTTACAAGAAGTATGTGACAGAGTTAAAAAGGCTTTTGCTCGTTATATATCTGGAGACAAAAACAAGAAACGTAGTGGTAGACCTCGGTTTAAAAATACAGCTCGTTTCAAGTCTATGGTGTTTGAGGGTGCAAAACTTCACTCTTGTTCTGTTGGCGGTAAATGGCTATATATTGTCTTGCCTAAAATTGGTGTAGTTAATATTCGCCATCACAGACCAATACCTAATGGAGCGAAATTAAAGTCAGTTCAAGTAATCAAAAAAGCTGATGGCTGGTATATAAATTTAAGATTATTAGACAACAGTATTCCAGATTACGAACCAGATATTATTCCAACTTGGGATAATACCCTGGGTATGGATGCGGTACTTCATAAGTCGGATTATTTGGCTACATCTGAGGGTGTTAAGCTACCAAGTTTAAAATCACTACGTATATCTAAATCTAAATTAGCTAAAGTTTCAAGGCGCAAAAATGCTCTTAAAAAAGGTAGTAAAGCCAGACGTAAACTAGCCAAAAAAGAAGCAAAGCTACACTCCTCAATAGCTAGAGCCAGAAAAGACCATGCATACAATACGGCTAATGCACTACTTGCTACTGGCAAAAAAGTTTTTTTCCATGAGAAGTTAAACCTAAAAGGGTTGATGAAACGTAATCAACCTAAATCAGATGGCAATGGGCATTATGTACCTAATGGTCAGTCAGCTAAAAGCGGATTGGCATTAAGTTGGACTGATGCTGCTTTTGCTCAATTTTTCAACATACTAAAGTACAAAGCCGAAAAAGCTGGTGCTTTGGTTCAAGAAGTGAATCCTGCCTATACCTCACAGCTACTCAGTTATAAAGATGAATTTGTCTTTACTGATAGCAGCATTCGAGAGTATTGGGATGAAGAATTCAAGCTTTTGATTGACCGCGACATTAACGCTGGTATCAATATCAAGAGAGTGGGGCTGGGCTTGTTCCCCACTATAAAACGCCGTAAGGGGAATCGGGTTACAATCAACTCTGTAACTAATAGTACCTTAAAGGAAGTTCTGACTATCTTACGAGGTTTTCAGAAGCCCGCGTTCTGCCGATAGGCGAACGTCGGGAGAAGTCACAAAATTCACCAATTCGGAACATTTGGCTTCCTCAAAGCTGATGTAAAACATACTAAAGCTTCAAGTAACTTGAAGGTCAAGGAGCTATTTAAAATTTTTTTCGATGTTTGACAAAAAGCACAAATTCAGAGCTATTTAACCGAACTATCAATTAAAGTAGATAATGCTTTTTGAGCATAACCTGCACCTCCATCTACTCCTTCGATGGTAGCCATCAAACTAGCTCCTCCAATTAATAGCAAATATTGCTGGGAAAATGCTTCTGAATCCTTGACTCCAGCTTGTTCGGCTAAACTCTTTATTTGCAGCCTAATTGACTCTCTTACTCTTACCGAGACATCATGAGCGGGATGAGAAGTATCAGCTATCTCCAGTACAGCATTAATAAACGGACAACCTCGAAAATCTGGACTAGCATACCACTCCCTGAGTACGTCGAAGGTTGCTAACAATCTCTCTTTCGGAGTGTTTCCGCGATCGCCTACTGAAGTTTCAAACCAATATAACCATTCTGTGGCGCGATGTTTCATCACTGCTTCAATTAGTTCGTCTTTTGAGGGAAAGTAACGATAAAGTGTCCTTTTTGCTACTTTGCTAGTGGCAATAATCTCGTTAATGCCTACTTTTTGGATACCTTTTTGATAAAAGAGTCGTGAGGCAGTTTCTAGAATTTGCTGCCGAGGATTGCTAGAAGATTTCATGTTGGCACGAAGTAGACAAACTTGTCTCTATAAAGGTATAGTATCAACAAAATTGGTAGACAATGTTGTCTCATTAACTATTAAATCAGAGATATAATCAATGAAATTTACAATTTATACTTTAGAGACTGGACCACCAGAATCGAAACAGGCTTTAGCTCACGCTAAAGAAACATTTGGCTTTATCCCTAATCTAGAAGGAATTTCGGCTGAAGCTCCAGCCTTGTTAAAAGGTTCGATGGCGCTATGGGATTTATTTGAGACTACCAGTTTTACTGCGGTCGAACAGCAGGTAATTTATTTAACGGCGAACTATGAAAACTCTTGTGATTACTGCATGGCAGCTCATTCTGGGTTGGCTAAAGCGATCGGAATGCCCCGAAAATATATTGAAGCTTTAAGAAATGGAACGCCAATACCAGATCCAAAGTTGCAAGCATTACGTCACTTTACTCAACAAATGGTGAAAACTCGCGGCTGGGTGGACGACAGTGAAATAGAAGCATTTATGATAGCTGGATATACTCAACAGCATGTATTAGAGGTAATTTTAGGCATTGCTATCAAGGTCATACACAACTACACTAATCACATCGCCAAAACACCGCTGGACAGGCAATTTCAATCTAACGTTTGGTCAAAACCAAGAGTGTAGTTGAGGTGAGTTTATATCTTTTGCAAGAGAGCTAAAAATACAAAATTACAAATATCTCACGGTGATAAAACTTAGTTTGTGCGTTTATGCGCGATCTCATTAAACTACTTACTTGTTTCTTCCGGAAATTCTATTGTGTTTCAAATGAGAGTTTTAATCACTCTAGATGCGATCGCTTTTTTAAAATATCTGGTGGTTAAGACTGTTTGAGCGATCGCGATACAGAAAATATCAATCGAACGCAATTAAAATAAAAGAATCTAAGGATTAGCTTTAGTGAATATTCTGATCATGTCGCTATTACGATACTGTTCAAGAGTTGTTTAAATAACTATGAAGCGATTCACATCTCCCCTCGCCCAACAACTTCAAACTCAACGGCAAGCAATCCTTCGCATTGCCCAAATCTATGGAGCTAAAAACCTCCGCATTTTTGGCTCCGTTGCTAGAGGTGAAGATGATGACCAAAGCGACCTCGACCTATTGGTAGACTTGGAACCTGGACGCAGTCTGTTTGACTTAGGTGGTTTGGCGATTGACTTACAAGATCTGCTAGGTTGTTCCGTAGATGTCGTTACTGAAAAAGGACTCAAGCAACGAATTCGCGATCGAGTATTGCAAGAAGCTATCGAACTATGAGGAGCGATCGTGAAAAGCTTCTGGATATCATAGAGGCAAACGATTTGTCGGGTAATAATCCAGCGATCGCTTTAAGGTAAAGTTACTCAATTCTTTGTGCCATCAATAAAAATATGAAGAACCCAGCAAGAGTGATCGCGATAGTCGTTCCAATTTCTTGCTAAATCATATTAATTTTTAAAAGTAACGAGAGACTTCGTATGATGTAAAAGTCAAAAGTCATAATAAACAAGAGATTAAAAGCTTTTTCTCAATACTAAAACACTCTCTATATGTCTAACTACTTTTAAGAAATAGTGTCAGTTAGTTTCTACTTCATTTAGGAAGCTTATCGCTCTAAGACTCATGAATAGGATAAATCGTGAACATTTTGCTTAATAACTGATGTTACGCAGTTAAATTAGATTTCAATAGTTTCAGTAATTATTTTGGGACGAGATATTAAGGGTTTCAGTCCTAAAGTGCGTAACATCAGTTAATAATTAAGTTTGGCTGCCGCTACGGAATTTAGAGGAATAGTAGTCAGATTGAACGCATTGTTAGATGGTCTTTTGAATATTTCCAAATTTCATGATCGAGTTCGCCAAGTCGCTCGACTTAAGCACTTTAGTCTAAAAACTGAAAAATACTATATTCATTGCATCAAAGACTTCATTCTCTTTGACACAAACGTCATCCTAGAGAAATAGAAGTAGATTAAAAAAGATTATATTGAAAATAGCCTCTACAAAAAATTGGAGTTGATCAGCATGGAACTCTCAGAAGCATCCCTTCAGAAACAAATTATACAGAAAACATCAGGGGTTTGTGGAGGTCATGCTCGTGTTGGGAATACCAGGATTCCTATTTGGACACTCGTTTCATTACGCCAACAGGGAGCAACAGAACAAGAATTACTACATAATTATCCAAATCTGACTTTAGATGATTTAACTGCTGTATGGGGCTACTATTTTAATCATAAATCAGAAATAGACAGTATTATTGCCTCAATTGACGAATAGATTTAATGAAGAACTTTAGCTTTTACTCCAATGAAAACTTTGTTTTGGATATGGTTTACAAGCTAAGAGATTTGGGATATCGGATAACAACAAGCTATGATGCAGGACAAGCAAACCAAGGCATATCCGATCATGAAGTTTTGAACTATGCAACCCAAAATAATTTTGCTGTCATTACCTTCAATCGAGATGATTTTATTGAATTACACAATAGTGGTTTGAAACACGCAGGGATAATTATTTGTAAAACAGACCGAGATTATGAAGGACAAATTCAAACACTCCATGAATATTTGCAAACTCAGGATAGTCTTAATAATCGCTTGATTCGGATTAAAAAACAAAATCAAAAAGGTTCAAGTAAGCAGATGTTTGTTGTTCAAGAATATTTTCGATAGTCACAAGTTCTCCTATCTCAGGCAAAAAATTTAGACAAAAGCGATCGCTCTTTTCCTTTGACAATTTCCTCCATATCTTGCTATTATCAGAACAATCATTCTGATTTAGATTTTACTCACTTAATTAATGCCTCGCAATAAAGAATTTGAGCCGGAGGAAGCACTGGATAAAGCAATGGGAGTATTTTGGCGTAAGGGCTATTTTGATACTTCTATTGACGATCTGGTGCAGCAGGTAGGAATAAGTCGCTATGGTTTGTATGGCACTTTTGGCAACAAGCAGGAATTGTTTTTAGCTAGTTTAGATCGCTATCGCGATACTTTTGTGGCTCAGTTAATAGCAGATTTAGAGACTCCTAATGCTTCCTTGGCAGAAATTCAGAGTTTTTTTGAGACTTTTATGGAATTAAGTAAAACTGAGCGGGGTAAATTAGGCTGCTTTATGTGCAACACTGCTACAGAATTAGCTTTACATGACGATCGCGTTGCTGCCAAGATAGATAGTCACATTCAACGTCTGACTAAAGCATTTCGTAAGGCTTTGAGCAATGCTCAACAAGGTCAGGAATTTAAGTCAAATATCAATATAGATGATTTTGCTAAATATCTTACTGGAGTAACGTTAGGTTTATGCGTCTATGCGCGATCGCAAGTTGACCCAAAAACTATCGAAAGTTATGTAAGGGTAGCGTTGAAAACACTCGGCTAAATTTTTTTTACTTAAATCAGAATGGTTATTCTGAATACAACATTATCTTTGGAGATTTTAAGATCGTGCCTTTTCTACCACAGCAAAGCTTAATCGAACTTTTCAACCACAATCCTAAACGTTATTCTCCCCTAACTCAATTGGTTCAAAATGTCATGCGAGGGGAATCTGCTTTTACGGCAGGAGAAAGAGAATTAATTGCTGCTTATGTGTCGAGTTTAAATGCTTGTAACTTTTGTTTTGGTTCGCATCAAGCGATCGCTGCTGATCTAAATGTCGATCCTCAATTGCTCAAAGCCGTTATCAATGATATAAGTACTGCGCCAATTGAAGAGCGTTTTCGCCCCGTGTTTGCCTTAGTACAAAAGCTTACTCAAACTCCGAGTAAAACTACTCAAGCTGATATAAATGAAGTCTTGGCAGCAGGTTGGGATCGACAAGCCGTAGAAGATGCGATCGCTGTTTGTTCATTGTTTAATTTTATGAATCGTTTAGTTGATGGTTTTGGCTTTGAATCTCCAGGTCAAGAACAACTAATGGGTATGGCGAAGATGATAAATACTCAAGGTTATCAAGCTGTTATCCAGACGGCGAGGTAAACAGCAAAACCCTATTTTTTTTGACTTAAATCAGAACAATTATTCTGGTTATTCAACTCGCCGTTATGTAGCCCAGCGTGCGGAAGCTAAACCATCTCTAAGCAACAAATTAAAGGCTATTGGGAACTTTATCCAGATTTTGATTACTCCTGCCCCTAATTTAGAGCGATACGAACAAAATCGCCATCATCCGATTGTTACTCAATCTGCTTATGCACCAGATTTTAGTTCTTGGTTGGAGACCCACAATATTGAAGGTGCTTTTGGTCGAGGATTTTAAGTACCTAAGCATAATTATTTACACATTAAATACTCTTCTATTCCCTGTTCCCTGTTCTCTTTCTCAAATATGCAATTAATTTTGCACGACTACTTAAATTATATAGTTAGCAAATATTGAAAGATGAAAATTTCCACCCTTCCTTTTTTACTTGCTACTGTCTTAGGGTTTATTACCATAATTACTCGCAGAGCAGTAAAACTAGGTTATATTCAACCCCAAAATGCCAAAAATGTTTATTACTTACTTGGTGTTTTAGGCTTATGGACTGTAGTAAGTTCGATTTTGGCAATAAAAGGCTTCTATGCTTCACCTCGTTTTTGGGCATTGTTGCCTGGACTTTGGTTTCCTTTTGTTCCTGTTTCTTTCTGTCTGATTCCTTTTGCCATTTCATCTCAGTTTAGAGATAGTCTAATTAAGATTTTGAATGCTACTCCTATTTATTGGTTGGTTTACTTACAAGGATTACGAATTGCTGCTCTGGGTACACTCTATAAAACTATTATTGGTCAATTTCCAGTTCATGTTGAGTTGATAATTGGTATTTCCGATTTAATTTTTGGATGCTCTGCTTTTTACATTGCGAAGAGAGTTCGTGCTAATACTATCGGTTGGAGAAGTTTGGCAATCTGGAATTTAGTCGGAGCCGGAATAATCATAATCCCAGGTGAAATTGCCATTCAGATGGGGCTACCAGGATTTTTACAAATGTTTAATTCGCCACCTACTGCTGAAGTTATGTTTGAGTTTCCCCTTGTTATCGCTCCAACAATTATTGTGCCTCTATTAGTTTTGATGAATGGCTTGGTTGCTTGGTGGTTATTCAAGACTCAACCCGTTTCTTTAAGGGGAAAGAAAGGGAAAATAATGCTGCGATCGCCAATCTAATTCAATTAATTGGGAATAGAAAACGATGAATCAAAAATTAGAACTATTTTGGATTAGTGGTAGTCCCTTTGCTTGGCGGGTACAACTTGCTTTAGTAATTCATAAGATTGATTATGTTTCCCACTTAAATACTACTCAAATATCTGTTTGTAATGGCAAGCTCAACCACGCATCCCATATATCGAGAGAAGGACGAGGCTTTCCGTCTTGGTCGTACAGACCCATATCCATAGCTAAGCGTAACATCGAAGTTCTAGTTTCAGGATCGTTTTTTTCCAGAAGAGCAAACAGAGCGTCAAGGTCATGAACTGTCCAGAGATTGATAAATGGCATATTCATCTGATGAGCTGCTTCTAGTAACTGTTTAGTATAAAGTGCCTGTGATTTCTGTCCTCCAGGAATAAGTAGACGCTGGTCGTGATCGGATACTTTTACTCCCAACTTAGGATGCATGAAGTGTTCGGCATGAAAGCCTGTTTCCAATACAGCAATCGGTTTATCTGCTGCATAACGCCTAGCTAGGGTGAACCAGTTGTCAGACAGTTTTGATGCGTCTCCTGCTATCTTTTCAAACCGTGCAGGATAAGTACTTAAAGCGTAGATATCACTGTAGGGTAGGAGAGCAGAAATCACTTCTGAGCGTTCTTTCATATAAGGTCGATCACCCAGATTAAATTCAGCAAAAATAATAAGATCGGGATATTCATTTTTGAGGGTTGTATAAATTGTCTTTGCCAGCTCGCGAAGCTTGCTAAAACGGTTATCATTGATATCCGTAAAAGCTGAATCAACCTCAGCCACATAACCAAAATAATCAGGTTGAAAACGCGCAATTAGATCCCGACAGTAGTTGAGATAGGACTTGATAACTTGTGGCTCGTTAAAATCTAAGTCTGCCCAGATACCTGGTCGTTCTTTCACTCCTGTTTCCCCATGTGCATAGGATGCGAGACTAAGGCGATCGCCTGCAAGAAAGCTGGCAAGAACAATGATATGCTCAAATTCTTTAGCGATGTTTTGCTGTCGTTCTAAGTCAGCTTCGATATTAGGGTGGTAAGCTGTGCCCTCATAAGATTCAACCCAAGGCACTCCCACATCAAGAAAAATCGTTATGGTGTCTCCATGACGTTGAATTAGTTCGGCTGTTTTTTTAAAAGCTTGTTCGTTCCATTGACATCCTCTCCGTCCTGCGCTGACGCTAAAGAACGGAGATTCCCTAAAACAAAGTTAACTGTTTAGGGGTGGTAGACGGTTCAACACAAACTGCTACTACTGTAGTCTGACATTTGCTCCCACGTCCGTTGATATATTGGTCGGATTGCCCACCCGCCCATCGATTTAAATTTTCTGCTGCGTTGATATCTCGGTCGTGAATAGTATTGCAAAACAAGCATTCCCACTCCCTAACATCTAGCTCTTTTTTTCCTTCTGACTCTCCGCAGCATGAGCATTTTTGAGATGATGGAAACCATCTGTCTACGATAGTTAAATGCCTACCGTACTTGTCGCATTTAGCAGCAAGTGTAGTTTTAAATTTACTCCAACCTGCATCACTAATTGCTCGTGACAACTTACGGTTTTTAACCATTCCTGCCACATTCAAGTCTTCTACTGCCAGAGCTTGATTTTCGCGTACTAGGCGAGTAGTTAACTTGTGAATAAAATCTGTTCTTTGGTCTTTTACCTTAGCATGAAGTTTAGCTAGCCTATGCTTGCGTCTTTTTCTCCGCTCAGATTCTTCCATGCGGCTTAAGCCTTTGGTAGCTTTGGATAATCTTCGATTAGCTTTTTGGATTTTCCGGAGCATTTTCTTGTGTAGACGAGGATTTTCAACCTTTTCGCCTGAACTTAAAATAGCAAAATAGGTTAAACCTAAATCAATCCCAACAGATTGCTCCGTAACAGGTGAAACAGGTTGCTCAACTTCAACTACAAAAGAAGCAAAATATCTGCCAGAACAATCTTTGATGATAGTCACACTTGATGGTTCGCTTGGTAGTGGTCGAGAAAAAACTATTGGTATATGACCAATTTTGGCAAGTTTAACCGATTGAGAATGTACACTAAAGCCACCAATTCTGAATCTAATTGATTGTCTAGATTGTTTTTCTTGAGCTTAGGTTTTCCTACTGGTTTACCTTTTCTTTTTCCTTTTAAACTAGAAAAATAATTATTCCAGGCAGTGCATAAATCTCTATATGACTGTTGGAGAACAATGTTAGAGACTTCAGCCAACCAACTTCTTTCTTCAGTTTTTTTAGCCTGAGTAATAACCTGTTTGTCTACATCCTTTGGTCTTGGCAAACCTTCTCTGAAAGCTTTCTTGTAGACCCATAACGCATCATTCCAAACTACACGAGCGCAACCAAAAGCTTTGGCTAATGGCTCAATCTGAGTCGGTCTGGGATAAATTCTGTACTGGTATCTAGCTTTCATGTACAGTATGATAACATTGGTCTGTACATAAGATTATGAAGTTTAGAAGAGAGAGAAATAGCGTTACAGATTTAAAAGTACACTTAGTCTGCGTAACCAAATATCGCGCTCAAGTGTTTTCTGCACCGCAGATTGAATTAATTGAAAAAGTATTTTATGAAGTAGCTAAAAAGATGAATATACAGATACTCGAAATTAATGGAGAGACAGACCATCTTCATGTTTTGGTTGAATATCCTCCCAAGTTATCTGTATCTAAAATGGTTAACTCTCTTAAAGGGGTATCTAGTCGTAGATTTGGGCAAGCTGGTTTCAAAAAGCCTAAAAATGGGAAAGCATTATGGAGTCCTAGTTATTTTGCGGTTTCTGTAGGTGGCGCACCCATAGAAGTATTAATCAAGTATATTAAAGAGCAAAACCGTCCAGCCATATAAAGTCGTGCTAGAAGCACGAGGCTTGTATCCCATTACCTTCGGTCAAAAGGTTGATTGGTAAATCCCATCAAAAAGGGGCGTGATTTTGGTAAATTAGTCAATTCTAATGCTTCATCAGGAATGTTGGAATCAATATCAAATGAAGCTAAATTGGGAGTTAATATGCTTGTCAACATAGCATACATAACAACTATGCCTAAGCTAATTGCACCGAATATAATTACTGTGGGTTTCAACATAAATTTTCCTAATCCTTCCAGACAAAGATAGGATTTTGGATCGATATGGGGACAAGTTACCTGGCGTTGAATTTGCTAGTTCAAAAATTGACAATTATCAATGGGCAATTCGTTGCATGTTCTAAGATTCTCTCTAATCCGGAATTAGAAATTACAATCTTTTCCTATTAATCAATTATCGACCTAGGATTCAAGACTCCGCCAGTGCAAATATACTGAGTGGTGAGTTTAATTAAAAAGTCTTCAAGAAATACTATGGATAATGGAGCAAGCTCACCTGTAATTAAGCTTGTCTCAGTACAGCTAAGTAATTACCATCATTCTCAATATGTACTATTTCTGGAGCAAAGCCTACGTCATAAGCAATTTTTTGCAGAGTTTCTCGATCAATATTAAGCCAATCGACAATTGAACTCTTTGTTCCTTGATATTCAAATTGCAACTTGCGGATAATCGTTATGTTTCTTTCACCATTAGTAGAATTGAGGATTATTTTTCCCCTAGGAGTTAGGGATAACTTAGCTTTCAAGAAAAAATTTCTAAGTTTTTCTAGGTTGCCGACGGCACCGATACTTCGACCGAGTATTAACCATGTCTCATATTTTGATTCTGACTCTAACTCAAAAATGTCTTGATTGATAATATTTTTCACTCCGCTATGTGACATTACTAAACAAGCATTTCTTGAAACATCTAATGCTGTAACTTCTACTCCTTTATTCTGAAGATATAAAGTATGTATACCAGTACCAGCACCAATATCTAAGATCTTTCCTGAACAGAGCGACACAGCAAGTCGATCAATAGTAAGCTGATCTGGAGGACGAAAAAATACAGAGACGGGGAGGTTGTATGTTTCTGCTTCAGTTGAAAACACTTTCAGACAAGCATCTGCGTTACCGTGATAATAATCAAGCAAAGCCTTACCAAATACGTCCCGGTCATTTACCATCGAACTTTCTTTGTTTTAGATATCCACAAATTGAATTTTTATACTTTCCCTATTTTAAAATTTCCAACTCTCTGGCTTTTACTACGGCCTGATTACGATTTTTGACAGACAATTTGCCGTAGATATTACTAGTATGCCATTTGACTGTAGCTAAACTAATATAAAGGCGATCGCGATTAACTAGATTAGATTTGCTCGATGGTATAAAAAATTTAGTTTCTAGTAAGTCATAAGACACCATAGTGATTATGTAATTATCTATTCACATACTATATATAATTCAGATAATTATGAGTTTCTGCTTAAAAAGCAAAATTCAGTTTCCTTGGAGCTTCATGTTCTTCGATGAAATTACCGCAGTTATCCTTGACTACCAAGATAGCCAATTACTTTTTGCTGCTGGCGTTGATTACCGTAAGTATCGTCGGGGGAGTTGCCTATTTTCGAGCTAGAGGAGCTTTAAAGCAAGCAGCATTTGATCGTCTTAGTGTGGCAGCAACTTTAAAAGAGCAAGAAATTGCCCGTTGGTTTGAAGATCAACAAAGAGATTTCTTGCAAACTACTGAGATGCCCGATGTGCAAGCAAATTTAAATATTTTACTTAACTCCAGTCTTACTAAAGAAAAACAACAAGCTTATCAAGTTCTCGCTTATTATCTCACCAGGGTTAACCAGATCAAACCTAATTTAAGAGAAATCTTCATTCTCGATCGCAGTAATAAAATTATTCTCTCTACTAACAAAGAACGCGAACAAGAATACGAAATCTTAGCCAATATTACCTATATCGAGCAAGTTGAAATCGGAGCCAATTTTGCCCCCATATTTTATGTTTCTCCCGTGACCGGAAAACCGGCAATTACTTTGGCAAAACCACTGGAAAATCGCCAAGGAATGATTTTGGTCGATCTAGATCTAGAACGGATCGATCAAATTGTAAGAGAAAAAACCGGTTTAGGTGAAAGTGGTGAAAGTTATTTAGTTGGTTCTCTCATTAGCAAAAATAGTTTTATTGCGGGAAAATCCGAGTCAAGTCAAGCTTTTCCTGATGGGATCAATAGTGCAGGGATTGATGCTGCCATGAGTGGGATGAGTGGTTATGGACTTTACCGAAACTATTCCCAGTCTTCCGTCTTGGGAGTCTATCGCTGGCTCAACGAACAAGATATCGCGCTGCTGGTTGAAATTAGCCAAGAAGAAGCTTTCGATCCTGCCCGAAAATTAGCTAGTGCAATTGTTTTGGTGGGTTTAGTATCGGTATTAGGACTACTAATAGGAGTTAACTGGTTATCCCTGCAATTATCTTTATCCCGTCAACAGTTAGAACAATCCAGCTATCAATTACAACTCAAAGCACAAGAAGCAGAAGCAGCAAATCGAGCTAAAAGTCAATTTTTAGCTAATATGAGTCACGAGTTGCGGACTCCCCTCAACGCCATCTTAGGGTTTTCGCAGTTAATGTCACGGGATACGAGCATCACCACCGCGCAACAAGAATCTTTGGATATTATCAATCGTAGTGGCGAACACCTGCTTAATTTAATTAACGATGTTTTAGAGATGTCCAAAATTGAAGCAGGAAAAATCACCCTTAATAACACTCAATTCGATCTGCATCGACTTTTACAAACTATTCAAGAGATGTTTAAGATCAAAGCTGAAGCCAAAGGACTATGGTTTAAATTTTTACTGGCAGATAATTTACCTCAATATGTGGTTAGCGATTCCCGTAAATTACGTCAGTTATTAATTAATCTCTTGAGTAATGCTGTTAAATTCACTCAAATTGGAGGGGTTACACTCAGGGCATTTATCTGTCAATCAAATCGCTCATTAGATAATAAAGCCCAACTCTGTTTTGAAGTATCCGATACAGGAAAAGGTATTGCTCCGGAAGAATTAAATCAGCTATTCGATCCTTTTGTGCAGACAGCTAGTGGTATTCAATCAGAAGGAGGGACTGGACTAGGATTATCAATCAGTCGTCAGTTTGCTGAATTAATGGGGGGAAACATCCAAGCTACAAGCATTGTGGGGGAAGGTTCTGCTTTTGCTTTTAACATTCAAGTGGAGCTACCTGATTCATCTGAAGTAAAAATTGTATCTTCCCAAGTGCAAATAAAACAGTTGGCACCAGGTCAACCTGACTATCGAATTGCCGTTGTGGACGATAATCAAACTAATCGTTTGGCGTTGGTTAAATTATTACAATCCGTTGGTTTCCACCCCCGTACAGCAGACAATGGGATGACGGCGATCGCTCTTTGGGAAACATGGCAACCTGATTTAATTTGGATGGATATGCGGATGCCAGTAATGGATGGCTATGAGGCTACAAGACATATCAAAAGCCATCCTGATGTTCAACAGACAATTATTATCGCTTTAACTGCGTCGGCTTTTGAAGAACAAAGAGAAAAAATTTTAGCAGCAGGTTGCGATGACTTTGTTCCCAAACCATTTCCCGAACAAATTATTTTTGATAAATTGACCCTACATCTGGGAGTCAAATTTATTTATGAACGAAAATCTAGCAATTCAAGCAATGGAGCTGAAAATAAAAGCGCAACACCACTTTCTATTAGAGATTTAAGTCCTCTTTCTCCCGATTTAATTACTCAACTCAACCAGGCGGCGATCGCTGTAGATGCAGAACAAATTGAAAAATTAATTATGCAAATCCCTGATTCTCATCAGCATATCACCCAAGCAATAGCAGAAATGCTAGCTCAATATGACTTTGATGCCATTATTGATTTAACTGAATCCTCAATTATTGAATAAATTTGATCGCGATCAATCTTACTTCTCTAATTGTTCCCGATTTCATCCTGACTTGTTCTCGTTTACTCCCTAAATTACATAACAAGTTAACTAACAGGAGATTTTAATCATGCAACTTTGTTATCGTGGTAATAAATATCAAGCACCAATCAACTCTATCGATACAGTGGAATCAGGCATTAATGCTAAGTTTTTGGGGAGAACATATACTCTTCGCCAGACTAATTATCAAAGTACTTCTTCCTCAGATAGGTACAAATATCGCGGAATTGTCTATCAAAAATAAATACCATGGTCAATCCCAAATTAATTATTGGCAATAAAAATTACTCTTCATGGTCGCTCAGAGCTTGGCTTATTCTAGCTAAACTAGGAATTAAGTTTGAAGAAGTGCGGGTTTCTCTTTTTCGTGAAGGATATAAAGAACAACTTTTACGTTATTCCCCCACGGGACAAGTTCCTGTTTACCTAGAAAATGAGCTGGTGATTTGGGATAGTCTGGCGATCGCCGAATATCTTGCAGAAAAGCATTCAGGATTATTACCCAGAAATATCAACCAACGCGCTTTAGCACGTTCTTTAGCTGCCGAAATGCACTCTGGTTTTTTGGCATTGCGATCGCAAATGCCAATGAATTGTCGAGCAACAGGGCGGCAGGTAGAAATTACAGATGGATTAGCTGCTGATATCAATCGAGTTCAAACTATATGGACTACCTGTAGAAATCAAAATAGACAGTTAGGTTCATGGTTATTTGGTGAATTTTCTATTGTCGATGCTATGTATGTCCCAGTAGTTTTTCGTTTTAATACCTATGGGGTTGAATGCGACTCATTAGCTACTGAATATATGAATAATGTATTAAATGACCCAGATGTTATGAGCTGGCTGGAAGCTGCCAAAAATGAGACCGAGGTGATTGAAGAGGAAGAAGTAGGAATTAACTAACACCGAATATTAAAATTAGTAATTTCAGCTCAAGGTCTTTGAATGAAAGAAATAAAAGTATTGCATCTAGATGCATTTACCAAGATAAAAGATAAAGGTAATCCTGCTGGCGTTGTGCTTTTCAAAGATGAATTGAAAGAAGAAGAGATGCAACTAATAGCTAAAAAAGTTGGGTTTAACGAGACTGTATTTATTGAAAAATGTATTGACGCAGATTATAGATTTAGATATTTTACTCCAGAGCATGAAATGAATCTATGTGGTCATGCCACGATCGCAGGAGTCTATGCTTTGTACCAATATAATGACCTGAAAGAAAATTTGGCAATAGAAATAAAGACAAATATCGGCATAATTAAGGCAAAAGCAATCTCTAAAGATCGTGATTGTATTGTGGAAATGGAGCAGGAACCGCCTAAGTTTTTAATGTTTGAAGGTGAGGTAGAAAAACTAGCTAGTGTGTTAAACATTGCTCCTGAAAATCTCATAGATAATGAAATAATATATGGTAATACAGGAACGTGGACTTTACTGGTTCCAGTCAAAAGTGGCAAAGATTTAGAAACTATGATGCCCCAAACAAATAACTTTCCTGAAGTGTTAACCCAGATACCAAAAACTTCCATTCACCCGTACACTTTACAATATTTTGATCAAAATAATCTGGTGGTGGCAAGGCATTTCTCTTCACCGCATTCGGGTACGATAGAAGATCCTGTAACAGGAACTGCTAGCGGAGTGATTGCTGCTTATCTACTGAAAAAATACCGGAAAAACAAAATAGAAATAGATGTACTACAGGGGAGAGAAATGGGAAAAGATGGAAATTTGAAGGCTTATGCGTGGAAACATGGCGAGAAGATAGAGATCAAAATAACTGGTGCTTGCGTTTATAACCAAGAAATGCGTGTCAACATCTAAAAAAATTAATGTTGGTTATTAAGTTGAATTTGGGAACAATAACAGTGTAAACCCTGAAATATTTGTTGTTTAATTCTCGATCTTCTAAATAACATGAACCTAATTAGAGTTTTTACTATCGCCAATAATGGCTTTAAAGAAGTTATCCGCGATCGCATCCTCTACTTTCTGGGTTTTTTCTCCCTATTACTGATTTTGGCTCAAAGAATTATTCCTGAAATAGCAGCGGGTACTCACGAAAAAATTCTCTTAGATTTTGGCATTGGGGCGATCGCTATTCTGAGCGTAGTGGTAGCAATTTTTGTAGGTACAGCATTAATCAATAAAGAAATCGAAAAACGTACGCTATTAATGCTAATTCCCAAGCCAATTAGCCGTGCTGAACTGATATTAGGTAAACACTTAGGACTTACCATAGTGTTAGCGATCATGATCACGATCATGATGGCAATCTATTTAGCCATGCTCAGTTTTTCTGGGATTAATTATCCTACAGGTGCTTTGGTAATTGCTGCGATCTACTTGCTATTAGAATTAGCTTTGATTGTAGCAGTAGCAATTTTATTTGGAGTTTTTACTAGTTCAATCTTAGCTACCTTGCTTAGTTTCGGCGTTTACCTAATGGGACACTTTAGTGAGGATCTAGTTGAATTAGGAAAACTCAGCAAAAATGCCAGCATCGAAAGTTTAACAACTAGTCTCTATCTGGTATTACCCAATCTTTCACGACTAGATCTTAAAAACGAAGCTGTTTATGGTTTACTCCCAAATTCTACGGAACTTCTATACCATGCTTTATATGGCTTACTGTACACGGCTCTTTTGTTAATTATTTCTATGATAATTTTTGCTCAAAAAGAATTTTAAGCACTCATGTATAATTAAACAAGCATAATTCTGTTTTTTGGGTGAAATAAGTATGCTTTTAATAACACAATTTCTTCATCACAGCCAAGTTCAATTTTGCCTAAATATTTAAATTTTCCCAACTAGTATGTAGAGTTTCTTATTCTGCGTTACCATAAAATTCTGTCAACATAGCAGTGTCGATAAGCAGAGATAGCTTAATTATTTTTTCACAACCAGAAAATAAATAATTAAGTAAAGGTTTATCTAGAGTTTTTACTGTGATTAGAGGTTGATAGATACTATGAAATACGACAACATTTAACATATATCTAAATCTCAAGACACTTTGATACTTATGTCCGATAGTTCTGGGTCAATATTACAGCTACAACCAAAAGCAACAGCACTCAGTAACTTAAATCTTCTTATTGCTTCAAATAATGGTAATGATATTGAGGCGATCGCGAAACCTCTTTATTCAGCAGGCATAGATTTGACTTATGAAGTTATCTCGGTGGACAAGTTGGTGGACAAGTTACCTCGGCAAAAATATAGTGCCATCTTGTATGATTATTTTCCAGTTTCCAATTTGACAACAGTTAATACTCTGACCGAACAACTGCAATTATGGTGTAATCTTTGTCCTCAAACTCCCTTCATATTGATTACGGATGCTCTAGGAGATGAACTGGCGGTAGAGTTAATCCAGTCTGGAGTCAGTGGCTATATACTTAGACAAAAACTGTATAAATTACCGGATGTTCTGGAAAATACTCTGTTTAACTTTTTCAGTAAACAAACTATTATTGCTCAACAATTAGATCTGATTAATCAACAACAGAAAAAAATTAAGGAACTAGAAGCAGAGAAGCAAAAGTTATTAAATCAAGAAAAAGCTAAGCAAGAACACCTTTCTCACTTAAATCATGAATTGCGCAGTCCGATTTCTTCGATGTTGGGCTTTGCGGGAATGTTAAAAGAACAGTACTATGGTCCACTAAATTCTAAACAGTTGCAGTATGTCAGTGCTTTACTTACTGTTGGTCAACATTTATTAGATTTAGTTAATAATTATCTTGATTTAGCCAAAATTGACGCCAATAAACAAACATTAGACCTAGAAAGACTAGCGGTGTCAGAAATTTGTCAGGCATCTTTGTTTATTGTTGCTGACCAAGCCAAGCAAAAAGGATTGGAGCTAATTTATGAGCAGGGAGACAATATTGACTTTTGCACTGCTGATTCTATACGTCTCAAGCAAATTTTAGTTAATTTACTTAGCAATGCGATTAAATTTACCAACGAAGGCTCGATAATTTTACAAGTTCAGCTAGAACAAGATCTACTTTATTTTGCCGTGATAGATACTGGGATAGGAATCTCCACTGAGAACCTAAGTAAACTATTTAAGCCTTTTCCGCAAATCACCAATCACCACGAAAGTACAGGTTTGGGCTTGGCACTGTCACAAAAACTAGCTCAACTTCATGGCGGAGATATTACAGTAACTTCAAAACTGGGTAAGGGAAGTTGTTTTACTCTTTGGCTACCTCAACATCAATGAGCAATTGACAATTTAAAAACCATGATTTTCATTAATTCATAACAAGGTTGACAAGAAAATAAACCAAAAAAGCTAATAGCTAATAGCTTAAAGCTTAGAGCTGACCCCACCCTTATATTGCCTTGACCCGAACTGAGGTTAACTAGTCTGACTAACTTTGGTGATTGAGATTGGCTACCATAACATAAAGTGAACAGTTGGTTGATAGTTGAGTAATGAGCGAGCAGAAATTAGAACAGTTAAAAAATCTCTTTCAAGAAATGGAACAGGCTTTAATTGCTTATTCTGGAGGAGTAGACAGTACTTTAGTAGCCAAAATTGCCCATGATGTTTTGGGCGATCGCGCTTTAGCTATCACCGCCGTATCTCCTTCTCTGCTGCCAGAAGAATTAATTGATGCTCAAACCCAAGCGGCACAGATTGGTATTAAACACGAGGTAGTAGAAACTCATGAAATGGAAAATCCTAACTATACTTCTAATCCCGTAAACCGTTGCTATTTTTGCAAGAGTGAACTCCACGATACTCTCAAGCCTCTTGCTATCGAGCGTGGTTATCCCTATGTTGTTGATGGAGTAAATGCTGACGATCTACAAGACTATCGTCCTGGTATCCAAGCTGCTAAAGAAAGAGGAGCGCGATCGCCTTTAGCTGAAATAGGAGTTAGCAAAGCGGAAGTGAGAGAAATTTCTCGTAGCTTGGGATTGCCTTGGTGGGACAAACCCGCTCAACCCTGTCTTAGCTCTCGTTTTCCTTACGGTGAAGCAATTACAGTCACCAAACTACAACGGGTAGGCAGGGCGGAAATTTATCTCCGTCAGTTAGGCTATCAGAATTTAAGGGTACGCTCCCAAGCAGACACCGCTAAAATTGAATTACCTGCTGTAGAAATCTCCCAGTTTGTGCAACAGGTTGATTTACCCAAACTAGTCAAAACTTTTCAAGAATTGGGCTTTTTATATGTGACTCTCGATCTAGAGGGTTATCGTAGTGGCAAACTAAATCAAGTGCTACAATAAGTGTGTATACATAAGTCAAAAATGAATAGCCATGGTAGAGAGACTCAAACGGTGGGAAACTCCCCGCAAAAGAGGGCGTAACGACAAAGGAAAAGGAGGCTCAGCTAGAGCAAGACAACTCCGTAAAAGAGAACAGATGCTCCGCCAAAAGCTTAAAAATAATGGTGAGCTCAAACCAGAAAAACAAACTAAAAGAAAACGCGATCAGCAGAGGGAAATTATTCCCTCTCTTTTTTTTGGGAAACTAAACGCATTTTTTTTCTGTCAATAACACCTAGGCAAAGCTCTACCTTGTAACCTAGCAAAGTGTTTGTATATGTCAGTAGAAATAATCATTCCGATCATTGCAGTTATTATTTTATGGTTACTATTTACTTGGTCAATTAAAATCTTTAAAGCTAGTATCAAAACATTATTAACAATTGTGGCAATTTTTTTAGTGATGCAAATCGCTTTTGGCATTAGCTCTGAACAGATTATTCAGGAAATAATTAGTATATTTAAGAATATCGAACAATTGATTTTAGGTAATTAAAATTCAGGATAAAAATTTAAAAATTATTAATCATTTTGCTTAACACCTGCGGTTTTCTAATCAAAAAGTTAAGCTAGGCATTTCTATTAAATCTTGTATCGATATGTCTTCTAAGAACTTGAATGAGCAAAATGATCGCTCTCAAAAGAAAAATTCGGCAAGCAACCCTAATTTAAAATCTAGTATTGTTCATAAACCATTTCCTACGGGAACGGTTAATATTTTTAATCCCCATAGAAGTCAATCTAGTAAATCTAATGAGGGGCTCAACGTACCGAAATTATTTTTAAATGCCGAACTAGAAGACGAAATACCACAATCTACTGTCCCCCAAACAGATATAGATTTTTCTGAAGTAGAGTATCGTGACGGAAATTGGAGCGACAGTTTACTTAGCCCTTGGGGGATTAGTGCGATCGCTATTATTTTTTTCACTAATCTAGTTTCAGGTGCCATGATCTGGCGCAATTCCCGAACAGTAGCCGCATCAGACAAAGATACCGTTTCAGTTTCTACTGTCGGCAATACTAATTTGACGAGGAAAGAATTCATGCCTCTCAACCTGAGTACCTTAAGTATGTTCAAAACTGCCGAAGATAAATCCGTTGAAGATTCCCCAGCAGCCCTCACCCCAATTCCTCCTGCTTTGGCTCCTTTGAATAACGTCACTGCTTTATCGTCAATTAATCCTCAATACTACTACGTACTATCGGAATATACTGGCGATCGCTCTTTGTCGATAGTAAGACAAAAAACTAAGCAAGTTTCCTTGGTAAACTTGCCTCAAGGAGTGTTTATTTACTTAGGTGCTTTTACTGATAAAGATCGAGCAAATGAATTTGTGTCACAGTTAAAGAAAGAAAATTTTCCCGCTTATCTTTATCCGTTAGATTAATCTGATTGAGCCAAGGAAGAGTTTAACCAGGGCTTTCTCCTTAGCTATAGGCTATAAGCTATCTACTTAATTAAACTCTAAAGCTTAGAGCTTTAAGATTAAAGCTGATCAATTAGTTTTTAGTAGGCAAGAGCGACTCATACTTACGGCAAAAATACTGTTTGATAGCATTAACTTCTGAGCCAGGAAATACTTTAATCTTGACTAAAAGCCGATGATTAGAGATAAATTCAATTGCTCTAATTTCAATTGTTTGGGCATGATATTTGCGCTTTAATTTTCTTAAGGTATAACGGAAAATAGCCCAGTCAATTTCACCATTAAAGATGATGCTAGTTGAACCATGTAAATCTTGGATGATTAGCTTAAACTCTTCGGAAGTCAAGTTTTTGTGGATGTTTTTGGGGCGACGGCGTCTTTGAGCTGATTTTAAGTAAAGATACTGACAAATTACCCGTTCAAAGCTTGATTGAGAGTTGATTTGTAACTCCTCTAAACAGGCTCCTGATAATTGACACCGATTAAAATTACCTCCCCAGGCGTGGGTTTGCAGCAGATTAGCCTGAGTTAAATTAGCTTTGATTAAATTAGCTTGACGAAGGTTTGCTTTGGTCAAATTGGCTCGAGTTAAATTAGCTTGGCTGAGATCTGCCCCTGCTAAACAAGATTTCGTTAAATTAGATTTAGAAAGATTGGCCTGAGTCAAATTAGCTTCACGGAGGTTGGCTTCATCTAAATCTGCCTGAAACAAATTTGCTTGTTGTAAGTTAGCTTGAACTAAGTTGGTCTTTCTCAGATTAGTTTGTTCTAAATTAGCTCGAGTTAAATCAGCTTTATGGAAACTAGCTCGAGTCAAATTAGCATTTTTAAAATCAGTTTTGTTGAGCTGTGCTAGTCTAAAATTGGTATCAGCCAAATTTGCTCCCAAAAAATTTGCACTATTGAGATTAGCCTGACTAAAATTAGCTCCAGCCAAATCGGCGGCAGTAAAATCTACTACTCTCAAATCTGCTTCGGCTAAATCAGCAAGACTTAAATTAGCCCCGACAAAATCGGCGCTTCTATGATTAGTTTTGATCAGATTGGCAGCAGTTAAAGTTGCTCCAATTAAACTAGCTCCTGTTAGATTGGCATTGGTTAAATTAGCTTCGGTTAGGTTAGCCCCATCCAAATTAGCTCCATTAAATTTAGTTTTGACTAAGGTTGCACCCGCAAGATCGACTCCCGTAAAATTGATTCCCATCAACAGTTTGCCGCTCAAGTTAGCTCCTTTAAGATCGAGCTGAATATGTAAATTATTTTTTCTCCACTTATTCCAATATTCGACACCACGTTTCAAGGAAGCGTAGCATTTCTTGTTGACCATTTTTTAAAGATTAATTTTTTAAGACTTCGATTATATATACGACTTAATCATAGTCATCAATTCATCGGGATTAATTTAGTTTTCCGCTTATAAAGATTGTATGTTTTTGGGACAACCGTACCTTTTATCTTGATATCAACAGTACACTGGGAGAATATGTCACACTAGAGATGTGAAGATGAAAATCACTATCACTCTCTTAATGTAACTAACTGATGGTGGACTTAGTATCCTTGAGTCTGCCAAGCCTAAACTATTTTGTAAACGATTAAAGGATATACAAAGTCATGGGATTATTTGATCGCCTTAGCCGAGTTGTTCGAGCCAATATTAACGATCTAGTTAGCAAAGCCGAAGATCCAGAGAAAGTTCTGGAACAAGCTGTCATTGATATGCAAGAGGATTTGGTACAGCTACGTCAAGCTGTTGCCAGAGCGATCGCCACTCAAAAACGTACCGAGCAACAATACAATAAAAATCAGTCTGAAGCAAATACTTGGCAGCAAAGAGCACAATTAGCTCTTTCTAAAGGTGATGAAAATTTAGCGCGGGAAGCACTTGTACGCAAAAAGTCATTTAGTGATACTGCTACTAGTTTAAAAACTCAGTTAGATCAGCAAAGCAGTCAGGTAACAACTCTTAAACGTAGCCTAATTGCTTTGGAGAGCAAAATTTCTGAAGCTAAAACTAAGAAAGATATGCTCCGAGCCAGAGCTAATGCAGCTAAAGCTAATAAACAATTACAAGATTCCATGAGTAGCATTAATACTAGTAGTGCTATGGGCGCATTTGAGCGTATGGAAGACAAGGTAATGCAGCTAGAAGCAGAATCGGAAACTGCCGCAGAATTAGGTGGCACTGGTATCGAACAACAGTTTGCAGCCTTAGAGGCTGGTAGTGGCGTTGATGATGAACTAGCAGCTATGAAAGCCCAATTATCTGGAGCTTCTCCTGCTCAGGAAGCTTTACCTGCCTCAGATTCCACGACTTCTACTCCACAAGATGCAGTAATTGATGCTGAATTAGACGAACTACGTTCTCAACTTGATAAATAAACAAGTCTTGATTATCAAGGTATTCATCTTGGCAAGTATTGGCAAGCAGGTACAGGCTACCTGCTATTTTTGGTTCTAGCTATTGTTTTTAGCTATTTGCAGATAGTAAGCTTTTGCTTCTTGATGTTTTCCTAGGCTTTCAAATATCTTGCTCAACATTAGATAAGCTTGGTCATAATTAGGCTTCAATTGTACTGCACGGCGCAAACAGTCGATTGCCTTCTCTAATTGTTGATGTCGCCACAAATTCTTGGCCAAACTGAAATATTCTTCAGGTTTTATCTGATCTGGTTTTAAAGTAAAGGCTTCATACCAATAGTGATTGGCTTTTTCTGGCTTTCCCAGTTTAGTGTAAACTCTGGCTAAATTACGATGAATTTTACTAAACTTGGGATCAAGTTGGAGTGCTTCCTGGTAACAGCTGATTGCTTTTGACCACTGCTTTTTCTGGGCATACAGACTGCCTAAATTATTCCAAGCAACTGCTGAATTTGGTTGCTTTGCTTCAGTAGTTACCTGAGAGTTTTGTATGGCAATATTAGTCGCCTTGGAGGTCTTGGAAGGGAGTTGAGATGGTAGCTGAGCCGAGGTGGAACTCTTTTCTAAGCTAACTTTTGGTAATAATTGAGGAGCAGCAGCTTTAGGTAATGATATAGATGATGATGAGGTTTGTTGCTGAGGATTATTGGCGATTGGTTTTGCGGCTCCGCTTCTTGAAATAGGGCTTTGTCCACCAGTAAATGAGAGAGTATTTTTGGAGGGAAATTTCGACTGTGAGCGAGACAATAAATTACTAATTGGTTTATTGACTTTGGTTATACGTGGACGATTACCGCCAACAGCTTGAGTCAATGAAGTTAGCTGATGATAATAGGCTACTGCTTGTTGCCATTCCTCAAGCTCTTCTAAGATCTTAACTAGACGAGCTAACTCCTGTTCTGCATTGGGACGCAGTTTAACTCCTTGAGTATAAAAAATACTAGCTTCTTTAATTTTTCCTTGCTGATATAACTGCTGACCAAAGTCAAAATACTCTTCCGGAGTCAAAGTTTTTGGCTCCAAATTGACAGCTTGACATAAACATTCCAAAGCTTTGTTTGTATCTCCCAATTCCTCCCAAATCTTCGCTAAGCTACGATAGGCTCCTGCTAAATTAGGATCTATAATTACAGCCTGTTGAAAATAATCAACGGCTTGCTGCCAATCTTGCTGTTGAGCGTAAAAGCTCCCTAAATTGGCGTATATTGCTGCTGAATTAGGATTAATCTGTAGTGCTTTGGCATATACTCCTAGAGCTTCGGCTTTTCTACCTTGGAACTGTAATATATTACCTAATATCTTATATGCATCTGCAGTATCCGGAGCAATTTCCAGAGCATTTTTACAAGCGACGATCGCCTTATGCCAATTCTGCTCTTGAAAATACAGCCTTGCCTGTTGAGAATAAATCTGGGCAATTGTCTTTTTTTGCTGATTAGTTGGTTGATCGAGGTGAGCGGATGATTTAAGCAGTGTCAACGATCGCATATCAGAGTTTAAGGAATTAGCTGAAGTGCTATCTGGCAAGGTAGGCATAGGAAAATTAACCCATGGGGAATGAAACTACAAACTATTTAAGCAAGACGAACTTGAGGTTATGTCTTGGATTTAGGTAGCATGAATGAGTGTCAATCTTATCTCATGTTATTGTCAGCCGCCATATGGAAACCTCTATTGTGAATCTGGAATGTTAAGGTGAGTCTCAATTGGAGGAACAGAATAAAAATTAGAATTTTGGGATTTAGATGCAATTTGCTAGACGTTTACAAAGTCTCGATCGTAATGTGTTTGCCGATATGGATCGTGCCAAAACTCAAGCCAGAAACTTGGGTAGAGAAATTATCGATTTATCTTTGGGGTCATCGGATTTACCCGTAGTCGAACCCACCCTCAAGATCATTGAAACCTCCCTGAGAGATCCCTCCACCCACGGTTATCTACTTCACGCTGGCACCAAAGATTTTCGAGTCGCAGCAGCCCATTGGTACTTTCAAAGGTTTGGCATCACTGTCGATCCCGAAAGGGAAGTCTTACAGTTAATCGGTTCTCAGGAGGGTACTGCCCACTTACCTCTAGCAATTCTCAATCCTGGAGATGTGGCACTGCTGTTAGATCCTGGTTATCCTTCCCATGCAGGGGGAGTGTATTTAGCAGGAGGCGAAATTTATCCCATGCCCTTATTAGCAACCAATAATTTTTTGCCTCAATTTGAAGATATCCCTGCTACTGTATTGGCTAAGTCTAAAATGATGGTACTTAGTTATCCTCATAACCCGACAACGGCGATCGCCCCCTTCGCTTTTTTTCATCAGGCAGTCAGCTTTTGTCGTCAACATAATTTAGTCTTGGTTCACGATTTCCCTTATGTCGATTTAGTGTTTACCGAGCAGACAGATATTGCCCCTTCTATTCTGCAAGCCGATCCTCAAAAAGAACTGAGTATCGAATTTTTTACCCTTTCCAAGTCTTATAACATGGGCGGTTTTCGCATTGGATATGCGATCGGTAATAGCTCTTTAATTCAGGCTCTGAGACAGATCAAAGCCGTAGTTGATTTTAATCAGTATCGTGGCATTTTAAATGGTGCGATCGCCGCCCTATCAGGCTCACAAAAATCTGTTGTCCAAACCGTGGCAACCTTCAAGCATCGCCGAGATATTTTTATTCAGGCACTGAACGAAATCGGCTGGCAAGTGACATCACCCCAAGCCACGATGTATATCTGGGCAAAACTCCCCTCTCTTTGGCAAGATAACTCTATCGAATTCTGTACCCAACTTGTAACAACAACTGGAGTGGCTGCATCACCAGGGGCTGGATTTGGTCAAGCAGGAGAAGGCTATGTTCGCTTTGCTTTAGTCAAAGAGCCAGAAATATTGCGCCAGGCAGCAGCAAAAATACATAAGTTTCTGCAAGCACCAATTTGATTACTGATTATTGATTACCAAACATCATCATAATCCTCCACATTCGGTCTATTAGTGCTTGTTCTGCTTGTATCTAATTGTTCAGATTCTTCTGAAGATTCAAAAAAATGGCTCTGAGTACTTTCTAATTGAACCAATTCCCCTTCAAAACTGTGAGTTAGGTTGTCTATCGCCTGCTGAAGATTATCATCCGTATAATCCTGATTTAAATCTCGCTCAACAATTACTTCTGGGGTAACTATAGTCTTATTTTCAGTGTCAGATACGTCAAGAGATGGTAGAGCAGATATTTTGCTGACTGAAGGCGCAGAATCATGATCTAAATTGCTAATTGATGTCCACGACTTGACTGAAGATGAATTCGATTCACTAGTCTGCGATGCTTGCTTCTGAGTTGGCAATTTTTGTTTGATGACTTCCGTATGCTCTGCTGGAGACTGGGCAAGCTGATCATTGTTTACTGATGATGGAATATGGTTGACATTTTGATTGCGTTCAGGTATGTGAGAGATAGGATCATGTCTATCTATTGATACTAGAGAATTGTTAGCTAAGGTATTTCTCGGGTTTGCTACTTCTAACTGAACTTTGATTTTATGCTGACAAACTTGAGCAAATGCTGCTTCAATATTAGCGACTTTTCCTTGATGTAGTTTCTGTAGTTTGCTAGAACTAATACCTACAATGGCACTTGAGCCATCAAAGGTCACTAGATGACATTGCTGTTTTAATAACGCCTGAGTTGTTGGTGGGTGCAGACAACTGACAATCTTGTTCCAAAGCTCTTGATTAGAAATATTTTCATTGACTATAGGTGCATAACTTGGCGGAGTTTTCTTCAGTTCTGGCTCAATGACTGGCTCTGAAGATTGAGAGCTGTTTACCAAATCATTTATGGGAACTTTAGTCGTAGTTTGGTTTCTCTGATCAATAGCAGAACGCTCGCTGGTAAGTTCTTGTTGGTTGACGACTTTTACAGGAATAGAAGTAGTCTGAAGAGGACTCGCTGGAGATGGAGTAGTATTAGCTAGCGGAACATGATTTTGACCAGATGCTCCGTTGAGTAATTGAGCCTTAGCTCCATTATTGTTAGTATGATTTGGTTTTGCTGGTTTTGGGGCATCTGCTACTGGTTGCTTAACTACAATTTGAGACTGGGCAGTAACAACAGGTAAATTATTACCAGACAGTAACCCTAATAAAGTTACTTCTAACCATAAACGAGGTTGAGTTGTATGTTTTAATTGAGTTTCTGCCTCTTTAAGGTGTTGTTGTCCTCTTAAAATTAGCGCCGTATCCCAATTAGTTGCTTCTATACATAATTCTTGCCAGCAAGTTTCCGTTACTGCCACTAGATCAGTATGTTGTGGAGCAGTTTTGGCAATTAGTAGATTGAGATAGAAACTAGCTAAGTTTTGTAACACTACTAAGGGTTCTCGTCCTCGATCTAATAGATTTCGACACTGTTGTAAGATCTTGATCGGTAAGTTGTTTCTTATTTCTCTGATCAGGTTTAATAAATCCTGTTCTGGTACAGCACCAATCAAGTCCCAAACTTTGGCTACGGAAATTTTTTCTGGTAATAAACTCAATTGATCTAAGAGGCTTTCTGCATCTCTTAAGCCACCATTAGCAATTTGAGCAATTAAAGTTATTGCTTCATCGGCGATCGCAATGTTTTCGGCTTCAGCAATATATTGCAAATGGGCAATCATCTCTGCCAAGGGAATACGGCGATAATCAAACCGTTGACAACGGGAAATAATTGTGGAGAGAACTCGTTGTGGATCGGTGGTTGCCAAAATAAAGACAACTCTTGGTGGGGGTTCTTCTAAAGTCTTCAGCAGAGCATTAAACGCTGCCGTACTGAGCATATGGCATTCATCAATGACATAAATTTTATAACGACACTGAACGGGAGCAAATCGCGATCGCTCAATAATTTCGCGAATATTATCGACCCCAGTATTGCTGGCAGCATCAATTTCCATCACATCTAATGCCGTACCATTGGAGATCGCCTTACAAGCTTCACACTGACCACAAGGTTCAGGAGTGGGTTGACTAATAGCTAAACAATTCAGAGATTTTGCTAAAATTCTGGCACTAGAGGTTTTACCCGTTCCCCTAGGTCCGGTAAATAAATATGCTGGAGCGATTTTTTCTTGTTTTAGAGCATTACTTAAAGTTAGGGCGATCGTTTGTTGACCAACTAAATCTTTAAAAGTTTGTGGTCGATACTTATGGTGAAGAGGTTCGTAAGGCATATTTAGATGTGGACTTTTTTATTTTCCACTGGTTAGTAGAAAATTATCCCTGTACAATTGAGCAATATTTTAGTGAAATTAAGTTTATTTTTCTTTTAAATTCAGTATATTTGATCTAAAGGTAATGAGTCATACGATTGGGCACCTCAAGCAAGACAACCAACAGTCAAACTCTAACTCTAACTTATCTCGGGCGAATCAAGACTCACCTCAGCCTGAGGACAAAAAATCAAAATCAACTTCTGCCTTGACTGATGCAGACTATGAATTTTTGTTCAATCAGCTATTAGAAGGTATTGCCCATGGTTGGCATGACAAAAGAATTGCTAAATTTTTTCATCAGTTGGGCGATCGTGGACAACAGCAAAAATGGGTTGCTTGGCTCATCCGCCTAAGAATCAAGTTGCTGACCATGCCAATCCCTTCTAAGCGCCAACTGGGAACAATGATGATCCGTTTGGCAGAACTAACTCAATTTACCTCTGAAGTAGACCAAATTGGTGCCATTTGCAATCAGATTGGACGAGAATTATTATTTGGCAGTACAGAAGATATAGTTTGGGAATATGTTGGTTCAGATTTGGTGATGGATTCTACTGAGGAAGAAATGGATTCTGCTGAGGAAGAAACAGAGGAGAGGTTATCAGAGAGATTACCTACTGATTTTTCTCAACTGGGTTCAACTACCAATGAGGACCGAGAAACCGAAACATCTTCAGAAAGAGTAGAAGAGGATACTCTCCAAAATCAAGAAATAGAAAGCTCTCCAGCTTTGACTTCAGAACTATCATTGCCAAACCCACCACTAGAGCATCAAGAGAATCTGGAGCAAACAAGCGATCTTGACTCAGAAGACACTGATTTAAATTTATCAGATTCGTTTGAAATTGTAGAACCTAAGCCAGTAGAAGATAGTTTATCATCCGTGGACGACGATATAGAACAAGATCCACAAGAGACAGTAGCTGTTGATGTGCATCAGGTGATGAACTTAATTCAAGAAGATGAAGAATTAGCTCAACAAATATCACAAAAACTTAATGTTTCTCTAATTAAGTTAGATAATTTAGCCTTAGAAACTGTTGAGCAGTCACCAAAAATTTCGACTAATGAACTGGATCAGTCTAGTGTAGAATTAATCGAAAGCTGGTTTAATTTAGGGCTAAAGCAAGTGAGTGCCGGAGAGTTCCTCAAAGCGATCTCCTCTTGGGAAAAGGCTTTGAGAATCAATCCCAATTTATCAGAAGCTTGGCATAATCGAGGTAGCGCTTTGGGTCGATTGGGCAAATATAAAGAGGCTGTGGAATCTTTTCAACGAGCTTTAACTATAGAACCTGGCAATTATCAAGCTTGGAATGATCGCGCTCACGCCTTATATCAAATGCAACAATGGTTAGAAGCAGTTAATAGTTGGGATAATGCAATTAAAATAATGCCAGGAAATCATTTATTCTGGTACAATCGCGGCTGTGCCCTGGAACAACTAGAAGATTGGAATAAATCTATTCTTAGTTATGAAAAATCATTAGAAATCAAGCCAGATTTTCAACCAGCACGTTCGCGATATATTAACCTAGTAGCAGATAACTCTCGTTCAAATTAGCTAAGATGACGGTAATCAAGTTATCGGATAAACTTTAATAGCCGTAAGATGTAATTTCATCTTCAATACTAATCATTAGGTGTTTAATTTCTAGCTAGCTATGACGGAATCATCAAACAGCACAATGGAAGAAATCAGGTTATCAAGTGAAGAAAGAGTAACCCAACTTAGGGACTTAATTGATACTCTCAGAATCGCTGAAGAAATAGCTAGCAAAGGTTATCTAATCAGCAGCTCCGAACTGGCAGATTTAATGGATATCAATGCTAGTGCTGTAACTAGTAGAGGAGATCATTGGTCTTGGCGAAATTGGGTTGTATCCAGAGTGAGACGAGAAGGAAATCAAATTTTATGGCAATTAGAGAGGGTTGATTAACAAAATATCATGACTTCATCCGTACCTAAAAACGATCAGCTTATAGTTCGTCCTCTTGAGTATCGCGACGTGGATGCAATCAATGCTTTGGTGAGCGAATGTGTCGCCAGAGAAACTTCCAAACGCCTTATAACTGTAGATAGGGAACTAGAACAGGTAGGCTCATGGTACGGACTCAAAAGGTTTTTAAGTTTGTTACCTCATTCTTATTATCATGGTTGGCGAGTCTATGTTGCTCAACAGCTAGCCGAAGTATTAGGTTTAATTCAAGTTTCTTCACTCAATAGTACTCGCAGTACTTGGAGAGTAGAGAGAGTTTTGCTCAATAGCAACTCTCCTCAGTTAGAGTTACTCAAAACTCAGAAAGAAATTGGTTCTCAATTATTGCGTTACTGTCTGCAAAATATTTGGGAAGCACGAACTTGGATGCTAGAAGTTAATGTAAATGAGAAAAATCATTTAGCTCTCTATCGGGAAAATGGTTTTCAGCCATTAGCGCAGATGACTTACTGGCAAATATCTTCAGATTTAATTACCCAACTAGCCCAGCAAAATCCCGATTTACCCAACTTTTTGCCTATTAGTAATGCTGATGCACCACTTCTATATCAACTGGATTGTGTCTCCATGCCTCCTTTACTGCGTCAGGTTTTTGACCGTCGTGTAGAAGATTTTAAAAGTAATCTAGTGCAAAGTGCAGTTAGCAAAATTAGACACTGGCTGAACGGTACGGATGTGGTGAGTGGGTATGTTTTTGAGCCCCAGCGTAAAGCTGCAATTGGCTATTTTAGATTAGAGTCATCTAAAGATGGTACTCGACCTCACAGAGCCCAATTGACAGTAAATCCTGCCTATACTTGGCTTTATCCTAAATTGACTGCTCAGATGGCACAGATAGTTCAGAAATCTCTCGACTGCAAACATGGTTTAGCTGACGAGAGTCAGATCTATTCCCAGCCTTTAGAAATAGTTTCTGCTGATTATCAACCGGAAAGAGAAGAATACTTTAACAAAATAGGTGCGACTGCTGTAGAACATACCCTGTTAATGTCTCGCTCTGTGTGGCATAAAATCAAAGAAGCTAAACCATTAGAAGGGTTACAGCTATCAGATGTACTTCAGGGGTTAAAACCAGCTCGCGCTCCCATTCCTTCTCGTATATCTCTAATCAAGTCTCTTTCTAGTTCATATCAAAATATAGTTAGACAGAAAAATATTTTTTATTCCAAGTCCACTGAATTTAACCCTGTGGAAAAGAATAAATCTGGAAAATCTTTTAAACCTCCGAGTAGTGGCTTGGTTTAAGAAGCCCAAAAATTGGACTATAGTCTAACTATTAAGAACGTATAAATTAAATATATGTCTTTTTTAATCGCATAAATAATCCTACAATAGATGCCATGAAAAGAATTTCGGCTTTAGGGTTAGATGTGGGAAAAAAACGCATGGGAGTAGCTGGTTGCGATGGCACTGGTCTAATTGCTACCGGTCTAACTACTATCTATCGCACTTCTTTTGCTGAAGATATCAAACAACTCCAAAGTATAATTGAAGAGCGAAAAGTCGAAATATTAGTTATTGGCATGCCATATTCTTTGGATGGCACAGTAGGATTACAGGCACAGCAAGTTCAAAAATTCGCCAATAAGATTGCTAAAATTTTACAGCTACCAGTTGAATATGTAGATGAACGTTTAACTTCAGTTGAAGCAGAAGCTCAGCTTAAAAATAATAAGCAGTTTTCAACCCGAGATAAAGGTGCAATTGACCGCCGTGCTGCAGCAATAATTTTACAGCAATGGCTTGATATGAGACGGATGAAAAAGATGAAGGATGAAAAGGATAAAAGATGAAGGCAAAAGAAGCAAAACGAATTTTTCTTTTCTTCTGTCACCTTCACCTTCACAACATCCACGAGAAATTCATTCAATTATATAGGCATAGGATCGGAAATACTAATATCTAAGATCGGTTGTCCGGTTAAACAATGCCAATGACAAGTAAATAAATCGGGCTGTTGGGTTTTGAGAGTAATCAAGGCTGGTGCAGCTGGAAAGGGCCACAATCGGTCAAAAACTATTTCACCATTGTATAAACTAAATTGCAGTAAATAGGTGGATGGGGGAGCATCCAAAGAATCAAGTAATTGAGCCGCTAAACGATGGAGAGATTTACGCTGGCGATTAGGTATGCTTATGGGCTGTTCATAAGAGTTGGGCATTGCACCCTCACCAATAACCTCTGCATAAATAGGTTTATCTGTCATAATTATTGGCAACCACAGATGACCTAACCAAGAATCTCCCACACTAGTCTTAAATCCTAAATTTTTTTCGACCCAACGCCTCCGGGAGTGAAGATCTTTACAAGCAGAATATATTTTTTTGTAGGGAAAATCAAAGTACTCTGGCAACTGAATCGTTAAGGGACAATAAATTGCTTCGGAGTCTTTGTCTATTTTATTAGTTCTTGAATGTCTAGACCAGAGGCTCGCTGCAGAAATGATTTCTACAACAGTTGAAACAGCAGAATATTGAGCAATGCTATGCTTCAAGGCTTCAACCATTTTTTGTGTTACTGGCGATGCAGAAATTAGCTTTCCTTGTTCACTAACTTCGGCGTTGATAATGATTACAACTTTTTCCATTCCCCTTCCATAGTTATGAGATTTTGCCATAGCTGTATAAGTCGAACAGTTATTTTTCCCCAATATTCAAGTGCTTTGTTGCTGAACTGCTATTATTCTTGATGCGTGAAAAAATAGTTCGTGATAGTTGTAGGGCATAGTTGAATTGTTGTTCTATCTAGTTGGGAGTTGTGAACTGACAATAATTGCCAGCAGAGCAATAAAATTTAGGCGATACTAGAACATAAGTATAAAACACCAATTGAATATCTCGACGTGATTGTAATCCTTGCTATTTTGGATATTGGTTTTTGTTTAACAAAAAATCGGATTTAAGCCGTAACTATCATAATTGCTTCTTGACTTAATTTTCAAGCTCGCAAGCAAATAATTGAATTATGTCAACATAAGATAACAAACTAACCTAATTATAATGAATTAGCTACCCTGAAAATGATGGAATAATCAATCAATTTTATCTATATTTTGCCTCATCTACAATTAAACAGCTATTGAGTTCATCGTTAATCGTAATTTATTCATGGAACTGCTAGAATATCAAGCTAAGGAATTGTTTAGGATGGTAAGTATTCCTATTTTACCTTCTCAGACTATTAAAGATTCTAGAAAAATTAAACAATTGCAAATTCCCTATCCTGTTGTCTTGAAATCCCAGGTGAAGTCTGGAGGAAGGGGAAAAGCAGGGGGAGTACGTTTTGTAGCCAACACAATTGATGCGATCGCTGCAGCCCGAACAATTTTTAACTTGTCTATTTTAGGAGAATACCCTGAAGTTATTTTGGCAGAGGCGCACTACAATGCTGAACGAGAATTTTTTCTGGCAATTGTCATCGACTATGATTTGAAATGCCCTGTGCTTCTGGGTTCTGCCTTTGGAGGAATGAATGTAGACCTATTGTTAGCTAACTTACAACAAGTTGTGATTAATACGGAATTTTCTTTATTCCATGCTCGTCGCTTAGCTGCCAAGATGGGATTATCCGGAGAATTGATCTGCTCTGTCAGCGGAATTATTGCCAAGATGTATCGCTTATTGCAGGAAAAAGATCTCGATTTAATTGAAATAAATCCTTTAGGGGTTAATAAACAAGGAAAGTTGATGGCATTGGATGGCAAGATTACAATTAACGACTACGCTCTAGCCAGGCAACCGATTATAGAAACTTTAAGTTTATCCGAACAGCAAAAAAATGAAAGCTATCGTAAATATGTTGAACCTGAGAAAAACACTTTTCATCAGATTGGATGGCGTTGGTTGGATTGGAAAAACCAAAAAGGTAAAATCGCTATAATCTCTAACAGCTTTGACTTAGCACTGCTAACTTGGGATTTACTCGAACAAAACAAAGTTTCCCCCGCTTGTGGTGTCATCATCGAAAATAGCTTGACTGAAGACATTGATAATTCCCAACTTTATCTAGAAAAAGTACAGCAGATTTTACTTGAATTAGAGTCTGTTTCTGGTTTAGAAGCGATCCTAGTCAATGTTTGGGAGTCCGAAACAATTAGTCTTCAGATTGTGCAAGCGATCGCTAATTACGATCAATCTGTTTTTGAACCAACTTTATCATCCAGAAAAGAAGCAGCATTAGTTAGCAGTAACTTTAAATCCAATTCAGGTAACTTAAAACAAAAGAGTAAATCTTCAGGATCTCAACCTATCCCAATAGCTAAACCTCGGTTTATTCTGAGGCTATTAGTCAACAACAATCTAGATGAACTGAAAGTTGATGAGTCAATTTACATATCTAGTAATTTAGAGGAAGTAATCTCACAAGCGAGCGCCATAGTTCAGTCTAGCTAAAATATTTTGGTGACTAAACTTATCCACAAGATAATCAGGACTAAAAAGTTTATATATGAATTGGTCTCCCCCTAAAAAGGTCATTATTCAAGGAATTACAGAATTCCCCGCTACTTCATACGCAGTGCAAATGCAAGCTTACGGTACTGAAATTGTAGCTGGAGTTAGTCCTGGCGAGGGAGGAATAGAAATAGGCAACATACCTGTATTTGATTTAGTTGAACAAGTCATAACTCAGGATAAAACTATCGATACTAGCTTGATTTTCGTTCGTCCTTATCAAGTACTTGATGCGGCAAAAGAAGCTATCACCGCAGGAATTCGCTTCCTGATTATTTTTACACCAAGAGTACCACCTCTAGACACCATAGAACTAATCAAGTATGCAGAAACTAATCAAACGCTACTTTTAGGACCTAGCAGCCATGGTCTAGTTATTCCTCAAAAGATTTGGCTGGGCAAGCTAGAGCCTCAGTATTATCAGCCAGGCTCGGTTGGTTTAATCACTAGTAGTCAGCACTTATGTTATGAAGTCGCCGCAGAGCTAAATCAGGCTAACATGGGACAGTCTTTAGTAGTTAGCTTGGGTGAGGAGCGAATACTTGGTTCCAATTTATCTCAATGGTTATCGATTCTTAATCAGGATTCCCATACTGAAGCTATAGTTTTGATTGGACAAAGTATCAATGAAACTAATGAAATAGCCGCCTACTGTCAAACTCACGGTATCGACAAACCAGTTGTTGTCTATATTGCTGGATTAAATACCCCCCAAGACAAAGTATTTCGTGATGCAGTGACAATTATTAGCAATCACTTATCAGCTTCCATTCCTGCATTCAATTGCGATTGGGCTTCGCCCACCGCCAAAGGCAATCGCCAAACCATCAACAAATTGAAAAAAGCGGGAATCACGATCGCCAAGAGACCCAGTGAAATTCCCACTATAATTCAAGAATCTTTATCGCTTAGATAAACTACATTTGGTTTTGAAAACTATTTTTTGCTCAACTCTATAAAACTTATTACTCTTACTAGCAAATCATTAACTAAAATAGAAATATAATTAGTAAGATTAATCTAAATGAAATTAACAAGCAATTAAAGTTCTGAATGCTTGTAATCCTCGTGAATATCTCAAAAAGTAGCTTCTCATAATCATCGTTAGAGTAAAGCAGTCCAAAAATTATCATTTTTCCGGAGCGAAAATAAGTAATTCAGATCTATTTAGGGAATGAGTTAATTTGTGGGTTTATCTTTTCTTATAACTTGTCTTAATCGAGTTTAAAAAAGGGAAAGCTTAACTCAGGTTTTTTAGATTCAGTGTGGAGTGAGAAAGCTAAAAGTCTAGTTCTCAATTGTTGTACTGAGTTTTGAAAGTCATGCTGAAAATTTTCTTATATCTAGGGTTTATGATATTTTTCATTCTGTTTTGGCGTTGGATTTTATCAAATAATACAGATTATCCCCCTCCACCTGGACGAATCTAGTGGAATCAAGCTATCAGCTATTAGCTGCCAGGAGAATCAGGTTTTAGACTTCGATCCTATACTTCTACACAAGTTTGCTATTTGACAGGTGTTGTGATCGCAACACATATTGAACTGCGCGATTCAAAATAGTTCATTGAGTACAGCTCAATGTTAAAGTTTGGAAAAACGAACTTCAATCATTGTAAGTATAAAATTTAATGGTGGTCTTGTACGGCAAGAGATAGCTAATAGTAACTGCTGCTCGACCTCGTTCTGTCAGCACTAGCGCACTATTAGCTAGCTGTTATTGATTGCTAAGCCAGAGTAGTCCGTCTCCTGATATCTTGGTAAAAAGCTTACTCATCTCATACTCATGGCTCGGATCAACCTATTAGATACTCGCACTACTAGTTTTGGTGACCTGATAGGCAATGGCAAGATTTACAAAGTACCTCCATTCCAGCGAGATTATTCCTGGAAAGAAGAGAATTGGGAAGATCTTTGGCAGGATATTTTGACTATTCATGATAAGTCTGACTCTAGTCATTACATGGGAGCTATTGTTTTACAGAACTCATACAATTCGGATAAAGAGTTTACAGTTATTGATGGTCAGCAACGATTAGCTACTCTGAGTATCATTGCTATTGGTATTATTGAGAAAATTCAAAAGCTTGTAGAGCGAGAAGAGGATAAAGAAGCTAATCAGGATCGCCAAGAAATTTTAAAACGAACTTATCTTAGTGATAGAGATCCGAGATCTCTTCGTTACTCAAGCAAGCTTCTTTTAAACGAGAATAACAATGATTTCTATCAAAGCAATTTGATAAATCTTAGAAGACCGTTTAATATTCGTTCTCTTTCTAAATCCAATCAATTGCTTTGGCAGGCTTTCCAGTATTATTCAGACCGTTTGGAAGAACTTCAAGAGGTGGTTCACAGTGGAGAAAAATTAGCTGAGTTTTTGACAAATGTAATTGCTCGAAAATTACTATTTATCCAAATTAACGTTGAGGATGAACTGAACGCATATACTGTGTTTGAAACTTTAAACGCTAGGGGAATAGAACTGAGTTCAACAGACTTATTGAAAAACTACCTGTTTTCACTCTTCCAAGGTCCAGATGACTTACAAGAAGCTCAAAGGCAATGGCGAAGAATTATTAATACTGTTCAGATGAAAAGGTTTCCTGAATTTCTGCGATATTATCTTAGCCTCAAGCAAACCAGAGTCAGACGTGAGCGATTATTCAAGATAGTTCGGCAAGCAGTGAAGAATGGACAACAAGCATTTGAGTTGCTAGATCAACTTGAAAACTACAGTAGTCTCTTTATTGCTCTTGGCAATTCTAATGATGATTTCTGGCGTGATAGTCCAGAAAACCAACCTTATATTCGAGAACTTGAACTATTCCGAGTGAAGCAGGCTTATCCAGCTTTATTTGCTGCATACGAGCAGTTTACTCCTGATAACTTTACTCGCCTATTGAAGGTTGTATGTATTCTAGCTTTTCGCTACACAGTTGTAAGTAGTCTAAATCCAAATGAATTAGAAACGCTTTATAACAAAGTAGCAATTTCAATCATGAATGGCGAAATTACTAACCCCAGACACGTTTTTGATCGCCTTCGCGCAGTATATGTTTCCGACGACAAGTTTTCACAAGACTTTTCTTTGCTCTCAATTTCTACAAAAGGACAGAAGAGGAAGCTAGTAAGATACATACTTTGGAAGCTTGAGTTAGATGCATCAGAACGGCAAGATATTAGTGAAGATGGCTTTTCAATTGAACATATCTTGCCTGAATCACTAACCGAGAACTGGCGAAGACACTTTAATGATGCTCAGGTAGAAGAAATGGTATATCGTATCGGCAATCTGACACCTTTAGAGCCAAATCTCAATCGTCAAGTTGGAAACGAATCTTACTCAATGAAGAAAGAGACTTATCAGAAAAGTGTGTACAAATTAACCCAGAATATTTTGGCTGAAGAATGGTCAGCGCATACACTAGCCACCAGGCAACGGCAACTAGCACAGCGTGCTACTCATATCTGGAGATCTGATTTTTATTAATAATTTACAATTGATCACAGCTTACTGATAACCGCTTGCTGTAAATTTCATCTTTATTAGGCACTTTTATAAAGCTCCTGCTGCGGTTTGATCTAAAATGCCACCTCCGCTTAAGTGAGTAGTAATATTAATAGCTTGCAGTACGGGTTTACCTGCAGCACCTTGAGGATAGTCAATTACACTTACTGCACCGTTACCTTGTTTAATGTTCCAGAAGTTTCCGGGTTTTAATCCTAGTAGATAGCACAGAATTACTTTATTTATGGCATCGTGAGCTACCACTAATCCAGTTTGAGGAGTATCGGTATTGCTATAATCGGCAGCGATTTTATTCCAGGCGGCAACTCCTCGATCCCAAACCTGCTGCAAGTTTTCTCCTTCTGGCATTTGTACTGTTTCTGGTCGATCTTTCCATTGCTGAAGTAAATCAGAATATTCAGCCTGGATTTCAGACTCTAACATTCCTTCCCACAGACCATGACAAATTTCAATTAATTCAGGAGTTGTCTCTAAGGAAACACCAGGATGATATTCTAAAATAATTTCGGCTGTTTCTTTGGGACGGAGCATGGAACTGGATACAGCAAAATCAATTGGTACATCCTGTAAAAACGTAGCCGCTTTTCTTCCCTGCGATCGCCCATTATCATTGAGGGGAATATCTCTGATCCCTTGAAAGCGAGATTCCTTATTCCAGTTAGTTTCTCCATGACGTACTAAGAGTAAACGAGGGCCAGAATGAGGCGGACGAGTAGGAGGCAGAGGAATGCCCAAATGAGAGGTTTGATTGAGAGATTCGAGCTGCACCGAATCGCCAAAATTACTACTAAAGTTAAGGATATTAATGCAACAATTTGACTGTTGGATCGTGTGATAGCGATCGCTACTAATGCCAATAGCACTCATAATCAGACAACGATTAATCCCATTGTGAGCAACAATTAGAATAGTCTGTCCTTGATGTTTGCTAATAGCTTCTTGCCAAAAGTCTTGAGCCTGTTGATACAGTGATAGTACAGGATAATGTTCTGTTTCATCCTCTAGAATCATCTTAAATTCATGGGGATTTTCTTTCCACTGACGATAATCATTAGCACACTGAGATTTAACTTCGTCTTTTTTCTTTTTTTCCCACAGGGGCAAATCAATTTCTATCAACCTATCGGTAGGTTGCAAAGTAGGAGGATTGGTTAGACCAGCTTGGATTGTTTCGGCAGTAAGTCTAGCTCGCTGTAGGGGACTACAATAAAAAGCATCAATTTTAACCTCACTTAGAGTTTGTCCCAGTTTTTGAGCGTCGGAAATACCTTTTTCGGTTAATACAGATTCATCACAACGTCCTTGAATCATCTTCTGTGCATTATAGGTACTTTGTCCATGACGAACGATAATCACGCGAGTAGCCAAAACCTTTTCATCCTCATAAATTGATTTCCCTCAGTTATTGTAGCCACAATTGGGTAAATTACCTTGTTTAATCCTTTTAATTGATAACTATTCGCTGACAAGAGATAATGCCAAATGAATATAAAAACTAACTATAAGATTCTGCCTTGGAGGATAGATGACAATCAAACGAGCAATTTTAGCTCTGTTAACCATATTTGCGATCGCCAGAATTGGCTTTTCTTTAAACAGTAGTCTTTCTCAACCCCAGATCCAAAGTCGCTTAGAGCTATATCAAACTAATTTATTACTCCACGTTGCGGAATACAAAACTAATACAAATGATGATTTTGATTTAAATAGTGCAGTCAACTCTTTAGTTGGAGAAGATCCTTATTCGGCAGCCAGTAAGCAATATCAGAAAGTACGCCAAGAAACGGTAGTTAGTCGTGATAATTTCGTCTCTAAGCTACAACAGCTAGACACTGGCAAAACAGATATTACTGATGAAGCAAACAAACAAGGAATAAATGTCGCTCAAAAAAAACAGCTTAAACAGCAAATTACCGAATTAGAGCAGTTTATTAATGAATTGGATTTAAAACAAGGGATTTTAGCTGCGGCGCAGGGTAAAACACAAGAAGCAATTTCTATTTGGGATGGTGAAATTAGTCGTATCAACAATCCCGAAAACAGTTACTTACAAACAGCTACACTCCTTAAACAGTTATGGCAGGAGCAAACCCAAGAACTGGTAGCAAGTACCGAGACTATCAAAAGTAAATTAGAAAATAATTTAGATAGTTGGTTCAGTTATCAGGCTTTAGCCAAATTTGACGAAGTCAATCATCTTGCTGACGATTTAGCTTCACTTAAAGAACAAGAATTACAAGTTGCTACCAATTCAATATTTAAATTAGCCTTAATCAGTGGCATTCCCTTTTTTGGTGGTATTACTGGAGTCGCTTTGTTAATATTTTTAATTATTCAAAGATTTATTAAAAAAGAAACTTCGATTATTTCAACCAATAACAGCACTACCTGGGAGACACCTTGGGATTGGGAAATTACCTGGCAAGTTTTGATTGTCGGGTTTTTCTTTATCGGTCAATTTGTCTTACCTTTAATTTTAGGTTTTTTAAATATTAATCCGGTTAACTCTTCCCTTAGAATCAAAGCTTTATATATTTTGGGAACCTATCTTTTAATGGCTGTAGGGGGAGTTTCAGTTTTATACTTTTCGATTAAATCTTTTATCCCTCTCTCCCAAGATTGGTTTAAATTCAAATTAACTAGTAACTGGTTTGTTTGGGGGGTTGGAGGTTATTTAGTTGCTGTACCTTTAGTATTACTAGTATCTTTGATTAACCAGCAAATTTGGCAAGGGCAAGGAGGTAGTAATCCCCTTCTATTTCTAGCATTACAAGCACAGGATCAAGTAGCATTGGCAATATTCTTTAGTACAGCATCGATCGCTGCGCCGCTCTTTGAAGAAATAATGTTTCGTGGTTTTTTGTTGCCTTCTCTAACACGTTATGTATCTGTTTCGGGGGCAATTATGATTAGTGCTATTATCTTTGCAGTCGCTCATCTAAGCTTATCTGAAGTCTTACCATTAACCACTTTGGGAATAGTATTAGGAGTAGTTTATACGCGATCGCGTAATCTTTTGGCTCCGATGTTGCTTCACAGTCTTTGGAATAGTGGCACCTTAATTAGTTTATTCGTTTTAGGCAGTGGTATTTAACTAATTTGAACATCTTTATTGTTCCAATAATCTTCAGCTTTTTATTTAATCAATCTTCAGCAATCACTCTATACTAGATGTAATTCATTTTACGAATAGTTTAAGAGCTGAAATTGTGGGTTTTAATCTAGTCTGGGGGTTGATTTTGCAGAAACTGGAGATTAACTACTATGCACAAATAAAAAGTTTTCTCAGTATAATTCTTGCTTGTTTAGTAATCCTTTATCTTTCAACCAAAGCTTTGTCAACTGAAAAGCATTCAAATACATCTTCACCTAAGACAGCTCGAGAAAATACTAAGCCACAAAAAAAAGAGGAGCGTGAAGAGTCTTTAGACTTTTCTAGTACTGGTAGACCAGGACAGCAAACTGCAGGAGAGAGTCGAGGGAATTGTACTAATATAAATGACTTCTTAAAAGCGGTTATGCCCGTTTCTCACTCGGGTAAAACAATTTTAGGACATCCTAGTTTTTGGGTTTATTTGCCTCTGGTTACCGAACAAGCCAGTCACATCGAATTCATTGTTCAAAATGAGGCCAGAGAAGATATTTGGCGATCGCAGATTCACACCCCCCAGGATGGTCGATATCATAAATTTTCTTTGCCAGAAACTGAGCCTCCTTTAAAAATTGGTCAATGGTATCTTTGGTACGTAAAAATATACTGCAACTCTCAGCTAGCCTCATCGCAGTATGTTCAAGGTTGGGTTCGTCGAGTTCCTGTAACCTCTGGCTTGTACTTGGAGCTGCAACAAAACGGTCAAAGATCTCATCTAACCTATGCAAATCATGGTATTTGGTACGATGCCATTGATAAGTTACTAAGTCAGTATAAACCCAATTCTAGCGACCTGGATTTAGAAAAAGACTGGAAAAATTTAATTCGAGCTAAAGGAGTACAGCTACATCACCTGCCCTGTATAAGAGCTAATTTCACTTCGCGAAAGCAAGAAGCAAGAGCCGTTAATCTTTAACCTGAGTGTCCAAGGAATTTTCTTCGTAATGTTAGTAGCTAAAATTCTGGATTTCATTGCTTACTACAATGACAAGATGGTCAAACCGTTCCACTGGACTTATAAGGGTAAGGCTTTAACAGTATAACGGTTGTCTTATTTACGCCCACGTCCACTAGTTTTTTCACTTTTTGGGTTAATTGTTTAGCTCATAATCTAGCCTTAACCCCCCGCTAAGCCTTAAACTTAGATTTGCAGAGAATTTAAGATATTTTTTAGATTGTGCGAAAAATAGTTATTGCTGGCAACTGGAAGATGCACAAAAACCAGGCAGAGTCCTTAAAGTTTGTGCAAGCATTTAAATCAAAAACCGAAAATACCGACGAAAGTAGAGAAATTATTTTGTGTGCTCCGTTTACATCTCTTACTGTCATGTCCAAAAATTTACACGGAAGTAGGGTCATGTTAGGAGCACAGAACATTCACTGGGAGATTGAAGGTGCATACACTGGTGAAATATCAGGAGAAATGCTCACCGAAATTGGTGTTAATTATGTGATCGTTGGTCACAGTGAGCGACGACAGTATTTTGGAGAAACAGATGAAACAGTAAATTTACGACTTAAGAGAGCGCAGGAATATAGAATGAAACCAATTCTTTGTGTTGGTGAGACTAAATCACAAAGAGATGCTGGCGAAACCGAAAATATTATTATCAATCAACTGAAACAAGATCTAGTAGGAATAGATCAAAATAATCTAATAATTGCCTATGAACCAATTTGGGCAATTGGTACGGGAGATACATGCGAATCTACGGAAGCAAATCGTGTCATCGGGATTATTCGCCAGCAATTAGATAATAAAAATGTGACGATCCAATATGGTGGCTCTGTTAAACCAGGTAATATTGATGAAATTATGTCCCAGGCAGAAATTGATGGAGTTTTGGTAGGTGGAGCAAGTTTAGAAGCAGCTGACTTTGCACGTATTGTTAATTATCAATAATTAGTAGCATTGGGGCAGTTAATAATAATTGCCTCAATTTATTCTAGTCCTATAGTTTAATCGTTTAAATTTGATATTTCTATATTTATCGAAAATTTTTCAAATATATTAAGATTTCAAGTACATTAAGAAATACGATATTTTAAAAACCTTGGTTTAGCTAAGCTTTTACTAAAAGCCTTTCACCCATAATTATGATTCTGGTTGAGTTTCTACCGAGCCTCGTAGAGCCGTACAAACTTTGATTTTTGACTCAGTCATACTTGCAAGTATCATTATTACAATTTTGATTGCTGCTTCTTCTGTATTTATCTTCAGATTCTTCAAGAAGTAATTGTTTACAATGAAATTCTTTTCTTCACGGTTAAAATGGTAAATTTGAAGTAGTAAATCATTGTCAGACAAGCTTTTTAACCGCTCAAAATGACACTAAATGTATATTCAAGGTGTGTAATGTCAGTATATTTCTCGATAGACAATCTTTTTTTTGCTATTAAACAAACTAAAATCATCACCAAAAAAAATTGCTTTGTTTGTAAATTTCGGTGTTTTCGCTAATAGTCTTTTTCTCTTTTTCTGTTAGTATAGGACAGAATTGAGCGTACAAATCAAGCGTATAATTCTCTGCGAATATTACATTATTGCCCCCTAGCCAATAATTGTAATTTGCGGGGAGGCATTTTTACTCTATATTTTATGGCTACGTAATTACTCTTATTTTATTTGGTCAGCCAGGCGATATTAAATTGCTAATAAAGAAAATCTTCTAGTTAATAAAAGCTAATGAAGCATATTGGCTTTATATTAATTCTTAAATTTCAATAACTATAATTGAAAATATTGATTTTTTGGGATTTCAATAGATAATTTTTTTTGCCATTTAAAATTGCCAGGAAGCTATTCTATCGTAATTAACCATCTTATAAGCATCATGACAAGACCCAAAAAATCTCAGCTTCAAGAAACAAATTCTCCTTTTAAAAGATTGAGATTGAATGTCAAACTGTCCCAAGAACAATTAGCCAGAGAAATCGGTGTGGCAGTTTCTACTATTCGGCGTTGGGAAAAAGGTCAAGCCGAACCCACGATGACAGTGGCTCAAATGAAAGAATTTTGCCGAGCAGTTAAATTCAAGTTTGACGACTTGCCTAACTCACTTTTGCCTCCCAAGAATAGTGATGCCAAAAATACTAGCAAATAATAATTAACTAAATCTATGAATCTATGACAAGATCGCTTGTTTTAGAGAATGGCAGAATTTACTGACTGCCTTTAGTCCCGTTTCGGGAGTTCCCTCTGACAATCGTTTAACTACGGCACTACCAACAATCACTGCGTCTGCGCCCCAGTCTTTGATTTGTTTTGCTTGTTCAGGACTAGAGATACCAAAGCCTACTCCGATGGGTTTGGTTGTTGTGCGATGCAAGTTCGACAACAGATCTTTAATTTCTGTTGCCATTTGGCTGCGAACTCCAGTTACTCCAGTTACCGAGACTAAATAGACAAATCCTTGAGATTTGGCAGTGATCTCATCAATTCGTTCTTGAGAACTAGTGGGGGCAACTAGCAATGTTACCTCAATGCCGATATCAGCGGCTGGCTTGAGTAATATTTCAGCTTCTTCCAAAGGTAGATCGGGGACAACCAACCCGCTAATTCCTGCATCTTTGATTTGTTTAAGGAATATATCTATTCCCCGATAGTAGATTGGATTGTAATAGGTAAATAAGATGATCGGAACTTTAGTTGTGCCTTTTACTGTTTTTACTACTTCTAAAACATCATCCAATTGGACTCCTTTCTGTAAAGCTCTCGTAGCAGCAGCTTGAATTGTTGGACCATCTGCTAACGGATCTGAATAGGGTACACCCAATTCAATCATGTCTGCACCGCTCTGGGCTAAAACCTCCAAAGCTTTGGCAGTAGTAGCCAAATCAGGATCTCCTGCAGTAATAAAAGGAATCAGAGCACATTCAGAATTTTGTTTCAGATCTTGAAAACAACGGGCAATAGAATTCATTAAGAAAAGTTGATTGAGTAATGAAGATTAGTATTTTAGTATTTTTGTGTTCCCTAGGATATGTCATCCTTTGGGCTTAGCATACCTTCTAAGCTATTTTAGCGGTATACATAGAGAAAAATGTTCTGCATATTGACTCCTCACCGCCCTAAAAAGTCGGTGATTCTGGTTTTTAGTTTTTAGCTCAAATTGACTACTAATTACTAAAAGAAGTCTTCCTAGAAGAAAGGGGCTTTAAACTCAGAACGATGGTAAAGCTTCAGAGATAAGGACATAACCTTGGTACTCCCTTAAGGCTGTAATCTAGTCAAGAGTCGATGAGTCAAGAATCCCCCGTTAAAACGCGCTAGTGTTTAGCGGTGGAAGTGTCAAAGATGACATACCCTAAGATTGTTTAGGTGTTTGAGATTCTTTTTCTTGCTCAATTTCTTGTTGAAGTTTGGTCAAATCTTCAGGAGACATTTCTTCAAAACGTTTTTGAATTACTGCTTCTTCATAATCTTTAAGTTGCTGATTATAAGTCATATTTTTGCTGCTGACTCTCAATAAGTAGGTCAGGGACCAACCAATTAACCCTATAACTAACAGAGTTTGTGTCCAAATTCCCGCATTGATAGAATCAATGCCCAGTACCTGTAAAATGACATAAATTAGTCCTGCCGCTACGAAAACGCCAAGACTGATTCCCAAAGCATCAATTCTGCGCATAGTATTTATCTAGAGTATATTAGGCTTTTAGATCGCGGCGTTTGGGACGAAAGTTGAGAAAGGGACTAAGCAGTAACATTCCAGGAAAGCTCAAAAATACAAAAAGATACATGATTAGTCGTTCTATGGAACTAGCAACATACCAACGGTTTTTGAGATATAAATAAACCAATGCGGGGAGTACCAAAAGATATGTGCCACTTAAAACTAGATATAACAAGGCGACTAGAGTAGTTTCTGTCAATAACATAATTGTTTTTATTTCCTGAAGATTTTTAATATTTATATTTTAGGCGGTAAATTGCACTCTTCGATATCAATACTGTATGATATATTAGTCCTCACAGGAAATACCTTTTTTCACTAAACCATATCAGGGGGTATGGCGGAATTGGTAGACGCTGCGGATTTAAAATCCGTTGACCGTAAAAGGTCGTGGGAGTTCAAGTCTCCCTACCCCCACTGTAATACCAAATATTAGCTCAGACTTGTTGTATATCGGCTGCATTTCTGTCTTCCTCTGAATGTGCTTGGATAGCGATCGCTGTTATATTTAATGGCTATCGTATATTTAATGGCTATCGGAACGAATTCCTATCACAGTCAAAAAACCAAGCAAAAGAAAAGCTAAGAAGATTTTTGAAGATGATTTCGCTCACTTTCGCCAAATTATCTTTAATTCCGGGCAATTAAAACCCTAATTTTCCCATTAAGCCAATTTTTGCCCTGTATTCAAATTATAATTTTGCTTTACTAACATTGCCGTTTAAGCTATTACCTTGCTCCATGTTGGATAAATCCTCACTAGAAACAAAATCATCATTATTGACCTTTTGACTATCTCTTTTGAAATAACTTTTACCGTACCGACCATGATAAGAATAGCGGTCAAAGTCACTAGGCTTGACTCCATTAATCACCATCCCTAAAACTTTTTGTCTAGTGTTAGCCAGCGTTTCTTGGGCTAATTCCGCACTTTCGTGCTCAACTACTCCGGGTCTAGTAACAAACACAATGCCATCAACTAACTTACTAAGAGTTAGTACGTCTGCAGTTACAGGTAAAGGAGGCGCATCAATTAAAATTAAATCGTATTCTCGTCGTGAACGACCAACTAAGTCACTCATTGCTTGAGAATCGATTAATGCTAGGGGATTAGTCCGTACTAAACCACTGGTTATCAGATCTAATTTCGGCATGGGTCTTTCGATGACAGACTTGGGACTGAGTTGCTCAGTAATAATATCTCTAAGACCTTTACGATTATCAACTCCCCACAAGTGATGCTGAGAAGAACGACGTAAATCTCCATCTATTAATAGTACACTGCGACCTAATTGAGCGATCGCCGCAGCTAGGTTAGCTGCCACAGTAGACTTGCCCTCTTCTGGGACAGAGCTAGTGATCAAAATGACTTTGGGTGGTTTGTCACTAGTCAAAAACTTGAGATTCGCTTGGATCATCCGATAAACTTCTCCAGAGAAAGAATCTGGTTCTTCCCGAGTGACAATTCTTCCTTGATAATCAGGCGCTTCTAGGGGGGTTATGCCAATGGTATTGTAGGCAAATTTCCTTTTGATTTCAGCTAAAGACTTAATTGAGCGATCCTGCATCTCCAGCAAAATGATCGATAAGTTAGCTAGAAATGAGCCTAATATTACCCCCAATCCCAACAACATAACTCTGCCAGAGCTACCCTGTTCTGGCACGTCAGCGTACTCCACAACTTCTGCATTACCGCTTTGCTGATTTTCGGCTAGCTGTACTTCTTGTAAATTGTCCAGCAATGTTTCATAGGTTTTGCTGGCTGCTTCAGCTGCGCGAACTAATTCTCTTTCCTTTTTCTCTAATCTGGGTAGATCCTTGGCTCGCTTCAAATACTCTTGTTGAGTTTGGTATAGAGAGCTAACTTGTCTTTGTAGACTGAGTTCGTCGATTTTTAGAGTGATAAATTTTTCTAGCTGATTTTCTTTGATACCATCTTGACTCTGTAATAACCCTTGAGACACCTCAACTCCTTGCCCAACAGCATTAGCAACTAACCCTTCTAGTTGTTGTGTCAAGTTATTTTTTTTCTCGATTAAGCTAACAATACTGGGATGATTATCATTAAATCTCTGACGTTCTTTTGCCAAATCTGATTCTGTCACAGCTAACTGATCCAAAATACTTTGAACTTCAGGAGATCCCCCTAGTTGATTAGCAGCAACTGCCTGTTTCAAATCTAATCCCAACTGCCCTTGAAGTGCCGATGTTTGAGCTTGTAAACCTTGTAATTCTGAACCAGTAGATGATATCTGCTGATTTAGTGCCCCCAAATTAGTAACTAGTCCTTTTTTCTCTTCAGTCAGGTCAACAATATCATTTTCGGCTCTAAAAGCGGAAACACTAGATTCCGCCTGTTCCACCTTATTTTCTATAGTAGGTAATTCTTTATTAATAAATTCTTTGGCAGCAGCAGGCTCAGATTGATTGCCTCTTATTTGCTGCTGAAGATAGACATCCATCAGAGAATTTACTACCTCAGAAGCAACTTTTGGATTGGGACTTCTGTAGCCAATTTGGACTACATCAGTACCACCAATCAGTTCAGTAGTAAGTTGTTGTCTAAAGTCTTTAGGCTTTAGAGGTTCATCTTCATCATCTGTTAATTTTTGACGATCGATTACTTGCTGAATAACTGGTTCAGACTCTAATACCTCAATTTGGGTACTCAGAGGAGTTTGGTTAGTCAAAATGGGTTCCAAAGTACCGGTCTGTTCACCAATACCAGTAAGGGATGCAGCAGTTTTTTGTTTAAAGAGTAGTTTACCTTGTGCTTGATATGTTTTTTTCTGAAATAAGCTCAACCCTGCAGTGACTCCTAAAGTTAGCACAAATATTGCCAAGGCTGGTTTCCAACGCCTTCTAACTTTAAGTAAATAATCACTTAAGTTTAAATCTAAAGAATCTCTTGAGGAGGTTTCAGGTAAATTGGAATTTTTTATATTTTGACCGTTAGAGTTATTACTCAACATATTAAGTATATTCAGGTAGGTAAGTTATTTGATGGTGAAACTATGTTTTAATATTATTTTGGCAAGACTTCGGTATTATTACTACTACTTTATTAAAGATATATCATTCACTACAGAATAAAGTGTCGTAATCGCTATAATCTTTAGAGTAATTATCATAATAAACTTATCAATCAACTTGTCTAAGCTTTCGGGAACTCCTTTAACCTCAAGTCGCGCATTTTTCCTTGTATTTCATGGTAGTAGAGACCCTCGAACCCAATTGGCAGCAATACGCCTGGGGAAGTTATTAACTATAAAATTTGAATCTAAGAACATATTAACTCAGCAATATTACAGAGGAGTAGATTTATCATTTTCTCGGTCAGAAATAGTGACAACAATTGAATCACCCAAAACACCTTTAGTTGAAGTTGCTGCCTTAGAATTAACTCCACTATCTTTGAATAAAAGCTTAGTTGAATTCGCTCTAAAAGCACAGCAAAAAGGTATTCAGCAGATTAAAGTGTTACCGTTGTTTCTTGCTCCTGGGGTTCATGTTCGGGAGGATATTCCTTCAGAAATTGCTTTAGCCATTAAACAAATCAATAGTCAAGTTACAATAGAATTATCTCCATATATAGGTAAATATTCGGGAATAGTCCCGTTGCTTTCCCATGAATTTGAGCAATTATCTGGAGAATCACGCATATTAGTAGTTCATGGAAGTCGTTTACCAGAAGTTAATTATTACTATCAGAGTTTGACAACTCAGTTAAATGCCTTGACAGCATACTGGTCAGTTTCCCCTAGCCTTACTCAACAAGTCACGGAGCAAATAGCCGCCGGTTACAAGAAAATTGCTATTTTGCCTTATTTTTTATTCCCTGGCAGAATCACTAAAGCGATCGCCGAAGAAGTGAGAACATTACAGTCAGCTTATCCCCAAGTAGAACTGATTCTAGGTCAACCTTTGGGAGCATCTGATACTTTAGCGGAATTAATTGTTGGGGAAGTTTAAATTATGCATCAACTTAAATATGTAGGAAAGGTTTATTTGGTTGGAGCAGGTCCAGGTGATCCTGGATTATTAACAGTCAAAGGTAAAACCTTACTAGAACATGCCGACGTAGTAATTTACGATGCTTTGGTCAGTCCAGAGATCATCAATATTATCAATCCCCTAGCCGAAAAAATTAACGCTGGAAAACGTAGAGGTAGGCACTCTTTACCTCAAGCCGAAACTACTGAATTACTAAGATCTAAAGCCGAAACCAACGCTATTGTGGTGCGCCTCAAAGGGGGAGATCCTTTTGTTTTTGGCAGAGGTGGAGAAGAAATGGCAGATCTAGTGCAAGCAGGAGTAGGTGTAGAAATCGTGCCGGGTATTACTTCAGGCATTGCTGCTCCTGCCTATGCGGGGATTCCTGTAACCCATCGCCTATATAATTCTTCTGTTACCTTTGTCACCGGTCATGAAGCGACGGAAAAATATCGCCCTGAAGTCAATTGGCAAGCGATCGCTCAAGGTTCGGAAACAATTGTAATTTATATGGGGGTGCATAATCTTCCCCACATTATTCCCCAATTATTGGCGGGAGGTATGACCGCAGATACTCCTATTGCCCTAATTCGCTGGGGGACGAGACCCGATCAAACTGAGTTGGTGGGTACTCTAGAAACTATTATCGAGCAGATATTGACTACAGAATTTCAAGCACCAGCGATCGCTGTTATCGGTCAAGTTGTAGATTTTCGCTCTCTTTTAGTTCCATAGCCTTGACAACTCATTATCCCTAATTAACTGAAAATTTTGCAGAAATTGGGTCTATTAAATGGCATGATAATTATCATGATCATTTGGGAAAAATCGGCTGTGCTGAGTATTAATACTTAGAATAACTGACAAAATATCCTAATATAATACATAATTACTTAGAGTATGTCTTCATTGATGAGATATATATAGATCGTGCTTATGGGCTTTGCAGAACTATCAATTGCAGATATTGCAGCAGAATATCAAATCGAAGAACAAGTAGTATTCGACCTATGCGATCGCTTTAAAATTAACTATAAAAACGAACGCACCTGTCTAGCATTGGAAGATGCCAAGGCAATTATTATGGAAATTCTAGCTGCCAAAACTAATTTAGAAGCTAACCAAAAATAATTTATTTTAGCTCCGATTGGATATGCATTCGCCCTGAGCGATAAGATTGGTTACTGTTTTCATTAACTACCAGGTATTCTGTCAAGATAAATAACTGAAGATTATGTATATTGGTGCATCACAAATAGCACCGCAATCAAATTAAAACTTTTGAGGAGAATAATGTTGAAGCGATTATTATTTGCTGCTGTAGCTGCTTTATTTTTGGTAATTCAATTTAATATTGGTAGCGTTAATGCAGTTGAGTTAGACGAAGATATTCGTACAGTAAAACTCAACGATCAAGGAGATGAAATAGTTTTAAGTCTCAAACAAGTCAAACAAGGACAAAAAGTATTTGTAGATACTTGCTCCTATTGCCATAAATCTGGTGCAACTAAAACAAACCCTAACGTCAATTTGGGTTTAACTGCTCTATCTGGGGCATTCCCCGCTAGAGATAATGTTGAAGGAATCGTAGATTACCTCAAAAATCCCACAACTTATGATGGTGAAAGAGAAATCTATGAATTCCACCCCAATACTACCCGTTCTGATCTTTATCCCTTAATGCGTAATTTAACTGATGATGATCTAGAAGCAGTTGCTGGACATATCCTAATTCAGCCTGAAATTCGTGGCATTCTCTGGGGAGGCGGAAAAGTTTATAACTAAACCTTTTTTACTTTTTAAAATTTAAAGAGATTAAAGATCAATAAAAGATGAGGGATGAATTTTGTTCTACCTCATCTTTTTTTTTGATACAAACGATATTAATTCAGAATTAATTCCAAATATCTCCACCCATTAAACGACGATAGCGAATTTCCAGCTCCTGCTTTAACGAGGGAGAATTATCTAACATTTTGTCCGCAGCAATAATCTTCTCCGCAGCTTCCCTAGCTAAATTTAGCACTTCTTGATCTTCAACTAAACTGGCTAAGGCAAAATCTGGCAATCCCGATTGACGAGTTCCCAAAACTGCTCCTGGTCCACGAAATCGCATATCCGCTTCCGAAATAAAGAAACCATCCTGAGATTCTTCTAACACTGCTAAACGTTGTCTGGCTTCGACATTTTTACTGCTACTCATCAGGAAACAAAAAGATTTACTGCTTCCCCTGCCGATTCTGCCACGCAACTGATGTAATTGCGATAAACCAAACCGTTCTGCATGTTCAATCACCATGACCGTCGCATTGGGTACATCAACCCCGACTTCAATCACAGTTGTCGACACAATAATCTGAGATTCATTATCACGAAAAGAAGTTAACGCCACATCCTTTTCGACTGAACTCATCCGACCATGTAGTAGGGCGATTTTAAACTCAGGGAAAATTACTTCTGATAACCTTTTATGTTCTTCCGTTGCTGCTTTAAGATCGAGCTTTTCTGATTCTTCTACTAAAGGGAAAATAATATAAGCCTGTCTACCTTGAGCAATTTCTCGACGAATTAAATCATAGACTTTTTTACGATCCTTACCTTTTTTCATCATGGTGCTGATTGGTTGTCTGCCTGGGGGTAATTCATCAATCTGACTGACATCTAAATCACCGTGCAAAGTTAAAGCCAAAGTACGAGGAATAGGCGTGGCAGTCATGGTTAAAACGTGAGGAGATTTACCCTTTCCTAAAAGACGCGCTCGTTGTTGTACGCCAAAACGATGTTGCTCATCAATTACGGCTAAACCCAGTTTATGAAAGTTAACTGAATCTTGAATTAAGGCATGAGTTCCCACTAAAAGTGGTAATTCACCATTTTCTAATTGAGAATGAATTTCTCGACGTTTAGCTGTTTTAGTTGAACCTGTGAGTAGCTCTACGGGGAGATGCAATAAATTGAACCAAGTAACTAACTTGCGGTAATGTTGTTCAGCTAATACTTCCGTAGGTGCCATTAATGCAGCTTGATAACCAGACTGAATCGCAGCTAGGATTGCAAACACAGCCACAACCGTTTTTCCTGAACCCACATCCCCTTGTACCAGACGATTCATGGGAGTATCTGTCTTACCTAAATCCTGAAAGATTTCATTGATGACTCTTTCTTGAGCGTTAGTTAATTTAAACGGTAGGATCTGGTTAAATTGTTCGATTAGTTTCCCTTGAGGGGCAAAACTAGCACTGGATTGATTTTGTTTAAGCTGTTGGCGACGTTGCAGGAAGCCTAACTGAAGATAGAAAAATTCATCAAATACTAATCTACGTCTCGCGTGGGTAAGTTCTTCATAGTTTTCGGGAAAATGAATACAGGCGATCGCATTTTTCAACTTGACTAAACCATATTGGTTTCGCAGTTCACTAGGTAAAGGATCGACTAATTGAGCAGCAGCAGGCAAGACAGCAATGATTGATTTTCTAACTGTATCAGCTGGTACACCTTCCGTTAAAGCGTATACAGGCAATACCCTTCCCACTTTAATCGATTCAATACTCGCTCCTGCACCATCTAAAACTTCTATTTCAGGTTTATCTAGAGTAATACCATATTTATTTTGTTTAACGAGTCCAGAAGCAGCCACAATTGAGCCTACGGGATACTGACGTTTATATCTTTCTTGTGAACCCCGATTACTGAATCTAGCGCCCATTAGAAAGCGATTAATCTTCAATCTGCCTGTAGCATCAGTCAGGATTAACTCAAAAATAGTTAATTTTTTATTTTTGGGGCTGGTAAAACACTTACAACTTTTAACAGTTCCGATTACTGTGACTGTCTCTCCAGGTTCAAGATGAGTAATCTGTACCTGACGAGCATAGTCAAGATGATCGCGGGGATAATAAAACAATAAATCCCTTACTGTATACAATCCCAGACGTTCTAAATAACTACTCCTACGCCCAATATCTATTACCCTGCTCAAAGGCTGATCTAAGGTAATGGTTTGATTAAAATAAGTCTTGGCTCTGGGACTATTTAAAGATGTTGTGCGGGGTACTTTCGGTTTCGGTGGAGTGGCAGGAGTTTCGGCGATCGCTTTTTGTTTATAGAGAAAATTACGAGTGCTAATGACTAACTGCTTTCTTTGAGAGGAACTTAAGTTGTCATAACCAGCAAACTTTTGAGCAATATCGTGCCATTGCATTTTGTACCCAGCGGGAATATTTCTCGGCGGCTTGCCTAAACTAAGACAGATAAATTCGCTAAAGCGGTACTGATTGCCAATTAAATCTATATAGCCTCTTTCTGCTTCTACAGATAATGCTTTTTGCAACCTTACCCAATCTAGCGTTTGTTCACTCATGCCTACTTTTTGCTGTTGATCATGATACTGGAACTTCTATTTAAGCAGTAAAATTTCAACTCATCATTGATATTTTAAATATTACTTACAACCTTTGACATACAAAGTATATAGAATCCTGCCATATTCCATCTTTTGTTAGCTGTGGCGCGATTAGCTCTGCCACTGCCCTTCGGGCAATCGCTTCTGGCGGTGAGCGAAGCTCAATCACAAAGCTAGTTTTAGACCTATGCTTTTTAATGCAGTCGCCACCATCATGAAAAATTCTACAGCTCAATTTACCCAATTATCTAACTTTAAAAGATTACAGAGAACAAGTATTTGCTATTCTCGCTCAGTTAAGATGCATGATATTGTAATTGGCTTGTATATAAATAAGTATGAATTCGATAGCGAGGGACACTGCTTCGCAAGCAGCTTGTCCAATCGCCATGTTGGGTTAGATATTTAGTAGAATTCCACAGATTTCTCATATGACCTATCGGGAGAATTAGGTATATCAAACAATACAGAAGTCATATAATTTTCTGCCCATTCTGCGCCAAAAGCTTTTTCTAAGACACGGCGAGTTTTATCATTTTGTTGTTGTTTAGTACAATAATACTGTTGTCCAGCTAAATACAGCTCTTGTAGTTGATGGGATACTGGGATAGATTGAGCTGCTTCTTTACAGTGAATACGAAGGTAGCTTGAGGCTTGATCTAGAAAATCCTGTTCTTCCTCTGCATTGTGAGGACGTACAAACAGACAAAAATCCGAGAAAATATCAGCCCAAGGTGGTAGTTCGCGTAATTCTGTGAAATCTACTTTTGGTAATGCTGAAAGTGACTGAATATAACTAGAAGATAAAGTCTTTTCTGGACCAGTAGGAGATAAATCGGCGATCGCGGCACTAATTCCACCTCTCCCAGCGACGATATCACAACCAAACATCGGTAAAGGATATTCAGAGCGAGGAAACATCACACAATGAAGAATGTCTAAATTGTTTCCTATCTTGGCTAATTCCAAGTGCATTTTACGAAACTGGGGGGTTTGATAGCAGCGATTTTCGATCCTTAATCTTTCTCCCTCCAGTTTGCCTTCAACATAACCCAATCCTTCCGGTAAAGAAAAAGCTGATAGCTCCAAATACTTCTGCCAAGAGTTGATAATACGTTCGGCAAGTCGATGGATTAAGGGATGTTGTTCTTGACGCAGAGAGGGTTGGGAAGTTTCTAACATTACGGTTATAAAATATTCAATCTAGGCAAAAAAATAATGTAGCCAAAGATGTCTATAAATAAAACGATATACTGAGACTGACCTTATCTATACATTTAGCTATTAATCGTAATAGATTTTAGTGCAGGAGATTAAATTATGTTTGGTTTGGGTATACCTGAAGTAGCTGTGATTGCCCTAGTAGCAATTCTCGTTTTTGGTCCCAAGAAAATACCCGAAATTGGTAGTGCTTTGGGTAAAACTATCAAGGGTTTTAAAGAAGAAATGGATAATCCACAATTAAATGATGGTCAAGAAAAAGATCGAGAATAAAAATATCGTTATTGTGTGCCAGACATACCCTCATGATTAAAATTAAAAATTAAGTATTAGCGATATTTTCAGCGGTTAGTTGTTTGAGTTAAATCCATTATTTGTTCAAAACAAAAATCATCAACTAGTTTAGCGATCGCATTGACCACACCAGAATGTTCATCAGGAACTTGCTCCAATAAATTCAGAATTTCTTTGGCATTAGCAGCCGTAGCAAAATAATTAAGCTGTTGCATCCATTCTGAGGGCATGACTGCAAGTAATGTAGATTCTAGATTTAAGTTGTCTAATCCTAGTTGAGTATTTAAAGATGGGGGAGATTGCGCGTAGATGTATTTAACTTTTAAGTATTGAGCGATTTTTAACCATAACTCTGCTTCATTAAATGGAATGTTCATTAAGTCGTCACATCCTGAAGAGAGAATAAACTGTTTTTGCTCTCTAAACTTGGAAGCGGTTAAAGCAATGATGACCACGGATTGATCTAAGCGTTTAATGTGCTGTGTGGCTTCATAGCCATCCATAACTGGCATTTGCAGATCCATCAAAATTAAGTTAGGCGACCAACTGGACCACAGTTTTATTGCTTCTTGTCCATCAACAGCCTCTTTAACTCTAAATCCAACCATTTCTAATAACTGAGTCAGAAATTGTCGATTTTCCCAACGGTCTTCTACTACCAAAATTCTTGGTGCTGGTAAATTGGGTTGCAAGCCAATTACTCGTCTTTGTTCTGGTAGGGAAGAAACCGGTTGACCCGCATCTATATAGATATCAAAACTAAAAGTTGACCCTTGATTAACCCTACTTTTAACGGTGATATCCCCTCCCATTAATTGCACATATTGACGGCTAATCGATAAACCTAATCCTGTTCCAGATTGAGATTTACGACCTATTTCGGTCTGCACAAAGGGAGCGAAAAGAGTGGTCAATTCATCAGCAGTGATACCATGACCTGTATCTTCTATTTCAAAAGTGATTTGATTAGTCTTTTGGAGATTATAGTTTATTCTCAGAGTTACTTGACCCTCAGGCGTAAATTTAACGGCATTTGCCAATAAGTTAATTAAGACCTGTCGTAATTTCTGCTCGTCAGTCTGGACATACTGAGGTACATGATCGCTTCGCTGAATTACGAAGTTTAAACTCTTGGCTTGAGCTTTTAGTCGAAACATCTCTTCGATACCTTGGAGCATTCGATATAAATCAAAGTTGTTTTTCTCCAGAACGAGTAGACCTGCTTCAATTTTAGAAACTTCCAGCACATCGTTGATTAGTGCCATTAAATGCTCTCCGCTGTGATTAATTATTCGGAGCTGTTCTTGATGTTCTCTACTGAGAGATTCGTCTCGCTGCATTAATTGTACAAAACCGATAATAGCGTTCATCGGAGTCCGCAATTCATGAGTAATCTGGGAGAAAAAGATGCTTTTTGCGCTATTGGCGGCTTTAGCTGCCTGCAAAGCTCTGGTTAACTCATTTGTGCGAGATGCAACTTGAGCTTCTAAATTTTTCTGCAAATTGCGTAACTGAAGATGAGTCGTTACTCTAGCGATCACCTCTTTAATTTGAAAGGGTTTAGTGATGTAATCTACCCCCCCGAGACTAAAAGCGTTAACCTTATCCAAAACCTGATCTAAAGCACTCAGAAAAATTACCGGAATTGAGCTGGTGTTTGGATCTGCTTTTAATTGGCGACAAACTTCGTAACCATCAATCTCCGGCATATTAATGTCCAGTAAAATTAAATCCGCCCAACCAGAACGGGCGATCGCGATCGCCTCCGAGCCTCTTTCGACTGAACGCACTGCATATCCTCTACGAGTGAGTATTCTGGACAGTAATTCCAAGTTGTCTAGCACATCATCAACAATAAGGATCTTATCCTGAGTAGTTGGAGATAAGTCTGGCATTAGGGTTACTCTCAGAAAATAGTTCGGGAAGAACACTATCTTAACCGCAGCATATAAGATTTTGGATTTTGACTATTATGAGAAGTAACCTAAATGATAATTTTTAATTATTAATTACTAATTTCTTAAACCAAGCTTCAAAGCGATCGCCCAAAGCCTCAAGGGAATATTGCTCTTCTGCTTGTTGACGACAAAGTTGACGCTCAATCTGATCGATTTGGTTAATTGCCTCAACTAGTCCAGAAATACTATCGGGTTCTACTAGCCAGCCTGTTTGACCATCTTTAACAATCTCCGAAGGACCACCACGTCGATAGGCAATAATTGGTACCCCACAGGCTAAAGCCTCGATAGCGACATTCCCAAAAGCTTCAATCCAACGGGGAGTCATCAATAAAGCGCGACATTTGCCTAGTTCCTGCTGTAGTTTTTCAGTAGATAAAAATCCCTGATAGTCTATCGGTGCATCGGGAAAATCACGGCAAATTTGCTCCCAATAGTCTTGATCTTGTATTTTGCCAAAGATCTTCAATGGTATCCCGGTAATATTAACTGCTGCTACGGCATCTTCTAGAGCTTTTTCGGGTGCAATGCGTCCCAGCCAAGCCAAACTGGCTTCAGGGGTATTGTTAAACTGGTAGAGAGATAAATCAATTGCGCTACTTAAGATCTCGCAATCAGCGGCAAAAGGAAAAGTATCAGCCTGAGATTGAGTGTAAACACCAAAAGTACCAGGATATTGTTGGATGATCTGCTGCATAATGCGATCGCTGGCTACTGTCATCGATCCCATACTAATAAAGTGGGCAATCGTCGTCTCAATAAAGGGAGTTAAATAAAAAGGTAGCCAATCAAAGGCAAAATTTACGAGCAAATCATATTTGTGCTGCACTCTGCGGGCATAGTCCCACATATTTGCCAACACCGAGTTATCAGGTAAACAAATCGGCACCTCGCGGCTCTGAGTTTGTACTGGTACTTGCAAATTACCGGTAATGGTTGTCACGGGTATATTGTTTAACCAAGAACCTTCAGGGGCGACTACTTCTAGCTGATGTCCTCGGCGACGAAATTCTTGGGCTAGATTTTGAATAGTTAATTCAACTCCACCTCCTTGTCCAGATCCTAAAGAGCCAACGGAAGTAGATAAAAAAAGAATTTTAAGCATTGAGTTTACCGAAGTTTTTAGCACCTGAAGGACGCTACGCGCCCGAAAAAGAAAATGAGAAACTGGGTAGGCAGTCCTGATCCCCTAAGAGAGGTATTTTAGCATCAAGACCGAAGCGACAATGGTGTGAAAGCGCCCGATCATCAGCCTGGTTCCTGGGAGAGAGAAATAGAAAAAAAGCGATCGCTCAATAAACTTTTCTAAGCGATCGCTGTTATTTATATATATTATCTTAGATTTGAATTAGCCTATGACCAAAAGCTAATCAATGTTTTAGCCCAAACAAGCTGCTAAATCGGCATCAGGAGTAGTAATGGGTTGCAAGTTGTATTTCTCTGATAAAAGCTGCAAGACATTAGCTGAGAGAAAAGCGGGAATTGTCGGTCCCAGACGAATGTCTTTAATTCCTAGATAAAGTAAAGTTAGTAATACAGCAACAGCTTTTTGTTCGTACCAAGAAAGAATCATTGATAAGGGAATTTCGTTAACTCCTACCTTAAAAGCATTAGCCAAAGCGACTGCAATTTGTATTGCGGAATAAGCATCGTTACACTGTCCTACATCTAGCAGGCGAGGTATACCTTCGATATCACCCATTTCTTTGTCAAAGAAACGGAATTTACCGCAGGCAAGGGTCAACACTACACAATCATCAGGTACTTTATCGACGAATTCAGCATAGTAATTACGGTCTGGTTTTGCCCCATCACAGCCACCCACTAAGAAGAAGTGGCGTATTTTACCTTGTTTGACAGCATCAATCACTCTATCGGCGACTCCTAAAACAGCATTGCGAGCAAAACCTGTAGTAACCTGGCGATATTCTGATTCTTCACTAAATCCTGGTAATTCTTGCGCTTTTTTAATTACAGGGGTAAAGTCTATACTGTCATCTGCTTTTGTAGGGAGATAATTCAAACCAGCATACCCCACAGGTCCTAAAGTAAATAGTTTATCTTCATAATGTTCGTGAGGGGGCATGAGGCAGTTAGTAGTAATTACAACTGCGCCAGGAAATTTAGCAAAGTCCTTAGTTTGGTTTTGCCAAGCAGTACCAAAATGTCCGTAGAAATGAGGATATTTTGCTTTAAGTTTGGGATAACCATGAGCGGGTAATAATTCTCCATGAGTATATACGGTAATCTCTTTATCTACAGTCTGCTTGAGGATCGCTTCTAACTGCTTAATATCATGTCCCGAAACTAAAATCGCCTTACCTGGTGTATGATTCAAAGGAACGGCAGTAGGTACGGGATGACCATAAGTGCCAGTATGCCCAGCATCGATTAATTCCATGGCTCTTAGGTTGATTTTGCCGATCTCCAGAGCCAAGTTCACCCATTCTTCTAGACTCAAATCCTGACTGTCGATAGTAGCTAATACCTGCTGAACAAATTGATATACAGTCTCGTCTTCCTGACCTAATTCATAGGCATGGAAAGTATAGGAAGCCGCCCCCTTAACACCATAGAGAGCAGTCAGTTTAAGAGAAAAGATATCTACATTGGCTCCCGACTGACCGATTAATTCTAAATTAAAATTTTGTCCCTGCTCGACCAGGCTTTCATTGTAATCTGGTTCATAGCTCGATATTGCCGACCAAGTAATAGGCGTGTCCACTACTTGCTGAATTTGAGCTTTTAAATCTTCTCTGAGGGCGATCGCTTGTTTAATATATTTAGTAAATCTTTTCTGATCAAAGTTGACATTAGTCATAGTTGCAAACAAAGATTCGCAGGTAAAGCGATCAACCTCTCTAGTGTTGATCGCCAATTCTTTCGCCTGAAGCACCACAGGGGCAATTCCTCGCAAACAATAGACTAATAAATCTTGTACCGCATTTACTTGAGGACTTTTACCGCAAGCACCCCATTGATGACAGCCATTTCCGCTAGCAGTTTGTTCACATTGTTCGCAAAACATAATTTATTTCTCCGAAGTTAAAAGTCAAGGAAGGTAACAATTAGCCATTAGCCCTTCGGGTTCAGCACTTTGCTCAAGTCGGGGAACCCGCCCAACGCAAGTGCTTCACCATTAGCTATTAGCTATTAACAGTTTGATATATTTGTTGTTCTCGATTAATAAACACATCAGCTAATACTTTGTAGGCTTCAGCCCAAGCGGTCATAACTTCTTCTGTTGCGTCATCACCTAAAACTTCTTTGATTGCTTGCAATAAACATTCCCCCACTATGGGATATTGTTCTGGTAAAACGTTGGTTTTTACGTGACGATGGGCAATTTTTTCTACCATTGCTTTTAATGCTTCGAGATCGTCAATATGAATCGCATAGCTATAGACGGCAGTAGCAAGTTTAGCTGGTTGAGAACCATTAGCTTGGGCAGACATATCAAATTGTGCTTTCACTTCTGGATATTTGTGAAACATAATTTCGTACATCCGAGTAGTAATTGTTTTACCGTGTTTTCTAAGAATAGGAGCGGTAAATTTGATGATATTAATAGTTTTTTGGTTGATTTTCTTTTTTTCTGGAGAATGTTCTGATAAAGCGAGAACAAATGCTAGATTTTGCTGGGCTTGTACTGCGTGAGGTGCATTTGCGGGCATAAACACAAATACCCCTGGAGAGAGAGCAATATCTTGCCCTTCTAAATTGAGATTTCCTGTACCTTCCACCACAGTTACGACAGCGTTACGGGTAGAAGTGTGTTCGTCGATTTCTGTCCCTGCTGCCAAACAAAACAAACTATATTGGCTGTTATTATCTTTGAGTAAAACTTTACTGAGAATGCCACTGGTCGGATATTCAATTAAATCCTGCAAAGTAGCAGTAAATGAATTGTTAGATGATGCAACTGAGGTATTCATAACTTTACAGACTCGTATTTATTTAATCTGTAGGGTGAACGGCGGTTTTTCCCTACCAATGAACAATTCAAAGACGTAAAATTTAGTGTCTCTAATTAAGGACGGGCGTAAGGCTTGTGCCCCTACGTAACTTTTGCCCAAAAAACGATGTAGCCGATACGATCGCGCTGCTCTTGAAAAGTGCGACGCATTTGTAAGACTCTTTGACGCAAATTGGAATTAAATAAAATATTCCAGACAATTTTGACAGTTCCTAACAAACCTTCATCCCGCACCATCTGACCTAAATTAAGCAATCCCATCTCATCTGCTTTCCATTGCTGCACATTTAAACCCGCCTCTCTACAAGCTGATTCCCATTCTTCGAGTGTTAAAGGATTAGCATTAACCCGAATTGTTTGAGATAGACTTTTACGTACTTCCCACTCATTACTGCGAACAAGCATTTCATGGGAAAGAAACTTACCCCCAGGCTGAAGATGGTATTTAATTGCCGACAATATCTTGGATTTACCTACATCAGATTGCATAGTTAGGATGGCTTCAGCCAAGACATAATCAAACTTGTCTGTAATCTTATCTAACTGAAAGATATCTCCCTCAATAATTGTCACCCGATCTTGTAAACCAGCCGCCTTAATCTTTTCCTGAGCTTTGGCTACGCTATCTGGGTTTTTCTCAACTCCCACCACGCGGACGTTAAATCTTTTGGCTAATGCGATCGCGCTTTCCCCAAAGCTAGCTGCCAATTCTAATACAGTATCTCCTGGTTGGAAATCAGCCCAAGTAAACAGTTGTTCTGTGGCAGCTTTTCCTCCAGGGCGCAATATCTTCTTTCCTGCCGCTGCTAGTACTTGATGACCAGGGGCAGTAGCAAAATTGAGAGTGGCTGTCATGAGTCATATCCAAAGTCGATACTCTTACTCTGACATTAAGTTCGAGTCTCGTCTTTGAGGTAGCTCATGTTTAGAGGTAAAGTTTTGTGTGTTTTTTTTGTTGGATGTAAAAAGTGCGATCCCCTCTCAAAATTCATGAAATGTAATTGTTTTTTTTGAATCGAGAGGGCTTCTGACTCCTCTAGCACCGAGATTCAAGACATGAGTAATTCCTAAAATCATGGTGTTATCCCTCATGACTATCGGATAATGCTTTGTATGATGAAATTAGACTGGACTTATACATTTGAATTAATAGTTAGCTACCCATAAGGTGATAATTAGGCACAATAAGCTAAAAAAGAAAATTATTAGGATTTTTGATGCAATATAATCGAGATATTGACGATTTAGAGAATAATGCTGTTTTATGGTGGCCTGAACACCTTAATGAAATGAATGCCGCAATCAGTGTTATCCCAAAATTATTAAAGACACAGGATGATTTCCTTAAAATCATTTCGTTGTCAAAAAACTCACCTTTTCAAGTATTTGATGTAATTTCTGCTTCGAGATTTCCAGCAAATTTGTTCTTAAAACATCTATGTGTATTAGCAGATTATGGAGGTGAGCCTATTCAGCGTTTAGGCAGGTCGTTTGAATCAGTTTTTCAGTCCAAAAATGATGAGTATGTTATTGATTTTATTTGGAACTCAAAAAATTACCAGTATATCTTTAAGTCACTTCCTGTTCGTGGGCTAGGAAACAAAAAGCTATTTATTGACGGCGATGGACTAATAGAGAAAAAAGAGCTTTCAGATGTATACAAGGATATGATTGTATTGTTAATGTTTGGCTCAACATCAACAGTTAGTGAAGAAGCGGGTCTGGCAGCATGTGAAATTGGAACATTACTTGGAAAAGCTGAAATACTAGAAAAGTATGTAAAAGAACGCTACATAAATGTGAGCAGAATAACTGGTGGAGCAACAGCCAATTCATTAGGGCAGTTAGCACAAAAAGAAGTTGTTAATTTTCTTTCACTCTCTCTTGGACAAGATTATACTGTCTCAAGCAATGGATATATAGAACTAGATGGGTACAACAAAGATGGTGGGATGCCTTTTGATGTGGTTGTAGAAAAAGGAAATAAAAAAATCGGTATCGAAATTAGTTTTCAAGTAACAACGAATAGCACAATTGAGCGTAAATCTGGACAAGCAGCAGATCGAATGAAGTTAATGCACTCAAATGGATACAAAATCGCGTATATCTTAGATGGAGCCGGTAATTTTCAAAGAAGGTCAGCAGTATCAACAATCTGTAGAAATAGTGATTGCACTGTGGCTTACACAGATAGCGAGTTTTCAGTATTATCAAAATGGATAGGTGAAGAGCTTGATTAAATTTATTGACTTATTTGCTGGTACAGGTGGCATACGTTTGGCTCTAGAACAGGCTTGTAGTGATTTTGGTATTGAAACAGAATGTGTATATAGCTCTGAAATTGATAAAAATGCATGTCTGTCTTATGAGTTAAATTTTGGAGTTAATCCCTATTCTGATATTACTAAAGTTAATGAATTTCCAGATTTTAATTTCTTGTTAGCTGGTTTTCCTTGCCAAGCATTTTCTTATGCAGGTAAGCGTAAGGGATTTGGCGATACAAGAGGAACATTATTTTTTGATGTAGAAAGAATATTAAAACAAAAAAAACCAAACTATTTTCTGCTAGAAAATGTAAGGGGGTTAGTTACGCATGATAAAGGTCGAACATTTAAAACGATAAAAGACAGCCTTGAGAGTATTGGTTATTCAGTTAGCTATTTGCTTCTTAACTCAAGTAATTTTGATGTGCCGCAAAATAGAGTCAGAATTTATATTGTCGGCGTTCTGAATCAACCTGTTAAATTAACACTTAACAGCGACCTTGGGGCTGCTGACACTCATAAATTCAAAAAAAAATCGAAATATATACAAATATCTTTATTCGGCGAAGAACAAGAAAAAGCTGTTACCGTAAGAGATATTCTAGAATCAGATCCAGATCAAAAGTATAATTGTTCTCTTGATTTTGTTGAAAAATTAAGAAAAGTAGTTGGAAATGATTTTACGAATTTACATGGCTATAGATTGATAGATTATAGAGGTGGCAAATCTTTACACTCATGGGAGCTTGGTGTAAAAGGTGACTGTACTCCACAAGAAGTGGAATTCATGAATTTACTTATCTCAAATCGAAGAAAAAAGATATTTGGAACGCATCAAGATGGAAAAAGTTTGACAAAGGAACAAATATTAACCTTTTACCATGAAAATGATTTCTCTAAAGTAACAAAATCATTGATAAATAAAGGATATTTAAGCTGTTATGACAATAAATACAACCCTGTTTGCGGCAATATGTCTTTTGAGGTTTTTAAATTTCTTGATCCTGATGGAATATCAATCACACTTACTGCATCAGATGCAAATAGATTAGGTGTTGTACAAAATAATATCCCAAGACGCATAACTCCAAGAGAATGCGCAAGATTACAGGGGTATCCAGATACGTATAAATTACTAGATAATGATAATGCTGTTTATAAACAAATGGGGAATGGGGTATCAGTTCCTGTTGTCAAAGCAGTTTTGAGCAATTTCATCGAGCACAATTACGCACAGCAGCTAACAAAAGCAACCAGCGGACAGTCAAAAGCTTACCGCTCGTTATTCGGTATACAGCTTCTTCCTGCCGCTGATGCAATGCGTTAAATTTTCTGGCTTTGCTAAATCTAACAATCTCTGTCATCTATCCTGCTTAGGAAGTTCTTGTAATATAAGACAATCTATAAAAGTTCTATTCACCTTGTTTTGATTAGCGATCTTGCCAAGCCAGATACTCAGGTGTTGTGTACAATGGTACACTTTGCGATCTCGGCGAAGTCGAGGGGCTGCGTGATCGCAATTAGCCCAAACCTCTAAAACTCCGAATCGAGTTAATAAGAATCTAAGCTAAAAAAGCGATCGCATTTTGGTTCTTACTGCGTCAATCTGTAAATCTTAACTTTTGCTTGAGAACTTCATTATACAAATTAAAGCTTGATTTTAAGTAGATGCAGCTACATTTTCTTTTACGGCTAAATGAGTTAAAAATTATTCAATTTCTTTTCCTCCCATTTCTTGAGGATGCCGCTTATTATGAAATATGATGTAACGTTTAATCCAATTTAACGTAGCTTTTTTCAATTTTATAGGAATAATGCTTAAGACGAATAACATCACTAACTTGTTCAAGCAGTTTTTTAGGCGGTTTTTCCCCGGAATGATATCCCAAAAAATTCTGGATATTATACTTATTTGGCATGATATCCAGAAAGTTTCTCGATATCGGACTATCTCAATGGAACGGACTTCTTCCACTCATCTCGCCACCGATATGCCGCTGAGCCCTGCCCAGGATCTTGAGAAGAACAAGCATTGCGATCCTATTTTTATATCTCGCATCGTCTATGACCCTTCCTGTTAACACTTCCAACGCGCAGAAAAAAAATGCTATTGATGCTATAGAGGCGCTGAAACAACTCCAAGCCGGAAATGCCAGATTCGTTGCGGACCGACCGCGCCACCCACATGCGAAAACCGATTGGCGACAAGCATTAGAGAAAGGACAACATCCGTTCGCGGTCGTCCTCGGTTGTAGCGACTCCCGGGTCCCGCCCGAACTGATCTTCGATCAGGGATTCGGTGATCTATTCATCGTCCGTGTCGCTGGAAACGTTGTTGACGTTGACGTGACCGCAAGCGTCGAATACGCGATTGATCATCTCGACACGCAGCTAGTCATTGTGATGGGTCATTCAAATTGCGGCGCTGTCACGGCTACGCTGGACCATCTTTCAAACGACGAAGGTGAACCAGCAGAAGTGGTTTCTTTGCTATACCGAATTGAACCCGCAATTGTCGGAATCCCCAAAAACCTGTCTCGCCAAAAACAGATCGCTCACGCAGTAAAGCGTAACGTTGAACTTGCCGTTCGCCGTCTTTCCCACGTTCCCGACTTGCGCCGCAGGGTAACAACTGGCAAAATCAAGATTGTCGGTGGGGTCTACGATATGCACACCGGCAAAGTCAATTTTATCGATTGACCACATACTCGCCGACAAAATGCGGCATAACTCAATTGTTTTCTATCTTTGCTAACATCTAATAATCTTTGTCATCTATCCTGCTTAAGAAATGCTTGTAATACAAGGTAATCTACAAAGGTTGTATTCACCTTCCTTTAATTAGCGATCTTGCCAAACCAGATACTACGCGATCGTAATCACCCAAAACCTCTAACACTCTAAATTGAGAAATTGAGTTCAGAAGAATTTGAGAGAAAAAAAGCGATTACTTATGGCATAGCCTAAGGATCGCATTCGAGAAAATTACTCAAATTAAAACAGTTTAGTCTCCGATTTAGCTAATGTTTAAAAGTAAAGTTTGCTTAACTCTTAGAAAAGTAACAAAAGCAAAAAAGTAAGGCATATGAAAAGTGAAGCAGAAATCATGTCAGTCACGGTTGGTGCTCCTGATGTGTTGAATAATACGATTCATCTTGCAGATTCCGATCCAGCTTGGCCATCGGTATTTGCTGAATTAGAGCAGGAAATTCGTCATGCTTTAGAAGATAAGGTACTTCTGCTCGAACATGTAGGTTCAACGTCTGTACCTGGACTGTCAGCAAAACCAATTATTGATATGGTCTTGGCAGTTGCAGATTCATCTGATGAGTCTGGTTACGTACCTCAGCTAGAAACTATAGGGTATGTACTGAAGATTCGAGAACCCGATTGGTACCAGCACCGGGTCTTAAAGCTACAAGCCACTCAAGCAAATCTACACGTGTTTACCTCAGGCTGTGAAGAAATTGAGCGCATGATAGCCTTTCGCGATCGCTTAAGAAACCATCCTGAAGATCTGAAATTATATGAAACAACTAAACGTAAGCTATCTCAACAAACCTGGAAATACCTACAGGATTACGCGGACTCTAAGTCAGCAGTTGTTCGGAAAATAATGGAGCGAGCTCTTCTAGAGCAAAATAATGTTTTAGGTGAATAATATTCCAAACATATTCAAGCAGTTTTTGCAGCGGTTTTCCCACTGAACAATATGCCGAAAGTTACCTGGTATCATACTTTATGTACCAAAAGTTTCTTGACATCATGCAAAATAGAGCAGAAAAAGTGACTCCGGAAACCTACATCCGCGCGGAGACAGACTTTGCATTCGCTCGCTTTCAGGAAAATGCCGGAGACAAAATCAATCAGTTTTATTACATCACCGAACCCACGCCACTCGATCAGCAAGATGTGATCCGAATGAATCGCGACACTCTGTACGCTGGAGCGGTAGTCGACATTAAGGGTGGCGCAACCGTTACGATTCCAGAGTTTCCTGACGATCGCTATTTCTCAGTTTACGTCATCGACAACGACCATTACGCTGCCGCTGTATTTTATGAGCCTGGGACCCACAAAATTCCTGACGATACCCGCTATGTAGGGTTAGTCCAACGAATTCGGCTGATGGATCCTTCAGACGAGGAGGATATTGCTCTCGTCAATCGCCTGCAGAAGAGCATCACGATTCAGGCATCTAGCTCTGAGCTTTTTCCAGAACCCAAGTGGGATAAAGAATCGATGCTGACACTCCGTGCTGAGTATGAAAAAGAGTTTCAGAAATTCGATCAATACGACCCGGATTGGATGGGAGCTCGTGGCGAGGTTGATGAGAAGACGCGCCACCTCGCCGCAGCCGGCGCGTGGGGACTGTTCCCTGAAGAAGACGCGGTCTACATTAACTATACTGGTTCTGCCAACCCCAACCAATGCTACAAGGCCACTTACCAGGTCCCTGAAAACGATGCCTTCTGGTCGATCTCAGTTTACGGTAAGGATGGCTTCATCAAGTCGGACAACAACACCATTAATGACCAAAATGTCGTTTTTAATGACGATGGAACATTCACCGCCTACTTTGGCTCCAAGGAATGCTGCGGCGAACAGGCAAATCGAGTGGACATCACCGAGGGCTGGAATTTCCTGATGCGCGTTTATCGTCCTGGGAAAACTGTACTTTCACAAGAATACAAGCTTCCCGAAGTCGAGGTGGTAAATACAGAAGTGTCTGGCACTTTGACGACCGTGACTAAGGAAAACTTCATTGTCGCGGAGACCGACAAATACTTTTCCGACCATGTAAAGAACCACCCTGTTAATACGATCCGGCACTCACGCAAGATGTCTAGCAAAGACAATCAGTTTGTGATCCGTGAGAACCAGGATGTCCTTTACAGTCACGCGGTAGTTGATATCTCGGAAGGGGCAACCCTCGTGAATCCAGCCTGGGACGTGTATTCTGTGATTCAGGTAATTGACGAGCACCACTACACCATCGCAGTCGTCTATCCGGGAGACGAAGTCACTATCAGCTCCGATATGGTCGAACTCGGAGACCATGTGTTCCTCAACATTCGCACTGGCGTCAGAAGTCTGGACGAGGCAGGCATGAAGGAAGCCCATGAGCATCAGGATAACATCAGAATTTTTGCTAAGTCAGCCAAACCTTACATTTCGAAAGGATTCGACCGCGAGAGCCTCGACAAGATCCGCGCGGAACTGGAAGCTCGAAAGGAAGAAATCATCAAGCCATGGCCGATGTTCGGAACCAAGAACGAAGTAGATCCTGAAAAATTTCTGATCGCTAGTGCGGCAGGCTGGGGTGGGCTGCCAGCAGAGCACGCGAGTTACTCGGTCACGATTCAGCCATCTCCTGATCTCTCTTCATCTGGCGAAGCAGCATCTCTAACACTGCCCGTTCCTCCTCTCAATTTTGAACAGGGCGGCTTCTTTTCTGTGACCGCCTATGACAAGGACGGGTGGATCGCAACAGAGCCATTCGCGCTTAACAACCGACAGGCTAAGCCGAACGAAGATGGGTCCTATACCTTCCGATTCAACAGCCCTAACGCTGAAAACAACATCAACATCGTGCCGGGTTGGAATATGCTGATTCGATTGTATATGCCCAATAGCTTGAACGAAATTCTGGCTTACATCAACGAGATTGATCGGTCTGTCAAGGTTGAGAAACTCAATCCTTGATTGGGAACTGCTCAAACCCATTGAAATCGACTAACCTTCGCTATATATGCATGGGGTATAACTAAAGGATTTACTAAAGTCGCGCTTTTAAAAAAGAAAAAAGAAAAATCGGGTTATTTTTATAGTTCATCCGACTCATCAATCGTCGGATAGAACAGAACTCCTAATTTGTTTAGTTCGGCCAATGTTAAAAATCAAGGTGACGCGCTTACCTGATTGTTTAGTAACAAAATCTTCTAAAAGCCCCACTTGCTTTGGGGTTAAAGTACCCGTCAGGAAAACATCAAAGCGGGCCTCTGGAGGAGCAGTTAGCCAGTCGATCTTACTGTTAACTATTTCTATACGCTCGAAGGTATTATCCCTCTTCTGTCAGACTCCGAAAAAAGAATTATAATTAAATCAATCAGAAGACAAGTAAAAGGTAACCAGAGCAATGGATGTGGAGCTACAGATTCTCAAACATTTGAAACGAGATGCTCGCCCGACAATATCAATCATTGACCAATATTGCTTTGCTTATCATGACCTATTTCCTGAAGTTAGAAGTTACGAATGTTTCAAATATTTACATCAAGGTATTATCTCACCAATTAAAAGGAAGTCATTGCCAGAAATAGCAAAGGTAGTGGGAATATCATCACCCCAATCGTTACATCATTTTATAGCTAACTCGCCTTGGTCAGTAGAAGATTTAAAGCAGAAAAGATTGGAATTGACGATTAAAGCTTTAAAAGAGAAAAAAATTACAGTGATAATTGATGAAACAGGAGATAGAAAGAAAGGAAAAAAAACTGATTATGTTGCCAAACAGTATTTAGGAAGTGTAGGTAAAATAGATAGCGGTATTGTCTCAGTAAACGCTTATGGAGTCTATGAAAATGTTACTTTTCCCTTAATATTTAAAATATTCAAGCCAAAAGGAACACTAAAACCAGAAGATAAGTATAAAACGAAGATTGAACTAGCATCAATAATTATTACAGAATTAGTAGAATTTGGATTCAATATCGAATTAGTATTGGCAGATAGTCTATATGGCGAAGCCAGTAATTTTCTCTCAACTTTGAATAAATACAAATTACCGTGGATTGTCTCCATTAGAAGTAATCACGGAGTCTGGATGCCTAACAATCAAAGAGTAAGAGCTAATAAATGGTGTAAATTTACCAGAACTTTTAGCAATCAAAAATCTGAAAATAGATATATTCGCGAAATCATTTATGGTAAAAGACATCACATAACTTATTGGCAATTAACCACTGATACAGAAACCATGCCAGAGAATTCTACTTCTTTTGTTATGACCAATATTCAAGACACTAAAAGTAAGATGAAAAAGACTCTTGGTAACTTATATGGATTAAGAACATGGGTGGAATATGCTTTTCGACAATGCAAACAAGAACTTGGTTGGACTGATTATCGATTTACTAATTTTGCTGAAATTAATAGATGGTGGGAAATTGTCATGAGTACCTATTTGATGATTAGTTTAAATACCCAAGTTTTCTTATCTTTGAATACATCTGATAGTCAAAATCATCAAACAGAAATCTCAGCTAGTTTTACTACTCATCCACAATGGAATTATCAAACTGGATGGAAGAATGTTTTGAATAATTTTCGTCTTCTGATTCAACCAAGCCTTCTTTTGTGGTTAATTTTTCCTTGGCTAGAGATATTTCCTAATTCTTCTTTATTGCTAGGATTACATAACTTAATTGATAGCATCAATCAATTAACAACACTGCCTCTTTCTGGATAAATCTTCTTATTTCCTACTCTTAAATCTCGGAGTCTGACAGAAGAGGGTTATATGAAGTCCGTTTGATTAGTTCTAATTAAACGGCTGTTGCTAAACTAGACTGTGGCCACCAAGAGAAATTAGTAATTCCTTTGACCAATTCTGGTTGTTGCAAAATGACTTGACATCTGGTGTACAAGATTTCTTCTAATTGCTCCAAATTAGTAAAGCTACGATTAGCCAGAGGCTCATCTACTATCGGCCACAGTCTTTCGGCTGGCTGTAATTCAGGGGAATAAGGAGGGAGAAATTCCAGATGTAAACCTAATGGTAAATTTTGAGTAATTTCTTTGCTGACGTGCCAGCCAGCCCCATCCAAAACTAACAGAATCTGTTTACTTTCACCAAGATTAAACTCTCGCGCAAAATCTTCTAAAACTTGTAAAAACAACTCTTTGTTGACATAGGGAAGAATCCAAAAGTAAGTTTCTCCTGACTGGGGAGCTACAAAACCATACAACCAGAGCCATTGATACTTCCAATTAACATCTGCTGTCAGATTTTCGCCAATTTCTGCCCAAATTCGTCTTGGAATTAGTTTTAATCCCAAACGGTGTTCATCCATAGTCCATAGTTCTACTATGGCCTGGGGATTATCTCGGCATAGTTTTTGATATCTGTTTTGAAGTTTTTTTTCCATTTTTCTTGCTCAAAAGGGTCTGATTCAGTATGAGCTGGTCTCGGTTGTTTGAGTCTGAGTTCGTACCCTCTAAGATATTCCCATCCCCTTTGTTTACTCACGGGACGTTCTAAAAGCTCCGACATCCAGTCTGCCACTTTACGACTATTCCATAAACCTCCATCTACTGGTGGGGTTTGTAATCTTTGCCACAAATGAGCTAACTGCACATCATCTAGCAAAGGTTTATTCCCCTGATTTTGATGTCGGCGATCGCCTAACCCTTCCTCTCCTAAATGGTTATAGCGACTAGCTAACTTATAAATCCATTTTGTACTATAGTTGGTAATACTACTTACTTCTGCTACAGTCTTGCCACTAGCTAAAAGCCATATGATTTGATAATGAGAACGTTCTACTGAGTCACAACTGTTTCGATAACGTTGTTTTAGTTCTTCTAAACTCAGATGAGATTTTAATTTGAGGGAGCTGGGCATTGATTTATGTCATATTGATAGCTTCAATTAATTTTAGAACTAATTAAGCGGACTTCATATTAGAGCTTACTAATGCATCTCGGATTAAAAGTTCGAGTCTTTGTTGTTGCGTTAATCTAACAAAGCTAATGCCCAAAGGAATAATCAATATGGCAGTAAAAATTGCTGTCCGTATCAAAGCTTTTCGACCAAAACGCAGTGAGGCACAGCCTGTAATTAATTGACACACTCTCATCCTAAATCAAAGATTTAGAATGAGATTCTCAAGACTCACGACTTGAGTTTCCTGCTTATTTCAGTTCGGCTCTTAACTAACTACGCACTCAAGCATCACCCTAAAATGACTCATGTTTCACCCCGTCAGACCGCCACCACAGGCAACTTAGAAACTGGTTTCTGATCCAGCCCATCCCATGCCCTGGGACAAAATATATTTTAAATTGGAACTCTTAAAGTTTTACCTAGCAAGAGGATTTGAGGTCGAGACACGCTGGGGTCTCCCCAGCATGTGTAATCGACCTGTTGACTTCAACAAAAGTCAATTAGTTGCTAGAACCACATACTTTAACTATTCAATTTACTAGGTTCTGTACGCAGTCCAGTAATTTAAACTCGTGTCGCGTACAAAGGTATTATACAACGGCTACAACCCTTGTTAGATGAAGATTTCATGTCAAATATGTAAACCCATCCCCTTCGTATTTAAGTTCGATTCACCACCCACTAAATTCCCATCCTTTAAATTTAGTAGGTGTACTCTCTCACACGAAGATAGATGAGCATACAAGAGAGGGTAATGCCCAGTAGATTGGTTACATATAACAGTGTTGCACCTATACTGAGTTTCCAGTCTGTTTGTGATAGACCTAAGCCAATGACACAAAGTGGTGGCATGAGAGCTACAGAGATCGCCGTACCAGCTAAACTAGAAGTAATTTTTGGCTCTACTTTGGCAAAGCCAGCGATTGCCCCTGCTGCCAGCGCAATTCCCAAATCGATTAGAGTAGGTTGCGATCGCGATGTTATTTCGCTACCAAATTCGGGAGCTGCTACTATCAAACCCAGCCAACCCAGTAAACAAGCCAGAGCAATTGAAATTAGCGTTCCTGCGATAATTGCTATGCCCGATTTGCGATACAAAACACTGTTACCTGCTAGGGCTGCAAAGGCGAGGGATCTGATCGGCAGCATCAAAGGAGCGACAATCATTGCACCAATAATTACAGCCGTACTATTAGAAAGAAGTCCTAAAGTAGCGATGGCACAAGCACCTACCGTTAACGCTAGATAAGAAATATCGAGTTTTGAATCTTCTAAAAGATCCGAGTGTATTTTTTTTCTTTCTTTTTGATCGGGTTTTCTAATGCTCAAATCTTGGAAATAGCTGCGAAGACTCATTAATAACCTTTGCTTTTGTATTGATATACAATCTATGCTATATTTAAAGATTGATTCTTAAATAAGCAGTAACAAGATTGTACAGATAAAAGCTCCCAAAATAAAAGTTGATTCTCCGTGTCCAGGACTCAAACATCAGGTAGGCACAGTTGAAAATTCACATATTCTCCTTCTCCAGTCGATAGAGAAACCCAGGCATCTAACTCACCTTGTTGTACATTTATCCATTGTCGACCCCTGGATTCTGTAATGATTAGTGCCGGTGGGGGCATATAAAAAACCTCTTCGCCATTGCGCAGTGTACCCACCTGTCGCGAAGATATCTTGGGTTCTTGCCGCACACGCAATCCATTACCAAAGTCGCTCTGAACCTGAAGACAAACCCGATCATCTAGACCAACCTGTATAGCTCTACTGGTCTGGGTCACCACAAACTGCCCCTCTACCTGGCAGCCGAACTCTACTTCGCCTGTACCAATTTCCCAGAAAAGGTCACTTAGGCGGTACCAATAGGTAGGGGAGACATCTAATGCATTCGCTCTTTGCTCACAAAGATCCTTATAATCTAGATGACTACCCAACTCCGTATTAGAGAACCCAGCATGAAAGGGAAGAGACTCTCGAGACGAAGGAACAGGTTGCCAGTCTTGCCAACCGGATTTCGACTGAGCCAATACACTCAGAACCATTGCTAGGAATAAACTGCTGGTTAATCCCAAAAAACGAATGATACCTAAATTCACAACTGCCATTGCTTCTAACTAGTTAGTTAGTATTATTTACTTCATATCACTGAATTACTACTACTAGCCAAAACTTTATACTACTCCAATAACCAAGCAAATAATTCCCCTAAAGTTAACTGAAAAGCTTGAGCAAAATCAGGTACAGGTAAAACATCTGTTGCGGCTTCAAATAATGCTAGTTGTTGCTTAGGAAAATAAACAAATACAGACTGTTCGCTAAGATCGATTAGCCATCCTAATTTCGTACCATTATCTAAACAATGAAGAATATTTTTTGTTACTTTAGTTTGACTTTGATTGGGAGATAAAATTTCAATTATCCAGTCTGGTTCTATGTTAAAAGTACAATCCCAATATCGTAGCCGCCGCGGCATTTATAAGCTCCGTCCATACCTTGCTACGCCGAAGATATGGATTTCACGCTCACACGGTTAACAATAGCGATCGCGTAAAATAAGGCACTTTGCTATCTCGGCGAAGCTGAGGCGCTACGCAATCGCAATTTATACGTAAAAACCTCTAAAACTAGGAATTGAGTTTAAAGAATTCAAGCTAATTGAAGGTGATTCCGACGCGACCCGTAGCCTACGGATCGCTATTGTCCTATTTGGTAAATATACACAGCTTAAGAATAATGCTTCAGACGAACAACATCACTAACTTCTTCAAGCAGTAGACCTCTTGCAAAAGTCTTTTATGATATAATGAAGGACTATAGTTTTTTCAGCAATGTCTTTGTTGGCGATCGCTAAATTCTTTCAAAATTGACTTGGAAAAGATTTGCTACCAAGAGTTGTCATAATTTTTGGACAATCCCCTATTGTACCACGAATTATTTTTGCAAGAGGTCTAGTTTTTGGGCGGCTTTTCCACGAAATGATATCCCGAAAAATTCTTAATCTTATAATTATTTGGCATGATATTCAGAAAGTTTCTCGATATCATCAATGAATATACTGAAAGTTTCTTGATATCATGCTGGGTAGGGTAGATATCCAGAAAGTTTCCGCATAATAAATAGTTAGGCATCAAGTTGAAATATGAACCCAACTATTGAAGTAATTTTATTCGACCTAGGTGGAGTGCTAGTCGAATTAGGCAATACTCCAATTCCCATGGAATGGTTGCCTGGTGATAGCCAGTTTAATCTTTCAAATTGGTTTGCCTCCGAGATAGCAAAATCTTTTGAGAAAGGATTAATTAATGCACAGACATTTGCGGAAACATTAAGAATAGACCTAAACATCGAAGCCTCTTCCGAGGAAATAATACAACACTTTACTGATTGGCCTATCGGTCCATTTACTGGCTCACATGAAATATTGAAGAGTGTAGAAAATAAATTCAGGCTCGCCGTTTTATCAAATACCAATGAGCTTCACTGGCCTAGAATTACAAGTGAATTTGGGATTAGCAGTTATTTTGAACATATATTCGCATCTCACAGATTGAAAATGGCGAAACCAGATTTAGAAATATTTGAGCATGTTATTAGCGAGATGAATGTTGAGCCAAATAACATATTATTTATGGATGATAACCAGAATAATATCAAGGCATCTAAAAGACTCGGAATTCATGGTGTTCATGTAGGTGGAATTAGACAGGTTCATCGAACACTATTTGAAGTAGGTGCAATTGATGCCTAACAAGCGCATGCAGTCGGATGAAATGTCTGCTACGTGCGCATTTTGCAGCTAATGTAGCGGACATTTCGCAGGTCAGTCAGCAGATTAAATAATATTTTTGGCAAGGGTTTCCAAAAAACCGTAAGATCTTCAGTCGGGTGTCAGTAAGATTAGAAACTTGTATTTGATGATTCAAATGAACAAGATGAACCGCCTGAAAACACTGAAATACCCATCTTAGTGTAGGAGTAGAGGTGGGTTTCTTGAGTTGGTTGGGAATAGTCTGCTCGGAATGAGCTAAGACTTGTCTTAATTGACGTTGACCGAGAGTATAAACTAGCAAACACAAACCCATAACCATTGCCAGGGCTGCCACTCGCCGAGGAGTATTCAAAAAGACACTCGAAGTAAAAAACAGAGGATCTTTCAAGAATCGGAAACCCCTTTCCGAACTTTGCTGACCTTTATATTCAGTTAAAATCTCATCATTAGTCAGAATCTTCTCATCGAGAACATTAGTAGCGAGAACAAACCTTCCTGCTTGTCTTCTGGCAATCTCAATTACCTCATCTACAGGAACAACTTGAGCCTTGATACGATAGGTAAAATGTTCAGGAGACTGATTTTTCCTAGGTCGTCCTGCCTTTGTGTAGTGAGCATCAGTCTCAATGTCGATTAATTCTAAGGAATGATATTTCCAGTTGCGGCTAAGTTTTTCCGCCGCTTTTTTGGCATCGGCAGCACAGGCAAAATCTTGTCTCATCAGTGACTTAAGTTCACTTGTCGCTATTTTAAGTTGTTTTGTTAGTCGCTTTTCGAGTTGCTTGAGATCGCTATTAAGACGCTTTTCACTTTCAATAATTAGCCAACGTTGATGAACTCCTCCATAATCGCAACAACATGATGCAATACGATAACCTGGAATTTTGCTCTCAACCAACACCTCGCCTTCGATTGATTCAGCTAAGATTTTGGCGGTTTTTATACTTCGAGGGACAAGGGTAATCCAGTTTAACTCTCCCAGTTGTTGAATATTTGCTGAACTGTAAAGCGCACTGTCAGCAACGTAGATACTATCCAGATTCCATTCCTGTTTAAATTGCTCGATCAATTGAGCAAAAACAGCACGGTCGGATTCGTTTCCATTTCCTATCCTCACAAACAGGGGGACATCTCCATCTCCTGTACAGATAACATCCATCATGAATTGTTTTAAATCTGGTCGATGATCTTTGGAGTAGCCGTAAGTTATCTTGACGGATTCGATTGATTCGGTTGATTCGGTTGATTCATCTGCGGTTTCTATTTCATAGCTTCCCTCCAAACTAAAGCTACTCGAATCTAGATGTAGACTCTTGGTCAAAAGGTTAAATCTTTGATGGGCTAACATCGCAATGCTAGTGAATAAGGTCGTTAATCCTTGATTCGACAAGCTATCCAAAGCTCTTCCAATTCGGTCATCATTCAGATGTTCTGGTTTAATCCCCTCTCCTAAAAGATGTTCCGTTGCTTTGCCAACGAAAAACTCACTAAATAAGTACAGCGGTGCACTGACAAACCCTAATCCATTGAGAATCATAGCTTTCACCACTTGTCCTGTGCTGATGATTTGTTGGGGATGTTGCTCTATTTGCTTATCTATTTCTTCAACTAATCCTATTTGGTCAACGATTCCTGCTACTATACCTAGGTGGTCTAAGTTTTTAACTTGGATATCCATTCAGAGGTTATTTTAACTCTTCATTTTAATACCCTATCTTTATTCCTCAACCTGCGAAATCCCCGCTAATGTAGAGTGCAAAACTAATCAATTTTGATCCCATAAAACATCTATCACCATACTAGATAATCATTTTTTCCAATTCTGAAAGGGTGACAAAATGATAGCCTCGTTGTTGCAATTGAGGAATAATTTTATTTAATGTCTTTACAGTATTTATACCTCTAATATCACTTTTATCGTCGCTATCATGAAGAATAATTATTGAGCCCGGGCGAATATTTCGCTGAATATACCAGCTAGAAAATCTATCAGAAGTAATTGCTGTATCGTAAGACCATACTGACCCCAAGGCAATCTCATAATTATATTTATGAACTATTTGAGTCATACTCGAATTACACCATCCATGACCGGGACGAAACCAATTAATAGCAGCAAATTTAGCTAAAAATCGATCTGCTTTCACAAATTCGGCTTCAAATTGGTTGCCTAATTTAATACTAGATTCATCGACTGTTAGATGATTACCTAATTCATGTCCTTGTTTGACAATCTGATTAATTAATTGAGGATTATTTTTTGCCTTGCTGGTAATAATAAAAAAAGTTGCTTTAATTTGATACTGAGCTAAAGTATCTAAAATCGCTGATGTTGTATTAGGAACTAATCCGTTATTATCTGGACTGTCATCAATGGTTAACGCGATTACGGGTCGATCTACTCTGTAGAAATATCTGGCTGCTGGACAGATATAGGTAGATAAACTGGAAATTATTCTCGGTGAGGGATTAAGTAATATTGCGATCGCCAGTAAAAAAATAACGATAGTAAAAATTACAAAAAGTCGCAGTTGACGTCTTAACAACATTCTTTAGTTATTAGTGATTACTATCTTGCCTAACTATACGACCATAATCTAATTTAATCAGGCGATCGCATTGAGCAAAATAACGGTCATCATGACTGACAGCAATGACAGTTTTACCCCTATTTTTCAATTCTGGGAGTAACTTTTCATAAAATACTTGTTTAAATACAGGGTCTTGATCGGATGCCCATTCATCAAAGACATAAATTGGGCGATCCTCTAGATACGCAGTCAATAATGCCAGACGTTTACGCTGTCCCTGAGATAAATTAGTGGTAGACAAAATATTATCCTTGATTGTTACCTTATGGTCTATTTCTAGTTGATTCAGATATTTGTCAATTTTTGTTTGATGACTAGTATCTATTCCTATCAAGCGATCAAATAGATAAAAGTCATAAAATACTACGGAAAACTGTTGACGATACCATTCGCGATTTTCGTCTGTAACGGGGAGATTATTAAATACAATAGTGCCGCGATCGGGGATATACAAACCCGTAATTAATTTAACTAAAGTTGATTTACCGCTGCCATTGCCCCCAACAATAAAGATAATTTCTCCTGGTTGAAACTTAAGATTAATACTATCTAGAGTAAATTGATGTTCTTCTCGATCTCCACGATATGCATGATTAATATCAACTAACTCTAAGCTTTGCCAATTAGAATCAAATTTGGCTTCTGTGGGAAATTCAGGCTCTCTAACTGGTTTGGCTAAAGATAAACCTAAAGATTCAATTTTATTTAAAGAGACATTTGCTTGAGCTATCTGAGGTAAAGAAGTAACAATTTCGCTGATGGGATTAATCATGTATAAAACAGCTAAAGCGTAACTAGATATAACTCCTAGAGAAATTATCATTAACTTGGGAAAGACAAACAAAATTAAGCCAATGGGTATAAAAAATAGAATAGTCCCTAAAGAACCGGCAAATGCAAAAGCAGTAATTCCCTTAACCCAATAATATTTTGCTTGTTTAGCAGTCAGTTTTAATTCCTCTTCAATAAAGGTATTTCTTCGAGGACGATGTAATTTTAGTTCTTTGGTACCTTCTGTAAGCGAGCGAAAATGTCCAAATAAAACATCTTGAATTTGACGACCTTTTTCAAAATCTTTGATGCCTTGCTTTTGTAGAAACTGGTAAATCAAAAAACCAGTAATAACACTAGTCAATACTACTAAAAATAGTAGGGGAGATAACCAACATAAATAAGCAAAAACCCCCAACAATACAGCAAGATTGACAATCGCTACTGATAGCTGAATCGAAGCTGTCGCGATCGCATTGATATCTCCTGTCAACGTCGCTAATAGTTTAGGCGCACCAACAGTTTCTAAATGTTGTAGAGGGCAATTCAAAATACGTTGAGTCATGTCCAAACGCAAATTGTAGATAATCTCTTGAGCTAAACGAGTTATCAAAACCCAACTAATAAAGCGGAAAATCCATAAAATCAAACACAGACCAATAAACAACCATGGTAGCCAAATAGGTAAATTAGAGAGATTGGCGATCGCATAATTAATCACAGCGATAACCCCAGCACTACTAGCACCACTTATAAAGCTCGATATGGCTGCGATGAACAAATTTTTGCCAGAATTTTGGAGCAAGAGATAGATAATTTTCATAATCTAGCGATGGTCTTCTTGTCTTTTTTTAAGCTGATGCTGACGTTATGAGAAAGTGACCAAAACAGTGGGATCTAATGCAAAATCTTATGAATTTACTATCAACGAACACATGAGGCGGAAGACCTAAAATAGGTGTGACTAAAGTATGGTTGGATAGATAGGACTTTAGAACTATTTTCTAATCACTAAATTGGGACTTAAGACTCTAGTAATGGAAGCTATAGATAACTTAACCTTATTTCAGTGAAGAATTAAGTGGAGCGATCGCAACTGAGCTGGAAATATCTCCCGAAGATTTTGTAGATCTTACTAATTCTATCCCAACCAATAGTTTAAGATACTGGATTTATGATCGAAACAAGCTATTGATTACTGGTTACTAATGAATCGTCTCAAGCAACTTAAAACTTATCCTTTTGGTTTATTTCTTTGGTTAGAGTGTATGTTGTTAGGTTCGGCAATTTTGGGCGAGCTACCTGACCATTACATTACAGCAGAATACGATACACCCGAGCAATCAATTTTTCTAACGTTCACCCTATCTCTTCTTTGTTTATTATTACTTGGAGCGATGGGTTTCAAATTACCCAAAAAAAGTGATTTTCATAAATGGCTTTACTTTAGCTTACAATTAGCACTCATTATATTCGCAACTATCTTAACGAAAAAGTCTTTTTGGTCTATATATGCCTATTTGATTGTTGCGATGCGTAACGGTCTAATCTTCAAGCCGAGACAATATTGGCTGGCGAATATTTTGCTATTTGTATCTCTAATTCCCTCTACAGCCTATATGCGCAATTTCCCGAAATTTCAGGCTCGTGTATCTAAGTTTCAGAGCATTTCTGTAGAAGAATATGACAAGATAATTAGCATGACCATTATCAGCAGTTTAATTGAAGTTGCTTTGTGTATAACTTTAATCTGTATCTTAGTTAATGTTGTGCTGCGAGAATATAAAAGCCAGCAGCAGCTAGCTATTGCGCGGCAACAACTACGTCAATATGCCTTAAAAGCCGAGGATAGAGCAACAGTAAATGAGCGTAACCGTATCGCCCGAGAAATTCATGACTCAGTTGGTCATGCTCTAACTGCCCAAACAATACAATTAAATAATGCGATCGCTTTTTGGCAAGCCGATCCCCATAAAGCTTATCAATTTTTGACTGAAGCTAAGGGATTAGTCGCTACAGCCCTCCAAGAAATTCGCCACTCTATAAATACTCTCCGCAGCGATCCTTTAGAAGGGAAAAACTTAGAACCAGCAATTATTTCGTTGTTTCAAGAATTTTCTAGCAGAACCAGAATTGTTCCTGACTATTCAATAAGCCTTAATTATTCTCTTACAGAAGAAGTAAAACTAACTGTTTATCGTATAGTGCAAGAAGCTTTAACTAATATCGCTAAACATAGTGAAGCCACATCAGTTAAGGTAGAATTACAAACTCTACCCGAACATCTATGTCTCTTAATTGAGGATAATGGTAAAGGTTTCAATCCCCAACAAAATACGACAGGCTTTGGACTTCAGGGAATGCAAGAAAGAGTCACTGCTTCAAATGGCAATATACAAATATGTAGCGACTTTAACTGTGGTTGCACCATCACTATCATTATTCCTCAACAAATAATCTTATCTATTGACAATTGACCATTACCATATTTATCCATAATTAATTCATGATTAAACGTGATTCGCATATTAATCGTTGACGACCAAACTATCATTAGACATGGGCTTAAAAGCCTATTAGAACTTCAAGATGATTTATCTGTGGTCGGAGATGCCGGAAATGGAGAAGAAGCTTTGGATGCGATCGCCTCTTTAAAACAAGAATCTCAATTACCAGATGTCGTTTTATTAGATGTCCGAATGCCAATTATGGATGGCGTAGCCACCACTAAAGAATTACATCTGCATTATCCTGAAATAAAGATCTTAATTCTCACTACCTTCGATGACGATGAATACATTTCCCAAGCCATGAACTATGGAGCCAAGGGCTATTTACTTAAAGATAGTCCCCCGGAAGACTTAGCAATGGCAATCCGCGCGGTCAATAAAGGTCATACTTATATGGGCTCGGGTTTATTGGAGAAGATGTTACAGACATCTGCTAAACCTCAACTTGCAACCTCTAATATCTCTAGCCAACTAGCTGAAATTTCCCCTAGAGAAAGAGAGGTCTTAAATTTAATCGCTCAGGGGGCAAATAATCGAGAAATTGCGGAAAAATTATATATTTCTGAGAAAACGGTTAAAAATCATGTTACTAGTATCTTGAGTAAGTTAAATTTGCGCGATCGCACCCAAGTTGCAGTTTTTGTTAATCAAATAGAAATGTACTAATCAAAAATAAATTAACAGGTTTAAACCAGGAATAGTTCGTGAAAGTGTCCACAATAGCAGAATAATATATAAAACGCCTATGCACCATTGATACCAGACTAAAGTAGCAATCAGTCCTGGTAGATGTCGATCTCGAAGGCGGATATCATTAAATCCTAACTTGAAGATGTTGTTGGCACTAAAGTCGTAATAGTTTAACCAATTCCAACGTTTTTGCCATAAAATTGGCTGATAGCGATCGCGAAAAAAAGGAAATCGCGGCATAATAGGCAAACGACCCAAAAGTAGACGAAACTGCCGCATCGAACCATCTTCTACAAAGTAAGTCGTATCTAACAGCTTATGATATCTTCCTCGTCTATAAATCAAACTTATTATAAGTATTGGTATTGGTAAGCAAATTAGTGCAATACAGACTAAGGTTAGCCCAGGTCGATTACTGGCGATAAAAATATTGAGAATACTTAAAAAAGTCAGGATAAGATAACTAATACCCATCACAATAATTTCGTAGTTATTAGGTATTATTGGCTGAGAAATTCTGGGTCGATAGCGATCAAGCAGCCAAAATAAAAAACCAAAAAAAGCGATTATGACTATACCAATACTGAACAGTAAATTGATATTGGTACCATAATCTCCGAGTAATAATAATAAATTCAAACTCAACCATTGGGGTATGAGACTAAGCCAGCTCCAGCTAAATATTTTAGACCATGATATTTTAGTTAAGCGATCGCTTAGTTGTTTAGCTCTTAATTGCTCTCGTTGATATTCGATCTGATTGGCATCAGCTATTTGTTCTAAGCTACGAAAGTTACGAATCAAATTACGCAATACTGTTTCATTTCCTTCCAAACGTTCGACTCTAATGAAGTTACCAATTACATTGGTTTCACCGATGATTTTTGCTTCAGCCGAATCGAAAGCTAAGCCAGAAACATTAAGACTTACAGTGGGAGTTAAAAAGGCGTTACTAAAGTCAATTCTATCAAGCAAATGAGCATCTTGTAGATTAATAATTGAGTTAGCATAAATATCACGAAAAGTAATATTTTTCTCAAAAGTACTATTAATAAAAATGAGGGCATCTAGAAATTTAGCTTTTGCCAAAACTAAGCGATCGCGAAAAATAGTCTTACTAAAATCTGCTGGTTGAATAAATACACTACGAGTAAAATCAGCTAACTGATAAAATTTAGCTTCGTTAAATTCAATAAATGCTTCAATTTGACTATTGCTAAAATCCAAAATTCCTTGAAATTCGACTTGATATAATTTTGTTGGGGCAAAAAAATGAGATCGAGATAGATTAATATTCTGATTGAAAATAGCTTGACTAAAGTTTACTTCTCGACCAAAAATACTCTGCTCAAGTTTAACTACTCCTTGGAATTTGGCTGAGGTAGCTGTTAGCTGCTGTAAAAAAAGACTATTAGCTGCATTTACTTCTCCTGTAAAAATAGTGCTGTCAAGTTTAAATCCACAACGCAAGATATTAGCTCTAGGAATTTGCTGGCTGACATTATTTACTAAAGGGTAATATTGATTGATTTTTTCTTGTTCTAAAGGAGTAAAAGTTGAAGACAGCATTCCTGTTCCTAAAGAAGTCAAAATACCCAGTTGATTAAGTTGTAAGTCTCCCTGAATAATTGAGTTACTTAAGTCAAGACTGATAGAATTAGTAGCCCTATTGATAGTACTTCTGATTTCCCGATAAAATTGTTGACTAAATTCACTATCTGGATTGGAGATATCAATAATATAATTACTTAAATCAATCGTATCTTTTCCTTCTTGTTGAACTAGATTATTAACTTGCTGGTCAAGTATTTCTGGAGTCAAATAAATACGCTGTTCTGATTGAGCATTGGCTTCTAAGGGACTCAATATAAATAAAATTAGGCAAAATGCAACAATGAGCATACACCATGATTTAACAATAGCAGCCATAAACAGAGCAATTAATAATTAATAATGTCAATCTTCCTCTTATTTAAGGAGAAGTAATTGTCCATTGTCCATTATCAATTTTCAATTATTGAATATTTATCTGAAGTTTTTAGTATTTAGTTTTTAGTATTTAGTTTAAAAAAGAGTGCTAAAAACTCGTTTGAGTATAAGACGAGGGGCTGTCTAGGGAGGTTTCCTCCTTAGTTTATAAGCCCCGTCCCACTACCCGCTGTCCCCTGCATTCCGCAGTTCAAGACTATATCTGAACGACTAAAAACTAATGACTAACGACTAAGAACTTTATCTTTAAAAGCTGATAGCCAAGAGCTTCGCTCCCTTTATTAACTAACAAGGCTTTAATATCGTAACAGCATAACGTTCAGGGGATAAATACCGGCTAGCGATCGCCTGTAATTGTTCGGGCTGTAGTTGACTAATGATTTGGGGATAAAGAGCCGAATCAGAGGCTGTGGCGATGATATTATAAAATCCATATAATCCTGCCAACTGGTTAGGGGTCTCAGTGGAGAAAATATAGTCATTAATTAACTGTCGTTTCGCACGGGCGATCTCTGCTTCAGGGATCAGATAGGTTTGTAATCGGTTAAGGCGATCGCAAATTATATTTTCTACCATCTCTAAATATTCAATTTCTAACCAAGCATTGATGGTGAACATACTCGAGTCTTTTTGCAAAGAAAGACCACAGTCAATATTCAGAACTAACTGTCGTTCTTCCCTAAGTTCTCGTACTAATCCCGAACTGCGACCTCCAGTCAAAATCAAGGCAATTAAATCTAGAGCGATCGCCTCCTCCAAAAGTTCTGCACCAGGACAAATCCAGGCCATCAAAAGACGTGACTGTTCAATTCTGGGGAGATATAGTTCTTGGCGGCGAATAGCGATCGCGGGAGGTTCTGCTTCTATCAATATAGGGGGACATTCAGAACGCACACTAAACTCACTAAAATTCTCATTGGCTAAAGATAAAGCTTTTTCTGGTTCAATTCCGCCAACAATTACTACTGTCATATTTTCTGGCTGATAATAAGTCCGATGAAAACAGCGCATTTGATTGGGGGTATGTTCCAGTAATAATTCTTTTTCTCCTAAAATCGGACGTCGGTAGGGATGACACTGATAAGTGTTTTGACACAAAGCTTGAAATCCCACAAAATCCGGGTCGTCATGACTTGAATAAATTTCTTCCAGAACTACATCTCGTTCGCGAATAAATTCTTCATCGGGGATAGTTGCTCGCAACAAGATGTCGGCTAAAAGAGGCAAGGTCTTTTCGATGTGAGATGCGGCGTTAGTCAAATAGAAATGAGCATAATCGTAACTTGTAGCAGCGTTGGTAATTCCCCCAGTATTTTCAATCAGCCAGTCAAATTCTCCCACCATCACGTTAGGAGAACCTTTAAAAATCATATGTTCTAGAAAATGTGCCATTCCCGACCATTCCCCAGGTTCAGAGATGGCTCCCGCTTTAACCCAGATATCCGTAACCACCACAGATGTCGCAGGTAAATACTGGTGAATTACAGTTAATCCGTTGCTTAATTTAAAAGTATTAGCTTTAAACTGTACTGGGTAAAGAGATTGTGATAAATTTGGCATCAACTAGCTACATTAGCATTGAGTATAGCCAATGATAACTCTTTCTATTTTGTCTTACCTGTAAAATTTTTTACAGAAACTTGTGACAAGTTGTAGATATGCAACTAAAATTAATTTTTTGAAGATAAATATAGCCCACCGCCACGCCGTTTTACCTTAGTTTATGACCTGGAGAACCAGGATGGGAATTGGCTACTTTCGCTTCCATTTCCGAGTACTAGCTCGGTATACTTCCACGGAAATACTCGCTATTCCCTCATAAAATTAAGCATAGATCAATAAACTTAGCAGGTAGTCACCAACGCAGTAGTGGTACTTTAACTATAATAATCAGTTTTTTAGATTTAGCAAGGGGGAAATAGAGGAATAAGAGATGAGGAATAATTTTTTGTAACCTGTATTCAGCCACAAAGTTAGATGAGAACGATAGTATGAGAAGGTATTGATCGATTTACCCGTCTCAAAAGTATAGTGGAGCTAAAAAACGTAATCATTGCCTATAAGGCAGGGGACAAAAATAGTAGACAATGGGCTGAAAAATGCGCAGGAGAATTAGAAGCTCGCCAATGTAAGGTTCTATTAGGACCTAGCGGCATTAAAGATAATCCCTATCCTGTATTTTTAGCTTCTTCGGGGGTTAACATTAATTTGGCAGTTGTTTTAGGTGGAGATGGTACTATCTTGTCTGCTGCTAGACAATTAGCACCCCAAAAAATACCAATTTTGGCGGTAAATGTGGGTGGACATTTAGGATTTTTGACTGAACCGTTTGAACTATTTCGGCAAACAGAGACTATATGGGAGCGTTTACAGTCGGATCTTTATGCTGTTCAGAGACGCATGATGCTCCAAGCACAGATATTTGAGGGCGAAAGAACTAAATTAACCCCTGTCAGCGAGACATTTCATTGTCTGAATGAAATGTGCATCAAACCAGCAAGTATTGATCGTATGCCTACCTCAATCTTAGAAATGGAAGCAGATGGTCAACTAGTCGATCAGTATAGTGGAGATGGATTATTAGTTTCAACTCCCACTGGTTCTACTGGTTATACTGTTTCGGCCAGTGGTCCAATTTTACATCCAGGAATGTGGGCGATCGCGGTTACTCCCATTTGTCCTCTTAGTCTTTCTGGTCGTTCACTAGTTTTACCTCCTGGAAGTGTAGTTAGCGTTAGCCCTCTGAGAGACTATGAAGTTAACACTAAACTATGGACAGATGGTGCATTAGGTGCAACTATTTGGCCCGGTCAAAGAGTAGTAATTAAAATGGCCAATTGCCAAGCGCACTTTATCCTTCTGCGAGAAAGTTATTCTTTTTACGATACGTTGAGAGAAAAACTACAATGGGCAGGGACTAGAGTACATTATGAAAACGAGGAACAAAATTCTGCTAAAAAGTAAGTATTGTTAGTGTAGCCACTTAACCCACGAACTTTTGTGCTACTAACACAATTCAATGGTTTTTAAAGAATAGAAATACTAAATCAACTCCTAAATCTTGAATAATCGATGTGGTCTAAAAAACTTTCCCAGGTTGTTTTGACAGTAGTTACTGCTATCCTAATTCTAGTAACCAATATTAGTCCTGGACTGAGTCAAAATAACGACTCTGGCTTGCCCGAAGCTACTGTATTGATTGATGGTCGAAAAATATTCTCTGTAGGTACAGCTGGTAATAGCTCCGCAGAAGAAAGAGCAGAATATATTCGTGAAAAATTGAGAGAAGCAGTTGAAGATGATGACTTTGACGAGGTAATAATTAGAGAAAAAAATCGACTGCCTGTACTTAATTTATTGTATCAAAGGCAGCCAGAGCAAAATCCAGATAGCGAGTCAGAATTAGTTTCTCGAGAAGATCCCCAAGAGCTGCTGACCGTTACTGAAAAAGAAACTATCGGTGGGCAGACTAAACGTCAAGCTGCGGAAGATTTACAAGAAAAAATAACAGATGCGATCGCGCAAGCGAAAAAAGAGAGAACTCCTGCTTATATCCAGCGTCAAGCAATTATCGCCTGTATCTTGTTGGTACTGACTTTATTGGGATCGAGACTTTTAGATCAGCTACAAACCTATCCCCTAAGGCGGGCAATTCAAAGAGTTATCCCAGGATTACCTAGCAATACTAGTTCTCAAGCTTCTAACTTAACTACCTTATTTCGTCTTAAATTAGGATTTGCTCAATTTGCTCTATGGTTAGTCGCAATTGTGGTTATTTGCCATCTATTCTACTTCACCAGGGATGGGTTATACTTACTTCTCGATATAGCAGTTAAGACCTTTAAAGAACCCTTCTTTCCTTTGGGGGGGAATGACGTTTCAATTATTGGTCTACTAATTTTAATAGGATTGCTGATTATTTCATTCTATATTAGTAACTATCTTGCTAATTTGCTGCGTACCAATGTCTTGCAAGCTACCAGAATGACTAGGGGTTCGCAAGAGATAATTTCACTTGTTGTTAAATATGGTTTAATCTCTTTCGTCACCATAGTTTTGCTTCAGGCTTATGGTTTAAATTTAAGTTCTTTAGCATTTGCAAGTGGTGCCTTGGGTGTAGGTATTGGCTTGGGTTTTCAGGATATTGCTCGTAACTTTGCTAGCGGACTTGTATTGCTATTTGAACGTTCAGTTCAAGTAGGAGACTTTATTCAGGTGGGAGAACACTTAGGCGTAGTGGAAGAAGTTAATGCCCGCAGTATTGTACTCAAAACTTTAGATCGAATTTCTATCATTGTGCCTAATTCACGCTTTTTGAGTGAAGAAGTAGTCAATTGGAATCACCGTAGAAGCGTCTCCCGTATACACTTACCTATTGGAGTAGAATATGGCTCTGATGTGACCAAAGTTAAATCGGCTTTATTAAAAGCAGCAGAAGAGCATTTGGAGGTATTGCGTAACCCTCAGCCTCAAGTATTTTTTACTGAATTTGGTGATAGTTCTCTTGATTTTGAGCTATTGGTTTGGACGTCCGATCCTAGCCGCCAAGCACCGCTCAAAAGTGATCTGTATTTTAGAATTGAAGAAATTTTTCGCGAACAACAAATTCAGATTCCCTTTCCCCAAAGAGATATTAATTTCAGCACTAAAGATTTACCTCTTAGACTCTCCCCTCAATTGGAAGGTCATTTACTTTATTTGCTAAAAGGCTTGATCTCTCAGCAATATCCTAATCTTAAAAAGTAAGATTAGCTCTAAGTTATCAGCTATCAGCTATCAGCTTTTCATGTGTTTTTTAGAAAGTTTCACAGTGAAATTTAGCGAGAAATTAATGTTTTTCAAATATTGGAGAGCAGTATTTATTTCCAGAGATGATCACTGGAGTTCTTGAATGCGAATTCCTAAAGTATAAAGATTCTCGATATTCAAGTTAACGAATAGGTAAAACGTGATTATAAAAAAGCTAAATAAAAATGTGTAGAGAACTAAAGCTTTTGCCTTAGAATAGACACTTAATTCATTAATAACCTGTTTAAAAAGGTTAATAGGATTACGAACAATATCCCAACTATTAAATCGCAAATACCGACCGATATAAATACCGAAATTAGCCAACAAGACATAGCTGATTATAGCGATCCAACTTAATGCATTAGTTAAATGATTTCGTAATAAAAAGTGGATGATAGCTAGGGAATGACTACCAATTAATAGTCCTACCCCGACAATTGAAAGAATTTCGATATTGTCAAACCAAAAAGGGTCTTTGGCATCATCAGCAAAGCGATCGCGAAAGTGATGAACTTCAGTGATTAAATATACTGAATTAGGAAAGAAAACGAACCAAATAGCCAATAGAACTAATACTGTCCAAGTTTCATTAAATCCACTTCTGAGAAATAAGATATAGGCAGAGATCGAAAGTAGGAATGGAATCCAGGCAAGAATAATATTGAGCAGGAAGGGTTTATAAAAGCGACCTTGATAAAGTCGGCTCCTCATCCATTCCAAACCTAATGCAGCCAAGCTGAAGAAAAATATAATTGGAAGTCGTAAAAATAAATAACTAAACAGAATTTCTTCGTAAATCTCAATATCCATCTTGATCGGGTTTTTAAAGACTTTGTAAGGCTCTAATTTTCTGTCTTAAAGGTTCAATATCATGGCTGAATTTAGCCTGTTCACCTAGCTTGGCAAGTTGTTCCTTACGCTGAGCTAATTCTCCACAAAGCTGAATGAATTTACGGGGTTGAGGTTTTTGAAGCTGAAAACGGGATTGCTGATTATTTTTTTTGCCACAAAGAGCAAAGTAATTTGACTCTAAAATTGTTTGGGGGACCTCTTCAGGTAAATACTGTCGCAATCTGCTTTTTTGATAGGCAATTGCCCGTATAATCAGATAAATCATGACTCCTGCTGGAATCAAATAGGCGATCGCATTCCAAATTAGGGTTTGATTGCCATGGGATTGACCATAGAAATTACCTAAATCATAAGCACTGTGGGCTAATACAGCACCGAGCCATCCACCAAGAGGCGCAAGCCACTTAGTTCTTTGTTTAGGAGCAAGGCGGGCTATACCGAAACCAATTCCAATAAAAGCGGTATAGATAGCATGAGCAAATCCAAAAGCAATGATGTTGATCAGATAATTTTCTTGCCAGACTTCTGGATCGATAACGCTGCTAGACTGCAACAGCTTTTCGATTACTGCAAAGCCAAATCCTGCCATGGAGCCATAGATAATGCCATCAACCCAATCATCAAATTCTCGACGCACCAAAAAATACATCAGCACAACTGCCAATCCTTTGAATGTCTCTTCTGCAATCGGAGTAATCAAACCATAATTGATATAGGTCAAAGTATTTTGGTCGAAAAAGGGTCGTATGGCAATTGTCAAGCCAATTTCTGTTACCATACTCAGCATGGTGGCGGGGATAGCACCCCAAAAAAAAACTGCAATTATCCATCCATAGGGCTCTTTTTCGTAGCGATCTATTTGTAGCACTAACCAAATATAAAAGAGAAAAGGAAGAATGATCGCAACTGGATCGGATAAAGACATGGTGTTAGCCCAAAAACAAAGTTAATTGCCAAGCAGCAAGCAAAAATAGGTTATAAGCGATCGCCTGGGCATACTTTTGGTGTCGTCTCCAGACATTGAGGTTTAATTGTTTGTACAAATGCAGCAAACTGTTTGCCGTTATGCTGATTTAGAGCCAGAGTAGCTATTGCTTCTGGTTTGGGATTACCACGATGATTGACAGTTATAGTCTCATTTGCACTAATACCAAATTTCTGAAAAGTTTTTCTGGCAAATTGACAAGAGATAGGAAACTCTCCCATAAAAACTCTTCCTGCATCTGCTTCATAGTTCCAATAAAAAATATATTCTGACTCTTCATCCTTACAAAAATGATTAGTTACTTCGATCATTTTTTCTACATGGGCATCATAAAGTCTCAAACCATTGCCAATGCTCGTAGCAGTGCTGTGATCCCTTACTCGAAAAGTTGCTGTTCGAGAACTAAAGTCTCCACCAGCCCCCGCCAGGTTAATATAGGCTTTGGGTAGGGGAATCGCGATCGCTTTTTCAAACAAAGCAATACTAATTAACAGAGAAACTCCAATTAGCAATTTGTATTTTTTCATCATTTAGAATAGTTAAATAAAATCAATAAAAATTAAACTCAAGATTATCTAAAATTGGCTTAGCTGAAGACCAATAATCACTAGACATTTCCGCTGGAAAAAACACTGTAACCTGAATTGCTTGACCCATTGATTCTCCCAAAAGAATATGTCCCATCATTTCGTAATCATTGGCAAAGGTAATAATTTTTTTGACCCAAGGATATCTTAAATCTTGAGGGGGAGTAGCTTTTTTTACAATCGTCCAGCCATTATTTTCTAATAGTCCATTATCACCAGTCACAAACCTTTCTGCTGCTCTAGATGTGGCAACTCCAGTTGGTAGAAAGATCTGAACTTCAGCATCATCTAAAGCGTTATTTTGAGGTTTAAAGGTAAAGGAATATCCACATCCCTCAGTACTACAGTAATTGCCCCTTACCTGCATATTTTCAGGATAGCAAGTAATAATTAGCCCATTAGACTCAGCATACATTAGTAAATCATTGGCAGTAGAACTAGTTGGAAAGGGAGTAGTGCATTTATCAAAAGCTGCTTCTTGATTCACTTCAACAACTCTTTCTCTTATGGGCTCTTCTCCATCTGTTCCAAGAACAAATGTTTTCTCATCGATAATGTAGTTGTTATTGCCCTCAATCCCGACATATTTTCGACCTTCTTTTTGTATTGGAAAACGCTTGTATCCTGTTCCATCAAGGTAAGTGACTACACCTTGATAACTTGCTTCTCCTAAACAAATAGAAATTAAATAATTATTAGTTCTATAAGATGCTTGCTTTTTATTAAGTCCACATACGCTATGAGCAGTTGCGAATTGATTTGGGTTGGTAAAACAACCAAGTACAGCAGCAGCAAATATGGGAGTAATCTTCTCTGCAAATTTCTTTACTCGTTGTTTAATCATCTACACTCAGTTCAACTTTTTTCCAAGAAGAAATTACTTATTTATCGGGTTTTAGTAGTAATACTATTGCTGTTTATATTTGTTTTATGAACTCACAAAATTCTTAAAACTTTGATTAAAACAAATCTACTACTGCTCCAAAAATATAGCTTACCATTTCAAATATGTCGATCAACAAGCTTTGTTCTTAGCTAATAGCTATTAGCTTCGATATTCGCAAAAAAAAGAGACACATCTATGGTGGTGTGTCTCTATATATTCATACTTGAGATATTTCTCTAACTATTTCTATTTCACTTACTTAGTTTCGGAAAACTCAGCATCGATGACATCATCGCCACTACTACTACCTTCAGCATCTTCTGGAGGAGCTTCTGCGCCTGGTGCGCCTCCTGGTGCAGCATCTGCTGCCCCCTCACCTTGTTGATAGATGTTGCTGCCAATGCTGTAGAGAGTTTGTTGTAATTCAGGTAAGAGAGTTTTAATCTTCTCATCATCTTCCGATGCCACAGCTTCTTTAAGGTCTTTAATTAAACCTTCAGCCTTAGTTTTGTCATCGGCAGGTACTTTGTCTCCAAGTTCACTAAGTTGTTTTTCTGCTTGATAAACCAAGGAATCAGCTTGATTTTTGCGATCGATTGCTTCACGACGTTCCTTATCCGCAGCAGCATTAGACTCAGCTTCCTGAACCATGCGATCGACTTCATCATCGGGGAGAGTTGATGCCCCAGTAATACTAATTGATTGTTCCTTACCAGTACCTTTATCCTTGGCAGTCACGTTTAAGATACCATTGGCATCGATATCAAAAGTAACTTCAATTTGGGGTACACCGCGAGGAGCAGGAGGGATACCATCCAGACGGAATGTTCCCAAACTCTTATTGTCTTTGCCAAATTCCCTTTCGCCCTGTAGAACATGAATTTCTACATTGGTTTGACCATCAACGGCAGTAGAAAAAGTTTCCGATTTCTTGGTAGGAATAGTAGTGTTACGAGGAATGATCTTGGTCATTACACCACCCAAGGTTTCTACACCAAGAGAGAGAGGTGTAACGTCTAAGAGCAAGATATCTTTAACTTCTCCAGCCAAAACCCCAGCTTGAATTGCCGCACCAATAGCTACTACTTCGTCAGGGTTAACAGTTTGGTTAGGGTCTTTATCTAAAACTCTTTTGGTAACTGCAACGATCGCAGGAATGCGAGTTGAACCACCCACCATGACTACTTCGTCGATCGCCTCTTTAGCCAGCTTAGAATCTTTAAGGGCTTGCTCTACAGGAATACGACAGCGATCGATTAGATCGGAACAGAGTTCTTCAAACTTAGCTCTAGTCAAGGAAACATCTAAGTGTTTGGGTCCATCCTGAGTTGCAGTAATAAAAGGAAGGTTGATATCAGTTTGAGTCGCGCTGGAAAGTTCAATCTTGGCTTTTTCTGCAGCTTCAGTTAAACGCTGTAAAGCTTGATTGTCTTTGCGAAGATCGATACCTTCGTTTCTTTGAAATTCTTCTGCTAAATAGTCAACGATTTTTTTATCAAAGTCGTCACCACCCAAGTGGGTATCACCCGCAGTAGCCAGCACTTCAAATACGCCATCTCCCACCTCAAGGATAGAAACGTCGAAAGTACCACCACCTAAGTCAAACACAAGAATGGTTTCGTTACTTTTCTTGTCTAAACCATATGCCAGAGATGCCGCGGTAGGCTCGTTAATAATACGTAAAACTTCTACCCCAGCAATTTTTCCAGCATCCTTTGTCGCCTGACGCTGAGAATCATTAAAGTACGCTGGTACAGTAATAACCGCTTGAGTGACTTTTTCCCCTAGATACTTACTAGCATCTTCAATTAATTTACGTAAAACTTGAGCCGAAATTTCCTCTGGTGCGAACTGCTTTTCTTGTACAGGACAGTCGAGCTTAACGTTACCATTACTGTCTCTAATTACTTTATAGGCGACTTCCTTGGTTTCGTTAGTTACTTCATCGTACTTGCGTCCAATAAAGCGTTTAACTGAATAAAAGGTATTGCCAGTGTTCATTACAGCCTGACGTTTAGCAATCTGACCAACTAGAAGATCGCCGTTTTTAGCATAAGCGACAACTGAGGGAGTAGTTCTAAAACCTTCCGCGTTAGCGATAACTGTGGGCTTACCCCCTTCCATCACTGCTACACAAGAGTTAGTAGTTCCTAAGTCAATACCAACAACTTTTGCCATACTTTATGTAATACTCCGAAATTTAACAACAAAAACTAAAATTTTTTTGAGTCAGTGCAATATACAATGCGATAGATTATTTGTGACTTTAAAATTGGCTTGCTTTACTCGCCTCAGTTTTCACATCATCTTTATACATAGTGCAAGCTGATGATAGCTCTTAGGTAGTGTAGTTTTCCGAACCTGAGGATGGCGGTTGTAGATAAGTTCTTGACTTTAAGTTACCGATATTAATCTCGTTAAAATTTTTGAATCTCGCTACTATCGGTATATAGAGCCAAGTAATATTTTTCTATAATTAGTCATTTAAGTGGGTCTTGTGCCAAGAGTTTTGAGATAGTTTAAATCAACAATGGTGTTTATTTTTGTATGCCGAGCTAATAAAAAGCACAATCTCTTTTACAGTATTAATAAAGTTTAAAAGTATTATTTTGAGATCGTTTTTGTGAATATTCCATCTTATATTGTCGCTATTTTAGGAACTGGAGTATGGGGTTCTGCTTTGGGCACGATTGCCAAGAACAATAACCATGACGTTCATTTTTGGTCACATCGTGGTGACAAATCCCTCGAATCTGTGGTTAAAGAGGCACCTATTGTTATCTCTGCCGTTTCGATGAAAGGAGTAATTCCAACTATTGCGAAGTTAAAGCAACTCAATTTTCCTTCAGACAAAATAATAGTCACTGCGACTAAAGGATTAGACCCGGAAACTACTCGTACTCCATCACAAATATGGCAAACAGCTTTTCCTGAAAATCCTGTAGTAGTGTTATCGGGTCCTAATTTATCCAAAGAAATTGCGAAAGGCTTACCTGCGGCGACGGTAGTTGCTAGTAATAATTTGACCGCAGCGGAAAAAGTACAAGAGATTTTTGCCTCAGATACTTTTCGAGTTTATGTCAATGAAGATCCTATCGGTACAGAACTAGGAGGTACGTTAAAAAATGTCATTGCGATCGCCTCGGGGGTTTGTGATGGGATGAAGTTAGGCACTAATGCTAAAGCGGCCTTGCTTACCCGCGCTTTACCAGAAATGATCCGTATTGGTACTCATTTAGGAGCATCAGGAGAGACTTTCTTTGGTTTGTCTGGTCTGGGAGATTTAATTGCCACTTGCGACAGTTCTTTATCTCGTAACTATCAAGTCGGTTATGGACTAGCTCAAGGAAAAACCTTAGACGAGATTTTAGAAAATCTTGAAGGCACAGCAGAAGGAGTCAATACAGCAAATGTACTGATTAAAATGGCAGATTTAGAAGCGATCGCGGTTCCGATCGCGCGGCAAGTACATCGATTATTAAGAGGTAAGATAACCCCTCAGGAGGCTATTCAGGCTCTTATGGAGCGAGATCTAAAACCAGAATTTTGCGATTTAGATATTTAATTAGCTAGATTCTTGGGGAGAAACTGCCATGCAGACTGGACATCTAAAGGTTTGGCATAAAAAAATCCTTGGGCAAATTCACAACCCCAATCTTTTAATTGTTCTGCCTGTTCTTGGGTTTCTACTCCTTCAGCGACAACATTAAAACCAAGATTGTGAGCTAAATCTAATGTCGCTTTAACAATCGTCGAAGCTTGATTTTTTTCATCTAAGCGATTGACAAAAGAACGATCTATTTTGAGAGTATCTACGGGAAAACGATCTAAATAGCTCAAGGAAGAATAACCTGTCCCAAAATCATCGATTGCCAGCTTGATTTGTCTAGCTTTAAGTTGATTGATTACCCGATCGGCGATCGCTGCATTCTCCATTAATAATGTTTCGGTAATTTCTAACTTGAGATGCCTAACATCAATCCCCGTATCGTCAATGATTTGGTCTAATTGCTCAATAAAATCTTCTTGTTCAAACTGCTTGGCAGAAATATTAACGCTAATGGTAAATAAATTCTCCTGATTGACTAATTGTTCTTGCCAGATACTTAATTGTTGACAAGCTTGATGGAGAATCCACATTCCTAGCGGCAGAATTAAATTGGTTTGTTCGGCAATCGGAATAAATTTTCCAGGAGAAATTAATCCTTTGTGAGGATGTTGCCAACGTACTAAAGTTTCAAATCCTCTGGTCTTGCCTGTATGCAAACAAATTATCGGTTGATAATTGAGATAGAATTCTTGACGTTTCAATGCGAGACGAAGATCTGTCTCAATTTCGAGGATTTCGAGAGCATTATTTTGAATTGTGGCATCAAATACTTGATAGTAATTACTACTAGAATTTTTCGCTTTTTGAATTGCCAAATCTGCATCTCTAAAGATATCTTCTGGTTTTAGATAACTAGAACTATCTAAAACTATTCCCATATTGAATGCAATAAAGATTTCTCTTTGTTCAACAATAAATGCGGGGGACAAGCATTGCTGTATCCTTTGAGCAAGTTCGATTACACAATTTGTATCTTCTAAATTTTCTAGTAAGAACGCAAATTTGTCTTCTCCAAAATGAGTGAGATGAATATCTTGAGCTATAATCTCTGATTTTAATCTCTCTCCTACCATTGCCAATAATTTATCTCCTGCTTGACGACCAAGAGAATCATTAACTATTTTGAAACGATTACAGTCTAAGATAATCAAGCTGAATTGAGACTTTGCTTCTTGAGGTGTCAGAGACAATATTTTGGTTAACTTTTCAATCAGCCATAATCGATTAGGTAAACCTGTTAATGTATCATTCCAAGCCAAGTATTCTAATTTTTTTTGAATTTTTTGTCGTTCGTTAATTTCAGCTGTTAATTGAGACGTTCTTTGGACAACTCTTTGTTCTAAATCAAAATTAAGCTGACGTATTTCTACTTCAGCAGCAATTCGATTACTAATTTCTATTTGCAGAAGCTGATTTTTTTGGATTAACTGCTTTCTCAAATTTTGTAGATTTAATTGATTACTAACTCTAGAGAGTACTTCAGGAATCTGAAAAGGCTTACTAATATAGTCTACTGCTCCCAGTTCAAATGCTCTAACTTTATCAAAAATTTCGTCTAAAGCGCTAACAAATATAATCGGAATATCTTTAGTTGATTCTGATTGTTTTAGATGTTGACAAATTTCAAAACCATCCATACCTGGCATATTTATATCCAGCAAAATTAGATCGGGAAGCTTAGTTTTAATCGTCAATAGCGCCATTGACCCATCGATAGCACAACGAACCTTATAACCTTCTCTAATCAAGGTTTTTGATAATAAACGTAAGTTATCGGGAGTATCATCAACAATTAAAATATCGTTAGGTAATACGGTAGATTTATTGGTCGCTAATGTCGCCTTTTCCATTAAATACAATTGAATCTTGACTTCAATAGTTAGATCTAACTAATTTTGCAGATATATAGTCCATTTTTAACACGTAAATATCTCCACAGGGTGTGATCTAGTTTCCGAATAATTAATCCCTGTTTTTCCAAAATGGACAATGGATCAGAGACAAATAGAAATCTTGTAAAGTTTTTTGTGATTCTTAATCTTTAGTTTCCAATTTGAGTTATGTTTTGGCGAGGTTCAAATGACTAAGATTGAAGAATAAAATAATTCTCCACAAACACATTGAAGGACAGAACTGAAAATTAAATATTTTCAGACCATAAATTTTAATTTGCTATGAGTGATCGATCGCTTCTCGTTAAAGATCTAGGTGAACACAGTTTATTAAATAAGCTACAGTGTTTTTGTCCTCAAGATCTTGTAGGAGATGATGGAGCCGTTCTGACAACTAATCCCGATCGCTCTTTAGTAGTTACTACCGATGTGTTGGTGGATCAAGTTCATTTCAGCGATCGCACCACTACTGCTTTTGATGTCGGTTGGCGGGCTGCTGCCGCTAATTTGTCCGATTTGGCAGCTATGGGAGCTGAACCTCTGGGAATTACAGTGGGTCTATCTCTACCAGGGGAACAGGAAGTTAATTGGGTCGAGGAACTTTATCAAGGGATGAATGCTTGTTTGGGGATTTATCAGACTCCAATTGTTGGGGGAGATATCTGTCGCTCCACCGTAGCTAGTGTTGCTATTACTGCTTTTGGGCAGGTTTCTCCCCAGAAAGTAATTCGGCGCTCCCAGGCAAAACCAGGAGATGCGATTGTCATTACTGGTCTTCACGGGCTTTCTCGAGGAGGATTAGAATTATTGCTTGATTCTAGCAAAGGAAGTGGTTTAAAATTTCCAGAGCGTGAACGACTAATTTTAGCTCACCAACGACCCAAACCCAGATTGGATATTCTCAGATATTTAGCCAAAATACCCCCTGAGATTGCGATCGCTGGTATGGACAGTAGTGATGGATTGGCCGATGCAGTCATACAAATTTGCCGGTGTAGTGGTGTAGGGGCAAGAATCGATAAAGAAAGCTTAACAATTTTTCCAGGATTAACTAAGCTAGCAGAAATAAAGACAGCCTGGGAATGGTTGCTTTACGGAGGAGAAGATTTTGAACTAGTTTTATGTCTTCCTAAGGATTTTGCTGCTGTATTAGTGAAAGAGTTGGGTTGTGAAGCTGCAGTTATTGGTGAAGTGACTTTGAATCCAGAAATTCAAATTGACAACACCAACGATTTAAATCAAGAACAAGTATTAAATATAGGTAAAGGATTTCAACATTTTTAATTATGGTGAGTCATCCTAGAATGCTAAATATATTACAGTCTATTTTGTGTTGGAGGTAACTAACAAAGTAGATAGAAGTTACTAGCAATAAAACTGGTTTAATCATCTCAGCAAAAATCTTTACCTTGGATATAAATTGAGTAGAAATGGGAATGTTAGTACTTGTGAGAGAAACTTATAAGCTTCCTAACTAATCTGTTTCATCTCTGTGTAGAGAATAGATAAATATTTTAGATTATGAGAAGTAAAACTGATAATAGCTTATCAACATCATCCCCCCCTACAATCTCACCTCTGGTTATGAAGCAGCAAGATTGGTCCAAAACCATGCAACAAACCTCAGAGATAGACCAGATTAGCAAGAGTATTCTGCAAGTTATTCTCGACAGCTCAAATTTTTCCAACGTTCTGTTAGCCTTGGCGGGCAGGGTTGGTGAACTATTTGCAGTAGATACTTGTATTGTTGTTTCTACTAAGGTCAACTCCAGTAGTGCTAACGAAATTAGCTATTGGCAAGAGAAGCCTGATTCTGAAATTGTTCGCAACCAAATTATTCAGCAATTGTCAAATTTGCCTCTCAAGACTGACGATGCTTGCCAATCTCATATTATTAGCGGTGTAGCATCTCCTAATGTCAATTCTCTTGAATACTCACTTCAGAAAATTTTACCGACCAAAACTTGGCTGGGAGTAGCAACCAAATATCAGCATCAAACTAACGGTTTAGTTTTATTATTTAAATCTGCTACCTCGGGATGGACCAACTCCGAACAAGAATTGCTGGCCAAGATTGCAGAATCAATGGCGATCTCATTAGCTCAAATACAACTTCAGCAACAAGTAGCTACCAAAACTCAATATCAAGCTCTGCTGAATAAGCTCAGTCAAGGTATTAGTCAAAATTCCAATCCTCAACTATTGTTTGATAACTGTTTGGGGGAGATCTGTAAAACTCTCCAAGTAGATCGAGGCATGGTATTAATGTTGAAGTATCAACATCCCTTAAAAGCCCAAGGTCATCGCCAACAGTTTGTCCAAGGAACAGTTCAAGTTGTCTCTAAGTGGAGTCCTCAGACAGAAAGTTTACCATCTCCAGGTCAACTTTCTTTTAGCTTTGATGATTCCAATTTGTGTCAGCAAGCTTGGCAAATCGCTCCCCAATGCTCAAAATTTGAGTCAAATGTGGCTTTTCCCGATCTAAGTCCGCAACAGCTTCCCGATGCCATTCAAAAAACTGGTTCAGCATTATTGATGATGCCTTTAATAGGCAAAAAAAATAGTAAGTCCCAGCCAGGAGTAGTTTTGGGGTTTCTAGTTTTACAACAGAACGCTGCTCGTCCTTGGTTAGAAGAGGAACTGAATTTAGTTGATTGGGTTAGTGTGCAAATTAGCACTGCTGTTATTCATCACCAAACCTTAACTCAAGTACAGTCAATTGTTGAAGAAAGAACTGCACAATTGAAATGGAGTCTTGATGTACAAGGCAAATTATCGGCAAAAATGCGCCAACATATTGAGCAGTTGGAAAAGTTAAATCAGTTGAAAGATGACTTTATGAATAGCATGAGTCATGAGTTAAAAACTCCTCTAACCAGCATGAAAATGGCTATTAAAATGTTGCGTCAAGCTCAACTACCTTCCGATATGCAAACCAAATATTTAAATATTCTCGAACAGGAGTGGGAGCGCGAATATAGTCTAATTAAAGACTTGTTAACTTTGCAACAGGTTGAATCTGGAGAATTGATCTATCGTCCTCAAGAACTGGATTTAGGTCAAATAATTAATAAATTAGCTCAATCTTTTACTGTCCAATGGCAATCAGACATAGGAGTTCAAATCAAAACTTCAATCTCAGATTCCAATTTAAAAATAGATACTGACGCCGAAAGCCTAGAACATATTATTAATGAATTGCTTTTAAATGCTTGTAAATACTCTGAGCGTAATACTGTTATTCAATTAACAGCCGAAAGTCACCAGACTACAAAAGGCAAAGATATCGTAATTGCGATCTCTAACTGTGGTGCCGGAATCACCTCTGAAGAATTGCCCTATATCTTTGATAAGTTTCGTCGTGGCAAAGGTGTAACCGATCATGCAGTACCGGGTACAGGACTGGGCTTGACGTTAGTCAAGTATCTGGTCGAACATCTTAACGGTAAGATCGAAGTCACTAGCGAACCAATAGAAGATGATTCGTTGCTATTTTTGACCACTTTTATCGTCCGATTACCTCAATTTCAACCATCTATCCGTTAGGCTGTTAATATTTATTTAACAATTAGCAATGATTATAATCGATCGCTTTCAATTAGTCTCACCTAATATCCGGTCGAATTAACCATCTTTTTATGAAATGGCATCAAAGTAAAAAGCTCTCCAATTTAAGATCATTCCGATTATCCTTAGGAAGTTACCCTTATACGCCATTTTGTCGTCAGCTTAAAATTTTTGGTATTGCCATTAAACTGTTAACTTCTCTATGGTGGGATAAAGTCACTGGTAGTAGTTCACCCCGACGACGACATCGATTAGCCAGATGGTTGGTCAGAAATATTCTCGATCTAGGACCAACTTTTATTAAACTGGGGCAAGCTCTATCTACCCGCGCTGACTTGATTCCGATTGAATTTATCCAAGAATTTAGTCAACTACAAGATCGAGTACCACCTTTTAGTTCCGAGTTAGCGATCGCTGTTATTGAACAGGAACTGGGTAAGTCTGTCTCGATACTATTTGCTGAGTTTAACCCTACCCCCTTGGCAGCAGCTAGTTTAGGTCAGGTACATAGAGCTAGGCTGCACACAGGAGAAGATGTTGTGGTCAAGGTGCAACGTCCTGGTTTAGAGAGATTATTTAATTTAGATTTTGAGATTCTACACCGTTTGGTTAGATGGCTTAATCGTTTAATTAAAGACATCAGAAAATTTAACTTAGAGGCAATTTATCGCGAATTTTTTGAGCTTTTATATTTAGAAATTGATTATATCCATGAAGGAAAAAATGCTGAACGCTTTCGAGATAATTTTCAACAGTATCACCGGGTTTCAGTACCTCAAGTTTATTGGCAATATACCACCTCAAAAGTCTTAACTTTAGAATATTTACCAGGTATCAAGATTGACGATCGCCCTGCTTTAGAAGCCAATAAAATCAATACTAAAGAAGTAATTAAGCTAGGAATTACCTGTTATTTAAAACAGCTTTTAGAAGACGGTTTTTTTCAATCTGACCCCCATCCAGGTAACATGGCAGTCAGTCAACGGGGAGAAATTATTTTTTATGACTTTGGCACAATGGCAGAAGTTAAAACCATTGCCAAAGAGCAAATGGTTAAAACATTTTTTGCCGTCTTAAAAAAAGATGCCGACGAGGTAGTCGAAACCCTGATCTATATGGGATTAATTGAACCCGTTGCTGACATGACACCCGTCAAGCGTATGATTGCTTTTATGATTCAAGAGTTTAGCGATAAACCTGTTGATGTTAGAGCATTTGAACAGATAACTGATGAAGTTTATTCTATTTTTGAGCAACAGCCATTTCGTCTCCCGCCCCAGATGACTTTTATTGTTAAATCATTGACTACCCTCGATGGTATTGCTCGCGCTCTCGATCCTCAATATAATCTTCTCGCTGCGGCTCAACCTTTTTTAAAACAAATTGCCTTTTCTCAACAACAAGGTAGTATGCTCAGTACTTTAGCCAGACAAACTAAAGATTTTATTCAATATCAACTGAAGCAGCCCAATCGCACACAACTATCGATTATGCGCTTGGAATCACGCTTAGATTTGGGAGAATTACAGGTAAAAGTTAGAGCAACTGAGAGTGAAAGAGCCCTGAAACAAATTCAGTTGGGAATTAAAAGTTTAATCTATACTTGTCTTTCTGGTTTCTGCTTATTATCGGGTTCAGTATTATTAGTTGGACAGTTACAAGGTGTCGCGATCGCTCTCTTTTGTTTTTCCACCTTTTGGTTTATTCTGCTACTGCGTTCTTTGATGAGTATGACAGTCAAAGAGAAGATGTATAAGATGGCTCAGAATAAGTAATCAGTCATAAGTAGGTGGGTGAAATTAAATATAAAACGGTTTTGGCCGGGGTTAGGGGTTAGGGGATGGGTGATAGGGAAAAGATTAACTACCTAGGTTTTATAAATTATTATGCCTACTTACTTATTTGCTATTTGCTACTTTAGCTTCGAAGGAGCTTAGTAATCAGTAATCAGTAATCAGTAATCAGTAGCCTCGGTGATTATGTCTAACTTGTAAAATAAAAAAAATAGCTTGATCAAAAAGAGGTAAATATAAACCGTGGCAGGACATAGTAAGTGGGCTAATATCAAAAGACAAAAAGCTAGGGTCGATGCCAAAAAAGGTAAAACATTCACCCAATTGTCTCGCGCTATTATTGTCGCTGCCCGCAATGGTATTCCCGATCCTGATGGTAATTTTCAACTTCGCACAGCAATTGATAAAGCTAAAGCAGCAGGGATTCCTAATGATAATATTGAGCGATCGCTAGCTAAAGGGGCAGGAACATATCAAGATGATGATGCCATCCTCGAAGAAATTCGTTATGAAGGATATGGTGCTGGTGGAGTAGCCGTATTAATCGAAGCCCTAACCGATAATCGTAATCGCACCGCTGCCTATCTTAGATCTGCATTTACCAAAAACGGGGGCAATCTAGGCGAAACTGGTTGTGTTAGCTGGATGTTTGAGCAGAAAGGAGTAATCACTTTAGAAAAAGTTGCAGAAGAAGAACTATTAGAAGCTTCTATGGAAGGAGAAGCAGATAACTACGAAATATATGATGATGGAGATGTTGCAGAAGTATTTACCGAAGTTGCCAACTTAGAAAACTTGAATCAGACTTTAAAAAAGTACGATTTTTTAATTAGAGACGTAGAACTCCGTTGGATACCCAACAATAATATTGAAGTAACTGACCCAGAACAAGCGCGATCGCTCTTAAAACTCATCGATACTTTAGAATCTCTCGACGACGTTCAAAACGTCACTGCCAACTTTGAAATGACTGAAAAACTGATGGCAACTAGCAGTTAGTGATTACTGATTACTGATTACTGATTACTCTCGCTTCCAAACTCCGAACTCCGTTGCGTAGCTTCTCCCGCAGGGAGTACTCCGAACTCCGAACTCCAAACTCCAAACTCCGAACTCCGAAACCCAAATAATCATGATTGAACTACATACCCACACCACCTATTCTGATGGCATCTTAACTCCACAACAGTTGGTAGAAAGAGCTGCAAACGCAGGAGTTAAAGCCTTGGCAATTACCGATCATGATACTTTACACGGTTGGGATGAAGCGATCGCCGCAGCTATTGTCTATGAGATGGAAATTGTACCAGGAGTAGAATTAAGTACTGTTTATAATGGGCGATCTCTTCATATTTTAGGTTACTATCCTCAAAAAGACCTATTAGAAGCTCCTCTTGCCGAACGTTTAGCCGGCAGAAAGCGCCGAGCCCAAAAAATGGTAGAGAACTTAGCCACAATGGGCTATCCTCTAGAATTAGAAAATATTGACGGTAATATGGCTTTAGGTCGTCCCCATATTGCCAATGCGATGGTTAGGGCAGGTTATATTAACTCGACGCAAGAAGCTTTTGAACGTTTTATCGGCGAAGACAAACCAGCTTATGTCCATTATGAGAAATTTTCTGCTCAAGAAGGTATTCGCTTGATTCGCTCTTGTGGAGGTGTTCCTGTTTGGGCGCATCCTTATTTGTTTCGTGGAGGGCAAGTGGAAGAAGTTTTACCTGAACTTGTTGAGGCTGGATTAATGGGTGTTGAGGTTTATCATCCTCATCATGCTGCTAATAAGGTAAATCGCCTAAAACAACTATGTCAGCAATATGATTTATTAATTACGGGGGGAACGGATTATCATGGCAGCGATCTAGAACATCCAGAAAATGAACGCTGGCAACTAAATCAGTTCAATCTACCCTTGAGTTTACTGGAGTCAATTAAGCAAGCAGCAAGCCCTAATTAATTAATAATTAATTTAATTAATCTTGATGTTGTAAACCATATAATACCGAACCAACTAATCCTACTTGAGGATTGAGAACAATATGAACCGGAACTTCTTGGATTAAAGGACTAACTCTGCCTTTATCTTTAAAAGTATTCAAAAACCTACCATCTTGCATTAAAGGTAAAATTTTGGCAGCAATTCCCCCTGCAATATAGATTCCACCATAAGAAAGCAATTTTAGAGCTAGATTTCCTGTTTCTGCGCCATAAGCTTCAATAAATACCTCCATTGTCTTTTCACAGAGGCGATCGCTTTGTTTGAAAGCTGCCTGAGAAATAATTGCGGCGGGGTCAATATTTTTTTTATTTTCTTGTTCCCAGGCTTTAATCTTTGTCCCTATTTCCAATGATTGCGGAGCAAAGTCATGATCTCGTAAAAATTGATAAATATTAACAATACCCTGACCAGATACTACTCTTTCTACCGAGATGTGTTCTACATTTAATTTGGTTCGCAGATATTTCAGCAATTCTGTTTCCAAATCATTGCGAGGAGCAAAATCCGCGTGTCCCCCCTCACTGGCAAAAATTTGATATTTTTTTCCCTGAGGAATTAAAAAAGCTTCTCCCAAACCTGTTCCCGCACCAATTACTGCTATGGGAGAGTCCTTTCGGGCTTCTCCAGTTTGCAACGTATGTACGTCAACATCTTTTAACCCTAAAATACCAAAGCTATTAGCAGCAAAATCATTAATCAAGCTAATTTTGGGTATGTCTAATTCCATCTCTAGGCGTTGTGTATCCAAAACCCAGTTGAGATTGGTCAAATTGCAAGTATCGTTGACTACAGGTCCGGCGATCGCAAAACAAGCTATTTGAGGCTTGAGATATTTATCTTGTCCCAAGAATTCTTGCACCATGGGTACTAAATCAGGGAAATTCGCACTAATATACTGAGCTTCTTTAACGGTCTTAAAAGACTTTTCAGTCAGAGTTACTTCTGTGACTTCTACTAGACGTAAGATCGTCTTTGTTCCACCAATATCACCAGCTAGTAAAAACATAGTCCGCTTCTTTCTCTCTATTCTTGATCTGTTGAATGGTTGAGCTTTTTGAGATACACTAAGTCGCACCTTTCTGTTTCCACACCAGTAGCAGGTTGATAGCCATTACGTTCGTATAATTTTACTGCTTCCTCCAGCACAGAAGCGGTTTCAATCCAAATTTCTTGATAATCCTTAATAGCGATCGCTTTCTCCAATTCTGATAACAGGTATCTACCCAATCCCTTTCCTCTTATTTCTGGTAACAAGTACATTTTACGGATTTCTACGGCGTTTTCCCCCCTAGCAATCGGCTGATATGCTGCGGTACCAACTATAGTTGAATCTCTCTCGATAACCCAAAACTCGCCTCCGATATTTAAATAAGCAGACTCTACTTCTATCACATCGCGATCTGCTAATTCTGGCTGCCAAGGTAAACCATACTCCAGCAATACCTTTCTGATTACTTCTGCTGCCGCATAGCGATCGCTCTTTTGCCAGTTTCTTACCCAAAAATCGCGATACTTACTGTCCATTTTTAATTACTTGCGAATTGCCACTTTTTTGATTCTGTATGGGCGAACAGCAGTTCGCCCCTAACTATGTACTCTGGGCTCGTGATGTAGAGTCGCTAAAATGCTGCTTTCATATTCCCCTAGCTCTGCTAAGCGGTGTTCAACGGTTAAGCGATCGCTATAGTGTTCTGCTAATACCCAGTAAATTCCATAATGGCGTGCTTCTGATGCCATTAAACCGCAATAAAATTTGGCTAATTCTGGATCGGGACAGTTGGCACCTATTAAACCGAGTCTTTCGTGAGAGCGAGCTTCAATAATTGCCGAAATTAATAAAGAGTCAATTAAACGATCTGGTTCTGAGTGACGAATCTGAGATTTCAACTTGGCAAAATAAGGTGGAGAATTCAAAGGTGCCAGGGGAATATTTCGTTTTTCTAACCATTGATTGACCTGCTCAAAATGTTCTAACTCCTCTTGGGCGATCGCTGTTAACTGCCGTACCAACTTCTGATGAGCAGGATAACGAAACATCATATTAATTGCGACCCCAGCTGCTTTACGTTCACAATGAGAATGATCTAGTAAAATTGTATCTAGGTTAGCGATCGCCTGCTCGATCCAAGCTGATTTAGTTGGTTGTTGCAGAATTTTAATTTTGGCAATTGTTGCTGAAGGAACTACTCGATTAGTCATTGTCCTCTTATACTAAATAAGCATAAATTTTCTGTTTTCTTAATCATTGATATATATTTTGAGCAAAATATATATATTTGGTCTAATTATTATTCTCAATTAATAGGGAATACTTACTAGTAAGTTAACAATTTACTTTTATGATCTGAAACACAATCGAGCAATAAGAGTAACCTGTAACGCCACTGCTAATATGCACATCGTCACAACAGCTAATATGAACTACCGTCGAATTGTCATTGGTGATGTCCACGGACACTATGACACTTTAATTGCATTATTAGACTCGATTTCACCTAACAACGAAGATCAAGTATATTTTTTAGGCGACTTAATTGATCGAGGTCCCAACAGCGCGCAAGTAGTTGATTTCGTTATGCGTAATCAATATCAATGCCTTCGAGGCAATCATGAAGAAATGCTGCTAGATGTGGTGGGGAGTGGAGAGGTGTCAATGGAACTATACCAAGGCTGGTTGTATAGTGGTGGTCATGCTACGGTAGCTAGCTACGATAACAAGATTCCTCAAGAACATATCGATTGGATAAAAAGCTTACCCTTATACCTAGATTTAGGAGATTTTTGGTTAGTTCACGCGGGAGTAAATCCTAATCTGCCTCTGCAACAACAAGGCTCTGACCAATTTTGTTGGATTAGGGATGATTTTCATAGTAGTGAACAAGCTTATTTTTCCAAAAAACTTATTATCACAGGGCATACAATCACCTTCACTTTACCTGGAGTGGAGCCAGGACAAATAGCAGCAGGAAAGGGGTGGTTAGATATTGAAACAGGAGCATATCATCACAACAGTGGTTGGATGACTGCCGTAGATCTTAATCATCATAAGGTTTACCAGGCCAATACTATAGATGGTCGTCTTCGCATTATGCCCCTCAGAAAAGCGATCGCCAAGGTGGATGCTACAAAAATTGTGTCCCGCAGAATGCGTAAGAGAGCTTAATTTGCTTAATTTAAAGTAGTGTAATGTTTACTCAAATATTTCTGGGATTTCCTGCTCATACCAATTGACTACAGTATTGTCTAAAAACTTCTTTTTATCTCAGCAATTTTAGTTTTCAACTCCTCTGTCATTCCTAATAAATTACTTTGAGAAAGAGTCTGTTGTTCTCCTGATGCTAACCATTTTAAGTTAACAGTCATATTTTCGGCCTCGGCATCGCCTAGGATTAAACAAGCAACTGCACCACTGCGATCGGCACGTTTAAACTGTTTACCAAAGGCACTTCCACTAAGATCTAATTCGATACTCAAGCCAGCATTGCGTAGTTTTTGCGCCAAAATTAAACTTTTCGCTTCAGCAATTTCGCCACGAGAAACAAGATATAAATCAGGATTATTAACTGGGTTCCCTTGTAGTTCTTGCAGCAATAGCACTAACCTTTCCATGCCGATCGCCCAACCCACTGCTTGAGTCTCAGGACCACCTAGTTCGCTCACTAAGCCATCATAACGTCCGCCACCACATACCGTTGCTTGTGCGCCTAAGTCAGCAGATATAATTTCAAAAGCAGTATGGGTATAGTAATCTAAACCCCTGACTAAACAGTGATTGATTTGATATTTGATATCTAAATCAGTAAGTAACTGCAACACAGTATCAAAGTGTTTTTTCGACTCATCACTAAGATGTTCGGTGATTTTGGGGGCATTGCGCGCAATTTCTTGGGTTTTCGGATCTTTACTATCTAAAATTCTCAGAGGATTACGCGTTAAACGATCTTGTGAATCCTGGTCGAGTTCCTCTTTATAGGGTTCAAGGTAATTAACTAGTGCCTCCCGATATTGCTGGCGATCGCTACCGTTACCGACAGAGTTGATATCTAACTGGAGATTTTTTAAACCCAAAGCTTGCAAAATATCAGTTGCTAAAGCAATAACCTCCACATCTGCACGAGGTGCTTTACTACCCAATAATTCTAAACCAACTTGGTGAAACTGTCTTTGACGACCAGCTTGGGGACGTTCATAACGAAACATGGGACCTGTATACCAGAGACGCTGGACACCACCCTGACCATAGAGTTTATTACTAATATAGGCTCGCACTACCCCTGCTGTACCTTCCGGGCGTAAAGTTAAAAAGCGATCGCCACGATCTTTAAAGGTATACATCTCTTTCCCTACCACGTCGGTCGCTTCGCCAATACCACGCTCAAACAAAGCAGTCTGTTCAAAAATTGGCGGACGAATTTCCTGGTAGATCGCTCTACCTAAGATCTCTCTGGCAGTGGCTTCAATTAACTGCCAGTAACCGACTTCCTCTGGCAGAATATCTCTTGTTCCTCTTAATGCTTGAATCATTTATTAGTTATCAGTAACCAGTGACCAGTTATCAGTAAACAATAATTAGGATATCTATGGCAAAGTAATATTCGTAATTTGATTGATTCTCTGACTGAGTATTATGCAAGTTTTTTAAAATTACGGTTAAATCAAATTTAACCCGAGTACTGAAATTAATTGATCTTCTCTCTGTTGAATCTTCCACTGGTTGGATTGTGTCAGAGTGATTAATATCCAGATAGTAGCGGAGATTTTTGGCACCATTTAATTTCAACGGACCGAAAATTTCTCTTTCTTCTATCATTAAAGAAAGATTATCAACTGCCAAACCTTGTTATCTATTTTACGAACATTTGACAACGCCAATCTACATTATTTATCTATACTTTATCTGTTTGTACAGAAACTAAAAAAACAATTACCAAAGATAGTGTTATTATTTTTTAAAACCATTTTGTTGAATATTGAAATGAAAAATATGATTTAACTTGAACGCAATAAAAAAAGCTTAATAACCGATATTATTAGCATCTTTATTGTTCTCAAGTAGCTCTAACTCTTGCAAAGTTTTCCAACCAGGTAACCAGAGAGAGTCATCTTTTAGTTGAATTGCATTTAACCAGAAGCGAGTTTGGGGGTCACAAGATGCTACCATTTCCGCAAAAACCCATTTTCCTTGGTTTTTGCGATTAACTACTTGGAAATGTCGCCATCCCCATGTTTTCTGTTTGTTAGTCCATTTCGAGCCAACTAAATAAGGGAACTTTTGTTTTTGTTTTTTCGACATTTTAACTTCCAAAGATAATAATGTTAGCCTAGTCGCAATAAACTACCTCTTTTACATTGTGATATTTTTATGAAAATTAAGTCCGTTTTGTATCAATTATTTTTAGAACCAGTTAACAAATATAGCGCAATCGCTCTATCTTTACTTTTAGCAATTTCAGCTACTCCAGCAATTGCCCAAGACAATACTTTAGAATTACAAGATTCAGATTCTAGCGATTCCCCCACTGAAAATTCAGAAATTAATTATAGAGAATTACCTGAACTTAAAGATAGTGAATCACCTCAGTCAGACCCAGCACAAGGCATAGCACCTCTCCCAGCAGAAAGTGCCGATAGTACTGAAAGCATTAATTTTGCCACTCAAGAAACTGACTATACTCTTGGTGCAGGAGATCAGATTAAACTTGATATCTTCCAAGTAGAGGAGTACAGTGGCGAGTACCCTGTATTAGTAGATGGCACCATTAGTTTGCCTCTAGTCGGACGAGTTGATGTCCGAGGACTATCCCTGAAAGAAACCTCTGATGTGGTTTCTCAAGAATATTCAACTTACCTCAAAAGACCCATTATTACCGTTGGTTTAGTCGCCCCCCGTCCACTCAAAATTGGCGTTTCAGGAGAGGTTGACAACCCTGGGACATATGAAGTGCCGATTACGGCGGAGAACCCTCAGTTCCCCAGTGTGACTGGTATTATTCGACAGGCTGGTGGGATTACTACGATTGCTGATGTGCGCAACGTTAGAGTCAAAAGAGAGGTTAAAGGCAAAGAAGTAGTCTATAACGCTAATCTGTGGCAACTATTAACTGAAGGTAAAGTTAGGCAAGATATCTCCTTAAGAGATGGTGATAATATCTTTGTTCCTACTACCGACGAAATTAATACTTCGGAGTTGAATCGACTGGCAGAGGCCAGCTTTGGTCTCCAAACAGACAAACCGATCCAAGTGGCGATCGTCGGAGAAGTATTTCGTCCAGGCTCTCATTTTATTCAGCCAGAATTGCTGAGTAGAAACAACGATAATAATGGCACTAATGCACAGCGGCAAGAATCTATCCCTCCCAGACTTACTCAGGCGATCAATGTGGCTAACGGAATTAAACCTTTGGCAGATGTTCGCAATGTGGAGGTACGTCGAACTACTTGGGATGATGAAGAGAAAGTGATCGCGGTCAACTTATGGGAGTTGATTCAGGCAGGAGATACCAAACAAGACGTAATCTTACAAGAAGGAGATAAGATTGTCGTTCCCAAAGCTGATGCTTTGAGTAAGGAAGAAGTAGATGCCCTGGCTACAGCTAGTTTTAACCGTGAAACAATTACCGTTAATGTCGTGGGTGAAGTGAACTCTCCAGGAGCACAAGAAGTGCAACCGGGAACACCGCTAAACCAAGCTATTTTGGCTGCTGGAGGTTTTGATAATCAGCGTGCCAATAGTAATAAAGTTGAGTTGGTGAGCCTGAAACCAGACGGGACAGTAGATAAACGTCAGATAGAGGTCGATCTAGCATCGGGAATTGATGATGTGACTAATCCTACTCTCAATCATAATGATGTTGTGGTCGTTGGTCGCTCTGGTACAACAGCCGCTACTGATACGGCCGGTCAAGTCTTCAGTCCCCTTGGTGGATTTCTTGGTTTGCTTAATCTCATTTTTTAAGCTTTAAAACAATTTAAACTCATTGTTTGTCCACATTTCTTGACAGCAATGAGTTATTTTATTATTTGACAAATTAAAAATAGTCTGTGTTGTGAGGATTGATCAATAATGCCCGATAGAAGTTCAGATCGTTCTACTTATCCCTCCTTAATGAATGGGAATGGAAGTGGAGTTGGTAGTAGTAATGGAAATGAGCAATACATTTATTCTTTGCCGGTTGTTAATCAATCCGGAAATGAGGCTGAAGGGGATAGTATCGATTTACGTCAACTCACGAACATTGTTAAACATCGTCTAAGATTAATCAGTGCTATTGCGATCGGTGCGACAGCGACAGCAGCAATTATTACATTCAACCAAGAACCCAAATATGAAGGTAGTTTTCAGCTTTTGGTTGAGCCAGTATCGGAAACACAAGAAGATAGTTTGTCTCCTTTATCTATCTTGCAGCAGGATTTCGGCGGTCTAGATTATGATACTCAGATAGAAGTTCTCCGTAGTCCTAGTGTTCTTAATCCTATAGTCCAGAGTTTAGCTAGTCGATATCCTGAAATTGCATATCACGAGCTAATCAAACCCAAGAAATCTCCGCTACAAATCGAGCAACTAAACGATACTAAAATAATAGAAGTATCTTACATTGATACTGATCCGCAGAAGATTCAGTTTATCTTAGATACTTTATCAGAAGAATATTTGCGCTACTCCCTAGAAGAAAAAAGGCGCGAAGTGAAACAAGGTGTTGAGTTTTTGGATAGTCAATTGCCAGAAGCAAGAGCTAGGGTAGATGAACTGCAAGAGCAAGTACAAAAGTTTCGCCAAAAGCATAATCTGCTTGACCCCGATAAACAGGCATCTTTACTAGCACAACAACAAGTACGCTTTGAAGAACAGTTCTTTGATACGCAAGGTAAATTAAAAGAGACTCAATCTTTGTACGCTCTTTTGCAAAATCAATTAGGATTAGAACCACAACAAGCATTAGCTGCTAGCTATTTAAGTGAGTCTCCTCGTTATCAAAATCTACTTAATGAGCTTCAACAAGTAGAAGTTGAATTGGCCAAAGAATCTGCTCGTTTCTTGCCCGCCAACCCCACTGTACAAGCATTAGAAGATAAGAAAGCTAGATTACTGCCACTCTTGAAACAAGAAGCCTCTGGTGTTCTGGGTAATAGTCTATCGGGGACTGTAGATAATACTCCTGATTTGGCATCTCCTAGTTCTCTACGTTTAGGACTTAACCAACAATACATTCAAGCAACAAACGAGATTGAATTATTAAAAATTCGCGAGCAAGCTCTACAAGAAGCAATATCTTATATCGAAGAACTTGTCCAAGAAATGCCCGTAATTGCTCGTCAATATACAGATCTGCAGCGAGAGCTAACAGTAGCCACCGAAAGCTTGAATCGTTTTTTAACCGCCCAAGAAGAATTGCAACTTCAGGGAGCACAACAGGCCTTACCGTGGCAGACAATTGCTGAGGCCAAGGTGACAGAAGATCCTGTATCCCCTAACCCACCTCGTAATCTGATTTTAGGTTTATTTTCTGGTCTCTTATTGGGTGTGGGGACAGCATTATTAGCCGAACGATTAGATCCAGTATTTCATTCTTCTGAAGAATTGAAAGAGAGCTTTAATTTGCCAATACTTGGTCTGATTCCGGTTCAGAAAGATCTTCAACCTTTAGATGAGATTAAATCTGAACCCAAGATAGAAAAAATGGGTCTTCCTCAATTACAAATTGGGAATAATACTCTCAATGTAAATAGTTCTTCCTCTGAAGCTAAATTACCTAGCTCAAATAGAAAGCATAAATGGTATGGGGCATCACCATTTTTGGAAGCATTTCGTTCCCTTAATACTAATATCAAGCTGCTGGGTTCTGAATCGGCAATGCGCTCTTTTGTCATCAGTTCTTCTACTCCTTCGGAGGGTAAATCAACTATCTCTTGTCATTTAGCTCAAGCAGCCGCTGCTATGGGTCAAAAGGTGCTTCTGGTTGATGCTGATTTGCGTCGTCCCCAAGTACATCGATGGATCGGTGTAGAAAATCAAGAGGGTTTAAGTAATATTCTGGCTACTGGATTGGATGTTGAGTCAGCAATTATTAAAGTTCCACAATGGGAAAATTTATCGGTGATAACTGCCGGTGATATTCCTCCCGATCCTACTCGTCTGCTTGCTTCTCAAAAGATGTATTCTCTGATGGATCATCTCAAGGGTATTAGAAAATATGATTTGATCATTTACGATACTCCACCAATTTTAGGGTTTGCTGATGGTCGAATTTTGTCAACACGTACTAATGGAGTAGTAATAGTAGTTAGAATTGGTAAAACTGATCGTTCTTTACTCAAACAAAATATTGACAATATTAAAATGTCTAATGTGCCAATTTTAGGTCTAGTAGCTAATCACGTAAATCGCACTTCAGGCAGCCATAATTACTATAGTCACTATTACGCGGACCGAAAATAGACTATATTTTGTAATGTTCTCTTGATAATTTAATTAATGTAGTGGATATACCAATTATTACTTCAACTTTTTTCCTCACCCTGTTAATGATGATTGGGTTGTTCTTCTTCATTCGGGCTTCAGTCAAAGACCGAACGACACAAATTCGCTTAATTCCTTCTGAGTCAGAGGATATTCTGCTCAAAAAACTGCAGTCGTATTTTGAAGCTCGAGCTTATCAACTAGTTGCTGTGGATGCAGACAAGCAAAAAATAACATTTAGGGGATTTGTGCAACCTAGTCTATTTTTAGCTATTCTTCTCAGCTTTTTAGCAGGAGTTGGCTTATCTTGTTTAGCTTTAGTTTTGTTGCTGTTATTTCCTAATCCTAATCTTGATAATGTTTTCTGGCTTTTAGTTTTATTAGCACCTCTAGCTGGTATATTTTATTGGCGCAAAGCAGGGCGTTGGGAAGAAATACTACTTCAGGTCATATCTAACCAAAGCGATTACCCGCAGGGCTTGCACTCGAATGGGTGTACGCTTCGCGATCGCAACTTAATCGGTGTAACTGCCCATAGAGATGAGCTGATTCAACTACAAGCAAATTTGTCTGTACAAACAGCAGAATGAGACTCTGAAACCAATTAGAAATAAAGACTTACTTAGATACATTAAAAATGGGGATAACTATAGTTGCCATCCCCAAAATTTCCTTGATATTAGGTTGTATTCTGCTGATTACTACCTTATGGTTAAACTTTCAACGACTAACCATGGTAGCAACAGCTTTCTTACCATTATCCCAGTCTTGCTGGAGTTCAATAGCCTGTAAACTCGGAAAGAGAAAATGATTCTCCTCAACATACTGTGCTCCAAATAAGCCTTTTTCTGCCCAAAAGTAACGATCTGTAGTGTGTTCGTTCCTTTTAACTACCATGAGTGCCGGAGGGACAATACCGAGGGAGGATATGTAGTTACGGGCAGCTGTAACTGGCTTGTCTTCACCGCTTTCAATGTGATACTGAGGAACGAGCTCTAAAATCTTGCGCCCTTCTTGACGACGGCGGCTCTTACGTTTGCGTTTTCTTGCCAACCCTATTACCTCCTAAGTTTTGCTGCTGAAATATTGTGTGATCATAGCTACTAATTCATCAGTAATTGTATCGTAATGAACAAAAAAACACAACTCCTCATACCAAAAATATTGACGAAAAAGCTAGCTAAAATGCAGACTACAAAATATATTATGTATGATTGATAACAAGAGCCAATAGAATTAAGATTAGAAGTTGCGTATTGCCTAGAAAGAAAGATAATTATTGGGGTTGGTATGCTAGATTTACCATCAGTTATACTTTCTGGGAATTTTTGCCTTTGAAGCATTAATGTCTAATAATCATATTTCCAGCACTGAATTTACTACTTTATGCCAATCCCAAATGACACTGTTAAATAGAAGTTTGGGAGCAATTTGGAGTATTGTTTATTTAACAGAAGAATCAACTGAAGATGAACAAACTCAGTTATTTCCCTTTGCAATTTTTCCTCAAACGGATCATCACAATTTATCAAAACTTCCTGCTGTTGAATTATCTGAAATCTGGCAACAGTCTCAAAATCATTCTCTAGCCCGGTTGCTACCTGCAAATTTTGTCAGTACTCCAAAACTTTCCCCATCAGAGTGGAAGTCTGAGTCTCCAGAGAGAAAACAACTGATATTGCCTCTGATTTATCAAGAAAATTTTCTGGGATTATTGGTAACTGGACGAAAAGATCGGGAATGGCATCAACAAGAATTAACCCAAATAGAGGAAATTGCTAGTACATTGGCGATCGCACGTTTTTTGGAATTACAACGTAAATGGACTCAACAAGAGTTAGCTCTCCAAGAAAATTTGCGCCGAATTGAACACGATCGCTTAGATGACTTATTGCATCAGTTGCGTAATCCGCTGACCGCTTTAAGGACATTTAGTAAATTACTCATGAAGCGTCTGTTACCAGCAGATCGGAATCTCTCAATCGTCAAAAGCATTTTAGAACAAAGCGATCGCTTTCAAGAGTTATTAAAACAATTTGAGGCAGAATCAGAGCAAGTAAAAGCAATTAATTCTCCTGCTTTTAAGAAAACTTCGGTTCCCTATTTAGAAACTAATGATAGTCTAGTTAACCAAAGTAATTTTTTATTACCTAGCTCTAATGCTGAATTTGAAGCCGTTGATTTAGAGCAAATATTGATACCGTTGTTAAAGACTGCTGAGGCGATCGCCGCTGAAAGAAATATCCAGTTACAGAGTAAGATTCCCCAGGCTTTACCTAAAATCACGGGAGATCTTGCGGCTTTAAGAGAAATTTTTAATAATTTAATTGATAATGCCTTCAAGTATACTCCCGCTGGAGGAAAAGTAGAGCTGGATATCCAGACAAAACAATTGAAAACCAATTCCAAAATGTTGGGTGTAGTTATTCGAGATACTGGTTATGGTATCCCCAGTAAGGACCAAGAGCGCATTTTTGAACGCCATTACCGAGGTGTTCAAGCAGAAAGTAGTATCCCGGGGACGGGACTGGGGCTAGCGATCGCTCAAGAACTGGTGATTAAAATGCAGGGAGAAATTGAATTAATCAGTCCTAACAATTTATTAGAAGATCGTCCTGGGACTACTTTTATTGTTTGGCTACCGATCTCAATTGATAATTAATAATTAATAATTGATCTGTTAATGCGAAAATTATATTTTTTGTTGCCAGGAACAAAGGGGAAGTTTGGTGGTGGCGGGCTGTGGGCAGAATTGAATACCTGTACATTAGCGCAACAAATTTGTGAGGCGGAGATAGTTACTTATCGCCAACGAGAAACAGAGCATTCTTTTTTAGCTGATATATTGCCAGGATGTAAACCTGAATCATCAATTTTTATAATTGGTTGGGGTTTTGATGTTCCCAAAATCATCCCTAAGTTGAAGGGACAAAATATTATCTATCATGCCCATAGTGCGAACTATGGCTTTAAAATACCGTCAGAAATTCCCATTATCACCGTCAGTCGTAACACAATGGGATATTGGGGAGAGCAAGCTGCAAATGGATTAATTTATTATTTACCCAATCAAATTGGCGCTCAATTTCGCAATTTTAATCAACCAAGAGATATTGATATTCTGGTACAAACCCGTAAATCTTCTGAGTATTTACTAAAACAATTAATTCCAGCTTTAAAATCTCGTTATCGAGTAGAAATTATTGATAGCTATGTTGAAGACCTAGCAGGATTATTTAATCGCAGTAAAATTTACCTTTATGACTCAGCAGAATATTGGGCAGTAAGTGGAGTAACAGAAGGATTTGGCTTACCGCCTCTAGAAGCTTTAGCTTGTGGTTGTGAAGTATTCTCAAGTGTTAATCATGGGCTGGCAGATTTTCTCGATCCTGGATTTAACTGTCACAAAATTGCCGGATATAGCCTAGGATACGATTTGACCAGAATTGCTCACGTTCTAGAACGTCTAGAACAATCATCTTCATTCGTACTGTCAGGGGGTGAAGATCGCAGCAAGAATGTTACCGTAGCTAACCAATCGCCATCAAAAAAGTTACTTGAATCTTTGCTGGCAGAATATCGTAGTGAAAATTTGATATCCAAATTAGAAATAATCTTGACCGAGATAAATTGCTTTTTCGATTATTGTTTAGAAGATTCAGAGAATATTAAAGGCTTGAATAAAATTAGGATTGAGAAATTAAAAATCCACCGAACAATATCCAAAATACAGCAAAAATTTAAAACCTTAATCAAAGCTAATAGCTAACAGCCAAAAAATCAGCCTAGCAACATCAAACACTGGTATCTAAGGGTCTTCGATGGCAGATACAGCAAGCTTTTCCTACTACCAGAAAGCAGCAAAATATGCTAGAATCTATTTACGAAATGCTACTATATTGGACTTTATTGGCTATAAAAGAGAAATAATCCGAGTTTTTTAGCCATTAATCCAAATTATCGCATATATTTGGAGTTTTTCACAGTATGACCACTTCCCAGGAACGGATTATCCCCACTGATCTGAGTAACGAAATGTCTCGCTCCTATCTGGAGTATGCCATGAGTGTAATTGTTGGCCGGGCATTGCCAGATGCTAGGGATGGTCTAAAACCAGTCCATCGTCGCATTCTTTATGCGATGTACGAACTAGGATTAACTCCAGATCGTCCTTTTCGTAAGTGTGCCCGTGTTGTCGGGGAAGTATTAGGTAAATATCATCCTCACGGTGATACTGCTGTTTACGATGCTTTAGTCAGGATGGCACAAGATTTCTCCATGAGAAATCCCCTAATTAACGGACATGGTAACTTCGGCTCGATTGATAACGATCCTCCCGCTGCGATGCGTTATACCGAATGTCGTTTGCAAACTTTGGCAACGGATTCTTTACTGCGAGATATTGAGGCAGAAACAGTAGATTTTGCCGATAACTTTGATGGCTCACAGCAAGAACCAGTAGTCTTGCCTGCGAGAATTCCTCAGTTGCTACTCAACGGTTCATCGGGTATCGCTGTGGGAATGGCAACCAATATTCCACCACATAATTTAGGAGAATTAATTGAAGGAGCGATCGCTCTGATTCATAATCCAGTAATTAGTGACCTGGAATTAATGCAATACATAAAAGGTCCTGATTTTCCTACAGGAGGGCAAATCATCGGTAGAGCCGGTATTAAAGAAGCCTACACCACAGGACGAGGCTCAATTACCATGCGGGGGGTAGCAGAAATTGAAACCCTGCAACAAAGCGGTCGAGCCGATAAAGAAGCAATTATTATTACTCAGCTACCCTACCAAACCAATAAATCATCTTTAATTGAGAAGATTGCCGATCTGGTCAACGATAAGAAAATCGACGGTATTTCGGATATTCGGGACGAAAGTGATCGCACCGGAATGCGGGTGGTGATTGAACTCAAACGAGATGCTTATCCTCGGGTTGTCCTCAACAATCTCTACAAACAAACTGCTGTACAGGCAAACTTTGGGGCTAATATGCTGGCATTAGTTAACAGTGAACCCCAATTGTTAACCATTCGTCACTTTCTCCAGGTCTTTTTAGACTTTCGTGTCGAAGCAATCACTAGACGAACTCGCTACCAGCTACGTAAAGCGGAAGAAAGAGATCATCTCTTACAGGGTTTGTTGATTGCCCTCGATAACATTGATGCCATTATCCATTTAATTAGAGGGGCTGCCGATACTGCTACTGCTAAGAATGAGTTGGTGGAAAGTTATGGCTTATCTCAAACCCAAGCTGATGCTATTCTTCAAATGCAGTTACGTCGCTTAACTGCCCTAGAAGCGGAAAAAATTCAAGCAGAACATGAAGATCTTCAGACTCAGATTGCCGACTTAAACGATATTCTGGCACGAAAAGAACGCATCGAAGCGATTATCGAATCGGAACTTACCAATATCAAGAATGTTCATGCTACTCCGCGTCGCACTGAGATTGTCCAAGGAGAGGGAGAACTTTTAGACAAAGACCTAATTGCCAACGAACAGTCGGTAATTCTGCTCACTGAACAGGGCTATATCAAACGGATGCCTGTTAGTACTTTTGAAGCTCAGAGTCGGGCAACGAGAGGGAAAGCAGCGGCCAAGATGAAGGAAAACGACGGTGTAGAACACTTTATGACCTGTTGTGATCATGATACCGTCTTATTCTTTAGCGATCGCGGAGTAGTCTATTCTTTCCATGCCTACCAAATTCCTGCTACTTCTCGTACCGCCAGGGGAATTCCGATCGTCCAAATGTTGCCCATTTCTCAGGCAGAGAAAATCACTTCGATGATCTCAGTGAGCGAGTTTACCGAAGATGAATATCTAGTGATGCTAACTCGTAAAGGCAATATTAAGAAAACCGCTCTTTCTGCTTTTGCTAATATTCGTTCCAATGGCTTAATTGCTATTTCTCTCCAGGAAGAAGATGAACTACGTTGGGTACGTTTGGCCACAGAAGAAGATAGCGTAATTATTGGTACACGCCAGGGCAAGGCAATTCACTTTAAGACTAATAAACAGCAACTCCGTCCTTTAGGTAGATCAACCAAAGGTGTTAAGTCTATGAAGCTAAGGGGAGATGATGAATTGATTAGCATGGATATTATTCCTTCCCAGATTGTTGCCACCATTGGTGAAACAGGAGATGAAGAGGAAGACGAGAATGCCGAAGAGTTAGTGGACGAAGGAGTAGATAATGGCCCTTGGTTATTAGCTATTACCAACAACGGCTATGGTAAACGAGTTCCAATATCCAAATTCCGCCTGCAAAATCGTGCCGGAATGGGAGTTAGAGCTATTAAGTTTAAATCAAAAGACGATTGCTTAGTAGCAATTGATATTGTTAACCCAGAAGATGAACTGATGATTGTCACCAACCGTGGCATTATGATTCGTCAAGCAGTTCAAGCCATATCATTACAATCCCGTACTGCTACTGGAGTCAGAGTCCAAAAGCTCGATCAGGATGATGCGATCGCTGCGGTTGCTCCCGTTCCTCCTATTGCTGAATCAGAAAATAATGAAGAAGTAGAAGTAGAATAGCGGAATTGTTGACCAATCCTCAGGTACAAAATTTATGTTTCAATAGACAGGTATTTTCCTCCCGTATTCGTAAAGTAGGTATTAAAATTATGAAGACTTAGATAAAAGCCATAGATGCAACTGTGCCGATGGATGCCAATCTCGTAGGAAAAACTATTCAGGGACGTTACTATATCGTCAAACAGCTGGGACGAGGTGGCGTTGGAGTCACTTTTTTAGCTCAAGATCAACAGTGCTTTGATAGTCAGTGTGTCGTCAAACAATTAAAACCAAAATCAGACAATCCCAAAACTTTAGAAATAGCTCGGCGATTATTCAATCGAGAAGCAGAAATTATGAATCGTCTGGGATACTGCGATCGCATCCCGCGATTATTAGCCTATTTTGAAGATCACAAAGACTTTTTTCTCGTTCAAGAATTAATTGAAGGGCACGATCTAAGTCAAGAAATAGTTTCTGGCAAACCGTGGTCGGAAGAGAAAACCATTATCCTCCTCAAGGACATTCTCGAGGTACTATTAGTCGTACAACAGCATAGTGTGATTCATCGCGACTTAAAGCCCTCCAATTTAATGCGACGGACGAAAGACAACAAAATTGTTTTAATTGATTTTGGCTCAGTTAAACAGGTAAGTACGCAAGTTATCGATACGGCAGGACAAATAAAACAAACTGTAGCAGTTGGTACCAAATCTTATATGCCTATGGAGCAAATGATGGGTCGTCCTGGGTTTCATAGTGACATTTATGCTGTGGGAATTATTGCCATCCAAGCTTTAACTGGGGTAACTCCCAAACAATTTACTTTCAACCAAAATGGGGAAATAATCTGGCGGAATAAACTCAATAAAAAGGTAAATTACCAACCTCGCTTTCTCAATATTTTAGATAAAATGGTTCGCTATCGTTTTCAAGAAAGATATACTTCAGCAGGGGTTGTGCTATCTGATTTAGAGCAATTAGACGCAGAACAAAACAATAATAAAGAGACAATTGTAATTTCTAATCAAAATCCACCCGTAACTAAATCTCAACAGCCTCAAGGACGCTCTAATATCAATCTCACAACCAAAATTATTAGTAAACAGTCAGAGACGGCTAATATTCAGCAACCTCAGCTCGTAAATCATCCAGCTTATCTTTCGAGTAATCATAATGAATTCCTCAGTGTCAATCGCTCGGAGTCTCAAACGAAATCAAAATCAGGATTGAAATCTAAGGTTGTAGCTGCTGTTTTTGTGGGAGTAGGTTTACTAGCTGCTTTGGGTACTTGGCTTCATGGGAACAATAGAACTGTCGAACCGGAAATTGAACTATCACTTTATGAAAATCCTAGCCAAGGTTTTCGGGTCAATTACCCCGAAGTGTGGTCGAAACAAAATCGAGATGATTTTTTTGCTACTGGAGTTGTATTTTTTTCTCCCCTGGAAGATGACTCAGATCGTTTTAAAGAGCGAGTTAGTGTCTTGGTCGAAAATCTATCGAGTGAGATGTCTTTAGCGCAATATACTGATGAATCAATCGCCGAAATTAAAAGACTATCTGATCCCAAAGTCGGTGCAGCCCAGTCTATAATTCTGGGTCAAAGTGAAGCTAGACAAGTAGTCTATCATGGGGAAGAAAATGGCAACCGAGTCCAAAGAATGCAAACCTGGTCGGTCAAAAATAAGCAAGCTTACGTAATTACCTACACAGCAAAACCAGATAGCTATGATAGTTATTTGCCCACGGTAGAAAAAATGATTGAATCTTTCGAAACCATTAGCAACTGACAAGAGATAATAAATTAGGCTGGAATATTTACTTTTTCATCTCCTCCTAAACCAAAAGCTCCATGTACTGCATTCAGACCTTTGACTCCATCTGCTTCATCGATTACACAACTAATTTTGATTTCCGAAGTAGTAATCATTTGGATATTAATTTGAGCTTGAGCTAGGGCAGCAAAAAATTTGGCAGCTACTCCTGGATGCCCGATCATTCCCGCACCAACTATGCTCAATTTAGCGATCGCTTTATCTCCAGAAACGTCACCACAGCCAATTTTTTGGTTTAACTCAGTAATTGCTTCACAGGCTAGATCGGCATCACTTTGGGCAACAGTAAAAGCAATATCGCGGGTAGGAATATTATTGATGATATGACAACGTTGGGATTGAATAATAGCATCGACACTGATACTTTTCTTGGCTAGCAAGCTAAATATCTGCGCCGCCATCCCCGGAACATCTGGCACCTGGCGAATAGCAATACGTGCTTGATTCGTATCGAGAGCTACGCCTCTAACGGGAGGATGTTCACCCTGATACCTATTGGCAGTAATTTCTTTTTGAGAGCTGAGATCGACATCAAACGCCTGGGAAAGGATATGCAAGGCACGATCGCATTCTGACTCGTGAACAACACAGCTAACCTTGACTTCTGAAGTAGAAATCATCTGAATATTAATTTTGGCATCTGCCAGAGTCTTAAACATCTTAGCCGCAATCCCCGGGCGACCAATCATACCCGCACCAGAAATAGCAACCTTAGCAATTTCTTGATCAATCATCACCTCCGCTTCTGTCGAGGCTGCTGGATGGGTACGTAGAGATGGAGCGATCGCTTCAGCCACTGCCTCTGCTTGTTTCAAGACTTGATTGACCACAGTAAAGGAAATATCGTTAGTGTTACCTTCGTGAATCGATTGAATGATTAAATCAACATCAATATTTTGGTTTGCTATCTCTCCAAATAGCTTTGCGGCAACACCTGGAGAATCTGGCACATGTAACATTGCAATTTTAGCCTGATCTCGGTCGATTTCTACACCATCTACTGCTTTAGCAATTTCCATGCCCTGTAGCGAACGGGGCTGAGGTAAGCGAGATACTACTTTGGTCCCCGGGCGATCGCTCCAGCTAGATAAAACTATCAATGGCATACCATAATTTCGGGCAATCTCCACTGCACGGGGATGTAACACTTTAGCTCCCAAACTAGCTAATTCCAGCATTTCATCAGCGGTAATCTCTGACATTAGTTGAGCAGAAGGAACAAGACGGGGATCTGTTGTCAAAATACCAGGTACATCAGTATATATTTCACAACGATCTGCCTTCAACGAAGCAGCTAAAGCCACAGCTGAAGTATCAGAACCACCTCTACCCAAAGTAGTAATTTCTAAATCTTCAGTACTGCTGACCCCCTGAAAGCCGGCTACTACTACCACCTCTCCCTGATTTAGATGTCTTTCCAAACGATCTGTACATATTTGCAAAATTCTGGCTCGACTATGTTCTGCTTCGGTGACAATTCCCACTTGTGCCCCTGTCAGGGAAATAGCTGGCTGCCCTAATTCTTGCAATGCCATACTAAGCAAGGCAATGGTCACTTGTTCCCCCGTAGACAACAGCATATCCATTTCGCGACGACAGGGATTACTCGATACCTCACTTGCCAACTTAACTAAAGTATCTGTAGTTTTGCCCATTGCTGAGACCACTACTACTAAATTATTTCCTTGTTGAGCAGTCTTGCGCACTCTATTCGCCACAGCCTGGATGCGCTCAACTGAGCCAACAGATGTACCACCATATTTTTGAACAACCAAAGCCATAATCTTTTTCTCTCAATCCCACAGAGGCATCGCTTATATTATCAGTTATTAGCTACAAGTTGCCAGTGATTTTGGTTGATATTTGTTTTTCATTGACTGATTAAGACATTTAACTAAGTCTAATGTCACAGTTATACAACTTATTTGCTCAGCCTATTTGGTTAGATTTAACTTAATTACTATTCAGCAATTTGGCAATCAACACCAAAATTTGTTAGCCTATACGTAGTCATAACGAGTATGAGTTATAAGATCAAATGATTAAGATAATTGGCATTACAGGTAGCCTTCGCACCGATTCTTATAGTGCTTTGGCATTGCAGCAAGCGCTAAATCGAGTTCAAGCATTAGGTGCAGAAGTTGAACTTCTTGATTTGAGAGATATAAAATTACCTTTTTGTGATGGAGGTAGTGAATATCCTGATTATCCCGATGTGAATGTGTTGCGAGATCAGGTGAAAGCTAGTGATGGTTTGATTTTGGCAACTCCTGAATATCACGGTAGCGTTAGTGGAGTTTTAAAAAATGCTCTAGATTTGATGAGTTTTGAACATTTATCAGATAAAGTGACTGGATTAATTAGTGTCTTGGGAGGGCAATCCAATAGTAATGCGCTCAATGACCTCAGAATTATTTTGCGTTGGGTACATGGATTTGTAATTCCCGAACAAATTGCTGTTGGACAAGCATGGCAAGCTTTTGATCAAGATGGTAAGTTGAAGGATGCCAAGCTATCTGAAAGATTTGATGGATTTGCTCAAAGTTTAGTCGATCACACAATTAAGCTAAGAAAATAGATTACTGATTACTGATGGGAACATTGTGCTGTCTAAGAGGATATCTTAAAAGTCTCAATGGCTACTTATGAGTTAATTTATCCTAACGGGATTACTGGGTTTCAACTTCATCATCTACGTATTGGATCTAACTTTTAAGTAACAAAATTTACTTTTCAGACATCATCTAAAGGAGACTCGCTGAACCAAGAATCCCACTGCTTTAACGACCGACTTAAGGAGGGAGTGTAGCCGTGAGGAGTGACAATGAGTTAATAATTTATATCTCATCCCATAATTGATTGCCAAAATCTAGATTACTATTAAATATTGATTGCATATGCAACTAGATTCGGACAATCATGGGTAAAAAAGCAAAGCTCAAAAAAATACGGCAACAAGATAAAGCAAAAGTAAAATCTAACCAAAAGTATAATCAGACCGAGTTTGTTGAGCAATTTGAGAGAATGGGATACCAATTACAAATAGATCCTAAACTACAGCCTAAAACCAATAGAGGAAATATTTCTCCGGAAATTCCTCATGATCAAATTGAACCTCAGCTGTAGTTTATCCCAATCAAAAAATTTAGTTCAAAATATTTTTAATAGCTTTGTGGCTTAGTTCCCAACTAGATATAGGCAAGGTAATGGGCCATACTAAAGAAGCAATTAACAAAAAAGACCAAGATATCAAATCATTATTGGGTGTGCTTCGATCTTGGTAAAAAAGTATAAACCAATATGTAAAGATCATCAAAGTAATTATCCAGTACCAAGTCACAATATTTTCAGACATCATTTTGTAAGCTCAAGTAACTATATTTTCCTTATTATTATTGACAACAATAAAAATAGTAATAAGTACAAATACTTGCTGTGCTTGTTTACTAATTCAATTGTTAGTTGTTATGTCGAATTAAAATTGAGATAAATCTACTTTTTATTAATGTATTATCTGTTCTTTCTTTGTTTATTTTCTTCTTGCTGCTACTCAAATAAATATCTTTCTTAGCTTAAGTTTCGTGACTTGTAAACTGACTTAATTCCCCAAAAAACCAGGTTTTGATCGACAATTATTTGTGGCATGATTTCAGGAAATTGTATGGATAAATATTGAGCTAGTACATTAGCATCTCCACCTGTAAAAATTACTTTACTGTTTAGAAATTTTCGTTGCCAATCAATGATATAGCTATGAATACCAGCGATCTGGGTATGAATAACACCACTGGCGATCGCCTGATTGGTATCCAATGTCCAACGAGGGGGCAATATTTTGGGGAGAGTTATCTCTGGAAGATTAGCAGTTCTTTGTTTGAGACTAGTAAATTGCAGTCTTAAACCAGGTAAGATTGCTCCTCCAAGTAGTTGCTTTATAGGGTTTACTGCTGTAAAAGTTAAAGCTGTTCCCCCATCTATAACCAAACAGGGATAACCATAAGTTTCTCCCGCACCCCAAACAGCTAATGCACGGTCAATCCCCATAGTAGGATAAATATTTTTGATGTCAACATCTTTGAGAGTAACTAAGTTCAAATCAGCATAGTTTTGCCATAATTTTGTTTGTTTCGGCACAACTGAAGCCAAATAAATTGGAGTTGGTTTGGTTAAGTTTTGTTGCTTAAAATTAGTCGCTAAAAACTGCTGGGGAATTTGATTTAGTCTGATTTCAGTTGATAAATGCGGTGTATCCCATTGTTCTATTAAGATATTATGTCTAAACCAAGCCCAATGTAATCTAGAATTTCCAATGGCCACTGCTAACCAATTTTCTAATTCTAAACATTTATCATTCACTATTACAATTTACTAAAGTTAATGTGTTTACGTTAAGTTGATTGTCATTAATTAAATATTTTCTCCTCGTTCTGAATACAGTTTTTTAATATATCTTAATTGTAGATAGATAGTTAATAACCTAATTATTATTGTTTACTAGGCTTTTATAACTAGGATTTTTGGTTTATTTAGTAATTAGATAATATTACAAATTACTACAACTTTAATATTTGTCCTGGGAGCAAATAGGATAATCAAGAGCAAGATTATTAGAGAATAAATTGAAGTAACTTTACGTACAGAAAACTTTAGTTGAAAATCTGATAATTTTTCAAATTACCATTAATGATGGTTGAAAGATTATGTTTAACTTACTTAATGTCCTATTTGCTTTTATCGTAGTTGGAGTCTTGCTCTTAATTGCAAGGTTCATTAAACATAAAATTAGGCTATTTCAAACACTTTATTTACCAGAATCAATTATAGCTGGTGCGATCGCTCTGCTACTTGGTTCAGGAGCTTTGGGGGCGATCGCCGTATCATTAGGAGCTAATCCTGACTCTTATTTAGCTGGGGGTTTGTTCCCTGAGGAAATGAGGGAAGTTTGGTCGCAATCCCCTGGAGTATTTATCAATATAGTCTTTGCAGCTTTATTTTTAGGAGAACACATTCCCAATCCTAAAGAAATATGGCGTAAAACCGCTCCTCAGGTAGCTTTTGGTCAAACTTTGGCTTGGGGACAATATGTTATTGGTATTTTAGTTACCTTAGTGGTTTTAACTCCCTTGTTAGGGGCTAATCCAATTGCAGGAGCCTTGATCGAAATTGGTTTCGAGGGAGGGCATGGTACAGCTGGTGGGATGGCAGACACCATGACCGAGTTGGGTTTTCCTGAAGGAGGCGACTTAGCATTAGGTTTGGCTACCGTTGGTATTGTCACCGGAATTATATTTGGGACAGTACTGGCTCATTGGGGTCGTCAAAAAGGGTATATTGAGTCTGAGCCTGTTTCCGTTACCAGTGGTGATGCCCAGTTCCAAGAAACAGCACCCACCGAACCTAGTAGTGTATTGGCAAAAAGAGCTAGACTAATGCAAAACTTGCTAGTCGATCCTCTATCGCTTAACTTCGGTTTTACAGGAATAGCGATCGCGATTGGGTGGGTAATTCTACAAATCATGACCTTAATTGAATCAGCTACTTGGGGGCGTAATGGTTTAGAACTAGTAGGAGCAGTACCTTTATTTCCAATGGCATTGATTGGTGGCATCATCATTCAATTGTTCATGAAACGCTTAGATCTCGATGTCTTAATTATTAGAAGATTACAAGAGCGAATCGCAGGGGTCGCTTTAGATATTTTAGTAGTAACTGCTTTGGCCTCAATTAACTTGGCTGTGTTAGGAGCAAATATTGGTGTATTCCTAACTTTAGCAATTGTTGGTATTACGTGGAATGTTCTGGCATTTATTTATATTGCTCCTCGAATTTTGCCTGTATATTGGTTTGAGCGCGGAATTGGAGACATGGGACAGTCAATGGGTGTAACTGCTACAGGTATTCTGTTGATTCGTATGGTTGACCCCAAAAATCGTACAGGAGCATTTGAAAGCTTTGCCTATAAACAATTGTTTTTTGAACCTATTGTGGGCGGAGGTTTGTTTACTGCTGCCGCTCCAGCTTTAATCAATCAGTTTGGCTCGATATCGATTTTATTTTTAACGGCTGGATTACTAGCTTTTTGGCTCATTTTTGGCATCATCAATTGTAAAAGAACTGCCAAGAAGCTACAAGAAGAACAGGCGATCGCCGAACCTCAAACTAACCCTGTGGGATAGAGAAGTTTACTAAGAAATAATTTTTAATTGTATGAGCGTAAAATCCACATCTTTCGCGAGCAAGGTGTGGATTTTTTTGATCAAGCGAAGACGTATGGTTGATATTTATAATATTTTGGACGAGAATCTAATCTGATATGTAGCCAAGGTACTCCTCCGCCCGCAGTATTCAACCAAATCGGAGCATCACTAAGATTCTTTTGCATAACTGCCCCCACTTTTTGCCATAAATTGTGTTTTTGTTCCTCTGGGGCATGGCGTATGAAGCTCGCTAAATGACCATAGGATGATTTTGCTCCTTGCTGAGAAGGCACAATTAAAAGTGCATCTTTACCAAGATTGGCAAAGGTAATGATACTTTCCGGCGCATTTTTAACTAAATAATTATTAAAAGCGGTAGAATCAGGAATTTTATTGAGTAGAGGATTATCTAACACCACAAATTCAAATATTTTATTTAGAGTATTTTTGGTTGTAGCGGGAGTTTCCCAGCCATAAGCTGAGAAAGGTGCATTAGCTAGTAGTGAAATAAAAAATGTGCGAAAAGTACGATTGCTCTGCCATAAATCAATTATTTCACTATATCTAAGATAATGATTATCGGTAATAATCCGAATTTGTTGAATCTTGTTATTGATATCTTGAATTTCTGACTTATACATAAATAAATCAATAAGATGTTAAGTGTTTAAATTGGTTTTGAGGAAAGGGAATAGGGAATAGGGAATAGGGAATAGGCAAAGTATTGCATCAATATTCTAGATTTACATGCTACTTAGCTTAATTTTGAATATTTTAATTGCACTAATTTGATTACCAAATTAATAATTTAAAAGTATGGCTCAAATGTTACCAGAAACTAATTATAGAGAATTATTATTATGGATATTTCGTTGTAGAAAACGGTTGAAAGTAATAGGGAAATCGATGCTTCCTTTGTTAGAGCCAGGAACAGAAATATTAATTAATCCCAATGCATACCAAAAATTAATGCCAAAAATTGGTGATATTATCGTTACAACTCATCCCTATCATCCAGAACTTAGTATTGTTAAAAGAATTACAGCAATAAATAAAGATGGAAGTTACTTTTTAACAGGGGATAACCTCACTGAAAGTACCGATAGTCGTCATTGGGGCAGTATAAAACTGGAAGATATTATTGGTCAGGTAACAAGTAGTTTTAACTGAAAATAGTAATAATGCGATCGCTATAGCGGTGGCGAAGCCAATCGCGAAGCGTACACCCATTCGAGTGCAAGCCCTGCGGGTAATCGCCTCTGGCGGTGGGCGGAGCGCAATCGCTCTGAAGATTTAAATAGATGGGTCAATATTTTAAGGGATAGCCATCAAAACGATTGACTTTGTCTGGGAAAGAGTGAAAGGCTCGCGGGGTGACAAGCTAATTAAAAGTGTTACAGGGGTTGGGTTTTAGGGGGTAGGGGATAGGGAAGATGTAGAGGCAAACAGGTGCAACCAGGAGTAATTAATAACGATAAGATTGAGTCTTTTGTAAGATCGAGGCTGTATGACTCAAAAAATACTGTCTCAAATTTGAAATAATTTAGACGAGACAGTATTGATGTTTTTTTGGGTTTTGGTGCTTAAATGGCGATCGCTTATTCTGAGACTTCCGTTGTTTCAGTTGCTTCTGCTGGTGTCACCACAGGTTTTTGTTGCTGTTGTTGTTCGAGAATCCTTTGTTGCTGGAGACGCTTAAAATCTGATGCCGAATTATTTAATTGCCCTTGAGATTCTTCATCAAATTCTAATGCGCTACGTCGATTTGATTGTTGGGCGCGGTGCATTAAATCGATGGGATCTAAATCTCCTGAAGTTTCACCAAAAAAAGTACTTTTTTCATTAGATTGATAACCTTCATTATCAGATCTAGATTGGGCAAAAGTAGCTGAATTCAAACTAGCCACCAAAGTCAATGTCAATCCTAGTCCCAAACTAATACTAAGCTGGTTTAATCTACTCTTGCTTACCATAATTACACCTCACAATAAAAATCAGTTAAAAATCAAATCACTTAAGATTAATTGTTAAGCAAAACGACGACGCAATAGAGGCTGAATTGCTAGAAGTACTAAAGCATCAAAAGCCAATAACACTAGAATAACACCACCAAAACTAAATCCGATCCAAGGTGTATCCATTACCATGCTGTTGATTGCCCAATCTCCATGACTGTAGATATAGCGAATTGGTTCGATCGCATAAGTTAAAGGATTTAGACTAGCAATCACCTGAAGCCAACCAGCCATAAAGTCTAGGGGAGCAAGGGCGGTACTAGCAAACAACAAAGGTAAATTAGTTACAAAAATCACGGCAATCAGTTCAATATGACCAGGTAAAGCAAAAGCTAGACCCAAACTTAATGCAGTTACTCCCAAAACAATCAGAAAGACGAGCAAAGCGATCGCACTTAAGCCCGAAATTCCTGGCAACCCTGCTCCCAAAATCGCACTAGCCAAGATAATTACTGCGGTTTGAATAAAGCTTAAAGCAATAATATAGACCGTAGAAGCAGCCACAATCGAATATCTAGTAGACAAAGGTGCTACCAATAAACGATTGAGAAAGCCAAATTCGCGGTCAAACATTACCGGTAGCCCGGCATTTAAGGCTCCAGAAAAGGCGGTAAATACAATTACTCCTGGTGCCAGGAATTTAGCATAACTTAAGTCATTCCCAAATAAACCAGAAGGTGCTTTGCTAAACAGCGCACCAAAGAGAATTAACCACATAAAAGGCTGGATAACTCCCGCAATTAGAGTTGAAGGACGACGTTGTAGTTGAATAAATAGACGCTGGGTAAGGGCTAATGTTTCCTGAATAAAATCCCCTAAAGAGCTATTTTTCTCGTTACTTTGTTTGCTGATTGCAGGGTTTGGTGCTAAGGCGGATTTGATATTTCTATTGGAAATTGACTGACTCATAATTTATCTATCTTGTTGGAGTATTAGTTCTAGAAGAAGTTGAGATAGTTACTAATTGCTAATCGCTAATTGTTAATTGCAGCAACAATTACTTCATTTGCAGTTTTTTCTCTTTTTTCAGATCTCTGGTACTGGCTGCTGCCATTTCAGCATCCATAATAGTTTGACCAGTAGCAGCAAGATATACATCGTCAAGACTGGGTCGAGATTGAGCCAAACTAAAGGTAGGCAGATCTATCTCTGATAGTGATTGCTCGATTTTGCTGAGGGAACTTTGACCAGATTTAACGATTAAATTAAGAGAATTTCCTTGAACAGTATTAATAATTACTTCCTCGACAAAAGGTAAAGATTCGAGGATATGTTTGGCTCGATCTGCTTCTTCATCAGGGGTGAACTCACGAATACGGAGGGTAACACGATCGCCGCCTAACTTGTTTTTTAATTCTGATGGTGTTCCCTCATCAATCAAAACCCCTTGACCGATAATAGCCAGACGGTCGGCTAGAGCATCAATTTCTTCTAAATAATGACTAGTAATTAGTACCGTTGTCCCTGCTGTTTGCAATTCTCGTAAAAATTCCCAAACCACCATTCGGCTTTCGATATCTAAACCGACTGTAGGTTCATCCAGAACTAAAACTTCCGGTTGATGTAATAACCCCGCAGCTAAATCGAGACGTTTACGAATACCTCCAGAATATGTGCCTGTTTGATTGTCAGCATATTCTGTTAGTCCTAAGACTGCGATTAGTTGCTCAATGCGATCGCTAATCAGTTTTTTGGGTAAGTGATAAAGTGCTGCTTGAAGCTTTAATAATTCTCTGCCAGTTAACACTTTATCAATCGCTACTTCTTGGGCGACATAACCGAGTCTTTGTCTGACTGCTTTGGGAGATGAGAGAGCTGAAACCCCTCCTACCTCTATCTTACCGCTATCAGGTTTGGCTAAAGTACATAAACAGCGAATTGTCGTAGTTTTTCCTGCTCCATTAGGACCCAATAAACCAAAAATTTCTCCTGGTTGAACAGAAAAGGAGATATCTTTTACCGCTTGGACATCGCCATAGCTTTTCCGTAAGTTTTCAATTAAAACGGCAGCAGCCATACTATTTTATTAAAAAATATTTTTTCTATATATTCATTGTAGTAGTTCAGCCTGGAATAGATATTAAGTGATTGCTAAACCTTGGTTGTAATCGAATGGGAGATTTTCTCCTCAGGAGCCACACACCCTAAATATTCATCTACCACCTCATTGGTTTGGCCAATCATTTTAATCTGACCCTGTTCCATCCAAATAGTTTTATGACAGTTTTGACGAATCATTTCCATGGAATGAGAAACCAGTAACACTGTGACGTGATCTTGCCAAAACTCTTCCATTCTTTGGCTACATTTATTTTTAAAGCTAACATCTCCTACTGAAAGTACTTCATCTAGAATTAAAATATCAGGTTTCACATCTGTGGCGATCGCAAATCCTAAACGGGCAGTCATCCCCGAAGATAATCCCTTAACTGGCACTAGAGCATAGTTTTCTAACTCGGCAAACTCTAAAATAAACTTGGCTCTGGCTCTCATCTCTGACTGAGAATAGCCGAGCATTACCCCATAAAGAATAATATTATCCATCACAGCTAATTCTGAATCAAAGCCCGCTCCCAATTCAATTAGAGGTGCAACTTTTCCTCTGACTCTAACTACACCAGAAGTGGGCTGTAAAATACCTGAAATCAGCTTCAACATGGTGGATTTGCCTGAGCCATTAGCCCCAATAATGCCAATTTTCTCACCGCAGCCGATAGTTAAATCGATATTGTCTAAGACGGCTTTTCTAGCGGGGTGACGATATTTGCCTTCCAAGAAGGAAAGTATTGTTTTTTTTAGGTCGTAGGAAAATTCTTCTTGAGTTCTACGCCATAGGGAAACTCCATCTAATCTGATCGATTCTTGCATCATAAATTTATTTTTTATAGTAGATCCATAAACTGCGAACGCCAATTAGAAAAAACAACAGCACCAATAGTGAGAACAATTAAGCCGCTAGCCAAACTATGAATAATTAACATCAGATCGGGAAAATTTCCCGAGAGAGAAATTTGACGAATACTTTCAATAATGGGCAAGATAGGATTTAAAATTAAAAATCGAGCAACAGCTTCAGGGACAATATCTGAAGGATAAAAAACAGGCGAACTAATCCACAGTATAAAAGTTAATAGCTCGTAAAAATAAGACAGATCGCGGAAAAAAACATAGAGCGCACTCATCAACAAACCAACCCCAGTGCAAACTAAAACTAAGCCTGTAATGGGTAGAGCTAAGGCCGCAACATTAACTAAACTTTTAGAAATAAATAGGGTAACTACAATCAGTAACGGCAAAGTACCCATTAATAATTGGAAGACATTCGCTCCAATGGTAGAGAGAGGAAAAATAAATAGAGGTAAACGTATTTTGTTAACCATCCCTCCATTTTCTACAACACTAGCTAGAGCTTGGGCAGTAGACGAAGAGAAAAAATTAATTACTACTAGTCCAGTAAAAGCTGCTAAGACATAATTTAGGGTAGAGTTGCCATAATATTGAGCGAAAGTCGCACCAAAAATTGCCGTATATAAACCAGTCATTGCTAGAGGGTTTAGCAACGACCAATAGATCCCTAAAAATGAGCCTCGATATCTTCTTTTAAGGTTGCGTCTAATTAAAACAACTAGTAATTCGCGATACCAGGATAATTGTCCATAACCCTGGGTTTTAAAAATAGATGTAACCATATAGTAATTTTACGAGTGTCACGTGCAGGGAGTATTGTAAGCAAAAGTTGCCAAGAAAATGATAATGGATAATGAATTTGGTCAATTGTGACCATTATAAGTGGAAAATCAATAACTCATTTGTTAACAGACTCGAACATCATAAAAGACTATCAATTACTAGCTATTCAGCAATCTCGAGCCTATCTTGAAGTAAAAATAATTGTCTACTGTCCTTTTTTGATTGTCAATTCTTCTTTTTGATTACGAAAAAAATCTGTACTCTAGAGGCTGTTTTTGATTGAAAATAGAAGATTAGCGACTTCAAAGAGGGGGTGTTTTGCTTTAAACTGTTGATGGCTCATTAATATTCGGATTAAAGTAATAGCAATGGAAATAGGGCAAAAAGTAAAAGTTTGCAGAATCAAAGATCGAGTAAACGGAGGTGTGGCGAGCAAACTCGGCAAAGTCGGTACTGTTAAAGAATATAAAATGACTGACGGTAGTGGTGTTGGCGTGGTTGTTCAATTTGATGATCGCACTGCTACTTGGTTCTTTGAGGATGAAATTCAACCTGTCAACTAGTCATGCGTCAACCAGCTATTGGCCATTAGCTTGAAGCCAGCTCGAAAGAAAAATTTTAGCAACGGCAATTATCGGCAAATCTATTCCAATAAGCTGCTACTATTTGGAAACTATAATTACTTCAGCTAAAAATTTTTCAGAGGCATCACTCCTTTCTTGCTGAGTGCTAAGAGCCAAAAGCTAAAAGCTTTTAGATAAAATAAACTCTATATACAGACTAGATTATTTAAGATATGTCCTCGATCGTCACCTTTTTGGGTAAAGGCGGTACGGGTCGCACTACTAGCGCGATCGCAACTGCTAAAAAACTAGCTGCAGCAGGAAAAAAAGTTATTTTGATGGGACAAGATTCTAGCCCTGCTTGGGGGATGGCATTAGGGATCGATCCCTCCACCGAACCGCAATCAGTCAGTGCTAATTTTGCTGCCATGCAACTAAACACCACTGTATTGCTAGAAAATAGCTGGGAAGAAGTTAAACGACTAGAAGCCCAATACTTGCGATCGCCAATTCTTAAACAAGTATATGGTCAAGAGTTAGGTATTCTACCCGGTATGGATCGAGCCTTAGCTCTTAACACAATTCGTGAATACTATCAAAGCAATCAATATGACGTAATTATTTATGATGGTTCAGGAGGAATAGATACTCTAAGAATGTTCGGTATGCCAGAAATATTGAGCTGGTACTTCCGGCGTTTCCGAGGTATTTTCACTGAATCAGATATTGTGAAAGCTCTGTCCCCTTTTGTGCAACCAATTTCCAGTGCGGTGTTGAATACAGCTTGGACCACAGCAGATATTACAGAAAATACAGATAATCCTGCTAGTCAAATGCTAGAAAAAGGAACAGAAGCCTTAAGTCAGGGCAAGGTCTGGGGTTATTTGGTAACTACTCCTAACCCCATAGCAGTAGCCACAGCCAAGTATCTCTGGGGTAGTGCGCAGCAGGTTGGTCTAAGCGTGGGCGGAGTCTTGATTAACCAGGGCTCAATTACCGATAGTATCTCTGCGGATTTTGCCCCACTTAATGTTACCGAGCTACCTAATTTCGACGGCAGCAACTGGCAAACCCTCATGGATGGACTGCCTACTATTGGTGAAGAGATAGATACACCTCAGCCAATAGAATTTGTCATGGCAGAGCGCAAAATAAAAGTATTCTTGCCTGGATTTGATAAAAAAGACGTAAAACTAACCCAATATGGTCCAGAAATTACAGTTGAAGCAGGAGACCAAAGACGTAATATTACTCTTCCTCCTGCTTGGCGTGGTAATTCTGTGACTGGCGCGAAATTTCAAAAAGGATATTTAGAAGTAACTATTGGTTAAAATCGAAATTTAACACTATCATGTCCGAATCCTCTTCAACCAAATTAGACAAATCAGATAACTCAGGCAATTCTAAAACTCGTCAATTGCTTGGTATGAAAGGTGCCGCCTCGGGAGAGACTTCTCTCTGGAAAATAAGGTTGCAACTGATGAAGCCCATCACATGGATTCCCTTAATTTGGGGGGTAGTGTGTGGAGCAGCCTCTTCCGGTAATTTTTCGTGGACTCTGGAAAATGTCCTTTTAGCAGCAGCCTGTATGTTCCTTTCTGGACCATTAATGACTGGATATACCCAAACCGTTAATGAACTATATGACCGCGAAATTGATGCTATCAACGAGCCTTATCGCCCCATTCCTTCGGGAGCAATTTCTCTACCACAAGTAAAAGTACAGATTTTTGTACTCTTGTTGGCAGGATTAGCATTGGCTTATGGTTTGGATGTAGCCGTAGATCATGATTTTCCTACTATTCTCTGTATTGCTCTTGGTGGTTCGTTTATCGCTTATATTTATTCTGCGCCACCATTAAAACTCAAGCAAAATGGTTGGTTGGGCACTTATGCTTTGGGTTCGAGTTATATTGCCTTGCCCTGGTGGACTGGTCATGCCCTGTTTGGTCATCTAAACTGGACAATTGTAATTTTGACCCTAATTTACAGTTTTGCTGGATTGGGTATAGCTATTGTTAATGATTTTAAGAGTGTAGAAGGCGATCGCGCTTTGGGTTTAAAATCCCTGCCTGTTATGTTTGGAGTAACTACTGCAGCTTGGATTTGTGTCATTGCGATCGATATTTTTCAACTTGGTATCGGCAGTTATTTAGTAGCAATTCATGAAAATATTTATGCCATTATTGTTTTTTGCTTAGTCGTACCTCAGATAGTGTTTCAGAATATATATTTTCTCAAGAATCCCCTGGAATACGATGTTAAATATCAAGCTAGTGCCCAGCCTTTTCTGGTTTTAGGAATGCTATTTACAGGTCTGGCTTTGGGACATGCAGGAATTTAAAGGTTAGTTAGCAATCCAATTCAGGCTAACAAAGTAACCTGAATTACCAGAGCGATCGACAATTTTGGTTATATTTTTGAGCTTGAGATTGAAGGGAATAGCGGTGGTAATGTACTTCTGTACGTACATCCCAATGTCAGGAGCAAGGTAGTTAGCAGTAAAAGCGGCTATTCCTATACCTAGTAGCTGATGAATTGGTTCTCGTGGCAGGGTAAAGTGAGCTGTTATAGCCATTCCCGTGGTAAGCATTACAGCAACGGAAGAATTTGTACCACATCGAGGATGAAGTGCTAAATTCCACTCTCCTTGCTGGAGGCGAGTTAAAGCTGAAGCTACTGCCTTTCTTAACTTGTTGGGGTTTATATCACCATAGAGATAAAACCCTTTTTCAGTAGAAAGCCCACCAATAGTTTCATTATCAGTGGACAAATAATTAATAGAAAATTTATTTTTCTTCGAGTTGAGTGGATTGCTTAACATCCAAACAGTAGCATGTTCCAATGCGTGAACCTGACGTATGATAAGCAACTCCTTTAAGCCAGGAATAAAGCCGAGCTGTTTAATTATTTCACTATCTTGATTGGGATTAGTGAGGGCAAAATCAAATCCTGCAATATTGTAAGTGGCATCGCTCATAATTGTTTCAGACGATCGCTCATGGTATTCAGTATCAGGAATTTTATGGCTATTGCTGCTTTCATTAATACTGAAGATACATAATTTTATAGTTTTAATCGTTTCAATTATTGTATCGTCTGCAATCGAAGGATTTAAGACCAAATGAGACCATCTAGGCAGTACTTTTCAGTCTTTCGAGTTTTTTAACTCTCAACACAATATTAATTATTTGTTTGTCATTGAACTCTAAAAGCTAATTTTTACCATTCCTCATACCAAGTAACTACTCCCAACCCTAGACTACACTTGGCAAAAGCTGTATCAAAATTTCGATTTTCTGACGTAAGCTAATTAAGATTTTCTTCAACCGGAGCGGTGCTTCTGATTTTGGCTGTAGCTGGGAAATATTTGTTGATTCTATTTCAGGAATGGTAAGCGCAACCTGATCTTCAGTTAACTCAACTGATTTGGGTTGGGGTATGTCAATGGTTGCTAACGGTTCTTCTTTAACAGAATCAACTTTTTCAATTGTCATCGTTTTAGCCGGTTTTTCTGGCTCAACTTCAATATTTGGCAACTCTGGTTTAACAAACTCAGATTCACTGGTTTCAATATCAGGTATTACTTCTGAATCATTGTTATCTTGAGTTTCTGGCGAGACTTCTGATTCCTTGTTCAAGCTCTCAGCAGGGGATGCTTCCGATTCTTCTACTGATTTGGGGCTATCTTGTTTCGTTATTGTCTCTGAGGCAGCATTAGCCTTTGAATTGGGAATTGCTCTTAACTGATTGTCTTCTGTTGTTGTTATTTCTAATTCTGTTTCTGTTTCTGTTTCTGTTTCTGGTTCTGTTTCTGATTCAGAAGTATCTTCCGAATCTTCAGAGATAATTTCGGATTCAATAAGATTATTTTCGGGTTCAACTAATGGTTCAATAATTTCTGCTGCTTCCTCTGGCAGAATATAATAATTCTGCTCAACTATTGCATGAGCTTCTGTGGGAGAAATTTTATTTGTAACTAATTTAGCTAAAGTATCGGTTTGTCCCGGAGCGTAATTTATTACCCTAACCGTATTGTTAAAAGTATTTTCAATATTATTTCCTGTTTCATCAATCAATTCTAGCTGAATCCAATTGTTTCCTTGGTTGAATCCTGTTAAGTAAATTGGCTGCCAATTTTCGAGAATAAAACTTGTTCCGTTAACAGTTGCTCTAATACGCCAATCTTGGACTTCTGAACTACTTTGGGCTACGGAATGTAGCGGAGCATTGGTTAAATAATAATCAAGCATCAACGGCTCCGCACTATAAGTTCCAGTCGGATTACTATAGGTCAATAAAGGTAAATTTGGATCAGGACGATTATCATTAGTTTCTGTTAAAACACTAAAAGTTGTTTGAGCATAAGCACCTTCATTTTTAAAACTTTCTCCCCAAGGACTAGTAGCAAAGACTCTAATGGTGTGTGTTCCTGGAGAGAGGTTCTCTAAGATTATTGGCTCATCTAGATTGTATAGAGGTCGAGATGGTTCATTGTCTAATATCAAATTGAGATGATTACCAAGCCTGAGTTTATCATCTTGAAATATTGGTAAGTCTTGTACTTGTAATTCAACAGTAATATCGGTTTGATTCAATACTTGTTCAGCTTCGGGTGAGATAATCTGGACTTGAGGAGCGTATTGTTCCAGCTCTTTATTTAATTCTTTAATCGTTTTAGGTGTGGCTATTTCAGCTAAGTTGCTGTTTGGAGAAGATGTGGAGTTGATGCTGTTATCGAAACTTTTTCCCAAAATATCCAAAGGATTACCAATTCCGACCTGTCCACAACCAACTAAATAACTCAAACAGATGAATAATAAGCAAAATTTAATAGTTTTCATTGACATCCATCAATAATTTACAAATAAAAAAATTGTCAAGACTTCAAGCAAATTTGAATCAATCCTTTCCCTTTACTAAATTACATCAGGATCTGAAACATTTTGAGCAAGCTGATCATATTGCTTTTTGTAAAGATAATTTGTGTTTTGTATACTTTTGCCGAAAAACTTCGGAGGTGGAAACCTTGATAAATCAATAGTCGCGTCCATTTAAAATTTTGTTAAGCTTTCCCAAGATTGCCGAGTTCTGAGCCTTATGATCATATAAAGTAATGCCTGTAGCTTAAACTCTAAACCTAAAGGAGGAAAGCTATCTTAGGTTATATAAAAAGCAGTGATTTTCGCTGAACTTTTTACATAATAAAGAACTTATTCTTCGGAATAAGAAAGTCTAAATCTAAAATCTATTGCCCTGAGAGGAGAATCCTCATGACAATCAGTCCTCAAAAAGAAGAGGCGAAAGTCAAGGTAACAGTTGATGTAGATCCAGTTCCTACTTCTTTCGAGAAGTGGGGAAAGCCAGGTCACTTTGACCGAACTTTAGCCAGAGGTCCTAAGACTACCACCTGGATTTGGAATCTTCACGCTGATGCTCATGATTTTGACAGTCATACCAGTGACTTAGAAGATATTTCGCGAAAAATATTTAGCGCGCACTTTGGTCACCTAGCGGTGGTTTTTGTTTGGTTAAGCGGAATGTATTTCCACGGAGCCCGTTTTTCCAACTATGAAGCTTGGTTAAGTGATCCCACAGCGATCAAGCCTAGCGCGCAAGTAGTATGGCCAATCGTTGGTCAAGGAATTTTAAATGGCGATGTGGGCGGTGGCTTCCACGGAATTCAGATTACTTCTGGTTTCTTCTATTTGTGGAGAGCTTCTGGATTCACCAATAGTTACCAGCTATACTGCACTGCTATTGGTGGATTAGTGATGGCTGCCCTGATGATCTTTGCGGGTTGGTTCCACTACCACAAAAAAGCTCCTAAATTGGAATGGTTCCAGAACGTGGAATCAATGATGAACCACCATTTGGCTGGTTTATTAGGCTTAGGTTCTTTGGGTTGGGCTGGACACCAAATTCACGTATCATTGCCAATCAACAAACTTTTAGATGCAGGAGTAGCTCCAGCAGATATCCCTCTACCCCATGAATTTATTTTGAATGGTGGTAGTAAAATGGCTGAGCTATATCCTAGTTTTGCCGAAGGGTTAAGACCATTTTTCACCTTGAACTGGGGTGTATATTCTGACTTCTTGACCTTCAAAGGTGGTTTGAATCCAGTAACAGGTGGATTATGGTTGTCTGACACAGCTCACCATCACTTAGCGATCGCTGTACTGTTTATTATTGCTGGTCATATGTACCGTACCAACTACGGTATTGGTCACAGCATGAAAGAAATTCTTGACGGTCATCAAGGCGATCCTTTGCTGTTTGGTGGTAAAGGGCACCAAGGTCTTTATGAAGTTCTGACAACTTCTTGGCATGCTCAATTGGCAGTTAACCTGGCTCTGCTTGGTTCTCTGACAATTATTGTTGCCCAGCATATGTATGCGATGCCTCCTTATCCATATCAAGCGATTGACTATGGTACTCAAATATCGTTATTCACTCATCACATGTGGATTGGTGGATTTCTGATTGTTGGTGCTGGAGCGCACGGTGCTATCTATATGGTGCGTGACTATGACCCGGCAAAGAATGTTGATAATGTGATCGACCGTGTGCTTCGTGTTCGCGATGCGATTATCTCTCACCTGAACTGGGTATGTATATTCCTCGGCTTTCATAGCTTTGGATTGTATATCCATAACGACACCATGAGAGCTTTGGGTCGTCCCCAAGATATGTTCTCCGATACAGCAATTCAGCTACAGCCCATCTTTGCTCAGTGGATCCAAAATATCCATACTCTTGCTCCCGGCAATACTGCTCCAACAGCTTTAGAGCCAGTCAGCCATGCTTTTGGTGGTGGTGTAGTAGCGGTTGGAGGCAAGGTGGCAATGATGCCTATTGCTTTAGGTACTGCTGACTTTATGGTTCACCATATCCACGCATTTACAATCCATGTAACTGTATTAATTCTGTTGAAAGGTGTTCTCTACGCTCGTAGTTCTCGCCTTATTCCAGATAAAGGAAACCTCGGCTTCCGCTTCCCTTGCGATGGTCCTGGTCGTGGTGGTACTTGTCAAGTATCAGGCTGGGATCACGTATTCCTCGGCTTGTTCTGGATGTATAATTCCATCTCTGTGGTGATTTTCCACTTTAGTTGGAAGATGCAGTCGGATGTATGGGGAACAGTTTCTCCAGATGGTACGGTGTCCCATATAACTGCTGGTAACTTTGCCCAGAGTGCAATTTGTATCAATGGTTGGTTACGTGATTTCTTGTGGGCGCAAGCTTCTCAAGTAATTAATAGTTATGGTTCAGCCCTATCTGCTTACGGCATTATGTTCTTAGCCGGTCACTTTATCTTTGCGTTTAGCTTGATGTTCCTCTTCAGTGGACGTGGCTATTGGCAAGAACTTATTGAGTCAATTGTTTGGGCTCATAATAAGTTAAAAGTAGCTCCAGCTATTCAACCTCGTGCTTTAAGTATTACTCAAGGTCGCGCAGTGGGTGTAGCTCACTACCTTTTAGGAGGAATTGTTACCACTTGGGCATTCTTCTTAGCAAGGACGCTTTCGTTGTAGATGTACTTAGAAGTTCTGCCAGTCTCTCAAGATGGTTAAAGCTTAAATAGTTGAATCTGTCTTGTGAGATTGGCTAGTATAACCATAACCTTGAACCTCTGTTCAAGATTAGTATTCGCGAAGAAAACTCAGCGGTAAATGACTGAGTCAGTGGACTCATTTAGCAGCCGTGTTTTAATAAAATTACCGCCCAGTAATATTTAATATTGAAGGTGGTAACAAAAAGCCAAAAATGAGTAGTAAATAATAGCAATATTAGCCTCATTTTTCACCCTACAGGAGAATTCTACCCATAACCTATGGCAACTAAATTCCCGAAATTTAGCCAGGATCTCGCACAAGATCCGACTACTCGTCGGATTTGGTACGGAATTGCCACTGCTCATGACTTTGAGCTGCATGATGGTATGACTGAAGAAAATCTGTATCAAAAGATTTTCGCCTCTCATTTTGGTCATATAGCAATCATCTTTTTGTGGACTTCTGGTACCCTGTTCCACGTAGCTTGGCAAGGTAACTTTGAACAGTGGATAAAAGATCCTTTAAACATAAGCCCAATCGCACATGCGATTTGGGATCCCCACTTTGGTAAAGGTGCGATCGATGCTTTTACTCAGGGTGGTGCTTCTAGCCCCGTAAATATTGCCTACTCTGGGGTATACCATTGGTTTTATACCATTGGGATGACAACCAACCAAGAGCTTTACCAAGGATCGATCTTCTTATTGATTCTTTCCTCTCTATTTTTGTTTGCTGGTTGGTTACACTTGCAACCTAAGTTCCGTCCTAGCTTGGCTTGGTTTAAGAATGCTGAGTCTCGTCTCAATCACCATTTAGCTGGCTTGTTTGGGGTTAGTTCATTGGCTTGGACTGGACACCTAGTTCATGTTGCTATCCCCGAATCTCGTGGACAGCATGTAGGTTGGGATAACTTCCTGTCTACTCCTCCCCATCCCGCAGGTTTAGGACCTTTCTTTAGCCTTAACTGGGGTGTTTATGCTCAGAATCCTGATACTGCTGGTCATGTATTTGGTACTTCTGAGGGAGCAGGAACAGCTATCTTGACTTTCCTAGGCGGTTTCCATCCTCAAACTGAGTCTCTCTGGCTGACAGATATTGCTCATCACCACTTAGCGATCGCCGTAATCTTTATCATTGCTGGTCATATGTACCGTACTAACTTCGGTATTGGTCACGATATGAAAACGATTATGGCAGCTCACAGACCTCCTGAAGGTACTCCCTTTGGTGGAATGTTAGGTGAAGGTCATAAAGGAATATATGACACTTATAACAATTCTCTGCACTTCCAATTAGGTTGGCACTTGGCTTGTTTAGGTGTAATTACCTCCTTAGTGGCTCAGCATATGTATTCGATGCCTTCTTATGCGTTTATTGCTAAGAGCTATACGACTCAAGCTGCTCTGTATACCCATCACCAATATATTGCTGGGTTCCTGATGGTCGGTGCGTTTGCTCACGGTGCAATCTTCCTCGTAAGAGATTACGACCCTGAAGCTAATAAAAATAACGTATTGTATCGGGTACTAGAACACAAAGAAGCGATTATTTCCCACTTAAGTTGGGTTTCACTCTTCCTAGGTTTCCATACCTTGAGTCTGTATGTTCACAATGATGTAGTAGTTGCTTTTGGTACTCCTGAAAAGCAAATTCTCATCGAACCAGTTTTTGCTCAATGGATTCAGGCAGCTCACGGTAAAGTGCTATATGGATTTGATACTTTGCTTTCCAATCCTGACAGTCTAGCTGCAACTGCTTGGCCAAATCACGGTGCAGTTTGGCTTTCTGGATGGTTAGATGCGATTAATAGTGGTACTAATTCCCTCTTCTTGACCATTGGTCCTGGCGACTTTTTGGTTCACCATGCGATCGCTCTAGGTTTACATACCACAGTTCTTATCCTAGTTAAGGGTGCTTTAGATGCTCGTGGTTCAAAACTAATGCCCGACAAGAAAGACTTCGGTTTTGCCTTCCCTTGTGATGGTCCTGGCCGTGGCGGTACTTGTGATATCTCTGCATGGGATGCCTTTTACCTTGCCATGTTCTGGATGCTCAACACCCTGGGATGGTTGACGTTCTACTGGCATTGGAAACATCTTGGTATATGGCAGGGTAACGTTGCTACGTTCAACGAAAACTCTACTTACTTGATGGGTTGGTTCCGGGATTATCTCTGGGCAAACTCTGCTCAACTAATCAATGGTTACAACCCCTACGGTGTAAACAACCTTTCTGTTTGGGCCTGGATGTTCCTCTTCGGACACCTAGTTTGGGCAACTGGTTTCATGTTCCTCATCTCTTGGCGTGGTTATTGGCAAGAGTTGATCGAAACTATTGTTTGGGCGCACGAGCGTACTCCTCTAGCTAACTTAGTTCGCTGGAAAGACAAGCCGGTTGCTCTTTCAATCGTTCAAGCTCGTGTAGTTGGTTTAGCTCACTTTACAGTTGGCTATATTCTGACCTATGCGGCGTTCTTAATTGCTTCTACTGCTGGTAAGTTTGGCTAGCAACAGTTACGACATATCAGGTAGTTAAGCAATAAATTCCTTGCCTTCGGGTAGGGAATTTTTATTTTCTTTCGGGATTAGATTCCACAGATTGGTCGAGTTTTGCTCGACAAAATAGACTATGAACAGTTACGCTTTAGACTGAAAATTGGTATTCAATTTGTTGTCAATCAATCTTTAAAATTGCACTTAAAACGATTGACATATCAAAACATATCTTATACCGTTTTAAATTTAAAAGACAACAGATCGTTTGTGTAGGGGCGCATGGCAATGCGCCCCTACGATCAATGTGTAGTCAAAGCTATTCAATTTAGTATTAAGTAATATTGTATTATTTAATAAATATTTTAATGATTCATAAATTGCATTGATAAGTTGAAATAAGTGCATTTGTATTGTTTTCGCTCAATTTAAACTAATATAATAGAAAGTATGTTCTTATACAGAAATCATACTATTATCGCTAATTTTGTAAGTAAAAGAGTTATTTTGAGCAATTGGTCATGAATAATACTCAAATTGAAAATTCCGCAGAACAGGGGCCGTCAGTACCTGATGCGACCGATTTAATAGAATCGCACCAAGTGGAACAAAAACTAGAATTATACGAAGATATATTTAAGCATCAGCAGGAACAAATAGATTTATTAACCAGAGAATTAGAACGGCTTAAAAATTCTCCTAGCAAAACTAAATTTAGTCAGAAAAGTTGGAAAAGTCTCTGGCGGAGATTAACCCAATATTTTGCCAGTATTCATGGAAGCTCTACTTATCAACCTCGGTTTTCACTTGCTCAAATTGTATTTTCATATCTAGGTAGTTTTATTGGGATTGGTGCATTAGCATATCTTAGTATTGTTTCCGACTATCCTTTAATTGCTGCTCCTTTTGGAGCTGCTGCTGTTTTGGTATTTGCAGTTCCCAATAGTCCTTTAGCTCAACCGCGAAATTTGATCTTTGGCAATTTGATTGGTGGAATTGTCAGTATACTGATGGTCTATCTTTTTGGTTCAGAAGCTTGGGTGATGGCTTTATCAGTGGCGACCGCAATTAAAGTGATGCAGTTAACTAAAACTTTACATCCTCCTGGAGGTGCTGTAGCTTTAGTAGGAGTGATGAGCGAGGCTGATTTGAGTTTTTTATTGACCCCAGTGTTGGCCGGTTCAATTATTTTGTTATTTTGCACCTTAGGTTTCAATAATCTCATGCCAGAGCGTTCTTATCCTCGCCATTGGTTATAAGCTGCACAGTCCATATTTAATTCAATAAATCAATATCTAAAATTAGACAACTTGTGGGCAAGTTAAATAATAAAAGAAAGCGAGTTTTAATAGTAGTTTTGGCGGCAGTTATCGGTAACGCTATAGTAACATCTACACCTACTTTAAATATAGAAAACAGTAAAAATATTTTCTTGACATTTGCTAATGTAGTAATGTTTTTGATGGTTTGGGATACTTATTTTGATGAAAAAATTAGTCAAAAAGGTGTTCTATCTTTCTTGCAAGATTTATTATCTATTACTTTAGTTAGCCTTATTACCACCTTTATTATTTCTAAAGTAATTACTAAAAATATTAATAATTTGATCGCTATTTTAGGTTCTCTGGGTTGGTTAATTGCTGGCTTGATCGCGGGAGGGGTAACAGGGATTTTAGGTATAGGTTGGGCATTATACTGTGACGATCTTTATCGCAATTCAACATAAAACCCGCTAATTTGTTCAATTAACGGGCAAAAGCGTAAGATGATATTAGCTTATCCTCAGTAAAACTGAGATGTCCCCTATACTTCTTGTCTTGCCAAAAGAACAGGACAGGGAGCTTTGATCCGAATATAATCAGACAAGGAACTACCCAACAGACGATCTATATCAGGTAAATTCTTGGCGATCGAAGGGCGACGTTCAGGAGAACCCAAAATTAATAAATCAATATTTCTCGCTTCAGCTAAGCTACAAATCTTTTGTGCCGGTCTACCACCTGATAGCAGACATTGATAGTCAAGACCCATTCTTTTCACTTTGGCGATCGCTGGTGCCAGAATGGGATTATTTTCTATATCTTCTTTCGATAGAGCTAGATTGGGATCTAAATCAGGGTTGACACGAGTTAAGAATATTTCCGCATCTGAATATCCTTGAAGTAAAGACAAAGCTTCATCCAAAGCATATTGAGCAGAGGGAGACTTGTCGATCGCCACCATAACTCGTTTCAGCTTTTTGACGTAGATATCGTCTTTGATCAGCAGCATGGAACGATCAGTTAATTGAAATACATACTGGCTCACAGAATTACTCAAAATAGACTGTAGTTTACCTAAACCTCTTGAGCCCATGATAATTAAGTCAGCATCAGTATCTTGAGCAACTTTTAACACTGTGGTTTTAGTGTCTCCTTCTTCAACTATATAACTTACTTTGTCTTTGTCTATTCCCAATTTAGTTACCAGGTCATCAATATTCGATTGTGCAGCTTCTTTGACCTCTTCTGTTTCTTTGGTGGTTTTGGGTGATACAACACGTAGGATTGATAATTGAGTGTTTTTGGTGGCAGGAAGCTCAAGCAAAATTTTGAGCATATCTTGAGCATTATCGGCACCAGAATCTGCATATAAGATTTTATTAAGCATTTCTCACCCTAAATATTTTGATCACATTTGATTTTTCTGATGATTATAGATTACTGCTAATTCCAACCCTAAAGATTATTAGCGTGTAGAAAACTTACATTTGTTAAATTAATTTCTAAAATTAACTGGGATAAATTTTCTGTCTCAAAAAGAACAGTACTGCTCTGAATGAAATTTAATCAACAGCTTGAAATGCTGTGAATAAAATGTATTTTGTGGATTTGTGTCATCTTAATAAAGGCGTAAATTGATTAGTTAAGGTTGGCAATGGATTACAAAAACAAAATTTTAGACGAAATTGAGACTATTTCCGAATCATTGTTGCCTGAGGTGTTAAATTTTATCCAATCCCTCAAATCGAAATCGACGGACGCTCCCAAGACAAATCTGGTTAGCAACTCGCAATTATCCCATCCTAAGGAAGAAGTGATTATCTATACAGATGGTGCTTGCACTGGCAATCCTGGTGCGGGGGGATATGGTGCAGTACTCATCTTTGGAGATCGACGACAGGAAATTTCTGGTGGGTATCAACTCACTACCAATAATCGCATGGAAATGATGGGAGCGATCACTGCCTTAAAATCCTTGGAACATAAGTCCAAGGTAAAACTTCACAGCGACTCTAAGTATATTGTCGATGCCATAGTCAAAGGCTGGGCTAAAAAATGGCAAGCCAACGGTTGGAAAAGAAATAAAAAAGAAATGGCTAAAAATCCCGATCTGTGGCAACAATTACTAGAACTCTGTCAAATCCACGATGTTGAATTTGTTTGGGTAAAAGGTCATGCCGGAATCCCCGAAAATGAAAGATGCGATCGCCTTGCTGTTAGTGCAGCACAACAGGGAAACTTAGCAACAGATCAAGGATATATTAGCTAAGGCTCTACTGATTACTGATTACTGATTACTGATTACTGATTACTGATTACTGATTACTGATTACTGATTACTGACTTTAAGGCCAAGTCAATTTTAGATTTTTGAGGTTGGGTAATTTCAGCAATTATGTCGGGGCCAAAAAACTTCTCAATTTTTTCTCGTCTTTCTTGCCATTGTTCTAGGGAGAAAAATGGTGAATCAAATTCCATCAATAAAGTGTAAGCACCATCTCTAGATTGCTCTTGAATACCAACTAACTCTGGTCTGTCTGCATCTGAAGGACTTAAACCTAATTTCTCTAAGGATTCGTCTAAATGTGCTTCCTGTCCATAGCGATAGCGAGTCACATCTTTCCGTAACTGTTCTTGGGTTGGAGTAGCCTGCGATCGCAGTTTTTCAACTTCAGGAGTAGTTTCAGTAGTATAAGGTACTGGCTTTAATTCGGCAGCCTTGAGAGCCAAACCACCTAATAACAAAGGAATTCCATAAAAGAAACCCGCTAAATTAAGAGTGTTCATGCCGACAGCATAGGCATAAAAACCAACAGCAGTTAGAATTCCTCCAACAGTTAAGCCTACAGCCGCCAATGGTATTTTACGCAACATAATAAAAAATTGTTTAAATTTGTCAATATTGTCTATTCTAGAGCTATTGGATACTCGAATTAAATAAATTATGGATCAAGTTGATATTAAAGCGAGAATTACTCAGATAGCCTCAAAAAGAGATTCTCTAGTGGAATTACTGGAAAGACCTAATTTAGGAACTCTGAGAATAGATGTAGACCAAGCATTAGAAGAATTAGACGAATTAATTGAAGAGTTTAACGAAACTTTTCCTGAAGAGAATTCTTAGAACTAGATCCCAAAATTTAAGAAAGACACTTGGAGATTGACACGGTGAAATATTTCTTTCTGAGTGATGGCTGGACATATGGTAGAGTATGGGAATTCGGAGGACTTTGGGATCAAAATAGTTGGGGACGCAAACCAAAAATCAAACGACTCAATTGTGGCACTAAACAGCAAGGAGAAACTTTATGGCTTCATGCTGTAGAAGATGCTGTGCTGATGGTTGAGGTTCAACCTCATACAAAAACTCAAAATATATCTTCTAGTATTGGTCAAGTTGTACTCAAGCGTTTAATTAGTGCTGAACAAGTAATCGAAGTTTTGACTCGTTCCGAATCAATTTTCAACTCGTCTGAATAAATTAGAAACCAAACAACTCAGAATTAATTTATCCTCATCTTTGTCATATAAGTTAACTTTTGTCGATAACTATCGATAAATCTTGCAATAGGTTCTAACAATAGTTACACTTCTTTAAATAATAGTAATTTCAAGGGATGCTTGAATAAGCTCATTTTTTTGTTGGTTAGTTTCAGGATTTCCTGGTCAACCACAAGGTTTGAGGCATAAATACAGATTACAAAATAACAGTCAACGTTGATGCTCTAATTAAACCTATAGCATTTGCGTAAGCCAGAAATATCTGGTTCAACTAGACAAATTATTTAATGAATAGGAGGAGCGTAGTCTATGGGACTACCTTGGTATCGAGTTCACACAGTCGTCCTGAATGACCCAGGAAGGCTTATATCAGTTCATCTAATGCACACCGCTTTAGTAGCAGGGTGGGCGGGGTCTATGGCTCTATTTGAGTTGGCAACTTTTGATCCCAGCGATTCTGTACTTAACCCCATGTGGCGGCAGGGTATGTTCGTCTTGCCTTTTATGGCTCGTTTAGGTGTAGATACATCTTGGGGTGGCTGGAGTGTTACTGGTGAAACTGGACTAAATCCCGGTTTTTGGTCTTTTGAAGGTGTTGCGATCGCGCATATCGTATTATCCGGGTTGCTGTTCTTGGCAGCAGTTTGGCATTGGGTGTACTGGGATCTAGATTTATTTGTAGATCCTCGTACTGGTCAGACAGCTTTGGATTTACCCAAAATGTTTGGTATTCATTTGTTCTTGTCTGGTCTTCTTTGTTTCGGTTTTGGAGCATTTCACCTCACAGGTTTGTGGGGACCAGGAATGTGGGTATCAGACGCATTTGGTGTGACTGGTCATGTCCAACCAGTGGCTCCTGAATGGGGTCCATCAGGGTTTAATCCCTTTAACCCTGGCGGTGTTGTAGCGCACCACATTGCTGCTGGTGTGGTCGGAATTATTGCTGGTTTATTTCATCTCAGTGTTCGTCCTCCAGAAAGACTATATAAGGCTCTCAGGATGGGTAATATTGAAACAGTTCTCTCCAGTAGTATTGCGGCAGTATTCTTCGCGGCATTCGTGGTGACAGGAACTATGTGGTACGGTAATGCCACTACTCCTATCGAATTGTTTGGACCTACTCGTTATCAGTGGGATTCGGGGTACTTTAAACAGGAAATGGAACGACGTGTTGAAACCAGCATGGATGATGGCTTAACTCGCTCCGAAGCTTGGTCAAGAATTCCTGAGAAACTTGCCTTCTACGACTATGTAGGAAATAGTCCCGCTAAGGGAGGTTTATTCCGTACCGGCGCAATGGATAGTGGTGATGGTATTGCCCAAGAGTGGTTAGGACACGCTGTATTCACTGATAGTGAAGGTCGTGAACTGGAGGCTCGTCGTATGCCTAACTTCTTTGAAACCTTCCCTGTTATTTTGACAGATGCAGATGGAGTTGTCAGAGCCGATATACCTTTCCGTCGTGCAGAATCTAAACTGAGTGTAGAACAAAGTGGAGTTAACGTCAGCTTCTATGGTGGTGCTTTAGATGGTCAGACATTTAACGATGCACCAACTGTCAAAAAATATGCTCGTAAAGCGCAACTAGGTGAAGCTTTCTCGTTTGACACAGAAACTTTAGACTCTGACGGTGTATTCCGTACTAGTCCTCGAGGTTGGTTCACTTTCGGTCACGCTTGTTTCGCTCTATTATTCTTCTTTGGTCATATTTGGCATGGTTCTCGTACTTTGTACAGAGATGTATTTGCTGGTGTTGACCCTGAACTAGAAGAGGAGCAAGTAGAATGGGGCTTCTATCAAAAAGTGGGTGATAAATCTACTCGTTCCCAACAAGAAGCCTAGAAATTTCTCTAAGCTGTTTTAAAGCATAATTTGAAGAGGGAAGATGGTAAATGTATAATAGTTTTTATTTTTTATCATCTTCCTTCTGGCTAAGATTTTAATCAGTTGAGAGAATTCTGAAGAATAGTAATTTTGTTGGTAGAATAACAAGTAAAGGCATTTTAGGAATTTAAATATGGAAGCTGTTGCATACATTTTAGTTTTGACTATGGCACTCGCAGTTCTCTTTTTTGCGATCGCCTTCCGTGAACCTCCCCGTATTGAAAAGTAATTAAATTTTAAGTAGCTTAGAGTTAAGCATTTTGAAGATTTTTTCTTTTCTGAGTCTTTTTCCCTCATAGTCTGTTACAAGACAGATTATGATATGGGAAATGGCTCAGATTTGTCGTTTATATTGATTATCATGTAGCCCATTGATCACAAACATTAATTATTAGATTCATGCATTGTCCGAATTGCCAGCACACAGAAAGTCGAGTTTTAGAGTCTCGTTCTACAGAAAGTGGGCAGAGTATTCGTCGTCGTAGAGAGTGTCTCAACTGTAAACAACGTTTTACCACCTACGAGAGAATTGAGTTTGTTCCCATTACAGTAATCAAGAGAGATAGTAGTAGAGAGTCTTTTGACCGTTCTAAGCTTATTCGAGGAATAGTACGAGCTTGTGAAAAGACCACAGTATCATATCAAAAAATTGAAACAATTGTTGATGACATTGAAGCTAAACTCCAACAAAATTCAGGTAAAGAGTTCCACAGCAGGGACATCGGAGAACTGGTTTTGAACAACTTGCGTCACGAGAATGAAGTGGCTTACATTCGCTTCGCTTCAGTTTACCGAAAATTTCAGGGAATTAAAGACTTTATTGAAACTTTAAATCTACTTCAAAGTGAAAATTCTCAAGCGCAAGATTTAATCTGGCAAGATGGGGAAAACCCAACTTCATCTCCTCAGATTATTGACTGTATTTCATAGAATTGAGCAGCTAGTTTTTTAGGTGGTAATACGATAGTCTGTAAGTGGCGAAACAGTAATGACATCAGTAAAACAAACATCACGATAAAATACCAACTAAACTCAATTTTTTAGGCGACTTTTTCGGTACCAAAAGCAACCAAGAATCATAAAAAAAAGTTACAGTTAACCCAATAAAAAGTTAGAATGATATAATGCCATCTTGCCGACAAGCAAATGTATTTCATTTGCAACTACTTTTTAAAGGTCATACCTTAAATTCATTTTCGGTATCTGAAAACTAAGTGAATGTAGGTGTAGGCTGCACAATAATCAGGTGAGTGTACATCAAGCAGGAGGCTCATCAATCAAAAATATAAGAAAATACAACAAGGACATCTAACCCATATGGTCAATCAGCAAGCAAACAGTACTCAAGATATTGGTTTCACTCACGAAGATTTCGCAGCTCTCCTTGATAAATATGACTATCACTTCAGTCCTGGGGATATAGTAGCGGGAACAGTTTTTAGTATGGAACCAAGGGGAGCTCTGATTGACATTGGTGCTAAAACAGCTGCTTATATTCCGATTCAGGAAATGTCAATTAACCGCGTTGACAACCCTAGCGAAGTACTTCAAGCAGATGAAACCAGAGAGTTTTTCATTTTAACTGATGAAAATGAAGATGGACAGCTAACCCTTTCTATAAGACGTATTGAGTATATGCGTGCCTGGGAACGGGTTAGACAACTACAGCAAGAAGATGCCACGGTGCGCTCCAATGTATTTGCCACTAATCGTGGTGGTGCGTTAGTTAGAATTGAAGGGTTAAGAGGCTTTATTCCTGGTTCTCACATCAGCGCGAGGGAAACCAAAGAAGATTTAGTAGGGGAAGATTTACCACTCAAATTTTTAGAAGTAGATGAAGAACGTAATCGATTAGTTCTTAGTCATCGTCGAGCCTTAGTAGAGCGTAAGATGAATGGCTTAGAAGTAGGTCAGGTCGTCAAAGGTTCTGTGCGTGGTATCAAGCCTTATGGTGCATTTATTGACATTGGTGGGGTTAGCGGATTACTTCATATTTCCGAGATATCTCACGATCATATCGATACTCCCCACAGCGTATTTGGTGTGAATGATGAGCTAAAAGTAATGATTATCGACCTAGATGCCGAAAGAGGTCGTATATCTCTTTCCACTAAGCAGCTAGAGCCAGAACCTGGTGATATGCTCAAAAATAGAGAGATAGTATTTGAAAAAGCCGAAGAAATGGCTGAAAAGTATCGCCAGAAACTATTGGCTGAAGCGGAAGGAATTACTCTAGAAGAAGAGATTCCCTCAGCATCGGAAGAGCCTGTTGTAGCAGAAGATGCCGAGGAGACAGTAGTAAATGAGACTACAGATACAGAAGATGTAGAGGAAACAGTAGACGAAACTACAGAGGAAACAGTAGACGAAACTACAGAGGAAACAGTAGACGAAACTACAGAGGAAACAGTAGACGAAACTACAGAGGAAACAGTAGACGAAACTACAGAGGAAACAGTAGACGAAACTACAGAGGAAACAGTAGCAGTGGATTCTACCGAAGATTCTGAAGGAGAGATGGTAGGTGCTGCGGCAGAAGAATAAGTTTTATTGTGATTAGTTGCAAAATAGTATTTAGAGAGGATTATTTTCCTCTCTTTTTTATTAACTGTTTATCATAGGAGAAAGCCCTTGTCGATCGCGATCGCTTGCCAAGATCTAAAATTTGAAGACATATCTGCCATTATTTTTGATAAAGATGGTACTTTAGAAAATTCTTTAGTTTTTTGGCGAGAAGTAGGTATTAGAAGAGCCCGTATAATTGATGCTCAGATTCCAGGGGTGGGAGAGCCTTTGCTGATGTCATTTGGCATTCAGGACAATGCCTTAGATCCTACAGGTTTGTTAGCAGTTGGTAGCCGACAGGAAAATGAAATTGCGGCCGCAGCTTACATTGCTGAGACAGGACGAAGCTGGTTCGAGGCGAAACAAATTGCTCAAGAGGCGTTTAGAGAAGTATCAGAATCCAAATATTTGATTAAAAATCCTGAATCTGCCCCATTATTTCCTGAAGTGAGAGCAACACTTGAATTTTTAGCTAGTAAAGGTTTAAAATTGGGAATTCTATCTGCAGATTCAACGGAGGAAGTGACAAACTTTGTAGTCAATCATCAGCTTGAGGACTACATCAAGCTAAATATGGGAGTAGACGATGAAATTACTAAGCCAGATCCCAGACTGTTTATAGAAGCTTGCCAAGCACTAGAGGTTAGTCCTAGTCAAACCCTTATGGTTGGAGATTCTCAAGTAGACATTGCTTTGGGGATATCGGCAAATGCCGCCGGGACGATCGCGGTTTGTCGTCACGGAAATCTGGAATTATCTCAAGCAAATATTCAAATTTCTAATCTTTCAGAAATTCAAACTTTGTCATCCTCAAATTAAAACTGTATTATGTAGCTTAATCTCGGATGTTGGGATCAACTCCAGCATCATCATAACATTTCATAGAGGGTTATACTGAATTGTCTCGCAACTACTTATTTACCTCCGAATCAGTCACAGAAGGTCATCCCGATAAAATTTGTGATCAAATTTCCGACACTATTTTAGATGCTTTATTATCCCAAGACCCTTTAAGTCGCGTTGCGGCAGAGGTGGTAGTAAATACCGGCTTAGTTTTAGTCACGGGAGAAATTACTACTAAAGCTCAGGTCAATTATGTAGATTTAGTCAGAGAAAAAATTGCTGAAATTGGCTATACTCATGCAGAAAATGGGTTCTCGGCTAATAGTTGTTCTATATTAATTGCTCTAGATGAACAATCCCCAGATATTTCTCAGGGAGTAACCTCTGCTCAAGAGCAACGGGAAAATATGAGCGATCATGAGCTAGATCAAATTGGGGCTGGCGATCAGGGAATTATGTTCGGGTTTGCTTGCAATGAAACTCCTGAATTGATGCCCATGCCCATTAGTTTGGCTCACCGTATGTCTCGTCGTTTGGCATTTGTACGTAAGCAAGGAAATTTAGACTATCTTCGTCCTGATGGTAAAACTCAGGTTTCGGTTCAATATGAAGATGGCAAACCTGTGGGAATTGACACTATTTTAATCTCTACTCAGCATACTGAAACCATCGGCGATCTATCTGAAGGTAGTTCTGTGCAGAAAAAAATCAAAGACGATCTCTGGTCAGCAGTAGTTCAACCAATATTTGCTGATTTAGAGTTAAAACCTGATGATAAAACACGTTTTCTCGTGAATCCTACAGGTAAGTTTGTAGTTGGTGGTCCTCAAGGTGATTCTGGTCTGACGGGTCGCAAAATTATTGTTGATACTTATGGTGGTTATTCACGTCATGGTGGTGGTGCTTTTTCTGGAAAAGATCCCACTAAAGTAGATCGTAGTGCCTCATATGCCTGCCGTTATGTTGCTAACAATATAGTAGCAGCTGGATTAGCAGATAAATGTGAAGTACAAGTTAGTTATGCCATTGGTGTGGCAAAACCAGTGAGTATTTTTGTAGAAACTTTTAACACTGCTAAGATTGCCGAAGAAAAGTTGTTAGAACTAGTTCAGCAATACTTTGAATTGCGTCCCGCGGGTATTATCCAGACTCTCAATCTAAGGAATTTACCTCAAGAAAGAAGCGGTCGTTTTTATCAGGATGTAGCTGCATACGGACACTTCGGCAGAACCGATTTAGATTTGCCTTGGGAAAAAACTGACAAAGCCCAACAGCTAAAAGAAGCTACATTATCAACTACTGCTGCTTAAGACTATCAGAGAATTAAGCATATTAATTATTGGTGGGAGTTTAGTAACACTAGACTCCTTTCTTATAAGTAACTGTTTAAAAAATCATCTAAGTTAAAGGTTAGGATTAAACCGCTTTTCGGTTAGCTATTAGCTCTTAGCCGTTAGCTTTGTTAAAACGTTTAAATTGAAAATTAATCTGTTTCTTGGGAGAATTAGGAAAATTAAATTTGCTAGAAGTATTGTGATATCTTATCTATTTTTTCTCGTTCAATTGTATCCAAGTTAAGTAGGTAAGCAGAATAATTTATAAACCCATACTATTAAGCTGTTTCTCTATTCCCTATTCCCTGTTCCCTATTCCCCTGCCGTAGGCATTTTATTATTTAATTACACCCACCTACTTAGTAATTTAATTGATTAATTTAAAGTAAAGATGATTTGACTTCTAAAACAAATTGAAATAAATAATTTACCAAATAGATAATAATCAGTGAATTTATGACTAATTTTAATATTCAGGCTAGATTTACCTGAATATTAATGATAATTTTTAAATCAGAAAAACTTAGATAATGCCAACTAATATATTGAGAAATATAGCAAATTATATTTCAATCTAGTTGCTCATCTTTTTTCTTGGATTATTAGTTTATAGCATTAACTATATATAAAATTTAAAATAGTAGAGTCATGAAAAAAGTTTTATTTGGTAGTTTTACATCTTTATTAGTTCTACTTGCTGCCCCAGGAATAGCAACTGAAGTAACCCCTTCCAATCTTGTGTTTCAAGGTTATCAGGGTCGCCTAGCTAGTGAAGGAATTCCTGGTTATGCCACTTTTCTACAAGCAGTTCATTTGGGTAAAATTGATGCCACGACATTAGTTGATGGTGCAATTTCTCAAGGAAAACTTGAGCCTAAAACTGCTCAGAATGAAAGCTATTTACGACAAGTTAAATCCTCCTTGTTTCTCCTTAGAGTTGGTGGGGGAAGTCGTTAATTTTAGAGTTGAATATAGCTCTTGAATAAAATCTGCAAGTTGGAGTAGATTCATTTGCTCAATTAGCAAGATTGTTATAGTGTTTATACTTATTGGTTCACCCTAAGGAAAGCAGCATTTTGGATAATTCTTGTTTTAACCAGTTTTCTCCTCTTGCAGCGATCGCAACTCATACCCAAGCAGCGCAAGTTCTTAAGCCTCTATCTCAAAACGCTGAGATTCAATTATGGTTGCCTTCCTCGGTAGAGCAGCAAGAAAATTCTCAACACTACGACAGTTCACTTAAACAACATCTAGAATCTATTTGGACAAAAAATCGAGCTTTGATCTTTTGTCTAGCTACAGGTGCAGTAGTGAGGTTGATTGCACCCCTGCTGCAAAATAAGTCGCAAGACCCTGCTGTAGTGGTAATTGATGCTCAAGGTGACTATGTAATTAGCCTTTGTAGTGGACATCAGGGTAAAGCTGATTTACTTGCTCAGTTAGTAGCTAGTCAAATTGGCGCAACCGCAATTATTACGGGAGCATCTCATAACTTATCATTACCTGCTATTGATGTTTTGGGATTTACTTATGGTTGGCGCAAAGGTTCGGGTGATTGGTTAGGAGTAATGTCAGCGATCGCTAGACAAGAATCTGTCCAGGTAATTCAAGAATCTGGTTCAACTTTATGGCAAGAACATCTACCTGAAAAACATCCATTTAATTTCAACTGTTCTGAATCGCAACGAACTTTAACCAAAAGTACTGCTGCTGAAAACCAGTTAACAAATGACTCTCAACTAAAAAATGTTAGTCCCCAAGCTCGAATTTGGATTAGCCATACGAAAAAAAAATTTGCACCTCGCTCAGATTTTCCTGAGGTACAATGGCATCCCAAAGTATTATGGATAGGGGTTGGTTGCGAACGAGGAACATCCAGACAGTTAATTGAGACAGCCATAGATGAAACTTGTAGAACTTATCATTTGTCTATTGAAGCGATCGCCGGAATTGCCAGTATCGATCTCAAAGCTGACGAAACAGGAATTCTGGAAGTATGTCGTCGCCGTAATTTAGCTTTTAAAACTTTTGATGCTAGCCAATTAAATCAAGTTGAAGTGCCCACTCCATCAAAAGTAGTTGCCCAAGAAGTTGGAACACCCAGTGTTGCGGAAGCTGCTGCCATTCTGGTAGGAGATATTTTACTAGTATCAAAACAAATATTTAAATCCGACAGTCAACCAGGAGCTGTGACAGTAGCAGTTTCCCAATCTAATCTAGAGTATATTGGTCGGACAGGTAAGTTATACTTGGTCGGTATCGGTCCTGGGAACTTAGGACAAATTACCCCTGCTGCCCAAACGGCTATTGTCCAAGCAGATGTTGTAATCGGTTACAGTCTATATACCGATCTAATCAAATCATTACATCGACCAGGACAAATAATTGAATCTTCCCCCATCACCCAAGAGCAACAAAGGGCTCAACGAGCCATAGAACTAGCCCAGTGGGGTTTAACTGTAGCAGTAGTTTCCTCTGGAGACTGTGGTATTTATGGGATGGCAGGCTTAGTATTAGAAGAATTACAGGCAACAGGATGGCAAGGTAAGACCCCCCAAGTACAAGTTTTTCCTGGTATCTCAGCCCTTCAATCAGCAGCTTCTCGAGTCGGTGCACCTTTAATGCATGACTTTTGCGCCATAAGTCTGAGTGATTTATTAACCTCTTGGGAGGTGATTGAAAAACGATTAACGGCAGCAGCCAGTGGCGATTTTATTACTGCTCTTTATAATCCGCGATCGCAAAAACGCCAGCAACAAATAATTATCGCTCAAGAAATATTTTCTCAGCATCGTCAGCCAGATACTCCAGTAGCGATCGTTCATGGAGCCTATCGCGAGGATGAACAAGTCATTCTCACTACTCTAGATAAAATGTTAGACCAGCCTATAGATATGTTAACTACGGTAATTATCGGCAACACTAACACCCGCAACTATGCCAATTGGATGATTACTCCTAGGGGATATTTTGACCAGAAAAACGATGCAGAATGAAATATTTATGTATGAATATGAGTTTTATTGGTCACTTCTTACAGAAATTAAGCAGTAGGAGCAAAATTGCGCATCGAATTAATTAAGCGTTCAAAATATGGTTCCAAGTCACTTTGTCGATCTGCTGGAAATTTTTGCAGACTAAAAAGTTTTAATTGTTCCAAACCTAAAACCATCGCGTCTAACGGAACTGCTAGTTCTTGATAAAGTTGTTCCATATAGCCTAAACCGCGATCGCTAGTATAATCTACTGACTGACCGCTAATGCCATAGCTAATACAGCGCATAAAATGCCAAAAGTCGCGCCAACAAGCCTCAGCTCGGCTCGGAGGATACAGACCTCCTCCAGGTTCAGTAATCTGCGGATTGGCAGCTAGAACCACTTCTCTTGCTTGGGAAACGATGTCCACAACATGATCTCGTAAAACTTTTCCCTGAGCCAAACCGTCAGATAAGCCAGGAACCAAAGTTTTTATCTGTTTAATATCCTCATCTGTCAGATACCGTCCCTCATCATCTGCTTGCTGAAAAATTTTAATTACTTCTGGTGGATAATCTTGCCAATTATCAAAGCTAACAATACGGGACTTTTTAATTAATTCTTTGACTTGTTCACTGAGCATTTTAATTCTAAAAGATAAGGACTTAACTATATATCTTCCTCAAGACTGCTGATCGTTAGCCAAAATGTAAAGTAAAGTAAAGTTGTAATTTAATTTTCAGCTCATGGATATCGATCAAATCAAAAATGCTTTAGAAGATTCCGATCCGCAACAGAGAATGAAAGGAATTAGAGAATTACGTCATTACGAAGTAGATATTGCTACTCCACTACTTTTAGCCCATGTCGATGATCGAGAATTTTTAGTGCGTTCTTTTGTGGCAATGGGATTGGGCAAAAAACGAAATTCCCAGTCTTTTGCTGGATTACTCACAATGATGGAGTTCGATAGCGATCCCAATGTAAGGGCAGAAGCAGCCAATTCCTTATCCTTTTTTGGAGCAAAAGCTATTGCTCATCTCAGACAAATGTATGAGCAAGACGATCATTGGTTAGTACGTCGTAGTATTATTGCCGCTTTAGCAGATTTAGATTGCCCTCAAGAACTCTGGGAAGTCTGTGCTATTGGTTTAAGAGGCGATGATTTGCCCGTCAAAGAATCTTGTATTAGTTGTCTAGGTCTTTTAGCAAAAACAGAATTACAGGAAGAAGGATTAAAATCGCTTTTATCTTTAGTAGAAGATCGATCTTGGCGTATCAGAGTTCAAGTTGCCAAATCACTAGGCAAATATAATCATCCTGATGCCATTACTGCATTAAATAAGCTTAAGGCAGATCAAGACCATCGAGTAGTGGGAGCAGTTCTCGAAAGTCTGGTCTAAGATTCGATTAGCTAACCTTTCTACAATTAATATGAACAAACAAAAGACTCTTTGATAATATTATTAGAGAAACATTAAAAAATATTACAAAATTCCTTAAATGAAATTATTGGTAGTGGGTGCGACTGGCACGTTAGGTAGACAGGTAGCACGCCAGGCTTTAGACGAAAATCATGAAGTACTTTGTTTAGTCCGCAACCCTAACAAAGCGACTTTCCTCAAAGAATGGGGTGCAGAATTAATTAAAGGTGATTTATGTGACAAATCAACTCTTCCTAGAGCTTTAGAGGGTGTAGATGCTGTTATAGATGCTGCTACCGCCAGAATTACCGATAATCTTAGTGTCAGGGAAGTAGATTGGGAAGGAAAAGTAAATTTGATTCAAGCTACAAAAGCTGCGGGAGTTGACAGATATATCTTTTTCTCAATTTTGAATGCCGAAAAACATCCAGAAGTCCCTCTAATGGATATTAAGCGTTGTACTGAACTATTTTTGGCTGAATCTGGTTTAAATTACACAGTTCTGCAACTCGGCGGCTTTATGCAAGGCTTGATTGCCCAGTATGCAATTCCCATCCTTGAAGAGCAAGTCGTCTGGATAACAGGAGAAACTACTCCTATTGCCTATATGAATACTCAAGACATCGCTAAATTCGCTGTTCGGGCTTTGACAGTACCTGCTACTGAAAAGAAAACTTTTCCAGTTGTGGGAACAAAAGCTTGGGGTGCTTATGAGATTATGAACCTCTGCGAAAATTTGTCGGGTAAAACTGCTAGAATATCTCGCGTCTCTTTGACCGTGTTGGGTTTAATGCGCCGTATTACTCGTTTCTGTGAATGGGGACAAAATACGGCAGATCGTCTGACTTTTGCCGAAGTATTAGCTAGTGGTCAACCCTTAGATGCCCCAATGGAAGAAGTATATGAAACTTTTGGTCTAGATCCTCAAGAAACTACTACTCTCGAAGAATATATGGAGGAGTATTTTAGTCGGATCATGAAAAAACTCAAGGAAATCGATTACGAGAAAAACAAAGGCAAGAAGAAAAAGAAAGGTAAAATACCTTATCGTAACCAATTCTAAATAGGTATTAGAGTTTGACTGCTCACCGCCTTGAAAGGTCGGTGATTCTAGCTATTAGCCATTAGCCATTAGCTACCTTCGGTTTTTGCCGTTGAGCAGCTAGATTACTTAGCTACGCAGGTAGCAATCTAAAGCTAAAAGCTAAAAGCTAACGAAAAGTCTTCCTAAAAGGAAGAAGCTTTAAACCCAGAGCGACGGTAAAAACGTTTAATATGAATAAGCTTTGTTCATGTTAAACGTTTTTAAGATATGGTTTGTTAGCTTCTTGAAGATCTACGAGCCTGCAAAGTGTCTATAAGTCATTTATCTCTAGTTTTTCACGATTCATTTTTAGGATCTAGTCATAGATACAAACGAGGTACATTATGACTGCGTTAACTGTTAGGAAAGCTACCCAACAAGATGTAGAACCAATAATTGATTCGATTGTACTGGCTTTTAGTACTGATCCTTTAGTTCGCTGGATGTATCCTTCAGCCCATCAATATTTAAAAAGTTTTCCAGATTTCGTAAGCACTTTTGGTAGTCGGGCATTCAACTCTCAAACTATTTACTACGCCGAAAATTATTCTGGCGCAGCTGTGTGGTTTCCTCCTCAGATTGAGCCGGACACAGATTTATTAATAGAAGTTATCCTGCAAACAGTATCTCAGTCGCAGCAAGATGAAATATCTAGTTTACTAGAAAAGACGAGCCATTTTCATCCCCGCGATCCTCATTGGTATTTAGGAATCTTGGGTGTAGAATCAACTCAACAGAAAAAGGGATATGGTTCAGCGTTAATTAAACAGGTGCTAACCATTTGCGATCGCGATCATCAAATTGCTTATCTGGAATCCTCTAATCCTGCCAACAATAAGTTTTACGAACAACATGGGTTTGAAATTATCGATCAGATTCAAGTTGGACAGTCGCCAACTATTTTCCCCATGTTGCGCTATCCACAATAAATTACTTAATTGAAATATGCGGCGATCGCCTGATGTATTAGATACATAAGCCATAGTTAGAAATAATTTAGGATACTCAATTAAATTTCTAAAGCTAGTTCTGCTGCTGTAGATTAATGTTCTGGACAAAACTGGTTAAAAATTGCGATCGCTGAGTATGGTTTATCATTTGATTTCACTGTTTGGGTTAATTGTCTTCATTGGAATTGGCTATCTATTTTCTCAAAATCGACGATTGATTCCCTGGCAGACAGTACTTTGGGGAGTTGCTTTACAGTTGATTTTAGGAGTCCTGATACTTAAAAGTGAAATTGGTTTAACCGTTTTTCAATTTCTGGGTTCGCTCATCAGTCAGTTTTTAGACTTTTCCGATCAAGGTGCCAAGTTAGTATTTGGTGATGGCTTTGAAGAGCATTTCATTGCCTTTAAAATTTTGCCGACGATTATCTTTTTTTCGGCATTTATTTCTTTGCTCTATCATTACAATATTTTGCCTCGCATTGTGGCAATGATGGGCTGGATAATGATGCGAACCATGAAAACCTCAGGGGCAGAATCATTGAGTTGTGCTGCTAATATTTTTGTGGGACAAACCGAAGCTCCCTTAATGATTAAACCCTATCTATCCCAGTTAACTAAGTCTGAACTACATTCAGTGATGACGGGGGGATTTGCCACCATCGCCGGTGGAGTTATGGCAGCATATATTGCTTTTGGCATTCCCGCAGAACATCTACTCTCTGCTTCTGTGATGTCTGCCCCCGCAGCTTTAGCTGTCTCTAAACTTCTTTATCCAGAAACCGAAAAACCCCAGACTCAAAACAGGATTAATACTCTACCTCAATCAAACTACGTAAATGGCATTGATGCGATCGCTACGGGCACAATTGAAGGATTAAAATTAGCTCTCAATGTAGGAGCGATGTTAATTGCTTTTTTGGGCTTAACAGCTCTGGTAAATTCCCTATTAGCATTTGTTGGCAATCTCACGGGAATTCCCTTTTTATCATTAGAGTGGATTTTTTCTTATGCCATGTATCCCATAGCTTGGTTGATGGGTACTCCTTTAGCTGACTGTCACCAAATAGCTGTTTTGTTAGGCAAGAAACTGATTCTCAACGAATTTTTAGCATATCTAGATTTAAAAGAATTAATTTCTGAAGAATCGCCAGCTATTTCTGAACGAGCCAAAATTATTGCTACTTATGCCCTTTGTGGTTTTTCTAATCTCGGCTCGATTGGTATCCAGATCGGCGGCATCAGTGCGATCGCCCCTTCTCGTCAACAAGATTTAGCTCAATTAAGTATTAGTGCATTGGTTGCTGGTTCCATTGCTTGTTTTATGACAGCTTGTATAGCGGGAATTTTGATTTAAACTTCTGGGCAATTTAGTAATTTCTACTTGCTGATTCAGAATCTCGATCAGTTTTTAGGTTGATGAGGATGTCAAGGATCAAATTCATCTCTAGTTATTCTCGATTGTTATTTAGTTTACATACAAGTATCAACAGAGCAAGATCATGAATTTTTCTCAGACTAATCAAATAAGTCAACTCAATTTAGCTTTGCAGAATTTTAATAGTCTAAAGGTTGAAGGCATCTTCTATTTCGTCGTCGATTTAGGTATTCAGGGGAAACAACGTTGGAAAACTGATGGTACTGCTAAGGGAACAGTTTTTGTTGCCAATATTTAATTTGATTTTCATCACTTAAGTGCACGAGGAACGACAATATGGAGAGTACAGAATTATTGCAACAATATGCCACTGGTAGGCGCAACTTCATCAACATAAAATGCCGCGATCGCGACCTTAGTTGGGAAGATTTAAGTGGAATCGATCTGAGTCATGCAGATCTTAGTATTTCAATACTAGAAGGCATCGATTTGGCTGCTGCCAACCTCATCGAAACCGATTTATCTCGTACCGATCTAACTGCTGCCAATTTATACCAAGCTAATTTGTGTGGTGCTAACTTATTTGGTGCCGATTTACGAGGTGCAGAACTAACTGGTGCTAACTTACTAGGAGCAGATTTACGGGGTGTCAGCCTAGCTGGAGCAGATTTAAGTGGTGCAATTATACCCAATGGAACAATCATGCCAGAGAGGACGATTATTCGACGCAGGCTGAAAATTACTTTTAATAGCTTTAATTATTAATAATTACTAGAATTACGAGCAACAACAACATAAAAAGATTAGAATTCAACACTAACAGACTTTTTAGAGCTTTTTGGGCTGATAATTTTCATAATAATTGAATCAATACTGAAGACCAAAATTAGCAAAATCAACTTTAATAATTTCATTTTTTATAAGTTCGAGTACTCATGATCAAAAAATCGCTAAGTTATTTGGCTCTGGCGATCGCTACTTTAATACTAGCTGTTGCTTGTAATTCTGATACCAATTTAATAACGACCCAAGTTAATAAAACAGTCAACCCAAACCAGGAAAAGGTTCTAAAACTTTGGTGGGACAAAGGTTTTAATCCAGAAGAAGATGAAGCACTACAAAAACTAGTTAAAAACTGGGAGCAAGAGACTGGTAATAAAGTACAAATTCATTTTTATACTTTAGACGATCGCACCAATAAGCCAAAAAGATATCTTCAAGGAGGAGTTTCTCCCGATATCTTTATGAGTTTTAAAGCAGAAAGTACTCTTAATCCTAGTTTGGCATGGGAGAACAAATTAATAGATGTTAGTGATATCATTGAGCCGGTCAAAGAAGTCTACAATCCTCAAGCTTTAGAAACAGCCTATTACTACAATAATGTTGCTCAAAAGCATAGTTATTATGCAGTTCCCATTCATCGAGCCGCACTGCATATCTACTACTGGAAAGATTTAGTCGAAAAAACCGGTCGTACCGAAGCAGATATTCCTCAAGATTGGGATGATTTTTGGCAATTTTGGCTGGACATTGGAGAAGATTTAAAAACTAAACATCAACAAGATATTTTCCCCATCGGCTTACCCATGTCTACGGAAGCAGGAGATACCTATCAGGCTTTTGAGCATATTTTGGAAGCCTATAATGTCAAAATTGTCGACTCCGAGGGTAATTTATTAGTTGATAGTCCTCAAGTGCGTCAAGGAATTATCAACTGTTTAGATTGGTATACTCAGTTTTATTTGCAGGGATATACACCTCAAGAAGCATTAGATTGGACTAATTCCGATAACAATCGCTTATTTCTTAATCGCGAAATCTTGATGACAACTAATGCGACCCTCTCTATTCCTGCTGCATTACGTCACGATCCAAATGCTTATAGTAGTAAATTGGGTATTGTCGAATTACCAAATAAACCTAACGGCGAACCAATGCAACATATATTTTTGGTAGAACAAGCCGTAATTTTTAATGATGCAGAACATCCACAATTAGCCAAAGACTTCCTTGCTTATCTAGTCCAGCCAAAAGTTATCAATAGTTTTCTCAAAGAGTCAGGAAGACATTCCCCTGCTCACACAAGTGCTTACCAAGATTCATATTGGACCAACCCCAAAGATCCTCATACTTCTGAGGTAACTAAAACTCTAACCAAAAGCCAAATTCGCTCTATTTATCCTTCTAATAGCCCAGCTTATAGCGTTGTACTTAAAGAAAATGTCTGGGGTCAGAGTTTGGAAAAAATTGCGCTCAATGGCTTGACTCCAGAACAGGCAGCTGATGAAGCTATAACCAGAATCAAAGAAATTTTTGCTGCCTGGAAATAGAGAAACGATGATTATAAAACTAGTTAAGTATTTTACTCTGGCGATCGCCATTTTCTTGCTGACTGTTGCTTGTAATTCCGACACTCAACTACAACATACTCCGGGTACTAAGTCGCGATCGCCAAATCAAGAAAACGTTTTACAAATCTGGTGGGATAAAGGCTACTATCCCGAAGAAGATGAAGCACTACGCGCAGTTGTCAGTCAGTGGGAACAGCAAACTGGTAATCAGGTTCAACTAGGTTTTTATACTAATGATGAACTGTCACAAAAGACTCAGAGAGCAATTCAGGCTGGTAATCCTCCAGATATTTTGATGAATGATGGTGGCGATCGCACTATAGGCTCTCTAGCATGGTCGGGACAACTAGCTGATGTGTCTGAAGTCATCGAACCGGCAAAGAGCTTACTTGATGACACCATGTTATCCAGCGTTAGTCTGTATAACAATGTTGCCCAAAAACAAGGTTACTATGCTGTACCGATTCACGTGAGCATACCCCACATATTTTATTGGCGAGATTTGCTACTAAAGATCGGAAAAAACGAGCAAGATATCCCTCAAGATTGGAACGGTTTTTGGCAGTTTTGGCAACAAGCGCAAATAGCTCTACAAGCTAAACAAAAAGAAACAATCTATGGAATTGGTTTACCTTTGTGTGAGGCAGCAGTTGATACTTATGAAATTTTTGAGCAAATTTTAGAAGCCTATGACGTTGTTACAGTTGATTCTAACGGCAATTTACAAGTCGATCTTCCTGAAATACGCCAGGGAATCGTTAATTGTTTAGATTGGTATGCTGGATTTTACCTTCAGGGGTATGTTCCACCAGAGGCAGTGAGATGGCTGAACCCAGACAATAATCGCAGCCTTTTAAACTACCAAGTAGCCATGACTCCGAATAATTCCCTGTCTATTCCGGCAGCTCTTGGCAGAGATTCAGATGAATATAAAAATAAATTGGTAACAGCCCCATATCCCAATAAACCAAGTGGTGAGCCAATGAAATATATAGCTTTGGTTAGACAAGCAATTATTTTGGCTGATGCACCAAATCAGAAATTAGCTAAAGAGTTTCTCTCCTATTTAATTCAACCCGAAATTATTGGAGATTATCTCAAGGCTGCAGGAGGTCGTTTTTTTCCTGTTAATAATAAATCATGGTCAGACCCATTTTGGACAGATCCTTCCGACCCTCATATTTCCACAGCAGCACAACCTTTTCTTAATCAACAAACTAGACTTTCTTATACATCTTTAAATCCTGCTTATAGTTTGGTCTTAAAAGAAGGCATTTGGGGTCAAGCTCTTAATCGCATAGCTGTAGATAAAATATCGCCTGAGCAAGCAGGAGATGAAGCAATTTCCCAAATCAAAGAAATTTTTGCTGCCTGGAAATAAATTCAAATTATCGGCAAAACTTCCCTAGTTTTTCCCGATTAAAGTTTAAGCTATGCGAGATTTAAGGATGTCCTGACAACTTAATTGCTAATTGCTTTTTAGTATGGGGAGCAACTTTCGTTTACGCTTCAAAGTGAGATATTGGTCGCTCGTTATAGCGATCGCGATTATTTTTATCTCCATAGCTTGCTCGAATTTTCTTCAAAACAATTCTTCTGTAACTACTAAATCAGCACAAGAAACAACTGAACTTAATATCTGGTGGGAACAGGGTTTTAATCTCGAAGAAGATGAAGCTCTTAGGACTGTAGTCAATAACTGGCAAGAACAAACTGGCAACAAAGCTAAGTTGTCTTTTTTTACTCTTGACGAGTTGACAGCCAAAGTAGAAAGAGCGGTTAAAGTGGGACATACTCCAGACATAATGATGAACCTAAAAGCAGAGAGGATTCTCTATCCGCGTTTAGCTTGGCAAGGAGAACTAGAGGATGTTGCCGATATTATCGAGCCAATAAAAGATGCTTATTCCGATAACACTCTGAGAGCAATTACCTATTACAATGCTAGTGAGAATAAACGTAGCTATTATGGAGTTCCTCTCGATCAAGCTACGATGTTTATTTATTACTGGCAGAAGCTATTAGCTTCAGTTAGTTTAGACTCGAGAGATATTCCCCAAGATTGGGATGGTTTTTGGCAGTTTTGGCTGCAAGCGCAGGAAAAACTCAAAACAGAGCAAAATCAAGAAATTTTCGGTTTGGGATTAACCCTTTCCGATAATAAAAGTACAAACGATACTCATAATCTCTTCGAGCAAGTTTTAGAAGCATATGATGTTGATTTATTTAATGAGCAAGAGAAGTTAGATCTGGATAACCCAAAAGTGCGTCAGGGAATTATTGACTGTCTCAATTGGTATGTTCAACTGTATAAGCTAGGTTGTATTCCACCAGATGCAGCGAAATGGTCGAATATTGATAATAACCGCAATTTACTTAACAAATTGGTGTTGATGACCCCCAACAACACTTTGTCTATTCCTGCAACTGTGCGTCAAGATCCGGAAACTTATTACAATCAACTGGGAATCCTTGAATTCCCTCATAAACCTAGTGGGGAACCAATGCGCTATTTAATTTTTGTGAGACAAGCAGTTATTTTTAAAAATTCAACTCACAAATTTTTAGCCAAAGACTTTTTACGTTATTTAATCCAGCCAGAAGTTACCATCAGTTTTCTTAAAGCCACTGGAAATAGGTATCAGCCAGTACAAACCGCTATCTTGTCTGACCCTTTTTGGCAAGATACTTCAGATCCCTATATTGCTACTGCTACCAAAATATTAACCGCAGGACATACACGTTTATCTTATATCGTTTCTCATCCAGCTTATAGCCAAGTTTTGGCAGAAAATATCTGGGGTCAAGCTCTGACTCAAGTAACTGTTGAACAAATCAATCCCGAAATAGCAGCAGACGAAGCTATAGAAAGGATTAGAGAGATTTTTGAAGAATGGAGGTAGACCTGATCGATCGCTCTTGATGACTCCTAATCCATCCCTATCGATTCCTGGTACTGTGCGTCAAGATGCAGAAACCTATCGCGATCGCTTGGGAATTTTAGATTTTCCTCTTAAGCCCAATGGCAAGCCCATGAGCCATTTAGTTACAGTGACTCAGGCGGTAGTATTTGCCGATTCTCCCCGACAGCAATTAGCAAAAGACTTTCTCTCTTATTTAACTCAACCCGAAATTATTGCTAGTTATCTAAAAGCTTCAGGCGATCGCAATTTACCAGTCCATAAATCAGTATGGCAAGATCCATACTGGACTAATCCCAAAAATCCTCATCTGGCTCATGCTGCGAAGATATTAACCACAGAACCAACTCGTCCTTTTTACATAGCTCAAAATCCTGCTTACTCAATAGTTTTACAAGAAAATATTTGGGGTCAAGCTCTCAATCGAATAGCGATTGACAATCTATCTCCCGAACAAGCAGCAGACGAAGCCATTAGCAAAATCAAAGAGATTTTTAATCAATGGGATGGTGGGGATAAATAGTGTGGTTAACTGGTAGAGTTAGACCTAAGTAAGAAATAAGAAGTTAACGATTAATATCGCGCTCAATTTTTTCGAGATCTAATTGCACAGGATTAAATGGTTGTTGATTACCATTGCGATTAACATTTTGGGAAATTACTGACTGTACTCCTTCGATAGTGGAAATCATACTGCGAGGGTCCATAAACATCACCTTACTACTATCGCTATTACCAATTTCTTTACCCATTTCTAAATAGTTTTGTGCCAAAAGAAACTGTAAAGCTTCGCGAGCATTGGGATCATGTTTTAGCTTATCCATTACAATTTTCATCGCTTCGGCAGTAGCTTCGGCTTTGAGGATTTGTTCTTGGCGTTCGCCTTCTGCTTTGAGTATGATTGCTTGCTGTTCGGCTTCAGCTCTCAGAATTGAAGCTTTTTTGTCGGCTTCAGCTTCTAATAATTTAGCTTGAGCATCCCCTTGAGCCGAGTTGATGGCTGAATCGCGATGTCCTTCCGAAGTTAAAATATTAGCCCGTTTTTGCCTTTCCGCTGCCATCTGTAATTCCATCGAATCCTGCACAGCTTTTGAGGGCATAATATCTCTCAGTTCTACCCTAGTTACTTTGACACCCCAAGGATCGGTGGCAATATCTAGCTCCCTCAATAAAATTTCGTTGATTTCAGTACGGGCGGTAAAAGTTTGATCTAGCTCCAATTTCCCCATTTCTGAGCGAATTTGAGTTAAGACCATATTCACCATCGCATCACGCAGACTTTCTACTTTGTAAAAAGCTTTATACATATCCATGATGCGCCAGTAAACTACTGCATCAACCGTGATACTAACGTTGTCGCGAGTAATACAAGATTGGGCAGGAACATCTAAAACTTTTTCTTTGACTGTATCCTTGTAAACTACTTTATCGATAAAAGGAGTGACAAAGTTTAGCCCTGGTTCTAGTTTCTTTCTATAGCTACCTAAACTTTCAATTAGATATTCTTCTTTTTCTTTAACAATTTTGACTGAACCTGCAAGTCCAGAACCAAAAAACGCAATTAAAACTAAAGTTAAAAATTGACCCATAATTTATTTCTCCAAGTTAAATCTAAATTAAAAATTTAAATATTGCTTTAGTTATAACTTTTCTCCCAAGATATTGAATTAATTTACAATACTGTACTTAATCTTGATCCAACATTTGGTTGGGTAGCACAATTAAGGTATTTCCTTGCTTACGAACTACATAAACAGCTTCATTAGGGGCAATATCTCTAGATTCATCAGCACATTTAGCTCGCCAAGAATTACCTTCATATAGAACCCTACCTGTACTTCCTGCTGGAATACCACCAATGGCCGTGGCTTCTACATCATCTCCTGTAATTGATATTCTGCGCTTGGGTGTAAAGAAACGACGAGAAAGAATAATTAATCCAGTAGAAAAAACCAACCACAAACCCATCAATACCGTATATTGTGGCAAAACTAGAGATACTGCTGCCACTAGAAAAGCTGCAACACCCATCATAAAACTAACAAATGCTGTAGGGAAAACAAATTCCATTAAACAGAGAATACTTCCTGCAATTATCCAGAAAAGAGTGGGATTAACCATAAGCAATTGATTATTTATCTTGGGAAAATTTAAAAATCATAAATATCGATTTGTTTAATAATTATTCAGGAGAATATAATAATTGTAGCTATTCTGCGTCTCAAGATACATATAATTCATCAAAGAAACACATTGTTTGATGTGGCCTTTCTCAAATCGGTGAGGTACAAATATAAACTTAGTCAAAAACCTTAAAACCCCTGTTCCCTGTTCCCTGTTCCCCAACTCCACCAAGGTATATCTCATTAATACAAGAAACGCTATAGTTTTATAACTACTTTTATAGTTCAACTAACATTTTCCCTCAGTCACTCAGATCGGCCATAAACCGCTCACGATCAAACTGATAATTATGGTCTAGAAAATCAATGATTCTTTCTGTATCTTCTAGGGCATTCTGTAAACAAGTAGATGCTCCAGGAGATGGAGTGATATTAAAGATAATTTGATCCCCCAAAATTTTCGCTTCTCCCATTTCTAAAGCTTTGGTATTCAGATTGACAATTTGTGGTCTAACCCCACCATAGCCTCTGGCATAGGTAAGATCCTCCAACTTAATTGAGGGTATTATTTTTCTCACTTCTTTGATAAATAATCGCTTACCAATAATAGGAAAATCATAAACAAAATTAAGCGCAATATATTTAAAAATGATCGGGTCAGAGAGGATTTTAAGAAAGCTACTCACTGCTTTCAAACTTAACCCGGCAGTTTGAAAATATTCGATGATACTAGAATACTTATGACGTTCTAGCATTGGTAAAACTTTGGCAGTTGGACCAAAACGGGCGATCGCCTTATCATGCACTTCTGGATCGCCATGTATGGCAGCAAATGGTAATTTTTGACGCTGCACCGTGTACACCTTGCCATTTAACAACTGTGGCGCAAAATAAAAACTTCCTGCCACGCTAAGTAAAGCATAATCCAACCCGTAACCTAAAGATTTAGCAAATAATAAACTGTGTGCGCCAGCCGCGATCGCCACTACCTTTGCCTGAATACTTTTGTGTTTAGTTTTTATGTGATATGAGTGGTTCTCTCGCGTTATCTTCGTAACTTTTGTATCAAACATCAAATTAATATCTTTTCCTGAAATATCAAGAGAATTGTCTAAAAAAGATTCAGACAGAAGTTTGAAATCAACTGTATAACCTTCATGAGTAAATAGAGCGATAATTTCTTCTTCTGTTCTTCTTGCTTCTAATACTCTTGGTTCTTTTTTTACTATTTCAGCTCGATCAAGTATTTTTAAATCTGGAAAAAGTTGTTTAAATTCTTGATATCTATCTCTGAGTTTTTCAGCTTGTTCTTTACCTACACCCAAGACCATTTTATGGTACTTGGTATAAATCTCTTGCTTTTGATCCTTGTTTAGCAAATAATTCTTGACTAAGCTCGCTCCGGCATTAACCTTGGTCGCTTTAGTCAAAGTGTAATTAGTCTCAATGTCACCAAAATGTAGAGTTTGGCTATTACTATGTTTAGCAGAATTAATGAGAGCAACATCAGACTCTTTTTCAATTAAAACAATATTATTAATATTAGTATAGTTGCTTAAAGTATATAGTAGTGCTGTTCCACAAACACCGCCACCGATTATAGCAACTTCATAAGTGTTTTCCATATTTTTTACTGGTTAATATTTAATTTATAAGAGATAAATATCGAATTGGGTTAGCGGGATTTGCTGAATTATCATCATTAAACGAACTAGAAAATTCAGCAGCCATAGTATTTCAGGATACTAATTACGCTTTGAAAGTTAACTAAGCACCTTGGCCTCTACAACTTTTACAAAAATAGAGAAATAAGATTTACTTTGGGTGGCAGCTAAAGTAAACAATCAATTAGTTGGTTTTGCTGTTGTTCTTATTATAGATAAATCACCCATCACCATGAATTGTCAGTTATTCCCCAAGATTCTAGATAAGAAATTGGTACTAAACGCCTAATGTGAATTAAAAAACTTAAAGATAGCATTAGTAGCTATCAGCTATCAGCTCTTTAGATAAAGAAACGGCTACGCCGTAGCTATTAGCTATTAGCTATTAGCTCTTAGCTCTTAGTTCTTAGCTTCAATCAAATAGAGTCTTAAACTCTACCTGATTGTCGACGACCTAAGAGGTCGGAGTCTTAAACTCAATTACGCTTTTAGCAGTCAAACCAAGGCTAAAAGCTAAAGGCTAAAGGCTTTAAGCTTTAAGATAATAATCTAAGTGCAGCTCACAAACTCCTCAACTCATTGAAGTTTGTGAGAGATAATAGCTAAATTTGCTGGAAAGTGCGAATTTTGTGCTTGTTTCTCTATTTTCTTGATTTATACATCTACTAACAATTTTTAATTGCTAGGATATATGCGACCAAGGGATAGGTCTTCTGCCTTTTCTTACTGATTGTTTACCAGCATAATCAAATGAATAGACGAAAATCTACATTAGCTTTCCGAAAGCTAGAGGGAAAATGCTTCAACAGGGTACTACTTACGGCTAGTATTCTTTTTATTTTATATGTCACACTTTTCCCTTTCGATTTTGCAACTAGAGTTAACCCTGGGTTTGATTTTAGGCTTGTCAAACCAGATTCTTTAGGTGATTGGCTGAGAAATATAATTTTGTTTATTCCTTTTGGGTTTGGATTTAGTTACCTAAAGTTCAAAAGCAAGGAGCAAGAAGCAGCTTTACTAATAGGAGTCTTAATTCTTAGTTTTGGTTTGTCATTCCTAGTAGAAATACTACAATTATTCTTACCAGAAAGAACCTCTATGCTAACTGACATTTTTGCCAATACTTTTGGTGGTTTAGTAGGTTTTCTCTGCTTTCGTCTAGGGAGGGACAAAATCACTGCTCTAGTTGCTAGATTAATATTTAAAATTCAAAACTCGCTCAATCTTTCGAGGTTAATATTTATATTCGTTGCTTATTTAACATTAACTTTTCTACTGTCAGGCTACTTGCAAAATACTACAAATTTAAGTAATTGGAACTCTGATTTTCCGTTATTGCTAGGTAATGAAAAAACAGGGGATCGTCCTTGGCAAGGAAAGGTTTCTCAGCTTTCTATTGCGACCCGAGCTCTTTCCCCCTCAGAGGTAGAATATGTCTTATCTCAACATAATCCTATGACTGCAATCCAGGATTCTCTGGTAGCTTCATACCAGTTGCGGGGTCAAGGAAGTTACTCCGATGGTAAAGGTAATCTACCAGACTTAACTTGGAGAGGAGCACCACCGAATTCCCTCGATGGTAAGGGTATACTTTTGACTTCTAATCATTGGCTGAAAACTTCAGCTTCACCAGCTTTATTAACCCAGAGAATTAGTGATAGTTCTCAATTCACATTGATCGCTAGGGTTGCTACCAATGATACCAGCCAGACTGGTCCAGCCCGAATTATTTCACTTTCAGCGAATCCCTTACAACGCAATTTTACTCTGGGACAGGAGGGAACTAATCTGGATTTTCGCTTGCGAACTCCTCTGACTGGTAACAATGGCTCTAAACCCTCACTAACTATTCCCAATATTTTTGCAGATACTAACCCTCATGATTTAATTATTACTTACGATGGATCGATTGTTAAAATCTCTCTGGATGATTTGACCCGATCATATTCCCTAGAACTTCATCCTGGATCCCGTCTATTTTGGAATTTTATGCCACCTCACTCTAATGGTTTGAGCAATAAACTCAGTAAAATTTTCTATTATGGACTAATATTTGTTCCATTAGGCTTTATTTTTGGATTAATAGTCAAACTATCGAGACTAAGAACTCACCATACTAGATTGTTGATTTTTACAGGGTTACTATCTTCGTGCGGTATTTTTGAAGTACTTCTAAGTACAGTGAGTGGTAAATTCATGAGTCTAGAAAATTTATTGCTTAGTTTAATAATTATGGTTAGCGGAATCCTGCTAACAGACTTAATATTCATACCTACCTCAAGCTCACTTAGAATTGAGGATTAATAATTCCAACTTAAGTAATCAGCACAGATTCTCAATTCTTTTATTTAACCTTTTTCTCTGTCACCAAGGTACAGCTAACCCAATTCCCTTTTTTGTTGTAGCTGCGGATAATCCTCTGCCTAATCGTAGGCTCTAATAGCCATCCCATCTCCAAAACAAAATTATGACCCAATTTGACTTTTAAAGGACAATTACAAGATGCTCCATCAGGTAATAAGAGAATTTGCGCTGGTAAATCACTATCTTCAAATAACAATCTTGAACCCTCTATTCTGGCGCTAGAAGTAATAGTGCGATCGCCAAAGGACAAACTTTGCTCGATGTGATTACTGTCTTTCTGTTTAATTTTTAGATAGCTAGAAAAAGTATCAGGGTTTCTTAGATCGGCGTACATACTAACCGCTTCTCCCTGCCATTCTCCCAGTAAGCTAGAGACTTTCAATTGTGGTCTTTCAGGAATATTACTATCGGGAAGTTTTTCTCTAATTAAGACAACTCTCTCTAACTGAGAAGAACTATTATAAAGTTCTACCATCCGTAGTCGGCGATCGCCGTTACCAAAATCGTTATCAATCAAGCCAAACTCACCACCGAAAGTGCTATATGGTCCCCATTGCATACTACCCTGAGAAAAAGCACCATTTTCAAAAAAAAGAATACTACGATTAAGAGAGTCATAATCGACGACCACATCACGAGCAGGTTCATCTGGTGGTAGATAGCGAACTACTTGATGGACGTTTTGATTGTCATTCAATCCTTCTAAGGTAACTAAGGTCGGAGTATCGGCTATTTCTTCTCCTTGAGGCGAAAAACGAGTAAATGAACCATGCCATGCACCTAAATTCTTCAGAAAACAATCCCATTGAGAAAGCATATTCTTAGTAATCAATAATCAGTAATTATTAAAATTTACTATGATATGAGCTAGGCAATATTTGAACTAGCGAAATTTGAGTGAAAGTTCCCCGTCTTCATCCAGACACCATTGAAGAAGTCCAACACAGGATTGATATTGTCGATATCATCTCTGAGCATATCGTTTTACGTAAGCGAGGTAAAGATTATCTGGGTTTGTGTCCATTTCACAATGAAAAGACACCTAGTTTTAGTGTGAGTCAGGATAAGCAGGTCTATTACTGTTTTGGCTGTGGAGAAGGGGGCAACGTCTTTAAGTTTTTAATGGAGACAGGAAAACAATCTTTTGCTGAAGTAGTTTTAGATCTGGCTCGTCGCTATCAGGTGCCGATTAAGACAGTTGAACCAGAACAAAGACAGGAAATTCAACGCCAGCTAACTTTGAGGGAGCAATTATATGAAATCTTAGCCATCACCTCCAGTTTTTATGAACATGCTTTGCATCGGTCTCAAGGAGAAGCTGCTTTTCAGTATTTGCGTCACCAAAGAAAAATTGAAGAAGCTACGGTGAGTAAATTTCAATTAGGTTATGCTCCTGCGGGTTGGGAAACCCTATATAAATATCTAGTTGAACAAAAACGCTATGCGGTAAATCTGGTTGAACAAGCAGGATTAATTAAACCTCGCAAAACTGGTAGTGGATATTACGATGTATTTCGCGATCGCCTAATGATTCCGATCAAGGATCTTCAGGGCAGAATCATCGGCTTTGGTAGCCGTAGTCTCAAAGATGAAGATCAGCCGAAATATTTAAACTCTCCTGAAACCCCTTTGTTTGATAAAAGCAAAACTTTATTTGCCCTCGATCAAGCACGTAGTCAGATTGCTCAAGAGGATTGTGCGGTAGTAGTAGAAGGCTATTTCGATGCGATCGCTCTCCATGAAGCTGGTATTGCCAATGTCGTTGCCTCCTTAGGTACAGCCTTTACCCAAAATCAACTTAAGCAACTATTGCGCTTTACCGCTTCTAAACAAGTAATTCTTAACTTTGACGCTGATAAAGCAGGAGAAAAGGCTACTAAAAGAGCGATTAATGAAGTGGAAGATTTAGTTTATAGCGGAGTAATACAGTTACGTATCCTCAATCTTCCTGACAGTAAAGATGCTGATGAATTTATTAAAAGCCGAGCAGAGGGAGCAGTAATTTACTATCAAGCTTTAGCTAAAGCTCCACTGTGGCTTGACTGGCTAATAAATCGCTTAATCGCCGATCAAAATCTTAAAGCTGCCGATCAATTTCAACAGGTAGCAGCAGGAATGATTAGACTATTGAATAAATTACAAGATGCTAATCAACGCAACCATTACTTAACCCACTGTGCTGAATTATTGAGTCAGGGAGATACTAGATTAGTCTTACAGAATTTGGCTACCCTGAAGTCACAGATTAAAACTGCTCGTCCCAGATATCAGAATAATTACTCCACTAAGAAAAATAATTCTTCTGTGGCGCAACTGGCTTTTAAAATTGCTACCAACCCTGAAAGCGAACTCTTGGAACAGGCAGAGGCTTTATTATTGAGGATCTATATTCACTATCCTCGATACCGAAACCAAATTATTGAGCAGTTAGAAACCAGAGACTTATTATTTAATGTCGTTGCTCATCGGTTTCTGTGGCAACAAATAATAGGGATTGAAGCAGAAATTGCTGAAAAATCGACAGTAGGATTAAATCCTTTGTTAAGCGAATTATATAATCGTAGTCTAGATTTTCCCGAAAATATGATTTCTGTTACAAGATTATTTCATTTAGATGAAAAAACTCAAGAAGATGTTTTTCGTGCCGATGTACGCATAGCCGAGGCGATCGCATCTTTAGAACAGGTAAACTATCAAAAGCGTCATTTTTACTGCATAAAACAGTTACAAAATCTCAACCCTACCAAGGATCTGGAACTGATGAAATATTACTATCAGGAAATTCAAACTACCGTAGAAAAAATCAACCAGCTAGAACAAATACGTCGAACATTTGCTCAAGACCCCGTGTTATGAATCAGGGCGAACGCATCTAAATCAGAGGAAAAAAGTAGTTAGGATAAATCTATTAAATTTCACCTAGACGTGCTTTTGGGTAGAGAAAATTAAGCTAGTTTATGGCAATCCATAAAGTCTCTGATCATATCTTGTTCTCGGAGATAACGAAGATTATCCTGACCTCCTTTTTGGGAGAAATCTCTCAGTCGGATCTCTAAATAAGATTTTAGTTTTTGGCTTAACTCCTGTTTCAGTTTTGGAGTTTCCGCTGCTTCTAGCTTTTCTGCTAATTTGCGTTCCAGCTCTTGTCGATCTCGGCGACAATCAGGAAGCTCTAAAACTTGTACGGCATTTTCCCAATTTGAAGCCAAAGTAACTTTTTCCTGTTTTCCTTTATTTATCGTTGAATAACAGATGACATTTTGCTTGGTATTTTGATTAATTTCTGATTTTAAAATCTCTAAAGTCCGAAGAATTAAGACTATTTTTTCGGTATCTTTGTTTGGGGGTATAAAATCCCAAAAGATTATTTCTTGTTGCAGATGTACTGATGGGGGTAAATCTACTTGTTGTCCCCTAAGTCTTGCTCTTTCTGCCATAATTCTTTGTCCTCGCCAATTTTGATAAGCGCGACGAAGTTGCTCTGTTCCTTGGAGGCAACGAAGAGAAAATCCACCTACTTCCTGAACGGCAAGGATTTTATGCCTTTCTTTGGTGGTAATTGGCGCGATCGCTTCTTCATCCGAGAAGTATTTACGCAGTATCTCGACTTGTTTGATTGCTGCGATTTCTGTGGGATTGTCACCACCAATTAAGCCAGCCTTGGCTAGATTAATATAGTTAAATTGAGACGATTGGGGAATATTGCGATCTAATCGGACTAAAGGTTGAGACTGCTCGAATAATTCACGAATACGTGTGTCTCGATCTGCTTCTGTGGAAAATCTTTGCATAAAGCGGGTACAGGCATCAGCATCTTGATATAGTTTGGTGTTGACTCCTGCTTTTTCCAAGCAAAGCAAAGTATGTTGATAGACAATTTTTTCAAAATCAGGATATTGAATCTCAGGAATTTTTTCAATATCCAATAGACGAAATACCTCCTGTGCTCGACGAGAGTTTTGCCATAAGGACGTACTGGCATTTAATATTACCTGGCTTAATTGTTGAGCCATTACTTCTAATCCTCTTTGAGCAGGATTTTCCAGATTAGCTTCTTGATCGCCGTTAGTTTTTGTCAAAAAATCTTCATAAATTTCGTTAAGTCTAGCTCGCTCAAAAAGTTTTTCCCCAACAATTTCTAAGGCATCGGCTTTATTAGCTTGTTGGTTAGCAAGTTCTTGAAATTTGGCTTGAGATTGGGAAACTCTCTGCTGCCAGATGTTTAACTGATGGCGCAGTTCTACTAAATATTCTTTGAGGCGACGGAGAATTCCCACGGCGACAATTCTTGATTTACGTTCCAGGAGTGAATTTAGGGCTTGACCCAGATTGTTGAGAGCTAGATCGCACTCTTGATTGATCTTTGATTGTTTGGTTAAACCCCACAAATCCTTATATTCGTGTAGTCGGAATAAAGCCGCTTCATATTCTTGCCAGGCTGCTTGCTCCACCACCAGCCAAGTTTTTTCAGCTTCTCGCTCCATTTTGGCAATATTACGTTCAAAGCTATCTTCCATTAAATCTAGCTCTAATTGAAGAAACTTCAGTCCTAAATTGCGATCGACAAGCACGGTGTAAAGTCGTTCTTGTAATTCCCCTATTGCTTGATTAATCAAGCGATCGCGATTGTCATAAATTACTTTAAAAAAGTCACCGTGAGTTCGCTCATCATTTTGCGGTTCTCGCAAATGATCCTGCAAATATTCCTCTACCTTTGGTCTGAGGTAGCCGTCAACAAACTCAAGTATCTGACCGGTTTCACGACTAAAGACTTTAACAACACCATCTGCTCGACACTCCAGCAAGTTTTCAGTTGTAATTTCTTGACGAATTTTTCCCAGCCATTGCTGAATTACAACTTGATAAGGATAGGAACGATCTGTCGTTTGTAAAATTGCTCGACGCAATTCATTACCCAACAAATTCATGCTTCTCAGGCGGGCATAAACTATGGTTTGAGGTTCCACAGGTAAAGGAACTGAGCTATTGAGCCACCATTTACATAAATCTGTAGCTAGAAGATAAGCTAAATAATGGCGAATATGATGAATCGGAACTTCAACAGTTGCTATGCCAAAACTCATAAAGTTGCGCGGATAACTCCTGCCCTGGGGAGGTAGATCGTTTTGTCCTGCTGCTGCCCGAACGATATTATCTCTAATAGAACGTTTATAAGCAGAAAAATCGGAGACTAAATCGAGAAAGATATTTTGAGCCATCGATTCTCTAACAGCATCTAAAGTCAGGTTGACACCGTGTTCGTTAGTAGTACCAGTGAGGTAAATATAGTCGTAGGGCGGCTGTTGCGACTCAATAGCCGAACCACCAGTAACACCATACTGGGCAGAAAAAGTGGTGTTTTGATCGCAGTAATAGTTTAGTTCCATTAAGGCAGCATAACCATTACACTTAACACGATCATTAGCACTAATACTGCTAAAACCATCAGGAGTCGAAATTATCGCGGTAGTTTGAACTCCCTGTTCTCCTTCAAACCAGCGTTGGAGCAAATACCCCAGATCGATCACCATGCCACTACCCGTACCTCCAGCAATGGAACAAACCACAAATATATTTAGTTTTGGCTTGACCTGAAGACTGTAATTTTGGGACATGAAAGCGATATTTTCCCCTCGGCAAATTTTTCTCTTGGCATTCTGACAGGCATCACTAATGCGATCGCAGTTAAAAAATAAGGAAAAGCGTCCGCAGGCTCGAATTTGCCCTGCTCCTGTTTCGGAGACTAATAGTCGAGGATTATTAATCAGTTCCGTTGGGAGCCACTGGTGATACCAAGGATAGATTTCTGGATGATGGACGATTTTTTGGGCTTCGGCTAAAGCTACCTGGGAAAGATATTTTTCTGATGCTTCCAAAGTATCTCCTGACATCAGAGGATTACTGGGCTTGGCTTCACGGTCAGTATCGATGTGTAAAAAACCAGCAATGGGAAAGTTAGCCAAATCGCCATAGGATTCTCTAATTAAACGCCGAACTCGGGAAATTACTTCTAATCCCGTACCGCCAAGTCCGATAACTAAGGTAGGAACAATGGTTTTTCTATCTTCTCGCATTTTTATTTCTTTATAAATCTGTTAATTACCAATGAAAGCTTGTGGTCAGCATCCTTGTAATGCGGGCAATCCCATCCACCAAAAGGTCATCATTGTCCAAAAAACAGCATTAAACAAAGCAATTCTGCCTGCATGGTCAAAGCGGATCTGCAGAAAGTTTTGTAATAGTCTGTCTAGAGGAAAGAGCAACATCCACATTAGAGAAATCAGGGCCAGACTCAAGAAAAATTTGACAAATTTCGAGTTAGAACTAAATTTCTGTCTCAGTCGATTGGTAATTAAAGATTGAATATTTTGCACGTCAGCAGACAAAGCTAGTCCGCCAGTATCGCGTGCTGCTTGAGCCAAATTATGGGGAATAGTCTGACTCACAATCAAAAAATTTAGTTTGACCCGATGAGACTGGGCACGCAAAATTTGTGTGGGACTTAAATTTGCTGCTCCATCGGTAACCACCAGCATTTCTTTGCAGCGCTCGAGCTGGCTGGAAAGGGAATTTATACCCGATTCTACTGCTAGAGTTAGATTCGTTCCTCCTCCGACTTGCTTGAAGATATTTGCCTGTACTGCCTGCTCTAATGCAGTTGCGATCGCCTCAGAATCAGCAGAGAAATTATTAGTAATCGGCTGCACTAGATCGGCAAATCCAGCTAGAGATAAGTTATTGGGGTTGGGCGATAGAGCGTTTTCTTTAGCGTAGGCTTTGACTGCTTCAATTTCAGCTGCCATCAAACTTTTCCCACTTTTAAAGTCCCGATCATAAGTACTACTACTAAGATCGAGCATCATCTGTACGGAAACAGGGGGAGAAAACCAGCCCAAAGTATTAGTAAGCAAAGAAACGACGAGGAATACTAAAACTAAGAAGCCGGAAAGTTGCAAAATTGGATAACGCCAAGGGGAAGAAGGATAGGATAAAGTCATGGTATGGGGGAATATTTATTAATGGACAATGGATAATTGGCAATGGACAATTAGATTAATGTCAGAGAAAAAAGCACTGGTTACGTTAATGTTCGATTAATTTGAATCCGTTAATCATTTCTCTTGGTTTACCTAGCGCACCTGGTGCGATTTGCACGAGAACGCCATCTCCAGACCTTTCTCCATTCGTAAAAGAAAGTGGTTCGCCAGATGTTTCACTGGAGACAAGATTAACCAGCCGTAAATTTTGTTCTACAGAAGATCTAGTAGGATTGGGGCTTGCAGCTATAGCTTTGAGTAGGGCTTGTGTCGCATCATAACTAGCAGCAGTCCGCCAGTTCACCGTACCCATCCAGCGTTGATTAGCTTGTTCGGCATAGGGTTGATTGGTGGCAAACCAGGGAACTGCAATTACTAGATCGTCTACCGCCGAACCACCATTATTCAGAGTTTGAGAACTGTATAAAGCATCCCCTCCTATCATCGGTAATTTTTGTGCAGACAATTCTGTATTTGCTCTGGCAATACCAATTGCGACAGAAGTAGTGTTGGTATTAGGAAATAAAGCGATCGCATCTATCCTTCCTTGAAGTGCTTGAATTTGTTGTCTAGGATCGAAATTAGAATCGCTAAGATCGATTGAACCTGATACTTTCCCACCTAGCTTTTGGAAATGAGCTTCAAATGCGTTTTGTAGGCTTTTACTATAACTACTGTGAGGATTGTAAAAAACTGCAACTCGATTAATACCCGTTTGGTCAGCATATTGAGCCAGCTTCTTACCAGTTATTTCGTCTGAAGGGACGGTTCTATAGAAATAATTACTCTTTAAAGAAGTACTGGTACTGGTAGGGGAAATAATCGCTAAATTAGCTTTTTCATATTCAAAGAGTGCTATTTCACTGGCACTGCTGGAATTATGTCCAATTATCCCCAAAATATTAAGATCGCTAGCTAATTTTTGGGCAATAGTTTGAGCTCGTTGAGGCTCATTACCATCGTTAGCAATATCTACTTGTACTAATTTTCCCCCTGCTCCGCCCGCATAATTAAATTGAGTTTGAGCATCTGCTATTCCCCTCAACATTTCTTTGGCAGAAGTTTCTTTATTTTCTACAGGAACTACTACTGCTATTTTCAGTGGAGAGCCTTGAAAAGAAGCTTGGGCGTTGTTGAGATAGATTTGTACTTCTGGATCGCTGCGATCGCTGAAAACAGCTTTTTCTAAATTTTTGATCGCGACAGCATAATTACCCTGCTTAAAGGCTTCAATGCCATTATCTCGATACTTATTACTGTTACCTTTAAATAAAACGCGATCGCTTTGACTAATCCATTCGGGATTGAAAGGAATAGGTGTAGTTAAAGTATTATTATTAGTCCGTGGTACTAAGTTTATCTGGTCGGTTGAATTCCCAGGTGCAGAACCTTGAGACTCGGGCTTATCAATAACGGAACAAGTGCCATTAAGCTTTTCTTGACCTTCTGGACAGGGCTTGAATTTTTGCCATAGATACAATCCGCTTCCTAGACTAGCGACGATAGCTAAAGCTATTCCCAGAATGGGTTTAAGTTTTCTATCATTACTTGAAGGAGAAATGCTTTTAGCTTTAGATAAATCTTCTCGATTATTTTTACAGCCTGGGAACATACAACTATCTCCCCAGTTTTCAATTTCTGGATGAGAATTAGCCGAAATTCCCTGACATATCCAAGGGGCAGAATTTCTGGTGGTGTCCGAATTATTTGGTGATTCTATCATTGGTATTACAAATCGAAAAAAAAGGCTGGCAAAGTGACGATAAATCACTTAACCAGCCTCGTAGTGGATTTTCCCACTCTCTTGACTAGACATAGTATTCTATTTATTCTTGGAGAATCTCGATCTCCATTAACCAGCGGTTGTTATAACCTGCTTGGCACTGAGTATCCTCATTTATTCCAGAGAATATCTATAGGAATGAGTTACACGACAGACTAAAGTTTTCTTTTTATCTTTAGTAAAACTAATATCAATCGAGCCAAATCCAGTTTTGTTGATTATTTTCAATAGATTATTGCGAAAAATCTGGTTAGCTTTAGTTTTAAATACCGGGGAGCAGTCTAAAAAATTCTGAAATTCCTCTTTAGGAAAGGCAAATGGAGCTTCTATTAAATTTTTGGCGTTAATTTTTAAATGTTCTTTACCGCCAATTCCAGGATGCATTTGAATATCAAGGCAAATACCTCCTGTTCCACAGGCTTCATATCTAGATATGGCAGAACTGAGAGATTTAAATGACTTATCAAGAGAGTGTGAATTTGGAGAGTTCATTTCTGTATTAGTTGTTTTACTCTACATTCAATCAAAAGTATCAAATTGATAACTAATTGTATAAAGAATATATCTAATTTATATATCTCTTGTCAAGAAAGTTCTATTTTTGTCAGCCCCTATTTGGTAGGGTTTGTACGACTTAGATTTGAGCTTCAGACTGATAAACTATAGATATAAGCTCACTATTGATAAGTTGGTTGTGTAATTATTTATCTTTATGTTCAAAATCTCCGAAGACTTGTTGCAGGCGATCGCCCTAGAGCAGAATATTTCGCAAATAGAATTAGGAACTCTAAAATTGGCTCTGTTGGGTAAATCGGCTATAGAAATTGCCACAGTTCTAGATGTGAGTGCAGTGGCAGTTAGAAAGAGATTGGGTTCGGTATATCAAAAGTTCGACCTGCCAGGAAAGAGTCCAGGTAAATTGGTAGCTCTGAAAAATATTCTTACGGAGAGATCTCAACAACTATCACAAGTAAAGCAGGTTCAATTTACACAAGACTGGGGTGACGCGATTGATGTCGCCGATTTTTATGGCAGAGAATTGGAGTTAGAACATATAGAAAAGTGGGCAATTGAAGAGCATTGTCGCTTGATAACTCTTCTGGGTATGGGAGGGATTGGAAAAACAACTTTATCGATTAAGTTGGCACAAAAGATTGCCCCGAAATTCGATTTTGTAGTCTGGAGAAGTCTGCGCAGTGCTCCAGCAATAACCGATGTGGTTGAAGATATTTATAATTCTTTATCTCAACAACAACAAGATTTACCAGCCAATGTTGGCGATCGCACTAAGATTTTACTAAACGAATATTTACGCCAATATCGTTGTCTGATTGTTTTAGACAATTTAGAGTCTATTCTCCAAAGTGAGACTCGTGCGGGAGCCTATCGTCCAGGATGCGAAGATTATGGGGAATTTTTACGGCAAATAGGCGAAATCCCTCACTCAAGCTGTGTGGTTCTAACTAGTAGAGAGCTACCGAAAGAAGTTGCCTTATTAGCAGGAAATACCAAACCGATAAAAATTTGGCGCTTGCAAGGATTACAAACAGCAGGAAAGAGTATTCTCCAAGCCGAAGGTTTATTTGGTTCTGAGACCAAGCTGCAAGAATTAATCGATAACTATGCTGGAAATCCTCTAGCTTTAAGAATTGCTGCCACGACGATTAAAAATCTATTTGGGGGCAACATCGATGGATTTCTCGCCCAAAAAGTAATTACTTTTGGGGATATTAGCGACTTGCTTCGGGAACAGTTAGTACGGTTATCAGACCTAGAACGGGAGATTATGTACTGGCTAGCAATTGAACGGGAGCCAGCTACCCTAAATCAGTTGCAATCGAATTTTGTGATCGCGCCAACAATTCCCCAACTCCTAGAGGCGATCGAGTCATTAACCCGTAGGTCTTTAGTGGAAGTAGAGGAAAGGGAAAGTAAGTTTACCCTGCAAAATGTCATCGTTGAATATCTTTATGATCGCCTAATTGAATCAATTTGCCAGGAAATTACTGCCCAAAAAAGTGAATTTCTGAACAATTACGCTCTACTTCAAGCTACAGCCAAGGAATATATCAGAGATGCTCAAGCCCATTTGCTGCTTGAGCCTGTCAAAAATCGATTGCTCGCTCTTTTAGGCGATCGTAGCCAAGTTGAGTCCCAGCTAAAGCAAATTATAGCAACTTGGCGACAAAAAACAGAATCTACCCCCAGAGCTGGATACACGGCAGGAAACATACTCAATTTACTCTGTCAATTACAATCCGATCTCCGAAAATACGATTTTTCTCATCTGGCAATTCGTCAAGCATATTTGCAGAATATCAATTTACCAGAAGTTAATTTTGCCTATTCTCATTTTTCCCAGTGCGTTTTCTCAAAAATTTTTGGTGGTGTTTTATCCGTAGCCTATAGTCCTGATGGTCAGTATCTTGCCACAGGAGATACCAATGGAGAAATAATACTTTGGGAAGTTAATCAAGGTAGGCTTAAATCGAGAATCAGAGCAGATAGCAATTGGATTCGTTCCGTAGCATTTAGTCCAAACGGTCAATTTCTTGCCAGCACGGGGGAAAATCAAACCATTAAAATTTGGTCGATGGTTGATGACTCATGTATACAAATGATAAATGATGTTCAAAATCAAGTTTGGGTCGTCAGCTTTAGCCCCGACGGTTCCACAATTGTCAGTGCTGGTGAAGATAAAACTGTAAAAATTTGGTCAGTGGAAAGCGGACAATGCCTTAAAACTTTTGTTGGTCATAGTGATTGTGTTCGTTCGGTAGCGTTTAGTCTTGATGGTCAGTATCTTGCTAGTGGTAGTGAAGATAAAACCGTTAAGATTTGGTCAGTGGCAAGCGGACAGTGCCTTAATACTTTTACTGGTCATAACAACTGGATTCGAGCCGTAGCGTTTAGTCTTGATGGTCAGTATCTTGCTAGTGGTAGTGAAGATAAAACCGTCAAGATTTGGTCAGTGGCAAGCGGACAGTGCCTTGATACTTTTACTGGTCATAACAATTGGGTTTGGTCTTTAGCATATAGCCCTGATGGTCAATATCTTGCCAGCGGTAGTGCTGATCGCACCATCAAGATTTGGCACTTAGCTACCAGTCAATGTCAACAAACTTTAGCAGGCCACCAAAACTGGGTTCAATCAATAGCCTATAGTCCTGATGGTCAATATCTTGCTAGCGGTAGCACAGATCGCACAGTCAAAATTTGGCACTTAGCTACCAGTCAATGTCAACAAACCTTACAAGGTCATAGTATTTGGATGAGAGCCATAGCCTATAGTCCTGATGGTCAGTATCTTGTTAGCGGAGGAGAAGATAAAACTGTCAAGATTTGGTTGGTAGAAAACGGTCAATGCCTGAAAAATTTTGTTGGACACAGTAATTGGGTTCAGTCAGTAGCATATAGCCCCGATGGTCAATACATTGCTAGTAGTAGTCCCGATCGTACGATCGAGATATGGGAACTTAAAAGTGGTAAATCTCAAGAGATATTGGAAACAAACGGTAACTGGAGTAGAACCCTAGCATTTAGCCCCGATAGTAAAACTCTTGTCAGTGGAAATGAAGATTCAACGGTTAAGATCTGGTCGGTAAAAAGTGGTCAATGCCTTGCCACTTTCACTGGTCATGAAAACTGGGTGAGTTCGGTGGCATATAGCCCAGATTGTCAATACATCGCTAGTGGTAGCTCAGATCGAACTATTAAAATCTGGGAAATCAAAAGCGGTCAATGCCTTAATACTTTTAGTCATGAAAACTGGGTGAGTTCAGTAGCATATAGTCCTGATGGTCAATACATTGCTAGTAGTAGCTCAGATCGAACTATTAAAATCTGGGAAATCAAAAGCGGTCAGTGCCGTACCACTTTCAGCGAGCATGAAAACCATATATCATCAGTGGCATATAGTCCTAATGGTCAATATCTTGCCAGTGGTAGTGAAGACCAAACTATTAAAATTTGGGAGCTAAAAAGCGATCGCTGTATTAATACTCTTTCAGGTCATAGTAACTGGGTAAGTTCGGTAGCGTTTAGTCCCGATAGCAAATATCTTGCCAGTACCAGTATCGATGAAACAATTAAGTTATGGGATTTAACATCAGGTCATTGCCTTAAAACTATGCGCTCTACTCGACCTTATGAAGCAATGAACATTTATGGTGCTAAGGGATTAAGTACAACTCAAATAGCTGTTTTGCAAGCCTTAGGAGCAAAGTTAGAATCTAATTTATGATATTTATCGAACAGAAATTGTTCCCGTTTTAAATTTATTTCACTAATTTTAGCCAACGTTTGTACAATCAATTGAAGAACAATCTCACTTTGCAAATTGACGATTCTGAATGGAAATACTATCTCGACCGCGAAGTACCTTTGCAGAATTATCCCCAATATCCATGGCAATTAAAGCGCGATCAAGCTGGAAATCCTATCTTCAAGAATTTACCCACAATCTCTCGGCATTTATTCAAGAACCAAAGTGGCGATGTATGTCCATTTGGCGATCTTCCTTCTCCAGTAGCTTGTCTGGAAAAAACCGAAGCATTACAAGATGTGAAAAATGCCTATTTAATTTCTGCTCTTAGATTTGAATTAAATCCCTATAAAAATACTCAGCCAGGAATGAGTAATCAGCTTCGGGGAATACCTCAACCCTTGAAGGAATTACATGAGAAATTAACATTCTATTCGCCTCGGTTGCATGTAGATAAAATACTAAAGTCTTCTTCTCAGAATGAATTTGATTCGGCTTTGAATCAAATGCAGCAGCAAGCTCGCTTTTGGTATGTTCGCGAACTAATACCAAAAATGAATGCCAATCCCTTTGCACCCCAACTCCACAATTATGAGCTTCCAGCAGATAATACGCGACGACTCATAGCAGCTAATTCACCTCAGAAAAATTTGCCGTTTACTTATCCCTATTCTTATATAACTAAGCTAAAACCATCAATGATTCGCGATCTGACTCAATATGTCCGCTTGCAAAATAGTCCTTATCTGTTTTTTGACTTGATGCAGTGGTTGGAAAGAGATGTTTTACGGTGGCAATGGCAGTCTTTAAAGCAAGGGAGGAAGATTGGTAATCAAGAGGGAATGATTAAAGTTATGACCGATTGGCACGATCAAGACGGCAAGAAGCGCGAAGAGCCTATTATTTTTCCTATAGGTGTTCCTATCGACTATATTCAATTTACTCGGAGACAAAATATACCATTCATAACTGTAGAATTTGCTAAAACTACCCATGGTAAAATGACTCACTGGCTTCAAGAGCACATCTGGCAACGCTTTTGCTATCAGTACCCTGATCGGCATCATCTCTATCCCTCTGAATTCTTCACCGACCTAGGGCAAGTTCATCCTGCCTTTGCTGATTCTATTTATGAATTTCATGTGCCCAATATAGTCAATCCTGCCAATACTCATTTTTGGTATATCTTGCAACATTATCTGCCAATGCTCGAGATCGTCGAAAATGCATGATGTTGTGATTGGCTGATTTATCAATAAATACGAATTTGGTATAAATATTTGATAATACGACAGCACTTTAAAAAGTCTATAACACTACTGTTATGAATCTTGATGAATTTTCTTTAGTCAGCAACGTACAGACAAGCTTGATTCCTTCCTTGCTCTTTTGCTTCATATAGGGCTTTATCCGCCAAAGCAACCAACAACTCAGGACTAAATTCTCCGCTAGGAATCAAACTATGTACTCCTAAACTAATGGTTACATATTCACTGACTGAAGATTGTTGATGAACAATATGCAGTTGATTAACACTAATCGCAATCTTTTGCGCCACTTTTAAAGCTTTTTCTCCACTAAGATGAGGCAAAATAATGCCAAACTCTTCTCCACCATAACGAGCTACTAAACCGGGTATTGATTCAATGACACATTCAATAGCTAATGCTACTTGTTGTAGACAGGAATCACCGATAGGATGACCATAGGTATCGTTATAAAGCTTGAAATAGTCAATATCGCACAAAATCAGAGCCAGAGGAGCTTGTTCCTGTCTCAATTTTTGCCACTCCTGAATTAGATAATCATCAAACCGACGGCGATTAGCTACCTGAGTCAAACTGTCCAATACACTTAACTTTTCTAATTCCCGATTGGCTAAACGGAGTGCAGCTTGGGCTTTTTGACGATCGCAAATTTCATTGTGTAGCTGGGATTCAACTAAATCAGCATGTTCAGTAGTGTTATCCAGCATGATTTCTAAATCAGCTTTTTCCAGTTTTAGCTCTTCTAATTCTTGGCGAAGATGTTCAATTTGGAACAATAATTGCTCTTTGGCAATTTGTTCATCTAAAAGTAAGCGATAATCTTCTGAAGCTATTGGTTTGGGATTAGCAATTTCAGTAGTAATTATATTTTCTAAAATATTTTTATCCAAAGGTTTAGATAAAAAATACCCTTGACCATATTGGCATTTTAATGCCTTTAATTGTGCTAACTGATTTACTGTTTCGATACCTTCGGCAATGGTGTCCATACCCAAATTACGAGCTAAAGTGACGATAGCTCGCACAATACCTAATTTTTCGACATTATTTCCAATACTACTGACAAAAGAGCGATCAATTTTAAGTGTGTCAAAAGGAAATTGATGCAGGTAACTCAAGGAAGAATAACCAGTACCAAAATCATCTAAAGAAAACTCAATTCCCAGAGCCTTAAGCTCGGTAAGAATTATGATAGTCGATTTAGCATCCTCGACTAAGGAGCTTTCAGTAATCTCCAATTTTAAATTATGGGGATCTAGGTGAGTTTCCCGTAAAATTTGTTTGACCTGAGCCACAAAATTGGGTAAGGCTAACTGTTTGCTGGAAATATTAACGCTTACTTTCCAATCAATTAAGCCCCCAAACTTAGTCTGCCAAGTATACATTTGTTGGCAAGCTTCTCTAAGTACCCAAAAACCTAGGGGGACAATTAATCCCGTTTCTTCAGCTAAAGAAATAAATTTTCCCGGAGCAATTAACCCCTTCTCGGGATGTCGCCAGCGCACCAGTACTTCAAAGCCTTTAATCTGATTATCCACTAGAGATATAATCGGCTGGTAATGAAGAATGAATTCTTCTCGTTTAATTGCTCTTCTTAAATCGTTTTCTAATTGCAGCAGAGTTAAAGCCTTGCCGCGCATTGATTGATTAAATATTTGATAAGGAAATTTATTTTGTCTTCTGACATCAGATACTGCTAATTCAGCGTCGCGCAACAAGTTTTCAGGTTGAGCATATTCTCGATCTCCTAGAGCAATGCCAATACTAGCTTCGATGAATACCTCGTATTCGCCAATATTAAACGGCACAGTTAATTTCCGATAAATTCTTTCGGCAACATTGGTAGTATATTCAAGATGCTCAACATTACTCAGCAAGATGGCAAATTCATCATTTCCCAGCCGAGCAATAAAATCTTGCGATCGCAAACAAGTTTTTAATCTATCAGAAATTGCCACTAATAAGCGATCTGCTAAAATTCTGCCTAAACTACTATTAATTACTTTGAAACGGTTAATATCTATAAATAAAACGGCAAATGTATAGCTTGGTTCTTGCCGAGAAAACACAATTTCCTTATCAATATATTCTAATAGTAAGTTGTGGTTTGGTAAGCCAGTGAGTCGATCATAACTACCAACATGAGGGACTATTTCTTCTAACCCGGAATAATCATGCTTAGAAAGATAATTCTTAGAAAGATAATTAGGTTTAATCTTATGCCCTCTAATAGGCAAAGGCTTATGATTATCCAATTTTTGCCAGTAATCATCAGAAATATCTAGCTTACTAACTAATATTTCTAAATCATCAAGTACTTGTCCACAAATTGATGTTATTGTCTCAGGTAATTCTTGCGCTTTATAGGCAATTGCCTCTTTTTGCACTATATTCTGTGTTCTACAGCGAATCCAATCTCCCAAAATTGAAATATCTGAGCGATCGCCTAAAATCTTTTCAGCAGCGTAATTTAAAAATAAGCAATTCTTAATATCATCAAAAATAATAACCGCATTACTAATATTATCTAAAGTTGAAATAGAGTCAGCAGAAAAATCAGCCTCAACTAGAAGAGCTGTTTTTCTGGGTTTGAATTGCATTTCATAGAACATCTTAATTAGCTATCAAGTCAAAATATTGGTTGTCTATAAAAAATATTGGTTAAATCAAGTAAATAGCTCTTTTATAAGTTAAAACGACAGTATGCAAAATAGCTGTGATTCAGATCAAAATTATTAACAGCATCTCTAAATTTAAAAATACATTCAAAGATCACCTTAGGCTTGATTAAGTAGTGTTGCCTAATGTTTTGAGAATATATAAAACATAATCCTTAATAATACTGAAAGTCAAAACATTGAATTACCAAGCTTTGAGACCAATCTCAGTTTTTTTATCTAGAAATTGTTTCTTTCTCAGCAGAAATGGGAACTATAAATGGGTGGTTTTCCCGCTGATGATCAGCGAGGTTGAGGAGAGAAATGAAAACGATTAATCTAATCAAGGCTCAATATTTACAAGGGCCGACAAATATCGACTTAATTAGATCTCATAAACTTTTGGCTTTGGGCACAAAGCTTGGTGTTACTTTGGGAACGGCTGGGCTATTATTTTCTGGAATAACAACTGCTGCTTATTCTCAAACAGCAGAATCTTTACCTAATAATGACAGTTTACTAGAGCAAATTGATCGCTATGCTATTCCTACAAAGGATGATGCTCTGGGTCAAGTCAATAATATTTCACAACTGAAAGATGTCTCTCCTACAGACTGGGCTTATGAGGCTCTTCGCGGTTTAGTAGATCGTTATGGCTGTATCGCTGGCTATCCCAATCAGACATTTCGCGGTAATCAGGCTCTTACCCGCTATGAATTTGCTGCTGGTTTAAATGCTTGTCTGAATCAAATTGAACGTTTGATTGCTTCTTTGGATTCAGTTAGTGCTGAAGATTTAGAAATTGCACGACAGCTAGCACAAGAGTTCGAAGCTGAATTAGCGACTCTTAATGAACGAGTTGACGATCTTGAAGGTCGTACCGCCTTTTTAGAAGATCATCAATTCTCCACAACAACTAAATTAACTGGAGAATCAGTCTTTAGTTTGGGTCATATCTTTACTGGAGATCAGATCACTAGATCTGGAGATGATGTCAATAGAAGTAATGTCAATAATCAAGAAATTGACAGTGAGGTCGTATTTGGTCAAAGAGCCCGTCTAGGTTTTAATACTAGTTTTACGGGCAAAGACTTGCTGTTTACTCAGTTTACTGCTGGTAATTTTCCCTTTTTTAGTGAAAGAACAGGAACTTTTGAAGGAGATTTAGGCTTAATTGCTGACAATGGCAATGAGCTAGATCTGCTGGTCGCACTTTATTCATTTCCTCTTGGAGATCGCACTACAGTTGTACTGGAGGGATTTGGCGGTATTGCCTATGATTTTGCCGATACTATTAGTCCTCTAGATCACTATAATGACAGTGCCAGTGGTTCTATTTCCGCTTTTGGGGTGCGTAATCCTATTTACAATCAGGTTGTTGGGGCAGGAGTTGGGATCAGAAGTGAACTAAGTGATAGTTTTGAGCTGAGTGCAGGATATTTAGCACCCGATGCCCAGAATCCCCGCAATGGCAATGGTTTATTTAATGGTGCCTATTCTTTGTTAGGACAACTAGTATTTAAACCAGGCGATCGCTTTAAGCTAGGTTTAACCTATGTTAATTCCTATAACAGTAGTGATACCTTTACTGGTAGTAATCTCGCCAATTTAAATACCCTTGCTTTCGGTGAAGTAGGTGAAACAGTTCCCATTACCAGTAATTCTTATGGTGTTCAAGCATCCTTTTCTTTAAGCGATCGCTTTATTATCAGTGGTTGGGGTGGATATACTACTAGTCGCGTTTTAAGTTCTGTGACGGCAAATGGAGTAAATGTTAGTCGAGGTGATCAAGATATTTGGAATTGGGCAGTTACTCTAGCCTTCCCCGATCTGCTTAAAGAAGGTAATTTAGGTGGAATTGTTGTCGGGATGGAACCCAAAGTCACAGATTCTAGTATTAATATTTCAAGCGTAACTGATAATACTGATCGGGATACTTCCCTCCACGTTGAGGCTTTTTACCAATATCAGTTATCAGATAACATTGCTGTTACTCCTGGTGCAATTTGGATTACTGCTCCAGATCATGACAGTCGAAATGATGATGTAGTTATTGGTACCCTAAGAACGACTTTCACCTTCTAGAAATTATATTTTTTTAATTACTTTTGTAAATTAGTAAATTAATTAAGTCTCTGAATATCATATTTCAGAGACTTTCTTTTAAGTATATTTTCGGATAAAATTACCTGACGAAATAATATTGTGATTACGATCACAGCGTAACTTCTTTTAAATCAAAATAATATATATATCACTAAGCATTTTATATAGTTTTAATAATAAGTCTGAGCAACTAAGTAAATCTTCGTAAGTTTAGTAAAGACTCAAGTCGAAACTGAAAATATATACTTCTCAACATACTTTTTTGTTAGTTAAATATATTTTTTTATCTCATTTATTTGATTTAGTCAATGATCGAAGTCTTCGAGATCTTGGTTTGAAATCACAGTTGGTATTTTAAATTCCACAGATAATTGCCATAACAAGAGAACTAAAAAATTTCTTTCTAATGAACTCTTAGATAAATATATTTAAATCGTAAAGTTATATAACTATGGCAACTTTTTCTGAAGATTTTTTCCACGATCTGTTTGATTTCGAGCAAATTGAAAGAACAGTTACCTCTACTGTTCGTTTAGCTATCAAAGATCCCGTTGCTCTTTATTTATTCTTCCAAAGATATAGTCATTTTAATGGCTATGCTTCAGCAATGATCTCTCGATTAGCTAGTACAATTGGGCTTTCCCGTTATACTTTTTCTAATCCTGAACTGATAGTCAAAGAAGAAGCAGATCGGGGTATGGATATTGCCGCTCAAGTCATGTCTGCCGCAGCCGATGAAGGAGCAAATGGTACACCTGTGCATCGAGCATTAGCCCAGTTAACTGTTAAAACCGTTGGTGACTATGCTGAGTTAACAGATCAAGAACGCAATACATTTGCCAAAATTCCTAGTTGGTTACAGGAAATTGTGAGGGATGTAATCTCAAACTATGAAGGGAAAATCAATGATGAAGCGGCTCTAATTAAAGCCATGGGATTTCATATGGCTTCTGAAATGTTAGGCGATCGCGAATACGCTTTGCTGGACATGGTAGTACGTTATGAGAATAAGGGCATTGGTTTTGACCGCTACCTCAAACAAGAAGCAAAACCCGTTTTAATTAACGATCATCGCTATACTCCTTGGTCATGGGTTTTAATTCATAGTAGACATGATGGTTCGGGTGTAGAAGTTGAACATAGTGAATTTGCAATATCTGCATTAAACATGGCTGTCAGATACGGTTCCGCTTCCGAAAAACAAATGAAAATTTGGGCGCAAGCAGGTTTCCGTGCCTTTGTCGAATTGCAACAACGCCTACTCAGAGAGATTCGTCGTGAATGTTTAGAACTTGCTCAAGAAAAAGCAATATCTTCAATTCCGCCTTCTAGGAGTACTAAAGCTAGAAAAACTAAGAAAATCGATAGTTTATCTTTCTAACTTTGATTAAAATCTAACATTTTAACTGAGGAACTTTTCACAGTGACTATTGCTACCCCTACATCCGTTAATCTTCGCACCTATGTAAGTAAGCAAAAAGCGTTTTGGAACGAAATTGCCATTACCTATACTTTCTTGGGATACGTAGGTGGGATAGCGTTACTCTTTTTGACTAATACTTGGCTGAATATTGTAGGTGTTGTCTTATTAACTCATAGCCTCATTTATTCAGCATATCTTAGTCATGAATTTATGCACGGTACGATTTTTAAAGATCGTCGTCGAAACGTTATCTTCGGTCAACTAATGGTGTGGCTTAATGGAGGTTGTTACTATGGCTTACAGGCTTTAACTCTCCAACATATAGCTCATCATATAGACAGAGTTGATGTTTTTACCTTTGACATTCCCGCTGCAATCCAGAAATTATCTACCCCAGTCCGTAAAATAATTTTTGCCTTGGAATGGTGCTACTTTCCCATCGTTTCTTTTTGGTCGCGTTGGCGAGCAATCTGGAAAAACTGGCAAAAACCAGAACAAACTCAACGAATCACTTGCATTTTGGCAATTAGATTAACTGCTTTTATTTTAATCGGCATAATTTCTTTTAAAGCTTTATTGTTATATTTTTTATCCTATGTGGGAATGATTACAGTATTGCGCTGGATAGATGCATTCCAACATACCTACGAGGCTTTTCCTGTGGGTACGCAACTACCTAAGCGCGATCGCGATCATGAACAACTACATACTTATTCTAATCTGATATCTCGTCGTTATCCTTGGCTCAATTTACTAGTATTAAATTTTGGTTATCACAATGCCCACCATGCAGTAATGAAATGCCCTTGGCATAGCATACCTGAATTAGATAATGAACTAGCTCAAGATAAAAACGTGAACTATATCTCTCTATCTCAACAATTAGTTAATTTTCACCGCTACCGTGTATCTCGTCTTATTTCAGGACAAGGAGATACAAATGGTGAAATGGGAAATCGTAACTACGAGCAATTTTTTGGCGCAGTAGATGTTTCTTTTATCACTCTGTACTAAATTATCTGAGATCTGCAATTTTTTGATTATTTTTCTCTTATTGGCTACTATTTTCTAGAAAGAACTAAGTATGATTCAATTGCAACTTATTTTCGGTTTACTTGGAAGTATATTTACAGTTCTTTGTTTTATTCCTTATATTGCTACTACTTTACAAGGTAAAACTAAACCTAATCGTGCAACATGGTGGGTTTGGGGAATAAACGGCTCTGTCTTGTGCTTAGGAAATCTAGCTGCTGGTGCAGATTACACAATGTTACCTTTAATTTGTGCTGTAGTCGCACAATTGTGTATTGCTATCTTGTCAATTAAACATGGAGAAGGTGGATGGAATTGTTTTGATCGTAGATGTTTAATTGCCTCTGGTATTAGTTTTATACTATGGCGAATTTTAAGCTATGACATAATAGCAATTATCTTGCCTCTATTGATTGATATTTTAGCAGCATTACCGACTTTGAAAAAATCTTACTTTGAGCCAGATTCAGAAGATTTACTTACGTATGTACTTTATACAGTCGGTGGATTATTTACAGTATTAGCTGTTACAAATTGGTCGTTTGAAATTGCTATCACTCCCTTATATGTATTATTCATTAATGCAATGATTGTTCTCCTACTAACACGTCATAAAACTCAATTTATTCTCAGCACTTATAGAAAAAAAATATAGTATCAACTATTATAGTTGAGCTTAATATTTAAACTTATTTAATTGGTATTAAATTAATATTGTTTTGTGGGAAGAGAATATATTTCTCTTCCCATATTTATTTTTTTGGTTAATTTGGGAATTATAGAAATATCTATTTATTTTTAATCGCTTACTTTATATCTCATATACCGCTCGATAATCAAAAAACTATTTATATTAATAGAACCCCTATGCTTTCTTATTCAGACAAAACTTCTGCTCAAAATTCTTCTATCACCAAACAATCTCAAAAAATACCTTTACGTTTAATGCTAGTGCTTCCATTTGTAGCGCAAATTTTTGCAGCCGTTGGTTTAACAGGGTATTTATCTTTACGCAATGGACAAAAGGCAGTAAATGATTTAGCTAGTAAGTTACGTAACGAAGTAAGTGGACGTATTGATTTGCACCTAGATAGTTATATGGCAGTACCTCATATGGTGGTACAAAATAATTGGGATGCTATTGACCAAGGATTTCTTGATATGGAAGATACAGAGAAATTAGGTCACTTTTTTTGGCGACAACTCCAAGCGTTTAAAATTCCTTATATTCTTTATGGTTTTGATTCAGGAAATCTTGCCTCAGCAGGATTTAATTATGAAGGAGATTTGATAACCATTGATGAAGTTAATCAAGAAAAAAATGGTAATGCTCATCTATTAAACTGGGGTACGGATAGCGAAGGACAACGCACAGAAATTCTTCAGGATTGGGGAGAATTTCCCATGAAGAAAGAAGGTTGGTATGCCGAGGCAGTAAAACGAGGAAAAACTGTTTGGAGTCCTGTCTACAATTGGGAAGTTCCTCCTTACGCATTGTCTGTGGCTGTAAGCCGTCCTATTTATAAAGACAACGGTCAGTTACATGGAGTGATTGCAGTAGAACAAAGATTATCTCAAATTAGCGATTTTTTAAGAGGCGAAGAAATTAGTCCATCTGGCAAAACTTTTATTTTGGAAAGAAATGGTTTTCTCATTGGTACTTCTACAGATGAACAGCCTTTCATAGTTGATGATGATAAACCTCAACGTATCAAAGCTATAGACAGTCAAGATTCTCTAATTAAAGCTGCATCTCAAAACTTAGTTCAATACTTTGGTGATTTACATAATATTAAGTCTGCTAAACAACTAGATTTTAAACTTGACGGAGAACGTCAATTTCTCCAGGTAACGCCTTGGCAAGATGAATTAGGTTTAGATTGGCTAGTAGTTGTAGCTGTACCTGAATCAGATTTTATGGCGCAGATTAACGCCAATACTCGCTCCACAATTATGTTGTGTCTCTTGGCTTTAGGAGTGGCGATCGCTTCTGGTTTCTATACTTCTCGTTGGATTACTAAACCTGTTCTTCAATTAAATCAGGCTTCAGAGTCGATCGCCAATGGTGAACTAGATCAAAAAGTAGATGAAGAGTTTAAAGTCGATGAATTAAGTGTCCTGGCTCAATCATTTAACCGTATGGCGGGACAGTTGCGCTCCTCATTTACTGCCTTAGCTGAAACCAATGCTGAACTAGAAAATCGTGTCCAAGAAAGGACCAATGAGCTACAAGATGCCAAGGAAATGGCTGATTCTGCTAACCAAGCAAAAAGCGAATTCCTGGCAAATATGAGTCATGAGTTAAGAACTCCCCTCAATGGTATTTTGGGCTATGCTCAGATTCTCAAGCAATCTCGATCTATTGAGGGCAAAGAAAAAAAAGGAGTTGATATTATCAATCAATGTGGCACACATTTGCTGACTTTGATTAATGATATCCTCGATCTTTCCAAAATTGAAGCTCGCAAAATGGAACTGCATCCCGTAGAGTTGCATCTTCCTTCCTTTGTTCAAGGAGTTGTGGAAATTTGTAAGATTAAAGCTGAGCAAAAGGGGATTGATTTCATTTATGAACCAGATTCTCGCTTACCAATGGGAGTCGAGGCTGATGAAAAAATGTTGCGTCAAGTCTTAATGAACTTATTAAGTAACGCAATTAAGTTTACGGAAAAAGGAGCGGTTAAGCTAGGAGTCCAAAATCAATCAACTAGTTTTTCAGAATCTACAGTCCATCGTATTCGTTTTGAAGTGGAAGATAGTGGAATTGGTATGAACCCCGAAGATATCGAAAAAATATTTTTACCCTTTGAGCAGGTAGGAAGTGTCAAAAAACAAGCAGAGGGAACTGGTTTAGGACTAGCTATCAGCCAAAAAATTGTCGGCATGATGGGTGGAGATTTGTCGGCTACTAGTCAGCTCAATCAAGGTACTACTTTTTGGTTTGAAATAGAGCTAAAAGAAACTACACAATGGAGTGAAACTACTCGCCTAGCTGGGCTAAAAGGAAAAGTTATCGGTTTTCAAGGTACTAAACGCAAGATTTTAGTAGTTGATGATCGTTGGGAAAATAGCTCTGTGGTAGTTAACTTATTAGAACCTCTGGGCTTTGAGATGATGGAAGCAGAAAATGGTCAAGAGGGTTTAACTAAAGCACTGGAGTGGCAACCAGATTTGATTATTACTGATTTAGCCATGCCTGTGATGGATGGTCATGAAATGCTTGGCGAACTGCGTAAGTCTTCTGAGATAGCTTCTGATCTAGTTGTGATTGTATCCTCTGCCAGCGTCTTTGAGAGTGATCGCCAGAAAAGCTTACAGGCAGGAGCCAATGATTTCCTCCCCAAACCAATCCAGAAAGAAGTTTTATTGCAGTCTTTGCAAAAGCATTTAAACCTGGAGTGGATATACGAAGAAGAGACTGAGTCTAGTCAACACACTACAACATCAGTTGACAAGAAAACCGAAGTCGCTCCAGAAGTTGAAATTATTCCTCCTTCAGCAGAAGATGTAGCCTTACTTCATGATTTGAGTCGCAAGGGTTTGATTAACGATTTACTCAAAGAGATTGAACGGATTGAAGATTTAGACCCCAAATTTGTACCTTTTGTGCAGGAACTTCAGGAACTAGCTAGGGGATTTAAATTAAGACAAATTAAGTCTTTTATTGAACAATACCTTTAAAAATTAAAAGTCTCTCTGACTAAATGTAGCTATCAAATCATTCACTGGATCAACTTCCATGGTATCGAAACTCAGTGTGCTCAAAACTCAACGACATCGGGAACTACAGAAAACAGCTCAATTGCGAAGCGTTCTTGTAATTCCCTTTGTGAGCCAAATTTTTGCGGTAGTCGGAGTAACTGGATATTTATCTTTGCGTAATGGTCAAAAGTCAGTCGATGATTTGGTCAGTCACTTGCGTCAAAAAGTCAATTTATAAAAATATGGTGGTTGCTGGAGATTGTTGAATATTGTAAAAAACATTTTAAATTAGCGGGGTATTACAAGTGACTGAAAATGCAAATTCCCACAGTATCTTGATTGTGGACGATAATCATAATAATTTAGAGGTTCTCTCCGAAACCTTGACTAGAGCGGGGTTTCAAGTTGCTGTAGCAATTGACGGAGAGAATGCTTTAGAGCAAATACAGTATTATAAGCCCGAGCTAATTCTGTTAGATGTAATGATGCCTGGCATCGATGGTTATCAAACTTGTCAGAAGATTAAAGCCAATCCTGATACTTTTGATATTCCGGTCATTTTCATGACAGCTTTGTCTGATACTGGACATAAGGTTAAGGGTTTTGCGATCGGTGCAGTTGACTATATAACTAAACCATTTCAGCGAGAAGAGGTATTAGCTAGGGTTAGGGTACAGTTACAACTGCGTAATTTAGCCCGAACTTTGGAAGAGCAGAATAGAATGCTCAAAAAAGAAATTCTCCAACGGGAGCGTGTCGAAGGCTCTATATTGAAGTTGAATCAAGAACTCGAAAAAAGAGTCGAAGAACGTACCAATAAACTTTCTCGTACCCTTAAAACCTTGCGGCAGGCTCAAGTAGAACTGGTAGAACAAAAAAAAGATTTAGAGATTCGTGTCAGAGAACGTACGGCAGAATTAGCTAAGAGCATGACTGAAGCCGAAAAAGCCAATCAGGCTAAAAGTCAATTTCTGGCTAATATGAGTCATGAATTGAGGACTCCGATGAATGCCATTATCGGCTATAGCGAGATGCTAATGGAAGAAGCGGAAGATATTGGACAAGAAGACTTTATACCTGATTTACGTAAAATACACAGTGCAGGTAAACATCTTCTCAATTTAATTAATGATATTCTCGACCTCTCGAAAATCGAAGCTGGTCGGATGGAACTTTATTTAGAAACTTTTGATATTAAGAACCTGATTCAAGAAACTGTATCCACTATTCGCCCATTAATTGAAAATAACAATAATACTTTAGAATTTAATCTGGCAGAAAATCTGGATATGATGCACGCAGATTTAACTAAGGTGCGTCAAAGTTTGTTCAATCTACTGAGTAATGCCAGTAAGTTTACTAAAAATGGCAAGATTACTCTGGATGTTACCTCTTTTACTGGTGAAAGCAGCGATTGGATAACCTTTAAGGTCGCTGATACAGGAATTGGGATGAGTCCCGAACAAATTAGTAAGCTATTTCAGGCTTTTACCCAGGCTGATGCTTCTACTACCCGTAAATATGGCGGCACGGGTTTGGGTTTGGCAATTACGAAAAAGTTTTGTCTAATGATGGGAGGGGATATTAGCGTTGTTAGTGAATCAGGAGAGGGTTCAACCTTCACAATTCGTCTTCCAGTTCAGGTAGTAGACCCAACTACACAATCACAATTATCAAATCAATCTTTAGAAGACCTACAATCTCAGTCTAGTGATGATTCCCATCGCAAAAATACTATTTTGGTTATCGATGATGATCCCACAATTCACGATTTACTGAAACGCTTTTTAGGCAAAAAAGGATTTGAGGTCAAAACAGCCATCAGTGGCGCAGAGGGAATTAGTTTAGCCAAACAACTCCAACCTGAAGCTATTACTCTTGATGTCATGATGCCTGGGATGGATGGCTGGTCGGTATTAACAGCCCTCAAAGCTAATCCCCAGACGGCAGACATTCCCGTAGTCATGATGAGTATGATCGATGATCAAAATCTAGGTTATGCTCTGGGAGCTGCGGAATATTTACTTAAACCAGTTAACAATAAACAATTAGAAAGCATCCTCGATAAATTTAAGCCAGTCTCCAATTCTGATTCTATTTTAGTCGTAGAAGATGATCCTGGTGTTCGAGAAATGTTGTGTCGCCAGTTGAGGAAAGAAGATTGGCGGGTTATCGAAGCAGAAAACGGACGAGAAGCATTGCTTAAACTAAGTAATCATTCTCCGGGAATTATTCTGTCTGATCTGATGATGCCAGAAATGGATGGTTTTGAATTGGTTTATAAACTACGGCAACATGAAAAATGGCGTTCTATTCCGGTGATTATTTTAACAGCGAAAAGTATTACTACCGAAGAACGTCAAATGTTAAATGGAGGAGTTAGCAAAATTTTTGAGAAAGGCTCCTATCAACGCTCAGTACTATTTAACGAAGTAAATCATTTACTTAACGAAGCAATTGCTCGCCAGAAAAATCCCGAAATCAGTCAGTCAATTTCTACTACCGTTTCTGCATAGATGCATCAATATCTGCATCTCAATAATTATCTAGTGTCATAGCCAGTTTTATTTTTTCAAAACCATGCCCAAAATCTTATTAGTTGAAGATAACGAAATGAATCGAGATATGCTTTCTCGAAGGTTAAAACGTCGCGGATACGAAGTCGTTATTGCGGTAAATGGGGCTGATGGAGTAGAGATGGCCAGTTCAGAAGTACCGGATTTAATTTTGATGGATATGAGCTTACCTGTAATGGATGGTTGGGAGGCTACTAAAAATATTAAAGCAGCCCCTGCTACTGGATCTATTCCGATTATTGCCCTGACAGCTCATGCGATGTCTGGCGATCGCGAAAAGGCTCTAGCTGCTGGTTGTGATGATTACGACACCAAACCGATCGAACTATCTAGATTATTAATCAAAATTCAGTCTTTTGTCGCAGCAACCTAGACTGATAAATTTTACCGTATCAATAAGACATAGCAGTTATGGTAATTGCACAATATTAACTTAGTCCTCATCGCACACTTAATCTCAATGACCACAGATAGCCAATCTCAAATATCTTTACTTGCTCATCTACGCCATGAACTGCGTACGCCGATCAATGCCATTATTGGCTATAGTGAAATGATCCTCGAAGAACTGGAAGAGACAGAGCATCAAGTAGAGTATTTAAATGAGCTGGAGCAAATCCGAGAATGTGGTGTTCAATTACTGGCTTCAATTAATACTTTTTTAAATCCGCCAGCACTACCTCATAGTCAGCTAAATCTGTCAAAAATTCTGGCTAATCCAGACTTAAAAGTCAAATTGCAACAACCAACTAAAGTAGTGATTAATCACTGTCAGGAGCTAATTCCGCTGATTGAGGCAGATTTTATTACCGATTTAAACAAGATTAACACTGCTGCGAATAAGCTTCTACAAGAAATTGATGATTTACTGGAAATTTCACCTCAGTCAGAAAATAGTATTTCTCTCGATAGTTTTCCCAAGGGAACCACAACTCAATCATCAGAAATCGACATCATCATTGATACAGGCAGTCTTATAGCTGCGAACCTTGACCAATCTCTAGAAACTAGTGACTATACTATTTTGATCGTAGATGATAACCCTACCAATCGGGATTTACTTTATCGTCAGGTTGAAGCACAAGGTTATCAAGCCGTCACAGCAGCAAATGGCAGACAAGCCATAGAAATGATTCAAACCGGAAATTATGATCTAATCCTGTTGGATATCATTATGCCAGAAATTAATGGTTATCAAGTCTTAAAGTGGATTCGTTCTGGCTCTTGGCGACATATTCCCACGATCATGATCTCGGCTCTCGATGAAATTGATAGTGTGGTTAAGTGTATCGAACTGGGAGCAGCAGATTACTTAGCTAAACCCTTCAACCCGACATTGTTAAAAGCTAGATTGGGAGCTTGTTTAGAACAAAAAAGGCTCAGAGATCAAGAATCATCTTATTTGGAACAGCTTGCTATTGCCAATGAGGAGATCAGTCAGCTTAATAATGGTTTACAAGCCGAAAATATGCGCCTCAGTACAGAGTTAGAGATTACTCAGCGTCTACAGATGATGCTGTTGCCCAAAGAAAAAGAGCTAAGTGAAATCGAAGGTCTAGAAATTGCTGGATTTATGGAACCTGCCGATGAAGTTGGGGGCGATTACTACGATGTTTTGCAGCACCATGGGCGGATAACTATCGGTATAGGAGATGTAACAGGTCATGGTTTAGAAAGTGGTGTCTTGATGCTAATGGTACAGACCGCCGTTCGTACTCTCATGGAGAACAATGAGACCGATCCTAAAAAGTTTTTTGAGGTACTTAATCGTACCATTTACAAGAACGTTCAACGCATGGATTCGGATAAAAACCTTTCTCTATGTTTAGTTGATTATCACGAAGGTGTTCTTAGTTTAAGTGGTCAACATGAAGAAATGGTTGTGGTTCGTTCTGGGGGAACAATAGAAAGAGTAGACACAATTGATTTAGGATTTCCGATTGGGTTAGAAGAAACTATCGAAGATTTTGTCTTTCAAGCACAAATTCATTTAAATCAAGATGACGTAGTCATCCTCTATACCGATGGGATTACAGAAGCAGAAAACCATCTGGGTGAACATTATGGACTAGAGCAATTATGCCGCATTGTGCAACAAAACTGGCAGCAGTCAGCCCAGAATATTCGACTTGCAGTTATTCAAGATTTGCGATCGCATATTGGTGTAGAAAAAGTATACGACGACATTACATTGGTAGTACTAAAACAAAAATAGTATTGAGCCAAAACTAAAAATTAGATTGAATCCATACACTAAGCATTTATATGAATACTAGTAAAATCGCTGTTAATCAAATATTAGGCGACTTTATTCAAAATTTACCTCCGAGCCAAGAATATTTAATACTGAGTTTTTCTCCTGGCTCAATTCCCCTACGAAAAAGATGGCGCAATAATTGTTTATCGGCAGATTTTTTGGCTGATTATCTGAGTACCTTTTTTCTGAGTGATGACCTTCAGCAAGCAGATGCGGGAAAGCAGGCAGAGGTTAAAAGTGCGGTCAGCTACATTGCTAATGAGCTATTGGAAAATGCGATGAAATATGGCGTGGAGATGTCTCCCTTTCCAATTAGTATTCAAATTCACTTAAATCCCGACCTAATTATTTTTCAGCTAACAAACAGTATTCATCCCCAGCGAACAAAAGAGTTTCAGGCTCAGATAGAAACTTTACTTAATTCAGATCCCGGAGAATTATATATTTCTCAGCTGGAAAAAAATGCTTTAGATGAGGAGGATCAAGAATCTGGTTTGGGATTATTAACTATGCTTTATGATTATGGGGCCAAACTAGGTTGGAAATTTGAATCTTTTCCTCAAAATTCTACGGAAATAGCGGTGACGACAATGGTTCAACTAGCAATTTAACTCTTATTCTTTTAGGGGCTAAATAATTTTGGATAAATAATCTTTTCAAGGCTAAGATAACTTATGAATGATTACTTTTTTCTTGATGTCTGTAATCTGAAGTCATAAATGAATGATTGAGTTGATTAGTCCGAATATTTGTTTTTTAGAATGAAAATGGAAATAAAAACTGAAAACTACAACGTCATATATGATGAGACATCTCACAATATTGTTTTTGATGGTTCTCTGCGTTTAAACGGAACTGCCGAATATGCTTCTATTTCTGAATTATTGAATCATGTTGCTCAACAAGAACCTGAGAAAATTGTTTTAGATCTTAAGGAATTGAGCTTTCTCAATAGTTCTGGAATCAGTATTCTCTCAAAGTTTGTGATTAATGTTCGCAAGCGCAAAAATATCCAGATGGTAGTAATTGGAGCGCAGAAAAATCCTTGGCAAGGAAAATCTCTGAAGAATTTGCAGAGGTTAATGCCTTCTTTAAAGCTAGAGTTAGAGTAGTAGTCTGCCAATTTTGAAATGATTGATGGTAAAAAAGTTCGGAATTCGGAATTCGGAATTATAGGTTATAGGTTATAGGTTTATTCGGAGTCAAAAGATTTACCCTTCAATTCAAACTTGTTAGAGTAGTAGTCAGATAGTTACTTGACTGGAACAAAATCATAACCAAAGGGAGAACGATTTCCCGGTTTCACTGTAACTAGTTGTACCGACTGACTGCGATCGCCTGAAGCCAAAAATTTAACCGTGCCGGATGCACCTTCGAAAGAAAAGTTGGCATCAGATAAAGTCTGTTGTATACCCTGACGAGTAGGATCATTAGTAATTCCCGCAATCAAGGATTTTGTAGCATCATAAGCCATTGCTGTACGCCAGTTAACATCTCCTCCCCAAAGACGACGTGCTGCGGTAGGAAAATTAGAGCTAGTATTTCCTAAGATATGCCAAGGTACACTCAACACCAAATCCACAGCATTCTGACCCACCACCTGTAATGTCTGGGGTTTATACATACTATCTCCACCTAACATAGGCAACTGACGATTATTAACTTGCATCAGCAAATAAGCCTTATTTGCAGTTGTTGAGTCATTCAAGAAAATTAAGGCTTCTGCACCTTGACTACGTGCTTTCTGAATTATATCGGCAGGATTAAAATTACTTTGAGATAAGTCGACTTCCGTGGCGATTAATCCTCCATTACTCAAAATGTCAGTGGTAAAGGTATTTTTAAGGGAATTACTATAATCGCTTTGGGAATTATAAATCACCGCAGCTTGACGCTGATTAAGTTTTTCCAAAAAATATTTTGCCAAAACACTACTAGTAAAGCGATCGCTTGGAACAGTACGAAAGATATAGTTTCCCGCGTCAGACAGAGAGATAGAAGTGCTAGTGGCAGAAATAGCAACCAAGCCATTTTCTTGATAAATAGGTGCTGTAGCTAAAGTCACACCACTAGAAAAATGTCCAACAACACCTAAAATATCCCGATGAGCAACTAACTTATGAGCGATTTTTTTGGCAACTTCAGGATTATTATTATCATCAGCTAAAAAAACTTTGAGAGGTTCACCGTTAATCCCTCCTTGCTGATTGATTTCATTCTGAGCTTGAGCAACACCTCTAAGTATTTCCTGAGCTGTTGTCATCTCGGTGCCAATTGGTACAGGGACAGCAATACTATGGGATCTAACATCTCCAATACGAGCATTATTCAAATAAATGAGAGCTTCAGGATCGTTAGGTTGTTTGCTTAAAGATTTTTCCAGTAGCAATACTGCTTCAGGCTCATTACCCTGGGCGAGTGCCTTGGTAGCAAGTTGTTTTTCGGGAGTAATATTTTGACTAATTAAAATGTTGTTTCCCGTACTAATTTGTTCTGGCGTTAAATTGGTTGATGTTTTAGCAGTGTTATCTAAATTAGAAGTAGATGAATTCAAGGAATTATTTGTCTTGGTAGTCAACCACCATAAACCACCTGCTATTGCACCTATAGTTATCAGTAACGACAATAACAATACTGTGGTTTCTCTTTTCTGGTTCATCTTTTTTTAAGCTAATTTTGATAACTTTGTACGATCCTACTAATCCACTTTAGCCTTGACAAATTCAAGTTTTCTAATTCACTTATGATTGTATCTCAGGGAGAATTGTTATATTAGATACAGTTTTGGTATGTATATTTAGCCCAAGTAATTGAGCCTAAGTAAAAATATTCACTAAAAACAAATCTATTGTTTTTTTTTACTAAGTTATGAAAACTATTATTTACAATTTATATTTGACGATTCTTAAACCTACTTTGGGAGGTATCGCTGTTCTGATACTAGTGTCTGGCTGTGGTGCGAATGAAAACCTAAAGTCATCAACTTCTGAAGTAGAAGAAGGGGTTGATATTAATAAAGACCCTTTATCAGCTATTCAAAAAGTAGTTAAGTTAGGTGAAAACGCTAGTAATATTCAGCAAGAAATAGCCAACAAAGAACCTGTAGAACCAATTACTTTTAAAGAACTACTTAAGTATTTACCTCAAGCACCAAAAGGTTGGCAAGCAGATAAACCCAAAGGGGAAACAAATTCTTTTGGTAACTATAGTATTACCCAAGTTAATCAAAGATATTCTCGAGGGGATAAAAAAATGACCGTTAGTATATTTGATTGGGCTTTTAATTCTGCTTTGTACGTACCTTTTTTATTAACTACAGAATTTAGTCAAGAATCAACTGAAGGCTATAATAAGGGGATTAAAATAGGTAATATTCCAGGAAGAGAAGAATATTCTTACTCTAGTAAGCAAGGAACTTTAAACTTGCTAGTTAACAACCGATTTTTTGTGCAAATTGAGGGCAATAATATTGAAGACAGTGAATTGCAAGAATGGTGGCAACTATTTGATCAAAAGTCTTTAACTAAAATTAGTAAAAAGCAATCTTAGTATTATCAATATTTACTTTCTTTTTTTTCATATTTAGCTAATAAATTAGTAGCAATTTCATACCAGATTTGGCGATAGCTTCGATGTTTATTTTTGTCGGTTAGCTGTACACCTTCTAATTCTGGATATTGCTGGTGAAAAATAGTGTCTACTTGTCTATAAAAAGCTCCAGCATCAAGGTTTAAAGCTTGAATTTGCTGGTATATTTCCTGTTGTAATGTTTGTTCACTTTGACTAAGAGAAGTATTGGATACGCTAGTATCGGAGTTAGAATTACCATCCTGAGGAATTTTGGTTTTGATCACCGCAAAACTAATTAAACCAGGAATAAAAATTACTCCCGCAGTAATTAATCCCCAATGCCAGGTCTTAATTTTTTTCAGCTCTTCCCGAGTGGGAATATGAGTAACCTGGTGGGTAATAGTCATAGCTTTAGTAGATATACGGGAAATATGGCTATGGATTTGAGAGGCAAAACTAGTAGGAGATGTCGTGTTTTCTAGGTTCCCTGGTGCAACTATTAAAGTACGTACACGAGAGATAAAACTATTAACCCGAGAATTGTTTTCTTTACTCAACTGCTGGTGAACTTTGTCCGCCGATTGATAGCGATCGCAAGGTCGATAAGCCAGCATTTTATTTAAGATTTTTTTGAGTGAAGAACTGACTTTAAGCTCTGATTCCCAGTTCCATTTCCCTTGATGACTGTCGTATAAATCCTCGGGCTGTTTGCCAGTTAACAAAACTACTGCCGTAGCTGCTAATGAATACAGATCGCTACAGGGAAAAGCTTGACCACGACGTAGTTGTTCATCTGGAGAGTAACCTTTTTTGCCAATCAAAGTAAGCGACTGTCCGGTTGATTTTGACACAGCGTTAGCGGCTAACTTGACACAGCCAAAATCAATTAACACAGTTTTGCCGTCTACTTCCCGACGAATTAAATTATCGGGGGAGATATCACGATGAATTAACTGAGAGTCATGAATATAATCTAATACAGGAAGAATATCCCACATCATATTCGTAACTTCAGTTTCAGTTAATTGACCCTTTCGTTTAAGTAATTCCCAATAACTTTCCCCTTCAATATATTCTTGAACCAGAAACAGCGATCGCTTTCCATCAACCCGAGTTTGTAAGAGAGCCTCAAATTTAGGAATTTGTTTATGCTGAAGTTTATAGAGAATTCCTGCTTCCCGTTCAAATAAATCTTCTGCTTGGCGTAATTCGCGATCGCTTTCTACTTGGGGAGCAAATTCCTTGAGGACACATAATTCTCGGTAACGATGTGTATCTTCAGCTAAATAAGCTCTGCCAAAGCCTCCTCTACCAACCTGTTTGACAATTCGGTAACGGTTATTGAGGATGATTCCATCGCGCAAAGTAGCCGAAGTTCTAGACATACCTAGCTCTTATACTTCCAGAAAATAAGCATATTGTAGCAACGGTTTTAAATAATCAACAACGAAGAATAAGTTTAAGGATATAAATACAATTTACTTTAATTACGTATAATCTTTGAGATGGTAAAAATCAGTGAACTTCTCACTACTTTATTTATGGCAAACGTCAGTCTACAAGGAATTACTCGTCAATTTGGCAATGTTACGGCAATTGAAGATATTACCTTTGAAGTTCCTGATCATGCTTTTTGGGTATTAGTAGGTCCCTCAGGTTGTGGTAAATCAACAATTTTGAGGACAATCGCTGGCTTAGAATCAATTACCAAAGGCAAACTTTATATTGGCGAGCAATTAGTTAATAATATACCTGCACGACAGCGAGATGTGGCGATGGTATTTCAGAATTATGCTCTCTATCCCCACATGACCGTAGCTGAAAACCTCGCTTTCGGCTTAAAAATGCGTCGAGAATCCCCTCAAGCGATCGCCACAAGAATTCAGACAGTAGCCCGCTCTCTAGATATTGAACATTTATTGAAACGCAAGCCCAAACAGCTATCTGGGGGACAACAGCAGCGAGTAGCCTTGGGACGAGCGATCGCCCGTCAACCTCAAGTATTTTTACTAGATGAACCTTTATCCAATCTAGATGTTCAACTACGGGACGACACCAGAGCCGAACTAAAGCAGTTACACCAAAACATTGGTATTACAACAATTTACGTTACCCACAATCAAGTAGAAGCGATGACTTTAGCAGATCAGGTGGTGGTACTAAAAGATGGCAAAATACAGCAAATAGGCAGTCCTCAAACTGTATACGCTCATCCTGCCAATAGAATGGTGGCTAGTTTTTTAGGCAATCCACCGATGAATATCTTGCCTGTAATCTACGATAGTGATTGTTTAATCATTGGTCATCAGCAATCTATATCCTTAAAGTCTGCTCTTAGGCAGCAAATAAACCCTTCCCAGGGACAACGATTTGACCTTGGCATTCGTCCCGAACATATCACTCTAAATCATTCTGAGTTAACTAGTAATGACCAAGACTCGCTGAAATTGGAAGTAAATGTTGTGGAGCCGTTAGGCAGAGAAACTTTAATTAAAGCAATGATTCCAGAAACTAATTTAGAACTTAATTTGCTAGCAGATGCTAACTGGCAGGGCAAACAAGGCGATCGCATCTCCGTAAAATTCGATTTAGAACAACTATTTATCTTTGAGCCGAATAGTGGCCTCTTAATTAACAATTAACAATTTTCTCTATGTCTTCCAAAAACCATCTTGATTTAGCCTTCACCCCAGCACTAGAACAAGCAAAATTAATTCGCGATCGCCAAATTACTCCCTTAGAGTTGACTCAATTATATTTATCGCGAATCGAAAAATATGATTCTCAGTTGGGTTGTTTTTATCATGTCGCCCATGAAAGTGCGATCGCCGATGCTCAACAAAAAACTGAGCAGCTAGCTCAAACGTCAGACACTAGGAAGCTGCCGCCATTTTTTGGTGTACCCATCGGGATTAAAGATCTTAAATCTGTCGCTGATATGCCAATATCCTATGGTGTACCAGCACTCAAAGAGCAAATTGCCACTTTTGATGAAGGAGTAGTAACTAAAATAAAGCAGGCAGGGTTTATTATTTTGGGTAAGACGGCAGCTGCTCAACTAGGTTCTTTCCCCTATACAGAACCAGAGGGTTTTGCACCGACTCGTAATCCTTGGAATCGAGACTATACACCTGGTGGCTCTAGTGGTGGTTCTTCTGCTGCGGTTGCTGCTGGCTTATGTCCTATTGCTCTGGGAGGAGATGGCGGTGGCTCAATTAGAGGTCCTGCAGCTTGTTGCAATTTGGTAGGAATTAAACCAAGTCGGGGCAGAATTTCCATGGCTCCTGTAGGCGATCGCATAAGTGGACTAGGAACTCATGGTGTTTTAGCTCGTACTGTCGCCGATGCTGCGGCGTTTTTAGATGTTACTGCTGGCTACATAACAGGCGATCCTTATTGGCTACCTAATCCAGAAATTCCTTTTGTTGAGGCTACTCAACAGACATTGCCCCCTTTAAAGATTGGCTTTATTACTTCTTTATTACCTCTGGGTAAACCTACACCAGAATATCAACAAAGTGTAGCTACTATAGTCAAACAATTGGAAGCTTTAAGCCATACAATTATTCCTCAGGAAATCGATCTAACTTCTTTAATTAAACCTTTTACTACCGTTTGGGCGACAGCAGTTGCCTCTTCAGGAATTCCTTTAGAGGCATTAAGCCCGATGAATCAGTGGGTAAATACTCAATCTGGTACTGCTGGAGAATATCTACAAGCGGTGACTCAAATGCAATTATTTGCCAGGCGGTTAGTGAGTTTGTTTACTCAACTTGATGTCTTAGTCGCACCAACCTATATGCACCCAGCCATCAAGATTGGTGAGTGGGCAGATTTAAGCCCAGAAGATACTTTTCAAAATATTGTTAATTGGATTTTTCCTTGTCCACCCTTTAACGTTACAGGTCAACCTGTGGTAAACATTCCTGCGGGATTTGATAATAATAATGTCCCTTTGGGAGTACAACTAGTTGGCAAACCCAACGACGAGGCAACAATCATTAGTTTGGCATTTCAACTAGAACAAGCTCAACCTTGGAGTCTAATGCGTCCAGAGAAATTTGCTTAAAGTATTTTAGGTGATGGCTAATGGCTAATGGCTAATGGCTAATGGCTAATGGCTAATGGCTAATGGCTAATGGCTAATGGCTAATGGCTAATGGCTAATGGCTAATGGCTAATGGCTAATGGCTAATGGCTAATGGCTAATGGCTAATGGCTAATGGCTAATGGCTAATGGCTAATGGCTAATGGCTAATGGCTAATGGCTAATGGCTAATGGCTAATGGCTAATGGCTAATGGCTAATGGCTAATGGCTAATGGCTAATGGCTAATGGCTAATGGCTAATGGCTAATGGCTAATGGCTAATGGCTAATGGCTAATGGCTAATGGCTAATGGCTAATGGCTAATGGCTAATGGCTAATGCTTAATAGCTAATGGCTAATGGCTAATGGCTAATGGCTAATGGCTAATGGCTAATGGCTAATGGCTAATGGCTAATGGCTAATGGCTAATGGCTAATGCTTAATAGCTAATGGCTAATGGCTAATGGCTAATGGCTAATGGCTAATGGCTAATGCTTAATGGCTAGTATAATATTTGCTAGAATTTGGACATCCTTGGCAGGGAGCTATGGGAATCTAAAAAACTGTTATTCCTATAGCTTTAGTTTTAAATCAAACCGTTCATCTAAATTTCGAACTCCGAACTAAGAATTCCGAATTCAAGTTTACTGAACTTGAACTCGAAAACGAATATACCCATAAGAGTCCGATGGTGTTCCCGAACCAGTGGCAGATGGTAGAGGATTATCCAGTTCTACCACTACCGCCCCAGTATTATTATTACTATCTACTGAAACTAGGTTGCCTGTACTAGAGTCTATTTTTTGGCAGAATGTTGGTGGCTCGGTATTGGGACTGTAAAATTGCCCTTGATCGTCATTAGCAATATTGGATAAGTCTTCAGTCGTGCCATCGAAAAATAAACTAATACCTATATCATTACCAAAATTATTTTCGACAAAGCTCATATTGTCTGGAACTACATCACAAATTTTGACATTACTAACTTCTCCAGTGCCGTTAGATAAAAAATAAATTGTATATTCTACTTCGTCACCTGGTTGCGCATCGGAAACGTTGATTTGTCCTTGCAAAAAGTTGTTCTCCCAATTAGGGTTGTCATCCTCACTATCAGGATCGCCGTCATCAACTACAGTAGTGAAATCGATGCTATTGGGGTTGGGCACAAGGTTAGTAATACGTTTGACGAGGATTAAATTAGGGTTGCCATTGTTGTTAGTACCAACACTAGTGGTTCTTTCAGTTGAATTAATTATCGACGTATCACTGTCAATAGTTTCCAAGAAGTTAGCGCAACGAACACTAGCACTATCAGGATCACTTTCATCAATAGTCGTTTTTTCCCAACAAGCACTGGTATTACCATCAATACCATTAGGAGTCAGACTTATAGACTGTCCAGTAATAGAAGTGCTACCGCGTTTATCTAATTTATCTTCATAGGTATTATCCCACTGACTCCATAAACCGGGTTCCGAATCAGGTCTAGCATTAATTGCTGTACTACTGCTGGTGTTTCGACCATAAGCGATATAATCGATCAGCTCTGTGTTGGCATCATAAAGCCAAACATCGTCTCCATTATTGTTAAGTTTAGGATCTACATTTAACCAAGCTTGAAAAGTAGCTCCAGTAGCATTATTTACTGAATTGCTTTGACTACCAATCCAAACAACCGCATATTGCCCTGGTTCGAGACTCAAATTACCAGATTCAGTAATACCATTGCCAAAAGTATAGAATTTATCGCTACCAGCAAAATTTTCATCGTCTGCATTAGGATTTCCTGTGGCTAATAAATTTCCATCAAAGAGTTTTAAGCCACTAAGATTGATCGTTCCATTTGAAGCATTAAACAGTTCGATAAATTCATCGTTGCCACTCGCCCCATTTCTTGTCTGAGCATATAGGACTTCGTTGATAATTAAATTTCCTGCTAATGGGGAAACGGGAAAAGGATTGACTATCAGATCGTCATCAAGGTTTTCGGCATTGATATTATTTTCGTTACTTATGTTGCTGCTATCATTCGTGTAAGTAGTAGTAGAGGCAACATCTCGGTTTGAAGTTACTTTTACGATAATCTGGCAATTAGTCTCGCCTGAAGCTAATGAACCTCCGGTTAAGGTAATTCCCGTATCATCGATATCATCATTTATGTCAATTGTTGTCCCTGAAGAGTTCGTAAGAGTACCATTGCAAGTGTTCTCAATATCATTGTCTGCAATGATGACATTTGTGGGAAATTCGTCGGTAAAGTTAATATCACTTCTCGCGGGATTACCAGCTATGTTAGTTATGTTAAAGGTAAGAGTAGAAACTTCAGTGGGAACGATAGTATCTGGATCGAATACTTTAGTCAAACTACCCAGGGAATCGTAGCCAAAATTTTGATCACTTGTGGTTGAACCACCAGTAACAGATATTCCAGTCAGAGGATTAGTGGTGCCAATGGGATTACCCAAACCGTCATCATTGGGTACGAGAACTTGATAGTTACTACTAGCCGGAATATTGAGAAAGCTATACGCACCATCCGAATTAGCTTGTCGCGAGACGATAACATCATCGTTTGTATCCGCTGTTCCTTGAGTATCGATTAAACGAACTGTTAAACCAGCAGATAATCCTGCTTCCCCTGAATCAAAATTGTCATTACTATTGCTATCGTAATATAGAGTTCCTTCGAGATTACCTACTGAAGGCAAATCACATCCTTCTAGAGCGACATCATCTATGGCGAGATCGTTACCAAATCCACCTAGTTTATTATTGCGAATAACGAAACGAGCAGAAGTTGCAGAACCAGTATTAAATAAGAATGCAAATTGATTCCAAGTAGGCTCTGTTGATTCGGGAATATCACCCGAACTAAAGCGAACTTCGATTTCCTGATCCTCATCTATCGTTCCATCATCATCATCATCAATTCCTGTTAAATCAATACCAAAAGAAACATTGGGATCGATATGACCACTTGGATCATCCTCCACTGTATTTAAAACATACGCTGTAAATGTGTAGTTGGTGTTAGGTGTTAATCCCGATATTACACTGCTTTGAATCATTTCTGTATCTACAATCTGATTGTTGGCATTAATAACCAAAAAACGATCAGTGGCAGTACCTGTAGTGTGTCCAGAAAAAGGATGCCAACTACCAAATCCTTCAACAGTAGTCTGAGTTGAAACAGTATATTCTCCATCCTGAGGAGGATAATCGGGATCATAAATATATGTAGTCAAATTAGATGGTGATAATTCAAAAGTTTGATCTGCCGCAGTTCCTTCCCCAAAAGTTCCGCCGTCTGCCTCTGTAAACAAGTTTGCCGTGTTTATTGTACCGCCAATACTTTCGCAATAAGATTCTACGTGCTCAGCAGAAACAGATTTGGCTTTAACCGAAGTTAAAAATAAAGTAATAGTTCCAATCAAAAAAGCCAGTAAATAATTGGTGGAATTTTTGTCTAAAACCATAGTCTATTATTCCTGCAAAATTACTGTACTAGCTATAAATCATCATTCTGCTCCTCAAAAATGATGTTTGCTTTTATTTTGATGTTCGTTATCAGCAAATTTATCTCTATCTGTCAAAAATCACCTCAGAAAAATGACTTAAAAATTCTTTAACTGGAATTGCAGAAAAATTATTTCTCACTGAACTTGCACCCGAAAACGAATAAATCCATAATAACTAAAGGGATTTTCAGGTTCATTAGCTGTTGGCAAAGAACTTCCTAAATCGACAACAACCGCACCGTTAATATTATTAGCTCCATTAACATCAATTAAACTGGGAGGATTACCAGAATCGACTTTTTTGCATAAGCCATTTGGAGGATTAGTACCTGCTTCATAGAAATTGCCTTGATCATCTCCAACCAAATTGGAGAAAGTTTGATTGGGAGTAGTCGGTAAATTTGTCTCATCTAAGGCTAATGCGATACCAAACTCGAAATCATAGCTATTTTGTACAAAAGTTGTATTGTCTGGGATAACGTCACAAATACTGACGTTTTCTGCATCACCATCACCATTAGAGAGAAAGTAAATAGTATATTCAACTTCATCTCCAGGTTTTACTTGTCCACCATTGATTGCACCGCGCAAATAGGTATTTACATTATTAGGAGTATCATCAGAATCTGGCCAATTAGGATCGTTGTCATCTGCGCTAGAATCATCAACAAAATCATTAAATTGAATCTCATCTGGCTGTCCAGGGTTAATCGCTGTAATTCTCTTGACAAGCAATAAATTAGGAGTAGTAGCTTGAGGTGTATCAGTAATCTCGATAATTACCTGGCTGGTGGCAATGGTAATATCACCATAAACATAGGTATCGATAAATCTATTATTACCAAACCCTCCAGCCGTAAAATTTCCCCAAGTATGTTTGCCTTGAGGCGTAGAAGATAAAGCTCCATTAGGCAGAGTAGTGGTACCAGCCAACAGAGTCGAATCATCCCAAAAGACCAAAGTATCAGAACTTGAAATATTTGAGAAAGCCTCAAAAATTGTTAAGCCATTATTTGTTCCGCCACCACTAGTTTCTACATCCGCGGCTATGAAGTGATATTCTCCCAGTCTCACTTGAAGTTGAGCGTCATAAGTTCCTTCGGGTAGCACTTGTCCCTGATTATCTCTTCCATCCCAAAAAACAGAATTAGCTCCAGGAGTTGCTAGACCCAATAATTGAGTATCTCCAACTCCATAAATTCCATCTTGATTGGTATCAATGGTGATAGCATAAGTTCCGTCAATATCTGTAGTAAACTGAAATGTACCTGAATCTTGAACTCCAGTAGTTCCCCCAGGAGAAATAGAGTTATCTATGCCTTGATCATCAATAAAGCTAAAGCCCGCAACATTGGGGGGGATTGTTGGACGTGGTCCTGTAATTACTGGATAGCTCAGATAAATGGGATATTCTGGAGTTATATTATTCCCTCCTGTAGGGGTACTTAGTCCAGAATTAGGCGCGTCAACTCCTATAGGATTAGCTACTATTTCGTAGACAAAACCAGCAAAATTATTCAAATCTAATAGCCAAACGAAGTTTTCTCCTTGTCTCCCACCAGGCACCAGAGTATAGTAGTTAGTATCCGCCGATTCATCGAGACCATAACCATTAGCATTAAAAGCCCAACTTTCAGCGTAAAGTCTACCTTGTGCTTCAGTTGGGTCAGGGTTGGTAACATCATCTGAGGTTACGGTAATATCGAAGCGATTAATAAAAGTTCCACTTCTATTGAATAAGCGAATTTCATATGTATCATCAGCAGTAGTAACGTAACGAAATGGATTATTTAATGGTGCATTTAAAGGGTCGCTACAGGAAAGATTAGACGCAACTATACCAGTATCAAATACCTCGAACCCTAAAGAATTATAAATTTCTACTTGAACTGGATCAGTATCAGAATCTCCACAGAGTGATATATTAATTACTTCTCCAGCCTGCACAATATCTACGTATTGAGGTCGATTAATCGGTAAAATTAGAGTGCTACTGCCATTGTATTCATACATTGGTTGGTTCAAACCAATTTGAAATGAACCTTCCCCGTATGCAGGTAACGAGGATAATAAAGTAGCTAGAACTGTTAAACTAATTGATAACCAGCAAGATGGCAACTTTCGGATCAAATCAAGTTTTTGTGGATTCAATTCTAGTTTAGATATCGTTTTCATCTTATATTTCAACTTATCTTGATATCGTTCGTTCAATTTGTAAATCTCTATCTTGTTCTTCAAAAATGATGTCTACGCCACGCAGATCGTGGAAAATGATTTCTACTCGACGGTTATAGGCGTGGTCGAGAGTAGTATTCCTTGGTTTTTTCAACTGAGATTCACCTAAAGGAAGAATAGTCATTCTTTCTGCTTGAACTCCTTGCTGTAAAAGATAGTCTCGACTGGCGATCGCCCTGCGGCGACTCAAAGCCAAGTTGTATTGGTTGCTGGCACGGGAATCGGTATGTCCTTGTAATTCAATAGTGAGGACGGGATATTCTTTTAATGCAGCAGCAACCAGATCTAACACCGCGGCACTAGCAGGAGAAATCGTAGACTTATCTAAGGCAAAATGAATATTGTTCGGTACAGATAACTTGACAGCCTGAGGAACGTCAAGTTTGACAGGTGGCTCACTTATCTCGGCAACAGGTTTAGTCGTACATTGAGGTATGGTTAAGGTTCGCTCAATGGTTGGTGTCGAGCCATCTAAAGAACGAATGACGGCATTATGAGCTGGTTCTGATGTACCATAATCTGATTTAGTCGCGATCGCACTAATAATAGTGCCTGGCGCAAGATTATCCAGAGTAAAGCCAAATCTGCCATTTTTATCGGCGATCGTTTCGGTTAAGGGTTCACTTAAGGGACCATAATTTTTACTCTGGCTAGCGAGAGGACTTCGCTTCTTAATATCTTTGGGAATACCTAAATTAACTCGATAAAGAGTTACTTTAGAACCAGGATCGGCAATACCATCAATATTTACTTTGCCATCAATTAGAAAAAAGTCTTGACTCAAAAAGAGAGGTGCATTGATAGCCCTATTTGCAGTATCCCGCTTACGATTGCGAGAATTACGAGGTGGGTTAACGCCATCGCCTAATTTAAAAAATGGATTTCTAACTCGATCTCGGGTATTAAGGTCAATACTCAAACCTTCTAAATTAGAAAAAGAATTATTAGTAATTAAATTGCGATCGCTTTGAGGGTAAGCAGCAATGGTTACACCCGTTCCTGTTTGCCAACTAATTTTATTATTGGTTACTTGATGCTCGTTACCAATGAGATAAACTGCTGCACTGGGGACTCTGCGACCATTAAATTTAATTGTGTTGTTATTGATAGTAATTTGACCTCTCGGTTTAAATAGATAAACACCGCTGCCATCGTTACCACAAATCAAGTTATCAGCAATCAAACTATCTTTAATTAATCCCTCTAAATAGATGGCATGAGGCATCCCTCTCAAGCCATTACCGACAATAATATTTTCGATAATTTGAGTTTTTTGAGCATTAACGGAAGTAAGGATGCCGCTACCGCCATGATGGTAGATACGGTTACGCTGAATTGTGGTATTTACCCCATCAAATACCCACACACCAAAGCTGGAGGGGATTTTATTGAGACTTTCATCGGGAGGCAACCCTAGCCAGTTATCAATAATCTCTACATCTTGGGGAGAATGGTCGGGAACATAAGGTAATAGATCAGATTGAATGGGCAAACGAGAACCAACTACAATGTCTGCCCCTGGAGTAGTATCGGTACGACTACTGGGCTGACTAAAACCATAGATACTTAAGCCTTTTACTTTTATGCGATCGCCTGCAATTGTTAGACCACGAAAAACATTTTTGCCTTCTGCTGCTGTTAGAGTAACTACGGGAATCGGAATCGGAATCTCTACTGTAGCGTTGTAATTGGGGTCGTAATCAGGGTGAGTACTACCATCAATAACCAATCCAGGACTGAATAGTGGTGGTAAAGTCTCTAATAGTTCGATTTTGACCGGTGCAGGTAAATCGAATTCAATACGAGATGCCTCTGGCTGATTGATAGCAGTGACTTGTTTTTGTTCTGCGGGACTTAATTCTGACCAGGATAAAGTGTTATTGACAATCGCAATAGCTTCTCTGAGGGTTAATTCTCGATCAGCCTCAATCTCGCCATCGCGATCGCTATTCACCAAGACTCTATAAGATTGAAACTCAGATTGAGCTTGGGCGTTCTCTGCCTTAAAAGCAATTACACCACTTATAGTTAAAGCAGTTAACAGGACTTTGGATATTGAATTTTGTATGTCGCTGTTAATTGTCATTTTGAATAAGTAATGAGTAATAAGTAATGAATAATAGTGTCTAGATTTACTTCTGACTTCTATCTCCTGTCTCCTGTCTTCTGACTCCTGTCTTCTGACTCCTGTCTTCTGACTTCTGAATGTGTTTTCTTTTTCTTGGGCTTTTGTTTTTTTGGAATTGCTTCGGGAACAGACGGAGCGCGATGTTGTCCAAAGCCATCTAGTAGGCTATTTAGTTTGATAGTCATACCTACATAAGGTCCTCCTGCGGAGCGTGTTCCAGTAAAATCATCGTCATCAGCACTACCAAAGACGTAACCCAAGGCAAGTCTTAATTCTGGGGTGACATAATAGCCAGCTTCTAGTAATACTCCTGATTCGGTGTAGTCTGCCGAGGGTTGCCAAATCATTCGACCTTCAGCCACTATATCCATGTGGTAGTTCAGACGATAGGTAGTTCTTAGCTGTCCTAGGGAGATATTACTGCTGCCCACAAAATCATCGGCCAGAAAAGTTTTACTGTGTCGAAATGCATATTTACCGTAAAATTCCCAACGCCAATTAGGGGCATAAATTGCTTCTACACCAAAGAGATGTTCTTGAGAACCTGTTCCTTTACCCAGCAAAATAGTTTCAGGAAGAGTTCCGCCATTTTCTTCGTATTCGTAACGCAATAAAGCATTAAATTTATCTTGTTGAGGATTGCGGTAAGCTAAGCCTAACCTAAGATTTCTCGAAGTTCCGATATCAAATTCTTGGTTAGCTGAACTGGCTTGATTGTAGGTAAACTGGCTAGTTAGTGCAGAGGATAATTTCCCTGTAACATCTGCTGAAAGAACAGTATTGCCTCCACTGGAGTTATCACTGTGTTGCCATCTTGCACTGGCAGTAAAATTAGGATTATCTGTATATTCAATACCGACACCATAAGTAGAGCCAGAACTGAAACCGAGAGATGAAGCTCCTTGCCCTACGGCAAAAGGTTGAGAAAATTGTCTTCCCGAACTGGTGCTATCAAAACCGCTAAAGGTATGCTCATAATCAAAATCCAGGTTTAGACCAGAGGCAATAGTTACTTTTTGCTGTAGACCAATAGAACCAATATTATTGATACTGTCTTCACCATTAGTCAGACTATATCTACCCGTCAGGGTGGCATTTGCCCAGGGTTCATATTCTCCTTGAAGTCCGAGGCTAGTCAATGCCTCTCCTGCTAAATTGCCCCTAGTAAACCATTGATGATTTAAAACGAGGCTTAAACCTGAATAAAATTCCCAATCCAAACCTAAACCGATGCGATCAGAAAATACAGTATCAGTATTGTTGGATAGAGTTAGATCATTAAGAGCATGAAAATTTAATTTATCAATAATTGGCATTGAGAAACGCGATCGCAATTGAGTAGAGGTACTGTCTAAAGCCTCTGGAGATTTACGATCGCTGCGATCGCGCCAAGTGACATCTACTCCTAAATCCCCCTCACCAATCTTTTGCTCAACACCTGCAGTAATTGTAGTCAAACTATTATCTAAAGTATTACCGGGAACGGGAGTAAAGCCACTATCGAGAAATTCTTCTAATTCATCTAGGGGTCGAGGCGCAACTCCCTGGTTATCCTGATGCTCGTAGCTAAACTGTAATTCGGTACTCTCGGAAACTTGCGCTTGGATCTGGCTTCCGTAACGAGTCTGACCAGGAATAAAGCTAAGGGTGGCATTGTTGGCAAAGCCCTCGTCGGCTTCACGATAATAAGCTCTACCGCGAATTTTATTACTAAATTTAACCTCCCCTTCGAGGCGATAGGCAGAACCATCCGCATTAGCAAATATAGTCTGATTATCAGACTGGGCATATTCTGCAATCAGATTGCCCCAATTTCCTAGAGAAACATAACTATCAAAACCCCACAGCTCAAAATCATGATCGCCTCGATGTTCGTTGAGATATGTTGCTCCTAGCCAAATAGGATTTTCCAGGTCACGGTCGAAATGATAGCGTCCTCTACCAGCCAGCAGAGTTGAATCCCTGGCTTCAGACTCAAATTGATAGGTGGCAACAATGCGACGAACTAAAATATCGCCATTGGGAGCAATTTCAGTCCTTAGTAGGGGGTCGTTAAATAATAAAGTTCCCCGATCATAGTTGATTTCGTAGTCTGTACCTAGGCTGAGACGTTGACGACTGACTACATTACCAGGATCGTTGAGAGGAGAGAGTTCAATATATATGTCTTCTGAGCCAGGAACTAGCAAACGACGAGACAGAAAGTAAAAACCAGATGTGCCATCAGGGGAGATCGCATCTCTTTGGAATCCTTCAGTATTGTTGGCATATAAGGCATTAAATTGGAAATTACCCAGATTGTAGTTAGATTTGAATCCATGTAGCTGGCGAGAAATGGCACTAAATTCTTGAGCTTCAGTGTTAAATTCTTCGGTTCGATAATCACCCCACATGAAATAGTCAGGATCGGCAAACTCTACCAGAGGATTACGCTCTAAACGAAAATAAACATTATCAATGGAAGGGGTTGTTACTTCTGTGCTGGAGCTATCTCCTAAAACAGGATAATCTTGTTCCGAATCGGCATAAGTGCGAAACAGACGATTTTCTCCCTCATTATCATCATTGAGAGGGCGATCGCTATTAAATGCTCCTGTATAACTCCATCTCCGAAAGCTACCTGAAATAAAAGCCGCTGAATCTAAATCTATTTCTGCATTATTGTCTTCATCCAAAGGCAAGAAATCACGAAAACTATCATAATAGTCAGTTCCTCTAGCTCCAATACGGATATTGGCAAAACCTGTTAAGAGAGGTTGTTCGCGCAAAGTAGTCTTAAACTTGGTTTGGGTATAACCTTCTAGTCGGTTAGATTTAGCCCGAATTCTGACTGTCTTGGCATTGTAGCTAGCCTGTAGAGCAGCAGTAAATTCGCCTTTTTCTGGTTGTACCTGAAACCCTGGTATGTCTGGTTCCAGATCAGTACCAATAAATTTGCCCCCACTGCTATGGAGAGTGATGATTTCATTCCAGGGGGTAGTAGTACCAAACTGATCGACAAATCGACCTTTGACCGTCGCGATCGCTCTGCCATCCGCAGGAATTTCCGCCTCTACCGTTTCCACTTTGAGAGCTTCTGGTCTACCAGGAACAGTAACTTGAATCGATGTTTCAGAGTAATTAACTCCATCTGTGGTGGATAAAACACTAAGAGTATTAACTCCAGTGGCAAAAATTACCCCGTACCAAGTTTGAGTAACTTCATGGGAGACAGGATTTACTAAGGTACGTCCTACTTGAGCTGAGTCAACCGACTTACCATTTACTTGCAAAATAACTGAGGCAGATTTTGGATACTGAATAATGACACTGCTATGGATCGTATCTAGTACCGAATTAGCAGTTGGGTTGAGAATTTTTACTGATTGTTTTTTTGATTTCCCTTTAGCATTTGGTTGAGGTTTATTCTCATTTAGGGGTTTTGATTCGGGCTGAACAATATCCGCTGAATTGGGAGGGTTATTTGAGGGTTTTGTAATTTCTACTTCAGAATCAGAATCACTGGAATTTTGGGAGTTATCACTAGAAGGTGATGATTCAGAATTTTCCTCTGACCTGGCTAAAGCAGATGTATCCTTCACCATTACCTCCTGGGTAGTTCTGGTCTTGATGCCATCTTTGCTAGCAATTAAACTTAGGGTATTTGCTCCGTTGCGTAAATCTGCTCCTTTCCAAGTTTTAGTAATTAGATTCCGTCTTGAGTCTTGTTGTTGTTGGGTAACTAAAGACTCATCTAGTTCTGCCCCATTAACTTTGAGCTTGACAGATGTGGAGGGAGGATATTGAATCGTCACACTGTCATTATGGTTTTTGTCGAGTATTACTCCAGGTGCAGGAGCAATAATTTGTACTTTTTGTAAAGTCAATCGAGCTGCAATTTCTCTTTTATCTGGAGGGTTAATTATTGGTTTTGATTGGGGTTTTGGTTCTGTGTTTATTTCTGTGGGAGTTGTAATTGCTCTCAGGCGATCGCTTGGTTCAGCAAGGCTCAATTGTTCTGATTCAATATTTGTCCAGGTTTGAGCAACTAACTGTTGTTCTTGATTTAATTCTCCTGGGATATTTATTAATTCGTCTCGCTCCAAAATACTGTCTGAAGACAAATTATTTTCCTGGCTACTAGTGCCTAAACTTAGCTGTTCGCTATCAAGATCTGACCAAGTTTGAGCTATTAACTGCTGTTGCTGAAGATCAAGTGGATCAATTAATAGTTCATCTGACTCAATGAGGGTTTCTGAAGGGAGATTACTTGGCTGTGGGTTACTATTGCCTAAACTTAGCTGTTCGCTATCAAGATTTGACCAAGTTTGAGCAATTAAATACTGTTGCTTAAATAATTTGAGTTGGGAAGTTTTAATTTTTGGTTGCTGTCTGGTAGCAGCATTGCCGATCGCTGTATAAAAAACTGTACTAAAAACGGCAGCCAAAAAAGTAACTAGCTTGAGTGATAAGTTGTTTTTTAGGCTGATTTTGGGTTTCATAGTTTAATCGATTAACAGCGTATTCATAAGCAATTTATCTATCGTTCAGATTGTTCAGATTGGTGGTTCTCTTTTGGGTTTTCGGGGGTAGAGGATGGATTTTTAGGTCTTGATTCCGAATCTTGATCTTTTCCACTCGCAGTGGGAGTAACACCAAAGTTCATACGTACCATTCCACCTGGCTCTAAATTTACTAATCGAGAAGTGCTGTTACTTTCGCTAAATCGTAAATTGGGGGCAAGGCGATATTCAGGAATAGTAGTAAGATCGAGAATTCCTGTATGATGTCCAGGAAGCAAGTTAGTCACAGAAAATAAGCCATCAGCATCGGTAATAATCCGATTGCCATCTTCCAGATAAATAACGGCGTTGGGGACTCCTGGCTCCCCAGACTGTTGTTCGCCATCAAAGTTTTTATCAACAAAGACCCGTCCGATTAAAATTCCCGAATCTTCGAGAATGCCTGGGTCGAGACGTAAACTGTGAATTGCGGGACCATCCTTAACGGCAAAATTATTATCTGTACGTTGAGCGTTAACAATTGCTGAGTTTTCCCCTGAACCTCTAACTGCATCTGGAGTAACTTGAGCAGCATAAACCAGATTTAAAACTCCTTCTGGAGGTAAAGCAATATTGGCAGTGAAACTGACCAGGCGATCGCTGTTCTGAATCGATTCAATCGTTACTAATCCTGAACTTGTTTCTCCTCTTACGCTCCCTGACTCTAGGCGAAATCCTGCGGGCAAGGTATCGATAATTTGAAAATTAGTGATCGGGACAGAAGCAAGATTACGAATAGCCAAACGATATAAAATAATATCTCCAGGTTGAGCAGAAGCCCGATCGCCTGTTTTAGTAATGTCAATTTCTTGGGCATCACAAATATTAGTGGACAAGTCAAGAACTGCCAGGTTTAAGCCCACTCTTTCGGCATCTTCGACTAAAACAATTTCTCCAGTGATGGTGGTTTGATTATCAAATGCTGTAATTGGTCTCCCATCTAAGGAAGTAGCTGTGTATTCAACTACTCTTTCTAGGCGATCGCCAATGGTGATTTTGATCCTTCTTTGGTCATAGATAGAATCTTCTCCAGGATCGACCAGTAAAATATAATTTCTACCTCGATCTAACTGACCTGCATTCTCATCGAAGAGAAAACTATATTGACCTTGATCGCTATTGGTCAAAAAGAAGGGATTACTATTTTCAATATTGGGTTCTAGACCTGGAGGAACATTATTATTAGGATCATCTGGTAATTCTGTGGTAGTTAGGTCTGTAAGTTGACTAACTTCGCTCTCTGTGGAGTCATTGGCATCGATATCATACAAAGCAACGGAAAAACCCTGATAATCTGCCAGAATTTCCCCTGCACAGCCACTAATCTGTCCTCTAGGGTCAATTAACTCGTTATTATCGAAGGTTATTGGCGGTAATAGATTTACAGATTGAACCGTATTGCGATCGCTGCAATCGGTTTGTATATCGATGCCAATAGCTGAGATTTCTTGCTCGGAGACTTCTCCCACTTCAACTTGAATCTCTAATTCTAGGGATTGACCTCCAGGAATAGAAGCAACTTGAGGGATATCAGTAATAGTCTTACTATCTTCTGGTTTGGCAGTTGTTAAACGATAATTAATTGCCGTAACTTTTCCTGAACCAGTTAAGCCATTGTCAGTAATCGTTTGCACATTTGGTAACTCGATACCAATTACCCGATCACTCTGATTAGCCAGGCGAAATTTATAGCGCAGTTGACTTCCGGGAGCAAGAGTAGTTTGATTGCCTTGGCGAATATTCTCTAGTTCTAATTCTGACTGTGCTTGAGCCTCGATGAGTATGACTTTAGCTTCTGGTCTAGAAATACTGTTTGCTGCTGATTTAGTTGCATCTTGAATCTGAACCAAAAAGCTGCTATCAGCTTGAGGAGTAAGTTTTGATTGGCTAGCAGTTTTGATTTCCTGTTCAGATAGTCCTAATTCTTGTAAACTAGACTCTTGCAATCCTGCCAGGGCGGTTAATAACTCAGAATCTGGGATTTGTGCAATAATTGCTTGCTGCTCACTGGCGATCGCCGCAATTAATTTTTGTTTAATCGCTGTGGCAACCGTTGCCGAGGAGGAATCTGCGGGCAAAGCTGCCCATTCAGCAATAGTTGTCAGACTAGCAGCATTAGATTCTTCAGCGTTTAAGCCCTGTTGTTGGAATAGGTCAACTAAACCACTGACAATTACTCCTAAAGCACTGACCAACCTACCAGTTTCATCCTCTACCCCTTGATTGGAAATTTGAATTAATTGAGTATCTTGACCAGCAATACTATTTAAACTGAGCGTATTAGAAACAATAGTCCTTTTATTATTAGAATCATCTGGTTGTTCATAATCAGCGATCGCCTTATTTATAATTTCCTGACCTTTACTGGCTAAATTGCAACTTAAAATTGTTTGAGCAAACACTTGGTGATTACCAATAGGAATAAAACCAGCCAGGAACAAAATAGTGACTGAAATAGTTTGAACTTTTTGACTGGATTTTGATATGGTTGTCAACCAAAATTTAGACACAATTATTTTCTCAATTCAAACCACAGCCGATACTATTGGCTGAATTAATACTGAACTTTTCAAAGTCCCCCTTGCATAAGGGGGATTTAGGGGGATCTCTCGATTAATGCTCTTGATAACGATCTCTCCTAGCACCCCTAAACTTGAAGGATTTAAAGGTACTAAAAAACCGCTAAATCCCCAAGCCCAAAAATTACTGAACTCGAACCTGATACATAGCAGTAGCACCCGCTTCTGGAGTTACGGCGGGAAACTGCCAACGGATATGGGTATAAGCTTCTGGAGGAGCTTCACGCTCTACGACTGTGCCATCTTCTTGAGTAATCTTGATCTTTGGTTGAGCGACAAAGGTTTCACCCTGATCGACACTATAAGTAATGTCTGCATCGTTCTTGCTCTTAGCAGAATTAAGCTTATAGGTCATTTGGTCAGGAATGGGCTGAGTAACTGCCAGATTATTGGCAGCACTATCCCCCGTATTTTCGCCTGTAATTGTATAGCGCAAAATGTCTCCAGGAGCCACTGGTGCTTGATCTTCCAATTGCTGCCAATTAACTTGTTTTTTGCCATCTACCGTAACTTTAATCATCTTTTTGGCTACGGCTAAATTAAGAATTACTTGAGGGCGTTGGGCAGCTTGAGTAATAATCTTCACTGGATTAGGAAGACCTGCTACGGCTGGTAGATTACTGAGCAGTGGCAGCATCATCGCTAGCCCTAAAGTACCTACCCCTAATAGTTTGTGTAGACGTTTGATCATTATTTTTACCTGAAATATTTACCTGACGAGTGCTATGGTGAATACCGATCTAAATCCTCTGGGCTATAGATAGGGAAACCTAATATCTAAAGACCCAGTTTTTCTATGGAATCAACGTCTCAATGTCATATTGTTCCGTCACTTTACGTTGGAAAGTGAAAATTCCACTCTCTCCTGGATTTAACTCTGCAATGTTAGCTTCATATTTAGTCAATATCTGGTCTGTAGTCGTCACAACTGCACCAGCATTCTGGAAGGTAATATTAGTACTTACTCCTGCACCGATACCAGAAATCGCAGCACTACTAGGTACATTTAGAGTGTCCATCAGGTCATTAGGAGTATCTGAATCTTCCGCCCAATTATTGTCACCGAGAGTACCATCCTCAGCAATGAAGATATCATCAGCACGAAGAGTTACATTTCCGTTTCCAGCTCCTTGAGGCTCAGAGATATTAGTGAAGGTGACTTGATATTCAATTCTGTCTCCAGGAATTGGGAATTTATCTCCATTGGGGTCATTAAAGCCCATTCCTGCTACTGGAGAGTAGTTAGTAGATGTAGGATCTTCTAAATTATCCCTTCTTAAAATTCGAGCCTGCTTCTCTAGCTTGAGATAGCCAAGATAAACTTGGTTGAAAGTAACGTTGTAGGTATCTGTATCAGCTAAACCAGGAGTACCATCATCATCCACATAGGCAGCGATCGGAACAGGATAACCCCCAACATTTGCTCCCCCAGGAGTAACTTCACTAGTAGATAAAGCTGTGGCAGGAAGATCAACTGACACTGAATAATTTGCTGTTCCACCACCATTGATGTTGGGGATAACAATTTGAGCACTACCAGGGATAGTAGTGTTCAGAGTAAAGATAGTACCATTATAGTCATATACAGCAGTATTGATAGTTGCACCAACTTGATAAGTAATTGTGACTCGAGTATTATTGGGCAAATCACCCGCAGTTCCACTAAGATTTAAATCTGCGGGACTTACAGGCTCAATAATAACGTTGGTTAGTGCAGTTGTGAGAGAGTTTTCAATCGTGTTGTTAAAGTCGACAGCAACAGGGTTGAAAGTTGTAGCTTGATTAGTGCCAGCAGTTATAGGCGGAGTGGATGCCCCTTTATTTTGGAAATCATGGTTATCATCAGGAGTAGGGACATTCAAAATATCTCCAGTAGCACCCGCGTTACCATCAGGTCCATTCAGTAGATTTGATGGTGTAGGGGGTAATGCTACGGTAATTTTATTGACCTCACCAGCATCAGAACCAGTTGCGGTGTTGTCTCCAGCTGTGTCTACATTATCTTCATTAGTGCCAGGGTTGGCAAATCCAAAATTACCGCCATCCGCAACAGATTCATCAGGACCAGGAGTACCATCGTCATTAAAGTTATTCGGGTTTTGGTCACCAGATTCATCAAAAGTGATGGCACCACCTGCTCCAGCAGCTCCATCATCCGTACTACCAAAGACCTGAGACATATTGTAGATACTGGCAGCTGTATTATTTAAGCCACTAGTGACAACCTTAAAGCTAAAGCCAGTTGTGGTACTGCCAGCTGCGATCACTCCATTCCCACCAGCATCATATACCCAACCTATTCTGGTGACAGGATTCGTTAAACTAGCAATATTAGCCTCCCATTGCGCTTTTTCCGCTGCTGTAGTAAGGGGGTCATCTGTAAAGACTGGTGTCCAATTAGCAGGGGATATGATGGGACTAGTATCTAATGTTGTATTTACAGGTATAACGTCAGAAATTAAGATCAAGTTACTTTGATCTCCAATTCCATTAAAGTTACCAGGATTAGCCGCATCATTATAATTACGACCTTCTAAGTCTGCTGCGTTGAAGTTAAAAGAAGGATTAAGAGATTTATAGGCAGCTATCTGGGGATCGATGTCGTCTGCGACATCTAACTCTAGATTGTAGGTAATTACATCATCATTTAAGTTACTTGGGTCTGTACCAGGTTCCACCACTCCAGTATTAGTCTTCTCAATTCTTGTAAAGGCAAGTGGATTGGAACCAACTGTTAATTCGTGTTTGGCACTAGCTTCTCTTTGTCCGTTAACAGGATCTCCATCAACATCAGTACTAGTGTCAGCTGCGGTTACTGTACGAACATCTTTATTTTGGGGATCGGCAGCACCATTATTGTCAGGTTGGTTTTGAGTATCTATCCCGTTATCATTCAGACCAGTATCACCCAGAGTAACGCTAATAGTATCACCATCACTGGCTCCACTATCGATAATAACCCTAACTCGAACAATAATTGAGCCATCTTCTACAACATTAGGAACAAGACCGGTAGAAGGTCGATCAGTGAAATTGGTTGTGGGAGTATTGGGGATATTGTTTCTGTATTGGATAGCTGATGTACCAGGTAAAATAGTCAAGTTCGAGGATAGCCCAATATCGGCAACATCTGGAATAAAAATATCCGTTGTATCATTACCTGTATTGGTAATTAAAAAATCGAAACTGATCGTGTTTCCAGCGTTAACGGTCCCAGTGCTGTTGGTTTCGTTTACAAAACCACTAGGAACGTTGGTGATACCTGCGATTTTCCCGACTGTAACTGTTACATCGTTGGAGATGGCTTCAAATGTAGAGCTACCGTCTTCATTTTCATAGGTAGCAGTAGCAGTGTTTTTTAGTTCTAATCCTGCACTAGTTCCGACTGCAAATACTGGAAGGGAGAAGCGAAATAGACTGGCTGTTGCTAAGGCAGCAGCAATTAATGGGGAATAGTATTTCATTCTGGTTAAACTATTTTGATTCATAAGTTTGATTCATAAGATAGTTAGCTGATAGTGTTGATTTTTGTTAGTAATAAATAGAATTACGAGGGAAATAGCAATCACTCTAAAAACCCGATAGAATTTGTGTTTTGTGGCATTTTTAATTTTTAAAATAATTAGATCGAGAAATAAGTGTTTATTTTGAAATATTTTTCTGGTATATTTATTCCCAAAAAAATTGGTCTTAACGACTATTTCAATTCACTTAAAACCTATTTACTCAGTACCAAAAACTCAAAGTTTAGGCACTCAATTAGTACTTTTATAAAACTAGAAATAGAAGAATCAATCTTAAGTCATGAATTCTGTTGTACAAAAAACTAACGAGATCATTGATTGTTGTATTTTTTTGGTAGTCATATAATTACTAGATTCTGAGGTGTAATTATAAATATTTAACATACTAGAATCTAATGGCAACTATAGGGAAAAATCTATAAAATACACATATATTATTAAACATAAGTAGTTTATAAACGTCATTAGAGAATCTACGCAAATTAACCAGGATGAATAGTCTTTAATTAATTGATTTATGAGGAGAATAATAAGTAAGAAAAATAGAATAACAATGATTCTAATGTCATTACAGAACATACCAAAACAAGTTTGATGGCATTTTGAATTGTAATTTTATAAGAGTTTTTACTTAATATTTATCTTTTAAAGCTTGTAAATTCTAATTCTTGGTTAACCTCCTGCGTAGCTATTAAATATCATCTGCTTGGCGCAAAACCCAAAAAACTGATAGCTGATAGCTGATAGCTGATAACTTAAAAGCTTTTGAATAAAAAAGTCTTTTGATTTTGACTTATAAAATATTGACTTTGTAATATAACTAACCAAAACCAAGGTTATTTGAGTTAGAATTTTGGTGTGGCTTTAAGCGGATTTGGTTAATTGGGGGATGGAACTAAATGACTACTTTAAAGTTGATGAAACAAGATATTGCTCAAATGACGGCAGAGGAGGTAGCTACTATTGCTAGTCGTTTGGAACAGGATGAATATGATACTCCTTTTGCAGCCTTAGAAGATTGGCATTTGCTTCGGGCGATCGCGTTTCAGCGAGAGGAATTAGTTGAGCCGTATATTCACTTACTAGATATTGAGTCTTTTGATGAAGAGTGATTTTATTGACAATTGACAATGGATAATTGGCAATTTTAGATCATGGCATCGTCGCAGAAGGCAATATAGGGACAGATGGCGCATTTTACCATTGTCGGAGTAGCAGTGTAATCTCCTGCATGGATTTTTTGGGCAAGAATGGTAGTTTCTTGAGCGATCGCAATTAATTCATCTCTGCTAAAGCTATGTATGTAATCGTGACGGAGATAAGCGATATGTGCATTGTTATGACCTAAAGCTTGGGCATATACCCCAAGTTGGAAACGATGATCTGCGGGTTGTACCTGGCGATCGCTTTTGTAATCTAGTACCCAATTATTACCGACGAGATCGATTACCCCATTAAAAGTTATATGACCAAGTTTCAAGCTTATTTGCTGTTCTTTGGCTACTGCTGTCTGGCGAAAGTGTTGATACATTGGCAGGTGAAAGAATCTTTGGGCTAGGGAGATCGCCTCCGTAAAAACTTCTGCTGACCAATCTCCTTCAGCGAAGGGTAGTAAATCTTGAGCTTGAGTCAAGTTATGTTCAAGAGCTTTATGCACTAAAGTCCCAATCTGCATCCCATAAGCTAACCCTTCCCCTAGACCTGGATGTCCATCAATTAGACGAAGTTTAAACCGTTGGGGACATCGGGCATAATCGGTTAAAGCAGTGACAGGTAGTTCCGATAATCCTGAACCTACGGAATTAAGTAATAGGGGTGGGAGATGTTCAGGAATAGGAGACGTTTGTGGGGTAGGGGGCAGAGCTTTGTTGTCATTGTAGGGAATAGTATTAGAAGAGATTTTGGCAGCAGTTAAACCACGCTGGAGGCGGTTTAATTCACCCTTGTAGGGTTCGGCAGCACTTAAGATTAGATAATCTCTAGCTCTGGTTAAGGCCACGTATAATACTCTAACTGCTTCTTCTCTTTCCTTCTGTTCCTGTAGGTATTCTAACCAGCTATACAACACTGGTTTTTGCATTTCTCCAGAGTAATCTTTACTTTTAATTGCCACACCTAATTGAGCATCAAAACGTACTGAGGGAGATAATTTAGGACGTTCTTTACTTAAATCTGCCACTATAACCAAAGACCACTCTAAACCCTTAGCCGCAAAGATAGTCATCAGAGATACAGCATTAGTTACTGCCAATACAGGGCGTGATACAGCTACTTCTTGGTCATATAAACGTTTGAGGCGACGCACTACTCCAAATAAATCGTATGTCCCCTGTTCCAAATTTTTAACTAGCTGCTGAAAACCTTGCCAGTCAGCTAGTCTTCTAGCTGCACCAGCCAAGTTAGCAATTACCGCTGTATACCCTGTAAGGCGATCGGCAATCTGAATAATACGAGATGGTGTTTCTGACTGACGCTGTTTTAATAGCTGTTGTAATACTTGGATCGAATGCTTTAATTCGGGAAACTGAGCTGTTTTCAGTTCATCCCACCAGCAATTATCTTCAGAATCCCGATCCGATTGCTTAAATGAGTTCCGTACTTGAAACAAAAGGCGATCGCTAATGGCAAAAAAGGGACTTCGCAATACTGCCACCAAGGCGATATCATCTCTTGGATTAGCTAAAAACCTTAATAGCGCACTGGCATCCTTGGCTTCTCTAGTAGCTAATAAATTTCCTCCTCCCGCAGGGGCGACAGGAATACCCACCGCAGCCAACGCTTCGCTATACATTTCCAGGGGCTGCCAAGTCCGAGTTAGGATGGCAATGTCCTTTGGTTCCATGGGGCGAGTTCGTCTGGTTTGCTTATCAAATACGGGAGTCTTGTTATCTAACATTTGCTTGATTTTTTCTGCCAAGCAATATGCTTCCACTCGTTGACGCTGAGCTTTATTAGGTTTAGAGGATTTATCTTCTCCTTCTTGTTTGAAGCGAAGCAGCGCGGTCTTGGGGGAAACCCCCATGAGCGACTGCTTCAAGAAGCGATCGCCAATAGTTAATACTTGCAAATAGTGGAAAATCTCACCTGCTTGCTCCTGAATAGGAGTTTCCTGACGATAAGCAGTTAAATCCTGATGTTTTTCTGCTAGTAAAGGTGCAAAGATTTGATTGAAAAGGCTAATTAAAGTTTGATGGGTGCGAAAGCTGGTACTTAAAATAACTTCTTTACCGTTATTGGCTAAAATACGACGGCGAAACTGTTCAAAAACGCGAATATCCGCCCGTCGAAAGCCATAAATTGACTGTTTAATATCCCCGACAATAGTTAATTCTGCTTTGGCAGTTAAGGTGTTGAGTAATTCTGCTTGGGTGGGGTTTGTGTCTTGAAATTCGTCTACTAAGAATACTTGCCATCGCTGGCGATAATATTCTTGCACCTGAACTTTAGCTAGAGCTTGCAATGCATATATTTCTAAATCATTAAAGGTAAGTACTTTTCTCTGTAGCTTGAGATGACTGAGATATCCAGTTACTTCCTGATAGGCTTCAGTTAGAGCAGGAAGCATTAATTCTAGCTTCTCATCAGCATTACATAATTCCAGATCGAATAATCCTTGATTAATGACTCTTCTGACAGATTCTCGAAGTGATTTCAAAGCATCTTTGACTGTCTTGAGTCCATCATCTTGCCAATTCTTTTTGCTACCTACCCTGAGATTGACTTGATCGATAATCGTAATTGCCCGATCAATATTCTCTGCTTCTTCAAGATCTGTCATTGCTTCTAATACAGACTGACGAATTGTCTCTAATTTATCTCCTTCTTTACCTTGATGCTGGTCTAATGTTTCCCACGTAGACTGCCAAACTGGATCATTGACTATTAACTTTACTGCTTGAGTGCGAGCATTAGCAATTAATTTACTCCAGTCTTGAATGCCCTGACGTAATGCTTGCTCGGCAGTGTAAGGATCATCTAATAATCTCCTCAACACATCTTGTAATAGAGAATAGGGGACTGCTTGAAAAACTTGTTGAGGTAATTTGGTTAAAGCCTTTTGTAAAGCATCTTCTAACCAAACTTGCCCCTCTAAATCATCTAATACCTGAAAATCCGCAGGAATCTGAAGTACCTGAAAGTGTTCTTGACATATCCTTCCGGCAAGGGCGTGAATAGTACTAATTTGGGCAGCTTCTAACTCCGCCAGCAGATCTAAGCGTTGGGGTAATTGCTGATTAACTAAAGCCCTAATACGCGATCGCAATTCTATAGCTGCTTTTTCGGTAAAAGTTACGGCAACTATCTCTAAAGGGGATAAATTTCTCTCCCGCAGATAATAAAGATATCTCTCTGCCAACATATGAGTCTTGCCAGTACCAGCTCCTGCAGTAATCACCACACTGCAAGGTGCATAGGCTGCTGCTTGTTGTTCTAGAGTTAGATTAGTATTTCTATTTTTGGTCATTCTGGTTGGAAATTAGGAAGCTAATAGCTGATAGCTGATAGCTGATAGCTACGAGCATTATTTTTTGGTACGGTAATGAATCAAATTAGCAACGCCCAACAAGGTGTAGTTTACCGAATACAAATGAGTTGCCCTTTGCATTTTTATTGTCTATACTATACTCATAGACTAAAAATCGTTCATTTCTCTGGTAAAAGCTTAGAGAAACGGAAGTAAGGAAAAACTCCTGAAGGAACGCGCCTCGCGATTTAGTTATTTACAATTGGAGGCGAAAATCATGAAATTACGTTATCGCGGAATAGAATACGACTACAATCCACCTGCCGTTGCTGTTTCCGAAGGTGAAGTAGCTGGTAAATATCGGGGATTAGACTGGAGATTCCACAATCTAGAAAAACCCCCAACACTTCAACCAAGATTAAATCTAACCTATCGAGGTGTGAAGTATTCAAACCAACCTGTATCTGCTCCAACACCAAAACCAGAAACTACATCTGTTGCAGAACGCGCTCGTTGGTTGGCAATTAATCAAGAAAAAGCGGCAAGAAATCGTCAGGCTTCTATGTTGCACCGTTCATCTGAAGAAATCGGTTTAGCTTAGAATTATTACGACTATTTCTATATATGTAGAAAATTCAAATAATTTCTTTTTTAATGACTGCTCTGTTTCTGGGGCAGTTTTTTATTGTTCACTAATACCGATTAAATACAGTAATGCCATCCGAGTTGCGACCCCACTTGTTACCTGAAGGGGAATTAAACTTAAATTAGGATCATCCATTAAATCTGAGGTAATTTCTACCCCGCGATTGGTGGGACCAGGATGGAGCACTTTGACATTAGGTTTACATAGTTTAAGGCGATCGCGAGTAATACCAAACAGTTGATGATATTCTCTTAAACTAGGGATAAAATTAGCCGTCATTCGTTCTTTTTGTAATCTTAAAGTCATCACAAAGTCGGCATCTTCTAGGGCAGGGTTTAATTTCCAATGGAGAAATAATCTATCTTGGTGTTGTTCATTTACCATTGAAAGAAAAGCTTTGGGTAGAAGGGTTGGTGGCGCTGCTAGATGGACTTCAGCCCCTGCTGTAGTCAAGCTATAAATATTAGAACGGGCAACCCTAGAATGAAGAATATCGCCGACGATCGCAATTTTTTTGCCTGTTAATAACTCTAGACGAGGATTATCTTGGTCTAATACCGAAGTAATGGTGAACAAATCTAATAATGCCTGGGAGGGATGTTGGTGTAAACCGTCTCCCGCATTGAGAATTGTTACGCCAGAATTCAATCGATCCATCTCATTGGCGATCGCCTGAGGAACTCCCGCTTGTTGGTGACGGATCACCATGATGTCTGCACCCATTGCTAAATAGGTTTTCGCCGTATCTAAAATTGTTTCTCCTTTAGTGAGGGAAGAAGTACCAGGAGAAAAGTTTAAGATATCTGCCGAGAGCCTTTTGGCTGCTAATTCAAAGCTACTGCGGGTACGGGTAGAGGGTTCAAAAAACATATTGGCGACAACCCTTCCCTGGAGTGCAGGGACTTTTTTAGTTCTGCCGGAAAGTACCTTCCGAAAGCCCGCAGCAGTTTGCAAAATTGTTTCGTATTCCTCCGTTGTAAAATCAATCAGTGAAAGAATGTGTCGTCTTGTCCAAGAGGTAGTTACCATTCAATTAACATCTATCAGTTAATAGCGTTTGTTAAGGTGCAAAACACTCATCAGATTATCAGGTTATTAGTATTTCAACAATTTTAGGTAGATTATAATAGTTATTGTCGCGTTGTTAGCCATTAGCTATAAGATGTTAGCTCTCTCGGTCAAAAGAGATTTGCTTTGATGGAAAAATGAATCCCATTTTCTTGTAAAGAATCCCCCGATTCACCATCATCGATCAAAGGAATTCCCCAATCCAAACGAGCCGCAAAGTCATCTTTCACTAATAGCTGCAAGCCCACTCCTAAAGAAGCTAGAGTATTAGTATCTAGGAGTAAATCATCAGAATTCCAGACTCGCGCAAAATCAAAAAAAGGATTTACCTGAAAACGTAAATCCCATTGAGGTACTTGCCATAAGGTATTACGCAATTCAGCGGATAAGAATAAGCCATTATCCCCTAAAATCCGATCTTGACTATACCCTCGCACACTTAACGCTCCACCAGCACTAAATTGTTCTAGAGAGACGAGAGGGCGATCGGATAGCTGTAACTCTGAGCGTAAAAACAGGTTAGTTTTTGAGGTTAGCATCCTCAGATATTCTGTCTGTCCTCGCCAAATCAAAAACTTACTATCAGGGAGGTTATTAGCGTTAATTGTCGCGTCAAAAGCATCAATACCAATACTAAACTGAGAACGAACGGCAAATACCTGTTTCATGGTGCGATCGCTATATTCTTGAAATAAACGTAGGGCAGAAATTTGGGTTTTTCCTTCACTGTCTGCACCCCTTGACAGAGAAGAAAATCCGATATCCATCAGACTGACCTGGGAATTCTGTCGGGAAAAGGTGAGACCGACTGTTAGCTCTCTATTAGGAGTCTGATACAGAGGCTGGCTATAGGTAACTTCATAGTACCGGTTTTTAGTTTCTAGTTCTAAATCTTGAAAAGGTTCGGTGATAATTTGGCTATTAGTGCGACTATGAGCTAGCCTGATTTGACTATTGTAGGCTCCTACAGGTAAAACATAACTTAGGTCTTCCAGGGAGTTACTACCGTCAGTATTAATATATGAAACATTCAAGCGATCGCCAAATCCCAATAAATTCCCCTCACCTATAGATACTTGACGACGCTGTGAACCAACACTGGGGGCTCTCTGATTATCTAGATTTAACTCTAGAGCAAATGTATCTGCTTCCTCTATTTCTATCTCCAAAAAACTTCCTCCTGGATTCACTCCCTGGGATAGTTCGGCAGAGATATTTTTGATTAAAGGGTTTAATTGCAATAGTTGTAGGGCATTAAGTAATTTATCCCGGTTTAAGGGGGGCTGAGTCGCGATCGTCATACGACTACGAATATATTCTGGCTTTAGTTTGCGTAAACCTGAGATTTTGATTTCTTCAATCTTCCCTTCAATAATTTCTACTCTGACGGTTCGATTATTAATCTTCTGAGGCGGGATAAAAGCACCAGAGGTAAAATAGCCACGTTCAACAAGTAGTTGGGTAATGGCTTGTTGTGCTTCTAATAATTCAATAAAAGAAATAGGACGAAACAAATAAGGCTGAAGAATTTGCTCGATTTCTGATGGAGGCAAAACTTGATTACCGATAATCTCAAACTTACTCAAAACAATTGTCCCGGGAACATCTTGGGGTGAAAGCTGGTTGCCTGAAGGAGAGTTTATGGAAGATGGCTGGGGATTTGCCTGGGTTTGAAGGGAAAATAACAGAATATAGCCAACTAATGAACTTGCTGCTAAGTCAACAGGTTTGACTGTAATTAAAGAGGGAAAAAATGTAAATATTTGAGTGATTAATTTAGTTATTTTACGGGGCTTAATTGCCATGCTATCGCTCTGTATATTACCTTCAACCATTAATCTGTTGAATTCATTTCCAATCAAGGTTACTATAAGCAACTAATAATAGGGAAAGATTATAATAAGATCACAACGTGCCAGTTGATGGGCTAACTTGTTATAACTTGAATTTCCTTGATTACAGCAAAAAGATAGCGGCAAAAAATAGTGAATTTTCTCTTAGCAAAATTTCTGAGGTCAGTGTATCGTAAGGAGCCAATTTCTGGGTTTATCCTAATTTTAGGGGCAACGGATGCTCTTATTGGTGGATTCGGTGGACGTGGGAGTTTATTATCTCTCGGCTTATTAATTGCTACGGTAGGTATGATCATGCGCTGGCAACAAGGAGGAAAAAAATCTCAAGAGATTGTTTCGGAACCAGTCAGAAATCTCCTTCCCCCTAGTTCATCTCGCCAACCTTTACCTCTATTGACAAGCAGCAAACGCCGAAAATAAACTGCTTTTAAGAGAGAAATTCTATCTTTTTTTGGCAACTAATGACTACGAATAAAGAGGAGCTAGACCAGAAGCATCCCCAGGGTAAAAAAGATCGACTTACGGTAGATAGTCTTTTGAAAGTGCAGCTTGAGCCAAGCGAGCGCGAGTTGGTAGAGTTAGCGCGCTTAATTATTCGCTACCGAGATTTTCCAGGTGCGCGAGATTTACAAAAGGATTTACAGATAGTTTTAAACACCTGGCAACTAACCGAAGCAGAACTTTACGCTAAAACCCGGGCAATTCATGCTGCTGGAATGGTATATCGGCGCACAGCCACAGGAGAACAACAAGATTGGACGTAATGAAAGGAGCTATCGGCTATCAGCCATCAGCTAAACTAATTCCAATTTAATCTCCCAAACTCCTCCCCACAATACTCGTTTGGGATATTTAGCTCAAATTGAAAATGGCGAGTTAATTGCCACCTTAGGGGGATACGGTAAAGATTTTCCACCTTTGGAAGATCGCGGGTTTCTTAAATTTGCTCAAAGTTTAGCCCAGCCACAATTTTATCAGGCGATCGCCGATGCCACTCCTACGTCACCGATTTATGCTCATCGGGCAACTGCTAACCGTTTAAGAAACTATGAAAAAATCAAACTTCCCCAAAATTTTATTACTTTGGGAGATGCAGTGTGTGCCTTATGTCCTGTCTATGGTCAGGGAATGACGGTTAGTGCTTTAGGAGTAATGACTTTACAAATGTGGCTAAACAAATCATCAATTAACAAACTAGACAATAATCGTTTTCAAAAACAACTGGCAAAAAATAACTCTTTTCATTGGACGTTTGCGACTAGTCAAGACTCCCGTTTTCCTAGCACCGTGGGAGGTAAATCAAGTAAAAAGGGAGCAATGAACAAATTATTAGCAGGCTATATGAATAAATTAGTAGCTAAGTCGGCATATGAACCTAAATTATATTTAAGATTTCTGGAAGTTGGTCATTTATTGCGATCGCCTCTAGCTTTATATCATCCTGGCATTATCTGGCAGGTATTAACTTAAAAGCTGCCAGCTTTTCGGTCAATTTTGACGATTCCATTCCTCGGCAGCATCTTTAATTGCTTGGTCTACACTCTTTTCTTCTAACATTGCTGCTTGTAAGTTTTCATAAATTGCTTTTTGTAATACCTGAATATCTTTTCTGACAGGAATCAAAATTTCTGCATCCTCAAGCTGCATAGCGCTAACTTTTTTTGCCTGTTCGATTAAAGTTTCTTGGTCTTGTTGTTCAATATTGTCAATGTATTTCTCTACTGCTTCAACTGTAGAGGGAAGCACATTAGATTCTTGAGCAAAAGCAAGCTGATTTTTGGTATTAGTTACATACAAAGCATACTCAACTGCTTGCTGTGATTTATCACTATCACGAGGAATTACCAAATTCATGACTGCCACATTTTTTTTACCCGTCTTGCCAGTAATTTGTGGTGCGGCAGCCGAAACTTCAGCAATAGTTGGTGCATTATTAGTAATACTCTCAATAAACTCTGCACCTGAAGCTAACAACGCCGTTTCTCCAGCTTGGTATAGTTCAATCCCATGACGGTGCCCTTGAGTCAAAACTTCAGGAGGCAATAATTTTTGCTGATACAAATCGACCCAATACTGAAAGGCTGCTTTTCCTTCTGGAGTATTAAACGCTGCTTTGCCTGACTCATCTATTAGTGTTACTCCCATCTGGACTAAGGACTCTAAAACATCTCCAGAATCACTAGGGACAAAAGTAATAAAGAAAGCATATTTACCCGTTTTTGATTTGATTTGTTGGGCAACTGTTGCCAATTCTTGATAGGTTTGAGGCGGTTGCTTAATACCAGCTGCTGCTAGTAATTTTTGATTATAAATAGTAATTGTAGTAGTCAAATACCAAGGAATTCCAAAAGTATTACTACTACAGTTATTAGCCTGACAGACTTCAATCGTACTTGCTTGCCATATTTTTGGTAAATAGGTCGCTTGTACTTCAGGGGCAATTACCTCATTTAAATTTAACCAAGCATTTCGTGTTGCTAATTGTGAAGCAAATTTGGGATTTAAGTTGACTACATCAGGTGCTGTTTTGGCGGAGATGGAGGTCAAAATTTTATTTTCCATAGCTGACCAAGGAATGTCGAGCCAACGTAACTTTATACCTTCGTTCTGAGCTTCAAAAGAAGTATTTAAATTATCAAAATATTGAGCAAATTGTGGTTTAAGCTGCATTGTCCAAAACTCAAGCTGATTAGAGTTTTTATCTGTACTGGGATTGCAGCTAGATAGTCCACTAAAAACAACTCCTATAAATAAGTATAAGCCAAATCTTTTTGTTAAAGACAATACTTTCATTAGTTTGCTGGATCTAGACAACAAAACAAACAATATTACTTATAAGTAAAAATGGCAATAACCATGCGTGATTTTAACTATTTCTCTATATATGTATTCTGTTTTTTTCGGTACAACCACTTATCTTAAATCCAATTTGTAGCAGCTACAATGTCCAATGAGACCAGTCAATTATCGATTGAATCCGATATTTCTAACTTATGATCAGCTATTTTAATAGCCATAAAATAATGAAATTTAAGATATTAAATCGATGCTAATTATCAAGGATAAACACTATATATGTTTTTACTGGATAAGCTAAACAGTCATACCATCATATCTGAGGTTAAAGTACAAGTTTTGAAATATTACTTAGGACAGGTATATGCTCAATAATTTAACTAGTATCTTTGCTAAGAATGATGGAAACATTGGAATTGAAATTAATCCCCAAAAGATTAATATTGCTCAAATAGCTAAACAGGGACAGCAATATAAGCTGCTCAAAAATGTCTCAGCTGATATTCCAGAAGGAGTTTATGAAGATGGACAAATTGTCGATTCTTTGACCTTGTCTGAATTAATCAAAGATACTCTACAAGCTAATAAAATTAGTGCTCAAAAAGTATCAACTGCTGTACCAATGAGGGAAGCAATAATACGTGTTATTCCTGTTCCTGCGGAATTAGATGAAGAAGAATTAAAAGATATGGTTTTGGTACATGAAGCAGGAATGTACCTTCCATATCCTAGAGAAGAAGTAGATCTAGATTACGCTAAGCTCGGCTACTTCATGGATGAAGATGGCATCGAAAAAGTTAATGTTCTCTTAGTAGCAACTAAAAAAGAAGTCACTGATCTTTATTCTGAAATTTTTGAGCAAGCAGACTTAGAAATGAGGGTTCTAGAAATCAATAGTTTTGCTCTAATTAGAACCATTAGGGAACAATTACGGCAGTTTGGTTCTAAGGAAGCTGTGGTTCTAGTAGATTTAGAATTTGATAATACCGAAATTGCGATCGTTGTGGAAGGAGTTCCTCAATTTTCCAGAACTGTACCGATTGGTACCTATCAAATGCGTACTGCATTTTCTCAGGCAATGGGTTTACCTCTCACTGGTGCCACACAAGTGCTTCATGACATAGACATACTTGATGGAATTCAAGATAGTGGAGATATTGATTCATCGCAAATTGATTCTGGAAAAGCTGCCTTGATCAAAGTTCTCGGAGAATTAACCGAAGAATTGAGCCGTTCAATTAACTTTTATATTAATCAAAGTGAAGATTTAGAAATAGCTCAGTTACTTTTGGCTGGTCCTGGAGCTGGTATTAGTCAAGTAGATGAATTTTTTACTCAAAAATTAAATTTACCCACGATGAAAGTCGATCCGATTACAACTTTAGGTTTAGATCTTAGCCAAGATATCGCCCCTGAAAGTCGTCCCGGTTTAGGCATTGTCCTGGGGTTAGGGATGCGGGATCTTTAATCAATTTTGGATGTGCATTATTGAGTAGTCATCGAGCTGAAATCATGCCTTGACTATAGTATTCGTTATTCTGGAAATCGGTATGACTTTATGTATAACTTAGATATTAATTTTCTTAGAGATAGGGGTCTGGATCAGTCTACTGATCTTAGTAGTCTGGCACAAAAAAAAGAACCTACAATGGCAGATAAAATTCCCATTTTTGCGGGAATTATTGTCGCACTAGTAGCCCCAGCAATTGCTTTTGGCTATTTGCAAAGTGTTAAGGCGAAAACAGTACGTGTTGAACAAGAAATCACAGAAATTGAAAGTGAAATTGCTGAATTAGGTAATCAAAACAAGAGGATCGAAGCTGCAAACGAAGAAATTCAAAAAGCAGAGCAAGAAACTGCTGCCCTAGTAAGCGTATTTGAAAGCATCAAGCCTTGGGCTGCCATAATGCAAGAAGTAAGCGACCGCACTCCTGCTGGAGTTCTAGTGGATTCAATTCAGCAGAGTGGTTCTGGTAATGGAACAGGAATCAATATAGCTGGTGTTGCCCGCTCATATAACGATGTCAATGACTTTGTTTTGTTTCTCCAGCGATCGCCATTTTTTAGTGAAAAACAAACTAAATTGAATGGTGCTAATCTAGTTGAATTTCCCGTTGAAGTAGAGAATGAAGAAGATTTACCAGATAACGCCACACTAGAGATTCCTCAAGGAATTAAGTATACAATTTCGGCTCAATTGAGTAATGTTCCTTCTTCTCAACTAATTGAAGAAATTGCTCAAAAAGGCTCAGTTGGTGTAGCAACCAGACTAAAAACATTAGAACGTAAGGGAGCGTTATCAAAATGACCTTTGCTGATGATTTTGCAACGGAAGAACAAGGTTTTGCCGAAGATTACCCCTCTGCTTTTGGGATTACCTTTACCCCTCAAGTTACTGGGATAGCGATCGCAGTAGCAGGAATTGCTTTGGCAGTGTATGGCTTTATCAATTTTGTGCAACCAGCGCAAAAAAGGTATCAAGAGGCTGTGACTAGACAAGAAGAACTTAAGGGGCAATTAAACAAAATTAAAACAGGAGATTTACAGCTTAAATTAGCTCAGTTAGAGTCTGATTTAGCAGCCCAAAAAGTACTTAGATCTCGTGTTTTATCCATGTTTACTAACGAAAATGACTTAGAAACATTGCTCTTAGATTTAAACAGCTTCATTACCTCCAATCAGGGAGTTTTAACCCAATATCAACCTGATAGTAATATAACCACTATTGATGATGCTTCACTGGGGGCTGAAGTACAAGGCAAACTAAAGCGACAGGGAATTTCTTTGACTCTTGAAGGAACTTTCAATGAAACTAAACAAATTCTGCAAGATTTAGAGCGTCTACAACCATTATTAATGGTGCAAAGTATCAGTTCTAGTATTGAGGAGCAACCAACAGCAATTTTAACCAGTAGTAGAAGTGAAATTGTGCCTCAAAAGCAGGCACAGTTAAAAACGCAAATTAAGCTAGATGCCATTTTGCCCTTAAGTCAAGCAGAACTGGAAAAAGCTCAAGAAGCTGATGCTAAAGCAGAAGAAGCTGAAAAAGCAGAACGAAGAAATAATAGACGCAAAAGTAGCAAAAATAATACAGAAGAAACTGAGAGTAGCAACTAAATAATCTGGCTACGAAAATTATATTTACTAATAGAATAGGTTGAGGATTGAACAGTGAAAAATTATTGCGATCGCCTTGGATTTTTGACTACATTAACAATTATACTTTTGGCAGCCCAATCAACTCTCGCTGCGGAACTAAATATTAAGGAAATTGAGCTAGAAAAAGAAAACACTCAACTAGAAATAAAACTATCAACATCCAAGCGAGTTGGTAATAATACTTCTTTTTTCTCAGTTCGTAAAGGTAATACTATTGAAGCTAATCTACTCAACACCAATCTAGATTTACCTCAAGGTGATTCTTTTAAACAAGAAAATCCCCTGCCAGGAATTAAAACAGTAGAAATTAATCAAGTCGATCAAGAACACACTCAAATTACAGTTTCCACTGAACCAGATATCACCATCGAACATCTGCTAGAACAACAGGGAGATGATTTAATTCTGAGCCTAAATCGAATCACTAAAACCCAATCTTTCCAGAGGAACGTCAAGGAATTTAGCCATAAAGCAGTCAAAAATATTAAGCAGACTTATAAGACTGCTCTAGGTCAGAAAAAAACCAAAGACGATCAAAAATCATCCACAACTAGTCCTAAAAAAAATAAACAAAACACCAAAAATTCTGATGTTTTAATTCCTAATCCAGAAATCGTAATTAACGATAATCGGGTTAATAATCAAAAAGAGATGCTATTTCAGGCTCAAGATAATTCTACACCTCAAGAAACTCTGCCTCGAGCCGTTGCCCCTCCCGTTGGCGACATGGCAGTTTCCAATATCAGTACCATGCCTGACATGGTAGATTTAGGCTCAGGAGCTTTAGTTCCTCGCCTTGTTTTGCGTGAAGCTCCTGCAAGAGAAGCTTTATCGCTTCTTGCCCGAACTGCGGGTTTAAATGTTGTTTTTGTCGCTAATGATAATCAAGGTTCACAAGGTAATAACTCGCAAAACAATGAGGAAGCAGGTCCAAAAATTTCTCTAGATATACAAAATCAACCTGTCCAGGAAGTGTTTAACTCCGTTCTGCTTATTTCTGGTTTAAATGCCAATCGTCGAGGCAACATTATCTATGTTGGGGAAAAATTACCTACTCAGGCACGTAACTTAGTTAATCGTACTATTCGATTAAATCAAGTTGCTGCTTTTGACGCAGCAGCATTTTTATCATCAATGGGAGCTGAAGCTAGGATATTTCAGTCATCCAAGATTGAATTTGATGCTTCAGGTAGTGGCAATAGTTCAAGTAGTGGGGGTGGTTCAAGTAGTGGGGGTGGTTCAGTAAGTCTTGATATTAAAACATCAACCAGTAGTATACCTGAAATTCAAGCCTTAACATTGGACGTTAATGAGAATACAAAAGGTGCCACAATATTTTATGGATTAGCCGTTGCTGTGGATGAAAGATTAAATTCCATTACCTTAGTTGGAGAACCACAAATTGTCGAACGCGCGACTGCTTATTTAACCCAAATGGATGCTCGTCGCCGCCAAGTGGCAGTCAACGTAAAAGTTCTCGATGTCAACTTGCTTAATCAAGATATTTACAACAGTAGTTTTTCCTTTGGTATCAACGACACTTTCTTTGTCCAGGATCAAGGTTCAGCAGCTCTAAATTTTGGCGGAGTTAATCCCCCTGAAACAGAGACGGTAACTACAAGAGCAGGGTTTCCACGAGTTGTTCCCTTGCCAATACCTTCTGGTACCTCAACTGAAAATGCTGGCTTCCTTGATAATGTTCAAGGTAGAGCTTTATTTGATGGATCAGTTCCTTCAACTAATTTTCCCGGATTTTATGCTCGTGGACCTTTTGGTACAGATAGTAATCCTTTTCAACCAGGGATTACTGAAGTCTCTGACAACGGGCAGATTACGTTTCAACTACCTACCTTATATGAAATTCCAGATAAGTTTCTAGCACTATTGGAGTCTCAAGTCACCAGTGGTAATGCCAAGATCCTAACCGATCCAACTTTAATGGTACAAGAAGGTGAAATCGCAACAATCAGACTGACCCAAGAAGTTGTGAAAAGCGTTAAAACTGATATTGATGGAGAATCAGGTACCAGAACTATTACTCCTGTAATTGGTGAAGCGGGATTGCTGTTACCAGTATTAGTAGAAAAAATTGATGACAATGGCTTTATTTCTATAAGGGTTGAACCAGAAGTTAGTTCCATAGGGGCAACTCAAGAATTCGATAGCGGTGATGGTGCAGTAAACTTATTAAATTTATTAGCGACGAGAGAACTAAGTTCAGGCTTGATTCGTGTTAGAGATGGACAGACTCTAATCTTATCGGGGATTATTCAAGACCGGGAAAGAACTACAATTTCTAAAGTACCTATCTTAGGTGATATTCCTTTACTTGGTTCTCTGTTTAGAAGTACTGACAAAACCAACGAAAGATCAGAAGTAGTAGTTTTGTTAACTCCCGAGATCGTGGAAGAGGATGCAGGGTTAGCCAGCAACTTTTCACCCAGCAAGGAAAGCCGTGAAATCCTTCAGAGAGAAGGGGTTGGACTGCTTAAGTAGCCGACTGAATAGGTTGTTTTGTGGCTTGTTTTTGGTGGTTGAAATAAAAAAAATTGTTGAAATCTATATAAATTAGCACTTTCAACGATCCATATTTGCCAAGTAGAGCTTAGAATAAGGCAGTCACAATTACTCCGCTTACACGCGACGGAGTCTGTTGTGACTGTTGGTGAAAAAAGCAGTCTATAAATTGCTGTGGTTTTTTTGAACTCAGATGTTATAAATATGGCTGGTAAATCCAATTTTCACATTCATAAGTTCTCTGATACCGAGGACTAAATTAAACAAGCCACAAACAAAAAGAAGGAGACCATCAAAATGAATAAAGGTGAATTAGTTGATCGCATTTCTCAAAAAGCGACTGTAACTAAAAAGCAAGCTGATGCAGTGCTATCGGCAGCAATCGAAACCATTATGGAAGCTGTATCTGAAGGAGATAAAGTAACTTTAGTTGGGTTTGGTTCTTTTGAAAGACGCGATCGCAAGGAAAGGGAAGGACGTAATCCTAAAACTGGAGAAAAAATGTCTATTCCTGCTACCAAAGTTCCTGCTTTCTCAGCTGGGAAGCTGTTTAAAGAGAAAGTAGCACCTAAGTAATAGGCAAGATACTTAATTGATCTTGAACAGACCACTACACGGTGGAAATTTAAATTGGGCAGCCACTGTTGCTGGTTGCCCAGTTTCTCTGTTAACAGATTTTTCTGCCAGCATTAATCCTTTGGGAACTCCCAAGACAGCGATCGCTAGTATTATTAATAATATTTCACAATTAACTGTCTACCCCGATCCTGGATATGCCGATCTGCGATCGCATTTAGCCAAGTACCATAAAATTGATCATAAGTTTATTTTGCCTGGTAATGGTTCAGCAGAGTTGTTAACTTGGGCTGCCAGAGAACTAGCGCAACAAAAATTTACATATTTAATTACCCCAGCCTTTAGTGATTACGCCAGAGCATTGAATGCTTTTGACGGCAAAATATATCCTTGTCCACTGCCACTTAATTCCTGTAAGGGCGAACTGCCGTTCGCCCCATCGCCCCAAACATCCCCTCTCCCTATCCCCATATCGCCCCGTTCCGAATCGGGGTTACTGTTGAACAATCCCCACAACCCAACGGGCAAGTTATGGACAAGAGAAGAAATATTGCCTTGTTTACAGCAATTCAGCCTGGTAGTGGTTGATGAAGCCTTTATGGACTTTTTAATGCCATCTGAGGAGCAAAGTTTAATTCCTTTAATTGGGAAGTATCCTAATTTAGTTATTTTGCGTTCTTTAACCAAGTTTTATAGTTTACCAGGGTTAAGAATTGGCTATGCGATCGCTCATCCAGAAAGATTACAAAAATGGCAAAAGTGGCGTGATCCCTGGTCAGTTAATGCATTAGCAGTAGTAGCAACCAAAGCTGCGATTCAAGACCAAGAATTTCAGCAGCAGACGTGGAACTGGTTGGCAACCGCGCGATCGCGATTATTTGAGCAATTACAAGCTATTCCAGGGCTACATCCTTTTCCAAGTGCAGCCAATTATCTCTTGGTGAAAACAGAAATTTCGGCGACAAAGTTACAAGAAAAATTATTAACTAACTATCAAATTGTGATTCGAGATTGTCTCAGTTTTCCCGAATTGGGCGATCGCTATTTTCGGATTGCAGTACGTTTACCAGCAGAGAATGATCGTTTAGTAGAAGCTATTGCTGCTATCGTTTAATTTGGGTTAATTTATTGTAAGACTCAATCGATATGGCGGTAGATTATGACTTAGTGGTAATTGGTAGTAGTTGGGCAGGTATTTATGCTGCGAGGAATGCGGTTCAACTTCAAGCTCGTGTTGCCCTTGTGACTCAATGCCAAAACCAATATTTACCAAATGATGTGCTAGTCAATCATAGCCTGAGCGAGATAGGACGGCTTAATTATCAACTGGCAAATCATCCTTTTGCTATAGCATCAGAGAGACAATCTCCGTTTATTTCTTTGCAAGAAGCCAGTGATTGGACGAAAGGCATTAATTCAAGGATAAAAGCCGAAAATTCTCTATCCAGTTTGGCAGTTTTGGGGGTAGATGTAATTGTGGGCAAGGGTCAATTTTTTTCCCTACCTAAATTGGGGTTTCAAGTAGGTCAGAGAAAACTGCGATCGCGTCATTACCTGCTAGCTACCGGCTCTAAATTCGTTCCCAGATTACTTGATGGCAATAATACAGAAAATTACATAACGCTACGAGACTTGTGGAGGATAAATTTAGGTAAATTACCGCAAAGTATAATTATTGTTGGTAAGGATCCAATTTCTCTAGAATTAGCTCAAAATTTAGCTAGATTTGATAAAAAAGTCACTTTAGTTGTCAATCAACCCAGAATTTTACCTCAGGAAGATTTAGATATTGCCATCTTAATTCAAGGACAACTAGAAGCCGAAGGGATCAGAATTTTAACTGAAGCAAAAGTTAGCCAAATCAAAATAATTAATGAGCAAAAATGGTTACAGGCTGGCGATCAAGCTTTGTCAGCCGATGAGATTATTTTTGCTGATTGTCGTCAACCTAATATCGAAGAATTAAATCTAGCGTCAGTAGAAGTTAAATACGATCATTGCCGAGTTTATGTTAATAAAAAGCTGCAAACTACTAATGCGAATATCTATGCTTGTGGTGATTTAATTGGAGGATATTGTTTACCTAATATTGAGCAATATGAAGTTAATTTAATTCTGAAAAATTCATTATTTTCCCCTTGGTATAAAACCAACTATTTTTCTCTACCATGGGCGATTTTAACCGACCCTAATTTAGTAAGAATAGGATTGAATGAAAAGCAAGCCCAACAACAATATGGTGTCAATATTTACATTATTAAACAATATTTTAATGATACCGACCAAGCACGTATTTTAGACCAAAACACTGGCTTATGTAAGCTTTTAGTCAGAGAAAATGGAGTAATAGTAGGTTGTAGTTTAGTAGGCGAGAACGCTAGAGAATTTATCTCTGCGATCGCGTTGATGATGGAACACAATATCAGGCTAGATAATAATCCATTTCGAGGACTAACTGAGTTTTCAGTTTCTACTATTTATCCAAGTTTTGCTGAAATTCTACAACAAGCTAGCTATAATTTTTATCAACAAAAGTTGCAACGTAATCCAAGAAGATTAAATCGTCTAAGAATTTGGTCAAGTTTATTTTAGCTGGGAAATAATTTAATCATTAAGTTATATTGATATATTCTTAAGATAATATGAGGAAATAAGTAATTGTGCTCGGTTTATATGAGTATTAAAGCGAACGTAATTTAAGCTTTGTTAAGTAATAGAAGATAAGTATTTAAAAAAAATAAGGCTTTTGCTAGTCTATTTAAACAGTAAATATTGAACTTATTTTTAAAGTTATATCTATCTCATAATTTTTTTTACTATACTGAATACTCTCGTATTACAATGCAACATTTTCATGACGAATGGATTCAAGAATGGTGTGATCATAATGGTTGGACAGATTTATTTCAAGAACGCTACGATCATTACTGGGCTTTTCCGCCTAATTGCGTCATGCCAGAGCCAATCCCACAAAAAGTGATGAGGGTAATCAAGAGTGAAAAAGGTCTGAGTCGCTGTGAGCAAAAGTGGTTGCTCTCTGCGGGGGTTGTCAGTGTGTTTGCTTTAATTTCCAGTTATCTTTGTCTATCACCAATGCCTCTAATTTTTGCATTTGGGTTTGATGCTATTATTTGTGCTTTAATGGAGTGCGAAATTTAGCTTTGCTAGAATTGAGTATAGTTTTTTTGGTTATTACCAGGGTTGGAGGTTGGAACCAAGTTTTTAACTCAATACTTCTTTTCCAGGTCGGATGCTCGGATACAATGAATACTGTAGATAACTCTATTATTTGACTTTAATATCATTTGACTTTAGTTTGGACTCAGAAGACGATAAATGATGATGCAGTTTTCAAAAGCCCTAAATCTAAATCTGTCGGTGGGATAATTGTTAGCTGTAGCCAAAGATATCAGGATATTTAACAGCTAAACTATGTTTAATTTGGGTAATAATCGACCAGAAATAGCAGAGCAGCAATGGCGATCGCAATTAGATCATTTTGTTGATGATTACGAACATCAACTTGCAGCTTTAGCCTGGGGATTGCAACAGGAATGGCAAGACAGTGGTGATGTAAACGATGTATTGGGTATTGATCTTGAACCAACTCCTCACTTTGTAGCCTGTTCTCAGGAAAGTTTGGACAAGTTAAATCATAATACTAGAGGGCAGCTACAGGAAATTCTCGGAATTGTTGATGGTTCTGATCGAGCAACGGAAATAGTAATTATTGTCATTGCTAAAGGACAAGTCAAACTAATTAACTTTCAACCCGAAATTACTCCACCCGATTGCTTTGCTGCTACTGATGGTAATATCGATCAACTAATAGCAACTTTGGAATTAGCCTTGGCTAAATATATTAAATAATTGATAAAAATATCTAGCCACCTTCTGATTTACAGGACAATCTAGTATATAGCGTTTCTCGTATTAATGAGATACACCTTGTTGAAGTCAGGGAATAGGGAATAGGGAATAGGGAACAGGGAATAGAGGTTTTAAGGTTTTTGACTAAGTTTATATATGTACCTCACTTATTTGAGAAACGCTATAGATGTCAATGTTATTTCCCGTACTAAAGTTACCAAAAATAGAGAACTTTCACTAATAGAAAAGGCTAACAGAAATCGACTAATATTTAAGTGGTTAAATTATCAGATAAACTACTGATTTAGGTAACAAAGATGTTGCAATTTTTGCTGACATGGTTAGCGACAGCTGTTTCTTTAATTATTACTGCTTTTGTAGTGCCTGGCTTCACTATAGTAAGCTTTTCATCTGCATTAGTGGGGGCAGCAGTTTTAGGCTTAGTTAATGCGATTATCAAACCAATTTTGATTTTGTTTACTTTACCACTGACAATTTTAACTTTGGGTTTGTTTCTCCTAGTAGTAAATGCGATCGCTTTGGGCTTAGTAGGCTATCTAACCCCAGGATTAGCGGTAGCTGGCTTTTTTCCGGCTTTATTTGGCTCAATTGTATTGACATTAGTTTCTAGTTTGATTTATCAGTTTTTTCCTACTTCGGAATCACTCAATTGAGAAGAATTCTTAATCTCTTAAGAATCCAACGTTTTGAGCTTTAGCGGAAACATTAGATTTTGACATCCTCTCCGTCCTGCGCTGACGCTAAAGAACGGAGATTCCCTAAAACAAAGTTAACTGTTTAGGGGTGGTAGACGGTTCAACACAAACTGCTACTACTGTAGTCTGACATTTGCTCCCACGTCCGTTGATATATTGGTCGGATTGCCCACCCGCCCATCGATTTAAATTTTCTGCTGCGTTGATATCTCGGTCGTGAATAGTATTGCAAAACAAGCATTCCCACTCCCTAACATCTAGCTCTTTTTTTCCTTCTGACTCTCCGCAGCATGAGCATTTTTGAGATGATGGAAACCATCTGTCTACGATAGTTAAATGCCTACCGTACTTGTCGCATTTAGCAGCAAGTGTAGTTTTAAATTTACTCCAACCTGCATCACTAATTGCTCGTGACAACTTACGGTTTTTAACCATTCCTGCCACATTCAAGTCTTCTACTGCCAGAGCTTGATTTTCGCGTACTAGGCGAGTAGTTAACTTGTGAATAAAATCTGTTCTTTGGTCTTTTACCTTAGCATGAAGTTTAGCTAGCCTATGCTTGCGTCTTTTTCTCCGCTCAGATTCTTCCATGCGGCTTAAGCCTTTGGTAGCTTTGGATAATCTTCGATTAGCTTTTTGGATTTTCCGGAGCATTTTCTTGTGTAGACGAGGATTTTCAACCTTTTCGCCTGAACTTAAAATAGCAAAATAGGTTAAACCTAAATCAATCCCAACAGATTGCTCCGTAACAGGTGAAACAGGTTGCTCAACTTCAACTACAAAAGAAGCAAAATATCTGCCAGAACAATCTTTGATGATAGTCACACTTGATGGTTCGCTTGGTAGTGGTCGAGAAAAAACTATTGGTATATGACCAATTTTGGCAAGTTTAACCGATTGAGAATGTACACTAAAGCCACCAATTCTGAATCTAATTGATTGTCTAGATTGTTTTTTCTTGAGCTTAGGTTTTCCTACTGGTTTACCTTTTCTTTTTCCTTTTAAACTAGAAAAATAATTATTCCAGGCAGTGCATAAATCTCTATATGACTGTTGGAGAACAATGTTAGAGACTTCAGCCAACCAACTTCTTTCTTCAGTTTTTTTAGCCTGAGTAATAACCTGTTTGTCTACATCCTTTGGTCTTGGCAAACCTTCTCTGAAAGCTTTCTTGTAGACCCATAACGCATCATTCCAAACTACACGAGCGCAACCAAAAGCTTTGGCTAATGGCTCAATCTGAGTCGGTCTGGGATAAATTCTGTACTGGTATCTAGCTTTCATGTACAGTATGATAACATTGGTCTGTACATAAGATTATGAAGTTTAGAAGAGAGAGAAATAGCGTTACAGATTTAAAAGTACACTTAGTCTGCGTAACCAAATATCGCGCTCAAGTGTTTTCTGCACCGCAGATTGAATTAATTGAAAAAGTATTTTATGAAGTAGCTAAAAAGATGAATATACAGATACTCGAAATTAATGGAGAGACAGACCATCTTCATGTTTTGGTTGAATATCCTCCCAAGTTATCTGTATCTAAAATGGTTAACTCTCTTAAAGGGGTATCTAGTCGTAGATTTGGGCAAGCTGGTTTCAAAAAGCCTAAAAATGGGAAAGCATTATGGAGTCCTAGTTATTTTGCGGTTTCTGTAGGTGGCGCACCCATAGAAGTATTAATCAAGTATATTAAAGAGCAAAACCGTCCAGCCATATAAAGTCGTGCTAGAAGCACGAGGCTTGTATCCCATTACCTTCGGTCAAAATAAATAAGCAAAACAACAAAAAAGGGTTGACATCTTACTTTTGGTCAACCCCCATGCTTGGGAACGCGCTTCAACTTAAAATCAAATTCTTGCTATTACTGAAGAACTAATTTAACGTTGGCATTCTGCAAACCACGCTGCTTGACTTCAGACAAAGTTTTATTAACAGCATATTTTTGGTTAATAGAGTTGATCAACTCGGTTTGGTTGTGTTTTTTAGCTACACCCCAAAGATCGGCAATCAAATCAAAAGTACCATCGCTATTTTCGGACCAGCCTAAATCATATTCGCCTTCCAAGGTAGCAACGATATCAGCACGGATTCTCTGACCGTTATAACCACGAACATCTGCATTAGTTTGAACATTAATACCAAGATCGCGAAGAGAATTAGTTAAAATTTCAGAATCGCTAATTTTGGTGCGTAGAGTGCTAAAGTGAGACATATGATTTCCTCCAGTAGAAGAGAAGTAAACAACAACTTTAAAATCAATAACCGCCTAAGCTCTTTTGAGAGACGGACTATTTAATAAACTGCTAGCTTTACAATTGCTAGCCTCTGCTTCTGCGAATTACTTTAACTCGCAGAAGAAAGCCTGTTAAAATTCCAGTCGCTGATATTCAGCAACGGAAGCTGACGCAGGTCTGGCTCTTTGCCCAGCCCAATCTCTCAAGGCTGTTACCTGTTCAGTCATAGTTCGTGACAGAGGTAAGGTTGATTTAATAGCAGCAATAATATCTAGCTGCGTAAACTCCCTATCCTGAGCAAAAGCATCATACATTGCAGCGATAATTGCTTGCTCAATCTCTGCACCTGAAAAACCTTCTGACACTTTGATTAACTGCTCTAAATCAAAACGATTGATCTCCGAGCGTCTTTTTCCAAGGTGAATTCTAAAAATATCTCCCCTTTCTGCTGAACTAGGTAAATCCACGAAAAAGATTTCATCAAATCTTCCTTTACGTAAGAACTCTCCTGGCAATCTTTCAACACGGTTAGCTGTAGCCATTACAAATACGGGAGATTTCTTCTCTTGCATCCAGGTTAAAAATGAACCAAATATGCGACCAGAAGTTCCACCATCAGAATCTCCAGAGCCACCCCCACCGGCAAAAGCCTTATCTAGTTCATCAATGAAAAGAATTACGGGAGAAATAGATTCTGCTGTTTTTAAAGCATTTCGTAAATTCGCTTCTGAACGACCCACTGTTGAACCGTCATAAACTCTACCCATATCGAGGCGCAGTAAAGGTAAACCCCAGAGACGAGATGTTGTTTTGGCGATCAAAGACTTACCACAACCAGGAATTCCTAAAATTAACATTCCTTTGGGCTGAGGGAGTCCATATTCTCTAGCTCTTTCTGTAAATGCATTGGAACGCTGTCTCAACCATCGCTTAAGCTCCTCCAAACCGCCTACTGAGTCTATAGTCTCGTCTTCTTCGATATACTCCAAAATACCATTGCGACGAATTAATTGTTTTTTCTCTGAAAGAACAATTTCTACTTCTTCTTCGGTCAGACGACCTGCTTTCACCTGAGCTTTACGATAGACTTTTTCGGCTTCATCTTTGGTTAAACCCAATGCAGCTTTCAGCAGCTTTTCTCTAGTTTCTGTACTGAGACGACTACTATTACTTTTCAACAGTCTTTCTGAAAGAACCTGATTCAGTTCAGTCAAATTTGGTAAAGGATAGTCTAGGACTACGGCTTCCTTTTCTAACTCAATGGGTAAGTTTTGAACAGGTGACATTAATATAATTACTTTATTAGTACCCTTGAAAGATGCTATGCCATCCCTTAACCACCTAGTAATTACAGGACCATCAATAAAAGGGTGCAAATCTTTGAATATATATATTCCTGAATCTTTCTGCCTAATAGTCCATTCAATTGCTGCCTCGGGGGAAACAGTATTGTGTTGGGTTGCTTGACGAGGTTGACCATATTCAACCATTCCTCGTGTTACAGTCCACACAAAAATTCGCTTGTATTCAGCATTATCTTTAACAATATTAGAGATAGCTTGCTCTGCCCGCTCCTCCTCTGGAGTAATTAGATAAATTAACGGGTATTGAGCTTGTACGAGAATATTTAGCTCTTCTTTCATGATATCGACCTTGCTGAATCCTTAATATTTATGGTTAAGCTTTTTACTGCATCTCGAAAACTTTACAGACAGGAAACAAGCTCTTCTTCGTTAAATCCATCCGAGCCACCTGTTTCGCTCGCTACTTTCAGAGGTATCTCTTCAGCTATCATTCCTGCTTGACTGTTTAGAGAGACTATCTCTCCTTCTCTCACCACTAACGCCGCATCACATTCTGGACATAAATGCACTTGGTGCGTTTTACCCTGGGTAGTTGCCTCAATTTCCTCTACCTTTTCTGGATACTGCATATAAAAGGCGATCGCTTTTTCGACAAGAGCAGACATTGACTCAAGATCTACAGCCGCTTTTATTTTTAATTTCCTATGCAGTTCTGGAGGTATATATAAAGTTACTTTCTGCTTACTTTGCATATCACTAAGTTGATTAATCACCCGGGTATACAGGTCAATGTACTTATTTTATTTTTTTCTGTCAAGACAGTAAGACGCTATGACGTCAATATTGTAATATTTCTCAATATTCTGCCGTTTTGAATTACACTTAACACTTAGTAATAGTACTCAAACGCAGAACTATTTCGTCTATTGCTTCAACTACGGCATAATTTGACTGATTAGTGGGTTGATTGGTAATGATGCTAAAAACAAAAACCCCATATTCTGGGTGATCGATATAACCAGATAAAGCCTTGACGCCTCTAAGGGTACCCGTCTTGGCTCTTACTGTTCCTTCCGCAGTAGTGTGGCGGAGACGATTTCTGAGAGTACCACTGATACCAGCGATGGGAAGAGAAGCCAAGAAAACATCATTTCCCCGAGCATCAAACATAGCTCTAAGAGTAGAAGTTAAAGTTCTAGGAGTTGCCAAGTTATTACGGGACAAACCTGAGCCATCTTTTAATCGATAACCGTTAGAATCAATTCCCAAATTAGTTAAAGCCTGTTGAACTGATTGAGAGCCGCCGACGTATCGCAGCAAAACATTGGCATAATCATTGTCACTTTTAAGATTAGTAACTGTAATCCAATCGCGAATCGATGTAGAACGAATTTGCCCATCTGGATTGAGCTTTTGTAAAGCAGCAGCAGTGACTAACAACTTCATATTAGAAGCAGGAACCATATAAGAGTCAGGATTACGACTATAAATATTACTTCCGCTGAGAGATTGAACCAAAATTGCCCACTTTACCTTCTCGAGACTGGGATGTTCAACGATTTGATCGATAACTGGTTCTATGTAATTCGAGCAAATACCAGGAGAATTATTTTCAGGTAAAGGAACAGGAATTTCAATAGCATCTAAATTGTTGTCTAGGTGGGCAGCTGTGTCAGCGGTAACAGGAGTGAGAGAAAATAAATGAATCAGAGTTACACAACTAATAGTAAAAGGAATACTTCTGGGCGAACAGCAACTAAATTTCATAAACTAGCCGTAAAAAATTGTTAAACTGAAAAACTATGGTTCAATCCAGCATCAAACCTTTGGCAGACTTTAAATTTTGCTTGTTGTTACGAGTTACTCTCTAATAAAAAGTACCAAACAGAAAATTTTACTTAATGTTTTTTCAACGTAGATACAGCTCCCATAAAGAAAATTTACGTTGATGATCCTTAGTGATTAAGTTCCAAAATCTCTATTGTCTTACTCTACAAGCAGATTTTCCGTTAAGGAGTGGACTGAAGGTTAAAGCTTCAAAACTTTCCATCAAGGTTTTAATCTATTAAGACTGGCATCGTCAAGATAATTTAATGTATCGAAGATTATTGCGACATAATTTTATTTTTGGTTGCACCAATGAGTTAAGTCGCATTGTACAAAAGTACTAGTAAATTAAGAAGATAGTATCTAATTGTTGAGCTGGAAACTTTATTATGAATAAAAATATTCAAAAAGTATACTTTGGTAATTGGATTTAGTATAGATATTGATCTAGAAATTAAGACTTAAAATTAATTTGATGCCAGCTCCCTCGCAAGCAAACAACTGGGAAAAACCTTTCGTTAAAAGCAATTTAAAGTTTATATGGTTAGTTTTAGGTGCTATGAGCTTGATCGGTTGTAGCTTTGAGTCACAGAATAAATCTCAAACATCTCAACCAACAAAATCAAATTTAACCAATGTATCTTTAGAGCAAAATAAGATCAATGTTGATGTCGAAGTTGCTGGCTTAGGTTTTATTAGCTCTGAACGCAAATATACTGGCACAACTCAACCTCAACAAGAGGTATCTTGGCGATCGCAAACTGAAGGAATACTATTAGAACTATCAACAGAAGTTGGTGATAGAGTAGCCAAAGGAGAACTAATTGGTCAACTTGACGATCTCCTCTTAGCAGCCGACGTTGCTGGAAGAGAAGGAGAATTAGCCACCTTAGAATCAGAATTGGCACAAGCAAAGATCCAGGTAAAAAACGCGCAAATTAGTCTAGAAGAAGCGGAAATTCAGCTAGAACAAGCTAAAAGTGATGCCCAAAGATATCAAAGGCTGGCGGCAACGGGATTAATTGCGCAACAGCAAGCTGAATCTTTTCAAACTGCAGCCCGAGTCGCCGAAAAGGTAGTGTTAACTGCCCAGGAAGCCGTCAAAACTGAAGAAAAAGCGGTAGCAGTAGTCCAAGGAAGAATTGCCACCCAACAATCGGCGATCGCTGAATCTCAACAACGTCAGACTTATTCTCAAATAGTTGCGCCCATTAGTGGCATAGTTACGGCAAGAGCTAGTGAACCTGGCAGTCTGATTCAGGCTGGAGAAGAAGTTGTAACCATTGGTGATTTTAGTCAGATTAAAATTGTCGTACCGCTTTCAGAATTAGATTTGGGGCAGGTTGTGGTGGGGCAAAGGGTAGGAGTCAAATTAGATGCCTATGGCGATCGCCAGTTTACAGGACAAGTTAGCCGAATTGCACCTACAACCAATAATTCTTCTCGTCAAATTCCCGTAGAAATTATCGTTGATAATCCCGAGCGTCAGATTAAAGGAGGACTCCTAGCCAGAGTTAACTTTGTGTCTGACAGTAAGTCAAAGGTGATTGTACCGGAATCAGCTCTTAAGACAGAGGAAGGAGCCAACTATATTTTTGCTGTTACTCAAACAAAAGAAAATAATCAAGGCAAAGTTACTAAGCGGAAAGTGGTCACTGGCGATCGTGCAAATGGCAAAGTAGAAATCACTGCTGGAATTTCACCAGGAGAAAGATATGTAATTCGTAGTAGCCAACCCCTACAAGATCGGGATGAAGTAGGGTTGAGTATTATTTCGCAATGAAAGCTATTAAGTAGGTGGGTGAAATTAAATATAAAACGGTTTTGGCAGGGGTTAGGGGATGGGTGATAGGGAAAAAATTAACTACCTGGGTTTTATAAATTATTATGCCTACCTACTTACCTGTTAGCCATTAGCTGTGCATGATAATGGAAAGATTAACCGAGTTACTTTCTCCACTTCGCTGATTCAATATACGATTGATTGAATTTTCTGTGATAAAACTTGTGTCAAAAATTCATAACCTTGCTGATTAAAATGCACACCATCTTTACTTTTGAGAAACCTTGAGTAGTTTGATTGCGATCGCATTAAAGACCAAAGATCTAGAAAATGGCTCCCTGTTAAGACTGCCACTTTAGCAGCAACTTGAACATATTGTTCTAAAATTTCCATTGTTACAAAATTAGCTGAGGGAAAAGCTTTTTTGCGTGCAGACAAGAGAGCTTGATTGATTGGTGGAGAGGTAATCAGCAGTGTCCTTTGAGGTGTAATCTGTTCGACTATTGATATCAAGTTTTGTTCATATTCTCTGATATCAATACCTTTATTTTCACTAGCATCAGCAGTGCCGAATAAGACTGTCACGAGGTCAGGACAACAATTTAAAACGTCTGTTTGTAATCTTCTCAGTGCGCCTCTGGTGTTATCCCCTCCGATACCAGCATTAACAATAGTCCAACCTGGCAAAACTTGCTTGAGCCTGGGAGTAAGTTTTAAGGTTCCATTAGGATCTTTTTCTTTGGCTGTAATGCTATCTCCCAGACAAATCAGCTTAGGCATAAATATTGATTTGATAAATCCAATACTTAATTGATTAAACTCACGACTTAGCAATTTAGCGTGTCGTGTAAACTTATAGTCCCAAAAAATCTTGGGCTTTCTCAACTACATCTGCCAAGGAACCTGGTTTAAAGGGAGAAACTAAATTAGCTGAACTTACCAACTCTTGAAATGGTGCTTGACCTCCACGCTGACAAAGAGCGATATATTCTGTTAAAGCATCTTCAAAGTTCGCTTCTGATTTTAGCCAAAATTGCATCGCGCAACATAAAGCTAAAGTGTAATCGATGTAATAAAAAGGAGAACAATAAATATGTTGTTTTTCTTGCCATAAACCACCTTGGGCAGGATAGGCTAAGTCTCCATATTGTCGCCAGGGAAGATAACGGGCTTCCATCTGTTGCCACATTTGATTTCTTTCTTGGGGAGTGGCTTGAGGGTTAGTATAAACAAGATGTTGAAAATGATCTACCGCACAGCCATAGGGCAAGAATAAGAGGGATTCTGCTAGATGAATTTCACGAAAACGATCCGCATCATCAGCAAAAAACTTATCCATCTGTGACCAAGTGAGAAATTCCAAACTCATAGAGTGGATTTCGCATGATTCCAAAGTGGGCCAGAGGTAGTCAATCAAAGGTAAATCGCGACTTTGCCAAGCTTGAAAAGCATGACCCATCTCATGGGTAAACACCTCAACATCGCCCTTAGTACTATTAAAATTAGCAAATATATAGGGAACACCTGCGGTAGGAAAGCTAGTACAAAAACCACCGCCAGCCTTACCAGGGCGAGTTTTGAGATCGAGGAAGTTGCCCCCCACCATCATCTTGAAAAAACTACCTAATTCAGGGTGCATCGCGTCGAACATTTGTTGAGCTTGCTGAAGCATCCAGTCATGATCCCCTTGAGGTTTGGGATTTCCTTGGAGATCGAATACAGATTCATCCCAAAACATAACTCGATCTAAGTTCAGCTTGGCAGCTTTTTGAGCCATAATTTTTTGTGCCAAGGGAACAACTTGCGCTACTACCTCATTCCGATAGCTTTCTACATCTGTTTCGTTATAATCAACGCGCTGCATCCTTTTGTAGCCCAGACCAATATAGTTGTCGTAGCCTAGCTTTTGCGCCATCCCATGACGTAGCTTGACTAACTGATCGTAAATACTATCTAACTGTGATTGATGTTGGCTAAAAAAATTCCAACGTGCCTTTTCTGCCTGATATCGAGTTTGGCGATCGCTGTCTTGAGTGTATTTGCGAATTCCCGAAAGGTTAACCGTCTCACCTTGAAACTCAATTTTAGCTGAAGCTAGCAGTTGCACGTATTGATTAACTAATTTTGATTCTTGAACTAGATCATCCTCGATCGCCGATTCAAAAGTAGTCACATCAGCAGACCATAGGCTGAAGGCCTGTTTACCCAAAATAGACTCTAATTCAGCTTGCTCTTTGCTATCTAATAATCTTCGCTTCAGAGCTATTTCCAGCGCAGTTAGTTTGGGCTGTAGTTCGTCACTATATTCTTGAGCTTGTTTGAAAGCTTCGTTGGCAGTGTCCTGACTAAAGTGTAGAGAAGTAAGAGCAGTCCAGCTATCCAAGCGACGGCGTAAATTCTCCCACTGTTGCAGAGCTTCTTGTTTGGCTGCCAAAGTTGTTGCCTGGTCTAAATTAGTATTGATGTTTTGATACTCTGCCGTCACTTGTTCGATTGTGGGGGTTTCTACTTCAATATCCTTAAAATTAATGGTAGTTTGGCTCATAATCGACAGCTAAAAGTGATTTCACCTAAAATTCTAACGAAGTTTGATGTTTAAAAATGGCTCAAGCAAAAACATCCTTAATCGCAGGTATACAAGTACTTACTCAACGCGATCCTGATTTAGCTCAAATTATCGACACCCTAGGTTATCCCCCGCAATGGCAAAGAGAACCTGGGTTTGCTACTTTGATTCAGATTATTTTAGAACAGCAAGTTTCTCTAGCTTCAGCTCAAGCTACTTTTAAACGTCTCAATAATGCAGTGGATCGATTAACACCAGAAACCTTTTTATGTTTGGAAGATGATGTGCTTAAAGGCATTGGCTTTAGTCGCCAAAAAATTACATATGGTCGCGAATTAGCTCAGGCTATTACTAAAAATATTTTAGATTTAGACAGTTTTGTCAGATTAGATAATTTAAGTATCAGAAGAAAATTAACCAGGATCAAAGGTATCGGTGATTGGACTGTAGATATGTATTTGATGATGGCATTACAGCGTCAAGATATATTTCCCACAAAAGATTTGGCAGTCAAAATCGCTGTTAAAGAAATTAAAAATTTACTGACTCTTCCTCCGCCATCTGAATTAGAATTTATAGCTGAACAATGGCGACCATATAGAGCCATTGCTACCAAAATATTGTGGCACTATTATTTAAATCGCAAATCTAATTGACGATTCAATTTTTTCTGGAAAAAATCAGAGATAAATGCCCTAAAAATATTAAAATAATCTCCAAGTAGGCATAAAACTCAACAATCAGCCCAATGGATAATCAGTTACTGTGGCATAATTTTTATCAAGAAATTGACCAACCAGATGAGCAAATAGATTTAGCGAAAGCTGCTCTTTGTTATGCTCAGGCAGAATATCCTGATTTAGATATTGACAAATATTTGGCTATTCTTAAGGCGATCGCCTCAGAAATTAGACCACAACTGCCAGCCGAACTTTATCCCCTTAAAGTAATTCAAATCATTAACTATCATCTTTATGATTGCCTAAAATTTAAGGGTAATAATCAAGATTATTATGATGCTGATAATAGCTTTTTAAATCGGGTAATTGAACGAAAATTAGGAATTCCGATCACTCTGTCTGTAATTTATTTAGCAGTTGCCAAGCGTCTTGACTTTCCCATGGTAGGAATTGGCATGCCTGGACACTTCTTGATTCGCCCAGAATTTGAAGATGTCGAAATTTTTATCGATCCTTTCAATCGAGGAGAGATTTTGTTTAAACAAGACTGTCAGGAAAAGTTAAATCAAATTTATCAACAGCCAGTCGAGCTAGAACCCAGTTTCTTGGCGCCTGTAAGTAATAAACAGATCTTAGCGAGAATGCTGAATAATCTTAAATTTATTTATTTACATCGCCAAGAGTTAAATAAAGCTTTAGCTACTATGAGTGGTATCTTAAAGTTATTTCCGGGAAATGCCGCTGAAATACGCGATCGCGGTTTGTTGTACTATCAAGTAAAGCGTTGGCAAGAAGCAGTTCTAGATTTGGAATATTTTCTCAAAATTGCTCCCAATAGTGAAGATGCGCCAACAATCAAGAAATTATTACAACAAATAAATAGCGTGTAGCAACTTATTAATTTAGGCATTGAATGCTTAATTTGAATGTATATTAGTGTCGTAATTCCTACTTATAATCGTTTACCAATTCTCCAAAAGAGTCTGGCTGCTTTAGAAAACCAAAAATTTACCGATCATAAAATTGGTGGTTACGAAATACTGGTAGTTGATGATGGTTCACAAGATCAGACACTAGCCTGGTTAACAGAAAATTCAGCTCAACTGTCTCACGTAAAAATATTAAAGCAAAAGCATCAGGGAGCCGCTGCCGCCAGGAATTTCGGAGTAATGAATGCTGTCGGTGACACCATAATTTTTATTGATAGTGATTTAGTAGTAACGGAAAGCTTTCTTCAGTCTCACGCAGATGCTTTAGTTCTAGGAGAGCAAAACCTTAAAAGCGATCGCTTATTTACCTATGGAGCAGTAATTAATACTAATAACTTTGTCGAGCCAACTGCCGAACCCTATAAAATTACTGATTTTTCGGCAGCCTATTTTGCTACAGGCAATGTTGCGATCGCTCGTAAGTGGTTAGAACAAGCTGGGTTATTTGATACTGGCTTTCAACTCTATGGCTGGGAAGATTTAGAGTTAGGAGTGCGCCTAAAAAAGTTAGGTTTAAAATTAATCAAATGTCCTCAAGCAGTCGGTTATCATTGGCATCCTGCTTTTAATTTAGAACAAATTCCCAAGTTAATCGAGCAAGAAATTCAAAGAGGAAAAATGGGTGTTGTTTTTTATCAGAAACATCCAACTTGGGAAGTAAAAATGATGATTCAAATGACCATTTTACACCGTATTCTCTGGGGACTATTTTCCCTGAGAGGAATGCTTAATGAGCGTACCCTCAAACCTTTATTACAGTGGCTAATTACCCGTAATCAACCTCAATTAGCCGAGCAAGTAGCCCGTATTTTTCTCAACTGGTATAATGTCCAGAGTGTTTATGCCGCCTATAACGAACGGAATAAATAAGTAACTTGGTAAAAAATTAATAGATATAGAGCTTAACCAACAGCTCTCAGTCTTTTTTTAATTCTTGGTTTTTTCTACATTCAATACACTTTTTTAAAAATATTTAAGATAAAAATATTTGATGAATATTCTGACCGATTTATTATTTCCTAAGTCTAAAGCAAGTTCAACAGATTCTAAATCTACTGGACTTCCTGCCTTAAAGCGTAATCCTCGTGGTATTCATATTAAATCTCAACCAGAAATCGAGAAAATGCGACGTTCGGCCAAAATCGTCGCCACTGTCTTAAAAGAGATTGAGGCAATGGTAAAGCCTGGTATGACAACCGCTGACTTAGACGAATATGCTGAGAAACGCATTCGTGAAATGGGAGCAACTCCCAGTTTTAAAGGATATTATGGTTTTCCGGCTTCCATTTGCGCCAGTATCAATAACGAGGTAGTACACGGTATTCCCAGTCCTAAAAAAGTAATTCGCCGTGGAGATGTTCTTAAAGTGGATACAGGTGCTTATTGTGATGGATTTCATGGTGACTCCTGTATTACTATTGCCATCGGGAAAGTATCTCAAGATGCTGCTAACTTAATCAAAGTTGCAGAAGATTCATTGTATGAAGGTATCAAGCAAGTCAAAGCTGATAATCACCTCTTAGATATTGCCGGGGCGATCGAAGATTATGTAAAAGCCCACGGTTATAGTGTGGTAGAAGATTACTCTGGACACGGTGTTGGTAAAAATCTGCATGAAGCACCTTCAGTGTTTAACTTCCGTACCAAATGGATGCCCAATGTTAAGCTGAAAGCCGGGATGACTCTCGCTATTGAACCTATTCTTAACGCTGGTTCTAAGCATACTAGAGTGTTGCGCGATCGCTGGACAGTCGTAACTGTTGATAATAATCTATCGGCTCAGTTTGAACATACTGTATTAGTCACTCAAGATGGCTACGAAATTTTGAGCGATCGCCATAATTTAGCTTAGATATACGACCTATGGCTTCTACAAATAGAAGCCCTGTAATATTATTGATCTGTAATTGGATTTTTGCTTCTTTCCTCAATTTCTTCCAGGGTTTTCAGCAAAATACGCTTCGCTTGTAGTTGCCAACCCCACTTTTGAATATTGAAAGCAATCGGAATACCAATAGCTGGAGCTAAAAAATCTACCGGTTGTCGAAGGGAAATACCAAATAACAATCCTAATCCAGCAATCCCCCAAAAAGGGAGAGCTACGGTCTGACGCTGTTCCTCGATTAGCTTACCCAAGAATCCTGTCGGCATTTCAGCAATAAGTGCCTCTTTTACTTCTTTTTGTTCAGTTGGAGTCACAGAAATCCCTATTTTACGACGCAGACGTTCAATTTTCCGTGCATCTGTACTGTATTGAGTTAGTTCGTCTTCTGCCATCAAGATTAATCTTTCTAACTGTGACATTGATTTTGTTTCTATTTGAGTCTGAACAATTTACCCCAATATCAGATTATACCTGTTTTTCGACCTTTGACGGAGAAAGCGGTAGTACCCTAACAGGTTTGAATTGAGGGGTAAATCTTGTGACTCCAAATTAACCTATAACCTATAACCTATAACTTCTAATTCCGAATTCCGTTGCGCGACGCGACAGCGAGTCCTTTAGGGTAGCTTCTCGCGCGATGCGAAGCGAGTCCTTTAGGGTAGCGAGTACTCTGAACTCCGAACTTTTTTAGCATCCATCATTTCAAAATTGGCAGACTAGTAGTCAGAAGATAAGAAACAGAAGTTATTGTTATATGTCTATATATGTCTAATTATTAATCGTTGATTTTTCTTGATAGAAGCTGGGAACCATAAGCTTATAAAAGAAAAATTTTAGAACTTGGTAATTTGATAATGAAAAAAGCTTTAGTAGTTGACGATAGTTTGATGATGAGAGAAGTTTTCAGTGAGTATTTATATAATGCAGGATTTGGGACTATCAAAAAAGTTTCTAGTGTAGAAGAAGCACAGCAAGCCTTAGAAAGTTATGAGCCCAATTTAATCATTTTAGATGTAGTTATGGGTGGTAAAAGTGGCTTTGAGTTTTGTCTCCAGCTCAAAAAAAGTAGAAAGACTTGCTCCATCCCTGTGATTATTTGTTCGACTAAAACTACTCCAGCAGATTTTATTTTAGGCGATATTATTGGTGCCGATGCTTACCTGTCTAAATCAGTTCCACAAGATGAATTTATTCACCAAGCGAAACAGTTATCTCAACAGCCTAGTCATTGTAAATTGGTTTCATAGATTCCAACGCACAAAAAAATATATACAAATTATTTAGGATCTCAAAGATTCTAGCTTTTCCTGTTCTTGGATGGTTAAATCGGTCGATTGACCAAGTACTTCTTTGTACATTTTGATGTATTCTAGAGCTGATTTTAACCAGCTAAAGTTTTGACTCATTGCTCGTTGTTGTAGTTTTTGCCATTTATCTTTATATAAAAAACCCTCTGAAGCTCTAACCATACAGGTAAACAAATCTAAGGGTTCATAACGATCAAAACAATAGCCAGTGCCAGCTTGATTCATCGGCTCGTGATGGCTTACTGTATCTACCAAACCACCAGTACGTCTCACTATGGGAATGCAACCATAGCGCATTGCTAACATTTGACTGATACCGCAGGGTTCAAATTTAGAAGGCATGGCAAACACATCGCAACCGCTGTAGATTCTGCGTGCCAGAGAATCATTGTAGAGCAACTGTACCGACATCCTACCAGAAAAGCGACCTGCTACCTGCCATAGTTGAGTTTCAATTTGGCGATCGCCAGTTCCTAAAACCACTAACTGAGAGTTACTGTATGCCATAAAGCGATCTAGAATTTGCAATAGCAAGTTTATTCCTTTCTGATCGACTAATCGAGAGACAACCCCAATTAAAAAAACCTTTTCATCTACGCTTAAACCTAACTCTTTTTGCAGTGCTGCTTTATTTACCGAGCGCTTTTCTAGAGTATTCTGAGTAAAATTCTGTTTTAGAGCTTTGTCGATAGCAGGATCGTAACTATCAGTATCAATTCCGTTTAAAATTCCTCTGGTTTTACCACTGATAAAAGAAAGCAACCCTTCTAGCTTTTCCCCATATTCAATAGTCTGAATTTGTTTAGCATAAGTAGGCGAAACAGTATTGACGCGATCGGCAAATTGTACCGCAGCAGCCATAACGTTATGTCCCTGCATATACCAGGGGCACCAAGTAATCTGATCCAAATACCATCGCCAAGGTCCTTGATAGGCTAAATTATGGATAGTAAAAACACTAGAAATATCAGGGGATTGGTTCATCCATACGGGAAGCATACCCGTGTGCCAATCATGACAGTGTACTATTTCTGGCTTCCAGTAATTCCAGCAAAACTCCGCAGCACCATTACTAAAGAAAGTAAACCGCCATGGTTCATCTTTTCCTCCATAAATTCTCTGGGGATCAAAGGCGGGATGACCAAATAAATAAAGTGGAACATCGCTATCTGGTAAGCAAGCTTCATAAACAGCAAAGTCGTTAAACATGGCATAACCCCACCAAATAGGATCAGCAGGAATATCTATTTTGTCCTGTAAACCGCCATAGTAAGGCATCAAAATACGGACATCGTGACCTAATTTTCTTAATATTTTGGGTAATGCACCGACGACATCTCCCAAACCACCTACTTTGGCGATGGGAGCTACTTCTGCTGCTACAAATAAAATCCGCATTTAGTTACTGTGGTTGCTGAAACCTACTTTGGCTTTCTGTGTGATTATAGTAGGGCAGGGGGTGCAGGCGATAGGGGATTGCAGAAAATGATTAAGTATGGTTGATTTTAGCTAGTAATTTTGCTCTAGTTTTTCTGACAAAAATTGATCTCGAAAATGGAAAACAGCCTTAGCAACTACGAACTACGAACTACGAACTACGAACTAAATTTAAAGTCCACTTTCTCGCATTGCTTCCAAATAGTCGATCGCTGCTTGTAGCTTATCCTCATAAGAATAAGAAAATTCTTCAAACCATCTGCCTTCTTCTGAGCGCAGATTTAGATTCTTGAGCCATTGCTGAGCCTTTTCTCGTAATGCCTCTTTCCGTCTACGCTCTCTTAATTCTTCTCGTCGTTGCGCTTCAATTAGCTCTTGTTGACGGCGTTTTTGTTCAGCGATGCGTGCTTCTTCCTGACGTTTTATTTCAGCAAACTTGGCTTCTCGTTTTCGCTCTTGCATCTGATAGTCTTGATCGATCAGAGCGTTAAGGCGATTACGATATTTGCTTAAATTACTACTAGCACTGGTCTGATTAGGTTTGGGAGATACTTGGGGTTTACTAGATAGATCACTTGCTTGCTCTCTACCAGACTCTAGCTCCGTTCTTAGTTCAGTTAGCATCTGCTCCATAGATTGCTTAGATGCCTGATTTTGGGGTGGTTGCGGCGATTTATGACTAGACGACTTCTTGTTATGAGTTTCTAACTGTCTTTTCGGCTCGAACTCCTCTTTTAGCTGAGCCAATAAATCATTCATATCTTTATCCGACACAGATACCACCCCATTTGCTATTCAGAATACTGTACTGTCCAGAGCTTTATTTATATTATGAATTATGCAGCAGCTAAAGTATCTGCCAAAGGTTTCCAATTCACATAACGATCGCCACCTAGTTCCAAAACTACTTTTATCTTGGGCTCGCTTTTAGTTAAATCAACCAAATACTCAACTTCTTGGCGAGATAGTATTTGTCCTTCAATAATCCACAATGCTAATCCTTTAGCTTTGGCAGGTAAAGTATCTAATTCATAAGTAGCAATAGGTGGTACATAATAAATATCACCAACACAGGCATCACGTCCGATAGTCTTTTTGCCTAAGTGGGGAGGACGTACCCCGTGTACTCTTGTCAAATAAGCTGCTAAATCACCTAATCCTCTAGCAGTGATATTAATAGTCTGATAACCATAAGCTCGTAAACGTCTTTGATAACGTCCTTCTGATCCTCCCTCTAGAGGCATATACAAGCCTAAAGCACCATTTTTTTCTAAAGCACGAATAAATGATTTTCCAGTGGTAATTAGTGGCATAGGCTCTATGTCTGTGTGATAGTTTCCCTAGATTATATTTTAAAGCAGACTTCTTCTGAAACGATCCCAAATAAGAAGCCTATAAGCTGGTCAACATCAAATTTATTGGTTGAGGCTGATAGGGAGATAGGGGGATGGGGAGAGGATTGTCAGGTTTATTTCCTGATTAATAAATATGCAAGTTAAATGTGGATTAGCTTAATCACTTTATGATTTTCTTAAAGTCCAGGTAATACGATCGCTCTGAGATTTGTTAAACTGTTATGTACATTAATACGTACATGAGTCTATGTTCTCTTACGAAATTACTAATCCTACTGATGCTAGAAATGGGTTTTTTAAATTACTAGAACAAGTGGCTGAAAACCATCAAGTATATATGATTAATCGACGTGATGGCGAAAATGTAGCTTTAATTTCTGAATCAGATTTAACTAGCTTGATAGAAACTGTATATCTTCTACGTTCTCCTGCAAATGGTAATCGTCTCTTAAATGCGATCGCAGAGTCTCAGTCAGGGAAAATCAAGCCTCAAACAGTGAAAGAATTAAAGCAAGAATTAGGAATAGATGGCGAAAAAGAAGAAACAATCGAACAAGCATAAAACTGAGCCATTACAGCCTGTTATTATCCATCGCGTTCCTGGTTTTAGTTCCCAATTTAAAGAAGATTTAGGTTGGTGGTTCAAACAAAATCCGAAGAAAGCTGCCAAGATTTTGGATATGGTAACGGCAGTAATGCAAAATCCTTTTAAGAGAATTGGTAAACCTGAACCGCTCAAATATATGGATGCAAATATTTGGTCGAGAAGAATCGATCTCGAACATAGATTTATTTATAGAGTTAATAAAAGCCAAATAGACTTTTTAGCTTGTAGGTTTCATTATGAGTAAATACAAAAAGTGATCGCAACTGTACTTGAATTATCTTCAAGATTGTATTTCTTTCTAAATTTCTCACAGAGCGATCGCTTTTAGTTTGGCATCATTTTAAATAAGTAAAACAATTTTTAAAATATATCAAACTACAATGGAGCTAGTAATTGATCTGCATATAGAAAAATTGTTATACTTTATACTGTAATTCACTTTTTAATTCATGGTAAATTTTGGACTTAATTTTATTTCTGTAGTTGGCTTATTTGATGTTTTAGGGGGAATTGGCTATTTTATTTTAATAATCACTCAAGTTTTAGAAAGTGTCAGAAAATCCAATTCTTCTTTGTACATAATTTTAAAAGTATTGGAATTATTATTTTGTCCAATTGCTTTATTATTGTCAGGGGGAATTTTAATATTCAATGGCTGGAGACTAGATCCTATTTTGCAATTTCAACAATTACTGTTTCATTTGATTGTCATAGTTTGTTTGGTAAAAGAAGCTATGCGATCGTCGGTTTCCTTACGACGTTAGATGAATAGATTTACACCAAATTTTTTTCTCAAAATATTAGAATTTGCTCATTATGGGCTGAGATTTATAGGTGTTCCTTATTTTTTCTACTCTATATACAAAGCTGCATATCCAATTTTAATTATATTTGCATTCGATGATGATTCTGGTCTTTGGTTTTGGATTTTATTAGTATGGTTGATGGCAATTCTTCTGAGTATTTCAATTGTTATATTGTTCTCTGCTAGATACATTGATAAACATATCAACTATACGTATAGTGTTGTGGTTGCCTGCTTAGAGTGTTTTATCATTCCCTATGGTTTCGATGTTGGCATTGCAACTTTAATACTCTTATCTCAACCCTCGATTAAAAGTCTTTATAACATCGATTTAAATATATACATTGTTTACTATCTGTTCATTGTAAATAAAAGTATTCACCTTCCTTTCTCCATCGCTTCAAAAAAATATCTTTGTCAGAATTACAAACTGCGATCGCAACATTCATAACAGGCAGCTATAAAATACTAGGTTTATCAATGAATCCTCTAATTGCCCGTGGTAAATCCTTAGAGTCTTTCTGATAAGTCAGTTCTAACATTTGCCAAGCTATAGTTAAAACGCGATCGCAATTGAATTTTTCTGATAGTTGTTCTACTGAGTAAATCCCCCCAAAAGCTTCTTTTGCTGCTTCCAAGCTAGCTAACTCTAAAGCCTCTTCTAAATAATCATCCCAATCAGTAGCTTTGATATAGTAAGAATTTTTATCTCTTTGATTTAATTTTTTAATTCTTACTACTGCATTGACAATAGATGCCAACCAGGAATTAGTCATTCTTTGCTCTGCCTACACCATCTATGACTCGGACTAAATTTACTCAGACTAAATTATTATAATTATCGTCGCATATTGCTCTTTTTAACGTGATCGCTCTACTCCCTCCATCCCTACAACAAAATCCCCAAACTGAAAAAAAATATTGTCATAGCTACATAGATTCATGTATCATTAATGATTGTGGTTAAAACTGGCAAATCTCACATTCTAGATAAAAGTCTAAATCATCCCCCTAGCCAAGGAAGAGAGTTATTAACTTATAATTCTGAGGCTAAATAAGTGAGTTTTCAAGGTGTTCATTCACAAATGAAAACAATCTCGTTATGGGGTTAGTGAGAAATTTATAGGATTTGCTACCTCCTCGTTAAGATACTGAAGTATTTCTTACTTTAAGTCTTCGGGGGTTCAGGTAATTGTCAAAGTTGGAAACAGTAGAAGCTCAAACTAAAACTAAATCTGACTGTAAATCTTAGAAAATAAAATTATATATTTGCTGCTGTGCATCTTGTTTATAGCGGTTTTACCAGGAATTCGTTTGTGTTTAGACATAAATGTTTCTGATGGTAAATGCCGACAAGGTGATTATTTTTTTGTCAGGCAAAATTAAACCGCCTGTTGACTAGCAGTGGTCGGCGGTTGATAACCTAACCGGAAGTCGTTAAACAAGACTAAGGTTTATCGTGTTGCAATTATAGAGGGGCTAAAACTCGTGTCTGTCGGCATTCTTGGCACAAAATTAGGCATGACCCAAGTTTTTGACCAGGATACAGGAAATGCTATTCCCGTTACTGTGGTTCAAGCTGGGCCTTGTGTCGTAACTCAGATCAAAACTAAAGAAACAGACGGCTATAGTTCGATTCAAATTGGCTATGGCGAAGTCAAAGAGAAAGCTTTGTCGAAGCCCGAAATTGGTCATCTAAGCAAAGCAGGTGCTAATCCATTACGTCATCTTAAAGAGTATCGCATTGAAGATACGGCAAGTTATGAACTAGGCAAGACCCTAGACATTTCTGAGATTTTCAACACCGACACTACTGTGGATATTAGTGGCAAAACAATGGGTCGCGGTTTTGCTGGTTATCAAAAAAGACATAACTTCAAACGAGGCTTGATGAGTCACGGTTCTAAAAATCACCGTGCGCCTGGTTCTACGGGAGCAGGTACTACTCCTGGTCGTGTCTATCCTGGTAAGAAAATGGCAGGGCGCTACGGCGGAAAACAGGTAACTACTCGCAAACTAAAAGTTGTCAAAGTTGATGCCGAGCAGAATTTGCTACTTATTAAAGGCGCAGTCCCAGGTAAACCTGGAGCTTTGCTCAGTATTTCTCCCAGCAACATCGTGGGATAGTAATAGCAACTTGTCAGTTATTTAAGAACAGCAGAGATAGATAGCAAACAACAAATAACTATGGTTAATTGTGTAGTCAAAAATTGGCAGGGGGAAAATGCTGGCGAGGCAACCCTAGAACTAAAAGTGGCCAAAGAGGAAAACGCCGAACATATTGTTCACCGAGCATTAGTTCGGCAGTTAAATAACTCCCGTCAGGGAACAGCATCTACCAAAACTCGCTCCGAAGTTCGGGGGGGGGGACGTAAACCCTGGAGACAAAAAGGGACTGGACGTGCTCGTGCCGGTTCTATTCGTTCTCCTCTATGGCGTGGTGGTGGTGTAATCTTTGGACCCAAACCTAGAGACTACAGCACTAAGATGAATCGCAAGGAAAGGCGTTTGGCGTTGAGAACAGCCTTTAGTTCCCGTGTTGAAGATATGATTGTGGTTGAGAACTTTGGTGCTGAACTAGAACGACCCAAGACTAAAGAAGTGATCGCTGCCTTAGAACGATGGGGTGTAGCTGCTGACGAGAAAGTTTTATTGATTCTGAAAGAAGTTTCTGAGAACGTCAATTTGTCTACTCGCAACATAGCTAAAGTCAAGTTGATTAAAGCAACTAATCTCAACGTGGCTGATGTCCTTCATGCTAACAAAATTGTAGTCAGCAAAGACGCTTTATCACAGATTCAGGAGGTTTACGGTGAAGACTAAATATCAAGCGAGAGATTTAGCAGACTTAATCCTCAAGCCGATCATTACCGAGAAAGGCACAATCCAAATGGAGCTTAATAAATACGTTTTTGATGTATTGCCCAAAGCTACCAAGCCCGATATTAAAGCAGCGATTGAAAGCTTATTTGATGTCACAGTGGTCAAGATCAATACCTTGACACTACCTCGCAAAAAACGTCGTGTAGGAAGATTTATAGGCTATAAGGCTCAATATAAAAGGGCGATCGTTACTCTCAAAGAGGGTGATTCAATCGTCTTATTCCCCGATGTATAGATGTAACCGAATTTTAGAACTCGAAAAAGCTAGATAACAGCAAATTATGGGTACTCGTTCATTTAGACCGTATACACCAGGAACTCGCCAAGCCGTAGTTCCCGATTTTTCTGAAATTACTAAAAAGAAGCCAGAAAAATCTTTAACCAAATATAAACATCGTAAGAAAGGTCGTAACAATCGAGGGGTAATTACGAGTCGTCGCCGTGGTGGTGGACATAAACGTCTTTATCGCATTATCGATTTTCGCCGCGACAAGCGCAATATTCCCGCAGAGGTAATTGCGATTGAATACGATCCTAACCGTAATGCTCGGATTGCTCTAGTGCAGTACGAGGATGGTGAAAAACGTTACATTTTAGCCGCTGTGGGTATGAAAGTGGGGACACCAATCATTGCCAGTCCTGACGCTCCTATTGAAGTAGGTAATGCCTTGCCTCTAAGTAATATGCCTTTAGGTGAGACGATTCACAACGTGGAATTAGTAGCAGGTAGAGGTGGACAAATTGTTCGTGCTGCTGGTGCTGCTGCCAAAGTGATGGCCAAAGAGGGCGACTACGTAACCATTGGTCTTCCTTCCAAAGAAGTCAGAATGGTACGCAAGGAATGTTACGCCACTATTGGACAAGTAGGTAACGTTGAGTACCGCAACCTCAAACTAGGTAAAGCAGGTAGAATGCGTCACCTGGGTAGAAGACCCGAAGTTCGGGGGAGCGCGATGAATCCCTGCGATCACCCTCATGGTGGTGGTGAAGGACGTGCCCCTATTGGGAGAAGTGGTCCGGTTACTCCTTGGGGTAAACCAGCTTTGGGTAAGAAAACTCGTAAGAAAAACAAACTCAGTAATAAGCTGATTGTCCGTCGTCGTCGTTAATTCATTGTTGATTTTAAAAATATGAGTCGTTCTTTAAAAAAAGGGCCTTTTATCGCCGACAGCCTACTCAAGAAAATTGAGAAGTTGAATGCTAATAACAAGAAAGAAGTAATCAAAACTTGGTCTAGAGCTTCAACTATTCTGCCGCAAATGGTCGGACATACAATTGCCGTACATAATGGTCGCCAACACATTCCTGTGTTCATTAGCGATCAGATGGTCGGACACAAACTGGGAGAATTTGCTCCTACCCGTACTTTTAGGGGTCATGCTAAAAGCGACAAAAAAGGGAGACGCTAGATATTAGATACCACTATGGCAATAGATACTAATAACGAAGTAAAAGCGATCGCCAAGTACATCCGGATGTCTCCTTTTAAGGTCAGACGGGTGCTAGATCAAATTCGCGGTCGTCAATATCGAGAAGCTTTAATTATTCTCGAATTTATGCCTTATAAAGCTTGTGAGCCAATTTTAAAAACATTGCGCTCGGCTGTAGCTAATGCAGAACACAATAACGGGTTAGACCCAGCAACCTTGGTAATCAGTAAAGCTTTTGCTGATGGTGGTCCTGTTCTCAAACGTTATCGTCCTAGGGCTCAAGGTCGAGCTTACCAAATTCGTAAGCCCACCTGTCACATTACTGTGGCTGTTGCGCCTGAAGTAACCGATTAGAACCTTATTGGCAGAATTTAATTAATTACTATTACGAGGAAACATTTGTGGGACAAAAGATACACCCAACGGGCTTTCGTTTGGGGATAACCAAAGATCATCAATCTTGCTGGTATGCCGATACTAAGCGCTACCCAGAATTATTACAAGAAGATCGCTTGATCAGAGAATACGTCAATAAAGAATTGAGTAATGCAGGCATTTCTCAAGTCAAAATTGAACGCAAGGCCGATCAAATTGATTTGGCGATTCATACCGCTAGACCTGGTGTAGTTGTTGGTCGCGGTGGTTCGGGGATTGAAAAGTTACGTACTGAGTTACAGGCTAAAGTCGGCAACAACCGTCAGATTCGCATTAACGTAATTGAAGTACCCCGTGTGGATGCTGATGCAGCGCTAATTGCTGAATATATCTGTCAGCAACTAGAGCGAAGAGTTTCTTTTCGTCGTGTTGTGCGTCAGGCAGTTCAAAGAGCGCAACGAGCTGAGGTTTTGGGAATCAAAATCCAGGTTAGTGGGCGTTTAAATGGGGCTGAAATTGCTCGCACAGAATGGGTTAGGGAAGGTCGAGTCCCACTGCATACCCTAAGAGCTGATATTGATTACTCTTATCGTACCGCTTTAACTATCTACGGCATTCTCGGAGTTAAGGTCTGGGTATTTAAAGGCGAAATTATCCCAGGACAAGAGGAAGCTGCTGCTGCAGTTCCCAGTCAGGCTCCTCGCCGTCAGCGTCGTCGTCAAAAGTTTGATGATCGCTCTGAGTAATTATTAACAAGACTTATTTAGCAAAATATTACTATTATGCTTAGTCCCAGAAGAACGAAATATCGGAAACAACACCGCGGTCGCATGAGAGGTATGGCCTATCGTGGTAATACCCTAAACTTTGGTGATTATGCACTTCAGGCTACTGAACCTTCTTGGATTACTTCTCGACAAATTGAGGCTGCTCGCCGAGCGATGACGCGCTATGTGAAACGGGGTGGTAAGATTTGGATTCGAATCTTTCCTGATAAGCCCGTGACGATGCGTCCTGCGGAAACTCGTATGGGTTCGGGTAAAGGTTCCCCCGAATTTTGGGTAGCAGTGGTTAAGCCAGGTAGAATCATGTTTGAAATGGCTGGTGTTCCTGAACCAATAGCTAAAGAGGCAATGCGTTTAGCAGCACAGAAGCTACCAATCAAAACTAAATTTATCACTCGTGACGAGGATTATAACTAAGATTATGGCTTTACCAAAGATTGAAGATGCCAGAAAGCTGAGTGATGAAGAACTGGCAGAAGAAATTTTAGCGGTTAAGCGAGAGTTATTTCAGCTTAGGTTAGAGCAAGCAACTCGCCGTCTGGAAAAACCTCATCTGTTTAAGCACACGAAACATCGTCTATCTCAGCTATTAACTGTAGAACGTGAGCGTGAATTAGCCGCCGCTAAAGGAGAAGAGTAAATCATGGCAGTAAAAGAAAGAGTCGGAGAAGTGGTGAGCGACAAAATGGATAAAACCGTGGTTGTTGCTATTGAAAACCGTTCCCCTCACCCCAAGTACGGCAAGATTGTCGTCAGAACTAAAAAATATAAAGCTCACGATGCAGAAAACCAATGTCAAATTGGTGATCGCGTAAGGATTAGAGAAACTCGTCCCTTAAGCAAAACCAAACGCTGGACGGTCGAGGAAATTATTGAATCCCCAAAATCCTAACTTCTATTAACCCAATTTCCCCGGTCGAGTTCCAAAATGATTCAACAACAGACCTATCTAAATGTCGCTGATAACAGCGGTGCCCGTAAGCTAATGTGTTTACGAGTAATTGGCAAGGGAAACAGCCCCTATGCTTTTATCGGTGACGTCGTAGTTGCCGTAGTTAAAGATGCTTTACCCAACATGGGTGTCAAAAAATCCGAAGTGGTTAAAGCAGTAATTGTCCGTACTAAACAGTCAGTCAATCGTCCTAGTGGGATGAGCATTCGTTTTGATGACAATGCTGCTGTGATTATCAACGAACAGGGTAGCCCTAGAGGTACTCGTGTCTTTGGTCCTGTGGCAAGAGAATTAAGAGAGAAAAACTTTACCAAGATCGTCTCTTTAGCTCCAGAGGTAATTTAAATGGCAAAAAGTAAACAAGCACCTACTCGCTATAAGATGCACGTCAAGAAAGGAGACACGATCCAAGTGATCTCTGGACGGGATAAAGGCAAGGTAGGCGAAATATCCCGAGTAATTCCCAAGACTAGTCAAGTAGTAGTTGAAGGGGTAAACGTCCGTACTAAGCACGTTAAGCCTCAACAAGAAGGAGAATCTGGTCAAATTGTGACTTTTGAAGCTCCGATCCACAGTTCAAATGTCATGCTCTATTCCAGTAAGGAAAAAACCGTTAGTCGAGTTGGTTACACCTTTACAGAAGACGGTCGTAAAGTGCGCATGCTGAAGAAAACAGGTGAAATAATTGACTAGTTTTCTAGGCATCCAGTGCGCTGAAAATTTTAAATTTAACTTCTCCTGACCAAGCCCAGGAAAAATAAAAATTATGCCCAAACCACTAAAAACCAGATATTTAGAAGATATCGTTCCTAAGCTAACTGAGCAATTCAGCTTCAGTAACGTACATCAAGTTCCTAAAGTAGTTAAAATCGTCGTTAACCGAGGTTTAGGAGAAGCATCCCAAAATGCGAAAGCTTTAGAATCTTCGATTAACGAGATGATGGTGATTACAGGACAAAAACCCGTAGTTACCAGGGCCAAAAAAGCGATCGCTGGATTTAAAATTCGTCAGGGAATGCCTGTTGGAGTAATGGTAACTCTGCGAGGAGAGCGGATGTATGCCTTCCTTGAGCGACTAATTTGTTTGGCACTACCCCGGATTCGTGACTTTCGTGGTATTAGCCCCACAAGCTTTGATGGTCGAGGCAATTATAGCTTGGGAGTCAGAGAACAGTTGATGTTCCCAGAAATTGATTACGATAGCATCGATCAAATCAGAGGGATGGATATTTCCATCGTCACTTCCGCCAACAATGACGAGGAAGGACGAGCTTTATTAAAAGAGATGGGAATGCCTTTCCGTGACAACTAATATTCTTAGTATCTAAACATAAAAATAGGAAATAATGGCGGCAACCGATACTATTTCAGATATGCTGACCCGCATCCGTAATGCCTGTATGGTCAAGCATCAAACAACTCAAGTTCCTTCAACTCGCATGACCCGTGCTATTGCTAATGTTCTGCAAAAAGAAGGGTTTATCGAAGGTTATGAGGAAACAGGGCAAGAACCCCAAAAATTCATTGTTATTTCTCTAAAGTACAAAGGCAGAAATCGTCAACCAATTATTAGTACCCTAAAGCGAGTAAGTAAACCAGGACTAAGGGTTTACTCGCGCAAAAAAGATATTCCCAGGGTTCTGGGCGGTATTGGTATTGCGATCGTTTCCACTTCCCGCGGAGTAATGACGGACAGAGAAGCACGCAGCCAAGGAGTTGGCGGTGAAATCCTCTGTTATGTCTGGTAATCAATGAGGAGAATTTAATCATGTCTCGTATAGGCAAACAGCCCATCCCCATTCCTGACAAAGTCAGTGCGCAAATCTCTGGACAGTCAGTCACTATCAAAGGACCCAAAGGAACTTTATCCAGAGAAATTCCCGAACCAATTGAGGTCAAGCAAGAAGGAAATACAATAGTAGTTAATCCCACCAATGATTCTCGTATGGGTCGTCAACGTCATGGTCTTTGTCGAACTCTAGTTGCCAATATGGTTGATGGAGTATCTCAAGGATTTCAAAAACGTCTCTTGATCCAAGGAGTGGGTTATAGAGCTCAGGCACAAGGGAAAAAACTAACCCTTAATGTTGGTTATAGTAAGCCCGTGGAAATAGAAATGCCTGAGGGAATTGATGTGGCAGTCGAAAATAGAAATACAGAAGTCATAATCAGTGGTATTAGCAAAGAAGTAGTGGGTAATGTAGCTGCCAAAATCAGAGCAGTTAGACCTCCCGAACCATACAAAGGGAAAGGAATTCGCTACTTTGATGAGCAAGTAAAACGTAAAGCTGGTAAGACAGGTAAGTAGAAATCATGAAGCTTTCACGCAGAGAATCAGTCACACGCCGTCACCGACGGGTACGCAGAAAAGTGAGCGGTACTGCCGAACGTCCTCGTTTGTGTGTTTTCCGGTCCAACAATCACATTTATGCCCAAGTTATAGATGATGTCGCTCAGCATACTTTAGCGGCGGCATCGGACTTTAATGTTAAATCTGGTTCCACCTCTGGTGCAACTTGTGAAGTTTCCGCAGAAGTCGGCAAACTAGTAGCTCAAAGAGCATTAGAGAAAGGAATTGCTAAAGTAGTTTTTGATCGAGGCGGGAATCTTTACCATGGTCGAGTTAAGGCTTTGGCTGATGCAGCTCGCGAATCAGGTTTGGACTTTTAAATCAAAATATCAAGAGTAATAACTATGGCTAAATCTAAGTCGCGTAAGAAAGGTCGCGCAAAGGAAAAAGACTCAAACTGGCAAGAACGAGTAGTACAAATTCGCCGGGTTAGTAAAGTAGTTAAAGGCGGGAAAAAACTTAGTTTTCGTGCCATCGTCGTCGTTGGCAATGAGAAAGGACAAGTAGGAGTAGGAGTAGGCAAAGCTGCTGATGTCATCGGTGCAGTTCGTAAAGGGGTTGCTGATGCCAAGAAGCAATTGGTCGAAGTATCCTTAACCAAAGCTAGTTCTATTGTTCATGTAACCAATGGCGTTGCAGGTGGGGCTAAAGTATTTATGCGTCCTGCTGCTCCTGGTACTGGGGTAATCGCTGGTGGTGCAGTCCGTACAGTACTAGAACTTGCAGGAGTAAAAAATATTTTAGCGAAGCAACTGGGTTCTAATAGTCCGTTGAATAATGCTAGAGCGGCAATCGATGCTTTAGAGAGTTTACGTACTTTTGCTGAGGTGGCTCGGGAAAGAGATATTCCTTTAGAACAGCTATACGCTTAAGAAAGCTCTAATTCATAAGTCATAAACTAATTAATTCAGAGATTTCACCCCTCTATAGTTTGGAGAACATAAATGAAAATCGAAAATCTTGGTCCCAAGTCTGGGGCTAAACGGCGTAAACGCAGAGTAGGTCGTGGTATTGCAGCAGGACAAGGTGCTAGCTGCGGCTTTGGTATGCGTGGTCAAAAATCTCGTTCTGGTACTGGTACTAAGGCTGGATTTGAAGGTGGTCAAATGCCCCTTTACCGTCGAGTTCCTAAGCTCAAACATTTTCCTTTGGTCAACCAGAAATATTACACCACGATTAATGTTAAAGCCCTAGGGTCATTACCAGCGAAAACAGAAGTCACCTTAAATTCCTTACTAGAAGATGGCATCGTAACTAATAATGATGGACCACTGAAAATTTTGGGTGATGGCGAATTAAAGGTGGCTTTAAACGTTAAAGCAGCAGCCTTTACTAAGAGTGCAACTGAGAAAATAGAAGCAGCCGGTGGTACTTGCGAAGTTATTACTAATTAGGTAAGCATCGCGATTGGTATATCATAAGGAGCGAAGGTGAAAATTTTAAATTTATCTAAAATTTATATAATATTCCTCCATTAATAACTTATTCAGTACTAGGCATATAAGAGGTAAACCTGCATGGTTAGAGAAAAAACTCCCTCAGCACAAGAGACCTTTTTACAAATGGCGCAAGCAGCTGGTCTTCGAGGCAGGCTGCTAGTAACCATTGGTCTTCTAATATTAGTGCGGCTAGGTGTATTTATACCTGTTCCAGGGATTGATCGCGAGATTTTTGGTAATTTTATTAATAATTCTGGGAATGCTTCGATAGTCGGATTTTTAGATATTTTTACTGGTGGTGGGATTTCCGCTTTGGGTATTTTTGCTCTGGGAATTTTACCCTTTATTAATGCTTCTATCATCATGCAGTTGTTAGCAACTGCCATTCCTACTCTAGAAGATTTACAAAAAAACGAGGGTGAGGCAGGAAGACGCAAAATTTCTCAGATTACGCGTTATGTTGCTTTAGGGGGGGCAATTATCCAAAGTTTTGGTATTACCCTGGGTTTATTAGTCAATAACGGCATTATTGAAAAAAGTATCTTTCCTATTGGTGAAACAGTCTTAGCTCTGACGGCTGGTTCCATGTTTGTCATGTGGGTCTCAGAACTTATTACAGAAAAAGGTATTGGCAATGGTGCTTCATTACTGATTTTTGTCAATATTGTGGCTGTATTACCCAAAACTTTAGGTAATACCATTGAATATGCCCAAAGTGGTGGACGGGAAGCGATCGCTCAAGTAATTATCCTGTTGTTGGTATTTTTAACCATGATTGTGGGGATTGTTTTTATCCAAGAAGGAACTCGTCGTATCCCCATTATTTCAGCTCGTCGTCAAGTAGGTCGAAGAGTATATCGTGAGAGAAGTAACTATCTTCCTTTGAGATTAAATCAAGGTGGCGTAATGCCGATTATTTTTGCTTCTTCTGTCTTGTTTTTGCCGGCTCAATTAATTGGATTTTTACCTGGCGATGGAGCAGTCAAAAATGTCTTCAACCAAGTCGCTGCGGCGATCCAACCAGGTAACTGGGCTTATATCGTAGTTTATTTGGTTCTAATTCTATTTTTCAGCTATTTTTACGCTTCTCTGATTGTCAACCCGGTGGATATGTCCCAAAATCTCAAAAAAATGGGAGCATCGATCCCTGGGATCAGACCAGGAAAAGCAACTAGTGCTTACCTAGAAAAAGTTCTCAATCGTTTGACTTTATTGGGGGCAATTTTCTTGGGCTTAGTGGCCACTATTCCGACCCTAGTAGAAAGTGCAATTCCCGCAGGAACGACTGTCTTTAGTGGGTTCGGAGCAACTTCTTTACTAATTTTGGTGGGGGTAGCAATTGATACAGCCAAGCAAATCCAGACATACGTGATTTCTCAGCGTTACGAAGGTATGGTTAAGCAATAGGCTGGCAAAAATAGCAATAGGGAGCTAAAGCTAATTTGGTTAAAGCTCACTACTTTAAAAATTAAGTTTTAGAAATTAATATGGCAAAGCGGTTAATATTTCTTGGTCCTCCTGGCGCAGGAAAAGGAACACAGGCACAAATACTATCTGAAAATCACCAAATTCCTCATGTATCCACTGGAGATATTTTGCGCTCTGCTGTTGCGCAGCAAACTCCTCTAGGAAAACAAGCCCAAGATTATATGAACAGAGGAGAATTGGTTCCTGACGTCCTGATTCTAAACCTAATTCAAGATCGCCTCTCTTATGAAGATGCAGTCAGTGGGTGGATTTTGGATGGATTTCCTAGAAATGTCAATCAAGCCGCTTTTTTAGAGGATTTGCTGGCCAAACTAGAGCAAAATGCTGACTGCGTTTTAAATTTAGAAGTACCAGATGAAGTGCTGGTAGGAAGGCTATTAGCCAGAAAACGTAAAGACGATAACGAATCAACAATTCGTCGTCGTTTAGAAGTTTACCACCAGGATACGGTACCAGTAATCAATTTTTATCAGCAAAGAGAAATTTTGCAAACTATTGACGGTAATCAAACAATGACAGAAGTAACTCAATCTTTGAGTGAAGCAATATCATAGCAGACTGATTTACCTAATAATCGAATGTTATCGATCAAAATAGCCAAAAAAGGTAAGATGAGAGATGCTGTGTCAAAAAAACTACAGGCAATTTGCCAAGTAAACCGATGAATAGTAGGAGTTGCCGTTGACTATTCATCACGAAGTAGCGGAGAAGATGAACATTGGCTAAACAAGATTTAATTGAAATGGAAGGAACAGTAACAGAATCTCTTCCTAATGCAATGTTTCGCGTCGATTTAGATAACGGCTTTAACGTACTAGCTCATATCTCAGGGAAAATTCGGCGGAACTACATCAAAATTTTACCAGGTGATCGAGTCAAAGTGGAATTAACACCTTATGATTTGACCAAAGGCAGAATTACTTATCGCCTCAAAAACAAGTAAATAACTTGTCTAAAAGGCATAAGTGTGTATTTGACATAGAAACAAATTTATAGATATAATAATAGGCTTGCAATATGGCCAGAGTAAGGCATGAAAGTTAGACCATCAGTTAAAAAAATGTGCGAAAAGTGTCGTGTCATCAAAAGACGCGGTCGGGTAATGGTGATTTGTAGCAGTAATCCTAAGCATAAGCAACGCCAAGGATAACGAAATAATTACTATGTTACTACTTGCAGTAAAGCGGCTAATAGCTAATAAAGTCAAGCAAAATTAAAAAACTAAAGCAATTAGGGAGAAATAAACGTGGCACGGATTTCTGGCGTAGACCTTCCTCGTGACAAGCGTGTGGAAGTTGCGCTGACTTATATTTTTGGAGTTGGTTTATCCCGAGCCCAAAAAGCGATCGCCGAAACTGGTGTCAATCCAGATACCAGAGTAAGGGATTTATCGGATGAAGATGTAACTAAACTGAGAGCCTATATCGAAGATAACTATCAAGTTGAAGGAGACTTGAGACGTTGGGAAGCGATGAACATCAAACGTTTGGCTGACATCGGTACTTATCGCGGTCGGCGTCATCGTATGGGTTTACCTCTTAGAGGTCAAAGAACTCGTACTAATGCCCGTACCAGGAGAGGCAGACGATTAACAGTAGCCGGTAAGAAGAAAGCTCCAGGTAAAAAATAAATAATTTGCAAGCACACCCTTAAGTATAACTAGATTACAGAAAAAGTAACATGGCGCAACCAAAAAGAAGAAGCGGCGCAAAGAAAAATAAAAAAAATGTTCCCAATGGTGTAGCTCATATCCAGTCGACTTTCAACAATACTATTGTGACCATTTCCGATACTAGAGGAGACGTAATATCTTGGTCTTCTGCTGGTGCTAGTGGTTTCAAAGGAGCGAAGAAAGGAACCCCATTTGCAGCTCAAACGGCGGCTGATAGTGCCGGAAGAAGAGCAATGGATCAGGGAATGCGTCAAATAGAAGTAATGGTTAGTGGTCCTGGTGCTGGTCGGGAAACAGCAATAAGAGCCTTACAAGGTGCAGGATTAGAAATCACTTTGATTCGTGATGTTACACCTATTCCTCATAATGGCTGTCGTCCGCCCAAGCGACGTAGAGTATAACCTTAATTAGCAATTATCATAGTTGCGACTGGATAGAGTACTTTTATGGGTCTCTATTTACCAGATCGCTTGTCGAATAGAAGGGAGAACAGCCTGTGGCGCAATTTCAAATTGAGTGTGTAGAGTCTAAAACCCTCAAAAATCAACATCAATATAGTAAGTTCGTTCTTGAACCTTTAGAGCGTGGTCAAGGTACTACTCTTGGTAATGCTTTGAGAAGAGTTCTGTTGTCCAATTTAGAAGGTGCTGCTGTTACAGCGATTCGTATTGGTGGCGGAATGGCAAAGGATGAAAGTAAGCAAGAACACAAGTTTGGGTTTGCTACTCATGAATTTGCCACTATTGAGGGAGTCAGAGAAGACGTTCTCGAAATTATTCTAAATATGAAAGAGATCGTTCTCAAAAGTTATACTAATCAGCCTCAAATAGGTCGTCTAGTAGCTACTGGTCCTGGAACAGTGACTGCTGCGCAGTTTGAGTTACCTTCTGAGATAGAAACAGTGGACTCTAGTCAGTACGTAGCTACTATTGCTGAAGGCACTAGCTTGGAAATGGAATTTCGAGTTGAGAAAGGAAAGGGCTATCGTGCAGTAGAAAGAAGTAAAGAAGAAGGCAGTTCTTTAGACTTTTTACAGATAGATGCTGTCTTTATGCCTGTTACCAAAGTGAATTACAGTGTTGAAGATGCTCGTGTTGATGGTTCTGGTATTAGAGAACGATTGATCATGGAAATCTGGACGAACGGTAGTGTGAAGCCAGAAGAAGCCCTATCTCAAGCGGCAGGGATTGTGGTTGATTTGTTTAATCCCTTGAAAGATCTGACTCTGGAAGAAATTCAAGATGATTATGAACCAGATGAAGATCCTACAAGTCAAATACCAATTGAAGAACTTCAATTGTCAGTGAGAGCCTACAATTGCTTGAAGCGAGCGCAGATAAACTCTGTTTCTGATTTGCTCGATTATACTCAAGAAGATCTCCTGGAAATTAAAAACTTTGGTCAGAAATCTGCTGATGAGGTGATTGAGGCGTTACAGAAACGTTTGGGGATCACTTTGCCTCAAGAAAAATCAGGTAAGTAAACATAGCAATAAAGAAAGATTATAAATTATGCGTCATCGATGTAAAGTTCCCATGTTGGGGTTGCCAGCAGATCAAAGGAAGGCGCTGCTGCGTTCTTTGGCAACAGAAATTATTCGTCATGGTCAAATCAAAACTACTAAAACACGGGCTAAAGCAGTTCGCAGTGAAGTAGAAAAAATGATTACCTTGGCTAAGGATGGCTCGTTGGCTGCCAGAAGGCAAGCTTTAAGCTATATCTATGACAAAGAGCTAGTCAGCGAACTATTCAAAGCTGTAAATGACCGTTATAGCGATCGCAATGGTGGTTATACTCGCATTATCAGAACTAAGCGTCGTCGTGGGGATAATGCTGAAATGGCTATTATTGAGCTAGTTTAACTGGGCGTTTTGATGCATGGTTGTAAGCTGCCCAACTCAACAAGTAAATTCGCCAACTAGAGTAGCGCTGGTTATTCAGTATTTGGGAACTAACTTTCACGGCTGGCAAAGGCAACCCAATCAAGTTAGTGTCCAAGGCTATCTTGAAAATGCCATTTCAGATGTCGTTGGTTATCCTGTAAGAATTCATGGTGCAGGTAGGACAGATGCGGGAGTTCATGCTGCGGCTCAGGTAGCTCACTTTGAGTACCAAGGACCGATCCCAGCACACAAGTGGTCAAAAATTATCAATGCGAGACTGCCAGAGGGTATACTAGTTAGAGCTTCGGCTCAGGTTTCTGCTGATTGGCATGCTCGTTTTTCGGCTGTCTGGAGGCGTTATCGTTACACAATCTATACCGATGAGCAGCCTAACGTGTTTGTTAACCAAACTTGTTGGCACTACTACCAGTATGTATTAGAGGAGTCTTTAATTCAAGCAGCATTAAAACCTTTACTTGGAGAACACAATCTGTCAGCTTTCAAAAGAACTGGTTCAGATAGAAATGATTCTCTAGTAGATGTCCAAGCTGCCGAATGCTATCGTCAAGGAGCATTTTTATATTTAGAGATTCAGGCAAATGGTTTTTTGTACGGTATGGTACGTCTATTAGTGGGAATGTTGGTAGAAGTAGGAGGAGGAAAGCGATCGCCCGAAGATTTTACCAACATTTGGCAAAACCAACGACGAGAAGAAGTAAAATATTCTGCTCCTGCCAAAGGTTTGTGTTTATTGCGAGTTGGTTATCCTCAAATGCCCTTTTCTAATCACTTATGGTTTGATACTCAGCCAAATTTTCTCTTAGCTCAGTAAACCTCTTTTATTTAAAATAATCCACAAAATACTATCACTGAAAAATGAACAAAACTCCTTTACCAACTAAACAAACACTAGAGCAAAAATGGTATGTGGTTGACGCCGAAGGTCAGCGATTAGGTCGTTTAGCTACAGAAATCGCGATGATTTTACGGGGCAAAAATAAGCCCAGCTTCACTCCCCATATGGATACTGGAGATTTCGTCATCGTTGTTAATGCCGAAAAAGTTGTGGTAACTGGTAGAAAAAACGAGCAAAAACTTTATCGCCGTCACTCTGGTCGTCCCGGAGGCATGAAAACTGAAACTTTTGACCAATTACAACGGAGAATTCCCAATCGAATTATCGAAAAAGCCGTTAAGGGGATGTTGCCTAAAAATGTCATGGGACGCAAGCTATTTACTAAGCTCAAAGTTTATGCCGGACCAGATCATCCCCATGCTGCTCAAACTCCTGAAACTTTAACTATTAACACTATCCCCGCGAGGAACTAAATTATGGAAGGAACACAAGACAAAGTAGTATACTGGGCTACGGGGCGACGTAAATCCTCGATCGCTAGAGTGCGTTTAGTACCAGGTGAAGGCAAACTCGTAGTTAACGGTAAGCCCGGAGAAGATTATTTCAATCGTATTCCCAGCTATTTAATGTCTATTAAAGGACCCTTGGAAACATTGGGTTTTGAAAGCGAATACGATATTCTAGTCAATGCTCATGGTGGAGGTTTAACTGGTCAAGCTGATGCCGTAAAATTAGGAGTAGCAAGAGCATTATGTAAACAAGATCCTAACAACCGTCAGCCTTTAAAGACAGAAGGTTACTTAACTCGCGATCCTCGTTGTAAGGAACGGAAAAAATATGGTCTGAAAAAAGCTCGCAAAGCGCCTCAGTTCTCTAAACGATAAATATCATCAAGATAAATTTAAATTAGTAATTAATAAATTGTTTGAGGGACATACAAATGCCTAAACCCGATATACATCCCACTTGGTATCCAGACGCGAAGGTTATCTGTAATGGGAAAGAAGTTATGACAGTCGGTTCAACCCAGCCAGAAATTCATGTTGATGTTTGGTCTGGTAATCATCCTTTTTATACTGGTACCCAAAAAATCATTGATACAGAAGGTAGAGTTGATCGCTTTTTACGTAAGTACGGTATGCTCGATTCTAGTAGCGAATCTGATTCTGACGCCGAAAAATAGCCATTTAATAGAGATTATCTGCCCAGTAGTTAGCTTTAATTAACTACTGGGTTTGTTGTATTTTTGATGAATTTTTCTTAATAAACCATCTTGTCTTGACAGGAGAAAATCCAATGGCAGAAACATATTTACTAGATAAACTAAAGTCTGTAGAACAAACTTTTCAAGAGTTAACCCATCGTCTAGCCGATCCCGACATTGCTACCAACCCTGATGAATTACAAAAAATAGCGAAAGCTCGTTCTTCATTGGAAGAAACAGTCACGACCTATAAGCATTGGCAGCAAGCGACAGAAGAACTGTCAGGAGCCAAGGAAATTCTCAAGGAAGCTGACGATCCTGAGATGAAGGAAATGGCTAGTCTAGAAGTCAGCGAGCTCGAAGAAAAGATAGAAGGGTTAGAGAAAAAGCTCAAAGTTCTCTTGTTACCCAGAGATCCTAATGATGATAAAAATATCATGTTAGAAATTCGTGCGGGTACAGGAGGGGATGAAGCGAGTATTTGGGCTGGAGACTTAGTTCGTATGTACTCTAGATATGCTGAAAGTCAAAACTGGAAAGTTTTTTTACTCAGTGAATCTGTAGCAGATATGGGGGGGTTTAAAGAAGCAATTTTAGAAATTACAGGAGATTCAGTATATAGTAAGCTCAAGTTTGAAGCTGGAGTACATCGTGTACAACGAGTACCTGAAACTGAAGCTGGAGGTAGAGTACATACCTCTACAGCTACGGTAGCGGTGATGCCAGAAGTAGATGATGTAGAAGTGAAAATCGATCCCAAAGATATTGAACTCAAAACGGCTCGATCTGGTGGTGCTGGAGGACAAAACGTTAACAAGGTTGAAACAGCAGTAGATTTAATTCATAAACCTACAGGAATTAGAATCTTTTGTACTGAAGAGCGATCGCAACTGCAAAACCGGGAACGAGCTATGCAAATTCTGCGGGCAAAACTATATGAGATTAAGCTAGCAGAACAACAAAAGGAAGTTCGAGGCTTAAGACTATCTCAAGTAGGTACAGGAGCGCGTTCTGAAAAAATTCGTACCTATAATTACAAAGATAATCGCATTACCGACCATCGTTTAGGACAAAACTTTACTTTAGCGAACTCCTTAGAAGGAGATATAGAAGTAATGATTCAGTCCTGTATTTCCCAAGATCAGCAAGAAAGATTAGAGGAATTGGCTAATTCCCCCGATACTGCCGAAGCTCTCAATTAAAATCAATTGTTAAACTAAAGTATTCTGGCTCAGATTTAGTAGTGATTATACAGATGAATTTGCTTCGTTCAGACTTATTAGGTTTTTAGCTATTAGCTATTAGCTATTAGTTAGCAGCTAGCAGCTCTTAGCTTTTAAATACTAAGAGCAAATGAATCACACCATGAAAAAACCATGCTGTTAGAAATAACAAGAATTACAGTTCCGCCAGGACAAACAGTTGTTCTGGAAGACATTAGCTGGGATGAATTTGAAGCAATATTAGAAGATTTGGGAGAAAGTCGTAGTTCTCGAATAGCTTATGACCAAGGAACTCTGGAAATAATGACACCATTACCAGAACATGAGGTTAATAAAGAATACATCGGTAATTTTGTCAAAGTTCTGCTTGAAGAACTAGATATTGAATTTTGTCCTTTAGGTTCTACTACTTTCAAAAATCAGGTAATGTTCAAAGGAATTGAACCTGATAGCTGTTTCTATATTGAGCATGAAACAGCAGTCAGAGGGAAAGATAGATTGGATTTGAATGTCGATCCGCCACCAGATCTTGCCTTGGAAATAGATATTACCAATCGCTCTCATCCAGAGATATACCAGTCTTTAGGCGTACCCGAATTATGGCAATACGAAAAAGAGAAGCTAAAGTTTTTGCTGTTGGTAGAGGGTAAATATATTGAGTCTGAAACTAGTTCTAACTTTCCCAATTTTCCTCTTCTTGAAGTAATTCCTCAATACTTAATCCAGTGTAGAACTGAAGGCAGAAATAAAGGGATGAAAGCATTTCGTCGTTGGGTTAAAGATCGGTTACAGGTTTTGGAGGCAAAAATCAATTAAGCGTTTTTTATGGGCAAAATGTCATCATCATCAAGACTACAAATAAAACGTTTGAGATTACGTACTTTCTGCTCTCGAGATGCTAGTTCAATTCAAACCCTTGCTAGAGATCGCTAGCGTCAATATCAAAAGCAATTTGGTTTCAACAATCTATAAAAAAATATGTCCAAAACATGTCGAAAAGTGTCATTGTCATCCTTGGTAAAATGTAGCAGTATTATTGATGAAGCTCTTATCTCACAGAATTAAAATCAATGAGAATGACATCACTAAATTTAAACTCTATTAATTTTCTTATTCAATCTATCTTTCTTCATCGTAAACACCACTGGCTTTTTTCTGGGCTAATTTGGCTTTTATTTGTTTTGCCTGCTCAAGCAGTAGAGTTAAGAGTGGCAATTCAAAAAAACGTCGATAGTCTGAAAGTTGGCAGCTCCACCGCAGCTATAGTCAGAGATGGTGCCGGGAAACAAATTGGCTCTCTTTCTCCGATGTCTGCTCTGGCAGCACAACCTCAAAAGCAAGGGATTGCTATCAATAATCGTCTTGGTGCGGGGGAATTAATTATTGAACCTCAAGATAATGGTTATGTGTGGATTGGCGATCGCTGGTATCGGGGAAGAACTCGTTTAATTCGTCAAGGAAGTAATATAACTGCGATTAATCATGTTGATTTAGAGCACTATTTATATAGTGTAGTTGGGGCGGAAGCTGTTTCTACTTGGCCGATTGAAGCCCTCAAAGCTCAAGCAGTTGCCGCTCGCTCCTATGCCCTCTACAAACGCAACACCGAAGCCAATAATATTTACGATTTAGACACGACCATTAGTACTCAGGTTTATAAAGGCTTGGATAGCGAATATACTACGACCCATGAAGCAGTTAATGGTACTCTTGGTCAAATTATGACTTATAACAACGAGGTTATCTTAGCTGCGTTTCATTCTTCCTCAGGAGGACATACGGAAAATGTTGAAGATATCTGGACTTCTCCTTTACCCTATTTGCGAGCCGTGATAGATTACGACCATCAATCTCCTGTATTTGAGTGGCAACAGGTAATTCCCGTCAGCCGAATTCAAAGTTTAGTTGCTGGTGTCGGTCAAATTAAAGGTTTACAACCTGCCCAAATGACTCCTCATGGTCGGGTCGTCACTATGAAAGTTACAGGCGATCGCGGAAGTGCAACCGTTAGCGGCAAAAAGTTACGTAAAGCTCTAGACTTGCGTAGTACCTTATTTCGTGTTTCTACTGATGGTAATAATCTTCGAGTTCGCGGTCGTGGTTTTGGTCACGGATTAGGCTTGAGTCAATGGGGAGCTTACTATTTGGCCAAACAAGGAGTCAACTATCATCAAATTCTGGTTCACTATTATCAAAATGCCAGTTTAACCAGACTGGAATAGTAATAGTAATTATGCACTAACAAACTTATCATTTCTGATACATAATCTTGTTCAAAACTTCATCTAACAAAGGGTTGACTATTGTGTAACATGGTCGGATGCTATCTTGCTTGTTTTTGAGTATTAACTATTGAGACAGTTTTACCATGTCAAATAATTCTTCTTCTATAGATGCGGATAAATCCCCTCGTATTTTAGTTGTTTCGGTTCGTGGATATCGATTTCAAGCAGCTAATTGCTGTATCTATGAGTTTGAAGATTTACTTACCGATCTAGAATCGGCAGAGTTATTTATTCCCAGTCAAGAACATGATTTTGCCAGGAAAATTTATCGTATTGCTAAATACATTAGTCGTTCAGATCCTTTTGCCGCTAATATTGCGCCTTTCCCCCAAGAGTTGTCCTTAGACCATGAATACGATCTGTTGTTTGCGGTGCTGGATAATCCTTGGCAAATGCATCTATTAGAATCGATCCAGGGATGGCGAGATAAATGTCGCCACTCTGCTTGCTATATTGCGGAGATGTGGGAGCCTGATTTAAACAATTGGCGTTTGTTTCAAGAGCCTTGGGAGGATTTCGATCATGTTTTCTTGGGAGTTACCAAATGTCTAGAAGGCTTGAGTAAGTCCATTAAACCTCCTGTGACTTATGTGCCTCCTGCTGTTGATACTTTAAGATTTTCTCCTTACCCCAATCCTCCTGAGCGTCTAATTGATGTTTCTTATGTGGGAAGGCGATCGCCTAATATTCATGATGCTTTGGTACAAAGGGCATCAAAAGATAACTTCTTTTACTACTACGACACCATGAAAGGTCAGTTAGAAATAGGTAATCCTAAAGAACATCGCCTATTATTAGCAGGTCTCTTTCAAAGAAGTCGCTATAACATTACTAACTACGCTAAATTTAACTCTACTGAAGAAACAGGGGGGACTCAAGAGATTGGCTATCGCTTTTTCGAAGGAGCAGCAGCAGGAACTGTAATGGTGGGAATGCCACCCGCAGGAGACGCTTTCCCCCGTTATTTTGATTGGGAAGATGCAATGATTAAGGTGGATTTTTCAGGAACAGATGTAGTTGAAACGATCGCCGAGCTAGATGCTCAACCAGAAAGATTAGGACGTATCAGCCGTCATAATGTAGCGAACTGTTTACTGAAGCACGATTGGGCTTACCGCTGGCGCGATATGTTAGCCGCGTTGGATCTGAAACCCAGTCCGGCGATGATCGCCCGAGAAAAATATTTGCAGGAATTAGCTCAAAGTATTTTGGCAGAGGTTTAATTATTCAGTCAAACTATTGCTAAATCAAGAATTCGCGGGATTAAAATCCCGTTTTTTTATGACTGTTTTTAATCCCGACTAAAATTATCGGGTATATTTGACCGACAGTTTTTGACTGTGATACTATCGGAATCACTGTTGACGGAATCCTAGTTAAATCATGACTCAGACACCAATCAAAACTACTAAAGGCAAGACTTTCACAAATTTAGTGTCCAAAGAAGGTGGAGTAAAATATCCCCTTAAAGCTCTTAACGTATGTGAGGAAACTTTTTCTCCTCTAGAAGTGGCTTATGACTATGACGAAATCCGTCGACAAGTAAGCCGGGAGAGTATTGCAGCAGGTCCTCATTCTATCTGGCGTTATAAAGCGTTTCTACCTGTAGAAAGTGAAAATCCTATTGACGTTGGTACTGGGATGACTCCTTTGGTCAAATCTCATCGTTTAGCTCGTCAACTGGGTCTAAAAAATCTTTATATCAAGAACGATGCGGTCAATATGCCTACCCTCAGCTTCAAAGATCGGGTAGTATCAGTAGCTCTAACTCGTGCTAGAGAGCTAGGATTCTCTACAGTCTCTTGTGCCAGTACTGGTAATTTAGCTAACTCCACAGCGGCGATCGCTGCTCATGCTGGAATGGACTGTTGTGTATTTATTCCTGCGGATTTAGAGGCAGGAAAAGTTCTGGGAACTTTAATTTATAACCCAACATTAATGGCAGTCAAAGGTAACTATGACCAAGTAAACCGTCTCTGTTCTGAGGTAGGAAATAGCTACGGTTGGGGTTTCGTCAACATTAATCTTCGTCCTTACTATTCTGAAGGTTCTAAAACTCTTGGTTTTGAGGTAGCCGAACAACTAGGCTGGGAATTACCCGATCACATCGTCGCTCCTCTTGCTTCTGGTTCTCTGTTTACCAAGATCTATAAAGGTTTTAATGAATTTGTCAAAGTGGGTCTGGTAGAAGAAAAAGCTGTTCGGTTTAGTGGCGCACAAGCAGAAGGCTGTTCTCCCATCGCTCAAGCCTTTAAAGAAGGTAGAGATTTTGTTACTCCTGTTAAACCTAATACTATTGCTAAGTCCATTGCGATCGGTAATCCCGCCGATGGATTCTACGCTTTAGATATAGCACGCAAAACTAACGGTAATATCGAATCTGTAACAGATGCCGAAATCGTAGAGGGAATGAAGCTGCTGGCAGAAACCGAAGGTATCTTTACTGAAACTGCTGGTGGTACTACGATCGCCGTGCTGAAAAAATTAGTAGAAGCTGGCAAAATTAATCCCGAGGAGAAAACAGTTGTCTACATTACTGGAAATGGTTTAAAAACCCAAGAGGCCGTACAAGGATACATTGGCGAACCTTTAATCATTGAACCCAAGCTAGACAGTTTTGAGCGTGCATTAGAACGTTCTCGTACTCTAGAGCGTCTTGAATGGCAACAAACTAGTGTATAGTTTTCAACTTTAATTTAATCTATCTTCGACAGGTGGTTAATTAAGTTAATTAATAAGTAGCCATCGTTAATCATCAATTATCTATTTTTTTCTGATTTCATATGACCGTTAAAGTATTAATCCCGACCCCTCTACAAAAATTTACCAACAATCAAGCTACTATCGAATGTGGTGGTAGCAATGTAGATGAGCTAATTGATGCTCTGGAAACTAATTGTCCTGGAATTAAAGCTCGTATTTGTGACGAAACTGGCAAACCCCGGCGTTTTCTTAATCTATATGTCAATAGTGAAGATATCCGTTTTTTAGAAGGTACGGATACAGCTTTAAATGATGGTGATGAAGTCAGTATTGTGCCTGCAGTTGCTGGAGGTTAAGACCAAAGACTTTATTTTATAGATTCCGTAACAGTGAGGTTAGCTTGGTGGCTAACCTTTTTTTTGTTTTTCAAGTATAGTCATTCCAATTAGTTGACCTATGACGAGAGATTTTGTTAGATAGATAATTTATCGTAGGGGCGAATCGCGATTCGCCCTTACACAATCGTATGATTTTTATTTGGAATGACTATAAGTTTAAGAATTAGGATATCCAAACCAAGTAGGATCGATATAATTAATGCGAGCGCAAGGCTCTAGAGTAGATAAGATCGTTTTGCCGTAGCTCCGAAAGTTAACTCGATTATCCAGCAAAGCTACAATACCCTCAGATTCTCGAAGAGGTACTACTGCTTGTTCTAAAGTTTTTAAGGCAGTAGGTAGCAGATATAGGCGAAACCAATCCTGTTTTTGACGTTTATGATAGGCAACTCGGTTGGCAACTAGGGGGTTTTCTAGGGATGGTATGGGCAACGTAGCAATGATCAAAAGTCTGGGAATAGGTAATTCTTCTTGGTGTAGTTTCCAAAAAGACCAGCCACAAATTAAAACACTATTATCTGCGATCGCCGTTTTTTCGACTTGAACCCGTGAACCAACTTCACCAGCCAAAGCTGAACCAACTTGTCCTTGAAGAGGTATATCATCAACAATGACGACAACCAATTGTTCGACGCTGCTACTAAGACTTACCAGTAGTAGAACCTGTTTAATTAGAGCCGACTGAAAGTTAGGAGTGTTGGGCAGGGGAAAGCGATCAGGTAAGTATAACTGAATATGATCGTTTTGTCGGTTAGGAGTAAATTTAAGACTTAGCATTTCTAAATCTAGACCTAACTGTTGCCGATAGATTGGTGCAGAGGCTTCGATATCCAGAAAACTGCCAATGATAACTACTGGTTGCTGACGCCAAATCCGTTGTAGCTTAGTTCCTACATCAGCAGGAGCAAGATGAATCGTAAAAAGACCCAAACTGCGATCGCGTGAAATCCAAGAGATAATCGATTTATGAGATATTTGCTGCCAAAAGAGGCTAAATTTTGGCGTTAATAGTTTTTTTTCGTTGAGTAATTCACATAAATAACTCAGAATTTTTAATTCTGAATCAAGTAAGACATAATTACGATAGGGATTTTCGGGACGAGCAAAAATAGACTTAGTTAATTTGACTCTAGTGTTGCGAATTAATTCACTAAAATCAGGAACATTTTGTAATAATTCTGACCAATCCTTAGTGGTAATACTAATGCTCAATATTTGTCGTGCCCATTCTTCTAAATCGTCAGCACGGTCGATAATTATCGGGATATTGAGGGGGAATCTCTCAAGGTGCTCAAGACGATCTCTCAGCCAATTATCAGGGGAAGTTAACAGTAGTTGATCGTGCTCTTCCCAGCGATCGCCAATTCTGACTTTTTTGTTTGTTCCCAACCAATTCTGTAATTGAGGAATCTCTTGCTCCAACAAGTACTGTTGCGTTGCTGAAGGAGTAACGATTATTACTGACCATTCACCCAAGAGTATGGGCATTAAGTAACTGAGACAATACCGACTAACACTACTGCCAGTCTGCATCAAAGCAGGACGACCTAAGCGTAAAGCTCTGGCAATAAGGCGTGACATCGTCAAATGATGAGGAAAATTACGATCCCCATGTTCCCGCAAAAAATTTCTCAGGGATGAATGGACTTCTACTTCAATCACATTTAACTTAAATTACAAGAAAGGACTGTCGTAGTTTCCACTATTACTCAAATTCAGCTTTAGGAAAAGCACTAGGTTTAACTTTGAGATTATTTACCTTTCCATTTCGTAAAACTTCGATTCTGAGTTCGGAACCAATTTCGCTGACATCTACCTGTTCTTGTACTTGGAGAGACGTTTTTACAAGACTATCACCAACTTTAAGAATAATATCTCCTGGCTTAAAACCACTTCTGGCAGCAGGCGAGCGAGGAATTACTCGCACTACTAGTACACCATCGTTCTCAGCAATTTTAAACCCGTAATCTTCGCTGGAATTAATTTCCGCTTTGGTTTCTTGGCTGAGATTAACCATGTGGATTCCCAAGTAGGGATGATCCGCCTGACCCTTAGCAAATAATTGATTAGCTATTCGTTGAGCCGTTTCAATCGGAATCGCAAAACCTAGTCCTTGAGCATCGGCACGAATTGCCGTATTGATCCCGATGACTTCGCCTTCCGAATTTAATAGTGGACCTCCAGAGTTACCTGGATTAATTGCCGCATCTGTTTGAATAAATCTGACTCGCTTATCAGGAACACCGACCTGAGAACTAGAACGACCCAAAGCACTAATAATACCTACGGTGACGGTATTATCTAACCCTAAGGGATTACCGATGGCGATCGCCCATTCTCCTGGAGTGAGATTTTCTGCATTACCAATGTTTACGGTGGGTAAGTCGTTGGCGTCAATTTTAACCACAGCCACATCAGTAAAAGAGTCTGTCCCTAAAACTTTACCTTCATAGGATTTTCCATCTTTAAGAGTGATTTGAACTTTTTCTGCACCAGCAACTACATGAGCATTAGTAATTAAACGTCCATCAGAACCAATAATAAAACCAGAACCAGTTCCCCGTTCAACTTTGTCAGGTACAGACTCTAGAGCATTATTATCATTATCACTACCAAAAAAACGTTTAAATAAAGGGTGTTTGAAATTGTCCGGTAATGTCGAGGAGAGCTGGCGAGAAGCATCAATTCTGACTACTGCCGGACCAACCTTCTGTACAGCAGTCGCAATAAAGTTAATGTTTTCATTATTATTTTGGCTGCGAGGAGGATTAGATAGAGCAGGAATTGCCGTAGGATAAACTTGAGATTGCTTAATTACCTTAGGTTGCTGATTAATATATCGACTGCCAAAAAATCCTATGCCACCACCAAGTGCCAGAATACTTATATATGCACTAAGCTTATTAATTATAAATTTCATATTATTTAAGAGCTGATGCCAGGTTTGATCCCTATTAAAATTATCGCAGACAAAAATCAATAAAGCTTCCCATAGTCCCACAATAAACTTATTATCTCTATCTGAGCGGGCTGCTGACGCAAAACTTTACTAATTTGAGTTCGGAGTTCGGAGTTCGGAGTTCGGAGTTCGGAGTTCGGAGTTCGGAGTTTGGAGTTCGGAGTATTGATGGCTTGAAAATTTAGGAAATTATAGTTGTCTAAAGCCTAGGAGCTAAGAGCTGAGAGCTGAAAGCTAATAACAGTATTACTTTCGTTTTTACACCTTTAAATTAGCAACGCCTAAATTAGCAACGCCTTGATTTCTTGAGATATTTGATTATATATTTTATCTTCCATTACGGGAATTAATTGCTCAGTAGCAATCGGTTTAACTAGATCAATCCAGGATTTACAGCCTCGATACTGATCGTTATAGGGAATTACTTGGGGTTGATCCAGGCGATAGACTTTCAAGAGTAAAACCATCAAAGGTTGCTCAGGTTTCCATTGAAGACGCTCGTCAATCATCTCTGAATTCCAAATATGATAAGGTTGCAACGCTTCTATGTGACTGCGATTGCTTATTTCCCAAACATCAGTGACTTGGGCACAACTTTTAATATTGACCATTTCAGGATGCCAACCAGACTCGACTAAGGCAACTTCGGAAGTATATTCTGGTTTTAGTAAATGGGGTTTTTGATGTTCAAAAGTGGGGTATAGCCAAACCAAACGGTGTTTTACCTGAAAACCTCGTTCGCGAATACCACCTTTACGAAGTAGAACAATAGTTTTGCCTGCGGTCAAAGCGTCAACTGCGATCGCCCATTCTTTTAAGGCGTGCTGAAGTTGTTGAATATTAGCTAGTGCCATAGCTGATTTTACTTGTTGGAGAATCTCAGCTTATATGTTATCTAAAATCCGCTTGGTAAAAGTAGTGTTTAGTTTCTCTAACTAAAGTCGTTTCAACTCATTACTCATTACTCGTTACTTGTTACTTGTTACTTGTTACTTGTTACTCGTTACTTGATTTTTTAGGTAACCTACACAAAACGGATTTAGTATTAGACTAATCGTTCCAGATCAAGCATAAAAATAGTCAAGGATTTAGCATTTTCTTCAGGAATGACCACAACATGGCTAGCAATTTCTAAAGTATCGGCGCGGCGATAAGAATCAGGAATGAGGCGAATTTGCCCTGAAGGAACATCAATAATACTAGGAGGATGAACTACAAAAATTCCTAATGGTTCCCCGGTGATGTTTTTGGTAATAATAAAATAGCCTTTATGGGGAAATACTTCGGTCTGGCTAACTTTAAATAGCTTTTGGTGTAGATCGACTACTGCTACTTCTTGTTCTTCTAAATGAGCTAAATTAACGTGACTCAATCCACTACCGTGAACAGCATGTTGCCTGACCACTTTTTTTACCTGAAGAATTGGTAAAGCCAAAGTTAACTTACCAACTTCAAATACCAATAGTTTGATTAATGAAGTAGAACTAGAATTTGATATTTTTGTTGTCGGGGAATTAGTTACTAAATTATTCATTTATATTGGCTAATTAAAGCTATTTTAAATTACTATATTTGGCAATCAAATTATCAATATCTTGTAAAAATTTATGCTCGATATAAGGTTTAGTAAAATACCCATTAACTCCTAGACCTGTAGCTAAATTACGATGTTTTTCGCTGTCACGAGAGGTAAGCATCACCACTGGTATTTTGGTAAGTTGTGAGTCTTCTCGACAAGCAGTTAAAAATTCCCAGCCATTCATATTGGGCATTTCGACATCGCAAATAACTAAAGTAGTTTGTAAATTATTTTTGAGTAAATCTAAACCTTCAACGCCATCTCTTCCCTGTAATACGCGATAACCTTTTTGTTCTAAGCTCAGAGCTAAAGTCCTTCTTAAGGCGGAAGAATCATCAATCACTAGAATAGTTTTGGTTTCTATAGCTGGTTGATTAGAATGAGTTTGACTGACAAAACTATCGTTATACTCAAATATTTTTTTAACTTCTGCCAGAAACTCTTGCTCAATATAGGGTTTAGTAAAATAGCCATTGGCTCCTAATTGGTTAGCCAAATTGCGATGTTTAGCTCCGCTACGAGAAGTTAGCATAACTATGGGGATTTTTGCTAAGGCAGAATCGCGACGGCGCATCCCCAAAAACTCAAACCCATTCATCGTGGGCATTTCGATATCGCAAATAATTAAGTCTAGAGCCGGAGTTTGCCGAAATCCATCGAGAGCATCTTTGCCGTCTTTTTTCTGAATGACTCGATAACCTTCCTTTTCTAGGGTTAATGCCATAGTTCGTCGTAATGCAGTAGAATCATCAACGAGCATAATTGTCTTCTGCTTAGTAGCTTGGTTGCTACCCGAGGCTTCATCAATTAATTGCTCCGTAGCGATCGCATCTGTATCTAAAGTTGATTCTAAATCAGAATTGCTTAACTTTTCCAACTCGGCAGGAACATTAGCTAGCAGTACAGATTGCTCAGTCTCTTCTCCTAAAATGGTACTGATTAAAGCTGCACCATCAAAAGCAGGAATCAGGCTACCATCACTGAGAATCGTACAGCCATAGGAATATCGTGGAGCGGCGATCGCTTTTCCATAGGGTTTAATGACTAATTCCTGCTCGCTAATCAAGTTCACAACTTCCAAGGCAAATAACTGTTGCCCCCGGCGCAACAGCAATAATGGAGCCAACCAATCATCAGGAGGCGCAATTGTTTTAAAAGCGGGGCTAGAAGAATCAAACTCGAAAATCGGGCAATTGTACTCCAATATTTCCCTTAGAGAATAAATTGGCACTAGCTTTTGTTGTAAAGACAAAAATTTCTGATTACCAGATAGTCTAATTTGTTTGTCGGTGGGAATAATAATCTCTTCGATACTATCTGAAGGAATAGCGAAAGTAGTTTGCCCCAGAGAACAGACTAATAATTTGGCGATCGTTAAAGTTAAAGGCAAGCGCAGCGTAAAAGTCGAACCTAATCCAGGAGAAGAGGTAACGGTAATTTTCCCCTTGAGAGTTTCAATTTGCGATCGCACAATATTCATGCCTACGCCTCGACCTGAAATCTCGCTAACTTGATTAGCCGTAGAAAATCCTGGTTCAAAAATCAACTCAAACAATTTTTCCTTAGTTGCAGATGCTGCTTCTTGGGGAGAAATCAGACCTTTCTCCATTGCCTTACGGGTAATCTTATCTATATCTAAACCTTTGCCATCATCTTTAACCTCAATTACCGTTTGATTACCTTGATAGTAAGCATTAATTTCAATTAATCCTGTTGCCGGTTTCCCCTGATTTGTCCGAATTGCTGTATCTTCAATACCATGATCGAAACCGTTACGTAATAGATGGAGTAAGGGATCGGATAATTTTTCTAAAACTGCTCTATCGACTAAAACTCCAGTACCAGTCAACTTAAGCTCTACTGGTTTTTGATATTTAGTAGATAAATCTCGTAGAGTGCGGGGAAAACGCTGCAAAATTTGCTCTAGTGGTAACATTCTGACCCACATTAGCTCATCGCGCATTTGACCTAACATTTGGCGTTGCACATTAATGGTGCGATCAGATTGTTGAGCAAAAATAGTTATATCATCTACGCTTTCCTCTAACTGTACTATCTCTTCCAATACCTCTTGTAAAGAGGAATAGAGTGTACTGTAGCTATCCATCTCTAGGGAATCAAATTCTGTTGATTCATCAGTAAAATTTTCTTGGGAGTGAAAATTCTGACCATCCGATTTAGTTTCTGTTGCTATCGAACTATCAAAGTTATTGCTTAGTTGCTCGATAAGCATCGTGTCAGATATTTCTCTCAGTTTTTTAGTAACTTCTCGAAAGCGAAAAAATTTCTGTCCTAGTTCTGATACATTTTCCTGTAGCTGTTGATTTTGCAGAGCCAGGCTATTACGGTTAATTGTCAACTCCCCAACTAAGTTATTCATTCTTTCCAAGCGGTCTAAATCAACCCGAACAGACAATTTAGGAGCAGCTTTGGACTTAGGTTTGGCAGTTTTTGATTCTGCTACAGAGGATACTTCGGGCTGAAATTTTTGAGCGGGAGAGCGAGAGTCTGGTAATGGGAGAGCATCAGGAACGGTATCAATGCTAGGAAGACTATCGTATATTTCTGCAATTGATTCCACTGCCGTTTCTATATTTTTAGGTGGAGATTGCTGATTATCTTCACTTAATGCTTCGTCCTTGGCCGTAATCTCAGTTGTTAAACTATCCACAACTTCAGCATTCACAGGTTGTTCGGTATCGGGAATCTTACCAAAGATCTCGCTTAGGGTAAGTTCCTCATCATCGTTCGCTAAAGATTCGGCGATCGCAGATTCATCATCAGGAAGCGTACCGAAGATCTCATTAATATCAGCTTCAGATGATTCAAGAGTTTCTCCCGCAACTTGCTCAACAGTAGTTTCAGCTTCAGGAATCGAACCGAAAATGTCGTTAATGTCAGCTTCAGTCGACTCAGCCGGTTCAGCATTAGTTTGCTTTACAATAGTTTCAGCATCGGGTATTGAACCGAAGATGTCATTGATATCGGCATCGGTTGACTCAGCACTTTCAGCAATAGATTTACTTAAACCAGCATCAGAGTCAGGGATTGAACCGAAGATGTCGTTAATATCGGCATCAGTTGACTCAGCGGTTTCAGTAATTGCTTCAGTCAGAACAGGTTCGGCATCGGGAAGTGTACCGAAGATATCTTCTGCAAGTGCTTCTGTAGCTGCCTCCGAAGACCATAAATTGTCTTGACTATCTAAAACATTCTCATTACCAGCAATATTTGTCTCTGTATTGATCTTTGTATTACTAGCAAGTTGTTTTTCTGTAGTTGAAGATGTAACTGTTCCTTGAGCTAACTCTCTCAAAGCAGGAGATACTTGACCCCCTTGTTGGCGATCGCCTGCCAAGACTAGATCTTTGGCGATAGTACAGTCAGCTACTGTCGCTTCGATGATCGCCAATACGCGATCGGGATTTTCAGCCAAAGCTTTTTGAGCTGTTTGAATAATATCGCTAAAGCCCGGTAGGTTAAATAACTCAGCAAAACCGGCAAATACCTCTAGCTGAGTTTCTAATTCTGCCGCTGGATCATAATTTTGGGGATTGCTGGCAACTTTCTGTAAATGCTCTAAAGCTTGTGCTACATCTACTTCAAAAATGGACGAGACAATATCAACTCCTAAATCTGTTGCACTGGGAATATAGTTGTCGGAATTTTTCAGCGCATCTTCGAGACATATTTCTAAAGCAGAAAAGACTGGTTCGGCGGTCAAAAGAGCTGATTCTTCGTCAAAAGAGCCTTGTTCAATTTGTTCTGTCAGTGGATTACGGAGACAATCATATCCCTGTAACAATAAGCCTTCTAATTCCTCATCAAACTCAACATCATCACTATAAAGAGCTTTGAAAAAATCTTCTAAGCGATGAGCCAATAGCTCAATGGCACTCAATTCAACACTAGCCGCGCCACCTTTGATGGAGTGAGCAGCTCGCATCAACTCATGTACCTTGGGGGTACTGTGATCTTGACGAAGCGAAAGCAAACCTGTTTCTAGAACCTGTAAGAGTTCTTGAGCTTCTTCGATAAAAAATTGATACGCTTGGTCGCGGATATCGGGATTGAGTGACATGATTTAGGTATGGCTTGCAATTTAGGAAAGGAGATTAAACTAAGTTTTAAATTTGCCGATGTCTGACTGAAGTTTGGTAGCGATTGTGGATAATTGTTTAATCGAAGCCGATACTTCAGATGCGAATTGGGAGTTATTTTCGGCGATCGCCGCTACATCCACCATAGTTTGGCTTACTTGGGTAGAAGTTTCGGACTGAAGTTTGGCAGCTTGAGTAATTGAGCCAACTAAGTTACTAATTTCATGACTGACTTGGCTAACTTGAGTCAAATTTTGACGCGTCTGTTGCACTAATTCGTTGCCGAAAGCTATTTGCTCTGTCCCCTTATTCATTGCTTTAACTACGTCGTTAGTTTCTAGTTGAATTTTGTTAACCAAAGTTTCAATTTCTCCTGTTGCTTCTGCCGATTGAGTTGCTAAAGATCGAACCTCGTCAGCAATTACCGCAAAACCTTTACCTTGTTCCCCTGCCCTTGCCGCTTCAATGGAGGCTTTAAGAGCCAGTAAGTGAGTTTGAGCAGCAAAGCGACTAATGAGATTGACTGCCTGAGAAATTTCTTGGGAAGATGTTCCTAACTTTTGGGCTTTCGTAGCGGTTTCCATGACAGTCGTTTGAACCGCATTAATTTCGGCTACGGTTTGTTTCATTGCCTTGTCTCCGCTATCAATCTGGAAATTAGCCTGCTTAACAAAATTCTCTGCCTGAATCGCCTGATTTGAAACTAGGTCTATCGATTGCTCCATAGCATTCACTTGCTCTAACATTCGAGAAATTTGTTCGGATTGAGCGACAGCCTCTTGTGCCAATTCTTGAACTGCAACATCATTAGTCAAAGTATTTTGTTGAACTTCCGTCGCTGCTGTCTTAGTCTGATTGACCAGTTTTTGTAAGCTTTCAATAGTTGAATTGTAAGAATCAGCAATTGTCCCGATCTCACCTTCAGTAACTTTTGCCCGAACAGTTAAATCACCTGACCCAACTTCATATACCTCTTGCAATAAACTTAAAGCTCGACTTTGAATTGCTTCTTTCGCTTCTTTTTCTCTGATTTCCGCTATTTGTTGTTGTTGAAGAAACTTTAAACGAGTAATAGCAAAACCAATTTGATTGGCAATCTGAGTGATGAATTCTACTTCTTCATCAAGCCAAGGTTGGTCATCAGAAAAATAATGGGCGATCAGTAGTCCATCTAGTTGGTTTTCTACGGTAACTTGAGCAATCAAGCTAGTTTTAACCTCTAAAGCGCTCAACTTTTCTTGATGAGATGGTATGAGATCTGGTGACTTGAAGTCGTTAATTACTTGGACTTGAGTATTACCTTGCTGATGTCTGGTGCAATATTCTGTAATGATTTCGGCGTTGTAAATATCAGTATTTAGGGTGGACCTAAATCCCGGAGCAACTGATTCAGCTACAACCTTGCCTGCTGTATTACTCTCTAACTGATAGTAAATAACCCGATTAGCGGTCAAAATTTTGAAGCTTTCTGTTACTGCCAGATCGAGAATTTTGGGTTGATCTGCTACCGATGCCAATTGCAAGGTCAAATTTTTAATTGATTCTGAATGTTGAGCTGACAAAGTTTGGACTTGCACAAAATCAGATAACTGAACTGCCATCCGATTGATGTTTTCTCCCAGCTCGGCAATTTCATCTGCTCCGGATATTTGGAGGCGAGTATCCAAATTACCTAGACCAATTTCTTCCACGGCATTAGCAGCCGCTAAAATCGGCTGAAGTAAGCGCTCAGCCAAAGTAAAAGAAATTAATCCCACTCCCACAGCGATAATTCCTGTTCCTAAGATGAATACTTTACGTAGTTGTCTTTGGGGCGCAAACACAATCTGCTTGTTGTGAGTAGTGATTGTACTCCAACCTAAGTTGGGTAGTTGAGAGCGAAATTCATCTTGAAAATCACCAAATGGCACATAGGAAACTAATAGGTTTTCAACAATCTGAGTATCTTTTTGCTGAGATCTTTGTAGTGTTGGGAAAATATCAAAGCGATCGCTAGCAGGTTGCACTTTATTAGCTGAACTTGAGATAGTTTCGTATTCTTGTTGATCGGAAGCAGCGAAAATTGCTCCTTGATTATCCAACAAATAATTTTTCTCAGTACCACCAGCTAAAATGACATCTCGCAGATACTTAACTGGCATTCTTGCCCTAAGGATACCAATGACTTTACCAGTAGGATTATCTTTGATGGGAGCCGCAAGATAAACAGCAGAAATTCTCGAACTTTTGGAAACTATAGGCTGGCTGAGAATAGGTGAATTGGTTTTTAGAGCTGCCTGAAAATAACTTCGGTCTCTATGGTTGGGTAGAGGCTTTCCTGTGGATTGGGCGATTACATTCCCCTGCAGATCAAAGGCAGCAATACTATCATAGATTGTATAAGCTTGAATGAATTGATCTAAAGCTAGTTGTTTATCTTCAGTAGTAGTTTGCGATCGCAACTGAGGATTAGTCAAAATACTCAGATTCGCCATAATCTGAATATCTCCATAGCGTTCCCGCATATAAAATGCGACCTTATCCGCTACTTCTGTTGCCGTTTCTTGCTTGGCAGCTACAATTTCGCGGACAATTGATTTATTAGCAAAATGGTAAGCCAGAGAACCCAATGCCAAAGCGGGAATTGTCCCAATGGCGATCGCCAAAAATGTAGTCTTAATCCGAATACTTGTTTGTTGCCACCATGATGTAGAGAAGGTTAATTTCCCCTGACCAGAGTTGGTAGGATTTGCAAGTGATTCAAAGTAGCGTTCGGGAGCAGAAGTCTTCGTCATGGAAAGAGTCTCATTACAATTATGAGTAAATTTATGTGTAAAACAGTTTGAATCTCAAATCTGATTATTTAACTAGCTGACTTTAAACTGAGCTACGCTGTTTTGTAACTGTTGTGCCACCGCTAATAAATCCTTGAAGGATGTTGATACTTCATCAGCTTCAGTAGCAGTTTTATTAGAGATGGCAGCAACTTGTACCATCGTTTGACTTACTACTGCCGAATCTTGAGACTGCTCAACTGTAGCAGCAGCGATCGCCGAAACTAATTGATTGATTTCTTGGCTAGCATCAGCAATTTGGAATAAAGAATTACGAGTAGTATCTACTAGTTTGGTTCCTGCAACCACTTGCTCTGTACCCGATTCCATGGCGGCAACTACTTCATTAGTTTCCGCTTGAATATCTGCAACTAAAGCCTCAATTTCAGCTGTTGCTTCGGCAGATTGTCGAGCCAGCGATCGTACTTCATCGGCAACGACGGCAAAACCCCGTCCTTCTTCACCAGCATGAGCTGCCTCAATCGAAGCGTTTAAAGCTAATAAATTAGTTTGATCGGCAAAATTACTAATTACGTTGACCACTTTGGAAATTTTTTGGGAAGACTCGCCCAAACGCTTGACTTTCTTAGCAGTTTCCGCCACCGTATTGCGTATTTCTTGGAAACCGATGACCGTCTGATTCATAGCATCGTCTCCTGCTTTTACTGTTTCTGCCGCTTTCAATACCGCTGCTTCTGCTTCTTTGGCGTTACTAGCTACAGCCTGAATTGAGTTGGTAATTCCTTGAATCCGCTCTAAAGCAGTGGTGATTTCCTTAGTTTGTGCTGCGGCATCATTAGATAGCTCTTGAATTGATAAATCTTTATCGCTCGTGGTGGTAGATACCAAGGCGGCGGCAGTTTTGACCTGAGCTACCAATTTCCTGAGGCTTTCAATCGTGGCATTGTAGGAATCAGCGATCGTACCAATTTCATCCTCTGCCACCTTCACCCGCACAGTTAAATCACCTTGGCTAACGGGATCGACCTCCATCAATAACTCAAATGCCCGACGTTGAAGATTTTCTTTAGCTGCTCTTTCTTGCTGCTCTGCTAGTTTTTGTTTATCTAACAATGCAACTTTTTCTAGGGCATTACCTACCTGAGATGCGATTTGAGTTAGTAAATCAATTTCATCTTCGGTCCAAGTTCTGGGTTCCTCACATTGATGGGCAATTAATAGACCGACTAATTGCTCATTAATAACTACAGGCGTAATCAAGCTAGCAATTACTGCAAAAGGCGCTAACATTTTGAGATGACACTCGTTCAAGCCTGCCTGATGGATATTGGCGATCGCTTTAACTCGTCCTTGTCGATAACTGTCGGCATATCCCTCAGCAAAACAAGGATCGTTAATTTCGGCATCTAAAGTAACTGGAAATTTGGTATCTACCGATTCAGCAATGACTTTTCCTTGCCAATCATCATCAAACCGGAAATAGATCACTCGATCTGCATTGAGTACCGTTCTACTATTGTCTACGGCAGTTTGCAAAATTTCAGTTAGATTCACCGCCTCAGAAATAGCCAGAGTTATTTCCTTTAGTGAGCGGGAGCGTTCTAGATCCTGTTTTAATTTAGCTTCATTAATTACAATTGAATCTGCCAAAATATTAAAGGTGCTGCCCAATAACCCTACTTCATCCGTAGTGCTGACTGTTGCCCGCGCTTGCAAATTACCTTCAGTAAAATCTTGAGCCACTTTTTGAAGAGTTTGAATCGGTTCGGCGATCGCTTGTTCTAAAATTTTACTTAGAGCAATGATCGCGACCAAAATAACTAGCGATAAAATACTCTGAGCGAGCAAGTTACTGCGGATTACGCTATTAATAGAACCCAGAGAACTACCGTGTATTAAAACACTCACAGGTTGCCCGGCAGTATCTGTGATTGTTTGTGCGGCTAAGACATATTTTTTGTCAGCTACTTTGCCTATTTGTTCAACTATTTCGCCGTTACTATCAACTGCTAAATCAATAATTTTGTTGTCTAACAAAGGAAGATCGAGGTTTATTTGCCCATCAACATTGGTTGAGGATGAAGTCAACGTAAATTCCCCACTTGACTGACGTGAATAAATCGCGCTATAACTCTGCCTGCCAGTGAATGCAGCAATTGTTTTCTCTACTATTGGTAACTTAGCATCGGGACTATCACCAGCCAACAACATCTCAATGATCTGGCTTTTTACTGCTAATCTAGATTCAGCCTGTTTGAATAATTGACTTTTTAAAGTTCCAGAGAGAATCAAGCCTCCAGCTCCCAAAACCAGAACTAACGCACCAAAACTAAACCAAGGAATAAGACCTGTTTTATAGCTAATTGGCAGATTATATAGTTGCTGTAATAAGGGAGATTTTGCTTCTGCAGAATTTATATTGGTATTAATCTGAACTGGAACATCTCCAAGATTATTATATTGAGGCAAATTATTCATAAAAACTAAAATAGATAGGCTAGGTAATAAGTTCAACTATTAATAAACCGCTAAAAATTTTCCAATAGAATTTTGAATATTAATGAATTGAGCCAGAGAATAAAATTACAAAAAATAAAATAGATAGACTAACTAACTGAGGTTTTGGGCATAGCGGTAATAATTGCTCGCCCATCCAGAACCAGAATGATCTCATCTTCTTTTAGCCAATATCCCTGCAAAAATGGTTCCAGCTGTGGCGTGAGCATCGAGCTTGGTGAAGGTTGAATTTTAGCTAGATCGCACAATTCTATGTCCTCGACATGAGCAACAACTAAACCCAGATCAATATTGGACTCAACATGGGAGCGATTATTTTCCTTATTAGGAGACAAAACAATTGCTGTTTGGTTTGAGGAATTGATTTCATTTTGATGCCAAGCAGGAAAACCAATTAGATTTCCCAAATCTACCATCCAGAGAATATCGCCGCGCCAATTATAGACACCCATCACCCAAGAAGGCATTTGAGGAATGGGGACAATCTGACCAAACTGAATTTTTAAAACTTCAGTAATTTGTTTGATTGGCAACATTACCTGGGAATTAGGATGCAGACGAAATTTTAAAAACTGCTCCTCTTCTGTCTGACTGCTAAGCTCTTCACCTGCGGTTAATAAGCTTGACTTTAAAGATTGATCGGACACAATAATCGAGTACCTTTAGTATTTTTTTTTGCCAGCTGCTTTCAAGGTCAAAATGTGAGAATTACAGTCAACTTCAAGAGATCAATTCTTTTACTTTACGCACTAATTCCTCTTGATCGATTGGTTTAGGAATATAAGCATCTGCTCCCTGCTTCATGCCCCAAAATTTATCCATTTCAGTCCCTTTGGTCGAACAAAGAATAATCGGAATTTTACTGGTATTGGCAGCACCTTTGAGTTCGCGACAAATCTCAAAACCACTACGACCTGGTAACACCACATCTAAAACGATTAAATCAGGAAACTTTTGCTCAATTTTTTTTAACGCTTCTTCGCCACTTAAGGCAACCGATACATTAATCCCGACTTCCTTTAAACAGCCAGTAATAATCGATCTTTCCGTGGCAGAATCATCAACAATCAGAGTGTATCCCATAACAATTGTCACCTCAGTCTATAAATTGGTTCGAACTTTAAGCTATTGTTTTTCATATTTCCAATTAAAATTACTCACTAGTCTGATAGTATTTATAGTTCCCTTTAACAGCGCCAAAGTCACAATTGAACTAATAAGTTTTATACTGTTAGTCGCTTTAAACCCCTTCCATATTGAAAACTGGAGTTTTGCTGGTTAAATGAAGTTTGAGTTAGAAGGATCAAGAACAACTTTTTACTTTTTACTTGCTACTTGTTACTTTCTCGAACAATTACATTAAAAACTACAGGTTTCAACAGCGTGGTTGGATATGCTGAACTAAATTCAGCATCCCCCACGCTCAAACTAGATGCGGTTTAGGTAGTAATTATTTAAATTTTGAATAACTATATTTTTTTTGTTTGAGTTATATATTTATTGATTGTGGCCAAAACTTGCTCTGGTTTAGCAGGTTTAGCCAAAAAATCGGTCGAACCAACCATTTTTGCCCGCACACGGTCAACAATGCCATCGTTCCCTGTCAGAATTACAATCGGAGTAGTTTTAAAAAAAGAGAGCTTACGTAATTGTGAACAAATTTCGTACCCGTTGGTGTTTGGCATCACTAGATCTAAAAAAATTAGATCCGGTTTGCGACTTAGCAGAATCGCGATCGCTCTTAAACCATCCATTTCGGCGACAAATTGATATCCAGCTCCAGTAATAATGCTCTCCATTGTCTGACAAATAATCGGACTATCATCAATGCAAGCAATAGTTGAACGATTAAGAGCTTTAGTAGTAGTTAGTTTTTTTGCAATAGGAGTTGATGCGGGCGGCGCAATATCACCAATGGAGATTAACTGTACTAAACCCAATTGTATGTATGGCAATAAAGAGCGAGTTACAGTCACCACATCTCGCTTCATTCGTACACTTAAGTCGCGTAAAGTCTGCTTACCATCTAACAACTGACGAAGATTTTGATAAACTTGAGCTGAGGTTTTTTGCTGTAAAGCCTCTGGTTGACGAATAATTGGCGACATATCAGGAGAGCGATCGGCAACTTTTGCTTCTTGCCAATCAGAGTAAAGCTTATTTGCCTCGACTATTGCCTGTTCAGCATCAATTAAAATTAGTCGAGTGGATAATAAATTATCTTTGATTGGTTCATAAGTAACTTCCATTGCTTGGGTAACATCAAACAAAACTTCGACTATGGTAGCCCTGATTACTTTGGTAGCTTGTTCGGAACTAATTTTATTTTGATCGATCCACAGCGATAATAGCTGGTATTCCCAAGATATTCTCGATTCTTCTTGAGCAATGTTAGCTAGAGTCAACTGGATTTCTTCAATCTGAGATAGTCTTTCAGGACAATAAGCAACAATATGTCTTCTCCATCTTCTGACAGGATGCACTCCTCCACTAGCATACATAATACGCCCTAAATACATATAGAGTATCCAGGTGTGATTTTGGGTATCGGAGATAACGAGCTGACCACTAAACCGAGCTTCTTTTAAAGATTCAAAAAGCTCAAGTTGTTTGGTGGCAGTAAATTGTTGAATATGAGTCCGAAGATGACTAATTCCATTTTTGGCAGTCGTCATGACAAACTTCCTATTATAAAACAAGCGCAGTTTTTAAATAAGCTACTGCTCAACTTGCATAAGTTGAGTTAGAGACTAATTAAGAATAGGTATCTTTCATCTTTGTTAATTAACGGCAAAAAACATGATGCTGCGATACAAGTTGACAAATCAACCTCAATCTTTATAGTTCCCTAAAAGTCGATGATATTAACAGATAGCAATTTTTAAAAAATGGGTTATCTAGAGCTAATTTAATATTTTTGCTAGTTCAATTGATTAATTGTAGTAATTGCTGCAAATTTAAGATAAATAGACGGGAAATTTCATCTATATTAGTCACTTTACTTTCTATATATTGCCTATCGTAGCTACCTATTTCAGTCGAAGTTATAGCCTGAAAGTCAGTTGGTGGGACTTTATAAATTACTGGTTGAGAATTGAGAGGTAATCCAGCTAAAATTTCTGCTTCTTGTTGAAGTATTGCTACATAAGAAAATGAGACTGGACTAGTTAATTCTGGTTGTTTCAATAAACTTGAATCTGTAGTTACTGATGATTTAGATGGTGATGAATTAGCAAAAATATGTTGCTCAACATCAATAATTGTTAGTTTTTTATCTTTGAATTGATAAAGATTATTTTGAGAATCCCCCGTAATATAATTAATTTGACTGACGGGAATAACTTTCTGAATTGCCAAAATTGGTAAAGCAAACCATTCTCTACCTAGCTGGAAAGCAATTATTGGTTGCTCGGCTTTGTTTTTACGCCTTGCCGATCTTCGCGATTGGGCTCCGCCCACCACCAAAGGCGATTGGACTCCGTCCAGGCTTCGCGATTGGGCTCCGCCCACCGCTAAAAGCGATCGCAAACTAGAATGATTAAACATAAAATAAAACTACTCTAAACTTTAAAAGTACCTACTGAAGTTTCTAAATTACGGGCAATTTTGACTGTTTCCGACAAGGAATTAGATACTTGGCGGGAAGAATCTGAAGTTTTAATTGATACCTGTGAAATGTCCTGCATTAATTGCTTAACTGTTTGAGAGGTTTGTGCTTGGTCAATGGTAGAGTCGGAAATAGACTGGAGTAATTGGTCGATTTGACGAGAGACTAATACAATTTGATCCAAGCTTTGCTTGGTATGCTCGACTAATTGTGTTCCTTCGACTACCTGGGCTGTACCAACTTCCATCGCCACTACTACTTCTTGAGTTTCTTCTTGAATATTGTCAATAATTTCCTCAATTTCTTGGGTGGCTTCGGCAGATCTAATCGCTAGTTCGCCAACTTCCTCTGCTACTACAGCAAAACCTCGTCCTTCTTCTCCTGCGCGAGATGCCTCGATGCTGGCATTAATTGCTAATAGATTGGTTTGCATAGCGATTTGATTAATTAAGGAAACCACCTTAGAAATTTCTTGCGAAGACTCCCCGAGACGTTTGACCTTTTTAGCAGTCGAAGCTACGGTTTCTCGGAGTTGTAAAATACTATTAACCGTCTGCTCCATTGCTTCACCCCCAGTTTCGGCTGTGGAAAAAGCGGTACGGGATACTTCAGCGGCGGTCTGAGCATTTTTAGCTACTTGCTGAATAGAATTAGTCATCTCCTCTACTGCATTGAGAGTCTGACTGATTTGAGTGGTCTGTTGAATAGCGGCATCAGCTACTTGACGAATTGCGCCTTCATTAGCACTAACAGAAGTATTCACCTGAGAAGTGGTGTTTTGTACTTGGGTGATAATGTCCCGCAAGCTTTCAATAATGGAATTGAAAAAATCTGCCACAATCCCAATGGAACCATCGGTAATCTCCGCTCGGACGGTTAAGTTGCCGCTAGCAGCTTCCTCAATGCTCATCAAAAATTGTAAGAGTTCTTGCTGTATGCTTTGATTTTGCTGACGTTCTCGTTCCACCAGTGCAGTTTGATCTTGCATTTGTCGTTGAGCAGTTTGCGTCTGTGCTTGCAGCAGTTGAGTAATTTTGTTGACCATCTGGTTAATGTTCGACCCCAGTTGAGCCAATTCATCTTGTCCTTCAATGGCTATCTTGGTTTTAAATTCTCCTTGACCAATTTTTTGTACTGCTCGATCAATCTCCAGCAAGGGACGAATTGCCCGATTTGCGAGGTAATAAGCAGTCACCCCCACTAAGGTTGCTGTGGTAGCTGTTCCCAGCAGTAGTATCCAACCCAGTTGTCTGACAGATTTTCCCAGGCGGTCATCAATTAATCTGTTTATCCGATCTGCTGTTAATTCAGTGCCTGCAATCTGTTCCTGACTAATTGACTTGGTTCGGGATTGGTTTAAAATACCATAGGCTAGCAATCCCGTTGTTCCCAGGGGAATTACACCAATCGCGATCGCTAGTAAAATGGCTTTTGTTTTTAAATTAAAGAAGGGATTGGTGTCTACTATTTGTTTTGGGGCAGGGTCAGAGTCAGACTTATCTTCTGGATGCGTAGGATCTGATTTCAGGGAATCAGTTTGGAGATCTAGTTCAGGTGCCTTATTGTTAATAGCCATTGTAAATATAAAGTTTAAAATAAGATAATTTTTAGACAATAATAATTTGCTTAACTGATGTTTCAACGAGAATGAAGCAGAGGAGAATTAATAATTGCCTCCGTGGTCAAAACCAACCAGTTAGTGTCAGCTCGTTGATAAACACCGTGGAGATAGGGGACTAAACTCTTTGCTACATTGCCCGCAGGGGATTCAATTAATTCTGGTACCAGACGGATTACTCCTTTAACTTGAGCCACAACTAGTCCTAAAGGAATATTCTGCCAGCGAATAATTGCCAGATTATATTGCTGAAGATTGCGGTTAATCGGCTTTTTCCCCAACATTTGCCCCAAGTCGGCTACCCAAATAATACGACTACGTTGATTGAGTAAACCCAAGAGACAATCAGGTAAATTAGGCATGGGAGTAATGCGCCTGGAGGGTAGAGTTAGAACTTCCTGGGCGTATTGCATGGGAATTAAAGCTGGGGTAACTGAGTCTAGTTGAATTTGTAAATAAGGGGCTGTTACCTGAACCTCTGGCGAATCGGGGGGTGGAGTAATAGTGGTGTTCATGAAGCAAAAACTAAACGAATAACTTTGACAATTTACGGGTTTACTTAGTAATTTTTTTGAGGGTAGAGATTAAAGTCTTTTCTTTAAATGGTTTACTAAAATAATCTGTTGCTCCTAAATTCATGGCTAGTTGGCGATGTTTTTCACCACTACGAGAAGTTAACATAATTACAGGCAGATTTTTATACTGCGGTTCAGCTTTCAGACGACCTAAAAAGCCAAAACCATCGAGGCGTGGCATCTCAATATCGCAAACTATCGCTCGAGGAGATACACCTGCCTTAATTTTGTCGAGAGCATCTTGACCATCTTTAGCTTGTTCCACTTGATAATCAGCTTTTTCTAAGGTTAGAGCTAAGAAACGACGCACATTGATCGAGTCATCGATAATCATGATCGTAGGACGAGGAAGAGCTAATGGAGTTCGGGTTACTTTGCTTGCTTCGAGATCGACAGCAGATAATCTAGAAGTTGAAATATCGGGTTCTGTTTCAATCCAGTTAATTAAACCAATTGCATCTACCAAAGGTACAACTCGACCATCTCCCAAAACAATACATCCTGAAAATCCTGGGGGAAAAGCAATATTACCCTCCACCGAACGCACCGTAACTTCTTCTTCTTGCCAATAGCGATCAATTTGAATTCCCACTAAACGCTCATCATCCACCGCAATGATTAGCACCGTTGGTTCTTCAATGGTTGGTTCAGTTTCTAGTTCAGTGCCGGAATTGTAAGCAAAACTAGATAAGTGTAACCATTGATTTAAGCGAATTAGCCTAATTTCTATTTCTTCGGAAATAAGGATTTCTTGACCCTGTTCATTGTGGCTGACCATCTGAGAATCTAGTATCAGCATCTCTTCAATCAAGCTAGTCGGAAAAGCCATTAAGATGCCATTACTTTCCACTAACAAAACTCGCTCTACCGAGAGACTGAAAGGAACTTTAATAATGAAGCTGGTACCTATTCCCAACTGAGTATTTACTTGGATTGTACCTTTGATTTGCTCAATATTAGTTCGCACAACGTCCATCCCCACCCCTCGTCCTGAAAGGTCTGTAACCTGTTCTGCGGTACTAAAACCTGGTTCAAAAATTAAATCTAAGATTTCTAATTTGCTAGCATTTGCCAAGTCTGCTTCATCAATACCCATAGCGATCGCTTTGGCTTTGACTTTATTAATATCGATACCACCACCGTCATCGCTGATGGTAATTATGGTCTGATTACCACGATGAACTGCACTAATATTAATTGAGCCTTGGGCTGGCTTATTAGCTGCTAATCTGACCTCAGGAGATTCAATACCATGATCGAAAGCATTACGAAATAAATGTAGCAAGGGATCATTTAGTACTTCCAAGACTGAGCGTTCTACTAGAGTAGAACCACCACGAATTTTGAGTTGTACCTTTTTACCATGCTTTATTTCTAAGTCTCTCAAGGCACGAGGGAAACGATTTAGCACGTCGGATATGGGGCGCATCCGAACACGAGTAATCGTATTCTGCATCTGCTTACTTGCCCGATCTAACTGTTTGGCATTTTTATCAGTATCTTCTAAGCTCAGTTTAATATCTTGAGCTACTTCCTGAAGCTGAACCACAGTTTCCATTACTTCTTGGGAAAGTAAATGAATATCACTATAGCTATCCATTTCCAAACTATCGAAATATTGCCGAGGCTGATGCAGAAGAGATATTTTGGCTAGTGTTGGTTGAGCAGTTATGACATTGCCCTGATTAACTACCGTTGCATTAATAGCTTTATTACCAGCTTGGGCTGAGTTGGATTGAAGATTAATGTTATCAGTTGCTACTTTATCGTAAGCAATACGCAGCTTAAAGTTAGATTGTTCTAGAGTTTTGATTCTTTGACGTAGTAAATCAACTAAATTGTTCAAACTATTGATGCGTAAGTTTAAACCGTTACGTTCTATCGCAATTTCCCCAAATAAATCACTTAATTGTTCTAGCTGTTTAACATCGACGCGAATGGTTTGAGTTCTTTCCTCGCTAACTACAGCTACAGCATCTAATTGTGCAGGAGGTATAACATTTTGTTCGACTTCTGGCTGCTCTTGGCTGGCGATTGGAGTGCTAGCTACAGCGTTGATTAAGTTTTTAGGAGTAGCAACCAAATCGTCAAGAGAGGTAAATAAATCTAGAGTTTCGTCTTCGATATTCTCGGTTTCAATGATGCGGTCAAGTTCCGAAAAATCTAAATCTTCTTCCGCTTCCTCAGCCAGAAGCTCTAATTGAGGAGAGGTTTCTCTGACATCGGCATCGTGTTCCTCCGCTTCTAGTTGCAGAGTATGGGGAATAACCTCCGCTTGTCCAACTAAAATTAGTGCTTGCGATCGCCTCCAAGCTTGGAGCGCTGCTGTGGCAATTAAACGAGATTTGTCTGGGGTAGCCTCTAAATGGTCAATGGTAGATTGACATAATTCGGCAAAAGCAGGAAGTTCCAGCATTTCTCCCAAACCACTTAATTCCTGTGCTGCATTCAGTAGTTCTTGATTGAGACTATTTACATCTGCATCCCCTACAATCGATTCTAATTGAGATAGTGTTTCTTCTACTTCAGTCTCAAAAATTAGGGTACTCATATCTTCCCCAACTTCTGCCGATAGCAAAGCCGCCGCATCTTCTGGTTGCGGATCTCCTAGACGTTCATGAAGTCGATCAAATAGTGGATTGACTGTTTCCTCTAACCACTGCTGATCGACAGGTATTTGCTGACGATTAAAAGCAATAACTTGCCGTAGAAAATCGGCTCCAGACAATAACCAAGTCTCAAGTTGACTGTCAACTGCATCGGTTTTGCCAACTTTCAGTACTTTAAAAAAATCCTCCAGACGGTGAGCTAGATGAGATAGATGGGGAAATCTCATCATGGCGGCACCTCCTTTGATAGAGTGAGCAGCCCGCAAAACGCTATCAATCTGCTGGGGATTAACTTGACCAGAGCCTAACCCTAATAATCCAGACTCCATATCATCGATATATTCTCTGGCTTCTTCGAGAAATTGCAGTCGTACTTGAAGTTCTTTATCCTCGGACATAATCGTCTATAGTAGTTCAGGTTAGGTTAAGTTGGGTAATTGTGATAGTGAATAGCCTCAGAGAGAACCTTAATTTTCTACGATAAAAGTGTCTACAGATGATTGCAGTTGTTGCGCGATCGCTACTGTTGATGTGAGGGAATGAGATATTTCTTGAGAAGTATCAGAAGTGCGTTCCGAAATATTAGCGATTTGACCGATTAGTTGAGTTACTGTCTCCGAAGTCTGTGCCTGAGAAATAGTTGTTTGAGAGATAGATTCTACTAAGCTATCGATCTGACGTGATACTCCTACGATTTGCTGCAAACTTTGTTTAGTATCTTCTATTAATCGAGTTCCTTCTGCTGCTCGGCTATTCCCAACTTCTATCGCTTCCATTACTTGCACAATTTCTGCTTGAATTTTGGAAATAATACTTTCCACCTCTTTGGTAGCTGCTGCTGATTGAGTTGCTAAATCTCCAACCTCTTCTGCTACTACGGCAAAACCTCGACCTTCGTCTCCCGCCCGAGCTGCTTCTATTGAAGCATTGATTGCTAGCAGATTAGTTTGCATGGCAATTTGATTGATAAGAGAAATGACTCGGGAAATTTGTTGCGAAGCTGTCCCCAAACTCTGGACTTTATCCGAGGTTTCGCCAATAGTTGACTGCAATTGTAAAATACTATTTACTGTACGTTCCATACTTTTGCCGCCATCTTCAGCTTTCACGTAGGAAATGCGAGCAACTTTAGCTGCAGTTTGAGCAGTTTGGGCTACTTCTTGAATTGAACGTGTCATTTGCTCTACAGATGAGAGAATTTGACTAATTTGTTCAGCTTGTTGACGAGCTTCATGACTTAGTTGATTGACTGTCCCTTGATTGTTAGTTACTGACTTATTAACTTGATCGGCAGCTTGTTTTACTTGAGTAACGATATCCCGAAGATTTTCGATAATCGAATTAAAGAAGTCAGCCACAATCCCAATTTCACCCTCATTGATTTGCGATCGCACCGTCAAATCGCCACCTGAAGCACCTTCTACATCATCTAAAAATCCTAATAGTTGCAGTTGAATCGTTTGGTTTTTTTGCTTTTGTTCTTGGACAATAGTTTCTGCTTCGCTACGAGCTTGTTGTAATTCTGCGAGGGAAACACTTTGTTCTTGGAGAAGTTGTTTTACTTTTTGCACCAAATTGTTAAAGCTGTTGGCTAAAGTTATTGTTTCCCTGCTACCTGAAGGAGTGACTATAACGTTTAGATCACCTGATGCCACTAGCTCTGCCTTAGCTGCTAAATCTTGTAAGGGATTGGCTATTTTTCGTGCCAAAATGGTGATCGCCACTATGGCAGAAAGTATTGATAAAATGATTAATAATGGCAATATAATTATTCTTCTTGCTCCTAAGATCAATATCTCTGAGCGGTCAATAGAAGCACTAATAATTAAAGTAGTATTGGCAATAGGAGAAAGGGTATATTCTTTATTCTGATAAATAAAGGAAATAGTAACAACATCTTGGTCTAAAACTGACTCAAATTGATTAACCCTCAGGTTTTTTAAAGAGGAGTCTTCGGGTAATAGGTCATTAAGTTGATCTTCAGTGATATTCTCAGGCTGAGGGGTAAGAGCAATAAATTCACCAATTACAGCGATCGCATCTCCGCCAATAATGGCTGAATTTTCAGTACTTCCTTGACTAGTAAAAGTATTTAAAACCTGTTTTTGTTTAATATCAATGGACTGAACACTTTGTGAGCCAGAGATACTAATATTTTTTAAGTTGTCACTTTCAAGTGCTACTAAAGTACTAACGGGCAGAACAGACTTAATAACTCCCAAAAATTCTCCAGATTGCGGATCTTTGATCTGTCTAATCAGAGGAATACTAAAGCTGTTGCTTGATTGATCTAGACTGGGTTGGTCAATATAATTTACAACTTGTTTGCCTTGTTGCCACCAGGATTCATCGCTTTGAATCATGTCGGAAGTTAGTTGAGAATAGGCAATATTAAAACCGTTTTTTTCCGTAATAAATATTTCTGCCAACCCCGAACTTTCAGCAGTTTGCTTCAGATAATTATTGAGAGCAGTATCATTGATCAGTGTCTTAGTTGTGGCATATTTTTTTTCCGCTTCGGCGATCGCCAAGGAATTCAATTGCTCTGTTTCTACTTTTTGAATACCCTTTTGAATAGCCGATAAAACAGCAGGATTAGAGGCAACAGAAACCGAAATATCAACAGCACTATCAATTGCCAAACTGAAACTTTTTTGCGCTAATAAAGCTTCTTGTTCTACTTTTTGTCTCAATTGTTTAACTGAGTTGTCACGAATAATCTGATAACTAACAATACAAGCAATTAATAAGGGTATGAGTAAGGTAGGAACAATAGTAAAAAATAAATAGTACTGAAGACTAATTTTATTGTTCAACAAAAATTTACTTTTTTCACTTTGTACTTGATTTTCTGACATATCTTTCTATTTGAGATTGCTGGAATCAGTCACCGTAAAAAAATATTAATTAGTTTAAAACTAGTAAAACAGTTGTATAACTAATTATCATTTTTCTCACTCTCTACCTACCCTCAGAAGCTAAAGATTTAGAGAGGTTATTGCTTTCATAATATCTTCTCTAGTAAAAGGTTTAGTAAGATATACATCTGCACCTTGTTTCATACCCCAAAGACGATCTATATCTTGATTTTTAGAGGTACAAACAACAATTCTTGCTCCCTGAGTTTCAGGCTTTTTTTTCAGACTGCGACATAATTCAAAACCATTCATCTCGGGCATTACTACATCAGTAATAATTACATCAGGACTATTATCAATAGCTTTAGCCAACGCTTCTTTGCCATCCTCAGCTTCAATTACTTGATGACCATTTTCTTGCAAGTATCCCGAAATTAATTGTCTGGTTGAAGGAGTATCATCAACGACTAAAATTTTTACCATGATTTTAATTATTCCTCAGTTTGTATTGGTTGATAAATCGTAATTTTTATAACCTCTAACTCAAATACTTAAAAACTATATTGAGTAAATCTGATTGAGTAAATGGTTTAGTCATATAGTCGGTAGCTCCTACGAGTCTAGCTTTAGCACGATCAATAATGCCTTTATTTCCTGTTACCATAACAATAGGTGTTGATTGAAAGGCAGAATATTTTCTGACTAAAGAACATAATTTATATCCATCTATATTGGGCATACCAACATCAAGTAAAATAAGATCTGGCTTGATTCTAATAATTTTCATCAGAGCTTTTAGAGGTTCGGTAATTGGAAATACAGAAAATTCATCACCCTCTAAAAAGCGACCAATTTCTTTTAAAATTGACGGACTATCATCAATACAAACTATTTTCCATTGTTTTTTTGTTTCTTTTTGTCCTGGTAGATCGTCAAAATTTAGTTCACTAGATTTAGTCTCAGCTTTGACTTCTGTATTGGTCGCTTGAGAAACAGTTGACTCTAAAATTTTGGCAGTTTCGGCTGAATACGTAGGAAGTAAGTCAAAAGGACTCTGCGGAGCACGAATAACAATAGTTTTGTTGATAATTAAAGCATAAAACTTTTGAACTATTACTAACTCATTTTGATTTAGAATAGCAGCTAACTGTCGAAAACTAAATCCTTTCAAAATTTTAGCTATTTTTTTTTGCTCTGCTGAGGCATCGGGTTTAGTAAAGAAGTATGGACGTTGATAAGCAGAAGATATTTGTGGTAAAAATGAATGCCATAATTTTAATCTAGTTTGGCATTTTTGAATTAGATTAATTATGTCTAATTTTGCCAAAGGTTCTTTAATTTGAGCATTTTTTAAATACTGATATTGATAGTTTTTAGATAAAATTAAATAAGAATCTAGTATTTCTTCAGCTAGACTTATGATTAATATATTTGCCTGTTCTTTAGTAATATGTCCCGCAGTAGCCATCCATGAGATAGCTTTATAATCAGTTGGGTTGTCAACATAATTCTCAGCTTCAACATCAAAAACTAAACTAACAGAGTTACGAAAATCGCCTTTTAAATTGGGAATCTGATGACTTAAACGGCGTAAATGTCTTTCTAATCTTTCAAAGGGTTTAATAGAATTGGTGGCATAGGCAATTACTCCTCTGTAAAGATAGAAATAGTAAACTACAGAATTAGCTGTTAATTCTAAACAACCACTTAGTTGTTGTTCTGATAATTGCGTTAAAACTTCAATCGGATAAATATTATTATCAGTATTTGTTACTAGACTACTGGAGGATGATTGATTCATAATCGAATTAATTTATACAACTTAAAACAACTTTCAAGTATCTAGATGTATTAGTTAGAATAAAAAAATGTTAGCTATAAATAAAGATAAAAATAGTAAAAATCAGCAATTATATTTGTTTAAAGATAAAAATAAGCCAGATAAATGATTTAATATTCTGATTGATTGGATTATGTCACTTTAGTTGATGTTTTGATCGATATTTTTGATATCAATCCCGAGTCTAATTACTTAGAGGCTAAATACTAATTAGCTAAAATTACAATTTAAACTATATTTATAGTTCCCGAAAATCCTCAAGAACTAACATCTCATCACCACTAATTTCTTTCCAGGGTGACAATTTGGGCATATTGAACCTCGCTTACAGATGAAGATATTTGACCAACGGTCAGAGCAGGCTCCGTCGTTGTACGGCGGAGTAATCAGAGATTACTACGTATTCTCTTAGGAATATATTTACTCTTGGTTTCAATGTTAAGTTAATCAACAGTATCGATTGCTACTCAGCCCCTGAAACCGAAATATATCTAACCTGTTTGCCGTGAATGAAAAAAAACTGGACTTTCTTCTACGCCATAATCGCCAAATTAGAGTGATTGGTTTTGATGATGCTCCTTTTGAGCGTCATACAAGCAAGCCGGTTGCTGTTGCGGGAGTGGTTTGTAGCTTAACTCGTTTTGAAGGAATGTTGTGGGGACATATACAAGCTGACGGATGGGATAGCACCGAGCAACTAGCCCAAATGCTGCTCTCAAGTAAATTTCATGCTCAACTTCATCTGGTCTTGTTAGACGGGATTAGCATGGGAGGTTTGAATTTAATCGAGCTACCTAATTTAGCTCAACAAATACAATTACCCTGTGTCGCTGTGATGAGAAAATTCCCTAAGTTGTCGAAAATGAAAGCAGCAATTTCTCTTTTACCTGAGCCTGAAAAAAGATTACAAATCTTAGCCCAAGCAGGAGAAATTCAGGTTCAGCCACCTTTCTATTTTCAGGTTTGTGGGCTGAGTGCAGTCTTGACAGCTCGAATATTGCAACGTTTAACAGATAAGGGAAATGTGCCAGAAGCTCTAAGAATAGCCCATCTAATTACTTCTGCTGTGCTCAATGGAGAAAGTGGAAAACGTGCTTAACGGTTTTTCTCGCTTTACTTATTATTGCTGTTCAAACTGATATCCTGTTGGTAGTTTTTTTGACTATCGAACTTGAACTAGCGATCGCCGAACTTAAATTAGTCAAAATATCTCTACCATAAATAATTAAAGCTTTTATGATTCCCATAGCGTGTTTTAAGTCCATCGACGAAAGAACGCCCCGTCTTCTCCAGCGTCGATAGTTAATTGTTCTATTTGGGTCATCTGCGCTGTGTCTAAAGGAGTATAATTGCGTGCTACGGTAACATTCGATTCTAGTTGTTCGGGGTTTTCAGCAGCTATGATGCAACAATCTACTCCAGGTAAAGAGAGACTGTACCCCATAGCCTGTTCCATACTAGATAAAAGAGCGGGTTGGAGCAATCTACCGTAGGCGGGGACTTTCATCGCGATTACACCGACCTGTTTCTCTCGTGCTACTGGTAAGACGATACGGGAAAACGGGCGAGGATGATGAACATCAGCAGCGTTGAGAGAGATCAAAGTTGTGTCAAAATCATAGCGACGCAACCCCTCGGCAATAACTTCTGGTTCGTGATGTCCTGTAATTCCCGAAAATTTAATTAATCCTTGCTCTTTAGCTTCTTCAACCGCTTTGATTGCCCCTCGATTGCTAAAAATGGTATCTAATTCATCAGTAAAGGAAACGTGATGTAACTGCCAAGAATCGAGATAATTTGTCTGGAGACGTTCTAATGACCGCTCTAATTCTCGCCAAGCACCATCGTAATCTCTGGCTGCGGTTTTACTGTTAAGATAAATGCGCTCGCGGTACGTCGGTAAAACTTTACCAAAGCGTTCTTCTGAAGGTCCATAGCTGGCTGCGGTATCGTAATATTTGATGCCTAATTCTAACGCCTTCTCAATCAAAGCAATGGCTTCGGCTTCTTGACCTTCATGAGAAATGGGAGTTCGCCCCGCTCCACCCAAGCCCAAAATTGGTAGGCTTACCTGAGTGGAGCCTAATACTCTTTCTGGCATGGATTTAACTGTTGAAGAAGAGGCTGGGGTTGATTTTTTCGTTAGAGCTTGACTGCCAATAACTGTTGCTGCTGCTACGCTACCTATAAGGAAGTTACGTCGATTAGTTTTTTGGCTCATGATTTTTGATTTCAGCTTTGAGGAATATTCTAGCGAGAATAGAACTCTTGCAAACGAACAATTGTTGCTTATTTACAATTCTGAAATCCAGCCTAATGAGACCAATAAGCTAGCTAAAATACTTCCCAAAAATGCAATCCCAAGATTACTCATATTTGAAATGCTAGCTGAAGATAATGCTGTATTCAGATCGGAAGAATTTAGACGTTCATAGTTTTTTACAGCTATAGTTGTCTCTGGCAAAGAGGAGATCAAACTTCCTATAAAGTAATGTAGATACGCAAAAATTGCTGCTCCAAAGAATGATTTCAATAATGGCTCATAAAGTTCAGTACAGGCGATAAAAAATAAATTCAGAAGATAGCAACATAAAATAACTCCAACAGTCCCCAAGAAAAACTTGAGCCAACTAGGTGTAAAATCTTCGCTTTCTATCTCTTCAAAAATTTCTGGACGCTTTCTTTTTAATCTTTCTTCCAATAAGAAATAAACTACAATGCCCATCAAACAGATACATCCTCCTATTAAGAGAAAATTACCTGTCCGTATTAATGTATTTTGGGGCCAAGTCATAAGCGGCAATATGCCAGTTATTGACCAACAAGCTCCACTCGAAAAGGTCAACATCGTCAATGAGATTATTAAATGCCAAATGACCAGCTTTCTTTCTTTTTTAAGCAGCTCGATAAAATTCCTTATTCGAGCAAATTGACCTAATAATAACCATTTACTCATCACCATTATTGGCGCCATCGCAAACATTAAATATATATTGGCAAAATTCGACCCCAGAGGAGTGGCTACTCCTCCCAATTTTTCTAGCCCAAATGAGCTCAACATCAAGAATAATTCAGGTAAATTAGTCGTAGAATTAATCACTAGAGTACGCTGTTTTGTTCCCAGTAATTTTTCTGCTAATCCCGCCGCCGAATTAGTCATCAAATTAGTACTACCAGGAATTAACCATAGACAAAATACTAGAGCTACCGCTAAAGAAAATACTAAAAAAGGTATTTCTCCAATTCGATTATGCAATTCTACTACTAAATTATTTTCTCTAGAGATTAAATAGAAACTGATTAAAGTTAACAACAGCAATATCGGGTATCCCCCTCTTGGTAATTTTGACCTCTTTGAGTCATTACTGCTGATCATTATTTTTACTCTTTCGAGCCAATAAATTCACATATATTTAATCCAGATGATTTATGTTAGCAAATAGGATGATTGAGGTGTATAGTTTGTTCATTTTTCGCCATGACAAAACTCTGGTAGTCTCTATAAAATGATCGTGTCATAAATCTGTTCGCGATCGCTTGATAGAGAAAGGTGAAAAACCAAAATATTTAAGTTGTTAAGTTATTCTCTTCTGGAGAGATTTATATCTTGGCATATCTGTCGATTGTACTAAGTAGAGATTTAGCGTCAAGAGGCTGATTAAATAGTTCAGAACAACCAGCCATTTTCGCTTTCATCCGATCTACCAGGTTAATATTTTTGCTAAATAAAATTATGGGAGTTTTATGAAAATATTCGAGTTGTCGTAACTCGTTGCAAACATCATAACCACTAATTTCTGTAAGCTCAACATTAATAAATACTAAATCCGGCTTACTATCAAGAACAGCAGCGATCGCCTGTAAAGGATCGTTGTAGCTGACATAAGCATATCCGGCATTAGTAATAATTTTCTTGATTATTTGGCAGATTATGGCGTTTTTATCAATACAAGCAACTAATAATTTATTTTTTTCTGGTTTAATCTCCTGATTTAAATCATTTTCCCCAGTAGCAAAAGATATTTCAATATTATCTACTTCACCCGGTTGGGATGGTGATGCTTGTTTATTTGGTGTCGTCAGAATTTTGATTGGTAAAGGTAAATCGTCAATCTCAATTAATTCGATTAAACCTAGTTGGATATAAGGAATGATGGAGCGGGTTGCTAATATTAAATCAGTTTGTTTACGAATGGCTAAATCCCTTAAAGTTTGTTTACCATTCATAAATCTACTCAATGTTTGATAAGTTTTTTCACCTACTTTCTCTGGTAGAGTTTCCAGTTGTTTAATTATGGGAGCCAGATTAGGAGAACTATCAGCAATTTTAGTTTGTTGCCATTGTTGCCAAATTTTCCAAGCTTCAATAACTTGTTGTTCTGAATCGATCATCGCAATTCTAAATTCTGTTGATTCCGATTCAGATATGAAGGAATAAACAATATCTTGGGCTTGAGTAATGTCAAACAGGACTTCTGTGACTATGGAGCGAATCATTTTAGTTGCTTGTTCGCGATTAGCTTTTCCTTGTTCGACCCACAAGTAAAGTAGTTGGTAATCCCAACTAATAATTTGCTTTTGACTAATTGTAATTATCGTAGATGCCAGTTCTTGTGATAACTGAGCCGTTATTTGAGGAAAAAAAACAGCAAGATTTCGACGCCATCTTCTAACTGGATGAGTTCCCCCTGTTACGTAAAGAATTCTGCCAAAGTAGAGAAAAAATGTCCAAACATTAGCTTGGTAGTCTTTAATAATTACTTGACCACTAAAAAGACCTTGTTTGAGATCTTTGAATAGTTGAATTTGTTTTGAAGCGGTAAATTGATTAACTGATATTTGATTAGGAGTCAACTCAGCGGTCATTCTTGTTGCATCTCCATTCCTATTTTTTGAGCTCGATTTGGAGGTAAATCTATTTTTTCGCCACAATGTTAACACAGGAAAAATCACCCTACAATAAACATTGATCGGCCAAGACTAAAAAACTATTTCTCAATCTTTATTGATTGTTCTCTGACGGTTTTCTAGCTAAAAATTAAGATGAATCACTATTCATACGAAACAAATAAGCAACTGCTTCAAGATTTGATGAGGCAGGTAAATATTTCTGATATTGACGAACTCAGTAGCGTAGCTCAGGTTGCCCGACTACAGTTGATTAGAATCCAACGGGGTTTAATTCTCAATTTATCTGTTGGTGCGATCGCCAAAATTGCTCGAGCTCTGAATATTTCGATTGATAGTTTGGTAGAGACTTTTGTCGAACAATCGACCGCTAAGATTAAACATGAAGAACACAAAGCTGATGATGCTCTTGCTAGTTGTCAACAAGAGTATCAGAAACTCCAGCATGAAATGCTGGTGCAACAAGAATTTTTGGAAGCAGAGTTCCAGAAAGCAAGTTTAGAAACTATTGAATCTTGGTTATTACAATGGCCAACTGCTGTTGCTGCCGTCTGTAGAAATCCTCAACTACCAGCGGCAAGATTATTACCCTTATTACAACCTCTAGAACAACTTTTGAAGCACTGGAATGTCCAAGCCATTGCTGCTGTGGGAGATAAAATAGCTTACGATCCTCAGTATCATCAATTAATTAAGGGGACAGCCCAATTGGGAGATCTGGTACAAGTACGTTATGTGGGCTATAAACAAGATCAGAAATTATTGTATAAAGCAAAAGTCAGTCCTGTAGAGACTTCAAATCCTTGACAGCTCAAAACAAATTATCATAACGAAGCTAATTTACCTGAGACATAACTTATGAACTGGTGGCAGAAACTGAAAAAAAATGCTCTCGCTCGTTTGGGAGCAACTATTTTAATTGTCTTTTATTTTTCGGTTATCTTCGCTGATTTTATCGCGCCTTACTCCCCCTATGATTCTCAAAGTGACGGTTCTTTATTGCCTCCCACGGCAATTCACTGGCGTAATGCTGATGGTAAATTAACTGCCCCCTATGTTTTTCCTACCACTCAAGGAATTACTGATATTAATACAGGCGATCGCCTGTTAATCGTCGATCGAGAAAATCCTGCTCCTCTTGGCTTTTTGGTTCAGGGCACACCCTACAATCTATTTGAAATCTCCTTACCTTTACCTCCCCAATTTAAATCAGTCACTATCTTGCCTGGAATTCCTTTGAAACGGCATTTATTTGGTACTTTGGGAGCAGCTAAAATTAATATTTTAGGAACTGACGAACAGGGTAGAGACTTATTCAGTCGTTTGTTATTTGGAGGCAGGATTAGTCTCTTTATCGGGCTAGCAGGAATTACTATCTCTTTTCCCCTAGGAATGCTGATCGGGGGTATTTCTGGTTATTTTGGCGGTTGGATTGATGCGGTGTTAATGCGGGTGGTGGAAGTTTTGATGACCATACCAGGCATCTATCTCTTGATAGCTTTGGCTTCAGTTTTACCTCCTGGTTTAAGTGGTGCTCAAACTTTTTTATTAATTGTTTTGATCACTTCACTTATTAGTTGGTCTGGTTTGGCACGGGTTATTCGAGGTCAAGTTTTATCGCTTAAAGAACAGGAATTTGTGCAAGCTGCCAAAGCAATGGGAGCCAACCCTCTATATATTATTGTGCGTCATATCCTACCTCAAACGGCTACTTATATTATCATTTCTGCAACCTTGGCTGTTCCAGGTTTTATTATTGCAGAAGCAACTCTAAGCCTAATTGGATTAGGCATCCCCATCAAAGATCCTAGCTGGGGGAATTTATTATCTTCGGCTACCAATGCCTCGATTTTAGTATTGCAACCCTGGTTAATTATTCCGCCAGCTTTATTAATTATTTTGACTGTATTAGCGTTTAATTTGCTAGGAGATGGACTTCGAGATGCTTTAGACCCTCGTAATTTGTATCAAAGCAAATAGACTTAATTTTTGACTGTACTGATCTTCGCCATATTTGAGTTCAACGAGGTGGATAAAGCTTAAATATTTCGCAACTTTCTAATTTCTACCCACATTTCGCGAGTTGCATTATACTTCTAATAAATTTCATTCAAAACCATTGCCTTGAAATAGTTTTAGTGATTTGAGACAAAATCATGTCATCGCGAAAAATCAAGAATAGTTCAAGATGTGACAATGAAAATTTGGCAAAATTAGCGATTTTTACGATAATCTATTGTGCTTCATTTGTAACGTGCGAAATGTAGGTTTCTAGATCTCTTCTGAGCTATCAATAGAAAACTGAAGCACGGGTAAAACTCGTGACTGGGGAATCGAAGATTCCTCCCCAACAACGTTGCCCCCCAAAGTCTGGTAAAATCCCAGAGCATTTGGATCTGAAACAACTTTCAGTTTGTCAATAGCATTAGCTCGACACCATTCCAAGGCATGTTGGAATAAGGCTCGTCCAATGCCTCTGCCCATAAACTCAGGCAAGACCCATAAGTGTTCAATTTCAGCTCGGTTAGTCTGAGCAGAGATTCCAATAAATCCAACAGTTTTCCCTTGTAGCTCGCATACGAAGATGGTGTTGTTCTCGACTTGCTCAAGCGTAACCGTTAGGAACTCCTCCCACAGCTTTAACCACGAGAAAGGATAACCCCAATGAGCCTTTGCAGAGATAGCGATCGCTGACAGCGTTTCAATATCATTTGCATTAGCCGTGCGGAATTTCATCATTACTTTTTCCGCATCCATCAAAACAAAATTGGCAGACTAGTAGGTATAGCACTACGAGAAAATATTAGGATATTTTCTATTCCCTGTTCCCTGTTCCCTGTTCCCTGTTCCCTTTGAACCAATATCTTATGTCCTAAGCTTAAAGCGTAATGCTATATCATTCCCTTGATTGATCGCTCTGTGAACTCTATGCAAAAACTGCGAATTCAAAGGCATTACTAGACAAATCCAGCTCGGTTACGTCTTGGACAAAGCCAACCAGTTCAGGAGCTTGACCTTCAACCGTGTAAAGGATCCCAGTTCCCAAGCGAAACGTTTCTATTTGTTTTAATTGATAGTCATCAGCACTCCCATGCAGCCGAATTACATCGGATTCATCGAGGTTAAAGTCCTTAATCAATGCCATATCCTTCAAGCCCATCGTCTGGGCAAAGCCGTCATCGTAGTAGACTTCTAGAGCATCTCCCAGGACGAAGGTGTCGCTCCCTTTGCTGCCTTTAAAGACATCAAATTCACCTTTTCCAGGGGTAAAGGATTCGACCCCAACCCCAATCAGGACATCATTGCCGTGTCCGCCGTTGAGCAGGTCATCATCTTCACCGGCAATCAAGACATCATTGTCGTATCCGCCAAAGAGAGAGTCATAACCTTCTTGACCAAAAAGCTTATCATTGCCGTTGCCTCCTCGGAGAATGTCATCGCCATCTTCGCCGAATATTCGGTCGTTACCGTTGCCTCCTCGGAGACGATCGTTATCGTTGTCACCCACAATCAAATCGTCTTGCATGGGGGCAGCAAAAGCTAAACTAAAGGGATTGAGACCGTTAACGTTAACCGAGTCGAGCAAAACAGGACGGGTAGGATCTTCAAGAGAGTAGAAGCTAACTTGACTGGCTTCTGAACCAGAATGAGTCATAAATAGCCTCTGTCCATCTCCAGTCAACCAGACATTATGGGGTGTAGGAAACGGGGTGTCAACACCGTCGAGATCACCAACAATTTCATTGGTGCGGGCATCGATCGCAAATAACCCATTGGGACCACCACCAGGTAAATTGGTAGTGTAGAGGTATCTGCCATCGAGACTGAAATCAATACCATGAACGCCAGGTTGTTCGAGGGAGTCAACTTTAACTAACTCCGTGCCTCTCCTGTCAAAGACATCAATGCGATTGCTATTCTGAGTAGGGACGTACAGTAAATTACTTTCTGGTGCTAGGGAGAGGTGGGGATCTTTACCTACCTCAGCGGTATCGAGAATCTCAAAGGTTGCGGTATCAATTTTTACCAATAGGTCGGAATCGGGGTTATCCTCACGGAGAATCGTGGCGTAAGAATAAAGTCCAGAAGGATCGAGGATAACATCATGAGGTATGGCATTTGTCCCGATCGCTGCTTCGGGCAACTGAACTTTGGTGGTTTCGTTTGTTTCTATCTCGACAACGGTTAAGGCAACGTCAAGGTCATTAACTACCCACAGTTGCTTCTCTTGGGGATCTACCCACATATGGAAGTTGCCTGCCCCTGTTTCGACAGTACGAGTGACTTCGTAAGTGGTTTGGTCAAAGAAAACAACTCGATTATTGGCGCGATCGTCTACAATAATTTCATTTGTGCTGAGTAGGTGATAAACGTACATGGGTTCTGGAGGCTTTTCTCCTTCTCCAAAAGGCAAGTCTACCGTTCTTAGCTCCTCTCCTGTTTGAGCGTCTAGAATAGAAATGTTGCCCGAAGCACGATTGGCGATAACAATTTGTCTATTATTTGTTTGGGTAGCATCCGAAACTGCTGGAAAGACAGCAAATTGAAGATTTTCACATTCATTAGGAGGGCAACCGCCGTTCAAGGTAGTGGTTTGTACCTCTTCTAGTCCGGGAATAACCGAACCATGAGAACGAATAATGGGATGTATCTCAGCCGAGAAAGAATCCACTAGTCCATCTCCCAAAGTAACTTGGTCTGAACCAGTAGGAAGTTCTCCTTCTAAAAGTTGTACGCTAAAGTTTTCCGTGCCTTCATCGTCGACGATTTCTCCTGTCGCCCAAAAAGAAGAGGCATTAACTTCTGGTCGCTCCAAATCATCACTACCGCAACCGTCTACGCAGAATTCGGGATTATTAAAAACCACCCACCAAACGGTATAAGCTCCTGGGGTGAGTTCTGTATCTAAAGTTAATTCAACCCCATCTTCATTTCGCTCTAATACTGCCAAGGCATCATGTATCGGCAACTTAGTGTCAAAATCAGAAACTTGACTGGTTTGTAAGGCTGCGGTTGGAGTAGTTAAATTATTAGTTTGTGCGTCGTTAGTAACTTCCATCGTTGGTTCTCCTTAGTCATATATTTGTGTTTTTGGTTAATTGATGTCATATTGATCGTTAGCTCTCTAGAGAATTCGTTTAAATAAAGATTCTTCAAAGTTGTTGGTTTATTTACATCTACACAACCCCGGACAAGCGATCGCGAAGCGTACCCTGCGGGTAATCGCCTTTGGCGGTCGGCGGAGCCCAATCGCGAAGCCTGGACGGAGTCCAATCGCTTTTAGCGGTGGGCAAAGCCCAATCACGAAGCCTGGGCGAAGCTCAATCGCCTGAATCCATCACTTTCAATTGCGCCTTCAGACTGCAATAAATCTTGAAACAGAACGGTACTCAGATAACGCTCTCCAAAGCTAGGCTGAATCATGACAATTAGCTTGTTGGCATTTTCGGTACGCTTGGCTACCTGAATCGCAGCCCAGAGTGCTGCACCAGTGGAGATACCAGACAGCAAGCCTTCTTCTCTGGCAAGACGACGACTGTAGGCGATCGCGTCGTCATCTGTCACCGAGATGACCTCATCTAGTAAGTCAGTTCGCAGTACGGGAGGTACAAATCCTGCACCCAGCCCCTGAATCTTATGAAGACTAGGTTCACCGCCAGATAGCACAGAACTATTTTGAGGCTCGACTGCAATGGCTTTAAACTCTGGCTTTCGTTGCTTGATAAATTCAGCTATACCCGTAATAGTGCCGCCTGTACCCACGCCCGCTACCAAAATATCTACTTGTCCGTCTGTATCTGCCCAAAGTTCCTGAGCGGTGGTTTCGCGATGAATGTTAGGATTAGCAGGATTTTGAAATTGATTGGGCATAAAACCATTTGACAACTCTCGCAGGATTTCTGCTGCACGGATAATAGCCCCTTTCATCCCCTCTCTTTTAGGCGTTAGAACTAACTCTGCGCCATAGGCTTGCAGCAGAATACGCCTTTCCCAGCTCATCGTCTCTGGCATGGTTACGATCAATCGATAGCCTTTAACCGCTGCCACCATCGCTAGAGCGATACCCGTGTTACCTCCAGTTGCCTCTACCAGGATCGTTTTTCCAGGCTGAATCTGTCCGGCATTTTCTGCTGCCTGAATCATTGCAATCCCAATTCGATCTTTGATTGAGGCTGCGGGGTTCATCCCTTCTAGCTTAACCACAATCCGTCCTACACATCCCTCAGCTTGGGGAATTCGGTTGAGTTGCACCAGCGGTGTGTGACCGATTAATTGAGTAATATCCTGAGCAATTCGCATGACTGGTATCTCTTGAATCTTAAGGTGATGAGTAAAGTTAAAAACTTTAGAGCAGCAGAGTAAATCTTGTATTAGATCGAGCCATTAATGCTCAAGGCGATTGCCTTGATGTATCTCCAATATTCCGCAGGAATTTATCTATCTATTAGGTTGAGGAGTCATACGTAGATAAGACTTGATTTCCGTCACACCTTTGGGAAACTTCTGTTTAGCTGTCTCAGTAGGAATAGAAGGAGCTACCACCACATCTTCTCCATCCTGCCAATCCACGGGGGTAGCCACGCTATAGTTGTCCGTTAACTGCAGTGAGTCAATAACTCGCAGAATTTCCAGGAAATTGCGTCCCGTGCTGGGTGGATAGGTGATAGTTAAACGTAACTTCTTCTGTGGATCGATGATAAAGACAGTTCTAACTGTCACTTTCGCATTGGCATCGGGATGAATCATGCCATAAAGGTTAGAAACTGACTTATCTACATCCGCAACTATGGGGTAGTTAACAGCGGTGTTTTGAGTCTCGTTAATGTCATTAATCCAGCCCTGATGAGATTCAACATCATCCACGCTTAGGGCAATGACCTTAACACCACGCTTATCAAATTCGGGCTTGAGTTTGGCGACGCTGCCAAGCTCGGTGGTGCAAACAGGAGTATAATCTGCTGGATGAGAGAAGAATACTACCCAACTATCTCCCGCCCAATCATAGAAATCGATCTTACCTTGAGTAGATTGCTGGGTAAAATTTGGTACTGTATTGCTGAGTTGAAGCATGATAATTACCTCTCGAAATGTAAAAAGAATAAACAAAGTTTTGACAGAAGACTTGATGCGACCTCCCAAAGGGAGGTGGCGAAGCCAATCGCTTTTTCTAAGAGCTAAAAATAGGAATACTTTTACTTCAGTAGCTCTTAACTGACGAAAAACCAATTACCTGCTCAGTTATTAGCTGCAAAGCGATAAGCGATTTTTACTGTCTATAGTTAATACGTAAAGCTGGTTAATTTGGATGTACCTAATGTAATAAACTACTTATTTTCTGCCTATTTCCAAGATAATGAGGATTTTTGTAGTTGTCGTTGCAGGAAAGTTATGGAGTTTAAGCATTTAGTTCTGGAAAGTTCAGGTAGGATTGTAGTATCAGAATGTTCGAAGAAGGATCGTGTTGGAATCAGAGGAGATATTTGATACTGCTAATGCAGCCATTTTTGCTATGGCTAACCGATATCTCAGTGACGTAGAAACTGCTATCGTTACAGGTGCGATCGCCGATTATACCTACGAACAAATTGCCGAGCAATCTGGCTACTCGGTGAGCTATGTTAAGCGGGATGTGGGTCCAAAACTCTGGCGGTCACTCTCGAAAGCATTAGGGGAAAAAGTCAGTAAAACTAACTTTCGACAAGCCTTAGAACGGTATCAAGCTCGTCAGCACTCATTGCTGCCAATTCAAAATCTCACCGACTGGGGAGAAGCTCCCGATGTCTCTTTCTTTTTGGGACGGACTGACGAACTCCAGACTTTGACCCAGTGGATTTTAGGAGATAATTGCCGTCTTGTGGCACTATTAGGCATCGGTGGCATTGGCAAAACCGCTTTAGGAGTGAAATTAGCCCAGCAGATTCAAGAACAATTTGATTGTGTTATCTGGCGCAGCCTCCGCAACGCTCCATCATTAGAAGAGTTATTAACTCAAATCCTGCCTCTGATATCTAACCAACAAGAAATTCGCCCAGAGCTAAAATACCTGCTAGATTATCTGCGTGCTTCAAAATTCCTACTAATTCTCGATAACCTCGAAGCAATTTTGCAGCCTCAGCAGCCAGGTCAATTTCGAGCGGGCTATGAAGACTACGGTCAATTACTTCGACTAGTGGGAGAAATGTCCCATCGAAGTTGCCTGATGATTACCAGTCGCGAAAAACCTGGAGTAATCGCCAGTCAGGAAGGGATAGAATTACCCGTGCGATCGCTCTGTTTATCTGGCTTGCAAGCAGAAGCCGATGCTTTACTAACCGCAAAAGGTTTATTTGGTTCTGCTGAAGAAAGAATAACTCTAATCGATATCTATGGAGGCAACCCTCTGGCACTCAAGATTGCTGCCACCTCTATCCAAGACTTATTTGACAGCAATGTTTCTACTTTCCTGGCTCAAGGAACGGTGCTATTCAACGGGGTGCGCCAACTTCTCGATCAACAATTTGTTCGCCTCTCTCTCTTAGAACAAACTCTGATGTATTGGTTAGCGATAAATCGCGAATGGACGACGGTAGAAGAATTGCGAGAAGATCTAATGCCTCCAGTGCCGCGAAGCCGTTTATTGGAAGGATTAGAAGCCTTGTGCTGGCGAAACCTGATTGAGCAGCAAGAAGGTTGCTATACTCAGCAGCCTGTAGTGATGGAGTATGTCGGCGATCGCCTAATTGAACAAATCGTCAATGAATTAACCACTGGTGAACTCGATCTGTTTACCCGCCATGCTTTGCTTAAAACTACTGTCAAAGAATACGTGCGTGACGCTCAAGTGCGACTCATTCTCGACCCGATTGCTAGGGAATGGGAAAAAACGTTTAGAGCGGTAACTGCTCTCAAACAGCAAGTGTCGAACCTCCTACAAACCTTGCGACAAATCGACAATCCTTTATCTAACTATGGTGGTGGCAATCTGATTAACCTCTGTCTACACCTGGGATTAGATTTGACTGACTTGGATTTTTCTGGTTTGAGTATCTGGCACGCTTGCCTGCAACAAGTCGAACTACAGGGAATTAATTTTGCCCATGCCGATCTCACTAACTCCATTTTCACAGCAACGTTTGGCACTGTTTTATGTGTAGCCTTCAGTCCCGATGGCAAACTCCTAGCAACAGGAGATAATAAGGGCGAGATTCGCCTGTGGCAAGTCGCAGATGGTCAACCCCATTGGACTTGTCAAGTACATAGCAGTTGGCTCTTTTCAGTAGCGTGGAGTCCCGATGGACAAACCTTAGCCAGTGGGTCTCATGACCAAACAGTGAAGCTGTGGGACTCTAGCACTGGTCGATGTCTCAAAACCTTGGATGAGCATGACAATTGGGTCTGGTCAGTGGCATGGAGTCCCGATGGTCAGACCCTAGCTAGTGGGTCTGCTGACCAAACAGTGAAGCTGTGGAACCCTAGTACCGGTCAATGCCGGAAAACTTTACTGGGGCACAGTAATTCAGTGAAGTCAGTAGCGTGGAGTCCCGATGGACAAACCCTAGCTAGTGGGTCTGCTGACCAAAAGGTGAAACTGTGGGACCCTAGCACTAGTCGATGCCTCAAAACTTTACTGGGACATAGCGATTGGATCTGGTCAGTGGCATGGAGTCTCGATGGGCAAATCCTTGCCAGTAGCAGTGAAGACCAAACAGTGAAGCTGTGGGACCCTAGCACTGGTCGATGCCTCAAAACTTTACTGGGACATAGCGATTGGGTTCTGTCAGTAGCGTGGAGTCCAGACGGCCAGACTTTAGCAACTGGCTCCTACGACCGAATGATTCGGTTGTGGAATCCTCTCAGTGGCCGATGCCTCAAAACTTTGTCGGGACACAGCGGTTGGGTTATATCAGTAGCATGGAGTCCAGATAACCAAATCATTGTTAGTAGTAGTGATGACCAAACGGTTCGGCTATGGAATTCCAGCACTGGTCAATGTCTAAGAACTTGGCAAGGATACACCAATTCAATGAGGTCAGTGGCGTGGAGTTCAGAAGAGCAGACCCTGGCAAGTGGCTCCTCCGACCGAATGATTCGGCTGTGGAATCCTAACACTGGTCAATGCTTCAAAACTTTGTCGGGACATGATGATTGGGTCTGCTCAGTAGCATGGAGTCCTGATGGGCAAATTCTTGCCAGTGGGTCTGGTGACCAAACAGTTCGACTTTGGGATTCTCTTAGCGGTCAATGTCTCCAAACTCTGTCGGGACATGATGATTGGGTCTGGTCAGTAGCATGGAGTCCTAATGGGCAAACTCTAGCCAGTGGGTCTAATGACCAAACAGTTCGACTTTGGAATCCTAACACTGGTCAATGTCTCCAAACTTTGTCGGGACACGGCGATTGCGTTTGGTCGTTAGCATGGAGTCCTGATGGGCAGACTCTAGCCAGTGGGTCTGGTGACCAAACGGTAAGGCTTTGGGATTCTCTTAGCGGTCAGTGCCTAAAGATATTACTAGGACATGACCATAGAGTCCCAGCCGTTACATGGAGTCCCGATGGACGAACCCTAGCCAGTGGAGCTCATGATCAGACAGTGAGGCTTTGGAATCCCCGTAATGGGGAATGTTTGAAGATCTTGTCTGGACACAACAATTATGTTTCGGTTGTGGCATGGAGTCCCGATGGACAAACCTTAGCCAGTGGTTCTGGTGACCAAACAGTGAGGCTATGGGATTCGATTAGTGGAGAGTGTCTCAATATCTTCAGGGGTCATCAAACTGTAATCTGGTCTGTATCTTGGTGTCCAGATAGAAAAACTCTGGCTAGTTGTGGTGCTGATGAGACGATTAAGATTTGGGATGTCAAGACGGGTAAGTGCCTAAAGACGCTGAGGGCAAAACGACCTTATGAAGGGATGAACATCACTGGCATCACTGGCATCACTCAAGCGCAACAAGCTACTCTTAGAACATTGGGAGCAACCTGCGATCGCCCAGGGTAAACATATCTAAGATTTGTTTCTCAGATACTGGAGATCGCGATCGCTCTTTTTAAATTTGAGATTGGCGATCGCCTTTTTCTCGGCCCAGTTTGCACGATCAATTACGAACTAAGATGAAGCTCAAGATAGGAAAATGCCAATCTTGAGTAACGTTATCGGATTATTCCTTAGATTATCACCAAAAAATATAGCCAAGAGCTAACGGCTAAGAGCTTTGCTCTTTTTGAGATTCATTGATTTCAATTTCTTCATTTTGGGAATCATTTTCTTCTAACTTCTCTTCTTGATTTTTATTACCAGCACATTCTTTAGCTCCCTCGATATCATCTACTTCCTCAACACACTTTTCGTACTCTTTCCACTGTGCCGTTACTAGCTTTTTGATTTCTTGGTGTCGAATTACTCCCTCGTATGCATAGCGGTTAAGATTATTCTCCACAATTAAATTCTCCATGTAGCTTACTCTCTGCTTGCTATTAGGATGGGTGGATAGCCAGGCGGGTGGCTCAGGATTATCTTCATCTGCATGGGATTCATGGAGCTTAACCATCAAATTACGGACTCCATCCGCAGCATAGCCAGCATTAACTAAAATTTTGGTGCCAAAAGTATCTGCCTGTTTTTCCATCCCGCGACTATAGTTTAGAACGATCAAACTGGTAGCTGTGCTCCCTACATATGGAATATAGCTAACGACATTAGCGGTCAGATTACCTTGAGTAACTAACTGAAAACCATGGGATAAGGCTGCATGTGCAACTTCATGAGCTAATAGTCCTGCTAACTCGGCTTCAGAATCCGTCTTCATAATTGCACCAGCATTGACAAACACTTTTCCCCCTGGAAGAGCAAAGGCATTTAGTCGATCGTCCATTACTATATAAAATTCATAATCAAATTCATCTCTTCCTGATGCAGTAGCGACTTTTTGACCAATTTGCTCAACGTATTTTACGATCTCTTCTGATTCAATCAGTGGCAATTGTTTCTTTGCTCGCTTAACGGTAGCTTCTCCCACAGCAGACTCTCCTCGAAGTAAAGTAGCAGTGGTGTCTATGGCTGAAATTGGTCCAAATAAATTTCCCGTTAAAGCAAAACCAACTGTTCCGGCGATCGCATTACCGATAGCGTTCCAAGTTAGTTTGGAACGCAAATTACTTTGATACTGTGCTAGGTATTCATCAGCTAACTGCTCAAATTTTTCTGCTTCGGGCGAATCAGGGTTAAATAAAGCAAACTGACGTGCCGAGATAGAAGCATCAAGCCATTTCTCATCGGCGATATCGGCATCGATCTTAGCTTGAAGCAATTTTGGTTCATTGGGATATCGATTGACTGCTCTATTTAAAACTTTTGTCGACTCTGCTGGTCGTTCATACATTTTGAGCATTTCTGCATAGTGAATATGACCAGGAATAAACTGAGGCTCTTTAGTGGTTAATAACTTTAAGGAACTAAGAATTTTAGTTTCAAGCTGTTGTTTTTTTCCCTGTTGATAGTTGCGCCAAAATACTTTTCCTGCCGGGCTAAGTTCAGCAGGATTATCAAAGACTTGAGGAGTCTCTTCGTCTTTTTCAGTAGCCTTTTCCTGTTCAATTGGCCATACTTCTTTAACCTCTCGATATAATTTGGCAGCACCAGCTTTATCTCCTGCTAGATATAGTCGATCTGCTGTTGCAAATTTTTCTAAGCGAGCAATTTCTTCTGGCGTTGCTTCTTTAACTTGTTCTGTAGTTTCGGATTTAGAATTCTCTTGCTTTTCGGATTCAGAATCATCTTCATTTGTTGTTTCTGCTGGTTCTGATTCAGAATTTTCTTCAGTTTCAGAGTCTGAATTTACCTTAATTTCTCGATCAACAGTTTCTTCTGACTCTGCTGCTAAAGAGTAAATGTGATTAGCTCGATCATTAATTTTAATATTCGTACTAACAGATAATTGTTCTCCTATGGCTAGACTAGGAATAGTCCAAATATTTAAAAATATTAAGCATAGATGTAGAGATTTCATAAAAACGCCTCATAATTTTAGAGTATTATTATGTTGATCATTCCTTTGATAGAAGTTCAACAAACTCCCCAGACACCCATCAAATTAGATGTCAGCTATAATTTTAATTACAACTGTAGTTAAATAGTAGGTCGTTATTTGGGTTTGTTGAGAAAACTGACAAACACTTAATAAATAATCAAAAAATATTAACTATTACCTTATATTTTACAATCTGCACATTTTAGATTAGAAGATACATAACTGATAGCTAACTAGAGAATCAATGACTACCCACTTTATTACTGCCGAAATTGACCTACAGGAAACTCCGATAAAACTGCAACAAGAAATTGAATCACAACTGGAAAAAGAGGGTGAACCTCTACGCTGGGCTGTTACTCAGGTAGACAAGGAAAAACAGAAAGCGACAGTAGAAGCGATTGTTACGCGCGAAAGTTGATTTTATTAGTCCCAGACTAATTGTTACTATATGTCCCCGTTTACTGTAGTTCTGATTGTTCCCACAGGAGTAGGAGCGGCAATCGGTGGCTATGCGGGAGATGCTCTCCCCGTCGCCCGCGCGATCGCCCATATGGGTGATCGTTTGATTACTCATCCCAATGTCCTTAATGGAGCGCAACTTTATTGGCCGTTAGATAATACTTACTATGTCGAAGGTTATGGCTTAGATCGGTTTGCTGCCAACCAATGGGGCTTGCGTCCCGTAAGGCAAAATAAGGTCGGTTTGCTACTTGATCGAGGTATCGAACCTGAATTGCGACTACGACATATCCAAGCCGCCGATGCTACTAGGGCAACCTTAGGGCTAAATTTAACTGATTATGTAATTACTGATGCTCCATTAGCAGTTGAATTACGTACCGCCGATTCTGGTGCCAGCTGGGGGACTATCGGTAATCCTGGAAGTTTACTTAGAGCAGCAGAGAAGCTAATTAGTCAGGCAGGAGCAGAAGCGATCGCTGTAGTAGCTCGTTTCCCCGATGACGAGGATAGTCCAGAATTACAAAACTATCGTCATGGCGAAGGAGTAGATCACCTAGCAGGGGCAGAAGCAGTAATTTCACACTTAATTGTGCGTAATTTTCAAATTCCCGCTGCTCATGCTCCCGCACTGAAACCTTTAGCCGTTGATTCTGATATATCTCCCCGTGCAGCGGCAGAAGAACTAGGATATACGTTTTTACCCTGTGTTATCGTTGGCTTAAGTCGCGCGCCACAATTCATAACAGAGACTAAATCGTCAATTCCAGAGGTCATGTGGGCAGATTCAGTTAATGTAGCGATCGTGCCCTATAGTGCTTGTGGTGGTAGCGGTATTTTGAGCCTTAGTAACTCTTCAACACAAATTATTGCAGTGACAAACAACTCGACTGAAATATATGTTCCTCCAGAGCCTTTAGGTATTAAAGTAATTACAGTCAATTCCTACTTAGAAGCACTAGGTGTGTTAGTAGCTCAGAGGGCTGGCATCGATTTTCGAGTTTTAAATCCTGACCTATCTTCCCTTCGTCGTTTATCAGAAAACAGTGGCAAATCCTAATAATTCCGAATTTGAACCCCTCAGTCGTACCCAGATTTTAGTTTTCATGGGTATAACTGCTATTTTCCTGTTGATGGTTGCCAAAATTTGGCAAAAGTTGGGAGGAGTTAAACTATTATCCGTAGAGTTTAATTCTCAAGCCCTGTTGTGGAGCTTCGGTTTGGCATTGGGAATCTCAGTTACCAGTGGTATTGTTTACCGCTTGTGGCCAGCTTATCGCCGTAGTGCCGAAGTGTATTTAGAGCTAGTAATCAAACCTTTAATTTGGACTGATCTGATTTGGCTAGGGCTGTTACCAGGATTGAGTGAAGAATTACTATTTCGCGGGGTAATGTTACCAGCCTTAGGTTTAAATATGGCTGCGGTAATTGTTTCTAGCGTGTTATTCGGGATTCTACATCTTAGTGGCTCAGGGCAATGGCCCTATGTTATTTGGGCTACTGTTGTTGGTTTTGCTCTAGGATATTGTGCTTTAGTTACTGGTAATTTAGTTGTTCCGGTAATTGCTCATGTTATTACTAATCTAGTTTCTAGCTCACTATGGAAGATTAACAATCGGCAGAAACAACAAGTAAGCCCTGATGATTAATTTAAGGTTTTAATTTGAGGCTCTAATTGTTCCTGCACGACAATCCTTTAACCACAGTTGAACTCCGCGACCAATAATACCGTTGCTAGTTTCTATTGGTGGTGTAGGAGGGTTATTGGTATTAGAATTACCAAAACGAGAAAACATCATTACCATGCGCCAACCATCACTAGTTTGAGTTAAAAATAGCCAATAATAGGTTCGAATTTTAGTTATTTTGTTGTTGTTATATTGTCTCTCTAAAACTGTAAAAAAGACTTGTTCTGGTTTTTGGGCATTAATAGAATTGTATTGGATATGAGGTAAATTTAGAGGTTCAAATTCCGCTTGGCTAGCAGTGATAATATAGTTTCTAATTCCTGCTTGTCTGTTTTTTGGTTGAGTTCTTTGAATTACTCTATTACTATAGCTAGGTAAATCTTGGAGCAATAAAGAAGTTAATTGTTGAAGATTGTCAGGACATACAAAACTATCTTCTGATGAATGGTTAACTTCACTGCTAACTAGTTCAATTGGCATTATAAAAATGACCATTATCGCCAGCATACTTGATTGCCACAACTGCAAAAAACCAATTCTCACTATTAATTACTAATTATTTCTCAGGAAACTAAGCGAATAAACTTTTTCTTGCCTACTTGTAACACTTTTCCGGCTAAATCATCAGCCGAATCAAAAGTAAGATTAACATCAGTAAGGCGATCGCCTTCTAAACGAACTGCCCCTCCCTGTATTTGTCTTCTACCTTCACCACTACTTTTACATAAGCCACTAGCACCCAAGATGTAAAATAGCTTGGCAGGAAACTGCACCGACGATAAAGAATATTCGAGAATGTTTTCGCCACCTGCGGTATTCCCTTGAAGCACAATTTGCTCCGCAGTTTGTTTGGCTTTTAAAGCTGCGTCCTGACCATGAAACTGTGATGCTACCTCAATCGCTAGTAGTTTCTGTGCTTCTCTAGGATTATCAGGCAAATCTGACAGATCAATATTGGTAAGTAATTCAAAATAATCTTTAAGTAGACTATCTGGAGTTTTCTCTAACTTAGAATACATAGAAAGAGCATCTTCTTGGAGTCCAACATAATTATCTAAAGATTTAGACATTTTTTGTACTCCATCAGTACCCAACAAAATTGGCAGTAACAAACCGAACTGAGTCTGTTTACCAAAGCGTCTTTGTAAATCTCTGCCAACTGCAATATTAAACTTCTGGTCAGTTCCTCCTAACTCTACATCTGCTTCCACAGCTACAGAATCGTAACCCTGCATCAAAGGATACAAAAACTCATGGAGAAAAATCGGTTTTTCCTGTTTGTAGCGTTCAGCAAAGCCTTCTTTAGCTAACATTTGCCCCACGGTCATCGTCGCCAGCAAGTTTTGAATTTGGGCTAAGTCTAATTTACTTAACCACTCAGAGTTATAGCGAATTTCTAAACGTCCTGGAGTATCAAAATCTAAAATAGGACGTAATTGATCTAAGTAACTTTGAGCATTAGCTTTTACTTCCTCTGCGGTTAATTGACGACGAACCTCAGATTTACCTGTGGGATCGCCAATTTGAGCGGTAAAATCACCAATAATTACTACTGCTGTATGACCTGCATCCTGGAAAGCGCGTAATTTACGGAAAGGAATACTATGACCCAGATGAATATCCGTACCTGTGGGATCGATGCCTAGCTTAACTCGTAACGGGCGATCGCTTTGAGCTAGGCGTTGAGTCAAATTCTCATCGGGATCGGCAGAGTCTTGGCGATCTGGAAAGATCTCACTTGTTCCCCTCTGTAACCAATCTAAATTATTATTACTTGAATCTAAAGAAGACATTGCCAATTATCCGTTCGACAAGATTAAATTTCGGTTTGCAGTCTATATTACAGTCAGACTAATAAAGTATCAGACTATCTGTATTTAATCTAGGAATTACAATTTTGTATATTATTCACTGTTCATTGCCCTAAAATTCCATTACCCTAGCAAAAGACTTAAATCCTAAAGCCTCTGTAAAATATGCCTTCTGGTATCACACACGATCGCATTACTCTTTGGACCCTTCCCTGGATAGTGGGAATTACTTATGGTTTTACTCGCAACGGAGAAGTCACTTTGATTCTCTCTGGAGGATTTTTATTTAGTGGTTTGATGTTTGGACCTGATTTAGATATTCATTCCATCCAATATAAACGCTGGGGACTTTTAAAGGGTATCTGGCTCCCCTACCGTAATTTTCTCCGCCATCGCTCTATATTTTCCCATGGTCTAATCATTGGTACTTGTATTCGAGTATTATATTTATTCTTAATTGTGGCGTCGATCAGTATTTTTGGAGTGGCGATCGCCCAATTATGTTTCGGTTTTACGTGGAATTGGCAAGACTTCGCGCGACAAAGATTGTACCTAGTAACTCATCAGTATTTAGAGGAAACTATTGCTTTGTTCCTAGGTCTAGAATTAGGTGCAATGAGCCATGTTATTAGCGATTTGATTAGTTCCCACCATAAACATCGCCTCCAAAAAAAGCCACCTAAAACAAAAGTTAAACGATAGTTAAACGATAGACTGTTGCCAATTAATAATTATTAATTTATTGATTAATTGCTTACTTGCAAAATGCTTAAAGCGAATAAAGTCCAGCCAGAAAGAGAGCCAATCGCAAACATGAGCGATCGCCCGATAGGAATATTGAGAATATAAAATACAGGATATAACGAACGAGCTACCAAAAAGGCAATCGCGGCAATTTTTGCCCAGTCGGAATCAACTCCAGTAGCATAAGCCATTAAAGCAGCTAGACCATAAATCGTCAGAGCTTCAAAACCATTTTGATGTGCCCAAGTGGCTCTTTGAGCATAGGGCGGCAATTTATCAAACATGGCTCGGGGTGCTGACTGATCGTATCCTGCTTGTAATCGACCCCAGCCAACAACTAAAAAAGGTACATACACCAAGATGACTGCCCCAACTATGGAGTAGAGCAGAATTGCACTGACAGATAAATTCATATATCAGAAATTTAACAAATTAATCAAAATTATTTAATCAAAATAAAATAGAGTAACTATTTTACGTTGTTCTTCCGCCTCTTGGCAGGTTTTCAAAAGCGTGTTGCTATCATGAAAGGCGAAGCAAATTAACTGCTGACAACGGGCAATAATCTCTCTATTACACATCGCACTGGCTTCACCCAAAGACAAACTATCATTTTTGGAGTTTTCAATTAAGTGAACAACTGTCTCTAATTGCTTTTTTGACTCTTGGGGTTGGCGAGACAAACTCTGAGGCAAAATGACCGTTAGCAAGTTAGAATCAGCACGCATCGCACCTTTGATAGCTGCCGAATTTGTTCCAATAGCCCCCGAAGTAACCAGCCGATTCCCCCCCAAAACTAGCGCGTAGCTCATCATTTCAATTAGCTGTTGGTGCATGATTGGTACATGACGAGAACCGAGTAGAGCGATTCTTTTAGAACTAGTTTGCTGAATAGCTGCTAGCTCTTGAGTTAATGTATCGAGGCTGGGATCACTAAGGGTTGTAGTATCTAATGGTTGTTGGCTCAATGAATGAATAGTTTAGATCTTATTTTAACGCCGTAATTGTAACAAATGTCAGTCATCTAAGGCGATAGCTGTTGGTAAATCTTTATCTATAATTTATAGGCTACAAGCTATAAGCTATAAGCTATAAATACTAAATCCGATTATTATTGTGCTCTTTGGGTAATTGATATTTTTCCGTAGTGCTATATGTAGTGCTATACTTGCTTTTTCACTTGAGCAAAGCGATATTAGGCAATACTGCCACGTTTGCGAGCTTCTTTGTAAGATGTGCCGACATTGCGTAAACCAGCCCTAATCAGCTGTTGTTCTAACAAAGCAAAAAAACGGGCGCGATCGCCTCCTCGAACTACTGCTTGATTATGTGCTTCTGCCAGTGCTACGGGATAACCATAACCCTTTTGTACCTGTGTCATCACGATGCTTAAAGACTGCTCAAATAAAGTCTGATCTTCTACTACCCAAGCAGGAACTTCCAGGCGAGCTATTTCTACACCCATATTGACATAGCAAAAATAAACTCTTTGGGATTCTTCATAGAGATCGAGAATGCGTAAATTACTGCGATATAGAGGGCTTCTTTGTCCTGGTTGTAGTTGATTCCCCCAAAAAGTTGAGTCTCGTAGACCGTCAATTTTCTGACAAGGGTATTTATCATCTAAATCACCACAATTAACTACACAGTTAGGATGTTCGTATTCACAAGTCTGAAAACGCAAGAAGTTGAGTCCTTCGGTACTGCGAGAAGCGCTGACATAGCCCATCATGGGGATATTTGTTTTTCTGAGTCGTTCGCCAGCAGCTAAAATTGGCAGGAGGATTTTATCTCTCGCTTCAATCGGTAAACCATCTAAAAACCAATAAATTAACGAACCATCAACTAAAGCCAGATTAGGAATCTCATGATGTTCCCCTGGTGGTAGTACCCAATTACAAGCCATCTCCGCTAAAGTTTCAGCTTCTGAAACCGTACGCCGATAACCCATCCATTCTTCCAAACGAATGTTCCATTGCTTTGATACATAAAGATCTTCAGTTTTATAAAATACCTCTGGCACGCTATCTAACAAAGGATGTAAACTCTGCCCGTAGTGGAGCATTATTTGACCAATGTTAATTAGATAACAATAAGCGATTTCATGATGGGAAGGGGAAATTTGTGAACCATCTGTAGCAAAAACACTGTGACTGTAAGGAGCTGGTTGAATCTCAAAACAGCGATCTAAAGGTTCGATGGGAGTAGCTGCTGCAAATAATAAGCGATCGCGGAAATCAGTTTGTTCTTGAATCAATTTTGCCTGTCTATTAGCAGCTTGCTGTTGTAACTTTTGAGCAGACTCTAATCTCTGACGAGACGCGATCGCCTCCTTATGCATATGCTGGCTGATACCTGGAATTTGTCCGGCTATTTTGGCTAAATCTAGCATTTTTGTTGATGGTTAATGGTTAATAGTTAATTGTGCGATCGCTCAACCTATTTATTTCTAATTCTCTTTATCCAAGAAAACAACCAAAAATCACTAAAGGGGTCGATATATTTTGCTAGTGACCAAATAACTAGATAAGGTTGGTCTACAACTTGTAATAAGGGTAGATCGTCTTTCGAATCAGTAACTAGAATCGCTGATTTGATTTCCGACTCTGATAATGCTTCTTGCATCATTAATAATTTACCCTTACGGCGATCGCGCATCCCCTGCCAAAACCCACAGCCAATCAAGCGGTCATGTCTAATTGGTAAATGCTGCAGTATGGGGTTGATGATGAAGTTAAATCCTAAACTAGCAACAATGATTGGAGAATTAGAATTATTATTTACTGCTTTAATTATTTCGGAATTACCATGGTCTTGAGCTAATTTGATAACTTTCTTTCGCCACAAGAAAATTGTCCACGGTAATAATATTGTGGGAATGACAACCAAAAACCAGTCCCTAATTTTATCCCCACGAAATGGCTTAGGTAGCCAAGCCCAAGGTCGAAAAACTTTCAAAATAATTATTAAAATAAATCCTACTAAACGAGGACGGATACTATTTATATATTCAGCCGTGGAATTTCTGAGCAAGAGCGTTTCATCAAAATCGATGATTACTGATGTATTTTCGGTGGCGTTTTTGATCGCATTTAAAGCTGCCTGTCGATCAACTACCTTGATTGTTTTGCTCTTATTTTCTACCATTACCAAAATAATATTTTGTACTGATTACCAAAAATATCACCTATTCTTGATTATTTAATAGACTACCAACTAGGGTATTCGGAATCACCGCATCATCCCATTGCTCTGGTTGTTCGCCAATACGAACGATAACTAGATCATAAGAAGGAATAACATAGACTCGTTGGCGTGACTTACCATCCAAGTAAATAGTATCTTGAGCCAAAAAAGGTTGGGAAGCAGTGCGATCATAAACCTCAGTTTTTCCTTTTGTTCGCGCTTTGAGCCAGACATGATAGCCATACTTAGGCTCTAGAGGAGATGCTTGAATCATTTTGTCTAGCCAATCTGAGGCAATAATTTGCTTACCCTTGACTTGACCTTTGGTAAGTAATAGTTGACCGACTCTAGCCCAATCTCTAGGAGTTGCGAATAGACAACAAAAAGGTTTCGGATTTCCTTGAGGGCGATCGAGCCATATTTTGGCATTATTAGCTTCTAGAGGTTGCCACAGACGAGTTGAGAGATAGTCAGCGTATCTTTCTCCTGTCGCTCTTTCTAAAACTTCACCTAATATTTGGGTATTGGCATTGTTGTAATCAAAAACCTGTTTGGGAGATTGAACAGTAGGAATTTTAATAGCTACGGCATTAGCATCAGTACTAGCAAACATTTGCACTAAATCAGAGCCTAAGTTCTCTGTATTATCACTATTTCGTAGACCAGAATGCATATATAATAAGTCTTGCAGCGTAATCTTACTTCGCTCATCTTTAGACCATTCTGAAATATAGTTGGCGACTGGTTCCAGTTCTGACTCAATATGTCCTTCTGCGATCGCCACGCCAATTAGCAGTGCCATAATGGTTTTTGACATTGACATAGAATTAAAGGTGGAAGTTGGAGTAAATCCTCTCCAATAGCGTTCCCAAATAAGTTTTCCTCGGTGCATTACTAATAAAGCAGAGGAATTAGCAGCTTCAGCATAGGCGGTAATTTCTTTGAGACTTTCTTGAGGAATTGAAGTAGAAGTTCCTTTGGGTAGCTTGGAAGGGTTGCCTTTGACAGTTTCTAAAGGCTGATACCAATCCACCTTAGTAATCGGATTGTCGGGATAAGTAATGATACGACGTAAAAAAGTCCAATTGAGGGCGATCGCCACTCCTGTAATTGATACCATTAATCCAGCAGCAGCAGCAGCTTTCTTGACAATTTTTTTGGGAGTCAGACTTATTCTCAATCGAGTCATAATCTTGCTTTTCCTGGTCTACCCCTAAATATATTAGGGTCATTTTTAAACTGTAAAATGTACTATTGAAGAGTTATCAAATTTCACTATAGCAATCTAGTTTAGGAGTAAACCCAGTCGTGGAGTCACGATATAACGCAGCAGAGATAGAACAAAAATGGCAACAGCAATGGCAAGAATCAGGAATTGATCAAACTCCTGAAAAAAATGACCAGCCAAAATTTTATGCCCTCTCGATGTTTCCCTACCCTTCAGGAAACTTACACATGGGTCATGTCCGTAACTACGTAATCACTGACGTAATTGCTCGTCTCAAAAGAATGCAGGGTTATCGGGTATTACATCCTATGGGTTGGGATGCTTTTGGTTTACCCGCAGAAAATGCAGCGATCGATCGCGGTGTTCCTCCCGCAAAATGGACATACCAAAATATCGCTCAAATGCGATCGCAACTAAAGCAGTTAGGACTTTCCATTGACTGGGATCGGGAAGTGGCTACTTGTTCTGCCGACTATTACAAGTGGACGCAATGGCTATTTTTACAATTTCTGGATGCAGGGTTAGCCTATCAAAAAGAAGCTGCGGTTAATTGGGATCCCATTGACCAAACTGTATTGGCAAATGAGCAAGTAGATAATGAGGGACGTTCTTGGCGTTCTGGGGCGATCGTCGAACGAAAACTGCTTAAACAATGGTTCTTCAAGATTACGGACTATGCGGAAAAATTATTACAAGATTTAGAGCAGTTAGAAGGTTGGCCTGAAAGAGTAAAAACCATGCAGGCCAACTGGATCGGTAAATCCGTTGGTGCTTATTTAGAATTCCCCATCGTGGGTCGAGATGACAAGATAGCCGTATTTACTACTCGTCCAGATACTGTATATGGCGTAACTTATGTAGTTCTTGCTCCCGAGCATCCTTTGACTCCTGAAGTAACGACTGCCGAGCAAAAAGAAGCAGTGTCAGCCTTTATTGAAGAAATTAAAGGACAAAGTGAAATAGAACGAACTGCTGAAGATAAACCCAAACGAGGAATTCTAACTGGGGGCAAAGCAATTAATCCTTTTAACGGCGAAGAAGTGCCCATTTTGATTGCTGACTATGTTCTCTATGAATATGGCACAGGAGCGGTCATGGGTGTTCCCGCTCACGATGTCAGAGATTTTAAATTTGCGACTGAAAAAGGTTTGCCGATTAAAACCGTAATTATTCCCAATGATGCCGATGTAGGGGCGATTGACCAATCGCCCTTACCAAATGCTTATACTGAGCCGGGGATTATGGTCAATTCGGGGCAGTTTGATGGTACATCTTCAGTAGAGGGCAAAACCAAAGTTATTGAATATGCCGAACGACAAGGCTACGGTAAAGCCAGAGTTCAATATCGCTTGAGAGATTGGTTAATTTCTCGTCAAAGATATTGGGGATGTCCTATACCTGTAATTCACTGTTCTGATTGTGGTACTATTCCTGTACCAGATAAGGATCTTCCTGTGGAATTACCTGAATCTGTAGAATTATCAAGGCGTGGTGGTTCTCCTTTAGCTCAGTTAGAAGACTGGATCAATGTGGATTGTCCTTGTTGTGGTAAAGCTGCTAAAAGGGAAACCGATACTATGGACACCTTTATTGATTCTTCTTGGTATTTTCTGCGCTACAGCGATGCCAATAATACTGATATCGTTTTTGACAAAGATAAAGTCAATAACTGGATGCCTGTGGATCAGTACGTAGGTGGGATTGAACATGCCATTTTGCACCTGCTTTATTCTCGTTTCTTTACTAAAGTATTGCGCGATCGCGGTTTGCTTAATTTTGATGAGCCTTTTGAAAGACTGTTGACTCAAGGGATGGTACAGGGAATAACTTATAAAAATCCCAAAACTAACAAATATATTCCCGCAGCAGATATCAATCCTGATGATCCAAAAGACCCTGAAACAGGAGATAAATTAGATGTTTTCTTTGAGAAAATGTCTAAATCTAAATATAACGGTGTCAGTCTGGAACAAGGTTTAAGTAAATATGGTGTAGATACAGCGAGAATGTTTATTCTGTTTAAAGCACCACCTGAGAAGGATTTAGAATGGGATGATGCTGACGTTGAAGGGCAATTCCGTTTTTTAAATCGGGTTTGGGCTTTAGTAACTAGTTATGATGCTAATCAAGTTACCAAGTCTTCTGAAGAACTTTCTAAAGCCGAAAAAGATTTACGTAGGGCAATTCACACAGCAATAAAAGAAATTTCTGAAGATTTAAATGGAGATTATCAGTTCAATACTGCTGTCTCAGAATTAATGAAGTTGAGCAATGCCCTCAAAGATTCTAAATGTGTTAAATCCCCTGTTTATAAAGAAGGAATTGAAACTTTAGTTCTGTTACTTGCTCCTTTTGCTCCCCATATTGCCGAAGAATTATGGAGTCATTTGGGTAATGCGGAATCAGTTCATCATCAGCAATGGCGAGAAGTCGATTCCTCGGCGTTAGTGGTAGACGAAATCACCCTGGTAGTGCAAATTATGGGTAAAACTCGCGGTACGATTCAAGTCCCTGCCAGTTCTGATAAGTCAGCTCTGGAGAAATATGCTACAGAATCAGACATTGCCCAGCGTTATCTAGAAGGTAAGGAAATCAGAAAGGTAATTGTTGTACCTAATAAGCTGGTTAATTTTGTTGTAGCCAAATAGGTTATTAGAGGATGTAATGTCCTAATTTAACGTGAGTTTGCTGAGTCCAAAATTGACTAGTTTTGAGAGAGAGAATAGGCAATCGAGAATCATCGAACAGCTTATTCTTTCGTTTCTATTAATGAAGAATTAAACCCCAAATAAAATCTGTCGAACTCTTAGGGAACAAATTGTTTCTTTCAGACTTAACGAATCCAAATTCGTTGGACGCTCACGTTAATTTATAATTTGATCGCTAAACCCCATCCACATTGAAAACAGGAGTTTTCTTCAAAAAACTTGGGAAACAAAACCTAATCCATTTAGAATAATTGCCTTGACTATTTCTCCTGAATTAACTATTTCTTGTTCATCTATGACTAATTTTTGGTTGATAAGATCTACTATTTATAGTTCATCAATTATTCCTGCGACTATTCCTAAATGGTTGATGTTTGTAATTTCTATTCCTGTTAACATTTCTACTCACATAGAGAGTCAAAGTTCTGTAGGAATTCAATTGTATTTATTTGCTGCTCTAGATTCTGGATAATTAGCTACTTCTGAGCAATGCTCATGCTCCTGAATCTATGTCTCTTTTGTGCTTCATCTATAGGGCTGCCGAATGTGGGATTTAAAGGTGTTAGCTAACTATCAGTTTAATTATATTTTTGTCGGAGATAGAAAAAAAACTATTATTCTATTTTTGCATGGCTTCATGGGAAATCTACATGATTTTCAGGAAGTGGCTGCTCTAATCTCGGAACAATTTTGTTGTTTACTAATCGATCTACCCGGTCATGGAAATACAGAAGTAAAACAGGATCGAGATTATGCCATGCCGAACCTTGCTCAAGCAATAATTGAACTACTAAAAACATTAAAAATTAATCAATGTTTTTTATTTGGTTATTCAATGGGAGGAAGAATTGCTCTGTATTTAACTATTTATTTTCCTCATTATTTTAAAAAGGTTATCTTAGAATCTACTTCTCCAGGATTAGCAACTAAAACAGAGCGCGATCGCCGAATTAAACAAGACTTAAAACTGGCAGAAAAATTAGAATCACAGGATTATAGAATATTTCTTAATCAATGGTATTGCAATCCTCTATTTAGTTCTTTTCGCCAACACCCAAATTACCTTCATGCAATCGCCAAGAAATTAAAAAATAATCCCCTTAAGCTCGCTCAGTCACTACGTCAGATGGGAACAGGTATGCAACCTTCATTATGGCATCAGCTTTCGGCGAATAATGTCCAACTTTTACTCGTAGTCGGAGAATTTGACCAAAAATTCATTACTATTAATCAAAAAATTCTTAGTTTCTGCTGTCAATCTAAACTCAGAATAGTTCACGGTAGCGGTCATAATGTTCATTTTGAACAGCCAGTAGAACTTGCTAACCTGATAAATTGGTTTTTCAAGAACAATTAAAGCTTAAATTTCAAAATCAGCAGTCTAAACCACCAATGTTAAATAGATTACAATGAGCGTTTAAATCATATAAAATAAGCAAGTCAGTCAAAATTATTGGCATAAATACGATAGAATACTCAGTAATTATACATAGATATTACGGCAACGGCTGACTAATAGATACATGTGTTTCAATGCCTTATAATAATTGGTTTTTACGTTTTCTTACTTAAAAGTTTATTTTTAAGTCTTCCATCGAACCAAACCTCTAGTGTTGTTAAGAGAAGCAACACTAATTTAGGAATTTATCAATGAATCTAAGAGATTTATCCCTCAGTCAGCCGCAAAGGGTAATCAACATTAGCTAAAGTTCTAGTCGAGCAATTTTAGCGGTTTTTGCCATACACTATTACCTTAAATTTTAGTTAACAAAAAAATAAATAAACTCATACTAAAAATCTATTAATTCTTGACACCTTTATGAATATCGAGTCTTCACTTTCACTCTCAGGAATTTCGTCTAATGGTAATCAAATAAATAGTTTGCCCACTGAATTTTTTAGTAAACTGTGTAAAATCAATACAGAAGAGGATTTACTCCAAGCCAGCGTCGGAATTGTATATCAATCCCTAAAATGCGATCGCGTTGTGGTCTATAGTATGCAATCAGAATCACTCTGTAAAATCGTGGCAGAGGCTGTAACTCCTGGCTTTGCTCAAATTTTGGGAACAACCATCAAAGATCCCTGTTTTGAAGCAAGGTACATTGATAAATACCAGAAGGGCAGAGTGAGGGCAATTACTAATATTTACGACGCAGGAATGACTCCTTGCTATGTAGAGAATTTGGAAAAAATTGATGTCAAATCTAATTTAGTAGTTCCGTTGACTCGTCATGATAATTCTCTCTATGGACTCTTGGTAATGCACCAATGTTCCGGAACTCGCAAATGGGAACAGCCAGAGGTGGAATTTGCCCTGAGGGTAGCTGAATGGACTATGGAACGCGTATTCCAGCAACTGGCATACTTGGAGTTAGAAAATCAAGTAAAAAATAGCCAAGCAGCCCAGCAGATAGTGAAAAATATCGTCACACAAATGCATGGTGTGGAGACCTCTCAAGAAGTATTAAATTTAGCAGTCGTCAAGGCCAAAGAATTACTAAATTGCGATCGCGTGATAGTTTATGGTCTGCAAGCTGACAGCATGGGAGAAATCGTCGCTGAAGCAACAATTCCAGCATTAGCCTCAATTTTAGGTAGTGTGATCAAAGATCCCTGTTTTGAATATCGTTATCACGATCAATATCAGCAAGGGAGAGTAAGAGCAATACCTAATATCTATGAGGCAGGAATGACACTCTGTTATACAGAAAATTTAGCCAAAATAGGGGTTAGAGCCAATTTAGTAGCACCAATCATTTGGGATAACGGAAAATTATATGGATTACTAGTAGCCCATCACTGCTTTAGCTTCAAAGACTGGCAGAAGAGTGAAATTGAATATTTTAAGCAAATTGCTTTCCACACAGGTTTATCTTTATCAAAAGCGAAATTAAAAGACCAATTACAATCGATCAAAACTGGAACTACCGAGTTAAATAACATTAAAAAAACTATTTCTATAGCTAAATCTAAAATACAGCAAGTTCAGAAACCAATTCAAAATACTTCGCAGATTATTGTAGAAATTAATAATCTTAATAAGTTACTGGAACGAGAACTTAATTTAATTAATCAAACTTCTTCTCTACAAACCAGAAAGGATACGAAGTTAATTCAAATTATTATTAAGAAGTTAACTGGAATCACCTCTAAATTACAACAATCTCTCTACATTGTTAGTAATGACCAGTATGAATTAGATACTATTTTAGATGAAGCAGTAACTCAACTTTTTGATAATACAGATTCTTAGCCTTTAATTTTAGCTAAGTAGCTCAAGACTATTTTGCTAATTGATAAGATATCAACAAATGTCAATAGCTTTTATCTATAAAAAGAATTAGTAAATTAGATCGATATCAGGTCAAATATTTAGGTATTGTACGTTTATGAAATGATTGCCATCAAAAGGAGAATATATTGATGTCTGACAATCGAAGAAGCCAAGAAGTAACCAAGGGAGATCAGCGATCGCCCAATCGTGCGATGCTGAGGGCGGTGGGTTTTGGCGATAATGATTTTAATAAGCCCATCGTTGGTTTAGCTAACGGGTATAGCACTATTACACCCTGTAACATGGGAATTAATACCCTAGCACTACGAGCAGAATCGGCATTAAAAGATGCAGGAGCAATGCCCCAAATGTTCGGCACTATTACGATCAGTGATGGAATTTCGATGGGAACAGAAGGAATGAAATATTCTCTAGTATCCCGGGATGTCATTGCGGACTCAATTGAGACTGCCTGTAACGGACAGAGTATGGATGCGGTGCTGGCGATCGGTGGTTGTGATAAAAATATGCCTGGAGCGATGCTGGCGATCGCGCGCATGAATATTCCCAGTATTTTTGTCTACGGTGGCACCATTAAACCAGGAAAACACAACGGCGAAGATTTAACCGTAGTCAGTGCTTTTGAAGCTGTGGGCAAATATAGTGCCGGTAAAATCGATAAAGCCGAGTTAGATGCCATTGAACATAAAGCTTGTCCTGGTGCTGGCTCCTGTGGAGGAATGTTTACCGCTAATACCATGTCTTCAGCATTTGAAGCAATGGGGATGAGTTTACCCTATTCTTCGACAATGGCAGCAGAAGATGAGGAAAAAGCCGAAAGTACTGAAAAATCAGCTTTTGCGCTGGTTGAAGCAATCAAAAAACAAATTCTACCGAGTCAAATTCTCACTCGCCAAGCTTTTGAAAATGCCATTACTGTAATTATGGCAGTGGGAGGCTCAACCAATGCAGTCCTACACTTGCTGGCGATCGCCAATACTATAGGGGTAGAACTTACCTTAGATGACTTTGAAACGATCCGGAAGCGAGTTCCCGTAATTTGTAATCTCAAACCATCTGGTAAATACGTGACCGTAGATTTACACAAAGCTGGTGGCATTCCTCAAGTAATGAAAATGCTACTAGTTCATGGTTTATTACATGGAGATGCTTTAACCGTTACTGGACAAACCATTGCCGAAGTTGTAGCTGATATCCCTGAAAATCCACCTACCAACCAGGATGTGATTCGTCAGTGGGATGATCCCGTCTATGCAGAAGGACACTTAGCAGTATTGAAAGGAAACTTAGCTAGTGAAGGTTCGGTAGCCAAAATTAGTGGAGTTAAAAATCCCCAAATTACAGGTCCTGCCAGAGTTTTTGAATCAGAAGAAGAGTGCTTGTCAGCAATTTTAGATGGCAAAATCAAAGCAGGAGATATAGTAGTTGTCCGTTACGAAGGTCCTAAAGGTGGTCCGGGAATGCGAGAAATGCTCGCCCCAACTTCGGCAATTATTGGTGCGGGACTAGGAGATTCTGTAGGGTTAATTACTGACGGTCGGTTTTCTGGTGGAACCTATGGGATGGTAGTAGGTCATGTTGCTCCCGAAGCTGCCGTAGGCGGAACAATTGCCCTGGTTAAAGAGGGAGATAGTATTACTATTGATGCTCGTAAGAGATTATTGCAACTTAATGTGGATGAAGCGGAGCTAGCTCAACGTCGGAGTCAATGGCAAGCTCGTCAACCAAACTACACTAGAGGTGTTCTGGCAAAATATGCCAAACTAGTTTCTTCTAGTAGTCTAGGGGCAGTCACCGACTTGGGTTTATTCAGTTAACATACTAGTTGATTCATCTCCCCCTAACTACTTTAAATGGGGGAGTGGTTAGAATAAAGTTTAATTTTGCGAGCAATCGACTTGAGCTATCAAACAAAATACCGATGGCAATAACTGTTCCTGACCGCTCTCGTGCCCAAGAATCCAGAGCTGCGATCGAGCGCATTTATGTAATTATGCGCCATTTTTTCGTGCGCGGTCATTACAAACCAGGTGGTGTTTCGGGTTCGGCATTGAGCGAAGCCTTACTTACATTACAGCCCGAAATTTACGGTTCGATGGCTGATTCTGAGAAAGTAGAATTGAACGGACTGGCTTATGTAACGGCTCGTCTACCAAAAGGAATTGAACGGTGTCGCTTTGTCAAACTGATTGCTGCTGAAGGCTACAATAATTCGGGATTTGAAAAAATTGTTCCCGCTAAACGTCGTCGCCATTGTTATCGAATTGATGAAGAAACAATGCTGATCGAGGTCACTAGAGGACGTAGCGAGATTTATGATATCCTGACCCATCTTACTTTTATCTACATTGAAGCAGATAAAATTAGAGCCCACGCTTTAGATGAAGGTCATCCCACCCAAGAGTGGTTAAAGTTAGAAAAAATTGTTCTTGAGCAAACATCTACGGCGAGTTCTTCTTCTCTAGAGGAGATTGAAGTTAGGGAACAAGCTATTTCCTATACCAGTACGCTGTTAGGACGAACCTTTGAAGAAACTGTAGTAGCAGAACGTCGGTTTCGGGAAGGAGAACCTTATAATAACAGTCTATTTCAGATAGTTTATTGGTTGGGTCGAGTTGCAATTGAAGAGATGCAGCAAGATCGGACTTCTCTTACTAGGAAAGCCGATCGCCAAATCACCTTTAGTTCAGCATTAAGAGAACGGCTTGGTCATCATATTCATGGGGAAAAATGGGCAACTGAAGTCAAACAATTTCTCTGGTCGCATCATTTGTGGCAACGTCCACTCCATATTATTAGTGCTAATCTACACAGCATTTTAAATTGCCTTTATGCCTTTCCTGCATTAAAACAGCAAATGGAAGCAGGAGAGACCATCGAAAAAATTGCTCGCGAACTGAGTTTGCCCGAAAATGCCACTCTTAATCAAGAAGTTCGCGAATTTGCTCTTCAGCAGGGAATGTATTATCTCGAAGATCGAGCGGGGACAAATATTCAAGTTCAGATTTTTGATACATCTTTATTACCTTTAGACCTGCTTGCTCCTGAGTTAAAGGTTAATCGAGCTTTGGTGGAAGAAGAGAAACCAGTCATATTGGTTATGGATTATGCTTTTGGCGAGCAAGCTTTTGAACTGTTTGATGAGTTACTCAAGCCCTATAAAACTGAAGGACAGTCAAAAAAACTTAATCTGCACTCAATTTCAGTGATGGGGAAAGCTGGAACCTTAGTGGGTAATAGAGGAGATTTACTATTGCCGACAGCTCATATATTTGAAGGAACAGCAGACAATTATCCTTTTGAAAATGAAATAACCACACAAGATTTTCAAGGGTTGGAAATTCCCGTTCACGAAGGAGCCTTATTAACAGTATTAGGAACTTCTCTGCAAAATGCGGATGTTTTGGAATATTTTAGAAGTTCCTCTTGGAATGTGATTGGCTTGGAAATGGAAGGAGCGCATTTGCAAAAGGCGATTCAAGCAGCAGCCAAAATCCGTAAGAGTATCAATGAAAACATTATCTTGCGTTATGTTTACTATGCTTCTGATAATCCCTTGATGACAGGCAGCACCCTAGCTTCTGGGAGCTTAGGACAAACTGGAGTCAAACCCACTTATGCGATCGCTTTAAAATTTCTGAATAAAATTCTCGGTCAATCAAGACCTTCGCCATGATGACCAAAACTTTAAAATTAATCAATAGGGGAAATTAACCAGAGTCAGAAGATTAGTTATGAAAGCGATCGCCTTCTATAATATTTAGAGCTTTCTTCTTCATGAATAGTTGGAGCAATTTTGAGTATCGAGTTTGAATGGGATGAACAGAAACGACTATCTAATCTGCAAAAGCATGGGATAGATTTTATTAGAGCTTGTCAGATTTTTGGCGGTTTTACAGTGGAGTTTGAAGATAACCGTTATGATTATGGTGAGGACAGATATATTGCTATTGGCGAAATCCAAGGACAAATTTTAACTGTCGTTTACACTTATCGAGGTGATGCAATTAGATTAATCAGTGCGCGTAAGGCAACTAGATATGAGCGAAACATTTATTACTCGGATAACTCTTGACAAAGCTAAGAAATTGGAAGATTTGACCGATTCAGAACGAATTGATTCTATGAGTGAGTCAGAAATTGAAGCGAATGCTCTCTCTGACCCAGATAATCAGCCTTTGTCGTCTGATGATCTTCAAAAAGTTCGCAGAATTAAGGATAAATAGATAATTTATCAACTATAAAATTAATCAATAGGGGATATTAACTAGAGTAAGAAGATTAGTTATGAAAGCGATCGCCCTGATACTACTAAGCTTACTGCGTGTAATATGACAATTTTTGATTGACTTGAATACGAGAATATAGTTCATCAGGTCGATTTTCTAGGTAGTAGCTGGTTTAAACCCAACACGAGTCCAAGTAGAATAGGCAAATTGATAAGCTTTGACCTTAATAAAACCTGCTTCTGTTAGTAATTTATCTGGGTCAATTTTAAGCCATTGCTCTTTATATGGCTCAAAAAATCCTCTGTAGGAATATAGGTCTCCAGGGAGTGAATCTGTGACTACTAGCCGACCGCCTGGAGCAAGAATTCGCCAGCATTCTGCTAGGATTAATTGCTTAACTTCATCAGGACATTCGTGGAGAAGATAAGTCATATTGATCGCATCAACTGAATTATCTGGCAATTCAGTTTTTTCTGCTAAACCATGTTTCCAACGTAGATTGGGAAGAGCTTGATGGTAAAGGCGACCGACTACAATCATGAACGGAGAAGCTTCCCACGCCGTTACCGTAGCACTCTGAAGACGGCGAGCAATAGCTGCCGCATCGTCTCCTATACCTGCTCCCAAGTCTAAAATATGGCGAGCATTTTCGGGAAATAATTGGGCGATTTCTTCTCTTACTCCAAGTGATTTCTGTGGATGGGCATTTTCTAAAACTGCCTCCATTGCTACCCGATTACCAACCGCAGCCAGTTCCGACAACCATCCTCCCAAAACACTATGAAAAGGTTGAAGATAGTATTGAGGATATTCTATTGGTTCAAAAGTGGCTAATTCTGATTCCCAATCAATCTCTCCTAAAGCTGGTGCTTTTTGAAACTGCATCCTGGTCATGACGCGCATCATGCCATCCTTAGGTGCAGAAGAGTTTAATTCAGTTTGAATCTGTTTTCTCTGTTTGTCAGAAGCCAAGGTTTTCCAACGAGGGTCAGGTTGTGATGCTAAATTGGTCAAAACTTGCTCAATGGCAGTTGCTTCAATTTCCATGATTTTCCCCTTTAAATACTTCTTGAAAAACCTATCTCAAAACCCAGAACTTAAAGCTCAAATAGTGACTATTATACAGTATCATTAATAACCTTCATTTTAAGCTATTCGTGGTTAAATGTTGCATTATCTAAATTGCCTGAAAATCAACAGCAGAAAACTCTTAATTGATTAAGTGATCGCCAGAGCAATTGTCACCCCAAAAATCCTATGCGTTAGTATATCTAATATGGCTGTAGCAAGGCTTAATAAACAGCCAGAGTACGATCAAGCCCAAGAAACTAACGATGGAAATGTTGGAAAACTATCAGTTAATTCTAGAATCGGGTCAAACTACGACCGAAAAAGCTTTACAGTTGTTTGATGCTCTTGAATCGGTGAATTTAGACTTTATGTTGGGACGTTGGCAGGGTTCTGGACTACATACAGCTCACCCTATGGATGGTTTATTAGAAAGTTCTAACTGGTATGGAAAAGAATTTGTTGATTCTGAAAATGTTCACCCGTTGTTATTTCTAGATAGTCAGGGACAAGTTTTTAAGGTAGCACCTAATCCTACTGCGATGAACTGGGTTTTAAAGTTTCCGCTCCCTAAAAATGATTCAATTAAGCCGTTGCTGATGTTGATTAATTCTTTACTGAAAACCGAGAAAAGTCAAGCTAGACTGCGGATGATGGAGTATCGTGGAAAAGTCAGTGCTACGATGATTTATGATTATTTGCCGATTAATGATTCTTTTAGGAAAGTAGATGACAATACGGTATTAGGAATCATGGATTATAAAAATTCACCTCAAGCATTCTTCTTTGTTCTCAAGCGATGTCTTTAGCTATTTAGCCTTCCTCATGTGTGCTAGCCGAACTATTAATTCAATCGCATAAGTGCATTCTAAGATCTACAATTTTCATCTTTATTGCTCGATAAGGGCGATCGCCTTGAACAGAAATTGACACTCGCGCGCTAAATCAAAGATTTTAACGCACGATTCTTGATTCATCGACTCTTAACTAGATGCACCCTAAAATGCATCCCCGTCAGACCGTCTCTGCAAGCATTTTATGTTAAAGACCACGATATGCCCTACCGCCGACTTCTTGTAATTCAATGTTGAAAAAATTAATTTACTCACCCAGGTTCGTAATAAACTTTTACGCTTCCAACGAATTTATCTGAGACTTTTGGTTACAACCCATGTTTATTTTATTTTCTAGGTTCTGTATGCAGTCCAGCAATCTCAGCTTGTGTCGCATACAAAAGTATTATACAACGCCTGAAGTCCTTGATAGGAAAATATACTTATTGACTAAGCGAAAGTTAGAGAGTATTTCTATCTTTCGTTGAGGATAGTTCGAGACGTTTTGCAGATGTTTGTTCTTCTTTCAATCCCTAAGATGAAGACAGTGTTTGAAAGATTTAGATGACACTAAATATTTTTTTTAGTCTAAACTACAGAAACACTCTTTCAGCAATAAATACAATTACTTCTCATCACCTAGTACGCGAACGATGAGTTACTTGGTTACACATTCGGGATACTCCCAACATAAATAAATTTCAATTGTTCTCTCCTCAAAGTCAACATTTCTGGTTGATCTAGGTTTGATAATCATCCTAGGGTTGAAGAGATTTGAGACGTTTTTCAGTAGACGAGTAGATAACTAAAGTCAACTTGAATTATTAGGACAAAAGTAACCATGAATAAACAACATCAAGGACTCAAAGATTTTAATTTGTTTGACGACTTAGAAATAGCAACAGGCTCACTATACTCGGAGTCGTCGGCTCTAAATGCTGAAAACAGTGAACCAATATTACAGACAGCAGAAGCTGAAATACCTTTAACCAATACAATAGACCTCTTGCAAAAGTCTTTTATGATATAATGAAGGACTATAGTTTTTTCAGCAATGTCTTTGTTGGCGATCGCTAAATTCTTTCAAAATTGACTTGGAAAAGATTTGCTACCAAGAGTTGTCATAATTTTTGGACAATCCCCTATTGTACCACGAATTATTTTTGCAAGAGGTCTAATCACGGTAGGCAATCCTGAGGGAACTCAGTTTACTTTTAATTATGCCGAAGATACCCCCCAAGAAGCTATTATAGGAGTCACAGCCGCTGCGTTACATTGGTCATCATTTTTATTAGATGATGTAGATCTGCAGTTCAACTTTACCTTTACACCACTTGAACCAGACTATTTAGGAGGAGCTATGTCGACTTCTGTGGGACTCCCCTACACTGAGGTAAATCAGGCTTTAGCTGACGACATTACCTCATCTGATGACGAAACCGCAGTTATGAATCTTCCAGAAGGTAGTGTACCTTTTTTAATTAACAATACTAGTAAAAATAACGGCAGCGATACTCCTTATCTGGATAATGATGGTGGTTTGAACAATTCAACTATTAAGTTAACTACAGCTAATGCTAAAGCTTTGGGTTTTAGTTCAGAATATATTGCGGAGTTTTTAGGAGTTACTCCAGAGGAAGTTGTAGATGCAAACATCAACTTTAGCAGCAATACTGCTTGGGATTTTGATGTTAGTGACGGCATTGCTTCTGACGAATATGATTTTTTTGGCGTAGCAGTTCATGAAATTGGTCACGCTTTGGGATTTGACAGTTCTGCTGATCAACTAGATTTGGCTGCGAGTAAAAGTTTAAATGAGTTAAGCGAATTAGGTATAGACGTCCCTACATTAATTGCTGATGCAAACGAAGAAGGTATTGAAGGTCTTGATGATGGAGAAGACATCGCCGATCAATTTATTTCGGAAAATAAATATATTCCCTCGTCGCTAGATTTATTCCGCTTTTCTCCTGAGAGCTTTGTCCAGGGTGCCAGAGATTTTACGACAGGTAGCCTTGACTATAAATATTTCTCTATTGATGGAGGTCAAACTCCAATCGCATCTCTTTCTACGGGGGAAAATACAGGCGATGGCGGTCAGCTTTCTCACTGGAGAGATGGTCTCGGAATAGGCATCCTCGATTCCCATGGTGCTCCTGGAGAATTCCTGTTTGTTAAGGAACCCGATTTTCTTGCTTTTGATGTGATTGGTTGGGACTTGAATCCTAATACGACTGCTTGAGACTTGGTTTAAGAAGTAGTGAGTAGTCCCGTCTTCGCGGGATCGAGATTAGTAGGTAAGTTTGGTAGGGGCGAACGGCCGCTCGCCTGTACAGGATTAGTGAATAGTGAGTAGAGCAACTATGAAGACAATTATTAGAAGTATCGATCGCGTTATTACTGCCGAAGAGATTATTCCTCTATTAAATAAATGCGGGATGCTGTCACGGTTGGCTTATGAAGATATCATTGATCGAGCGATCTCCCAGATTGAATGCACTCCCCAAGAAATAGCGAGCCGAAGGCTACGCGTAGCGTAATCGCTTCTGGGTTATGGCAACATCAACAAAATAAATCAAAAACTTCCTCTGTAAACAAAGAAGAGTTTTTAGCATCAGCTATCAGAAACTTCAAGATTGAAAAATTTAAGCAACAAAATTTTAGCGATCAGATACCTGCCTATTTTGCTCGTCAAAAAAAGCAACTAGATCGGGTAGTTTATTCAATCGTTAAGACGAAAACAAAGGAAGTCGCTAGAGAAATACACTTTCGCTTAATGGAAGCAGAACAGACTTTTACTAAGTTAGCACAAGAATGTAATCGAGCTTAACTCTAAATGTGATGAAGAGAGTAAAAAATTCGTCTACTAGATGCACGGTTCCTCTTGTCAATTAACTGTTAATGTTAGAGAAATAGGATAATTACTGATAGATGGATTTAGAAGATTATTGATGAAAGCGATCGCTGTTTATCAACATTTAGCTACAGATCATCCCAACTGTTTTGCAGAAATTGAACTGGATAAACCTCAGGCACAAGGACGGGATTTACTTGTAAGAGTCAAGGCTGTGGGTGTCAATCCTGTTGATTATAAAGTCAGAGCTTCGATCAAAGAAAAACTACCCACCCCAAAAATTTTGGGTTGGGATGCTGCGGGAATTGTAGAAGAGGTAGGAGAGAAGACTTCATTATTTCAAGTTGGTGATGAAGTTTATTATGCAGGTAGTATTACTCGTCCTGGTTCTAATAGCGAATATCAATTAGTTGACGAGAGAATTGTCGGTAACAAACCGAGTAATCTATCTTTTGAAGAGGCTACGGCTCTACCTTTAACTACTATTACCGCCTGGGAAGCTCTATTTGAAAGACTGGAAGTTGAACCTTCTAAGACAGCAAATAACCAAAAAAGCACTCTGCTGATTATTAATGGGGCGGGAGGTGTTGGTTCAATTGCGATCCAGTTAGCCAAACAAGTAGCGGGTTTACAGGTAATTGCTACTGCTTCCAGGGGTGACACAGTAAGATGGTGTCGACAATTAGGTGCAGATAACTGTATTAATCACCACGAAAAGCTGCTCAATGGTTTAGAAAAGATGGACTTGTCTGGTGTCGATTATATTCTTTGCCTAAACAGTACCGATCAGCACTGGCAAAATATGGCAGAGGTAATTAAACCTCAGGGAAAAATATGCTCTATTGTTGGCAATCAATCACCTTTAGATTTAAATCTACTTAAAAGTAAAAGTGTTACTTTTGCCTGGGAATTTATGTTCACCAAATCTCAGTACCACACTGATGATATTCAATCTCAAGGAGAACTATTAAATCGAGTTTCCCAATTAGTTGAACAAGGAATTATTAAAACCACTTTTAAGGAAAATCTAGGGGTTTTAAATGCTGCTAATTTAGCGATCGCTCATAAAAAACTAGAATCTGGTAAAACCATCGGTAAATTAGTTTTAACAGGGATTGAAAGTAAGAGCTTTATAAATTAGCGATTACGATGACTTTGAAATTTATTAACAAAATTTTGGGTTGATTACTGAAGTCTAGACTATGACTGAAGTATTTGTTTTTACTGACTGTAACAGTTCGGGGACTTTACTTCTGAAACTAAGATCATGAGAGTTCCTGTTGATGCGATCATTTCACAACCGAAGTTAACTCAATATTTACTTGTCTTCAAACCTCGAAATGATAAGTCTCAGTTTTTAGCTCAAGCTGGGTTTAATCTTGATAACTGGCAAGCTTTAGAAGCTGCAATTCGTGAACTAAATCTTTCTGCCGAGGCTTTCCCCGAGCGAACCAATGAGTACGGAACTTTTTATAATGTTAATGGAAAACTAAAAGGAGTTAATGGTTTTAATTTATCTGTGGTTACTGTTTGGTTACTACGCCAACAAGATAATCGATTCCAATTTGTAACTTTAAAACCAGGAGATAGATAATTTACATGACTTTAAAACTTTTCTCAGAAGTTACTCTGACTCAAAATATTGATGAGTATAATCTCAAGCTTGGGGATATTGCTACTTTAATTGATTTTATCCCTCATCCTCAAGGTAAAGAAGATGGTTGTATCCTTGAAGTTTTCAATGCGGTTGGTGAATCTATTGCTGTGGTTACTGTCCCTAAATCCACAATTCAACCCCTACAAGCTAATCAAATATTAACTACCCGTCCTTTGTCAACAACCACTTAGACGAAAAAAATAATAAGCATCATTAATTAAAATCATGCCTGTAATTTTGGTTCATGCTTTCGATGCGAGAACAATATCAAGCGGATTATCTTAAGTTTTCAACTTATAAGATTCAACTTCCAAAACAGCACCGATCATTGCCATCGTCATCACATCCTCGCGGATTTTTCCTTCAATCTCGACTTTGATTCCTTCTTGTTTTAATTCTGCTGCGGGATCTTTTAGCTCATAGGTAGTTCCATCTGCTGTGACTAATGCCCAAACTCCAAAGCCGAATCCTTTTTTTTCAATCTTGCCAGTTACTTTCATTGTTAGCTACCTTGCCAATAAAAAACTGAGTTCCAAATTATCCTAACAACTTAGAACTCAGTATTTAACATTTAAAACGCAACATTTGTTTAAGCTCTTGTTTAAGCTCTTTGCCTTTCTCTCTGGCTAGCCAAATATGCTAAGCCGAAACAAAGTACAGTATTGACCATCAAATAAGTACTGGCGATCGCGCCATCGCCCAAAAGCCACAATTGAGGGTCAAAAATTGCACTAACTCCTAAGCAAGCAGCCACACCAATACTAGAACCAATGGCAAACCATTTGAGAGTAGGATGTGCTAACAGCAGGGCAGTCAAGATAAAGGGAATGAGTACACTAGCAAATATGGGGTTGAGGCTAGAATGACCCATGACAACGTTACCTAATTCGGGAATGGAACTACCAAACAGACGCATTGGCCATTGGGGTAAATCGAAGATATATAGTCCCTGAAGTACAAACAAACCAGAACTACCGAAAATTAGACCGCCATTCAAACCAAGGGTAAAAGGTAAATAGTTTCGTAAGAACCACGCTAATAAATAGGAGCCAATAACCATGCCAAGCTTGGGTAACAGAGCTACGGCACCACCATCAAGCCAGAAACCAAGGTTCAAATAACCACTCTTACGTAACCAACGGAAAAAATCGTTAAAGGTGATTTTTCCTTTGAGAGCTAATTTGACTGCTGCTCCAGCATCTAAATGTCCTGAACCGAAGTGGTTAAGATGATCTTCTTGGACTCTGCGAGAAGATTGTTTCAGGATATTTACGACTTCAGTGGGATCTTCAACACCAGTAGCTCTAACCAGAGCAGCTACGCCAGCCACATGAGGTGCAGCCATACTAGTTCCTTGAAAACCCACAAACACTGACTCGCCACTACTAGGATCGACAGTATTTTGAATAATCTTGCCGGTTTCACTACCGCCAGGGGCAGAAATATCAACCCCTGCACCGAAATTAGAATAGGATGCTTTGTCTCCCGCAGCATCAGTTGCCGAAACACTCATTACATCGGGATAGCGAGCGGGATAAGAAGAGGAATTACGTCCTTCGTTACCAGCCGCAGCAATAATTACTACTCCTTTGCTGTGAGCATATTTAATCGCTTCTTCGATCATATGGCTAGCACCACCACCACCTAAACTCATGTTAATGACATCGGCATCGTTATCAGCCGCAAATTTGATCGCTTCGGCAATATCGGCAATCGTCCCACCGCCACTACCACTGAGAACTTTGAGGGGCATAATATTTGCCTTGTAAGCAATTCCAGCGACACCATAACCGTTGTTGGTAGACTGAGCAATTGTTCCTGCTACGTGGGTACCATGTCCATTGTCGTCACTGGCATCATCTTTGTCGTTAACAAAATCATAGCCCTTGACAAAATTGGTTAATTTCAAATCGGGTACTTTACTTACCCCGGTATCAATTACCGCTACAGTAATTCCGTCTCCTTTGGTTTCGTCCCAAGCTTGTTCAACATTAATATTACGAAAGTTCCACTGTTTGCTATATTCAGGATCGTTGGGAACTTCTAAAGCATGATATAGATAGTTAGCTTCAATATATTCTGTATCTTGCTTTAAGGGCGATCGCTTTAACTCTTGGAGTGTTTCTCGATCCCCTTCGACGATATAAATACGATCGTTAATAGAAAAAATACTGTTTAAATTAACTTGCTGATTATATTTCTGAGATAGCCCTTGAATCTCTTCACTAATCTTGGCGATCGGCACTTCCTGTTTAAAATCTAAAATAATGGAGTCGAATTCCCCTTGTTGTGCCAGTCCTTTGAAATTGAATAGGGCAAATCCAATTCCCAAAATGAATAAGCACAGCAGCACTAGTTTTTTCATGGCTACTCTTCATAGAATATTTCTTATCTACTAAGATAACGTAACTCTTGTACAACAAGCGTGTTTTCAATAGACACATACCGTAAATTAATATTGTGGAAATGAATACTTAAAGCGATTAATAGGATTTAATATTGATTGTCTTTGGGAAATTGATAGTTAAAGTTACTCTGTAGTTAAACGAGAGAAATTACCGTAACCTTTAGTTAACTTAGCTTTTAACTCAGATTTAATTCGATTTAGAATCGAACGTTCATCTAGAGAATCCAGAATTTTTTGTACTACCACTTTCGGACTCTGTTCTCCCCAAGATGCGCCGTTTGCCAGATAAGTTTTAGTCACTTGTCCGATAGCGTAAGAAGACACCCCTGCAACTCCACCTTGAGCGATCGCTACTGATAAATAGGGAGCTAGGGATAAACCGCCTGTTGCGGGAATAGTCAACCCTAAAATACCCTTGAGAGAGCTAAGACCTAAGGTTGCTAAAAGTTCGCTAGCACTAATCCCCCCCATACTTAGAGCGATATTTTTCAGTAGCTGTATTGCCCCTGATTGAGTCATGGTAATGCCATAAAGACGAGATAGGGAGATAATCATGCCCACGTCAAAAATCGCCCCAGAAAATAGATCGATCGCCGTCACCGGATTTAGCGCGATCGCCATTGCTTTCAACATCATTCCTTGATTGATTAATTCATTGGCAGCCTGATCGCGAATTGCCAATTTACGCTGCACAAGCTGTTGATTCACTTCGTCAGCAAATAACATACTGTTCAGGGCGATGAGAGATTTACCCTCGGAGTGTAATAATTCTAAAATCTTGAGTTTCAGGAATTCTACCTGGGGTGCGACCTTTAGCCGTTGCACCTTTAATCTGCCAGTTGCATCTTTGATCCCCCTGATTTCAATGGGAGAAGCAGCAACCATAATGATTTCCTCGGGGGAAATCAACTCCTTTACCCTTTCCTCTTTAATTTTTTGATATATGGCTACCCTATCCGCTTCGGGGTACTGGTCAATTTTGTTAAATACTAACAACATTGGCTTGCCTGCTTCTCGCAATTTAGACAAAGCCCTGTATTCAACTTGGGTAATATCCCCCGAAACTATAAACAAAATTAGATCGACTCTTCTGGCTAAATCACAGGCTAAAGCTTCTCTGGCTTTGCCATTCACTTCATCAATACCTGGGGTGTCAATTAATTGAATTTCACTTCCTTGTTCTCCACTAATGGTAAGGCGTTGGATGTTTTCTGGAGTCTGAGCAATTTGTTCAAGGTTTAGCTTCCAGTTAGTAGTGTCGATGGTGCGGGTAACACCGTGAAGTGCACCAGTAGGAAAAATATCTTGTCCAACCAGGGCGTTAAGTACCGATGATTTTCCTCTACCTACCATGCCAAAAGCAGCAATTTGCACTATCGACTGCTCCAGTTTATCCAGCATTTGAGTTAAGCGCTCTATTTCTGACTCCAATCCAACTTGTTCTTGGGCAGTAAGATCGATATTGCTAATCAAATCTCGTAAAGAGTTTTGCGCTTTGCGATAATTTAGTTCGGCAGTAATTTCTTCAAAGCTAAAAAGTGTTTGTTCTAATTCTGCTTGATTTTCAGCTTCTTCTCTTGACAACACAGAATACCTCTTAATGAATGTAGAGTTCGTTGATTGGCTGGTAGTTTATAGTGTGGCGTATTTTTAAAATTTATGTTTGTGATCATTAGCCAAGAATGCTAATTCTATTTTCTATTATCGGAAAAATAGCAGTAAATACGAAACTAAGTATATTAATTTTTTTCTCGATTATGACTGGTAAAATATCCTTACTAAATCTTTAAACAAGATCGCTTTTTTTCGAGTTAAATTGTGGCATGAACTCTATCTAGCCTTTCTCGAATAGGTCAAGTACCAAATTCCTCAAATTCCGTAGCGTAGCTTCACTATTTCGAGGATCGCTATCAATTGCAATTTACCAGAATTTCTGGGACAAGCAGTTAAACTGATTTATGACTATGCCTACTGTCAAAACTAATTCCAGCACTATTCGCATTCTCGTAGTTGACGATCAAAGTCTAATTCGACAAACCATTCAAATGTACTTGGAACAAGAATCGGATCTAGAAGTTATCGGCTATGCAGAAAACGGCACAGCAGCCATAAAACAGATCGAAGAACTGAATCCTGATGTAGTCATGATGGATTTAGAAATGCCTGACATGGACGGATTGACTACTATTCAAGTTATCCGCGATCGCTTTAGCCAAGTAAAAATTTTGGTTTTGAGTAGCTACGACGATCGAGAAAACATTAATCAGGCGATCAAAGCAGGAGCAAAGGGATATTTAACCAAAGCCACCCCTGCGGGAGAGCTAGCCAACGCTATTCGCAGTGTGAATCAAGGCTATTTTCAACTTGGCCCTGGATTGATGGAAAAATTAGTTATTTCCATGAGTAATGCTACCGAAGTTAGTTCTAAATCTCTAGAAGACAAGCTGATTATTGACCTCAAAAAGTTGAAACAAGATACCAACAAACAAATCGTTCAATTAGTTAAAAATGAATTATCAAAGGCTGAAGAGCGGTTTGACCATCAGCTAGAACTAAAACTACACAGTTTAAAAAGGAGGTACAATGAGCTTCTTACTTTTGCCAGAAAAATTGAGTTTAAGCTCTATTTAATGCTCTTTTGCCAAATAATCGTTTTATTTGTCGGTTTAGCCTTTTGGATTGTTAGTTCTTAAATTCCCATCCTTTAAATTTAGAGGGAGAATTCACACACACATTGTTAAATAGTCAATAGCTTTTTGAAATAGCCTGATGATAAAGTTGTTAGATATTGTTGGATGTTATTAAATAAAAAAAGCTATTACGTTCACCGACTAAAATTTTTCTGCCACAAATTGTGAATCGACGTTATTTACCAGAAACTCTCGCCTACGTCCGTATCACTCAACAATCTTTGCCTATGGGCAAAATTGAAGGAGAAGTTAAAGCGGCTCAATATGAATGGCAATTTCGGTGGCGTTTTCGTCAACGAAGACTATCTGTTGAGCCTTCTTTGGGTAGAGCTTTAATTCAAGAACCTCTAGAAAGATTCTTAGAACGTTCTGATTATCAGTTAGAACCAGGAAGCGACTATACATTCAAAGTTAGAACTAAAATGTAATTTTATTGGTCAAATTGCACTGGTCGAATTTCTTTGAGTATTCTTATATCTTTCTATCAATAAAATAGCCACAATATCATCAACTGGACGAGGCGGGACACGTAACCCCTTAGGAATAAAGTATTGCCAACCCCGGGGTGGATACATTTGCCAATAGCGATCGCGAGCTTCTAAGGTACTATTTGTTTCATCCACCGTTACTATCGCCAACTCTGTAGATACATCAGCCTCAATTTGTTTACGCCAACTATCAGAAGTAGTACCATCTCCCATCACGATCAGATGGACATTAAATTGCTGCCATAATTGTTTCATAACAGCGATCGCCTCAGTTGAATCGATCACCTGCTGATAAACTACTTGGTTATCACTATCAATAACCGCAACACCACATTTATCTCTACCTGGATCTAAACCGAGTATTGTAGACTCAGAAAATATTGAATCTTCCACAAATTGGTTAATTGTTAATTATTAACTATTAATTATTAATTACCTTAAAAAGCTTTAAGCTCTAAGCCTTAAGCTTTAAGCTCTAAAGTTTACGCTTTGTAAACGGCTAACAGTGAGACAGTTCGTTGGCGGTGAAGCAGGGCGTTGGCGGGGTTCCCCCGCTTGAAGCCACTGCTGAACCCTTTAGGGGGTACGATGCGGCCATACGCCTGGCCTTTGTCCCGCTTAAAGAAACTGTCGAACCCGAAGGGCTTATAGCTATCGGGTTTAATGCCCCCAGCAAACGAAGTTTGGTGGTCTACAATTAGGAGAGGTTAAAGCCTCTTCTAATTGGCTTACAGCTTACAGCTTACAGCTTATAGCTGCGGCTCTGCCGCTTTACCTAAGTGCTAAAGACAACTTTACCATTACGCATGACGACAAAATTCAGTTTCAAAGGACCTGAGGTATAAGTATTTTCTACTACAACAGCCTTGATTTCGTTTACTGGCTCTTCTGCTTGAGTAATTTGATTGATAAAATTAACTATGGTTTCTACTTGATTATCTCCTATTTCAATATCACCTAAAATTCCTGCCCGTTGAGCACGAAATTTAGAAACTGCTAACAACCAATTTAATCTTTCTTGTACTTCATTACGAGTTATATTTCGAGAATCAATAGATACGGTAGCTATTTCTTCTCCTGTTTGAAAAACCTGCTTGTTAAGAGCTAGATCGGCAAAGACTCTAACTTCTTCTTCTCCTTGGACATAATTACCTGCCGAGAGAATCCTGAGAACATAATCTTGACCATCTTTGATCTGCGATTCTAACTGTTCTACTTGAGATCTGGTAATATTGACAATTCTCTGTTGAGATGTGGCTCCACTAAATTGAGTTGCTCTCAAAGCATTATTATTAGCTTGTCTGAGTAAGCTATCAATCGCTGATTTAGCGGCATTAGGATCGACAATTCTCACTACTGCCGAAGATAATACCTGACCTCTGACAATGGCAATTTTTTTCTCTCTTAGTTCCTGATAAGACTGTTCTAAGGTTGCCACATTCCGCGATAAGAACTTCAATTGGGATTCTAGTTGCTCTAGTCTTTGAGTTCTTAATTTCAAGCTGTTTTCGGCAGCGGAAATTTCCTCATCTAATTTAATAATTGCCTGATCTCTTTTTTGAACTTGAGATTGCAAGACTTGCTGTTGTTGTTCTAAATCACGGAGACGAGTTTCTCTCTCTGCCAGAATTCTATCCTGCTCCGAAATTTTTTGTTCGCGCTGCTGTAATTGACTTTGTAATTCTTGGCTTTGCTGCTGTAATTGATTGAGTTGTTGTCGTCTCTTAGATCGCTCTGACAAGAGACTATCTAGCTCTTGTTTCAATGTTTTTGCTTGACCAGAAATTTCTTTTAATTGTTGTTTTGACTGCTCAAAATCAAGATTAGTCGCCTTCAGATTTTCGACAGTTTTGATTTGCTCATCTCTAGCTTCAATTATCTGTTGTTCTACTTGTTGTTTTTCTTGTCTAACCTGAGCTAATTCTCCCTCAAGTTGACGTTTTTCCTTGAGAATATCGTCTAGCTGAAAGATTCCTCGTCGTAATGAGCCGCTTGTACCAAATAAAATTCCCAAAGTAAGAGATGAAATCAACATTCCTGTAATTACAGTAATGATCATCGCTGTTTGGCGAGGACGAAGATTAAATAGTCTCAGTCTCGCTTTGCCGATCTTAGTGCCCAAGCGATCACCTAATACTGCAACAATACCACCTAAAAGAAAAATTGCTGCAATCAGGATATAAGCGCTGGTCATTAGAAATGATTAATAATAGGTCTTTGGGTAATAACTTAACCTCTATAGTCAAGATTAATCATTATCTTAGGCAAATTGTTGACTTAATGCTACAGGATTATGCACGGTAATCTTTTTCTTATGAATTGCGATCATTTCCTTATCTCGTAAATCTCCTAAAAGCCTAGTTACAGTTACTCTAGTCGAGCCTATAGCCTCGGCGATCGCCTGATGAGATAATTTTAAATCAATTCTAATTCCTTCATCTGTGGGGATCCCAAAATCACGACATAGAATCAATAGGAAACTAACTAAGCGCGATCCCATATCCCGGTGAGCTAAAGTTTCAATCATCATTTCTGTTTGTAAAATACGAGATGATAATCCTCGTAACATCAGCATAGACAATTCGGGATTTTCTTGGAGAGCTTTTTCAACCTGTTCGATTGGTGCTGATAAAAGTTCAACCGGGGTAAAAGCTACTGCATGATAAAAGCGATCGCTCTTTTGCCCAGTGATCAAAGACAGTACGCCAAACACGGTGTTTTCCCGCAGGAGAGCCACTGTAATCTCTTCTCCCGCTTCATAAACACGAGATAGTTTAACTGCTCCTTTTAGTAAAAAATAAACTCTTTCGGCAGGATCTCCTGGAAAAAAAATCGTTTTACCACGTTCAAAACTTTCGACAATTGGAGGAAAAGAACCACGACCGAGTTTACGAAATACCGATGCAAGGGACTGATTTTGTCTCAAAGGTAGTTCCATATAACTTACAGCTCAGCTAGAGATATTATATTGAAAGGTTACTAAATAAGTTATTACATATTCTCACACTAACAACATCAATTCGTGTATTTGCTTTCACGATGAAGAATAAACTTAGTAACCCAGGCAGTTGTAGGATAGATAATTGCAACTGAAATAGGAAAAAGACCGTGCTAGATTTAACCGGAAAAAATGCTTTCGTTACAGGAATAGCCAATAATCGTTCTATTGCCTGGGGGATTGCCCAGCAGCTACATAAGGCTGGTGCCAACATTGGGGTTAATTATCTCCCCGACGAACGAGGACGCATGGAAAAAAAAGTCCGAGAATTGGTTGAACCACTTAATCCTAGTATTATCGTTCCCTGTGATGTCCAAAACGATGAACTACTAGATTCTATGTTTGAAACTATTGCTGACAAATGGAATAAGTTAGACATTCTAGTTCATTGTTTGGCTTTTGCCGACAGAGCAGATTTAACGGGAGATTTTTCGGCTACTTCTAGAGATGGTTTTGCCAAAGCTTTGGATATTAGTAGTTTTTCTCTCAATTGTCTTGCTAAGAGAGCTAAACCTTTAATGACTGACGGGGGGAGCATTGTTACTCTTTCCTATCTAGGAGGAGTTAAAGTTATTCCTAACTACAACGTTATGGGAGTAGCTAAATCGGCTTTAGAAATGAGTGTGCGCTATTTAGCCGCCGAACTTGGTCCACAAAATATTCGAGTTAATGCTATTTCCGCAGGACCAATTCGTACTCTGGCTTCTTCAGCAGTAGGAGGTATTCTTGATATGATTCGCCACGTAGAAGAAACTGCCCCTTTGCGACGTACTGTAACTCAAACTGAAGTCGGTAACACCGCAGCCTTTTTGGGAAGTGATCTTGCTAGTGGCATTACGGGTCAGGTAATTTATGTTGATTCTGGATATGAGATTATGGGGATGTAGTATTTTATTTAGCTATTAGCTCTAAGCTTTAAACTCTAAGCCAGTTTGAATTAGCTATTAAAATTAACTTATATATTTAGGAGTAACAATGCAAATTAGCGATCGCGAAGCGCAGGCGAAAGGTAATTACCAAGCGACCTCAGTAAATAATATCTCTCTAAGTCTATCTAGGACTGCATCTGTTAGCCGAACTACAGGAGAAACAGATGTACAAGTTGAGCTCAATCTAGATGGGACTGGTAAATGTCATGCTGATACTGGTATTCCCTTTCTCGATCATATGCTCAACCAAATTTCTTCCCATGGCTTGATCGATTTGAATGTCAAAGCTACAGGAGACATCGAGATTGATGACCACCATACCAATGAAGATGTGGGAATTACTTTAGGGATGGCATTGGCGAAAGCTTTGGGCGATCGCAAAGGCATTGTGCGCTTTGGTCATTTTGTTGCTCCTTTGGATGAATCTTTAGTGCAGGTAGCACTCGATTTTTCAGGTAGACCTCATCTGAGCTATGGATTAGAGATTCCCACCCAAAGGGTTGGTAATTATGACACTCAATTAGTTAGGGAATTTTTTGTGGCGGTGGTCAATCATTCCCAAATGACACTTCATATTCGTCAATTAGATGGCATTAATTCGCACCACATTATTGAGGCAACTTTTAAAGCTTTTGCTCGGGCAATGCGGATGGCAATAGAAATCGATCCCCGTCGTGCTAGTCAAATTCCTAGTTCTAAAGGAGTTTTGTAAATCAAATTTATCAGTACAATTTAGGTGGCAACATCTAAATATTTGAAGTATGGGAGTGGCAATATCTAGCCAGTGGACAAAAGTCCATAATCAAGATTTGGCAATAGATGCTTATCTAGCAATGCCAAGCACAGCAGGAACTTATCCCGCTATTGTGGTAATTCAAGAAATCTTTGGGGTCAATGAACATATTCGGAATATTACCGAGAGATTAGCCCAAGAAGGATATGTCGCGATCGCTCCGGCAATTTATCAACGTCAAGCACCTGGTTTTGAAACGGGTTATACCAATGAAGCAACTCAAATTGGTAGAAAATATAAAACTCAAACTCAAGCCAGCGAACTAATTAGCGATATTCAAGCAACCATTAACTATCTCCACAGTCTGCCCCAAGTCGAGCATGGCAGTGTTGGTACAATTGGTTTCTGCTTTGGGGGTCATGTGGTGTATCTAGCTGCTACTCTCCCAGATATTGCGGCAACAGCCTCTTTTTATGGAGCCCAGATTGCTACTTGGTCTCCTGGAGATGGTGAACCCACTATTAAACATACAAAAGAGATTAAGGGAACAATATATGCCTTTTTCGGAACCAAAGATCCGTTAATTCCTAATGAACAAACAGAGCAAATAGAAGCCGAATTAATTAAACATAGTATTCCTCATCAGATTTTTCGGTACCAGGGGGCGACTCATGGATTTATGTGCGATCATCGTGATAGCTATAATCCAGATGCAGCCAAAGATGCCTGGATAAAAGTGCTAGACTTATTTAGCCAAAAGCTATCACGAGGATAATCCAACAGTATCTTACCGTTGCGCCCTATCCATTACTATTTAACATTTACCAGTTCACACTAATTATGTCTGATTCAACATCCTCCCCCAAGTCGGCTCAAGCTTTCTCCATGGAAGACTTTGAGAATGCCCTGCAAGAATACAATTATGAGTTTGTTAAAGGGCAAAAAGTACAGGGAACGATAGTTCAGATTACCTCTGACGGAGCATATATTGATATTGGAGGTAAATCTCCCGGTTTTGTTCCTACTAATGAAGCAGCTTTGGGTTTTGTTGATGACCTGGAAACAATTTTACCCGTGGGTGAAACCAGAGAATTTCTAATTATTCGCGAACAAGATTCCGAGGGACAGGTGACTCTCTCCATTCGTCAGATGGCATTGAATCAGGCTTGGGCAGATATCAAAGAAATGGCGGAAACTGGCAAATCAACTCAGATGAGAGTAACAGGAGCGAATAAGGGAGGAGTAACGGGAGAGGTAGCTGGATTACGAGCCTTTATTCCGCGATCGCATCTACAACAAAGAGATAATCTGGAATCTCTTGCGGGTCAACTTTTAACCGCTACCTTTTTGGAAGTAAACCAAGAAACTAAAAAATTAGTGCTATCCCAAAGAGATGCTATGCGTGCCGTAGCAATGGACAACATCACTGAAGGAGCATTGATGGCAGGCAAAATAGTTAACATCAAGCCCTATGGTGTTTTTGTCGATTTACAAGGAGCGACGGGATTACTACATATAAAAGAAATTAGTAACGCTCGTATTGAATCCTTAAATCGCCTCTTTGAAGTTGGACAAGAAATTAAAGTGGTAATTAAACAAATTGATGAATATCAAAATCGGATGTCTCTTTCGATTAAAGCTTTAGAAGAATATCCTGGAGAAAATATCGAAAAACTAGAACAAGTAATGTCCAACGCCGAGGAAAGATGGGAAAAGGCGCAAAATTCAGCTTCTGAAGCTCAGACTGATGCTTAAATTCCTTAGTTTAAAGAAATGATTAATTTTATCTAAGGCAGGTGAAATTTACTAAATATCTGAGCCTACAATTAAAGTAAACTTATAGACTAAATAACCAAACAAGGGGTTAAGGATGAGGAACTTTAATTTAACCGATGACCTATATTGGACACCTCAGGCTCAAGCCAAACTAAGAATGATTCCTTTCTTTGCTCGTCCCCAAGCACGACAAAAAGTTGAACAATTAGCTCGTGCCGCGGAGTTAGAAGAAGTTACTGCTGAGATCGTCGAACAAGCACGAATTGAGTTTGGACAATAAATACCCTGATAATTAATAATTAGCACTGATGCTAATTTGAGCAATATTTAAGGTCCAGAAAAAACTGCTGCTTCGATATCCTGACGACTTAGAGAATACTTAAAAGAACGGCAAAGATTATTCTGGCTTTCTTGTTGAGTATCATAGTAGCGTACCGTCAATTCTTCGATATCTAAACAAATTTCGGCTTTCCAGGCAGAATTTTTGAGATACCAACAGTGAAGGTTTTCCCGATCTTGATTACAGCCTTTACTTTGTAGCCAGTTTTCAATAGTTGGTAATGTGTGATTGTATAAAGGGGTATTGGCTTCTGGTAGAGTCATAATGTTTTCCAAAATTGCTTTTAAACTATAATTTATTGAGAAAAATTTAGCTATAGCATTTCGCTTTAAGCTTAAAACATAAAATATTATTTCAAAGGGAACAGGGAACAGGGAACAGGGAACAGGGAACAGCGCGAAGTTGCGCGATGCGAAGCGAGTACATGCGGCAAACTATACGCCTTTGTTTAGGGTTGCGGGGGGTCCCCCCGTTGTCCCAAAGGGATACCGCAAGCATAAGCAAACTTCGTAAGAAGGGAACAGGGAACAGAAAATGTCTTAATATTTTCTTGTAGTGCTATATGGAAAATTAAATTTCAAATCGGCAAACGCTGAAGGTTTTTGTTGCTACCGATTACTACCATTACTAATCCTTCTGTTAGTACTTGTCCAGGATTGAGATTAGTGATAAATTTATCGCCATTGCTAAGTGCCAGGACATTAACACCATAGCGTTTACGTAGATCTAATTGAGCGAGTGTTTGATTATGGAAAGCTTTAGGAACTAAAACTTCAACAATACTGTTTTCGGTATCTAATTCAAAACGTTCTAAAAAAGCTGGTTGGGTCAAGGTACTAGCCAAGGCGCAACCAGCTTCGTTTTCGGGAAAGACTACTCGATCTGCACCAACACGTCGCAACACTTTACCATGAATTTCGGAGGAAGCTTTGGCTACCACGAGTTCAACACCAGCCTCCTTCACATTAAGGGTAGTAATAATACTTTCTTGAAGATAATTACCGATCGCGACTATGACCGTATCCATTTCAAAGATACCAGCTTCTTTGAGGGATTCAGGCTCAGTCGAATCTAATTGAATGGCATGAGAAGCAATTTTTTGTGTCAAAGCTTGGGTGACTAATTTCTCATCGATATCTGTCCCCAAAACTTCATAACCCATCTTATGTAGAGAAGTGCAAACTGCTCTACCAAAACGTCCTAAACCAATCACTGCAAACTGGAGATTTTTGGGACGTGAGTTAGTCAAGAAATTGATAGTTTTCAAATTTACCCCTTACTCAAATAATCCTCGCTATTGGCATTTTAATCGATGGCAATTGATTACGATAATATTTTATTCCACAATATTTTTAGGTTTATTTTTGCCAAAGCCCTCACTACTCAATATTTACCCTATTCTGCGATTGATATTTACCAATGGTTCAAAAAACATCAACCTTTACTAGACTTATGGCGATCGCCAAGCCTAACCGTAGGTCATAAAAAATAGTCGGTTGGCAAATTGAATTGAATAATCACTATCAGCAATTTTTCTATTGCTCTGCTAGATTGATTTTAGTCGGTATTGCTAACTATATCCAGTTAAAGTCGTGACTGCCAAAGTAAAATCTTTACCTCTGCGAATTTTAATCGTTGAAGATGACCCCATAATGCGGGCAGGATTAAAACAACTACTTTCATCCCAACCTCAAAAATCAATTGTGGGAATGGCAGAAGATGGCTATCGTGGAGTAGAAGCAGCATTATCTTTAAAACCTAACTTGGCAATTATCGACGTGGGAATGCCTCATCTTGATGGGATTGCAGCAACTCAACAGATTAAGGCAGCTTTGCCAGATATAAAGGTAGTCATGTTAACTTCCCATACCGCAGAGACCGAAATTATCGCTTCTCTGTCTAGTGGTGCTGATGCCTATTGTGTAAAAGGAGTAAGTCTAGAAAAATTACTTACGGCGATCGCTACGGTAGAAGAGGGGGCAACCTATCTTGATGCACAAATTGCGCAAAAAATTGTCAATCATCTCCAAACCAATCCAGCAAAAAAACGAAACCATCATCTAGGAGAGCAACTTTCAAAACGAGAGTTGGAGGTACTAGAGTTGATTGTCGAGGGCTGTAGTAACCCTGAAATTGGCAAGCGACTTAACTTAAGTCCGAACACAATTAAAAGCTACGTGCGAAGTATCATGAACAAATTAATGGTTAGCGATCGCGTGCAAGCAGCAGTCATCGCCTTACGCAATGGATTAGTCCAGTAAGTTAAGTTAGGGTTTGCATTTATCACCCGGCTGGATGAGTCCAAATGAACGTAACCAAAAGCAGGTATTTTTTCTCCGACCATCTAAGCAAAAATTATGCAATTAGTCACAGATTTAATAGTTTTCGCCAGCTTTCTGCTTAAATTTTCCCGCAAAAAATAGATTTAAAAATTATGCAATTCATCGCCTATTTTATATTTGCTTTTATTTTTGGTAGCTTCCTCGAATATTGGGTTCATCGTTTAATGCACATCTACCCCATATTTGGCAACGAAATTACAGCTCACTTTGGTCATCATCGCAGCAATACCACCAAAGGATTTTTCGGCGATTTCCTCGATTTTAGTTTGGTATCTTTATTAGTATTACCAGCTTTTATTGTTTCCATATCGTTCGGAATTATTATGGTTTTGGGTACAGTAGCATTTGCTGCATTTGCTTCTTATGCCCATCAAATACAGCACCATAATCCAACTAAATGCTTCTGGATGGAAATGCCCGTTCACTATGTTCATCATCAGAACAATCAATGGGATAGTAACTTTGGCTTAGCTGTAGATTGGTGGGATCGTGTTTTCAAAACTTATAAGCCCGTAGAGTGGCTTAGCAAAGAGCAAATTAGCCTACTAAAATCAAGCATCGCTGAAAAGTGATGATGAGTGCAGTAAATTATCTAACTTCTAGTTATCTCATCGATTGATTTACTGTTTTTCGCAGCGATTGGTAGAGTAAACCAGAAACAAGCTCCTGTTGAGGTATTATTCACGCCAATTTGTCCTCGGTGAGCGGTAACGATCTGCCGACAGATATAGAGTCCTAAACCAACATTGAGAGACTGTTTAATACCAGATTTGCAAGTATATAGGTCAAATAATTTAGAGCTTTGTTGTGGTGCAATCCCTTCCCCATTATCGCTGACAGTGCAGTAAAGCCAATAGTCTGAGACGGTTTTTTGTGGGCTATTTGACAAAATATAATCCCCCAATTCGACTTTAAGAGTTAAATGCAATCCTGGTGGATTATGTTCTATGGCATTAGCAATCAGATTTTCGTAAACTCGTCTAACTTGTAATGGATCGATCTTAACAAGAGGAAGTTTGACTGGTATTTCTTGAGTTACTGTGGCTTTTTGTCGCTCTAGAAAAGGTTGCATTTGTGTAATTACCGACTCAATGAGAGTATCTAGACAAACTGAACTAAGGTGAAGCACAATCCCTTTGTTTTCAACTGTATAAGCTTCTAATAAAGAATCAATTAATTTCAATTGGCGATCGCTACTTTCAATTATTCGATCTAAAGTTTCGTTTTTAACTATCGTTTCCTCAGTAGAAGAAATGCGTAGAGATTTGAGTAAAAAGGCTGTGCTTAAAACTGGATTTCGCAAGTCATGTGAAACAGTATGCACAAATAATCGTAACTGTCGGTTTAGTTCAAATTCTTGCTTTAGGAATCTCTCATAAACAAAAACGCCCAGATTGACGATCGCACAAACAACTACTGTAACGTAAACAGCTTCAAAATAGTCTATCTCATTCTCGACAAAGGAATTTCTCAAGCCAAACACAAAGTAACTAATTCCAAAGTGCCCTAAAACAATCCCTTGACAGAGACAATGCGACCGCCATTTGACAGGCATGAGAATTGGTCCAGCAGAAAAAACAGTAATCCAGCTATAGCCATATAATCCAATTTGACCGAAAAAAATTACATTCATGACTTGGGGTACTAAGAGCAAAATAAAGGTCAGCCACAATAAAATTAAAGTTGGATATCGGCGTACGAGGGCAACTTTGAGCAAGACAAAGGTCAACAACAATCCCAAGAGAGAAATTATGGTTGTCGCGTTTATCAGGGTATGATTCTGTTGCACAAACTCATATTCACGACTACTGGGGTCGTAAGAGGGAAAAATAATAGTCCAACTGACCCAGTGACTCATCAAGCAAGTAACAATAGCAACCCAAATCATTAGATGCAGTCGCTTTAAGATGAAGCGATGTCTCCATCTTTCGTACTCAGGAGAAACTGAGTCAGCTTTAATCTGTTTCCACCAACATTGAATAGGCTGTCTAACTTGTTTGTGCAGAAATTTTTGACTGACCTTGAGGAATGAGAATAATCGCATTGCAATCAGGAAGTAAATTTTTCAGCCAGTACTTTGTTTTTATTATCACCTGATCGGGTGAGTCCAACTGGATGAACCTGAAAGCAGGTATTTTTTCGCTTTTAAGTTGAGTGATAATCAGCCTCAGATAGCTAAATGTTTTCTCTAGCTTTCAGATTATCGAGGAATCACATTATGACTCAGAAAGCAATTCAACCAGACGATTTATTTAACATTAGTAGCATCAGTAAATCCGATACTTCCGCTATTATTCTCAAGCTACAGAAAGAAGGAATACTTAGTTTAGATGACACTTTAGAGCAATGGCTACCAGAAGTTATGTCCCAAATTACCGATGGTACAAATCTAACTGTCTGTGAATTCTTAATCGGACTTAAACAATTTTCCCAACTTAATTGAGATTAAATACTGATGATAAGTTGTTTTTATTTTTGACTGAAGCGCGATTAGGGCAGACTCCTCTTCGGCGATCGCGATCGGCAATTTCCTTGCCTTCTGCCTCATATCTCCTCATAAAGATAAATATTAACATCGAACTGTTCAATCGAAGTCATCAAATAAATTATGAAAATCAATTTTAAAAAACTATATCTTGCTTATCAAATATCCAAAAATCACGAACGAGTAGGAGATTTTGTCTTGTTAAAAGCGGATGCTTTTGGCGCACAAGCTAATCCTGAAATAGAAGCAAAAATGATGCAGGTGCAAGGATACTATCCAGAAATCGATCTCGAAGAACTCAAACAACTATCATCAGGAACTTTGGGTTATGAATATGCTCGATATATGGAAGAAAATCAATTAACCCCGTTAAAAGTTAGTCCAGAAATGAGCGAACTTGCCGAGCGTAATGTCTTTGCTCTCAGATATGCCGTAACGCACGATATCTTTCATATTTTACTAGGATTTGATACCAGTTACGCTGGAGAAATTGGAGTGTTGGCTTTCGCTGCGGAACAAAACTATAGTCGTACGCTTAAATTAAGTTTGTTTCCCGCTATTTTAATTTACTCTGTTGTTGCGCCAACCCAATTAAAAGCCATGTTCGCCAATCTTCGCCAAGGTAAACAAATGGCAAAGAGATCTAAGTTTTTACTCAATTATCGTTTTGAAGATCATTGGACGAAACCGATCGCCAAGCTGCGGTCTGAACTAAATTTAGCATGATACCAAGCAATTACTACTGAATATTTCTCTTTTGTTTTGGGAAGGCTATCTATTTTCTTTTAATACCAAAATTCAAATAGCGATCCATAGGCTACGCGGAGCGTAATCGCTTTATAGCCAATATCTAACTATTCACGAAATTTATAAATAAAAAGTGTCATGAGCATAATTTTCGACCTAAGCAATCTTAATGAAGACCTAGAAGATCTAGACAACTTAGACGACATCGGAGAAAATCTTAATGAAGACCTAGAAGATCTAGACAACTTAGACGATATCGGAGAAAATCTTAATGAAGACCTAGAAGACCTAGACGAAGCTCTAGAAGACCTAGATGAAGACCTAGACGATATCGGAAACGATGGTAATAATAACTCAAGTCCTGAGATAATCATTTCCGATGCAGAGGCTCTCAATAATATAACTTTTACTTATGAAGACGAGGATGGAACCGAAACATTCAGTTTTGAACGACCTCAAGCCGTACTCAACATTTTTGATTCGCAATACTATCTAAATAATAATCCCGATGTAGCTGAAGATATTGACGACAGATATGAAGATGCGAATGTTTCTATCGATCTTACTGAAGTAAATCTGTTAAATGTCAATAATAATACCGAATCTTTGATTGACTATGGCGGTTCCATAGAGCATTACGTTGCTAATGGTGCTTCAGAAGGACGCGATCCTAGTCCTCTGTTTGATACTCAATACTATCTAGAGCAAAACCCAGATGTAGCATCAGCCTTGGCAGGCGGTAATTTTAGTGGAGATCCTCTGCTGCACTACGTACAAACAGGTGCTTTTGAAGGACGCGATCCTAATCCTTATTTTGATTCTGATTACTATTTAGAGCAAAATTCTGGGATAACAGAAGCAGGATTAAATCCTTTAGAACATTATGTTTTATTCGGTTCATCAGCAGGAATTAACCCTAGCCCCAACTTCGATCCTAATTACTATCTCAGCCAAAACTTAGATGTAGCATCAGCAGGAATTGACCCTTTGACTCATTTTCTAACTTTTGGTCAAGATGAAGGAAGATTACCTATGGCAGACTAACAATCTATTAACCAACCAGCAGATTTTCCTCTGGATAATGCAGACTACTAGGGCTGGGATCGCCAATGATGGCAGCAATTACAATTAAAATGCTTACTCTACCAAAATACATTGCTAATACTAAAAGCACCTTGGAAGCGACGGCAAAACTACTGGTAATGCCTGTAGACAATCCTACAGTAGCGAAAGCAGAGATAACTTCAAATAAGACGGGTAATAAATCAAAATGATGTTCAATCGAAGTTATCAGAATTGTTACTAAGACAATTGATGCAGCAGTTCCAAATACTACCGCTACTGCTTTTAAAATTAAAGTACTAGGGACTTCTCTTTGATACAAAACCACATCGTTTTTTCCCTGTAGTACTGACTTGGTACTGTTATATAAAATTCTAAAAGTTGTTGTTTTGATCCCACCCCCTGTACCACTAGGACTAGCACCAATAAACATAAATCCCATCGTAATAAATAAACCCGCAGTGGTCATCTTACCCAGATCAATACTATTAAATCCCGCTGTTCTGGTAGTCATTGATTGAAACCAAGCAGCCAAGAATTTATCTTTGAAACTCAAAGATTCTAACGTTGCCGGATTATTTAACTCGGTTAGGAAAAAAGCGATCGTTCCGAGGATTAGTAATAGGATAGTGGTACTAACAACTACCTTGAAGTTAAGGGAAAAGCAAAATCTTTCTGACTTACGTTGAATTACATTTTTTAACCATAAATACATTTCAATAATTACTTGATAGCCAATACCACCGAAAATAACTAAGCCAGGAATAATTAGATTAATTATCCAAGAAGAACGATAACCAACCAAACTATCGGAGTAAAGGCTAAAGCCAGCATTGTTCCAAGCACTGATACTGTGAAAAATTGAATACCATAGACCTTTTGACCAACCGTATTGGGGAACAAAGGTACGTAGTAATAAAAAGATGCCAGTAATTTCAAAAATCATCGTGGTGGCAATAATTGAACGCACGAGGTTATTACTACCCTGCAAAAAAGGACGATCAAATGACTCTTGAATCGCAAACTTTTGTCTCAGGTCAAATTTTCTGCCCAAAAGTAACATCAAAAAAGTGGTGGTCATCATGTATCCTAAACCACCAATCTGAATCAACAAGAGAATAGTTAGCTGTCCCCAGAAAGAAAAATCACTCCCTGTATCTACTACCGCTAAACCTGTTACACAGACAGCGGAAGTCGAGGTAAACAAAGCCACTATAAAACTGTTCCAGGTTCCGGAAACAGTGGCAAAGGGCATCATTAATAGTAGTGTTCCAATCACAATTAGTGTCAGAAACCCTATACAAATTGTCCGAGCAATAGTCATAAAGAAAATAATTATTGATCATCGATTATTGATCATCATTTGGTCAATCTTTACTAATAAATGTGAACGTAAAAAACATCGATTCCAAATGTTATCAAGCTTTATTTTAAAGGCTTTTAGCTTCTTAGTTCTATATAATAAGTTCTGTGTTCTGTCCACCGATACTGGTCGTTTGAATAATCCATTGAATTAGCTCCTGCCATTCTTCAGAGCTAGTTAAATTATTGACATCAAATTCAACTCCCCAATTACGGGCAAATTCAGCAAAACTTTCAATCCAATTGATTACAGTTTCCATCCCAGAATGAGGACGATATTCCCAAGCCTGTTGGAGATATTCTGTTGTTTCTTGGTGATGTCCTGTATGGTGCAGATACCAAGCAATCCATACCAATGTACCGTAGCGCACAGATTGCTCCATCAGCCTTACATTACCCGGTAAATTTGGTTGAGCAAAAAAATTATCAGTCACAGCACATAAAGAGCGAGCCTGAGGGAGACCTTTATGCATCGCACTTTCCCCATGCTGACGATAGCCAACTGTAATTTGACGTAGCCAAGTGGTTTTACAACCGTGCAAAGCTAGTTTTAGAACCAGATCGGTGTCTTCGGCAGGAGGAAAACGTTTATCGAACCCCCCTACATACTGAAGCCATTCACGACGAAACATCATTGCACTGGGCAAGACAGGTTTCCACCTCAGCCAATTTTCTAAATCCAGTTCGGGGATTTGTTCCCAGGGACATACATCTAGCAATTTATTTCCCTGCATATCTACCCGTTGCCAGCCACTATGGACAATTCCCAGATCGGGTCTCTTGGTGAGAATTTCCGCTTGACGCGCCAGTTTGCCTGGTAAAAAGTAATCATCGGCATCTAGGAAAGCAATTAAGTCAGCTCTAGCCACTGCTATTCCATGATTACGAGCCGCAGCTACTCCCTGATTTTTTTGTCGAATATAGCGAAAGCGATCGCTGTATCGTTCTGTATATGGTGCGAGAATTTTCTCTGTGGAATCTGTTGAACCATCGTCAATAACAATGATCTCATAAGTACAACCCTCTTGCTGTAAGACACTTTCAATAGCCTGTTCAATATAGCGATCGCAATTGTAAGTAGGAATAATTACACCGACAAGGGGTTCGACATTAGCAAATTCCATCATTCAACTTTTTGATTCTAGCTACGCCTAATTATTTTATTGCTGGCATTCTAGCTTAACTTTGAACAGAAAATTACTATCTGTAGCTACATACTATTTCAATCAGAAGAGATAAAAGCTGAGACTATTAACTTGATCGCGAAGTTAGAGATAGAGTGACTGGTTGACTGACTGTAAACTCCAAACGATACTTTTTTTGCTCATCGTGTTGACGAGAAGCGATTGCGCGGAGCGCACCAGCAAAGCTGATCGCTGGTTCTGGGTCACGTTTACCATTTAAGAAGAGAGTCTGAAACAACTCACACCCCTGAGTTAGAGCATTTTTAACCCATGTCCAACCAATTTTAAGATAGCTGCTTCCTCGAAACCAGTAAGGTTTCAACCTATTCAGTAGATCCACTTTATTAAACATGGAATGGTTAAGATCGGGGTTAGGTGATAGGGGTTAGGGATTAGGGAGAATCATCTTCAATTTTTTTACTGTTCTATTAGACGTTTTATTAGGTGGAGCTACTTATTTCCGACAAACATTAGACATATAAAGCTTAGATTTCTTAATGCAAACTATAAGAAAAACTCTTGAAAATCATGTCAAGATTTTAATATCGATAAAAGTATTTATAATTAGAATTTGGCAATGGTCTCAAGAATAAAAAAAATACTCTGCAATCCTTTTGTTTGTTATAGTCCTATTTTTATTTTTGCTTTGCTTTTTAGCAACCAATTGCTTAAATCAAGTCCGACTGAATGTGTTACTAATTCTCTAGATGAGTCATGCTTATTTTTTCACAATAATATTTATTTAATACATCATCCTCTCAATCTCATTAACTTACTATTTCTAATTTATAATCTTCTCTATCTTTACTACAATATTATTCTCAAAAAAGATGTGGTAGGTAAATCCGTTAAAAAAATATATCGTCAAACTAAAAAAAAATATTACATAAAAACAACTAGAAAACGTATAAGTATTTTATTATTTTGTTATGTAACAGCACTTGTGATTTCTTATTTTAGATTTTCTATTATTTTATTAAAAGCAATATATTAAAAGCAAAATAATACTTACACTATATCCATAACTGATCAATCTTCTTCTGTTGATTGGTCTTGTTTTGATGCTGCTTCTTCCATAGCTTCTTGAATGAATAGTTTGGCTAGCCGATCATAAACTCCTGCACCGATATATTGGGGATATTTATGAGAACGACTATAAATCCAAATCAAATTATCTCCATAATAGATCCGAATATCTTTAAAAAGACTTTTGCAGTTAGGAATTAGAGAATTAGCTCTATTCAGGGCATCTGTCCAGCGTGTGAACTCTGCTTCAAAACCAGGAGTTATAACTCTAAACATTCTGATTAAGTTAAGTGTAAAACTAATAGATAATATTTTTAGTATTCTATAGAGAATTTAAAAAAGCAAATGGAAAATGCTAATTGGCTTGATGTAATATTTGGCGTAATTGCTCTATTAATTGTAATTAGTGGGTTATTGATGCTGTTTCAAGGTATTGGTGCTATGAATAAGGATGATTAGGCTAGCAAAAAAGCATATAGTCTTTTGATTAAAATATTAAATTAACAATAATGACTCAAGCCCAGCCTTCACTGGAATTCATTCCCCCAGCTTATAATCCCCTAGTTTGGAGCTTAGCAAAAGGAATATTACCAATTTGGTTACGCTATGGACAGAATATTAGCCATGTCGAGATTAATAATGCTTCGGAGTTAGTTAATTTATATCGTCAGTTTCAAGCCGAAAAAATCAGGTTTATGTTGGCATTTCGCCATCCTGCTGTTACCGATCCTCCCTGTATTGCTCAATTACTTTGGAATCAGCTACCTAAAATAGCAGGTCAGTTAGGAGTTTCTTTGCGATCGCCTGTTCATGCCCATTTTATTTACGATCGTGGTATTCCTCTCTGGGCAGGGAAGTATGCTGGCTGGGGAATTTCTCAGTTGGGAGGAACTCCCATTCGTCGGGGTACATTAGACCGGATTGGCTTACGTTCAGTTCGAGATTTATTTATCAATGGTCAGTTTCCCATGGCTGCTGCTCCAGAAGGAGCTACTAATGGTCACAATGAAATAGTCAGCCCCTTAGAGCCTGGTATTGCTCAGTTTGGTTTTTGGTGTCAGGAAGATCTCCTTAAAGCCAAACGTGGAGAAAAAGTGGCGATCGCACCTTTAGGGATTAGATATTACTATCAAAAAGCACCATGGAAATATTTAGAGAAGTTACTCTCTCAACTAGAAATTGATAGTGGGTTTAAAAAGACTGAAAGAAAGGCGATCGGATTAGTTAATGGAGTCTCCCTAACCGAAAGCCAGGAAGCTAATCTCTATAAACGGCTTTATGCTCTGGCAGAATATCTTTTATCGTCGATGGAGCAATTTTATAGTAAATATTATCAGCAAAAATTAGATTCACAGAATCAAGAATTTGCCAATCGCCTTGAGGCTTTATTGGATGCTGCTTTAAAAGTTGCCGAGCAGTCCTTTGGGGTTAAACCTAATGGTAATATCAGCGATCGCTGTCGTCGAGTAGAACAAGCAGGATGGAATCGTATTTATCGTGATGATTTATCAGAACCAGAAACTCTCGCCCCCGCAGCTAGAGGATTAGCTGATTTAGTTGCATCAGAAGCTGAGTTGCGTCTATGGCATATGCGCCTAGTAGAGAATTTTGTCAGTGTCACAGGGAATTACGTGGCAGAAAAACCTTCTGTGGAGAGATTTGCCGATACAATCTTACTAATCTGGAAGATGATCGCTCGACTCAAAGGAGAATCCAACCCTAAAATGCCATACTTGGGTCAGAAAACTGTACAGCTTACAGCTATGCCTGCATTTTTTATTACTGATTATTGGGAACAGTATCAAACTAATCGTCGCCAAGCGGTTGCTGATTTAACTCAAGATTTACAGTCTGCTTTGGAAAAATCAATTTTTATGGAGTAAGCTTTCAATTTTTTTGATTGTGGGTTTCAGCGCCAAAGAAAAGATGAAAATTCTCTGAGCTAGATTCAACATTTTCCCAGAAAAATCTCATAAGCTCGTCATGTTGTCTTTAGATATGACTTCTATCTTAGTTAACAGTCAAATAAACAACTAAAGGATGAAAGTTACAGTTATGAAATTGATGAATTTACAGACTATTGGTTTGACCTCTGCTCTAATACTAACTACTGTTGGCAGCGCTTTGATTGTACCAGAAGTCAAAGCTAACTCTTTAGGAGAGTCCACTCAATCTGTTGCAGTTAAAAAGACTAGTACCAATAGTTTTGTTTCTGTAGGAGGACACAAAACCACCGGTCAAGTCAAAATTATTAGTGCAAATGGACAAAAATATTTAGAATTTGATTCTACTTTTGCAACAGACAATGGTCCAGATTTAAAAGTAGTGTTACACCGTGATAGTTCTGTAGGTGCTGGTATTGAGGAAGGCAGCTACATTACTCTAGCTCCATTACAAAGTATTAATGGTATGCAACGCTATCTAATCCCCAATAATTCAGATTTAGACACATATTCCTCAGTAGCTATTTGGTGCCAACAGTTTAATGTTACTTTTGGCTATGCTCCTTTGCCCGATACAGCTAATGTAAGCGGATAGTAAATTCGATGACGAAATTTTGTGCTTATCAGAATCTGAGATTTAAAGCCAAACTATGGAGTCCCTAATTTCTTAAATAGCTATTTTGCTATTAACTTGTTAGATAAACTAGCTGCTACACAAGTCTATTTTTCAAGGAAAAGCTCCCCAATGGGTTCTAATAAATATTATGATAGCCCTGGACTGATATCAACCAGAGCTATCTTGTCAGGGAGAAAGAGAAATTATCTATCCCTATTGAAATTTAGAGGATTTGATCCAGCCCTTTAGCTTAAATCAGGATGGGAAATTTTAATTACTATGAAACTAATATTTGTCTACAATGCCGATAGCGGATTAATGAATACCCTAATGGATATAGGTCACAAAGCAATTAGTCCTCAAACTTATCAATGCAATCTCTGCGATCTAACGTATGGGTTATTTAGTGAGAATCAACAATGGCGGAAATTTAGAGAAGAATCAAATACAGAGATGGAATTTTTGCATAGAGACGAATTTGAGCAAAAATACGGTCGCCAATTTGAGTATCCAGTAATTCTCAAACAGGATCAAAATTTGAGTCCCATGATCTCCAAGTCAGAATTAAACCAAATTCAGACACTAGAGGAGTTAATCTCCCAAGTTGAGAGTCTGAAAGCTCAATAATTAAATGCCGAAAAGAAAGGAGTTTGACTGATATCAGCATATAAAAAATCAACTCTTCTCATGTTGGTTTTTTGAAATTTAGCACCAGACAAACAAGCTCTTGTTAGATTAGACCCACTTAAATCAACGTCGGTTAAATTAAACTTATCTAAAGCAGCATATTCAACCTTGTTATCTTTAGACCTAGAGAGATAAGAGGAAAAAATAGAGATAGACTTAAAAGGAAGCTTGCCGACAGCAAATCTAGAAGCTTCTCAATACAAATTAGATCTGATAAAAGTATAGCAATGAGCAACATACAAGTAGAATCAGACCTCAAAGAAATTCTGACCCGCATCGACACTAAACTAGACAAATTAAGTGAAGATGTAACCGAGTTAAAGGTAGGACAGGCAAGAATTGAAGGAGATCTCAAAGCCATTGACGAAAGACTATCAGGTCAAATTAAGGCGTTGGATACTAAAGTAGATCAACTAGACAAAAGAGTAGGTAATCAAGAGTTTACTAATCGTGGCGTGTTAGTAGGACTGATTGTGGTGATTTTGGGTGGTGCAGCTAAGTTTTTTGGCATGGTAGGCAATCCTTAATTGATTTTTTTTTTAAGTTCACTCAAAGTGCCATTATCGCCACATGATTTTATGTCTGATTTAAACAGGGCTTTGGTAATGTTTTCGATAGCGAGTATCAACGAAAAAATAAATAATTAAATACCACGATTTTCTGAATAGCATTCTCAAATCACCAAAGCCAAATTGAGCTTTTTCAAGATAAAGTCATTAAGTTTGGCTGTTTAAAATTAGTTGTTGACGATGGACTTGGAGTAATTGAAATTCCAAATTTGTCACTTTCTCTAACATATAAATCAGATTATCTGGTGATAAATTGGTACCGTCATTGCGACAGCTACCAGTAAAGCGTAGAATCGCTGAATTAGTTGTCATATCTGAAATAGATTCTAAAGTTAGAGCAAACAAGCGATCGCGTAAATTAATTACTTTCTTATTACCCGACTTAGTAAATTTTTCCCAGAGAATTTCTTGACTATTGTTGATAGTCTCTACCCAGTTATGCCAAGTAAAATTATCAGGATTGTGTTCTCCTGTTACTTTTACTGTAATAAGATATTCTGCACGATCCATAAGACGGCTAGCATTTAGGGATTTAAGCTCAACATCTTCCACTTTGTAAATCGGGATGTTCTCTGGTAACTGAGCTGCTAATCTGGTGCGAAATTCTTCTAAGTCAATGTCTTTCGTTAATTCAAAATCAACAATTTCACCGTTACTAGTAATCCCCAAAGATAGGGCATTGGCAATGGAAATCTTTGGTCCTGGGTGATATCCTCCTGTAAAAGAGATCGGCAAAGCAGCACGACGGATCGCCCGATCAAATAGACGGACTAAATCGAGATGACTAATGAGACTCATTTCGCCCACTTTCCCAAACCACATTCTGATTTTTTGTTCTTTATGTTGATTAGGTTGGAAATGTCCCTCAAACTTGGGAATCTCAGGTGGTTTAACGACAATGTTATGTCCAAAATCAGTACCACACACACCACAATGGGAACATCCATCAAAGGCACAGTCAGGAACAGTAGCCGCGTCTAAAGCTTTTTGTAGGTCTTCTTTGAGCCAAGCTTTATCAATACCTGTATTAAGATGATCCCAGGGTAAAGGAATATCAGTGGCATCTGAGATTGAAGTTTTCCCTTCAGAATGTCCGAAAAGATTCCATTCTCCATTTTCTATCTGACGATATTTCCAGGTTAAATCAGCCTCGGCGATCGCTTGTTCCCAAGCCCCATAAGCCTTGTCTAAGTTCTCCCACCAGGAATCCATGCCTGCTCCTAATTCCCAGGCTCGTTTAACTACGGTCGCCAGACGGCGATCGCCCCGTCCCACAAAATCTTCCATCGCAGAGATGCGAACATCGGTGTAGTTGATCTTGACTCCTTTGATCCGGCGAAACTCTTCCCGTAAGAGGTCTTGCTTTCGTCTAAACTCACTAGTTGAGACAGAGTGCCATTGAAAGGGGGTATGAGGTTTAGGCGTAAAATTGGAAACTGTGATATTGAAGTTAAGGCGTTTATTACTTAACTGACTACATTCTCGACGTAACCAACGCACCGTATCAGCAATCCCAATTACATCGACATCTGTTTCCCCAGGCAAACCAATCATAAAATAGAGTTTAACCTTGTTCCAGCCCTGTTTAACTGCGGTTTGAATACCTCGCAGTAACTCGTCGTTGGTCAATCCTTTATTTACCACATCCCGCATTCTCTGTGTACCTGCTTCAGGAGCAAAAGTTAACCCTGACTTTCTTAAACCACCAATGATATTGGCGATGTTGTCATCAAAGCGATCTACCCTTTGACTGGGAAGGGATAAAGATATATTTTCATTTTGCAGACGGTTTTTGATTTCCATCCCCACTGCTGGCAGAGCAAGATAATCTGAACAACTCAAGGACAACAAAGAAAACTCATTGTAGCCAGTCGCTCGCATTCCCTTTTCAATTGCGTCAACCACCTTCTCTGGTTCTACATCTGTTGCGGGACGAGTTAACATTCCTGGCTGACAGAAGCGACAACCACGAGTACAACCGCGTCTAATTTCTACTGTGAGGCGATCGTGAACAGTTTCCACGTAGGGGACTAAACCAATGGAATAGGCAGGAATGGGAGTAGCAACTCGGCGTAAGATTTGTTTCGGAACATCAGAGTTAATCGGATGAACCGAGCCATCTTCTGCCATCTCATAGAACCTAGGAACATAGACCCCAGGAACTTGGGCTAAGTCCAATAACAGATCTTCTTTATTCAATCCTGCTGCCTTACCTTCCCGAATTACTAAACCAATCTCTGGCAATAATTCTTCTCCGTCTCCCAAGGCAATAAAGTCAAAGAAATCGGCATAGGGTTCAGGATTAGAAGTGGCTGTTTGCCCCCCCGCAAAAATCAAGGGATAATCTTTTGTATTCCTCTCCTTCCAAGTGAGTGGGATATTTGCCAAACTTAACATTTCCAAAATATTGGTTGCCCCTAACTCGTAGCTGAGACTAAAACCCAAAATATCAAATTCTTGTAGCGATCGCTTAGACTCAAGTGCAAATAGAGGGGTATTTGTTGAGCGCAATTTTGCTGCTAAGTCTGGCGCGGGTAGATAGGTGCGATCGCACAACTGTTGTGGTTGAGCGTTAATTATATTGTAGAGAATAATATGACCTAAATTAGATGCTCCTACCTCATAGACCTCTGGATAGGTCAATACCCAACGAACCTGGGCTTCTGTCCAGGGTTTATGAATTGCCCCCAGCTCGTTACCCAGATATCTCGCTGGTTTAAGTAGATCGGAATCAATGGGATTGTCAAAAGCAAGAGTCAAAACTCAATTTCTCCTATCGCGCTAGGCAATTATCTTAGATTTCTACTATATCGAATATCTGAAGATTGTTATTTAAAGAGAAGCATTGTTAATTACAAATGAAAGCAAAAAAATTGGCTGTACCACCAAGAATTACTCAAATTTATCCGACTAATACGCCACGATTAGTAAAGTGAGCAATTTTTTGATTAAAGAAATAACAAAATGCAGATACGAATGTTCATATGGAAGTGGCAACATATTTTTCAGAATGCAGTTGCAGATCTGTTTGAGAGTGTATTCAGAATTCTTGAACTACCAATAACATCAAATACATTCGTGATCGGAGTTCCTATTTCTACTCAAAATGTGGAAAAGATTTTTTTTCAGAAAGAAGATTGTGGATTTACTCCCTATGAATTTAAGCAAGTTTTTGAACTAGCTAAAGATAACTTTCACAACGACCCCGAACAATTCTTTTTTATGGGTGATGCACATCTAAATAAAGCTCATCGAGCATCTCTATATCCCAAAGCACTCAAAAAAGCTGTTCAATCTATTTTGAAAGAGCGGGATCTTGAACGAGAACAAGTCTCTTTTTGCAGTTTTCCCGTTCAAAAAAATAAACATTGGATTATGACAGTTGTTCAGCTTAATCGGCAAGATTTTGATAGTCAATATCGATTAACCAGAAAAATACATGAAATACATTCTATGCGTAAGTACCGAATTGATCGTTGTTTTTTGGAAGCCGTAATTTATCGAGTATTGGAAGAAAGCGAACTGGAACTTCAAAGACCATCAGAGGGGAATATTTCGTCTTTAGCTAATCCGGTAAGAGTTGTTGAAGATGCTGCATCAAGTTTACTCAAATCCATCGAGGTTCATGTCAACAAGTGGAATAAAGTAGATTTACTATCCTTCGCCAATGCCATAGCAGCAGAACGCTATGAAGGTTCAGGAAGCAAAGGTAGATTAATAATCTCTCAAACTAATCATCCAGATATCCTAGCCAAAGTTAAATTAAAAGTTCCAATCAAGATTTATGATTATCGAGGAATCCGAAAATTGCTAGAAGTTTCCAGTACTAAGATGGCTTTGCTCTGTGACGGAGAGAGTGTTTGGGGCTTTGGAGTTCCCTTAGATACTTATAAACCCAGCTTGGAAAATTTGTTTGAAATTAGATTTACTGAACACTATACATGGGAATTAGTTCATGCTGAAAATATTATGCTCCGGGTTAAATACAAACAACCTAGATTACCAAGAGCGCGTTTTGACAAAGAATTATTTTACGATCACGTCCATAGACTGTTCCAAGTCAATGAAACAACGGCTAACATTTTACTAGAAGCAGTGGAAGCAGCTATCAAGCAACGCCACGGTACAATTTTGGTGATTACACCCAAAGCGGAACGAGAGACGGTAAGGTTAGCTGCTCAAAGCACTCCCATTGAGCCAATTATCGTTTCTAAAGGTATTATTTCTCATCTATCAAGCGTTGATGGCGCAATTTTAATTTCACCCGATGGTATCTTACATTCATTTGGGGTAATACTGGACGGTAAGGCTTCTAAAAATGGTGACTCAACCAGAGGGGCAAGATATAATTCTGCTATTCGTTATATCGATGGAGAATTGAGTCGTAATATTAATTGCCTGGCTCTCATTGTGTCAGAAGATGGCTATGTTGATTTGTATCCTACTTCCAAAAGACGAATACCTCGTGTTTGGATTGAACAGCTACTAGATGAACTGGAGCAATATGCTGACTCATCAAAAGTCTTTGAATCGGATCAAGCATGGTCAACTTTAATAAATTTGGAAAAACTGAGATTTTATCTTCTGGAAGAAGATGTTAAACGTGCCAACAAGATCAAAGACATCATTGTGGAACTGGAAAATAAAGACCGACAAAGAGAAATTGCCGGAACCGGAATGGGATATATAAAAGCCAAATTTGATGATTTTGAAGTAGACCGAGAAATGAATTCCGAGTATTATTTACCTTAAAAAGCTTTAAGCTCTAAGCCTTAAGCTTTAAGCTCTAAAGTTTACGCTTGGTAAACGGCTTACAGTGAGACAGTTCGTTGGCGGTGAAGCAGGGCGTTGGCGGGGTTCCCCCGCTTGAAGCCACTGCTGAACCCTTTAGGGGGTACGATGCGGCCATACGCCTGGCCTTTGTCCCGCTTAAAGCGATGAAGTGTGGTCTTGCGAGACAGTCCGTTGGCGGGGTACGATGCGGCCATACGCCTGGCCTTTGTCCCGCTTGAAGGAACTGTCGCCCTAAAGGATACCGCTTCGCATAAGGGCGGGGGTTTCCCCCATGAACAACTTCATCAAGAAGAAACTGTCGTTGGCGGAGCCTTCTCGAAGAGTACCCGAAGGGCTTATAGCTATCGGGTTTAATGCCCCCAGCAAACGAAGTTTGGTGGTCTACAATTAGGAGAGGTTAAAGCCTCTTCTAATTGGCTTACAGCTTACAGCTTACAGCTTATAGCTGCGGCTCTGCCGCTTTACCAGAAAACCAGATGAGTTAATACCCTGGGCAGTTAATAAATCTACCGAGCCCACCACCCGAAGGAATGTACCAGTCACCCCAAGAACAAACCGACCAATCAAATTGAATAATGTAGATGATGGTCGAAACAAGTGCTATTGCAAAGGCTATATAAAGTATGATTTTTATAATTCTCTGGTGTTCAGTCGTAAACATAATGCATCTCCCAATTTTTCAGCATCAATCACAATTTTTGATTTCAAAAAACTCAATTCATTACTGAGTCAAGAGTTCAGCTATTTTTGTGTATCTGCTGTTGGCTCAGCTATAAGAGCCGAGCTTAACCAAAAATAAAGTAGCTTGCTGCCAGTTATCGAAATATTCCGGCATACAGGATTGGCAATCAATATAAGTCACCGCCCAAAGGCGATCGCTTTTTTGTTCAATACGACCTAGAAAGCGACATTTACCATCGCGAGTCGGCAGTGATAGATCGTAAATATGACTAGCAAGCCGAGTAAAAGTAATGACTCCAAACTCAAGACTGAGATGATGTGGGGGATTTGCTGTTGTGGGTAGTTGCACTATGGATGATGATTCGAGTGCGAGTTTAAATTGAAGCGATCAAATAGTTCTCTCAAAACAACAACACCCAAGCTAAACCAACCGAGAGATTTTCTCTTATAGTGAATTCAATTTGGAGTTCTACTGAACAAAGTTTCCCAGTAGAGCATCTCCCTTATTTCCAATTGAGAAAATATCAGCTTTTTAGTTGAGTGTTACTGTTGTTATTTAACGAGACAGATATTATATAAAACAGATTTTTAGCCTCCTTAATTATATATGGATAAACCTGTAATCTCTGTCAGGGAAGTCTTTTAAACTTCAATTACTAATGTATCACTTTCTTTTTCAAGAAATTCAAAATGATACATAAGTTAACTTTTTCTTGTAGATTAACTATAAAACTTTTGAATAAAATCGTAAAACAATAAACTAACTAAATCTTTAATTTGCTTAGGAGTTAATCAGCGCTTTACTTTGATCCCTCAGTCTTTTACCTAACATTAATGAGTTCAGAACTCGGAATTTGAGATTAAATTTTAGACGAACTTGCTACGGCTACAAAATTAGGCGTTCGCGGAGCAAGTCCGAAGTACTTAGCCACTGCCCTTTGGACAATTGCCAAGATCGTCAATAGTCTAGAATAAGAAAAAGTAGACGAGTGGATAATTTTTCAAACAAAAAAATGAGGGATTCAGACATGGGATGAAAGATCGAAGAAGCTAAGATATCGCTACATTAGTGGAATACGTATCAAGTATTTAATTAAAGATGCGATATCTAATCTCAAGCAAATAGATGATTTTTCAAGTTGATGATTTTATCGGTGAAATAGCTGCCCTCAGTGCGGCTCTTCTTTGGGCTATTTCTTCAATTATCTATAGTCGTTTGGGGTTAAAAATTCCCCCACTAAAGCTTAATTTCTATAAAGGCATAATTGCGATCGCTTTCATTTTAATTACCTTAACTATTCAAAATGCAGCGTTGACCAATCTATCCCTCAATACCATCGCATTATTATTTCTGAGTGGTATTATCGGCATTGGCTTAGGAGATACAGCCTATTTTGCAGCGTTAAATAGTATAGGTGCGAGAAGAACCTTATTGTTAGAAACTTCTTCTCCAGCGATGGGAGCGTTACTAGCTCTAGCATTCATCGGCGAACAACTCAGCTATGGTGCTTGGTGCGGTATATTATTGACTATTCTAGGTATCGCCTGGGTAATTAACGAGCGAAGCCCTGTGAATAATTTTACTGTTTCCAGAAACGGAATTATTTGGGGAATATTAGCTGCGATCGCTCAAGCAATTGGTTCGGTTGTCTCTCGTTTTGCTCTTATACAATCGAATATTAGCCCACTAGAAAGTACCTTAATTCGTTTACTGGGTGGAACTTTAATTGTCTTTGGCTTATTATTTTTGCCCACTAATAACAGACAGATGCAAATTAAATGGCAACTAACAGCACGTAGTTTAGGGATAATTGCGATCGCTGCTTTTGGTAGTACTTATCTTGGCATCTGGTTACAACAAACAGCTCTCAAATTTTCCCCTACAGGAATTGCTCAAACCTTGCTGGCTACAAGCCCATTATTTATATTACCCATAGTCGCGTTGCAAGGAGAAAAAATTAGCCTACGGGCGGTATTAGGTGTTTTGCTATCACTAGGGGGGATTTCCTTCATGTTTCTGCGCTAATCAGCTTGAAAAATCGTTTAAAAACACGACTTGGAAGGTTTCTAAATTAGAAGAAATTTAATAGGGTTGCAACTTGATGAGCTACTTCTTGAATCTAAACTTTTAGGTGATAAAATCTGCTATCTAGTTTATGAATTCGAGAAGACTGCCACGAATCCTATGCTCAGAAAAAAGTTTTTGGTTACTTTATTTATCATAGTTGCAACTATAATCATCGGGATTTCGCCTACTGCTTCAGCACAATTACCTTTCATTCAAGATTTAGCGATTTATTCTCGATTCATAAGGCAAGTACAAGCAGATTCTCTTAATTCTGCTTGTATTCGTCTAGATGGACGTTGTTTATTCAAGCTGGCAGCTACAGATTCTGAGTTACTATCCGACAGAATTAATGAGGTACAAAAACGTTTTGGTGAAGTAACAACAGAGTATTTATCTAATGAGGATTCTCCAGTAAAAATAACTATTAGAAAAATCGGTAATCTGCAGGATATATATCTTGTTCTTGATGGGCAAGAAGAGCGTTTGTTTACCGTTACCACTCCTGATGCTAGAGCTAACGATGTCAGCGTTTTAATTAGAGCGGAACAGCTAAAATTGCAAATTGAGCAAGGTTTACAAGTAGCTAAACAAGAGCGCTCGCCCCAATACTTAAGAAAACAACTTATTTTCGGACTATGTAGTTTGATCCTAATTTTGTTGGTAAATTTTCCTCTTACCTGGTGGATCAGACAACTACGAAGATCTACCAAAGGGCTTGCTCCTTCAATCGCTTCAAAAACTTTGCCGATCGCCGATCAGTTAGCCCGCCGTCAAAAATGGAATTTAACTGAAGTCAAATATCGCCTATTACAGTTAGTTCAGGTATTGCTTTGGGGTGGTGGATTTTTATTTTTGCTGAATTTATGGCCTCAAACGCGAATTATCCCTTTTTTGCTGATTGCAGCTTTAAGAATTCCTTTTCGCGTCGGTATAGTAGCATTAATGACCTACATATTGATTCGTTTGACATTCTTTCTGATTGCTAAATTGAGTGCCGTGGCGATTGAAAGTCAGCCCGACGACTTGAGAGTCAATCAAAGGGGAAAATTGCGGATAAATACGACAACCAGAATTTTACGCAGTAGTGTGACGATTATTTGGACTGGAATTGGCGTTTTATTTGGTTTTTGGGTTAATGGAGTTAATATTGCGCCGATTTTGGCTGGGGCAGGTATTTTTGGTCTCGGTTTATCTTTAGCTTCACAAAATCTGATTAAAGATGCGATCAACGGTTTTATAATTATTTGGGATGATCGCTATGCTGTAGGAGATATTGTTGATATTGGGACAGTGAGTGGTTTAGTAGAAAATATTAACCTCCGGATTACTCAATTGAGAGATGCTGAAGGAAGGTTGATTACAGTGCCGAACAGTGCCGTAGATATTGTGGCTAATCGTTCCAGTCAATGGTCTAGAGCTGATTTGAATATTCCCGTTGCCTATCAAACAGATATTGATCGCGCCTTAAATCTGATTCATCAGGTAGCCGAAGCTATAAGCGAAGATCCCGATTGGCAAGAGCGCATCTGGGAGTTTCCCAATATTTTGGGCGTAGATAATTTTAGCGATCGCGGTATTTTAATTCGCGTCTGGATTAAAACTGAACCTCTGAAACAGTGGGAAGTAGCCAGAGAATTCCGCCGTCGGGTTAAAATTGCTTTTGACCAAGCAGGAATTCCCATATCTGCTCCTCAACAACAAATATTGTTGGAGAAAAATTTTGCTAGTAAAAAGGAGCAGAATTAGTTTTACAATAATTTACGAACAGTCTTTAAATAGCTATATTGCAGTAAGAGATCTCTCAATCAAATAAATTTACTGTGCGCGGAGCAGATATCTCTTCTCAGTTTCATACTTTCCCTTTCAATTTCCAAGTCTTATCAAATACTTTTTTTCTAGCGATTGGCTCTGCCAGTGCGCTTCGCGCAATCACCTTAAACTTCGAAGTCGTGTATATAACCAGTTCTGGGAACAATTGTCTTTTTTCATTTTCGTTAGAATCAATTGAAGAGCAATATTGACACTATTTAATTGAGCGCCACGATGAAGCAAATACCAACAGTTAAAAGTACTTCTGGTTGGCTGAGAACCATCCGCCAGATAAATGCTATCTTGCGTCCTCTAGAGTTTATGGAACAACGTAGCCGAAAACATGGAGATTTTTATCAGGTAACATTTAAAAAATCACCACCAACTGTTATAACTAGTAATCCTCAAGCGATCGAGGATATTTTTACCGCTTCCCCAGATAAATTTGAAGTTGGTAGGGGCAATAAAGGTTTAAATTTCTTGGTGGGAGACAATTCTCTACTTTTATTAGATGGTAAAGAACATAAAAATCGCCGACGTTTGTTGATGCCCCCTTTTCACGGTGAGTCTCTGCAAAAGTGTAGTGAGCAAATCGTTGAGATAACTAATAAAGTTAGTAATCGCCTAGAGACAGGGAAGCCGTTTAAAGTTCGTTCCCTAACGCAAGAAATTACGCTACGAGTAATTTTGAGTGTGGTATTTGGGATTGATTCTGGAGCAAGATCTGAACGCTTGCGAGAATTATTAACTACACTTTTGGAAACTTTTAATACTCCATTAAACTCAAGTTTGATATTTTTTCCTTTTTTACAACAAGATTGGGGAAAATTTAGTCCTTGGGGTCGGTTTCTACTGTTAAAACAAGAAATTAAAACTTTAATTTACGCCGAAATAGCAGAAAGACGTGAATTATTAGCTGCCAATCAATTAGAAAATAAAGATATTTTTAGTTTGTTGCTATTAGCCAAAGATGAAAATGGCGCAGGAATGACAGATGAAGAATTACATGATGAGTTGATAACTTTATTGTTTGCTGGACATGAAACTACTGCCTCAGCTTTAGCTTGGCTTTTTTATTGGGTTCATTATCTTCCAGAGGTACAAGACAAGTTGCGCTTTGAATTGAATTCTTGGGATCAAAGCTCAAACTATCAATCAATCAATAACTTAACTTATTTAAATGCAGTAATTTCTGAAACTCTACGAATTTATCCCATTGCTGCGGGAACTTTTGCTCGCCTACTTACCCAACCAATGTCAATTATGGGATACGATTTTGAACCTGATACTTGGTTGATGATTTCTATTTATTCTCTGCACCATCGAGAAGATTTATATCCTAATTCTAAACAATTTGAGCCGCAAAGATTTTTGCAGAAAACTTATTCTAGTTATGAGTATATTCCTTTTGGGGGAGGCAATCGCCGTTGTATTGGTTCGGCTTTAGCATTACTAGAAATGAAATTAGTAACGGCTACAATTTTATCGCGCTTCCAATTAAGGTTAATAAGCGATCGCGGAGCTAGCCGAAGGCATCGCCCTATGTTACCAGTGCGCCGTGGTTTAACTATTGCCCCTCCAGCCTCTTTTAAAATGATGATTGAAAGTAAAATTGACTAAGAGAGCAAGTTCTGAAATAAAGGGCTTTGCCCTAGAACACCGATTCAGTAATCAAAAACTAAGGCTGGTTTACTGTTGAGCAACTTAAATAACTTGTAAAAAGACTGAAGACAATTCGCGATTGTTGCTTGCGAATTATTGTAAAGCTTGGCGGGTATCTAACGGCAGTAAATTTGATAAATCTGCTTTCGTCTTAAATTGGGAATCGGGGACAATTACCTGTCCCAATCAGGTCAGTTTACCATGCACGTGAAGGAGGCAAAGTGCAATTTCCTGAAGCTACCTGTCTCAATTGTCCTCTGCGAAAAAACTTATTTGACCTACGTCGCACAGGGGTTGTTCATAATCTTCATGTACTGGTAAGACTTTTGAAAGATGACCCAGAGCTATTTGCTTCTGAATCAGGCACTGCCTAGTTTTCGATTACTGAATCGGTGTTCTAGGAACGGAGTTTAGCTGTAAATTTCCAATAAGTTTCATCAAATAATTAAAATTTCTGCATAAAAAATAACTGTGGTAACTAAGTAACTTATAGGATCATATTGAACTCTTTTAGTAAACATTCATAATAAGCCACATGAATGCTGATGAAGCTCTGGCAATAGTCGATCGCCTTCTAGGCTCAGAAAAACTAAATAATCTGCAAGAACTTATTTTTCTTCAATCTTGGCAGCATATGACTTATCAAGAAATTGCTGCCAAATATGCCTATAGCGATGACTATATCAGAGATAATGGTGCTCAACTTTGGCAATTACTATCAAGAATATTTAACGAAAAAATTAATAAAACTAACTTTAAATCTGTTATTGAAAGACATCTACGACAACAAAAGATTGTCACTAGTAATAATAATCAAGATTGGGAAGAAGCAATTGATGTCTCTTTTTTCTACGGACGAGAGCAAGAGTTAGAACTACTTCAAAAATGGATAATTGGCGATCGCGAAGCTAGCACCAAACTATGCGGCACAAGCCGAAGGCATCGCTGTAGGATGATAGGTATTTTTGGTATGGGGGGGATGGGCAAAACTTCACTAGCGGCAAAATTAGCCCAACAGATTGCCTCAGAATTTGATTTTATTATCTGGCGATCGCTACGTAATGAAACATCTCTTGAAAAACTGCTTACTAGTATTGTGGATTTTATCGCTCAACAGGTGGGGATAGAAATAAGTTGGCCTCCAGATATTGGCAGTAGGATTTCTTTACTGATTGAATACTTACGATCTTATCGCTGCCTAATAATATTAGATAACGGAGAGACAATTTTACAAAGTGGTATTATCTGCGGTAATTATCGCGAAGAGTATCAAGACTACCGAAAACTTTTCCAACTTTTGGGAGCAATTTCCGTTGAGAGTTGTGTAATTTTAACCAGTCGAGAAAAACTCCAAGAATTTAGTTCCCTCGAAGGAAACGCAACATCAGTTCGTTCGCTACAAATAAAAGGACTGGGAGCCGAAGTAAGTCGTAACATCTGTCAACTTAAGGGGGAGTTTCGCGGTTTGGAACAAGATTGGCAAACTCTAACGGATAACTATAGTGGCAATCCTTTGGCATTGAAGATTGTAGCTGCCACAATTAAAGATTTATTTGATGGTGATGTTAATCAATTTCTGCAACAGGAGATCATCTTTTTTGATGATCTGGCAGATTTGCTGGAGGAGCAATTTGTTCGGCTATCTCGGTTAGAACAAGAAATCATGTATTGGCTGGCGATTGTCAGAGAACCAATATCTCTGCAAAAATTACAACAGGATTTATTATCATCTTTCCCCCCAAAGAAACTAATCGAAGCCGTTAAATCTTTGATTAGGCGATCGTTGATTGAAAATACGGCAACAGGTTTTACTCAACAACCAATATTTAGAGAATATCTTCTCATCCGACAAAGCGAGAAAATTGCAGCAGAGCTCGAAATAGAGTGCTGTTGAACGTAAGTTAGGATTTTTTTATTCCTTTAGACATAATTCTAGTGGCTTTTTGAGCCAATTCTACTATTGAAGCAGAATCGGATATCATCAGCTGACTATCTATTGCTAACATCGATACACCATGTACTAGTGACCAACAAACACGAGCTAATTGTAGAGAATCTTCTGTATTAAATACTTTCGCCTCTTGACCTGCTTTAATTGCATTGAGTAGAACGTTAAAAGAATCATTTGATACTTGATCAAGCTGAGGATATTGTTCGTAGTTTCTTTGACAATCACTAAACATTACGCGATAGTATGCCTGATTATTTATTGCATACTTTACATACGCAACACCAAGTATTTCTAATCTCTTTTGGACATCATCTGGGCTATCAACGAGTGCTTTTTGTAGAGCTTGATGTAATTGGGTAAATCCGATTTCAGCGATCGCAACTAACAAACTTTCCTTATCTGGAAAGTGACGATAGGGAGCATTATGAGAAACGCCAATACGTCGCGCAATTCCCCGTAACGACAAACTAAAAATATTTTCTTTGTCGATCCAAGCTAAAGCCTCTTCAATTATTGTTTGACGTAAATCGCCGTGATGATAATTCTCTTTTGCTGTCATGGTTTTATTTTACAGATCATTAGCTTTTTTAAATCTCAAGCTTGTTGACACTGACAACATACTTTTTTAAAATGTGGACATTGACAACATACAGTTCTGGAGATTATCATGAATCACGCTTCTTATCAGATCGATTTACCTCAAGATACCAATGTTGTAGTATTTCTCAATGGTATAAAAGCGTTGAATCTTAAAGGCTTTTTTTGGCTATGGCAACAAATATTGACCGCCAAAATGACTAGTGTCAAATCAGTGCGGGGATGTGTAGAGACAAAACTGAGCATTTGTAGTCCTAAAGAAGTAGTGATTATCAGCTATTGGCAAGATCAAGTGAGTTTAATAGAGTTTTTTCATAGTCCTCTACATCGCCGGATGATGAAAAACATGATGGAGATTATTGCCACAGATCAAAAAGCGATCGCCGTGTTTAATGAGACTTATCGACCTCTCCGTAGCGGTAGATATTTCAATGAACCTCAAGGATTGGCAAAAATTTATCCTGCGATCGCGCAAGCCAAAGCAATAGCAAAGTAGATGAACTTATTTGGACTTAAAGCTCGATTAAAAAAGTAGTGCTTACGGAGTTAGAGTCATACTGTAGGTAGTTAAAATTCCGATGCAATTGGCGATCGCACCCAGGTGGGCAATTTCATAACCGTGAGTATTTTGAGTCGGAAAACTTAAACAAGCTCCTCTAGAGACATGACCGAATTTCATAGCGATCGAAGCATCACTACCAAAACCATCGAGAACAGCTAACTGAAGGGGAATATCTGCTTTGCTAGCTGCTGAACGAATCTCAGCATTTAAAAATTCATCATACATACCGTAGTTATCTTGAGAGAGCAACACGGGGGCTATTCCCGATTCGATGGGATATTCATCGGCTAAGGGGCAAATTTCTAAAGCAATTAAGGCATCTAAAGCCTGGTTCTGTGTAAAATATAGGGCGCCAATTGCTCCTACTTCTTCTTTCGCCGAAGCCACTAGATAGATATCTACAGGTGGATTAGTTATTTTAGAAGCTAGTGCCAATAAAATAGCTACCGAAGCTTTATTATCTAAAGTATAACTAGCAATATAATCGTTAAGGCGAAAAGGTTTTTTACGATGTTTTCCGACTACAACTCTAGTACCTGGGCGCACTCCTGAAGCAGTTAATTCTTCTATACTACATTTAGTTTCTACCCATGCATCCTCCCACATTAAAGGAGTATCTAGTTGTTGTGCTTTCTGTGGAGATTCATGAGAAACATGGCGCGAACCAAAAGACAAGATACCGCTAATAACTTCTTGATCGCCCAAGATATCAACTACCCCTTCCCCATATACCCAGGGAAAAGATCCACCTAAACGACGTACTTGCAAACAACCATCAGCATCAACAGATTTAACAATCATGCCAATCTCATCTTTATGGGCAGTAATTGCGATTGCACCTTGGGCGGTGGCTTTGTCAATCGCTCGATCAGAGTTTTGACCGGGAATTTTGGCAATCACATTTCCTGCTCGATCCTGCCAATTTTCAACTTTTAAAGCTGTAAACTGCTCTAGTAAAGCCCGATCAATCTCGGTTTCTACTCCACTGGGAGAATGATAAAGAACTAATTCCTGGATTTTGTTAAATAGAGAATCATAATCTATCCCAGCTTGTTTCCCATTGGTTTCCATAGCTTTGTCACAATTTAGTTGGATGCCAATGAATATATCACTGAAAAGCAGGGTGAGCGGAATTTGCGGTGGCAAAAATCAATTTTCGCGTTGTTTGAGTAAAAAGTAACGAGTAAAAAGTAACGAGTAAAAAGTAACGAGTAACGATTATTTATTTTTAAGCTTTTTAATAGTACTAATTAGTATCCGAATTATGCTATTGATTTCATCAATCATCGAGCTGAACTTCTTTGATGATATAATTCCCGATTGAATCATTATATCAATCCAATATCGGGTTTCACTGGCTTCTTTTAAAGCTATAGAATACTTCGAGACAAAGTCAGCTCTTGACTGTGCAAACTCCCCTTCTGCAAGATTCGCTCCAATGCTTGTACTCGCTCTTAGAAATTGTTTTGCCAACACTTTACCTGCATCATCAAAGTGTCTCTTGTTTAATTCTGTGTAGGCTTTAATAGCTCTAATAGCAAATAACTTACTTCTATCTTGTATTGAAATGTTATTATTATTCATGATGAAAAATTGATCGTAGTAACTCAATTTTATCATCAACGAGTAGCAGCTTAATTGCCGTTACTCGTTACTTTTTACTCGTTACTCATTACTTACGAGCAATCAAATAAACTTGTCCTAACGTAACTTTGTACGGCTATATGTCAAAGTATATTCCTTGAAAAACCCTACTGTTACCAATTCCACATTACAGGATTGTGATCGAGATGATCCGTTACCTGTTTTCCAATTTGATCGATCGCCTGTAACTCATCAGGAGATAGATTAACTGAGGCAGCGATCGCATTATCTTGTGCTTGAGCGGCATTCCTAGCTCCAGCGATCGCATTAGTCTGAGGTTGGGCGATTAACCAAGCTAAAGAAAGTTGAGCTAAGTTACAATTATGGCTCTTAGCGATGGGGCGTAGTTGTTCTAGAGCATTTTGGGCACGTTGGTAGTTTTCCCCTTGAAACAGTTTATTTTTGGCTCGATGATCGCCTTCGGCAAACTGATGATCTAAACCAAATTTACCGGTGAGTAATCCCTGAGCCAGGGAAGAATAAGCCAAAATAGAAATATTATTGGCAATGCAGTAGGGAGCCGCATCATTTTCTACTTGTCGCCAAAAAAGTGAGTAAGGTGGTTGCAGACTATCAATTCTGCCGTAGCCTGCTGCTTCTTCTAATTGAGCGCGAGAAAAATTGGAAACTCCGATCGCTCTAATTTTGCCTTCTTCTTTTAGTTTATTTAAAGCTTTCATTGTCTCGGCAACTGGAACTATTTCACTATTAAATGAACCAGAGGGCCAGTGAATTTGATATAGGTCAATATAGTCAGTTTTGAGATTGGTTAAAGAGCGATCGCAAGCCTCGATTACTTGGTCATATTGGAGGTGATTGGCAAATACTTTAGAAGCATAAACAACTCGATCGCGCACATCAGATAAAGCTTTGGCAACAATTTGTTCTGAATGTCCTTCACCATAAACTTCTGCGGTATCGATGGTAGTTATGCCAGTTTCGTAAGCAGCCCGAATTGCTTTGATGCTTTCCTCGTCTTCAATGCCGACCCACATTTTTTTACCCGCTTGCCAAGTACCCATGAGTATGGGAGTAATTTGGATATCCGATGTTCCGAGCGATCGCGTTTCCATATCTTTAATTTTTCTCTAAAAAGCTGGAGGGTGAGAGGTAATATAGCAATACGAACTTATATTAGGACACTCGTTACTCGTTACTCGTTACTCGTTACTCATTACTTACGAGCAATCAAATAAACTTGTCCTAACGTAACTTTGTACGGCTATATTTATCAGCTTATAGCAGTTTATCAAAAAAGCTTTTAGCTTTTAGCCTGGCTGCCTGACACATTATATTTGGATCCTGTTAATTAGTTCATCCGATCTTTTATAATTTTTGACATATGCCAAGCAGAATACCATATCCGAAGGTGTATCCTTTAGGGCAAGGGCACAATGTTCTTTAGGACGAATTACTTTACAGTCACCTCGTTTCAATTACCTTGTTCGCTTCCGTTCCTTTTTTGCCTGCTTTTTTTCTTGCTTCCGTTCCTTTTTTGCCTGCTTTTTTTCTCGCTTCCGTTCCTCTTTTGCCTGCTTTTTTTCTCGCTTCCGTTCCTCTCGCTCAAGTTCTTTCTCTCGTTTTAGATACTCTTTGTTAGATTCATATCCTGACTCTTTTTTTGTGTTGGAAGAATTAAGATAATCATCATTTTGAGAACTAACCTTTTGCTCAAATCCAGAATGGGGAACATCTTCATTCGCTTGTAAAATAACCTGTCGAGCTACACTTTGAATGCCTGTATGGGCAAAAAAGTTCGTACTTTGATCGACAAATGCAGCAACCAAATCAAAGCTGTCATCTGCCAACTCTACGATGTTACCGATCTGCGATGAAATAGATTGAGGTGTAACACCTGTTGAACTAACAAAATTACTCATCCAATCAGAAACAGTGTCAAACGTATTTTTGATCAAACCAAACTTATCACTGCTTGGAATCATCCCAGCTACAGTCTCAAAGGCAGGGCTTGCTTCAATTGCCTGCCTTCCTTCCCTGTTGAGAAATGATGTTACTTTTTGGACAAAATCTAGTCCTAATGGCAGTAGACCATCTAAGCATATTAAAGCAGCCATCCTCATCATGGCTGCTCCAGTGTAATGAGCGCGCAGCTCTGTAACGAACTCTTGAGGACTTAGAAGGGACAATCTTTTCATCTTGGAGTAGGCAATCAACTCAACCACAAGCTTTAAGCAAAGATCGACAGCCTGAAGCTGATCTGCTTTTGGTATTAGGTTATTAAGGAAGCTCAATATCCCTATTTTTTCACCTACTTTGTTGGCTAAAGCTGCTGTTCCAATTGCGACATCAATCTTGTCAATTGTTTGATAGAGCCAAACTGCATCTTGGTATCCATTACTATTATCATTATATATTTCTCGACAACGATCTCCAATAGCTGCAACTCGACTAGGATTCGTCTCTCCAGTAATTGTCATAATACTCTGCTCCGCTCCAGTTAAGTTTTCCCAGTCGACTGGAACAATGCGTTTCAAAGCATAAAGCATTTTAACTGTAATGTTGTCGGTTGGAAGCCGCTCGAGCAATTCAATAATATCGTTACTCATACTTTCTGCCATTATATTGATTGCAAGCTGTTGAATAATTGTAGCTAGTAGAACTTAGCGTATTTTACAATCCTCAGTTATCCCTCCCCATCCGAGCTTCACCGCTTCAATCCCGGCATACCGAGGACGATCCTTTTCTGACAACGAGTGGTAAAACTGTTGCATTTGTTTCTCTACTTGGAACGGATAGGGATTCATACCATCAGAAGTTGCTCACTGGTTTAGTTCAGCCTATCATTTCTCTGTCAATTTCTGGATCTTATTTAATCCATATTCCTTAGTCTATCTCGTCGCTAGATCCCACTGTCGAATAGTGCCATCCATACTACCGTTAGTTAGGGTTTGTTTATCTGGTGTTAAGGCGATCGCTCTAGTTTTATAGTCGTGACCTGACAAAACTCGAATACATTCTCCTGTATCGACATTCCAAATTTGATTGTGAGTATCTTGTTCAATATCAAATTCAATTGCTCTAACTATTTCCATTGGTCTTCTAGAGTTTTAAGTTACTGCTAGCTGAATATTTGATGGATAATCTGCACCAGAATAAATTGATAAGGTAATGATCTGCATTTCTATTAATCTAGATTCGGAAGGTAACTTGCCATTACCAGAATTAACAGGATAGGCAGGAAAACAGGCAGCACTGAGACTGAGACGTAAGCTATTTCCTTTGGAGATACACATACAAGTTGCTTGCAGAGGAATTTTGACTAGTGTAGGACTATTTTCTATTCCGCTCCGTTCAGGAACAAAAAATCGGCTATATCCTTGAGTGAAATTGAAAACTTTGCCATCAGGATGAACTTCAGACAAGACTGCACATAAATCAAAACTGGGTCGATCTGCTGTACAGTAAACTTCTACAGTTATTGCGCCAGTGATTTGTAAGGCTGAGTCTAGAGATGCAGAAGTATAGGTCAGAATATCGGAACGATAATCTAAAGTAGAACGATCAAATGAACCACCAGGATAGTTGGCGTGTCCCCCCAAAGCAGGAACTGGTCGCCAGGGGTCATGAACTAAAATATCGCAATTATTAGCGAATTCAGCTACTTGTTGGCTTAAATCAGTTTCTAATAAGTTTTTAGTAGATATAGATTCTGTTTCTTCTTTTTCCTTCTCTGCTTCGTATTCCAAAAGCATTCCGCTATCTTCTCGAATACTGGCTAAACCATCGCTAGCTAGGTAGTAAGTGGTACTGCAATCGGGAAAACGCTCAAATTCTCGCCATTGATTACTTCCCATTTCAAATAAACATATCGGCGATTCACTAAGCACTCCAGTATCTTTACCCTTAAGAAAATGATCGAACCAGCGTAGCTGAATTTCATCAATTGGGTTTTGCGCTTCTAGACCATAATCAATTGCACCTAGTTTTCTTCCCCAAGGGAGATGCGCCCAAGGACCCACTACAAGATGTTGTGCTTGTTTACTTCGGGCTGCCATTGCTCGATACAAATTTAATGTACCCCTTAAATAAGGATCGAACCAGCCACCGACGTGCAACATAGGAATATCTATATCTTGAAGCAAATACTTTGGCGATCGCTTTTGCCAATATTCTGCCGTCGGCTCAGGATTATTTAACCATTGATGGTAAAAAGAATCAGGGGCTAACTGCTGCATAATCTTAGGATTGGCAGGAATCGGATCGTGAAGCGGTAAATTACGAGCAGCAGCATAAAACTCTAGATAAGCCTCTTCATTGCCTTGGAGACGAGCAGTTTCCCCTGCCAGTTGAATAGCCCAAGCTAAATTAGCATATAAACAAAAAGCATTATTTTCATAAGCCCAATCTGTATAGAGATCGTAAGCTACCATTGCCGGAGCGATCGCCTTTAAAGCTCGATGTTGATGTACTGCTGCATATAATTGAGTCATGCCCTGATAGGAAAAGCCGTACATTCCAACTTCTCCAGTACTGTAGGGTAATTTAGACACCCAGTTAAGTGTGTCTAAACCATCTGCAACTTCGTGGGTAAATAAGTCAAACTTGCCCTCAGAGGTTCCTCTACCCCGCACATCTTGAATCACCACTATATAACCCTGAGCTGCATACCAACGGGGATGAGCATAAACTACCGTCGAGGCGATCGCTCGACCATAGGGTTGACGCATCAGTAAGATGGGCAACTTTTCTGCGGTATCGGGACGATAAATATCGGCATCTAATCTCACTCCGTCCCGAGTATGCATTGATGCTGTCTGCTGATTAATTTTTACCATCAGAGAATCAGAAATAACATCATTTCAGTGTTTGACTTAAACACATCTTAGGGGTTAGCCAATGGTTGATAGCTAATGGCTAATAGCTAATGGCTAATGGCTAATAGCCACTCAGCGATACTACTATTTCTTTTCTTTGTTTTCTACTTGAGTTTCAATACCTTGATTAAGCTGCCAGGCGATCGCATTTAATACCAAATCTCCATAACCAGAACAAGTTTCTTGATATTCCTCCTGGGCTGCTACCAGGGAACCTAGCTTTTCGATGGTTTTGCCGTATTTCTTATCCTTAGCCAAGTCCTTTTCTTCCGAGGTTAAAGGACGCGATCGCTCCAAAACAACTTTAATAATGGGTACATATTGAGCTGCTTGTTCCGAAGCATCTTGAACTTCTAATTGTAATTTGGTTAGTTGAATAATTTCTTGCGCCCCCTTGATAATGGGTAGCAGTTCCTGACTATCTGGCACGTTTTTGGAAGATTTAACTTGAGTACTATTTGAGGGTACATGAAAAATATGATCTTGAGTAAGACCATCGGGAAAACGATTGACATCAATCTCCTCTTTTTCCCACATCTCCTGCACAATCTCTAGAGCTTTAGCACGATTTTTCTTGGTATCTCCGGCTGTTCCTGGTACCTCGACTAATATTCCTTCTTGCTCTGCTGCTGGTTTAGAGAGATCGCTAACAGCAACAAAATGAGAAACTGCTGGGGTTTTGACCATTTCGAGAAAAATATTTAATTTGCAATATTTAATATTATTGTACTACTTGATCGTCTAAAGTTTTAAATCAAATAGCCATTAGCCATTAGCCATTAGCCATTAGCCATTAGCTATTAGCCATTAGCCATTAGCCATTAGCCATTAGCCATTAGCCATTAGCCATTAGCCATTAGCCAATAACCAAATTACCTGCGTTGCCACCACAGGACACCAGCGATAATTAATGCCAAAAGAGGCATAATACGTAAAGCCAACCAGCTGATCGCTCCTGCCTGAGCAGAACTAAGATTAATTCGACGATTTGCAGCTTCTTTGGGTCGAATAGAAAGAGTATCTTGATCTTCTCCAATGAGCCAACTAACTGAATTGAGAAGAATATCACCATTTAACTGTTGCTCAAACCAGCCATTGGTGGCAAAAGTAGAGCTGCCAAAAACGACCAAACGAGATTTTTGGGGTTGATTGCGGCTAAGGGCGATCGCAACATTCAAGGGACCAGATAGATCGGTTGCCGAATCAAAAGTAATTTCTTCACTAGCAAGGTTACTTTCTGCCCAAGTTTGTTTAGTTGTAATCGCTAAGGGAGTACTCTCTATGTCTGGGTTAGTGGTAGTAGTGAGAGGTCGAGATTCAGGAAATATGGAGATGCCATTGCGAAAACTGGTGGTAATGGGATGGTCGCCATAGTTGTTAACTATTGCCACTCCAGGACCAAACCCCATAAGACTTCCTGCACCAGAACCATCAATTATTAAGCGATTGTCGAGTTCTATTCCCCATTTTTGAAGTAAGGGAGTAATACCAATATCAGCGTTAGGAGACAACATGAGTAACAAATTGCCCCCAGCTTGCAGATATTGTTGCAGACTAGAAACTTCAGCCGCGAATAGCTTTCTAGTAGCACCAGCAATAATAATTAAATCTGCATTCTCAGGTATTGTGCCGCTACTAGCTAAGTTTAATTCTTGAACCGTATTGCCTTTATCTCTAAGAGTGTTTATAGCTTGAATCAAGCCACCTTCAACTGGTTCTAGTGGTGCTTCTCCGTGACCTTGAAGCAAGTAGATATTCGTAGTGCGATCACGCTTTATTTTCTCGATGCCGTTAGTTAATTGACTTTCAGTTATAGCTTCACCCAAAGCAGCATTATTGGTATTTAATCTTTGTTTCTTATCACCATATTGCAAATATATTTCCCCTAAGGATTCCACGCCAAACTGTTGAGCAATTCCTATATCTTGTTCAGGATTAATAAACTTGTAGGTAAATTTTTCACTTTGACGACGATAATTATTTAGTAAATTTTCCAGGTCAGAGTTATTGTTACGGTCAAATACCAATACTTCTAAAGGCTTGTCTAAGTTTTGCAAGATTGTCTGAGATTGGTCAGAAAGAGTAAATTGCTGATTTTCTGTTAAATCCCAGCGCATTCCGTAGCGAATTGCCAAAAAATTAATTGCTCCCAGCAACACTAAAACTATTAAAGTGCTGACCATAGCACTTGTCCCTGACTTAGTTGAGCGTTTTTGCCAGAATTTGTGTTTATTGCCCCACAACCATAAATCAATCACAAATAATCCTACTCCAAGGGCTAAAAGTGTTATGGGTATAGTTGACCAGTTAGCAGTAATATTACCGGTCACTATTCCTGCCACACAAAAAGCAATACCAAGAAAAAATAAGATTTTGGTCATTATCAATTGATTTTAGTAACTACAAATCAGCCTAGTAGACATAGGCGTAAAATACTATTAGTAAAAAGCATTAGAAAGCTTAAACATAATTATTAATTATTAACACCAGCATTATTGACGATTAAATCGAAATAAATTAATAGATTGAGCTGTTAAGAATAACCCCAAGAAAATATAGCTGAAAAATAGAACAAAATCGCTGGTCGAACTAACTCCTTGAACTAAATTGTTATAGCTCTTCAGTAAAGAAATATGCTCTAAGTTTTCACTTAACCAGCCACCTAAATTATTGGCAATCAAATCAATCATCCAGAGTAGTAGAATCGCCGTAAAAGTTAGAATTGCTGCCAGAATCGTACTATTGGTCAGAGATGAAATAAACATCCCCAGAGACAGTAATGATGCCGCAAACAAGACCAAGCCTAGATGAGCTAAGAGGGGAACAGCAGGGGGAAGAGGAGGAGCGGCAGCACTAAAAGCGATCGCCTCATAAACTAAAGAGGGCAAAATCATAAAGATGAATAAGATGATTACCGCTAACAATTTACCCAATGCCACAACCCAGTTAGTAATTGGAGAAGTTGCCAATAATTCCAGCGTTCTTTGTTTTCTTTCTTCAGCATAAAGTCCCATCGATAACATAGGGATAATAAACAATGATAAAGTTCCCAAAATAGCCAAATAAGAGTTAAGCAACTCAGAGGCAACATCAATTGAACCGATATCTGCCCCCATTTGTTCGCTCAAAGCTACCTGCTGAATGATGCCCTGTTCGCCGATTAATATTTCCACAAAAAACAAACCGGAAATTAACCAAAAAACTGCCGCCACAATGTAAGCCAAAGGTGAGGCAAAGTAATTTTGTAATTCTTTTTGGGCGATCGCGATAATATTGGAAAATATCATGTCTCAGTGATTGTTAATTATCAATTGCTAAAGGCTCTTCTGTAGTCAACTCCAAAAAGACATCTTCTAAACTAGGACGAGTACGACGTAATTCGTATAAATCTAATCCTTGTTGAACAATTACTGCTGCAATATCTTTTCCTACTTCAGTGTCAGAATCACAGCTAATATTGAGGAAATTATGCTCAGAATAAGCAGATAAAGAATTTTCTGACTCGTTTATCTCTGTTACTCCTGGAATTTCCCGCAGTAGAGGTAAGATAGACTCTAGATTTCCTGCTACTTCTATTTCATAACCAGCACTACTTTCTAACTGTGCCTGTAGATCGCTAGGAGTATTAGTTGTAACTACTTTACCGCGATTAATAATGGTAACGCGATCGCAAATCATACTAGCTTCCGGTAGAATATGCGTCGAAAGGATAATGGTATGGTCTCCTGCCAGACTTTTTATTAAATTCCTGACCTCAATAATTTGACGCGGATCTAGCCCTACTGTTGGTTCATCCAAAATAATGACCGGAGGTTCATGGACAATTGCTTGAGCAATACCGACTCGTTGTCGATAGCCTTTAGAGAGTTTCCGAATAGCAACATTTTCTTTTTCCTTTAGCTGACAACGTACCATGGCATTGTCAACTTTTCGGTGGCGATCGCCGGCTCTGATTCCCTTGATTTTAGCTACAAAATGCAAAAACCCTTTTACAGTCATACCCGTGTACAAAGGAGGAGTTTCAGGAAGATAACCAATACGACTACGCACCTGCATTGAATTTCGATGAACATCATAACCAGCAATTTTCGCTGTTCCTGAAGTAGCAGGGAGATATCCCGCCAAAATACGCATAGTGGTAGTTTTTCCAGCACCATTTGGTCCTAAAAAGCCAATTATCTCTCCTGCATCTACTGAAAAATGGACATCTTCAATGGCAACAGTCGAACCATAGACTTTACTCAAGTGTTCAACCTCTATCGTTGTCTGTTGGGACATAATTTCAGTAATCAGTAATCAAATAAAAGGTTTTATAAGTTTACGAGAGATAGCGAAGTCAATAGTAAAACGAGCGATCGCAAAACAAATAATGCTTTGTACAATTAAAACACCTAAAGATAATAACTCAGATAAAACTAAATTTCCTTCAACGAGAGCTAGTCCTCTGACTAGACCAAAAGCCATTACTGCACCATCGTTGAGGTGAGAGTTACGATCTTCTCGGATAATATAGCGATAGGTAACTCCAAATAAAAAACCGCTAATAGCACCAATCGCAAGCTGGAAAGCTAATTCCCAATTGACGATTACGGCTGCTGGGCTAAATTCGACAACCATGGTGATCGTAAACGTCTTAACTAAAATAATCACCAATTCTGCGATCGCAAACGCCCCTGCGCCAACTATTCCCGCTTTGACAGATTCTATTCTTTCCGTAACTAAACTAGGCACAATCTACACCAAAAAAGAGCACTTACGAAGTATGATAGGGTTTATAGTTGCCAAATTAAATACATATTTCAAAACGAAAATACTGATATGGATATTTTGACATTAGGCTGGGTTTCTATGCTAGCTTTATTTACATGGTCAATCGCAATGGTTGTCTGGGGTCGTAACGGATTCTAAATCGTGGAAACAAACGAATTACTCAACACTCTATTTCTCGTCGCGATAGGTGTACTTGGGCTACTCAGTTTGGGGATTTTTTATCTCTCCGTAGTTCAATGGCGCGATCGCCGTCGCCAGAGTCGCGATAAACGAGGTGGAGTTTAGCGGTGCAAAACTTTTCCGCACAGGAAAACGTACCGAAGTAAAAAGCTCAACAAAAAGCAATACCTGCCAACTATAGGGATGTTCAACTTAGCATCCCTATAATTTTTGTCGATTCTTATTTGAGATCTAGAAATAGTATTGATATTTTTCTTTTCTGCCGAATTTTGGAGATTATCTTACATTAAAGGTACACCGAGCTTTCCATTTGGAGGTACAGAGATGTTTTTTCCTTGGCACAAATTTTGTTTTAATCCCGAGTCTAATTCTGCTGCAACTTGGAGACAAAGTAGACTCAATTTTCTTAAATCCATGCGCAACGAACTAGAGACACGATTAGCGGCGGTTAACGCCGCGATCGACACAATGGAACGGCAAAATAGACAAGAAGAAAGTTAAACTCGCTGCGCTCAAATAAGCTTATAGCTTTTAACTAGATTGGCATAGAGGTGGCGTCAAATCACCTCTATTTTTTTACTTTATAGACGTGAAGGAGTTAAAACCAGGCTGGTGGCTATAAGCTGACAACTAGTTAAAAGTTAGAGAAAATTATTCCAGGTGATCCTGATATCTAGATTGATATATGGCGATCGCCTTTCTTGTAATCAAAGTTAGATGGAAAACCATCAAAATTGACTAAGTAGTATATTCAGCGTTGATTTCTACATATTTATAAGTCAAGTCACAACCCCAAGCAGTGCTTTGACCAGAACCTACGCCAATATCGACAGCAATAAGTACTGTATCTGTTTTTAAATACTCTCCAGCAGCAGCTTGCTTTAGATAATTGCTTGCTGCATCGCGATCAAAGTCCTGTGGTTGTCCATTTTTCAAGAGTAGGATGTCTCCTAACTTGATATTCAATTGATCCTGATGAAATTTAACTCCTGCCCTACCTGCTGCTGCAGCAATTCGACCCCAGTTAGGATCGCGTCCAAAGATAGCAGATTTAACTAATGATGAACCGACAATGGTTTTAGCTACCTGAGAAGCTTCTTGATCGTTAGAGGCTCCAGATACTCGTACCTCAATTAAACAAGTTGCACCTTCTCCATCACGAGCGATCGCTTTAGCTAAATACTGACAGACTGCTATTAACATATTTTCTAACTTTTGGGCATTTTGACTCTGAGCAGTTATAGCAGGAGTACGAGACTGTCCATTAGTCAGTGCAATTACACAATCATTGGTACTAGTATCGCCATCAACAGTAATCTGATTAAAACTTTTATCTACTGCCCGTTTAAGCATCTCATGCCAAAGATTAGTAGATACAGCAGCGTCGCAGGTAATAAAGCCCAACATCGTTGCCATATTAGGAGCAATCATCCCCGAGCCTTTGGCAATCCCTCCAATTCTAACAGGGCGATCGTCGATGGTAGTTTCGAGGGCAATTTCTTTAGGCACTAAATCAGTAGTGATAATGGCTTGGGCAGCATCTGCCCCCCCGTCATTGGTAGCTGCCTTGACAACCTGAGGAATCCCTTTACGCAACGCACCCATTTTAATCCTTTGTCCGATTACCCCAGTAGAAGCAAGAAGAACATCATCGGGAGCAATATTTAATTCTTGACCTAATAATTTGGCACTTTCTTGGGCATCTTCCCAACCTGGTTCTCCTGTTGCTGCGTTAGCCTGCCCTGCATTACACAAAATAGCTCTGGCACTGGCTTTAGCTTGAAGGCGTTGACGACAATAGTCAACACAAGCTGCACGTACTTGAGAAGTTGTAAATACCCCTGCGGCGATCGCATCTGTTTCCGATAAAATCAACGCTAAGTCTTTTGCTCCAGAAGATTTTAAACCTACAGCAATGCCTGCTGCCCTAAATCCTTTGGGCGCAGTTACTCCGCCACTAACTACTTGCCAGTCTGCCATGTGTACAAAATTCTTGAAGATTTGCTATAAAGCTGATTATAGCAATACAAATAACCGGCGACTCTTGTAACTTAGTTCGACTCTAAAATTTATCTAATGTGAAAGTTTTTTAACTTGCTATCTGGAAAAAGAATTGTAGACCTATCATCAAATCAGAAAAACCCTAGCTAATTTAGGCGTTGCTGAATCGAGGTTAATTTATCTCTTTGCAAAAAGCTTAGACCTACGAAAAAATACTTTTGAGTTTCATACCTTAGATCAGCAACGCCCTAATTTATTGCTCCTATATATGCAATTCCTATTATGCTTGTTTTCCATTCCTCTGGACTTACTTTAGGTTTTCTTTTACGTACATCTAATTCGTAATTCTCAACGTTTTTCTGACAAACAGAAATAGATAGTTCAGTTAATTCGTTGCAGCTAATATTTTTTTGATACGGTAAACTTATCAAATTAATATTACTCATTCCCTCTTCTTCAACCCAAGCGGAAAAGGAACTGGTAACTAACTCTTGCTCTTTCAACTTAATTTTGAATAGTCCATCATACCAATCTGATTTAAGCATTATACCTAATAATCTGCCTTTAAACTGAAAATTCAAAGAAGCGTCAGCCTTGATAGTATATATTTCCTCTTCAAAAAGACTATTTTTAAAGGTTGATTTTTTGATATTGTTTTGATTCAATTGAGAATCAAAATCGCTAGAAAATTTCAAATTTTGTAGATGTCCGGCGTACATTCTATAGTATTTATTGATTTGTTGGAATTTGGGGATTAACCAATTATTTGCCATCATTTGCTTAGCAATTAATTTTCCAATTATTTTGGTTCCTTTGGGACGCGCATAATGGAATGAATCGTCTTTTTTATAGAGACTTTTGACAAATTTAATACCTTTGGTTTCTAGCAAAATCTCAGTAATGTTGATTACAGGGATATCGTACCGTCGAGCTATACTTTCATAAGTAGCAGATATTTGACAGCAATTATTGTAATATATGGGAAGGTTCGTTCCGAATATAAGTATAATGATTACGCAGTTAGGATTCATAGACTTTGACTGTCTAATCAACCCTTCTAATGCCATCCCAGCTTTTCTTACCGAATATTTTCCAGCAATAACTGCAGAGCGATCGTTGACACAGTATTCAAAGAAAATAATGTCGTAGTTTTTCGCAATGTTATATCTATAATTTTGAATTACTCCACAGAGACTAGTTACTCCACCAAGGGAAAAGTTTGAAAATTCTACATTTTCACCTGTTTCCCCGGCAATATATTTTTGCAAATACTTAGTATAACCAGATCGCATTACCGAATTACTACCACCAACAATTGCTATTTTTAGATGTTTTTGAGAGTTTATCGATAGTGTTTTCTCTTCAAAATCAATCATCTTTTCTAAGTTTGAAATTTTATTAAGTTGCAAACTGTTTATTGGAATGCTGACAGCATAGTTGTAGTCATGTTTTTGAAGTAAACCGCTTTGGATGATTTTTCAGTAAACAACACTCTGGACAGTTTTTTGACGACAAAGAAAACTAAAAGTTCGATAGACTTCAAATTAATTTAATCTATGACGGAAAATCTAGGTATTCAAGCTCTAGATAAAAAAGTGTAGGAACCAGAACCATCAAGTCAATCGTAATTCTTAATCAACTTAAACAAATTACTTGAAGTTTTAACTGTTTGCTTGTACCAGTTTGGCTGATACATTTTCATAAGAAGTTACTTCTGTGGTTGTTTTTTCTTTAATAAAGTTACCCAAATTAGCAAAGATTTGTGTCATTTGATTAGGATCTAATTTTATTGCCTGCTGATAAACCTTAGATGCATCATCAAAATCTCCTTTTTGTAACTGAATATTTCCTAGAACACAATAAAAATTGGGATTTTTTGGATTTAGCTTAATAGCTTTTTGGCAGGCAGTGATTGCTTCACGAAAATTATTTTGCCTTAAATGAGCATTCGCCAGAAGATAATAAAAATAAGCTTTGTTAGGATGTATTTCAATTGCCTTTTTGTAGTTAGAAATCGCTAAATTCAAATTGTTCCTTTTATCAAAAATATTTCCTAGGCATTGATAGTAGTAAGCTTTAGTTGGATCAATTACTACAGCTTGTTGATAAGCTTGTTCGGCAGCATCAAAATTATTTTGCTTCACAAAAGTGTCGCCAAGTGAGCAATAAAAATCTGCATTTTCAGGATTTAATGCTACCGCTTGTTTATAAGCAAGTATTGCTCCAGTAAAATCCTCTTTTTTACTTAAAACATCACCCAGTAATTTATAGAAGTATTCCCAATTAGGACTTAGCTCAATAGCTTTTTGGTATGCATCCTCGGCATCAGTAAAATTATTTTGCTTTTGCAAGACATTACCCAACTCTCCATAGTAAGCTGCATTATTAGGTTGGATTGTAATTGCCTTTTTTAAAACAGCGGATGCTTTAGCAAGCTTGTTTTGTTTAGAAAATTTTATGCCTTGGAAATGATAGAAAATAGAACTTTCTGAATCTGATAAATGAAGATCTACATACTCCGATATGTATCTTTCAAAGGTTATTTGGTTAGTGCAAAAACTAGCATTTCGGTAAACATTTTTTTGATTAGCGAAAGTAAGTCCTAAATGTTTAATGACACTGGGGTAGATTGGTATTTGAATATTATCTAATACTCCCCGCACAGGGTTGAATAATGATAGCTCATCACCCAAGGGAGGCATATTCAGCAGCTTTAATATCTGATTGGCGACATATATTCCCAGAATATCACTAGGATGATTTTGAGTGTAAAACAAATAGTGATTTTGATAATGTGCTTTAATAAAACTAGTAACTTTAATGCTTAATTGGGATTCTCGTCGAGCAAGTTCGTTTAAAGTTTCATTGATATTAGCTAGCAAGAATTCTTGAGTGTAAAAATTGGGATCGCTTAATATTTCAGTAATTTCTGCTACACTTTTTCCCTGTTCTAACAGCGAAATAATATTAGTATCCCCATGAGGAAATACACCGAAAGGATAATTTGGTTTAATTACTTTATTAACAGGATTCTTGCAATACTGCGGGAAATAACCTGTACAGTAAAGTGGGGGGAAAGATATACACTGACAATCAGAAGATAGTTTACTTAGTATATATTTGGTACTGCGATCGCCATGAATATCTTTGACTGGTTGATAAATAAATAATTTAGCTTGTTTAAGTAATCGATTGGGAATTATTGTTGAACCTTTTTCCATCAATTGATGTACAGGGAATCTTTTAATTAGATACTCTTGATTAAACTGCTGTGATCTACCTAGATATTGTGCAATTAACTTATTTTGACAGTTAGCGTAGATTATGCAAATTTTTTTCATATTTATTAATTTATTTGAGTTTATGATGAAATCTTGGGGAATTTAAATAACAAATTATTGTCAAGTTATATATCTATTTTTGATAACAGTTAATAATAAACTTTAATTTCGATTTATAATTTAACTTTGGTCCTATTTATCTCTAGATTTTAAATAAACTAATGCGCTAGTTTCATTTTCATGCTGTTAGATATAGGATCTTCTTCTATCAAGTAATAATGAGTAGGTTCAAATAAGCTTTCAATCATTTTTAAATTAATACTTAAATTATTTAAATTATTATTCTTAGGCAATTTCAAATGGGAATTAAGTAGATATTTTGACGTGAAACAATGATTGATTTTTGTTTTATTTAAGTTAATATTTTCTAATTCTACTAAATTAGTTACTTTTTCATATGTAGTAAATTTAGCCAGACAATCCGGTTCTAAATCTTGTCCCCAATAAGTATGATTTATATGGTGCAAACTCAAGGTCACACAACTAGGTTTATCCAAAGAGATAATAAATAATAAGTATTTTCCTTTTAAATAGTAATTTCGAAAAAAGTTACTATTGAAAGAACCAAAACATAAAATTACTTTAGTATATAAAAATTTTTTAGCAATTTTGTATATACAGTGCAGATATTTAGGATGACTTTTTTCTAATATTTGATTACTATAGCTATGAACAGATAAAGGTAGCTCACTACCTGCTTCTATAATCTCTTTAGGGAGTCCTTGATACTTATATTTACTAATATTAAAGCTTCTATTGAATTGAAGATAATTGGTTTCAGGATTATAAGATACTGGTATACTAGATTTATCGCTAATTTGACTATTAACTGATTCCTGGAGAATACTTTTTAAATTGCTTTCAAATTGAGTTAGAGAAAATTTTTCTTTACACCAAGAGTTCAATTTAAAAGCTTTATTTTTCATCTTATTGGGATTAAAATAAGCAAACTCAATATATTTTGCTAGTAAATGATATTGACCCGGATTATATAGTAGTCCATACTCTGAAGAAGGAATTATTTCTTGTGCAGAGGATGAATTTGTGGCGACTATTGGACAATTCAATTGAGCAGCTTCTAAGATACTAAGTGCAAGTCCTTCATATAAACTTGTAGAAATAAATAGGTCACTAAGTGCTAGGAATTTTGCAACACCTTTCCTGTAGCCTAAAAACTTTATTTGATCAGATAAACCCAAATCTAGAACAATTTTTTGATAATAGTCTTTTAATTCTCCTTCACCTAAGAACAGATGATAATAGTTTGGCAACTTATCATGTACCAAAGAAAAAGAAGTAATAATATCTAGAAAATTTTTTTGATGAGAAAACCGTCCTACAGAAATGGATAAAAAAGAGTTTAACGGTAATTTCAGTTCATCAAGTAATTCCAAGCGATAAGTTTTGTGCTGTCTAGGGGTCAAGGAAACATATTCACTTTCAATATCTCGCGAATTATAAAATACTTTGATCAGATTGGAATCAATTCCTGTGGATAAAGCCAGCTGAATTCTATTATCGTTAGATACTGTAAAGAAGTTAGAGTTGACTTTTGCTAAATCCTGCAATAACTGCTTAGTTAAGTCGTTTAAATCAACTTTCCAAGGACAAAGATGTACTAAGTTAGTACTCGGAATTCGTTGAGCATGACAAGCGAGAGATATTCCTAATCCAAAATCTACCCAAGGAAGATTAATAAAGGCACAATCGGGGTTTAATGATTCTAAAATCTTGATAGATTCTCTATATTGTCTAGATAGCTTATCAAGATAACTTGCACTTATACTAAGATCTTCGGCATCTCCTGACCAAGTAATATCAGCAACTAAATAGTTTACTGCTAGATCCGAAAAAAAGTTAATAATTTTATGATTTTTGGGCAGTACTAATGTTGGTTCAAAGCCAATTTCCTCGATTAAATACAATATATTTTTAATGTAATGCTCGGCTCCTCCAATAACAGAAGAGGGAATAAATATGGCAATTTTAGGTAAGGAGTTATGAATTGACATATTCTAAAGAATTAGTTTTAATTTCAATTTCACTTAAAGCCAGACATAACTTTCTAGTGTCACTGGCTTCCGGATATAAATCTTTTACGCTAATACTTTGGTCTACGCATATATCTATAATGCATTTATCTTTAATACTATTATTTAAAGGCAACCAAGATGCTGTTATTGTATAATCATCATTCTGTTTGAATAGTTCTAATTTGAGTTTTTCTTCATTAATGAATATTGTCAAGCTGTCTTTAATGTCGTCAGTTATAAATCTAACGTTGTTAAGAGCTAATCTAATGGGAACTGTAATACTTACTGGTAACTCAATAGTTGCCTTGTTTTCAGGACCAAGCCAGATATAAGTACTATCATTTGGCGCTGTTTCAGGATAGTAAAAGTTATCAATATTTTGTAAAAATTCTGGAGTTAATTGTATGGGAAATTCTGATAAATCATTTTTGATCTTCTTAGACCCGCTAGAAGATTTAAAAAGAGGATCTGAGGAAGATGAGTGATAACTGCTATTACCATTTTTTAGACTAGATAAATTTAGAGTTAACTTAGAAACTTCAATTTTCAACTCCGCTATTTCGTCAACTAAGGTGTCTACACAGCTCTCTAGGAAAGGTGTATTCGATTTCTTATTAGAGGCAGACCGATTGATACTAGCCTTAATTTGCTGTGCTAGTTGGTATTTAAGATTAACTATTTCTGATTCGGGTAAAAAATCCATATTACTCCTTCGTTACTATACTTTGCTGGCAAATTCCTGAGAATTCATTTCTAAAATTTTAGACTCATTATTTTTATTTTTAGCTAACCAGTATTCTAAAAAAAGCTCCCAAGAGTCATGATGGGTTAAGTTTCGATTGGCTTCTTGTCCAAAAATAGATTGTTCAAGAAATGCCTGATAAGCTTGCGGGATAAAAGTGAAGTTGTCTATCAGTTTGATTAAGTTGCTTACAGATAAATCGAGAGTAAACTCTTCATTTATGGTATACATTGGAATACTATTGCAAATACAAAGATAAATTAGAAAAGATATTGATTGAGGTTCATCAATATAAATAAACATATCAATTGTTGGTATTATATTAATTACATCATCTAGAGAATAAACAGTAAAAGCAGAGTTGGTTATTTCTACATCTAAATTAGAGAAGACAACTAATTTAAAATGCTGTGGCAGAAAATCTTGGCAACAGAGAATTAGTTTGTTTAATTCTGATCGATAATTTTCGTTGATAAAAGAAGTTCCAATGACTATCTGTTCTAAATTATTTGAGCTGTATTCTGTTTTATTTAACGTTATAGGATTATCTGTTAATAAAATATTTCTATTACGAGATTTTTCATAATCCCTTTCTAAGGAAAAACCGCAATTTAAATCCCAAAGATAAAAACTACTATGACTATTATCTTCTTTCAGTAGATGGCAGACATTTTTGTTAATTGTGTGATTAGAATTAATGTGTGACTTATTAAATAAGTATAATAAATAGTGATTGGCTACTAATTCTAAATGTTCAAGCTCTCCTAAACAGGCATCATCAAAAATAATTGAGCTAAAATCTAACAAGTTAATAAATATCTGATTTTGATCGTGGTTTACTTTGAATAGGTGGATGATTTGATACAGTTCTCTATGATGAACATTGTCAACTAATCCCAGTTTATAGAGTTCTAATTTATCGGCTTCTAAATCCTTAAAATTTTTAGTTCGATATATATCAATATTACCAATTTGCTTGGCGTTATTTATCCAATAATTAATCCAGAGATCTTCATTGGTTTTTGAATTCCAAAAGTCAACATTAGTAATGATATTGAAGTTATATATTTTCTTTACACTTAATCTTTCATTGTCGATTTCTGGAGTCCGATTAGGTGCTAAACTTAATTGATGTTTTTTGATGGATTTCCAATCAACTTGATAAAGTTTTTCTATAGATTTTTTAACGCTATTAGTATAATTCGAGAAGACAATTTTGCTGTCTTGTTGCAGTTTTGGAAGTGTAGTTTGGGGAGCTTGAACTATCTCTTCAACTCCGAGAGCTAATTCTTTGATAGTTTTGAAACTATGGTATTGACAAGCTGATCCTAAACCCTCAAAGGCATTAATAGTACCGATGCAAGGTTTAGACCAAGATAAAGCTTCTACAGTTTTAATTTTTAGTCCAGTACTAAACTCAAATGGCAACACTACGATATCAACTAGATCATAAAACTCTGAAACATTGTTTACTTTTCCCAATATGTGAACTTGACTGTGAAACCTAGAATCTAAAGCATCACATACTTTTCCGCCGACAATAAAAGTTAATTTGTCGCTATATTTGTTTTGAATTTTCCAGTACTTATCGAGGAAAGTTTCCAAATTTCTGACATTAATCGGGTTCGCACTACCAATAAATCCTAGTTTGAGATTGCTGTAATCAACCTTTCTGTTAAGAATCTCAGATGGTTCTGGTTCTAGATGACCAATAGTCAAAACAGGAGTTTGCGATAGACACTTAAACCAACTAGATTCATCGTCTTTGATTGATAAAATAAGATGAGCGCGGTCTAATGCTTTTTTTTCGGATTCGGGAGAGACATAGAAAAAATCTCGATAGCCCAACCTTTTGTCTAAAAGATAATTACGATTGCTGACAATATCGTGAGTATCGATAACTTTAGTAATGCTTTGGTCAAATAACTTTAGTACCTTACTATAAAATACATAGTTGCATAAAACCATGTCGATATCAGCAGCTAACTTGATCCAGTTAACTGCAAACTCGATTCCTACATCCCACCAGGCATCAAGCTCAAAATATTCATTATCAGTTCTATGAACTGCAGGTTGCACAGGATAAGCGATGAAAAAATAATCCCAACATCGATTCATTCCATCATAGGCATCTTTGGGTATTTCACGATCCCATTCACGAGGACAGTAAACAAAGTAAATCGTGGCACCAAGTTCTTGCAAATATTTTGTAAGAGCGAAGATTCGCTTTCTATTACCTGCATCTTGTGGGTGGGAAGGAGTGGGTGAGAGTACTAAAATGTTTTTGCTCACTTTCGGTTCAATTAGTATTTACGAAATTCGGCGAATTTAAGTTTAGAAAACTGGAAATATCTATTTGCGCGAACTTGATAGCAGATGATTCATCAATTGAATAGTTAAGCTCCAAATTGTAAGTTTCTTGATTGCTTAAACAATAGTTATTCAACGGTATTAAACAACGAAATCTAGAATAATTACTCGCATCAATTCCCCAGTAAACAGTGCCAAAAAACTCAGATTTTAAATTTGTTTCTGCATGATATCGATTTCCAGTTTTAGGATCGTAAACAGATATACTATCTATCTTGAGGCGGCTGATTAAAACTCCAGCTACAATCAAAAGACTGCTATCACTAGATTTTAAACATGGTGTATCAACCTTTAGATCTATAATCTCCTTGTTCCAAAAACACTTAATATTATTTGGAAGTGAGGCAATATGCTTCAAAATATTATTTTGTAGTTGAAATACACACTCAATTTTGCCATTATAACCACCATCATTACTAAATCTTTGTATTAAGTCAGCATTTATAGCAGATGCCGTTTTAATTGTTTTCCTCTTAATATCACTAACAGAATTGCTCTTTTGCAAATATTCAATTTCATTAACTACATTATTAAGATAACTTGTATTTTTTACAATGTCTTCATAAATCAAATTAATAGGTGAAATTTGAAAATTTTCAAATAAAATATCAAGCTCTCGTTCTTCTTGATAAATAGAATCTATGATGGACGAAACTTGATTGTAATCATATGACTTTTCTAGATCCAAAGAAAAGGGAGTCGCCTTACCTGCTGGGCGATCGTAGTGATTAACCAGTTCTCCTTTATCATTTTGCCATACGTGGTAAAGCCCTGTTCTTGCAGCTACAAATCTAGAAATTGCTTGTTTAACTTTGTTTTTTCTGTATACACGAAAAGCTATAAATTTATTATTTACATCTAGGCTGTTAAAGAAATCAACAAAGAGTCTTTGCAAATACACTTTTCTTGGTAGATTTATTAAGCGTTTGTCAAGATCTGTTTCATTGATTTGGACACCAGTTTTTTCTATTGCTTTGGCAATTTCAATTATATAATCAGACATTATTTTGATTGAAACCACACCATTTGAAGTCGTTGCTTTTACTAAAATATCATTTATTTCTTTTTTAATCTCTTCAATAGATAGTGAACAATTATTAAACTTTGAACTAGGTAAAATTTTCTCAGTAAAATATTCACTTGGATTTCCCAATATTTGTGTCTGAGCAAAGTCAGAAGTGACCATTGTCGAACCACTTCTTTGAGTTGAAAATATTAAAATAATTTTTTTTAACTGAGTCATTTTAATTGGGTTTGAATTTTAATCAGAAAGAATTACTGAATATTTAATCTTTGAGTATTGCAATTACTTCTAGATTTTTAGATGTGTAGGATAATTACTTCTACTTAGTTTACTTTTTGAATCTAATAACCACTGGGTAGAATAACTCCCTAAAGCTTGAGAAAGACTTTGTAGCTGATTAATATGTAACTGCAAAAGTTGAAACTCAACTTCTATAGGGATTTCTGCATCAGGAGATTGATTGAACTTTCTAGTAACTAATTGCTCCCTAAAATGATTTGAGTAATCGAGACCTAAAAATGAGCAAATATCACTCAATAGATTTTGTGGTTGATCTTTAATTTGGTCATAATAACCAATTAGTATTTGTTCTTGACTAAAAATCTCTGTCCATCTTTTAAGAATTTTTGCATAGTCGCTTCTCGCTCGAACACCATCTTTATTCATAAAATTTAGAATATCTTTAGTCGGTACACTTGATGGTTGTATTTTTCTTTGATGACAATCATATCTAAAATGAGACCAGTCACGATCTATAGGATTTCTCATTAAAAATATAATTTTTATTTCAGGAAACAGTTTCTTAATATTCTGAATATCTGAATTATTAAGTATTGAGTAAGATGGTGTTACTTCACCACAGATTTTACTTTTATTGCCAATATATAGAGATTTATACCAATCATTATCATAGTTACCAAACAAGTAATTTAAGTACCATTGAGATTGGAAAATGCTTTCTCTATCTTGATTTATCACATGATTAAGTAAATGCTTTCTCCATTCCTTAGCCGAACTAGAATTACTATTAATACGCTCAGTTACCGACGCTAATGCCAATCGATTAGGACTATTGTATGCTTTATCTCGATCAAAATAGTGAACTTCTTTTACGGGTGGAATAAACACATCTGGATGTTTAGATAGTTGATGATACAGCCATGTTGTTCCAGCTTTTTGTGCACCAATGACAAGAAATTGTGGAGGCTCTATTTGTTGATTTCTCATTACCTAATTATAACAACTTATTATTAGTAAATAAGCAATTTAAGTTTATAACAATTTTCAAATTTAACTATTTTATTTTACTAAAAATAAAATAGTTAATATCAAGATTATTGGTTATTTCTTAACAAGAAACTTTAATCCTATAACTTCACAATTTTGTTTTTTGTATTGTGTTTTCTTTAGCTTTTTTAGAATATTATTAGGAAGTGAGGGACCGATATTTTCCAAGATTTTAATTATTTTAAATTTACTATTATTAAAAGTATTAACAAAATCCAAATAACTCATTCTCGATAAATCAGAATCGTTATATATGTATTTTGCTACTTTTTCTGCATGTTGATATGGTAAGTCTTTTTGTTTTATTAAAAATTCAATCATTCCATCGAAATCTAAAATCAGATGGTGCCAGTTAGGTATAGGATTTGTTTGATCATTAAATCGATAAGATTTTGTATTGCAATCAACCCAGGTATGATGTCCTATAGAGGAAGTCCAAATAGGACCTCCATGAAGTAGAGCACAACCTTCAGACTTTAAAACAGAATATACTTGATCTAACAATAGCTTTGTATTTTTTATATGCTCTAAAATAGCAACTCCAAACGCCATATCGAAAGTTTCAGTATCAAAATAACTTGTCAACTTGGTGGCATCTAAATTAACTGTACTTAAATTTTTATTGATTTCTTGAGTTTTAATTTTGGGATTAATATTAATACTCGTTACGTGTAGAGCACCTCTTTCAATAAGATAATTGGCTACCTCATGTCTAATATCTCCGCCAATTTCCAATATTTTCTTGCCTCTAATATCAGATATATCAGATAAATTATTTACTGCTGATATTTGACCTTTTCTTAGCATTTTCACCTCTGCTGATATAATTGGTTTTACCTCTGAACATAAGTCAGTTTGTATTTAACTTATGTTGTTCTCATACGAATAGTTGATTAGGAAATAATATTTTTGCTTCGATGACTAGATAATAAATTGAGACCGTAGATTGAACCCACAAATTAGTTATATATTTCAGTCATATATTTTAACTAAAACTTATATTCAAAGATATCTATATCTGCAGCAAATTTATTTTTTACTATGTCTATATCTTTATCGGAATTATAATAGCTCTGATAATTATCATGAGATCTTTTTCTCACATTGTGTTTGAATTTTTGCATATCAGTACATGGTAATTGAAGTTGTTCGCATACATAATCAAAATCTTCTTGAATTGATTCTTGTTTTCCTATAAAATCAACTAATATATTGCCTTTATTGTCCGTAATATACTCAATTTGCTGTGGTAATGATTGAAAACATTCACCTCGAATAAATTGTGAAAAACTACCTGCTTTTATTGCTTCTTCGCAAATTGAGAACTTATATTTTCCTTTACAACACCAATTGTATAAAGAAACCATTCGATCCCAAGGATTTCTAACCAATGAAAATGAAAAATAATTATTCCACACTTCATCACCAGTGACAGATTTTATTCTTTTAGCATACGAGTGCTTATGTAAACGAAACTTTTTCTTAAAAAAAGGCTGAATATTTTCCCCAAATTCAGTTGAGCCTATTATCAGATCTTGGTAATTTAAATATTTATCTAAATAGATAGTAATAGCTGTTCCTGCTGTTTTTTGAATATGAACAAAAATAAATTTCTTCGAGTGAGATATTATCATAATTGTGTTAAAAACATCTCTCTATTATTGCATTAGCTATTTGAAATCAATTTACGTAAATATAAATAATGACACCCCTTTTAGATCGAGCATTCAATTATTAGCTTTTGTAATCATAATATTCAGTAGGGTTTCATACTTTTTATTTTTTCTATGTAGTGAATAAGGATATCTTTCTTTAGAAACAGAACTCTTTTTAGCTAAAACAGAAATTCTTTCTCCCCTGAGCTCGGTACTATAGTTTTTTTCTATATAGTGGATAAGGATATCTTTCTTTAGGAACAGAATTCTTTTTAGCTAAAACAGAAATTCTTTCTCCTCTGAGCTCAGTACTATAGTTTCCGCTAGCTAAAAACTTTTCTAGCTTCTCATCTTTTTCGTAAGTATCATATGGAGTCGTAAGCTTGATGATTTCAAATCCTGAAGATTCTAATGCAAGTTTTACTATTTCAGGAGTATATTCAAATCTATGACCAGTTCTTTGCCCATGTCTATTGTATGAGTAATAGTTATAAGGAGGTTTTCCGTTTAAGATGAAATTGCAACAGCGTTGGCTTGCAGAATTGGGAGTTGTTATAAAAAGCAATCCTTCAGATTTTAATACTCTATTAGCTTCAATCAGAAAAAACATCGGGTCAACTTGAAAATGTTCCAACACTTCACAAGAGACAATTAGTGAAAATTTATCTGATTCACAAGGAAGTGAATGTTGCTCAATATTTAAATGATAAGTGTCAAATTTTCTTTCGGTCTTCAAGTAATCAAAGCTCATTTGCTTAAATTTAACATGATCTTCATTGAAGACTGTGCCGAAAGATTTATTATAGTTTAAGTTGTCGGTCAGCCACTGCAACATAAAGCCAGAAGTGCCTGCATCCAGAGCTTGTAATCCACTTTCCTTTGCCAGAGGTATTTCTGTTAAAGTTTTAATCAGTCTTATCTGATGAAGCTTGAAATAGTTTCTTCGCCAATGATTTGCAGGAATTTTATTAAATGTATTATTAAAAATTGTGGTAGCAGCTTTTTCATCTAGATATTCTAAGGACTGTATAGTTAGCATAATCTTTCTTATGTAAAGTGACTCCAATAAATAAACAATATAGTCTTACTATTTATTTATCTTATTGATTGAATTCTCTATGGTTGCTCTAACTTTCTTAGGACTATATTGTAATATCGCTTTTCTACTATTTATCGCCAAATGATTCCAAATATTTTCATCTTGATAAAGCCAAATAATCTCTTTAGCAAAAACTTCTGTATTATTCGCTTCTAAGATATTTTTCTCGTGAATTAAATTCATTCCTTCTATACCAATAGAAGTAGAAACAATTGGTAATTCATATTCTAAACTTTGTCCAATTTTTCCTTTCATTCCTGCCCCATATTTTAGAGGAGAAACGAAGATACGACTATTAAGAAAATATGAACTTACGTCTTGAACATAGCCAGGAATAATCACACGATCGCTTGCTAATTCTTTAACTTCTTTTGTAGGATTATTCCCTAGTAAGGTTAACACAAGATCGGGAATTTCTGACCATACTAAAGGCATAATTTCTTGACATAACCAAATAACTGCATCTACGTTTGGTGGATGATTATAACTACCTATAAATAAGGCACCTTTTCGTTCGGCAAAACTTTTTATTTTCTCTTGATAAGGAGTATGAATATTGGGAACAACTGCGACATTAAAAACTCCTTGTTGCTGTAAAATTGATTGTTCAACAGGAGTAACAGTAATAGTTAAATCTGCTTGATTGGCTATTCTTAATTCTCGCCTCTGCATATCTTGCCATTCAGCTATATTATTTTCATCCTTGTCATTAGACAATTCACAACTTCGCTGCAATCTTAGATAATGTAAATCGATAGTATCGTAGATTAGTTTAATATTAGGTTGCTGGCGAATTAAAGGGATATATTTCTCATTAATTTCAGGGCGACAAATCCAAGCAATATCGATAAAAGGTAAGCGGTTTTCTATTTGGGTTTCAATAGATGTACCGTAACCCACTTGAGTATAAATTGTCTCTATTTGGAGATTTTGTAATTCTGAATTGTATGGTTCCTCTTTTACTCCATTATCTGCTGTGAAAATGACATGATAATTTAACTCTTTAAATATTTTTAGTAACTGAAATAGTCGGCGCGAACCAGATTCCTTGTCATAACAAGGCATATAAGTATCAATGACAAGAATCGTTGATTTTCCTTGATATCTTCTGGCTAATAAAGGTATATTATCTATCTCTTTACTAGCTAGATAATCCTCAGTTGCTAAAACTTGTTGCCATTTTTGTTTAAATTTCTTGGCATTAACGACTTGATATTGTTTTACGCCTTTAGTGATATCTTTGCCTGAAGAAACTCCTTCATAGTGAACGACTTTCGATTGAGGTTGATACATTACTTTCAAACCTAACTGGTAACGAATAGCGAAGCAGAGATCGGTATCTTCATAATAAGCAGGCGCAAAATCCCGCTCGAATCCCTCCAGTTGCTCAAATACGGCTTTTTTCACCATTAAACTTGCCCCTGAGCAATAATCCACCTCTCTTAGATAGTTATACTGAGGCTCATGAGGATTATCGTTTCTGCCGTAATTCCAACCTGAAGCATCATTAAAAACAATGCCTCCCGCTTCCTGTAAGGAACCATCAGGATAGAGTAGCTTAGAACCAACTGCACCAACGTCTTTGTCGTGGAAAAATACTTCGAGCAAACTTTCAATACAGTTAGGACGAATTTCCGTGTCATTGTTAAGGAAATACAGATACTCGCCTTTAGCTAAAGAAGCACCTTTATTACAAGAGTGAATAAATCCCAAATTATCTGTATTACTAACTAAAGTAAGTCCGACAATAGGTTCTAATAATTTTTGGGTATTGTCTGTAGAACAATCATTCACCACGATTACTTCTATGGCCAAATCAGACTTAACATGATTAGCAATAGATTGCAGACATCTAAAAGTGTAATCAACCTGATTATATACAGGGATGATTACGGAGACTTGGGGTAAATCGTGACAGGGAAGTTGAACTGCGTAGTCCACCATTCCTGCCTTAAAAGACTTTTTTACAGTTGACTCAGAAAGAACTGTTGATGTTCTCTCTCCTCCACCAATTTGAGTTGCAATATCTTGAAAACCCAGTTCTGGATTTTTGGCCAAGAGCATTTCACTTAGGCCCATAGCTAATTCAATGTTTCTCGGTTGTATTTCCAAACCCATCTGATAAATGGCGATCGCTTCATCAAATTTCTTTTGTTTAACTAGAGCTTTTCCCAAACCCAGATAAAGCTGATGATTTTTTCGATCTAAAGATATAGCTTGATGATATAAATCCACGTTATCTGGATCTTGAGCTATTTGTTGCTCATAGAAGATTAAAGCTTCTTGTTGAGAATACTTTGTACGATGATGTAAAACTGCACCAATTTTGGCTTGTACTTCTGGTAAATCTGGTTGAATTTCCTGTGCTGACTTATACGCTTTCTCAGCTTCGTCCCATTTTCCTAATTCGGCTAATGCTTCTCCCAAATTGTAATGTGACCAGACAAAATCAGGTTTAAGTTTGATTGCTGTACGAAAACATTCTGATGCTTCTTGCCAATGCTGCATCTTCAATAGGACGTTGCCCAAGTTATTATGAGACCAAGAGTTGCTAGAGTCTAAGGCGATCGCCTTACGATATGCTGTGACGGCATCCTCCCATTGTTTTTCCTGAGCGAGAATTTCGCCTAAATTATGCTGTATATCTGCATTATCTGGCTCTAAAGCAACTGCTTTTTGGTAACAATTTAAAGCAGCTTGCCATTGTTTTTTGGTAGACAAAGCTTGACCCAACAATAAATAGCTTCGAGCTTGGCTAGGAGCAACTTTTAAAGCTTGCTGATAACAAGCTATTGCTGCTTCCAGATTACCGATAGCAGTTAAGATAGCTCCTAATTGCCAGTAAGCATCAATTAAATCTGGCTTAAAGGTGATTGCTCGACGATAACAAGCGATCGCTGGTTTAACTTGGTGTTGCTCTAGTAATTTGTTTCCTAACAAAAAATGATTCTGTGCCGAAACCCGATCCGGTTCCAGACTAAATCCTTGATAAAAAGCCTGATTGGCTTTGACTTTATCTCCCCCCCTTTCCAAAGCCTTGCCCAAATTAATGTAATGTTTGGCTACTTTAGGCTCAAGTTTGGTTGCTTTTATATAACAAGCAGTGGCATTTTGCCATTGCTGACTGCGAAAATAAAGATCACCTAATTTACTTTGAATTAAGGACGAATTAGGCTGCTTTTGTACAGCTTGACGATATTTAGCGATTTCCTCTGCGATCGTCAATGTTTTAGCCGGTTGCAGTTGAGGTGTAGGCTTTGCCAAAGTTTGACCCTGAAGACTAATAGCTTTTTTTTGACCGGATATTTGAGATGGTATTACCGCTTTAGATGTGGGACTTAAGAACTCACGAATTTGTTTTCTGATCTTGGAATGATGATCTTGTCCCTTGTTATCAGTTTGCAGTTTAGCTAGTCTTTTATAATAAAAGAGGGCTTTGTCTGCCTGTCCATTTTTTTCCAAAGCCTCAGCTAATCTCGCATAGGCCTTAAGAAATCTGGGTTCTAAACCGATGCAGTTCTCGTAACACATAATTGCCCGCTCTAACTCTTCCTCCTCAAGCAAGTTATTTGCTAAATCAAAATGATTTTGAGCGGAGAGTAATTTAGGATCAATTTCTAATGCTTTAAAAAAACATTTTGCTGATTTTTCGTATTCACCTAGCTGATCCCAGACTCTAGCTAAATTACGATGAAATGCTGCATTATTGGGATCAATGATGGTCGACTTTTGATAGTGCTCAATTGCCTGTTGCCATTTTTTGCGCTTTGCATAGATACTTCCCAAATTGCAATAAATCTCTGCCATGTCTGGGTGGACTTCCAAGGCTTTTGCATAAACACCTATTGCTTCAGCACTATTTCCAGAGAGCTGTAAACAGTTCCCCCATACCTTATAAGCTTCTCCAAAGCTGGGATAAAGCCTTAAAGCCTCTTGACAAGCCGCAATACTTTTATCCCATTGCTTCTGCTCTAGGTGAGCTAATGCCTGCTCAATATAAACTTGAGCTACTGAGAAGTTTTCTTGTACAACAAGTTCTCCTGATGACGATACATCGACATTAGGCAAAAGTACAACGCTTCTAGATTGTTGTTCTGCCGCATTAATATTATTCACGTTCGTCTGAATTAAATTTAAATTAGAAAAATCGGGAGTTGCCAACTCCTTAGAATTACTTTCTGTTAAAGGTGCAAATTGAAGATCGGTAGATTGAGAAGTAGAATATTCACTATCTTGATCTAATTGCTGAGAATTGTCATATCTACTGGCATTCACTCGTTTAGCATCTACAATTTCTTCAGACGAGATGTTTAATCTTTCAGACGAGATGTCTATATTGATTGATGGTTCCTCAATTTCCCTCTTATTTGAATCCATACGTCTAACTCTAAATTGACGCTGTTCACGAACTTTTCTGAGAGCGATCGACAGAAATTGATGGGCTTTAGCACATTCTGGATCAGACTTAATTGCTTGCCGATAATATGAAATTGCTAATTCTAAATCACCATTTCTTTCTGATTTTTTCCCCTGCCAAACTTCGTACTCAGCTCTTTCGGTGGTTGCTATATTTTCAGCATTCAGCTCATTCTTATATTGGTAACTATCACTCAAATTAAAAGATATTCTTTCATCTAGTTTTTGGTCAAGACTCTTATTGGAATTTGATAAATCAAATAGATTTTGTAACATCTAACAATTAGTTAAAAAATTGGGGTGATTAAAATTTCATTTAAATTATTAACAAAAACAGTTCTAGCCAGCTTTATCTAAAAACAAAGTTGCTTGAGATGAGAGAAAATATCGCTATTTTAATAATGTCAGCCTATAAATACGCTTATTTTTTTGCCGTGAATCTAAATTAACTCAAGTAAATAATAACGACTATTCCTATATATTAATAGTCTATATTGAGCCACAAAACTTCAGTGATTATACGTAAAAAACAAAATGCCGAGTATTTTGTAAAATAAATTAATACTCAGCATTTTTATGCTTAAAAATTCCGAATTGAAGCAATGTGAACGTAAAAAATAATGGCCCAACACTTAGCCTTTTAAAGTGACTTAAACTACTTCAAAACCATCACCATCTTCACTTTCCTCTATGCCAGACATATCTTCAGGATTCAAACTAATGATATCGACACCGTTCAATGAGATAGTAGTTGCCCCGTAAATCAAATTATCACCTGGACCAAAACCTTCTATGTTTATGTCAATCCTATCTTCCTCAGGGTCATAGTCGGCAATTATATCCATTGAACCATCATCATAATTGGCGGTATTAAATACAAACACATCTGCCCCCTTACCGCCAAACATTACATCTGAACCAGCACTATCTTCAAGTGTATCGTCGCCATCATTACCAAACAGTGTATCGTCACCATCGCCTCCAAACAGTGAGTCATCTCCTCCATTACCAAATATAAGGTCGTTTCCACCTTCCCCTTGAATTACATCATCACCAGGATCACCCATCGCATCACTAATTATGATGTCGTCACCATCACCGCCAAGGACACTATCGCTGCCCTTACCAGCTCCAATGAAATCATTGCCAGCTCCGCCAATAATTAAATCGTCACCTCCAGCAGCGAAGACAACATCACCTCCATCTTTGGCATCAATTAAATCACCAAGATTCGTACCATTTAGTAGGTCGAATCCGTCTGTACCCATTACATCTAAACCATCACCGTCGAATTCAGATACATCAATCACGCTAATTACTGCGGACATACTCGTATAATACTTCCAAGAAAATGAACTTTTTCAGTTATATTTCCCTCATCAAATATCTGACAATTGTTGTATATACTGAATATTTAAAATAAGCATGAAGAAGATCAGGTTTATTAACTCAAATTGTCTTGAAAGTTTCACAAAATCATGACATTTTGTTATGTGAAATTACTGACCTATTTCTATCTTTAGACTCAGGGGGTGACAACAGTGCTGAACTGTAGATGGAGTGTTGGGTGTCCTAAAGGATACCGCTTCGCATATCGGGTGTTGGGGAAAATTTACCTAGGGAATTCGAGTAGCACAGCCATTATGGAACAAAAAACTCAATATTATCGTTCTAATTGCTCCTGTTCGACCCCGATATCTTCCTTAGCCCCTACCCCCTGCAACACTTTCAATTAGCTTGTCACCCCGTGAGATCTTTAGATTCTTTTTACGGATTAGCTCTTAAGGCAACTCATACATAGCGGTTCTCGAATTAGTGAATTACACCTCGATTAAGATAAGTTCAGAGTTCGGACAATTTTGTTCCTCATCTATATTGAGAAAAGGTATATAGTAAATAGCCTTATTGTGAAGACAATAAACGTCCTATAGTTCGATTATCTGAAGTGAAAGTAGTTTGTGCAACTCGCTGAATATCTTCAGGAGTGATTTTTTCAAGTTTAGCTAGCTCATCAAAAATATTTCTCCAGCTACCAGTTTTGGCATCGTATTCTGCCAAAATTCTCGCCATCCCCAGGTTAGAATCAAGAGTTCGTAATAACCCGGCTTTGAGTTGAGTTTTTACCTGCTCTAATTCTCTTGCTTGAACAGGTTCAGTTTTAAGACGGTCTATTTCAGCTCTTAAAGCGATCGCCAGTTGTTCAATGCTAGTTCCGGGAGAAGTAAGAGCGTAGACTAACATTAAATTAGGATATTTGTCTCCCGGGAATCCACTGAATCCTTGTGCTGAGAGAGCAACTTGTTTTTCTTCTACCAAAGATTTATACAGACGGGAAGTGCGACCGCTGCTGAGCAATTCAGAAATCACCTCATAAACTGGATAATCAGGATGACTTAAAGCAGGGATATGATAACCTTCGAGGTATAAAGGTTGGGAGGGAAACTCAACAGTTAATTCCCTAGTTTCGGTTTGGCGAGGTTCAACCTTAGTGACTTGGGATGGTTGAGGTTGAGCTTTAAAACGTCCAAAATATATATTTGCTAATGATTTTACTTCTTCTGGATCGACATCCCCCGAGATCGCCATAGTTAAATTATTCGGCGCATAGTATGCTTGGAAAAATTGTTTAACGTTATCCCGGGTTAAATTATTAATATCTTCTTCATAACCAATTACAGGTCGTTTGTAAGGATGAGTTGTAAAAGCGGTGTCCAAAAACTCCTCAATCATCTTACCGACGGGAGAATTATCTGTGCGTAAACGTCTTTCTTCTAAAATAACTTGCTTTTCTTTATAAAATTCTCGAAATACAGGGTCTAAAAATCTTTCCGATTCTAAGGACATCCATAACTCTAATTTATTAGCTGGAAAACTATAAAAATAGCTAGTGTAATCGGCTGAGGTTGCTGCATTCAAGCCTACTCCTCCTGAGGTATCAACAATTTCGCCATATTCATTTTGCTTGACATATTTACTGGCAGCAGATTGAGTAGCGGTAAATTTATCGGTGAGTTGAGCCAACTTTTCCTTATTTTCGGATTTCTGTGCCTGTTGAATATCAGTAAATAATCGATCTAACTTATCCAATACCCTAGCTTCAGCACGATAGTTAGTTGTGCCGATCTGTTTTGTTCCCTTAAATGCCAGATGCTCCAGAAAATGAGCTACCCCAGTTTGACCATCGGGTTCATCTACACCGCCAACATTGGCATAGGTGACAAAAGAAACTACCGGGGCATCATGATTTTCCAAGACAATGAATTTCAAACCGTTATCTAGAGTGAATTCTGTAATTTGCTCCATTACCCGATTCAAGTAAGGCTGAATAGAAGAATTCTGCTGATTGTCTTTAGGTGCTGCTAAGATAGATAAGCTACAAGAGTTCCAGAACATTACAGCTATTAAACATAAGACTAACCTACGAATCGTTATTAAAGTAATCCACCGCAGTCTTTTGATTAAGTAATAACTTTTTAACTGAACAAATAATCTATTCAATTTGTCTGATTTCATCGAAGATCCCCAATAGTTCCCCAAAATTAGCCCCCAATGATCATTGCGGTTTATAGAAGTTGAAAACCCACGAGCAAAGCGTGCTTTAGCCGTGGGATGAAAAACCACACATTTAGTATAGGTGATTTACCTTTTGTACCAATCATGATAGCCTAACAAAGTATGATTGTACTAGAGTATAAAATTAGAGCTAAACAATATCAACTGACTGCAATTGACGAGGCTATTCGCACTGGTCAATTTGTCAGAAACAAAGCTTTGCGCTACTGGATGGACAATAAGGGAGTCAACAAGTATGACCTTAATAAATATACTGCCGTCATAGCCAAAGAGTTTGATTTTGCCAATAAACTTAATTCCACTGCTAGACAATCATCTGCTGAACGAGCATGGTCTGGAATAGCTAGATTCTTGGATAACTGTAAGAAGAAAATTAAAGGTAAGAAAGGTTTTCCTAAGTTCAAGAAACATTCTCGTTCTTTTGAATACAAGCGATCTGGCTGGAAGTTAGATGAGACGACCAAAAAGCATATTACCTTTACCGATAAGAATAATATTGGTCGAGTTAAGCTGGTTGGTTCCAGAGACATCTACTACTATGGTGCAGATTTAATCAAGCGGGTAAGATTAGTTCGTCGTGCTGATGGCTACTACTGCCAGTTCTGTATCTCTATTGAAGAGAAAGAGATATTAGAGCCTACTGGTAGAGTCATTGGTTTGGATATGGGACTTAAATACCTCTATGCCGATTCATTTGGTCATACAGAAGAAAACCCCAGATTCTATCGAAAAAGCGAACAACGTCTTAATCGTCTAGGCAGAAGATTATCACGTAAGTACCGTAACCCCAATAAGGGTAAGTCGGGAAAGCTGATGATCAAAAATCCTCAGACACGACAGTCTAACAATTACCATAAAGCTAGAGTAACTAAAGCTAAACAACACTTGAAAGTAAGTAGACAACGCAAAGACCATGCTGTGAAACTGGCAAGGTGCGTATGTGCTTCTAATGATTGCATCGTCTATGAAGATTTAAGTGTTCGTAATCTAGTTAAAAATCGTAAGCTGTCGAAAAGTATCTCTGATGCTGGCTGGACTCAATTTCGTAACTGGGTAGAATATTTGGGCTGGAAAATGGGCAAAATAACCATTGCTGTTCCACCACACTATACTTCTCAAGATTGTCCTGCTTGCGGTAAGCGAGTCAAAAAATCTCTATCAACACGCACTCATGTTTGTGAGTGTGGCTATGTTGAGGATAGAGATGTAGCAGCCAGTATCAATATTCTACAGAAAGGATTAAATACCGTAGGGCATACGGGAATCTACGCTTGGAGAGATTTGCCCTCTTGGGCGGTTGGGGCAACCCTGCTGTCTAACGGCGAGTCGCTGAATCAAGAATCCCACTGCTTCTAGCTGTGGGAGTGTCAAATTCTACTCAGAAATTATTGTTACAGATAGTATGGGAGCAAGAAAGCTAACCTCATTCTGACTTTAGAGTGTCAAAGAATGTATCTCATCCAATCGAGAATTGCTATATATAAGCGATAATGCTATATCATTAAGCCCACGATAGTATTTAATTTATCATCACCACTATGCAAGTTTTTTCTCAGCAAGCCTGGAAAGAGATGCGAAAAACTTCTTCAACAGAAGAAGATACACGCACTAAAATTTTACAGGCGGCACTGCAACTATTTGCGCGGCAAGGTTATGATGGTACGACAACCAAAGATTTAGCTAAGGTAGCAGGGGTAGCTGAAGGAACTTTATTTCGCCATTTTGCCAATAAAAAAGCCCTTTTGATCGAGATAGCTACTTCAGGATGGGTGGATATTCTCACAGATTTACTGACAGAACTCAGCGAAATGGGTAGTTATAAAGCTGTTTCTCAAGTAATGCGCCGGAGAATGCTCAATATGCGCAAAAATAGTGATTTAATGCGCGTTTGCTTTATTGAAGCCCAGTATCATCCTGAATTAAAAGAGAGTATTCAAGCTGAGGTAATTGGCAAAATGACTGATGTGGCAGAGGCTTTTTTTGAAACCGCCATGGAAAAAGGTATTTATCGTAAGATGAATCCCAAAATTGTGGCTAAGGTATTTTTGGGTATATTTGCGATCGCTGGTTTCTCAGAACAAACTATCCTCGATCCTGAAGCGTCACCGCAAGCCATGCAAGAAATGGCAGAAGGTATTTCTGACATTTTCCTGCGAGGAGTTTTAAACCATGAGCAGTGCGCAACCAACAATTAGTATTTCTGCCTTCAATATTCACTAAAATGACTATTGTCCAAAGATCCGCTGGAAGAGTAAGAAAATATCGACCCAAACTGTGGTTAGAGAGATTTATGGCTCTGGTAGCTGTGATTAATTTAGCTATTGTCACTTTCGATCTGAGCTATGTTCCCCTGAGGGATTTTTGGTTATCGGGACAAGTTACGGTGGGGGGAATTAATTCTGCATACATCAAACTTGATGGAATCAAGCTCGATCTAATTCCGCAAAGTGCTTCTCAGTTTATTACTCAATATGATGCAGTCAAGGGCATAATTCCCAACCGAGACACAGAAGAGTATTTAGATAAAGTAGAACAGTTAAAGCAAGAATTAGCTGTTAATGGAGTTGATTCTCCTGTCGCTAAGAACCTTCTGGGGGATTTACGTCGTCGCAGTATTGAAATAATCCAAACCGATGCTTTTTCTGAGGCAAACAAAACGGGAAATTTGGAAAGAATTAAAAACAGAATGCGATCGCATCTTCCTAATAAAGAAAATTCAGCGAAGACAGCATTTTGGCGATATTGGACAGTTGCTCATTTTCAGGGAAAAGTAACTGAGGAACTAGGTTTTTATGATACCGAAATCAAACCTTTGATAGCGACTAACTATTATCGCGTTATTGGAGAGAATGGAGGATATGTTGACTATTTTGGCTTGATTGATTTTCCCTTCGGAGTAGTCTTTGCCTTAGAATTTTTGGGACGTACTTGGTTTATTAGCCGTCGGCGCATTGGGGTGAGCTGGTTAGATGCAATGCTCTGGCGATGGTACGATATTTTCTTTCTAGTTCCTTTTTGGCGGTGGTTGAGGATCTTACCTACAACGATTCGTTTAAGTCAGGCTCGAATCATTAACCTCAATTTAATTCAAAAACAGGTCAGTCAAGGTTTAGTAGCTGGAATTGCGGAAGATGTAACCGAGGTGGTAATTATTAGGCTCATTAATCAAATTCAAGCTTCAATACGTAATGGCGATATCAGTAGATTGCTATCTCAGCAAACTGCTAATCCTTATATTGATATTAACAACACTAATGAAACTGCGGAAATAGTGAGAATTTTGGCCAAGGTAATAGCCGATCGTGTTTTACCAGCAATCCAACCAGAAGCCGAAAGCCTGTTGCAATATAGCGTAGACAAAGCCCTCAGAAACAGCCCCGCTTATCGGGGAATCAAACTATTACCCGGAGGCGATCGCACTTTGAGCACTTTGAGCCATCAATTAGTATCACAGACTTATAGTGCTTTTAGCAGTACACTACAGGCCGCTTTGGCAGAGGACGAACAGTTCGATCATCTCCTAGAAAGTTTAGTCAGTAATATTGGTAAATCAATTTCGAGTGAGCTACAAGCACAACAAAGCATGAATAAAATTGAGCTTCTACTAATTGATTTACTCGAAGAAATTAAAATCAATTATGTCGAACGTCTCTCCCAGGAAGATATTGAAGATATTCTGGAACAAACTCGCAGCTTACGTAAGCTTACTCATAAATCAGAAATTGATAAATTCTAAATCTAATCTAATTCTCTGTGACTCAAACCATAACCTTGCCACTTAATCAACAAATTTATGAGTATTCTGGTGCTTCTTTGATTCTTCTGATACCGTTCTTCCAATCTGATACCGTTTTAAATTTAAAAGACAACAGATCGTTTGTGTAGGGGCGCATGGCAATGCGCCCTTACGATCAATGTGTAGTCAAAGCTATTCAATTTAGTATGAAAATATTGTTACCTTTTTGTACCGATCCTTTTCCCTTTTCCCTTTAACCATTCCCCAGTCCTTACAAATAGGTTATCGCGTAACATCAGTTAAGGAACTGGAAAATAGTTCTCTTAGATTAAAATTTGAAGCCTAATTGACCGTTAATCCCCCTAATTGAATGATATCCACCCCCCACAACTAGACGGCGTCCAGCATTGATGTGTATTCCCCCGGAGAATCCGATCGTCTCGTCACCAGAGTAATAACCAAGTCCTAGGTAAGGAGACACAATGGGTAAGCTAAAAAAATTAAGAAAATCTGCTCCAGTCGCTCCTTCTTCTCCTGTACCAACTTCAATACCTACGCCAGCAAATCTTACCCCAGCACCATAACTAATCAAGTCATCGACTGAGCCAACAGTAGCCCAAATTTCAGGTAATAGTTGACTTGAAGCAGGAGAAGCGCATATGGTCGAAGCACAGGCTGTTAATATGCCAGTTAAAATTGTTTGTTGAGCAAAAGCACGAAGTCGATGTTGCATATTCTTAACACTCCAACACTAAAAAAACATAACTAATATAGGATAATTCATTCAGAAAATGAGCATTCGCATTGGTAATGGTTACGATATTCACCGATTAGTAGCAGATAGACCATTGATTTTAGGGGGAGTCAATATTCCCCATCATCTGGGATTACTAGGACATAGTGATGCTGATGTTCTGACTCATGCAATTATGGATGCTTTGTTAGGAGCTTTGGGGCTGGGAGATATCGGACATTACTTTCCTCCGAGTGACCCCAAATGGCAAGGAGCCGATAGCATAGTATTACTACAACAAGTCGCGGATATCATTCACTCTCAAGGATGGCAAGTTGGCAATATAGATTCTACTATCGTTGCTGAACAGCCTAAACTGAAGCCTCATCTAAAGTCTATGCGGTCTGCGATCGCCAAGACCTTAGGAGTTGAAATAGATCAAATAAGCATTAAAGCAACTACCAATGAGAAATTAGGTCCTGTTGGTAGAGAAGAGGGAATTTGTGCCTATTCCGTAGCCTTACTAATAAGTTAACTTAAAATTTTTCGCTAAATTCCCAGACTCCTTAAAAACTTGAGTTGGTGTGTCATTCTATCTAAAGTAGGTTAAGTTAGGGTAGCAAAATCGAGCCAGGGGGGGAAGTCTGGAAACCTGCAATTAATAATTTTTAGCAGCGAGTAAATTTTATTTTAGTGCCGTAATTATAAGATCGATTGTAATTATCTGTTTAGATTGAAGTTTTTAACCTAACTCAAAAAAATATGAGTGTAGTTTTAGAAGTAGATAATCAAGTATACACAGCGGAAGATTTAGTTCCTCTATTGACCCAATATCAAATGCTACCAAAGTTAGCACAAGAAATTCTAATTGATAAATTAATTGCTGAGATTAAATGCACAGAAGAAGAAAATACCTTAACTTATAACCAGTTTTGTCAACAAAATCAACTTACATCCGAAGAACAGGTAGAAACTTGGTTAAATAAGCAAGGAATGAGTCGAGAGCAGTTACAAAATCTGATTACCAAAAGATTAAGAATTGACAAATTTAAAGAGCAAAATTGGGGCGATCAAGTAGAAGCTCATTTTATTAAACGAAAATCTCAACTAGATCGCATCGTTTATTCTTTGATTCGGGTCGAAAAACCAGAGCTAGCTCAAGAATTATATTTTCGGATTAAAGACGACGAGAATACTTTTAGTACTTTGGCAATGGAATATTCTCAGGGTACAGAAGCTCAGACTGGCGGTTTAATAGGACCTGTGGAACTTAATGCTCCTCATCCCAAAATTGCCCAGATACTAGCTACCTGTCAACCTGGTCAACTAATTCCCCCAACTCGTGTCGGGGAATGGATTGTCATCGTTAGACTGGAAAACTACCTTTCGGCAAAACTCGATCTTCCCATGCGTCAAAGAATGCTAGATGAACTATTTCGTGAATGGCTCAATCAAGCAATTAAGCAAAAAGTATCTTACTTATCTAGCCCAGTCAGCAGTTAGGCTTATTTGATTTATGACCAATACAAATACGACTAAAATTGTCGAACAGTTTCTTTCCCTTGTTCCTCAATTCAATCAACTTGCCCCCGAGGTAATCGCTAAACTTGCCCCCAAACTCAAACCATTGCGATTTGGGGTGGGAAAAGTGATGATCATGCGCGAAAAAATGCAGGGGCAGATCGCAATTATTTCCGAAGGGGAAGTTAGATTGCTAGGTTACGATCCTCGCACTAAAATGCCCACTACTCTTGATAAGCTCAAACCTGGAAAAATTATTGGTTGGGTCAATCTGGCCAGAGGATTACCCTGTGAAACGGCGATGGCAAGTACCGAAGTAGTTTGTCTGGCTTTAGATAATCAAGATTTCCTGGACTTAATTGAGCAGTATCCCCAGTTAGCAGCAGAATATAAGTTCAAACCAGCCAAGGTAGAAGTATTCGATCTATTAGGAATTCAATTGGAGCAAAAGGCTCAAGGAGATTGGGAACTAGAAGAATTGGCTGATAAAATCACAGAAGTTTCCCAAGTCCATTATTTACCTCCTGGAGAACATCTTTTAAATGGCGAAATTGCTAAACCTTTAACAGATCCCAGCTTGGTGTGGCTAGTTAGTGGTGGAGGCGCAATCAAAGAATTTCCAGTTGGTAGTCGTATCGAACTGACCAGAGATCGTCAAGCTATAACCGTCAATGGTAGTCAACCAGCTCGACTGATATCAATTCCTCAAGAGCATTGGTTTGATGGTCAAGCAGAACCAACAACGGCGTTTGTTGAACCTTTAGGGCAATCTAGCAATGATTCCACAGAGATCATCTCCCGTCTAGATTTTGATGAAACAGATTTTGATGACTCCGAGGGTTTAGGGGAAGGATATACTTTCCAAGACGAAGAAGAACCCATCGCCCTCGAACAAAAAAATTATCCCTTTGTGGCAGGGAAAACTACTTTAGATGCTGGAGTTGCTTGCTTTCAGATGTTGAGTAAGTATTTCGGAATGCCTTTCCGGAAAGAAGTAATCAAGCGCGTTCTTAAGGAACAGCTAGAGCGAACTCCCAGCTTGTCTTTGCCTTTATGTGGTGCGGTCTCGGAATTAATGGGGCTAAACCCCCAATTGATTAATATTCCTGCCCAGGCAATTACTCGCCTTGAAGGTCCTTGTTTGGTCACTTGGCAAGATAACTTGGCAATAATTTACGAGCTCAGCGAAACAGAATTGGTAATTGCCGTTCCTGAATTAGGGGTGCGTCGTTATAAGCCCGAAGACTTTATTGAAACTTGGGGCGAAGGCGGAGAAGTACTTTTATTGAAAAAAACCAAAGAAACTCCTCAGGAAAGATTTGGTTTAAATTGGTTTTTACCTGCCTTACAAAAATATAAGCAAGTTCTAATTGAAGTTTTTATTGCTTCATTTTTTGTCCAGTTATTTCAATTGGCTAATCCTTTGATGATTCAGGTAATTATCGATAAGGTAATTAGTCAAAATAGTCCTAGTACTCTAGGTTACTTGGTCTTCTTTTTGATTGTGATCAATATTTTTGAAGCCCTGCTGACCACTCTCCGTACTTATCTATTTGTGGATACGACCAATCGCATCGATTTAACTTTGGGGTCTGAGATTATCGATCACTTACTGAGACTACCTCTGCGCTACTTTGAACGGCGACCAGTTGGGGAGATCTCGACCCGTGTTAACGAACTGGAGCGTATTCGTCAGTTTTTGACAGGAACAGCCCTGACGGTAGTATTAGACTGCATATTTTCCGTGATATATGTAGTAGTAATGATGCTCTACAGCCCATTGCTCACAGCAGTATCCCTAGCTATTATTCCTGTATTTATTGCCCTGACTCTCATTTTCTCTCCCACAATTCGTCGACAACTGAGAACTAAAGCAGAACGCAATGCCGAAACACAATCCTATTTAGTTGAGGTACTAACAGGAATTCAAACCGTTAAAGCCCAAAACATTGAATTGCGATCGCGTTGGAAATGGCAAGAGCGTTATGCCCGCTATATCTCCACTGGGTTTAAAACTGTTATTACTTCTACCCTCGCCAAGTCCGCCAGTGATTTTCTCAACAAGCTTTCTCGGGTAATTATTATTGGTATGGGTGCCTATTTGGTCTTAGATGGCAAACTTACCCTAGGTCAATTAATTGCCTTTAGAATTATTGGGGGCTATGTAACTTCTCCCGTTATGCGTTTGGCAACTTTATGGCAGAACTTCCAAGAAACTGCTCTATCCTTAGAACGGTTGGCTGATATTGTCGATCATCCCGAAGAAGGAGAAGCTGACCGTAACAATATTCCCATGCCTGCTATTAAGGGTAAAGTGAAGTACGATAATCTCTCCTTCCGCTTTAAAAACAGTGGTCCTCTACAGTTGAAAAATGTCACCACCGAGTTCGCTCCTGGTACATTTGTGGCAATTGTGGGAGAAAGTGGTGCCGGTAAGAGTACCATGACTAAGCTGCTATCTCGTCTCTACGAACCAGAAGGAGGTCGGATTTTAGTCGACGGCTATGATATAAATCGTGTGGAATTATACTCCCTGCGTCGTCAGATCGGTGTTGTACCTCAAGAGACACTCTTATTTGAGGGTTCCATTTTAGATAACATTGCCTTAACTAACCCTGATGCTACTACCGAAGAGATTATTGCTGCCGCTCAAATTGCCGCCGCTCATGATTTTATTATGACTCTGCCTAATGGTTATAACACCAGAGTTGGGGAGCGAGGTTCGGCATTGTCTGGGGGACAAAGACAAAGGATTGCGATCGCTCGTACGATTTTGCAAGCTCCAGCGATGATGGTTCTGGATGAAGCGACTAGTGCATTAGATTTTGCTACTGAACAGGAAGTATGTCGAAATCTTAAAGAAGCTCTTAAAGGGCGCACAGTATTCTTTATTACTCACCGTTTAGGCACAATTAAGAATGCGGATACCATCCTGATGATGGATTCTGGTTCAATCGTCGAACGTGGTACTCATGAAGAACTAATGGCGTTAAAAGGACGTTATTGCTATCTTTATCAGCAACAAGAATCCTCTGTTTAAAAAGGATTAGTTAAATTTAATTTAGGGCGATCGCTTGCTCAAGCGATCGCTTTTTACTTTTTTAATTGAGTCGATGGTAAATAGACAAACTGCGATCGCAATGATATTTTCGACTAAAAGTCACAGATTAAGACATCTAATTACGTTGCTGGCAGCTATGAATAAGTAATTTTAGCTTTTTTGCTCTATTGGCTTTTAAAACAACAACAACAACAACAACAATAATTATTAGTAGATCGTAAAAATCATAATTATTGACATTGGTTTGAATATTTGAATTATATTTCAAGTATTTTTATCTTTAATAATATCTTTGGCTACAGGCAAGTATTAATATTGATTTATTATATTTTTATAGTCAAAAAAATATAATTTTCAATTCTTGTAAAATTAATGTAAATAATTTTTTGATAATATTTTTAGATTCAAATCAGACTGAGAATTAGAGTAAAACAACAATACTATTGTTTAATTATCTCTTGATCGCTAAAATCATCTAGAGCATCACCTCTAAGATAAAACTTTTAAAAATTAGTTTTCGCTAACTTAGTTAAGTTTTTTCAAATACCTAGTTTAATAGTCAATTTCAAATACTATTATATAGATATAGTTATTTGTGTATTATTTTTCTAAAAAAGAGCATCAAAAAAGCAAAGTTACGATGCCAAAAATCATAAAATCGGGTTAAACTTTCTAGTTATCAACTAAAATCTATGCAACCGATCGCTGCTGGAACCAAAACCGCTCAAGCTGGCAATCCACAAAAACCTCTAGTGGATAAGCGGCTCAAGGCATTAGACATTTCCATGAAGCGAAATCACTATCGTCAAGATGCCCTGATTGAGATTCTGCATAAAGCACAGGAATCCTTTGGTTATCTAGAACCAGAAATCTTAGAACATATAGCCAGGCAGTTAAAATTACCTCTAAGTCGGGTCTATGGTGTAGCCACTTTTTATCATCTATTTTCTCTAAAACCAAGTGGGGTACATAGTTGCGTTGTTTGTCTGGGGACTGCTTGTTATGTTAAAGGTGGGGGAGAAATAATTTCTGCTATGGAAGAAGAATTGGGCATTCATGCTGGTGAAACTACTTCAGACAACCAAGTTTCTCTAATGACAGCAAGATGTATAGGAGCTTGTGGAATCGCCCCTGCTGTGGTCTTTGATGGTACTGTGACTGGAAAACAAGACCCAGAAAAAGTTCTTGAAAAAATCAAAGCTTGGCAATCTGACGCTTAATGATTCGTCGATTTTTAAATAATAGCTTGATGAGAGACAAGGAGGATGAGGAAGATGGTAGAGATGAGAAAACAACCTAATAACCTCTAACTACGAACTACGAACTACGAACTACAAACTACGAACTACAAACTACGAACTACAAACTACGAACTACGAACTACGAACTACGAAACCAGATATGGACTTAAATGAACTGCTGACATTGGCCGACACAGAAAGAAAGAAACATAAAAATATTCGGGTGCATTGTTGTACATCTACAGGCTGTCGAGCAGCTAATTCTCTGTCGGTCAAAGATAATCTGACCAATGCAGTGCAAGACTCAGGATTAGGCGATCGCGTGGAGGTAGTCGGGGTGGGTTGTATGGGCTTTTGTGGGCGAGGTCCTTTGGTACAGGTAGATCCTGAAGATACTATCTATGAAGAAGTAACCCCAGATGATGCACCAAGTATAATTGATGCTCTAAACGGAGGAGTAGCCAAGTCGATTCAAGGGGACACTCAACACCCCTTTTTTGCTCGGCAGATGCGAATTGTTCGGCAGCATACGGGAAAAGTCAATCCCGAAAGTATCGGAGAATATATTGCTGTTGGTGGTTATCAATCTCTGTACAAAGCGATCTACGACATGACTCCTGCTGAAGTAGTCAATGAGATTAGTAAAAGTGGCTTGCGAGGCAGAGGCGGCGGCGGTTATCCTACTGGCTTGAAATGGGCAACAGTAGCTAAGATGCCTGGAGAGCAGAAATACGTTATCTGCAATGGAGATGAAGGAGATCCAGGAGCATTTATGGATCGCAGTGTCTTAGAAAGCGATCCTCATCTCGTCTTAGAAGGAATGGCGATCGCTGGTTATGCTCTTGGTGCTAACCACGGCTATATCTATGTTCGCGCTGAATACCCTCTAGCCATTGAACGTCTACAAAAAGCGATTAAACAAGCCAAGAAATACGGTATTTTAGGTAGTCAGATCTTTGAATCATCTTTTGACTTTAAAATTGATATCCGTATTGGTGCTGGAGCTTTTGTCTGTGGGGAAGAAACGGCTCTCATTCAGTCAATTGAAGGTAAGCGGGGCAATCCAGTTCCTCGTCCTCCTTATCCTGCTGAATCTGGTTTATGGAAGTGTCCGACTTTAATTAATAATGTGGAAACTTTGGCTAATATTGCAGCAATTATCCGAGAAGGTGCAGAATGGTACTCTAGTATTGGCACCGATAATAGCAAGGGGACTAAAATCTTTGCTCTCACAGGGAAAATTCGCAATAATGGTCTAATTGAAGTACCCATGGGGATTACTTTACGAGAAATTGTTGAAGAAATGGGTGGAGGCGTTCCCGATGGAGAAGTCAAAGCAGTACAAACAGGGGGACCTTCGGGAGGATGTATCCCGGCATCGATGCTAGATATCCCTGTTGATTATGATTCTCTCAGTAAAATCGGCTCCATGATGGGTTCTGGCGGAATGGTAGTGATGGATCAAGCTACCAGCATGGTAGAAGTAGCTCAATTTTATATGCAGTTTTGTCGCGAGGAATCCTGTGGGAAATGTGTTCCCTGTCGTGCAGGAACAGTGCAGCTTCATAGTTTACTAACCAAAATCATCAATAAACAAGGGACTCAAGCTGATTTGGAAAAATTAGAAGCCTTGTGTCAAATGGTTAAAGAAACTAGTTTATGTGGTCTAGGTACTAGCGCACCCAACCCTATTTTAAGTACGCTACGTTATTTCCCAGAAGAGTATCAAGAATTGATTCCCCAAGAAAGTCTCAAGGGCAAAGTTACCAGTTAATTCATAGTGTTTGTTTTGAGTTTTTTATTCTGCCATTGATATTATCTAATTAGGAGCAGACCAACAATGAAAAGTATTAATTACGTGCTCGCTCTGGGGATGTGGTTAGGGATGGCTATTATCGCGATCGCTAATGGTTATATCGGTCAGACTTATGTTGCTCCCCGACTGGGAGATTATGGCAATCATGTTTATAAGACACTTTTCTTTATACCCGTAATTTTCCTGTTCTCTTGGTTATATGCGAATGCTACTAGGGGAGATACATGGTTAACTAGTGCTTTGTTTATTAGTTGTTTTTGGATCGGTTTAACAATTCTGTTTGAATTCGTTTTCGGTCATTATGTCTTCGGAAATTCCTGGGAAGTCTTGATCGCCGATTACCGAATTTGGCAGGGACGGTTGTGGTTGTTGGTATTAATAACTGAAGCGATCGCGCCCGTGACAATAGCCTGGTTAATCAATGGCTACTGAACTTTTCCCACACACTTTTTAATATGGCAATCAGGTATAGATTATCATCACTCTAGCCATCATCAATTCTGTAACCAAAAGGTTGAGCCAATTCAAGTAGGATAATAAAATATGTCTGTCAGAACCTTAACGATCAACAATATTCCTGTAGCTGTCGAAGAAGGTAAGACTATCCTTGAAGCTGCCAAGGAAGCAGGTGTTCATATCCCTACTCTTTGCTTTTTAGAAGGAGTTGCTGCTGTAGCTGCCTGTAGGATGTGTTTGGTAGAAGTTGAAGGAATCAATAAACTTTTACCCTCTTGCGTCACTCAAGTAACTGAAGAGATGGTGGTGCATACCAATACCCCCAAACTGCAAGAATATCGGCGCATGGTCATAGAATTACTCTTTGCAGAAGGTAATCATGTTTGTTCGATCTGCGTAGCTAATGGTAATTGTGAACTACAAGATCTTGCCGTTGAAGTAGGCATGGATCATACTCGTTTCCCTTATCGCTTTCCCGATCGCCATGTAGATGTATCTCACCCGCAGTTTGGCATCGATCACAACCGTTGTATCCTCTGTACTCGCTGTGTACGTGTCTGCGATGAAATTGAAGGAGCGCATGTATGGGATATAGCTCAACGAGGTGCTGAGGCTTATATCGTATCTGGTTTGAACCAACCTTGGGGGGAAGTAAATGCTTGTACGTCTTGTGGAAAATGCGTTGATGCTTGTCCCACAGGCTCAATTTTCCGTAAAGGAACAACCTCTGCCGAAAAAGAACGCGATCGCGCCAAATTAGAATTTGTTGTTAATGCTAGGGAAAAACGAGAATGGACGAGATAACAGTAGGGGTGGTTCGCGAACCGCCCTTACGGGAGTTGAGCAAGAGAATAAAATAATTAACAATGAACAAGATAAAATTTGCTACGGTTTGGTTAGCGGGATGTTCGGGTTGTCATATGTCGTTTCTTGACATGGATGAATGGTTAATCGAATTGGCTAAATATGTTGATGTAGTCTACAGTCCAGTAGGTTGTGATCTTAAAGAATATCCAGAAGATGTGGATGTTTGCTTAGTTGAAGGTGGAGTAGCTAACCAGGATAATCTCGAATTAATCCGTGAAGTTAGAGCTAAAACCAAAACCCTAATTTCTTTTGGTGACTGCGCAGTAACAGCTAATGTGCCAGCAATGCGAAATATGTTGGGTGGTTCTGAACCAGTACTAAAGCGAGGTTATCTAGAATTAGCAGATGAAACAGCTCAATTACCCCATGAACCAGGAATTGTCCCCGAATTATTAGATCAAGTGCTTCCTCTTCACGAAGTAGTGACTGTAGATATTTTTATGCCTGGATGTCCTCCTTCTGCCGAGCGCATCAAAGCAACTATTGAGCCATTACTTAAAGGAGAACAACCCAAAATGGAAGGAAGAGAAATGATTAAATTCGGTTAATTACCAACTCCGAACTCCGAATTCCGAACTCCGAATTCCAAACTCCGAACTCCGAATTCCAAACTCCGAACTCCGAATTCCAAACTCCGAACTCCGAATTCCGAACTCCGAACTCCGAACTACTAACTACGAACTCTAGAAGTAGCTATGACAAAAAAAATCGTAATCGATCCAGTTACGCGCATTGAGGGTCATGCCAAAATATCTATCTATTTGAATGATGCAGGAGAAGTTGATGATGCTCGCTTTCATGTAGTTGAATATCGAGGCTTTGAAAAATTCTGTGAGGGCAGACCATTTACCGAAATGGCAGGTATTACGGCTCGGATTTGCGGAATTTGTCCAGTAAGTCATCTCCTCGCCTCTGCTAAAACTGGAGATAAAATTCTGGCAGTCAAAATTCCTGCTGCTGCTGAAAAACTACGACGACTGATGAATTTGGGACAGATTACTCAGTCCCATGCCCTTTCATTCTTCCATCTTAGTAGCCCCGATTGGCTCTTAGGCTGGGATAGCGATCCCGCTAAACGCAATGTATTTGGTTTAATTGCTGCCGATCCCGATTTAGCTAGAGCAGGAATTCGCTTACGACAGTTTGGACAAACCGTAATTGAACTATTAGGAGCGAAGAAAATTCATGCTGCTTGGGCTGTTCCTGGTGGAGTGCGATCGCCTTTATCACCAGAAGGAGTTGCTTGGATACGCGATCGCCTGCCAGAATCTCGCGCTACTGTAAAAATGGCTCTGGACTTGTTTAAAAACTTAATGGCAAGCTTGGCTACTGAAATCGAGCAATTTGGTCATTTCCCTTCTTTATTTATGGGTTTAGTGGGTAAAAATGGTCTCTGGGAACATTACGGGGGGAAGATTCGTTTTACTGATAGTCAGGGTAATATTATCGCTGACGGACTTAGCGAAGATGATTATCAAGACTATCTAGGAGAAGCAGTTGAAAAATGGTCTTATCTCAAATTCCCTTACTACAAGCCTTGGGGTTATCCCGATGGTATATATCGCGTTGGACCTTTGGCACGAGTTAATATTTGCTCTCATTTTGGGACGCCAGAGGCAGATCGAGAACTACAAGAATTTCGCGATTGGGCTGGAAGAGTGGCTAATTCTTCTTTCTTCTATCACTATGCCCGTCTGATTGAAATCTTGGCAGCTTTAGAACGAATTGAACAGCTAATTGACGATCCTGAGATTACCTCCCAACGTACTCGCGCCACTGCTGGAATTAATCAGTTGGAAGGCATTGGGGTCAGCGAAGCCCCAAGAGGTACTCTATTTCACCATTATCAAGTCGATGAAAATGGCTTAATCCAAAAAGTTAATTTAATCATTGCTACTGGACAAAATAACTTGGCAATGAATAAAACTGTGGCTCAAATTGCCAAACATTATATTCAGGGAACAGAAATTTCGGAAGGAATGCTCAACCGAGTCGAAGCGGGAATTCGGGCTTTTGATCCTTGTTTGAGTTGTTCTACTCATGCAGCAGGGCAGATGCCTTTACACGTTCAACTGGTCGGAGCTGACGGAAGCGTCCTCAATGAGGTTTATCGGAATTAAGAATTAGTAAATTAAACTGTAAATTCTCAAAACAATGCAAATATAAATCCTACAATCTTACAAGCAATCCTTTTCAACTTTTCAAAGTAGTAGTGGTCATGCAGTTATTGAAGTCTCAGAACTTATTCCCAGATTTGTTATCAATGGCATTAGAAGCCGTTCCTATTCCTTCTAATTCAGCCAATAGTAATCAGTATGACCTTTACTTAAGCCTCAACTTTAATCAACAATGGTTCTCCTTACTTGATGGTCGCATCAAGATAGGTTTAAAAGGCGGTCAATTAAAACTCAAACTTAAAAATAGCCAACTGGATGAAATCAATCCCCAATTAGATGATTACTTTGAGATTATAACTCCAGCTTCTGAGACTGAACCGACCTGGATATTTACCCTCAAAACACCAATATCAGTTTTGGTCGATTCTCTGCAGCGAGTCAAGCTAGGGACTATTAAGAACACTACTCAATCGCCTATCCTTCAAGCCACTTGGAATGTTTTTCCAGCCGATGTTACTCTAATTGATGCCGAAGATCTATGGCGACACGATCTCAGTCCCAATAAGCATGGAGTATTAGAGAGAACTATCGTTTTTTTCCTCTGTAAAAATCAACTATCATCTTCTCTAAGTCGCACACAATTAGGATTTTCTAATTTAGAAACTAAAGAGATTGGGGAAGAAGTGAACAAACCTAAGATAGATTTCCCAGCTCAAGATGAACTCAAACAGCTAATTCAACAAATCTACACAGCCAACACCGATGAGATGGCAGAATTAGTTCAATTGGCAAAGCTAGATCTAAAGACTGACTTGGCGGGAGCCAATTTACTGGCAACTAACCTCAGTAGTCTGGAGCTAAATGGCGTTAATCTCGAAAAGGCTAACTTGAGAGGTGCTGACTTAACCGATGCGGATTTAAGTGAAGCTAATCTTGGCTATGTCAACCTTAGTGGGGCTGATTTAAGTGGAGCTTATCTAGAGAATGCAAATTTAAGCAATGCGGACTTATATCGCGCAAGTTTAGCCTTAGCTAATTTAATTGGTGCGAACCTTAGTAATGCTAATTTACAAGAAGCTAACTTAAGTAATGCCAATCTCAGTCGCTCAATATTGACAGGAACTAAATTTGGCAAAAATTCTGGTCTTTCTGAGGTAATGAAACTAAATCTTCAACAAGGAGGCGCAAAAGAAACTATTTCTTCTGAATAACTACTATTAATCATCGGTTTGAATGAATTTTTTAGTCATCGGCTATGGTAATACTCTTCGCAGCGATGATGGTGCTGGTCAAATACTAGCTAGAAAGATAGCACAATGGGATTTGCCTGGAGTACGCTCCCTCGCAGTACATCAACTGACACCCGAACTTGCCGAAATCATTGCTCAGGCTGATGCTGTTATCTTTATCGATGCGATAGCAACCAATTTGGAAAATCCCATTTCAGTTCAAATAAAACAACTTGAAGCAGAAGATGACAACACTAGTTTCGGACACACTTGCAATCCGCGATCGCTACTTTCTTTAACTCAAATACTTTATGGCGAAGTTATCAAAGCTTATTGGATTTTAATTCCTGCTGTTAATTTTGATTTTGGCGAACAACTCTCTTTCATTACACAACGAGGAATAGATCATGCCTTTAACCAAGTCAAACAATTGATCGCTCTAGCCAAAGCTTAATATTGATGTTAGCTTACACTGATTTGCGATCGCGGAGCCTGGACGGAGTTCAATCGCCTCTGGCGATGGGCGGAGCGCAATCGCTACTTCCGCAGTTCAGGTGAAAATATTGATTAGCAATTGGTGATCTTAGAAACAAACTTGACACTCCCCTGCCTAAAGGCGAGGGGATTCTTGATTCATCCCAAGATAGCTAGATCTGTCAAAGACACATCCCCGCCAGAGCTTGATCCACAAGCAAACACGGTCTGCCCGACCGCTTCTTGATTGGGTCGCGTATGGGGGAAACCCCCAAGACTGCGCCCAATCGCTAAAATATTTAAGGCTGCATTTTGATCTCTCAGGTTGTGAGAGTTACAGCTAGGACAAGTCCACTTTCTAATTTCCAGTGGTAACTTATCTAAAACATGACCGCACGTATAACAACGTTTAGATGATGGAAACCATCTATTGATTGCGCCAATCTTACGGTCATGCCATTTTGCTTTATATTCCAGTTGCCGCAGAAATTCACCCCAACCACAATCAGCAATAGCTTTGGCTAATTTATGGTTAGCCATCATGTTTTTTACTGCTAGAGTCTCAGTATAGATAGCTTGGTTTTCACTAACTAGTTTTGTACTCAGCTTGTGCAAAAAATCAAGTCGGCAATCAGCTATTTTAGCGTGTAGTTTGGCTACAGATAGCCTTGCCTTATATTGGTTATTAGAACCTTTCTTTTTCCTGGCTAGTCTGCGTTGTAAAGTTTTGAGTCTAGCTTGATATTTTTGATAGTGTTTAGGATTGCCTGAAGCAAAGCCATTGCTAGCAACAACCACATCTTTGATGCCTAGATCTATACCTATTTCTTCAGTGCTAGAATTCCATTGCTCCAATTCTTCTTCAACTAAAAATGAGACAAAGTATCTATTACTTGGATCTTTAGAGATAGTGACACTTTTGGGTTCACTTGTAAAATATCTACTCCACCTAATTTTTAATGGTTGAGACATTTTAGCTAAAGTTAGCTTGCCATCTTCCCATTTGAAAGCATTAGGCGCGTAGTGAGCTGATTGTCGATTATTCTTTTTCTTGAATCGAGGATATTTGTTTCTGCCAGCAAAGAAGTTTTTAAATGCAGTATTTAGATGTCTCAAACCTTGCTGTAGTGGTACGGATGAAACTTGTTTAAGCCAAGGTTTTTCTGGATCTTTCTTGAGCTTAGTTAAAGCATTAGAGGTGTCAGTATAGCTAAGAGACACTTGATCTTGGTAATAGCTATTGGTTCTAAGAGCTAATGCCCAATTGTAAACGAATCTAGTACAGCCAAACGTTTGCGCCAGCTCTAATCGCTGCGCTGAAGTCGGGTAAAATCTGTATTTAAATCCGCGTAATTGTTTCATAATAATATTTTACCATGAACTTATCTGCGTTGTAAAAACTTAACCCTTCATTGGAGAGGAGGGGCTGTGGGCGTAATCGCATTGGGCTGCGGCAGTCACTTCAAGCGGGACAAAGGCTTTAGCCGCATGTACCCCGCCAACGCGCTGCCTTTTTTATAAGCCTCGTTTCGCTATCATCCTCCACCTGAAGGAAGAGGTCTTCTCGCTCACTAAGATAAATCTCTAAGTTAGTAACAATAAATAGGTCAGTAAATAATCTTTTTTTAAGACAAACTACTGACCTGATTGATGTAATTAGTGTTTCAATTAACGAGCTTCTGTACCTTGATTAGGATCGCCTGGGGTATCAGTATTTTTGGATCCTGGAGCTTCGGGTTCTGCACCAGAACGCGTATCTTGGCTAGTTCCTTGTCCTGTTTTACGTTCGCTAGGATTTACAGGAGTTTGTTTCCCACCATCAGCTGTAGGGGTAGTTTTTTCTTGATCGCTTGGATTTGCCATTGTTTTTAATGATCAATAATTATTTTGACAATTAACATTATTAGAAATACTGCCAATTAATAAACCTATCTGAAGATATAAAAACCCGATTGACTGACAAAACTTATAGGTAGTCCTCAAGATGTAAAGATACTAAAAATAAGCGTTTCTCGTATTAATGAGATACACCTTGGTGGAGTCAGGGAATAGGGAATAGGGAATAGGGAATAGGGGTTTTAAGGTTTTTGACTAAGTTTATATTTGTACCTCACTTATTTGAGAAACGCTATAAGTAAACTAAATTTTCTGGCTTTAGTTTTGAAGAGAAGTGTCTCTAAACCCAGCCCACTACTGAAGCGATCGCCAAACCAATAATTATGCCTGCTGTACCACTGAACATTGAAGGTAAAAAATACCAGTCAGAGCGCCTTTTTCTAGAACTTTTAAACTGTATAGAAGTTTTCATCATTATTATTTCAACCTAATTTTTCGTTCTTGTTTATGATTAGGTAAATATTTTGAGTTTTATGCAGAAAAATAGTTTTGATCGCGGTTTTTCTTAAATCAGATTTAGATATTCCGCACCCTTTACAGTGGTGTTGAGCGTGAAATTGCCATAACTTTATTAGTTGCAGTTATATAGTAACCTTTCTATCAGTTATTAAGAGTAAATTCGCGGTAAAGTATTGGTTATATTGGCAATTATCTAAATTCTTATGCAACTGGTTAATGGGTTACATTTTAAGAACGTACGAGGCGATCTGTTTGGCGGGATAACTGCAGCAGTCGTTGCATTGCCTTTAGCCTTGGCTTTTGGTGTATCTTCTGGGGCAGGAGCGATCGCTGGTCTTTATGGAGCGATCATAGTTGGCTTTTTTGCTGCCTTATTTGGTGGTACCCCTTCACAAATTTCTGGTCCAACAGGTCCCATGACCGTAGTTATAGCTACGGTTTTTTCAGGTTTGGCAACTGATTCCGAAAATGGCGTTGCCATAGCATTTACCGTGATCATGTTGGCGGGAATATTTCAAATTTTGTTTGGGGTGATGAAGTTGGGTAAATACATTACCCTCATGCCCTATACAGTGATTTCAGGTTTTATGTCTGGGATTGGTCTAATTATTATTTTTATCGAAGTTGGCCCTTTTCTCGGACATCCCCCCTCAGCCAATGTAGTTGAGTCAATTAGTCAATTTCCCTATTTTTTTACTCATGTTAATGTCGCTGCTGCGGCTTTAGGCATTTTAACTTTAGCAATTGTTTTTGGCTCTCCTGCTAAATTAACACGGTTTATTCCTTCTCCTCTACTAGCATTGATTATTGGCACTTTGGTAGCAATATATTTTTTACCTGATAGCGATCTGCCCTTAATAGGTGAAATACCCAAAGGACTGCCTAGTTTACAATTGCCAACATTTAATATTGCTAAACTTAGATCCATCATGGGTTATGGCTTGATGTTGGCAGTTTTGGGGTCAATTGACTCTTTACTTACTTCTTTGGTAGCCGATAATATTACCCGTACGAGCCATGATTCTGACAGAGAACTAATTGGTCAGGGCATTGGTAATTTAATTTCCGGTTTGTTTGGGGGGCTTCCAGGGGCAGGAGCAACCATGAGAACCGTAATTAATGTCAAAACTGGTGGCAAAACTCCTATTTCGGGAATGATTCATGCCCTAGTTTTACTAATCATTGTGCTGCAAGCAGGAAGTCTCACTGAAAATATTCCCCATACAGTTTTAGCCGGAATTTTAATCAAAGTTGGCATTGATATCATTGATTGGAGTTTTATTAAAAGAGCTCACCAAATCTCGGTCAAAGCAACAGGTTTAATGTATCTGGTGATTTTTCTCACGGTTTTTGTCGATCTGATTACGGCAGTAGCTGTGGGAGTATTCTTTGCTAACTTACTGACAGTTAAAAGTTTAAGCGATCTTCAAAGCACTCGAGTACAGGCGATTACCGATCCTGATGGAAATACAGATTTAACCATGGCTGAGAAACATATTCTCAAACAAGCCCAAGGAAAAATCCTTTTGTTTAATCTTAGTGGTCCAATGAGTTTTGGTGCTGCTAAAACCATTTCTCAGAGAATGGGTATCGTCAGTAAATTTGAGGTCTTAATCTTAGACTTAAGTGACGTACCTTTAATTGGGGTAACTGCTTCTCTAGCAATTGAAAACATGATTAAGGATGCTTGCGATCGCGATCGCAAAGTATTTCTAGTTGGTGCAACAGGCAGGGTGAAAGAAAGGTTACAAAAAATGAAATTATTAAAGCTACTACCACCCGAAAATCGCTATAGTGAGCGAATTTTTGCTCTACAAGAAGCTGGAACTTATATTGAATCGGTGAACATGAAGATGCAAGATAACAAGAAACCAAGTAAAGAAAAATTCAAGACTTAATTAATCGGCGTTGCTGAATCGAGATATGAAAGATGAAGTAATGCAGCTTGATTGCAATTTAAAAAGCTATTAGCTATTAGCTGATAGCTAATTTAGCTAGTTGGCGAGAAGCCCCACATCTCTATTACGACAGCAATGAGTGTGGGATGAATCGCCAGTAATAGACTAGCTATAGGAGAATCTTGATTTTCTATATATTTTCTCAGTGTTGAAATAGTAACTCCACCACATGACGCGAGAAAGTAGCTACTATTCCAAACCACTTTCTTTTTATAGTATGTTTTCTCTAGTTCTGGTAAAAATTCTTGCCTCAGCTTACGACTAGAAATACTTTTAAGGCTATTAACCAGTTTGCTTAATTGTATTTCTGGGTGGTATTGAAAAAGCAAGTGTGCGTGGTCACTCTCTGCGTTGAACTCAACGATTTTGCCGTCAAATTTATCCAACAAAGATTCCCAGATTTCATGAAGCCTATCTATCATTGGCGCAGTCAAAACTTTACGTCTGTATTTGGTTGTTAAAACTAAATGAGCTTTTAAATCAGATACAGAACGCCCTCTTGATACAAAATCTTTCTTCATGAATAGGTGGAGATAAATATGTTAATATCAGTGTATCAAAATAAACAACTCTAATTTTGCTATACAACTACCAGTACCGACTAAGACCAACTACAGAACAAAAGCTTGTCCTTAATGACTGGCTTCGTATCTGTCGGTACTGGTACAACCGCCAACTGAGAGAAAGGTTTGATTGGTGGTCGAAGAATCGTAGCTACACTGACCGATGCCCATTAATCTGTCATTTGCCACAGTTAAAAGAAAAACCTGAATATTATGGGCAAAAAAAGCAGCTACCAATAATCAAAAAAGATTTGGTTTCTGTTGGCTGGAGTGGTGAATTGTTGGACTTCAATTCTGTTCCCTCACAGACTCTGCAAGAGGTGTGCAAACGGGTGAAACTAGCTTTCAGTCGTTTCGTATCGGGAGACAAAAACGGTAAGCGTTCGGGCAAACCAAGATTCAAAACAAGCGTACGTTTCAGATCGATGGTTATGAGCGGGGTAAAGCTTCATTCTTGCTCTGTTGGTGGTAAATGGCTGCATATTAATTTGCCAAAAATAGGTATGGTCAAGGTGCGACATCATAGACAACTGGTTGATGGTGCAACATTAAAGCAAGCTCAGGTAATCAAGAAAGTCGATGGTTGGTACATCAACCTAAGATTACAAGACGATTCTGTTCCTGATTTCCAGCCCGATATTACTCCTACTTGGGATAACTCATTGGGCATGGACGCTGTTCTTCATGAAAATGACTATTTGGCTACGAGCGAAGGCGTTAAATTACCTAGTCTTAAGTCATTTCGGAAATCTCAAGGCAAACTAGCCAAGATTCAGGCGCGTAAATCTACAAAAAAACGAGGTAGTAAATCTCGTCGTAAGCTGGCGAAGCGCGAAGCCAAGCTACATCAGCAAATAGCGAGAGCTAGAAAAGATCATGCCTACAATACTGCCCAGGCTCTCCTTAATACTGGCAAAAAAGTTTTCTTTCATGAACAACTCAATCTTGCTGGGTTGAGTCGGAGGAATAAAGTTAAAACTGATGAGACGGGTAAGTTTTTACCTAATGGACAGTCAGCTAAATCAGGACTAAATAAGTCTTGGGCTGATGCTGCCTTTGGTCAGTTTTTCAACATACTGAAGTTCAAAGCCGAGAAAGCTGGTGCTTTGGTAATACCTGTTAATCCACAATACACATCTCAATTGCTGCCGTACAAAGATGAATTTGTTTTTACCGATTGCAGCATCAGAGAATATTGGGATGAAGAATATCAACTTTTGGTAGACCGAGACATCTCGGCTGGAATAAATACCAAGAGGGTTGGACTGGATGTGTTTCCAACTTTAAAACGGCGTAAAGGGAATCCAGTAATAGTCGCATCTACTACTAATAGTACCTTGAAGCAAGTTCTCTCTGTCCTTCGGGATTTGGAGAAGCCTACATCTGTACCCGAAGGGTCAGTGTAGGTACATCACATATAAATACTCTTGAGTATAATCAAGTTTTAAAGCTATAACTTGTACTAAGCTCTCAAAATCATAGCTATTTTTAGTCAGTAAAATGAGAACTAATGAAATATGTAGACCTGCAACAAAGATTAAAACAATATCAAGTCGCAGGATTAGTCAAAGTTAAACTAAATTCTCCTAAATCGGTTTTAGAGTCAGAGTATCAGCGATGCTTGCAGTTAGGGCTTTCTCAAAGTGAATTAGAACAATTAGCCTCGATCAAAAACTTTGAATATGTAGAGTTTATTTCTGTTTTAGAAATTTACACAGCTCCCAATCAATTTCCCTTAAAATTTATTAAAGCTAAAGCCTATAATTTAGGACAAGTTCAGAATCTTCAAGAACTAAAACTAGCCTTTCCAATTTTCAAAGATAAACAGTATGATTTTAGAACCAAAATTTCTTGGTCAAAATGTGCTTATTCTATAGACAATTTGACTAAAAATTCGCAAGATTTTGCCAAATTCAAACAAGAAATCCAAGCATTTATTGTTTCTATTCAAGAACAGAAATATTATCAGTTGACAGGAGAAACAGCGGTACAAGAAGCTTATGATGATTTAGCTAACTATATCAGTTGGTGGAAAGGCGCACAGTGGGAATATACTTTAACTAGAGAACCTTCTACCTTAGATTTATTGAAAAGAGCTTGGTTAGAGCAATATTTAAACCAACATAATTTAGGCACGTTACTTAAATATAGCCCAATTGATTAATTGCTAGTAACTTATAGACAGCTAATTAACAGTGATGAGTATCATGAATTCAACCGAAACTAGGGGAAGTTTGCAAGCAATCATTCAAACTTGGAAAGATCAAATTATTTGTTTTTCCCCTAAAGGAGATGGCTATAACGCCTACGTGGTTGATTCTAACAATAATAACTTAATTAATTATATTCATGCTAACTGTGATGAATTAAGACATCTAGCAACTAATTATGATTCTTTATTAGTTAAAATCAAGGCGCAATATAATGGTTATTTGAAAGAAGCGGTTCTGAATACAATTAAATACGAAACAACTCGACGTGCCTTTAAAAAACAGCATGAATGGATTCAAGATAGCTATAAAATATCGATAAGTCAAAAACAGATTGATGCAGAGCAACAAACAAAGGAAATTCAACAACTTAAAGAAATAATTAGTGAGCAGAAACGGGAAATAGCTACTATTAAACGCGAATGTCGAGGAAAATTGGCAATAATCAAGGCTGAAAATATCTTCCAACAAAAGAAAGCAGAAATCGAACAGAAAAATCAAGAAATAGCTAGACTAAATCAGCATTTACAGAACTGCGATCGCGAAATAAATATCCTTAAATCAGAATTAAAGAATGGTCTAAATGAACTAAAGCTAAAATACAAATGGTTGATTACACAGTTTATTCAAGATCGAACTAAAAAACAGCAAGTAGATAATCATAATAAGAGCTTACAGAGTTGTCAAAATCTATTCAAAAAAGCACAAAAACAAATTATTCTATTGCAGTGTGAAAATAAACTTCTTCAACAAGAAAATGCCAATCTGCAAAGTAAAATGAAAATGCTTAGAGTTTGATTCACTCGGTAATATCAGTACAATCCTCGTTGCATTAAATGTGATTTTTGTAGTTTTAAGTAATTACAGTGGCGTATTTCTGTTTTGCTTGTTAAAACTGTCGTGACCTAGATGGCATTTTCACAACTAGCTTGATTATGAATAGTTGTTATTGCCATAGTCTGACTAATTGATAGATTTTTTATTAGTCTGAGCTTGATTGGATCTATCTATATAACAATCTAAACGCAAATGAGTATTATCACCCAACAGTTTACCTTACAGGAAGTTATTCAAAGTTGGAAAGATCGTATTGTCTGTCATCCTCCTCGTGGAGAAGGTGCAGAGGCTTATATTATTAATTCCAATACGGGCGATCGCGTGAAATATATTGAAGCTAATTGTGACAGTTTGAGACACAACGCGACTAATTACGACAGATTATTAATGGAAATAAAAGCTAATCATACGGGAATTTATAAAGAGGCAGTGTTAAACACCATCAAGTATGAAGCTACCAGAAGGGCATTTAAAACTCAGCATGAGTGGATTCACAACAGCTATCAAGGATTAATTAATAATGTAAAAACCAATAATTTTGATCGGCAAATGTTGGTCAAGATTGATAGTCTCAATAAAATGGTTGCCACCCGCGATCGCGAATTAAAAAAGCTTAAATCTGAATGCAAAGGTGGACTACAAGAACTTCAAACTGCATATAAAAAATTACAGCGTCAATTGGTAAAAGAGAAAAAGCATCGCCAAAAACTAGGTAAAAGTAATAAAAGCTTAGGTGCCTATAAGGGTCATTTTAAAAAGGCACAAAAGAAAATTGCTTACTTGAAAACTGAAAATAAGGATTTGCAAAAGCAGGTGAATTTATTAGAATTTAAAGCTAAAAAAGCAAATTTTTAAATTAATTATCACAAGTTGATCTTTAACTTAGAACTGATAGATTGAGTTAAATTACCTGCCGAAAATTTGATAATCTCGATCGTATTCGATCATATAATGTCTGAAGCCAATAGGAAATAAACAGAATCAATGGTATTCCCAGAATCACAATAAAAGCAGCTTGAGGTAGAGATTTTTGATACCAGATCCATCTCAACATAGTCCAAATTGGTCTGTGAAATAAAAACGTGCAAAAAGAAGAATAGGCAACCAGGTTCATCAAAGTCAAAATTTTGTGGTTGCAAGATAAACGAGGAGCAATTTTAAACCCAACTAAATATAGAGGAATACTAGTACCAATAATAGTGATTATTTCCCAAGGTAATATATTCCAACTCAAGGCGATAAAATTATAATATAAAATTGAATTTAAGACACTTACTGTTGCTATTAATAAAAGAACTTTGATTTTTGTTTTCTTAAAAAAATATTCAGTTTGAGCATAGAGCATACCCAGAGCAAAAAATAATAAATATATTTCAAAGTCACCCCGAAAGATGGCTATTCCCCATCTTAAAACCAATAATCTTAGCCAATAAATAGAGATAATTGTTAGTGATAATACGAGACAAAAATCAAATATTCGTACTAATAATCTTCTAGTTGATAAAAAGAAAGCGTAACAACAAAAAAGAATACTAACAAACCAAATAGTAGTATAGTTTGGTTGAAAAAAATTGGGCAATAGTGCTTGCAAACACAAAATATGGATTAGAAAATTAGGTATAGAAGGAAAATTACTATTATTGCCAATTGGATAAACTACAAATGAGAAAATAATTACGGCGAATAAATATGGTAGATAAACTCTTGAAAATCTGTTAACCCAAAAATCCGAGGCTGGTACAGATAATTTCGATTTTACAAGTTTAAAGCCTGAAAGAAACAGAAATCCCCCTACTGAGAACTTTTGTAATGGTTTATTGATTTCAAAGTCACGAAGAGGATCAAGAAAATCATAAGTATAATTGCCATGATGCAATAGTAAAACTATAAACAGGAAGATTACAGTTAGTAATACTACTGGATTAATTTGGCTTGGAGATGAATTATAAGTTTTAGGTTTTAATTTAACTTGACGACTGTTCATTCGAGTCAGTTATTTTTCCTATTTTAGTTTTAGAAATTTTAGTGAAAGCTTTAAAATTAATAGTATCTGTTTTACCAAGCTCAGGTTTCATAAAAATAGTTTTTGCTTCTAAGAAATAAACGTTACACTATGTTTAGATGTGAGGTTTATCTAGCTAACATAATTTTGGGCTATGCCCATAGGAATTGAGATGAAGTCCGACATATCTTGCCTATAATGACCATATTAATCGCCACACATAACCGCGGTCAGAAACGACTGGGAGCTAATTCGAGAATATTAGCTTTGTATGACCAAGTTTATATTTACTCAAAAAAAACGACGACGATATTATCTTGGATACAACAACATCAACCCGATCTAGTTGTGCTGGATTTTGAGATATCTCAAATCAAGAAAATGGAGTTGATTTCCGTCTTAAGACTAGATTGGCTCACACGCAATATTCCTATTATTATTATTACCAATTTGGCATCCCAACAAAAACTTGCCACTACCAATTTGGACTTTAATGCTTGCTTAGTTGAGCCTTATTCACTCCAAGAATTAGAAAGAGTTATTTGTTCCCTAGTGCCGATTCCTGATTGTGAATTGAGTGTTAGTGCATCTTAGGTAAGTAGATCCACTTTCTGTTCCTCAATGCCTAACCAATGGCATTGTTCTGTTAATCTTCACATAATTAAACAATGCCTCAGAGCGATCGAACCCTTGTGCAATGGTAAGCTAGCAGTTGCGCTTTAAAAAAAATATTACAAGGAATTAATACAAATGAGCGAAGCAAATGAAACGCCATTGTTGTTAAGAGCAGCCCGTGGCGAAATATTAGAACGCCCTCCTGTGTGGATGATGCGTCAGGCGGGTAGATATATGAAAGCATATCGAGATATTAGAGAAAAATATCCCAGTTTTCGTGAACGCTCCGAAATACCTGAAGTGGCGATCGAGATTTCATTACAGCCTTGGAAAGCTTTTCAACCTGATGGTGTAATTATGTTTTCTGACATTGTTACTCCTCTACCTGGTTTGGGCATCGAAATGGATATTGCTGAAGGAAAAGGACCGATCATTAGTTCTCCTATCCGCAGTCAGCAACAAGTGGATGCACTAAAAGCTTTAAATCCAGACGAGTCTTTACCCTTCATCAAAACTATTTTGCAAAGTTTACGTTCTGAAGTGGGCAATAAATCGACTGTTTTGGGTTTTGTGGGTGCGCCTTGGACTTTAGCTGCTTATGCTGTGGAAGGAAAGGGTTCTAAAACTTACTCCAATATCAAAGGTATGGCATTTTCCGACCCAACTATTTTGCATCAGTTATTGAGTAAGCTGGCAGATGCGATCGCTACTTATATCTGCTATCAAATTGATTGCGGGGCACAGGCAGTGCAGATGTTTGACTCCTGGGCAGGACAATTATGTCCTCAAGATTACGAAGTTTTTGCTTTACCTTATCAGCAGCAGGTATTCCGCAAAGTTAAAGAAACTCATCCCGATACACCACTAATCTTGTTAGTTAGTGGTAGTGCTGGTCTGTTGGAGCGGATGACTCCTTCTGGGGCGGATATTGTCAATGTTGACTGGACAGTAGACATGGCAGAAGCTAGACAGAGACTAGGTAAAGATATGAAAGTGCAAGGAAATATTGATCCTGGTGTTTTATTTGGTTCTCATGATGTAATTCGCGATCGCATTTTGGATACTATTCGTAAGGCAGGAAACCAAGGGCATATCCTCAACTTAGGACACGGTGTATTGGTTGGTACTCCTGAAGATAATGTTCGTTATTTCTTTGAAACTGCTAAACAAGCAGACCAACTATTAGCTCACGCTTAAATTAGCTACTAGCTATCGGCTAGGGTGAAGAAAAAAGGTGTGGGAGTTAAATAATAGAGACGCTTTAAGTAACGAGTAAAAAGTAACGAGTAACGGCAATTACAATTTTTGCCACCGTAAATTTCGCTCACCCTACTGGCTATTAGCTGTTAGCTCTAGTTATCTGTAATAAACAATAGTTACTTTAATCAGAACAAGCAAGGGAAAACTAGGAAATTTCTCTTGCTTGTCTTATTTTCGGTATGACCAGTTACAGCAAGAGTTAATCAAACTCCATTTTCGCAAATCTCCTCAACTTCCATCATTTCTCTCTCATAGCAGTGACAATTTTGACAACATTAAAAACATCTTGAAAAATAAGTTAAAATAACTGCTCTTAATGGTAGTATTTTTGAAGCCTTTTTTTGATTCAACTATACTACTATCGTGTCCAAATCTTTTTCTCCTTTATTTCAACTTTCTCTCTGTACTCTTGGCTGCCTCTACGCCACTAGTGATATATCTTTAGCTCAAGTTACTTCCGATGGCACAGTTAATACTCAAGTAAATCAAAATGGTAATGTAGCAGAAATTACAGGTGGAGAAACCAGGGGTGGCAATCTCTTCCATAGCTTTCAAAACTTTTCTGTACCGACAGGGAATGAAGCCTTTTTTAATAATGCGACTGATATCTCTAATATCTTTAGTCGGGTTACTGGCGGTAATGTATCTAATATTGATGGTTTAATTCGGGCTAATGGCAATTCTAGTTTGTTCTTGATTAATCCCGCAGGGATTATATTCGGAGAGAATGCCAGATTAGATATAGGAGGTTCATTTTATGGCAGTAGTGCCACTAGTGTTCTGTTTGAAGATGGGGAATTTAGTGCTGCCGATTTAGAAAATCCTCCTTTATTAACTATTAATGCTCCCATTGGTTTAGGTTTTCGGGATCAACCAGGAGAAATAATCAATCGTTCCTTGACTCAAAATAGTGCAGAAGAATTAGTCGGTTTGGAAGTTGACCCTGGTAATCATCTAGCTTTGGTTGGCGGTAATATTAACTTTGAGACGGGTTTTGCTATTGCTAGAGGAGGCAATATTGAATTAGGAGGATTATCTGAAGCAGGAACAGTTGGGATTAATCCTGATGGTAGTTTGAGTTTTCCTGAAGAAGTAACCAAAGCAGATATCAATTTGAGCAATTTATCCATTGTAGATGTTAGTGGAACAGGGGGTGGAAGTGTTAGCGTTAACGCTCGCAACTTGAATTTATCAGCAGGAGAATTTGGTAGTAGTTTCATTATCGCAGGAATTAGAGCTGAATCCACATCTGCCGAGGCACAAGCAGGAGATGTGACTATCGATGTTGCTGAAAATATAACCCTTGATGATAGTAGTATTACTAATCAAGTTGATATTGGTGGAGTCGGCAATTCAGGCAATATCACGATTAATACTAGTTCAATTGAAGTAATAAATGGGGGACTAGTTTTCACTGATACTTTTGGTCAAGGGAATGCAGGAAGCATTGATATTACCGCTACAGGAGACATAACTATTGATGGTGAAGATTTAGGAGGTTCTCCTAGTGGTGCTACTAGTGTTGTTCGTCCAGATGCAGAAGGAGATGCAGGAGGTGTGAATATCGATACTGCTAATCTCACTCTAACTAATGGGGGACTAGTTGATGCTAGTACTTTTGGTCAAGGGAATGCAGGAAGCGTCGATATTACCGCTACAGGAGACATAATTTTTGAGGGTGAAGGTTCAAATGGTTTTCCTAGTGGTGCTACTAGTGTTGTTGGTCCAGATGCTGTAGGGAATGCAGGAGGTGTGAATATCGATACTGCCAACCTAACTCTAACTAATGGGGGACTAGTTGATGCTAGTACTTTTGGTCAAGGGAATGCAGGAGGTGTGACTATCGATACTGCTAACCTAACTCTAACTAATGGGGGACTAGTTGATGCTAGTACTTTTGGTCAAGGGAATGCAGGAGGTGTGACTATCGATACTGCTAACCTAACTCTAACTAATGGGGGACAACTTGATGTTAATACTTTTGGTCAAGGGGATGCAGGAAGCATCGACATTACCGCTACAGGAGACATAATTTTTGAGGGTGAAGATTTAAAAGGTTCTCCTAGTGGTGCTAATAGTGTTGTTGGTTCAGATGCTGTAGGAGATGCAGGAGATGTGACTATCGATACTGCTAATCTAACTTTAACTAATGGGGGACTAGTTGATGCTAGTACTTTTGGTCAAGGGAATGCAGGAAGCATCGACATTACCGCTACAGGAGACATAATTTTTGAGGGTGAACCTTCAAGAGGTTTTCCTAGTGGTGCTTTTAGTGTTGTTGGTACAGATGCAGAAGGAAATGCAGGAGGTGTGACTATCGATACTGCTAATCTCACTCTAACGGCAGGGGGAAGGGTTAATGCTAGTACAGGAGGTCAAGGGAATGCAGGAAGCGTCGACATTACCGCTACAGGAGACATAATTTTTGAGGGTGAAACTTCAGAAGGTATTCCTAGTGGTGCTACTAGTACTGTTAATTTTGGTGCAGTAGGAGATGCAGGAGGTGTGACTATCGATACTGCTAATCTAACTCTAACTAATGGGGGAAGCGTTGATGTTAGTACAGGAAGTCAAGGGAATGCAGGAAGCGTCGACATTACCGCTACAGGAGACATAATTATTGAAGGTGAAACTTCAGAAGGTATTCCTAGTGGTGCTAATAGTGGTGTTGGTCCAGATGCAGTAGGAGATGCAGGAGGTGTGACTATCGATACTGCTAATCTAATTCTAACTAATGGGGGAAGGGTTTTTACTAGTACTTTTGGTCAAGGTAATGCAGGAAATGTAACCATCAATGCTACAGAATCTATCTTCATCAGCGGTGCAATTGAACGGTTTCGCAGTGGCATATCCGCTAATGCCCTAATTAACAATGGTAATAGCGGTAATGTTAATGTGCTTACCGAGCAACTAACTATTGCTAGTGGTGGCACCATTGAAGTCAGTAATTTTGACAATATAGGAGAACGAACTCCAGGTACAGGACAACCAGGAAGTATTTTGATTGAAGCTAAGAATCTTGACCTAGTAGATACAGCCAGAATTGAAGCTGCAACTCAATCACAAACAGGAGTAAATAGTAATATTGATTTACAAATTGCAGAAGACATTACCCTGGGAGATAACAGTTTTATCTCTGCTCAAGCCTTTGGTAATGCTAATGGTGGCAACTTAGATATTGATGCTCGGTTTATTCTGGCTTTCCCTAGCAATGGTATTGGTAATGATTTGATTGCTACTGCAAATCGAGGAAGAGGTGGAAATATTAATCTCAATGTCGAACAAATCTTTGGACTGGCAATAGGAGACGGGATTGATGACGAGACTGGTGATTTCATCAATAATAATAGCAACGATATTGATGCTAGTTCTCAAGTTTTAGGCTTAGATGGTACTGTCAATATCAATACTTCCAGGATTAATCCTGTGCAGCGAGCAATTGAACTACCACAAAACATAGTAGAACCTGAACAAACAACTGCTCAAGCTTGCCAAGCTAATCGTGAAGCAGCAGCTCAGAATGGTCTGGCTATTTCAGGTAAAGGTGGAATCGTTCCCGAACCAGGACTTCCTTTGAATTCTCTCAATGTCACAGTCAATGGAGAAGTGAACCCTACCGCTAATGTTCCCGAACCCATTGAAACAGCCCAAGGTAAAATTCAACCAGCTAGAGGAGTTAAAGTAACGGAGTCTGGAGAAGTAATCTTAACGGCATATCGAACTGATAATTCAGGGGAAAGACTTCCTGAAATCAAGCTCAACTGTGGTTAATTTTTGCTTGTTCGATCTCGAACGACGTGAGTTCGAAGTTCGGAATTCGGAGTTAGGAGTTATGTTTTTCTTAACGAAACAATCAGGACTTTAGAGATCTAAAAATTAGAAAGTTGGGAAATATTTAAGCTTTTTCCACCTCGTCGAACTCACGTCGAACGGTAAATAAAACTCTCAGATGCCAACTGCGATTGTTTTTTAGCCAGTGCGATCGCTTCGATGGAGTTCTAAGACTTCCTGAAAATAAAGACGATACAATTGACAACTAACTTGGGCAAAAAAACGATCTAACTCAATTAGTCCCAGACTTTCTAGTTTATAGGCTACTAGCACATCTAACCTTATCGGTTCGCTACTATTAACCAGGTTATACATTGCGGATATTAACTGCGGTTCTTGTTGCAATAGGATTAAATAGCTTTGCAGGTGTTGGCGATAAATTCCTGTAGGTTTGGGTGCATCTGATAATAGCCGTTCGAAATCTATAACTTCGTGGCTGAGATAATATAAGGCAATGTTAACTAGATAAGGATGTCCCCCTACCAAAGACATTAATTGTTCGACTTCGTTACCTTGCCAATTTAGTTCGTATCTTTGTGCCAAATCTCTAACCTGTTGGAAATTAAATGGCGGTAACTTTAAGCATAAGCCTATGTTAAAAGGAGATTGATTGATATTGAGGGGAACGTAAATATCAGTTGAATATACGAGTACTAAACGCAGCTTTTGCCAGGTTACACTGCGACGAGACTGTTCGTGAAACGAGCGCAACAGGGGTAAGAAATCTGCCGCCGTCTGAGGATGTTCAAAAATGCGATTGACTTCATTAATAGTCAAAACCAAAGAGCGATCAGTATGCTTGAGAATATAGCTTTCAAAAAAAATTTTACAACTCATTTTACTGCCATAATCTTCGTCCCAGTAATAATCTAAATTAGGAGGAAGATTTAATTGCTGACAGACAGCAGCACAAAACCAATGAAGCAGACAATCTAGCGAATTAAAAACTGCTGATTCTGCATCTTTAAAATCTAAATAAGCAACTTGATCGCCCAAACTATTGGCTTGAGCAATTACCTGATTGAGTAAAGAACTCTTACCCATCTTTTGAGGTGCTTTAATTCGCAGCAAACAACCCTGTCGAGCAATTTCGTTGCGAGCTAGTTCTTCGCAGGGGGGACGTTTGATATATAGACGAGAATTAGACGATACTGGTGCGCTGGGAAAACTCAAATCACTGTGAGCATTCATGTTGTCTGGATCGTCACTATCTGTCTGTGGCGGAAGGTTACTTGGCAATACTAAATCTTTGTTTGGCTGGAATTGTTCGAGAACTATCGGTAGATTTTTTTTAGTGACCCGCTTTTGCAGTACGTTTGATAGTTGCCTCCACATACTCGAACCAATATCTCTCAGATAGCCAATTACGTATCCCGTATTCTCCTCAATATCTTTATAAGATTGACCTTCCCAAGATAGAATTAAAACTCTTTGTTCTATCTGGGTAAGTTGTCTTTGTAACAACTGTTCTACAGTTTTTAAGACCTTTTCAGAATCCATCGAGCGATCGCCAAGTAGAAGAATAGATTGATGTTATTCAGCTTTATTCAGTCTCTCACGATTTAGTAGCTTGAAAGCAAGTGATCGTTTAGATCTGACTTTCTGACTTTTCAATCAAGAGATCGATATGAGGGCGATCGCCAACGTGAACTTCTACAATTTCTTGGGTTTTAACAATGATGATCTAACAATGTAGTGTCATTTTTATCTCGATCACGAGCCATAAGTAATAACGAATAAGATTTATCAACAAATAAAAATACGGTCAAGATGATACTAACCGTATAATGAATTAAATTATTGATTAACCAAGAATTAAATATCGAGATCGTCTAGATTCAACTTAGGTGCATGAGTTTCAATAAACTCTCTTCTTGGTGCAACGCGATCGCCCATTAAAACTGTAAAAATGCGATCGGCTTCGGCAGCATCATCGATTTCTACCCGCTTCATGGCACGGGTTTCAGGATTCATGGTCGTATCCCAAAGCTGCTGGGGCATCATCTCACCCAACCCTTTAAATCTTTGGATAGTGTAATTAGCGTTGGCGGGAAACTCACTAATGCGCTGTTCCAACTCGCGATCGCTATAACAATATTGATGGTTGCGCCCCCGTTCTAGTTTATAAAGGGGAGGACAGGCGATATAGATATATCCCTGGTCGACTAATTCTCGCTGATAACGATAGAAGAAAGTAAGCAAAAGGGTTCTGATGTGTGCCCCATCTACATCAGCATCAGTATTATGGCAAGCTAAACCACCAGTACCACAGACAAAGTTTTCATCGTCTTGCACAGAAAAATCATAGACATAATCACCAACCAAATCTATTTCTTCGTTAGAGATTACTTTTAATCCCATTAAGTCTTCACTAATAGCCACATAAGCTTGAGACTTACGGGTGGATCTTGTCAGATGTGCTTCTAACTTATCGGCATTAGGGTGATTTTGCCAGATTGGACGGCAGTAATCTAATTGTTTCTTACCACAGATAGCAATAGTGTAGTAATCACGGCGAGTTTGAATTGCTGCATTCTCTGCTGTTGAAGGTTGATGATGGGTATGACTAGCAATTAAACCCAACTGACCAAATAAATACAATAAGCCATCTTTTAACTTACTGGAGTTAGTAGTAAAAGAAATATTTTGACCAACTGTTGTACCATCGCCAAGGAAATAACCTTTTAAAAAGGCTAATTGTAATTCTTCACCCAGACTTAAAACAATATCGGGGAGTTGTTTTTGATGAGCTAGCTTAGCTAATCCCCAAGCTCTCAATAGTCTAGCTGCTGCAACACTTTGGAAGTAGAGTTTAATTCCTTCGCTATCAGGATCTTGATAAAGACGAGGAGTTTCATCAAAAACTTGTTCAATGGCTGCAATCAATTCAGGAATAAAAGGTTGGTCTTTTTGACCCAAATTCAAACTAACTTGATGCTTGCTTAAAGTTCCTTCTGCCACATACCAACCCAAGAAATACATCAAGTCGCGGTTAATCGGTAGATAGCGGTTAAATGCTTTATCGATATGAGCTTGGGGAACAATGTGTATTTCTTCTCCTAATTGATTTAATTCGTTAGGAGTAAAGAAACTAATAGGTTTATAAGCACTGACTTCGCGCCAACGTGCATTTTTACTATTGTCATCTTGAGTTAATAAATTATCGATCTTTGAAGGTAAAGTCTCATAGATAACATTGTCGTTACCGCCAATCGCATCAAGATAACCGAGAAAATCAGTTAAAGTAGGTCGATTGATACCCCTTTCCCAATGACTAATAGTGATCGGTTGCTTAACTCCACAGCTAGTAGCAACTGCTTTTTGCGAAATACCTGCTGTCTGACGCTGGCAAACTAATTCCTGCCAGCCAGCTTGATCCAATTTAACCCTGGGTTCACTCCATTGTTCAGGCTGAGATACTTTTGCCAAAACTCTTTTTGCAGCTATTTTCCGAACATCTTCTCCCTGTAAATAGAGAGAATTAGTTAATCCTGCTTCGTAGAAAATCTTGAGTAAATCAATCCGAGTCGGACTATTTTCGGGACGAGGTAAACGACGACTGGCTACTAATAAATCCCCTTCTCGGATTTCGTTTCCTTTTTTTAGTTTTACTTCTCCATCCTCATAGACAAAAACACTGTGAGAAGAAGTCACTTTAACCGAGCGATTGTATCTAGTAGTAATCTTATACATCGGCTCTTCGTGACCGTGACGGATGACTGCTTTCAGAGGACGAAAACGAGTTTCATTGGTACCAGGATCAAAACAAACCACCTGATATCTTTCAGTAGTGCGTTTTCCTTCCACACATTCATCGATAAATTTACCAATTTCTACAAACTCAGTCTGTCCTGTATATTCGTCTAATACAAGAGTGGGTTCATCTCCCGCTACACTCATAATTACTATGCGGTGATAGCGTAGTTGAGAAGGATCAAATTCATCACCTTTGATGCCTAATCCCAAAGCAGTAATCATCGACTGAATCTCATTATTTTTATAGATTTTGGTGTCATCAGTCTTTTCAATGTTGATTATCTTACCTCTTAGGGGCAAAATTGCCTGAAATTGCCTGTCCCTTCCTTGTTTGGCACTATTATGAACAAATACACCACTTGCTAGAGCAAAGTTATGAGTGTGAGGTACTTCTATATCGTAAACATCAGATTTTTCAGCTACTGATTCAATTTTTACAACGCGGTGATTGTAATTAGCTACTGTTTCACAAGCTTTATTTTTATCCCCATCAAAATATCGATTGACAAAGGTATCAAACTTAAGCAACGATTTATCTTTAGTTGATAAACGGTATTGATAGTAACTCTCTAAATCTAAGTTTCCCTGTTCGATTTCAATCTGTTTTAAGGCAGCTAGTGTCTTACGGTAGTAAGTTTTATTTAAAGCTTGACGACGTTTATCCCTGAATTCAGGTGTCCACTGCTGCTTAGTTTTTTCCTTGCGCCACGCTAACAATTTTTCATCTTGCCATTGTTTTTTAGCAATTGATGAAAGTTCTTCTCTCGCATCGGGATTATTAGCAAAATAGTTATGAACTCTTTCAGCTTGGGCAATTCTATTACTTTCTTCTCCCCAATCTTCCCGTTGTGCCTTATTTAATCGTTCTTTATTTTGCTGGCGATATTCTTCGTTAGTTTCATAAAATTCTCGCCATTTAGCAGTCATATAAGCCTTATACTCTTCATCCTGCCATTGTGCTTGAGCTTGTTCAGATAATATCTTGACTGTTTCAGGTTGTTTCATTCTTTGACTCATCATTGAACGAAACTTATCTGTTTGCTTAATTTGACGACATTTTTTGATCGCTTCAGGTCGATGCAATGTCTTACTGATATGTCGACGGTGTAAAGCCAGATGTTCTTCTTTGGGAAGACGCTTTAGGTTTGTTGGATTGTTATTAAGTTTATTGAAATCAAGATGATGGCAATGTTCTCCATCCTCTTTGACATATATACCTTGCCAACGATTGTACCAATCGGCAAGTATATGAGTGAATAACCAAGAATCAGAGCGATTATCCCAAACCATTTCGTAACCGTCGACAGTAATGCCAGGTTCATTAATATTAGAAGTCTTACGATATAGTGGCATTAATGAATCATCTGGAGTTAAAAATGCTGCTGCTTTATAACTACCATCTCGCAACATAAAACGATGATCTGGTGTACAAGTGATACTTTCACCGTTATCTAAGGTTAATTTAATTACTTCGGCATTTTTCTTAGTAACTCTGGCATTGATAATTTTTTCAATACCAATTTTGCCATCATGGCGAATTGTGTAACAGAAGTTTTGTTTACCTTCTTCTTGCTCAGTTACTAGTTCTTGAAAGCTTAAGGAACGTCCATCAACCAGGGTAATCTCAGTCTCTCCCACAAAACAGCCACCGGCTGAATCGCCTTCAACTAGGAATATTTCTGACTCTTGAGGATCGCGAGAACTACAATCTGCTAATTTCCCAGGTAGAGGAGAAGACTCTAATACTGATTTGCGGCGAACTAATTCTCTAGCATGACGAGCTGCTTCTGCTGCTTTAAAAGACTGTACAGCCTTCTCGATAATGGCATCGCCGACATTAAGATTAAATTCCAAATAATCGTTTAGGACTTCCCCAACGAGAGAATCTACAATCCCTCTAACTTCTGTATTACCCAATTTAGTTTTGGTTTGTCCTTCAAATTCTGGTTCGGGTACTTTTACAGAAATCACCCCTGTTAAGCCTTCTCGAACATTTTCCCCACCAAGGTTTTTATCAGCATCTTTGAGTTTATTACGTTTACGAGCAAAGGTATTCATTGTCCTGGTGAGGACAGTTTTTAAACCTTCGAGGTGAGTACCGCCATCAATGGTACGGATATTGTTAGCAAAACCTAGTAAGTTATCACTATAAGAATCGATACACCACTGCAAGGCAACTTCTACAGTTACGCCATTTTTTTCTTTGCTGACATAGATAATGTCTTCATGTAGGGGGTCTTTTTCCAGTGTCATGTAACTGACGTATTCTTTGATGCCACCTTCATAACAAAAGACATCCTGATGTATTTCTTCCCCACGATTATCGGTAAAAGTAATTTTAATTCCCGCATTGAGATAGGCTAATTCTTTTAACCTTTTCGCCAACACTTCGTACTCAAAGACAGTAGTTTCGGTAAAGATTGTGTTATCTGGGAAAAAATGGACAGAAGTTCCTGTTTGCTTGGGATTGTTTTGGTTTGGCTTGACTTTTAACTCCCCCTGCGCTTTTCCTCTTTCATAACGTTGCAGATGAATTTTCTGCTCCCGCCAAACCGTGACTTCAACCCATTCTGAAAGTGCGTTAACTACTGATACACCAACCCCGTGTAAACCACCAGAAACTTTGTAACCGCTTCCTGCTCCACCAAATTTACCGCCAGCATGTAAGACAGTCATTACCGTTTCTAAAGCGGATTTTCCTGTTTTGGTATGAACCCCGACAGGTATACCTCTTCCGTCATCGGTAACAGTAATTGAACCATCGGCATTAATGTCAATTTCTATATGAGTGCAATAACCAGCCAGTGCTTCATCGATGGAATTATCCACCACTTCATATACTAGATGATGCAGTCCTTTTGGTCCCGTTGAACCAATGTACATCCCTGGGCGTTTGCGTACTGCCTCTAGACCCTCAAGAACCTGAATCTGATCTGCATCGTAAGTGCTAGTCATGTAGTCTCTCCGAAAAAATGCCTTAAAGCTTTGGTTTTGTTGCGTTATGAAAAAATACTCAAAAATTCTAACATAAAAGGGTTCTCGACCGCCTTAAAGCTTTCTGTAATGATTTTTGTGTGTAGGGTCAATCCCCTTTTTTAGACGGATGTTTTTGAGTGATTATTTTATCTAAGTTTAAAGCGATCGCCCTGATTGTCAAGTTGGATTGGTTGCTCAAACTAATAATTTAAAATTTCTTTTGTTTTTTAAGCACTAAAGGAATTATCGTCAGTAAAGCTAAAAAAGTTAAAGCTAAAAATAATGAGAGGCGATCTCCTCCACTCATCGCCACCTTACCACTCACTCCGATCCATGTATAGGCAAAGCTACCAGGAATTACCCCAATAAAGGTAGCCAAAGTATAATCAAACCAGTTAATTGTGGTTAAACCAAATAAATAGTTAACCAAATTGTAAGGAGAAATAGGAATAAAACGAGTTGCCAGGACGAATGTAAAAGGCTGATCTAAAACTGCTTGTTGAAATCTAATTAGTTGTTTGCTTTGGCTAAGTTTACGTTGAGCATAGTTTTGTAATAGGTAGCGGGCTGTCCAAAAACTGCACAATGCTCCCAAAGTTGCACTGATAATTGAAATTAGAGTACCGTGCCACAGACCAAATAGCCCACCTCCGGCAATGGTTAAGACTGTTCCGGGAACACCAACAACGGTCAAAACTGTATAAACAAAAATAAATAAGACTTCTAGATAATTTTCGTATTGTTGAAAATAGCTCTCTAAGTAAATAGGATCAAAGACTGCCTTCAAAGGACTATTAACACCAAGAAATAACAGGATTAAGAGAATAATTACCAATCCTAAACATAAATTAATCGCACAGTTGTTTTTCTTAAATCTTCTTGGCATTATTAAACATCACAACCCAGAATTGTCGATTATTGATTAATGGTGAATGGAACTTGGCTAGAAATAGCTTCATCATTTTTGCTCTAATCAGCTTAAGCTTATAAGCTTGGAATTTACTTAGAACTTCCGCAATCAGAAATTAATTTTGTAAAATTAACTGAATATCACTTTTTATAGCTGCTAATCATTTGTTTTATGCGCGATCGCGTTTTGTCCTGGCTGGAGAAAAATGTTTCTAATCATCGTCTACAACATATTCTGGGAGTAGAACAAACTTGTATTGACTTGGCTCGTCGTCACCAACTCAATGAACAGCAAGCAGCCCAGGCTGGTTTAATGCATGATTTGGCAAAGTTTTTTTCTCCTCGTAAATTACTTAAAATAGCGAAAGCAGCTAAGCTCCCATTAGACGAGATCTGCATTAATCACCCCCATCTCATTCATGCAGAAGTAGGGGCAGTGGTTGCTCAACAGGAATTTGGAGTTAAAGATCCCGAAATTCTCACGGCAATTGCTAATCATACTCTGGGATCGCCACAAATGAACAAATTAAGCTGTGTGGTGTTTATTGCCGATGCTCTCGAACCAAACCGTGGAGACAATACAGAATTAGAAGCGATGCGCAATGTTGCTCAGAAAAATCTTTACAAATGTGTACAACAAACCAGTGATTATTCTTTAAAATATTTAGTAAGTAATCAAAAAATCATTCATCCCCGCACTATTTTAACTAGGAATTGGGCTTTGACTCTAGCTCGATAAAACACATGAATCTAAAGAATAATCAGCTGCCAATCAAATTTTTGCCAAACACGCATAAATTACTCAACGAGAATTAAAAAATCTTCGATTATATATTTAATGAATAAATTATCATCAAAACAGACGATCACTTCTAAAAAAACATCTCATATTAAGTCAACAGTCAGCAGTAAAGAATTAGCATGGGAGATAGCCGCTGCCGCCGAAGACAAAAAAGCTGAGGATATTGTACTGTTAAAAGTTACTGACATCTCTTATTTAGCCGATTATTTTGTAATTATTACTGGATTCTCGCGAACTCAGCTACAAGCGATCGCCGAATCAATTGAAGAAAGGATTGATGAAAAGTATAATCTTCAGCCTGTAAGGGTTTCAGGTAAAAGAGAAGGAAACTGGGTGGTTCAAGATTTTGAAGACGTGATTGTCCATACCTTTCTTCCTGAAGAGAGAGAATACTATAATTTAGAAGCGTTTTGGGGACATGCCGAACGCATTGAATTTTCTCAGCACAGTTAGGATTTTGCTGCCATGAATAAATCTACCATTAATTTTTGTCCCGTTCCCAGAGAGCAACAACCAATCCACGAATATGAACAGCTTAAAGAATCGTGGTTATTTGACTGGGGAACTTTAGCCATAGGTAAATATAGCAAGAAAATTGCTTGGGTTTGTTTTTGGAGTCTGATTTTAGCTGCGCCACTAGCAATGTCGATCTTTTCTCCTGCACAAGAGCCCCTTAAGTTTTTTTTGTCTAGCTTGATTGGTGTTTGTTTACTAACTGGATTGTTTTTATCGAGAATCTATCTGGGTTGGCAATATGTCAGGAATCGTCTCAAAAGAGATCGCATATTTTATGAAGAATCTGGCTGGTACGATGGACAAACCTGGCTCAAACCCACCACAATGTTAAATCGCGATCGGTTGGTAGTCAGTTATGAAATAGAGCCAATATTAATTAGGTTACGTAAAACTTTTGGTCTACTGGCGATAATTACCGGACTAAGTAGTTTAATTTGGCTGATTTTCGGTTAAACTCGTCATTACTATTTTTTGTAAATTCAATATCGCATGACCAGGGGAAAACGAACTCAAGCACCAGCGTTAGAAGTCCATCTCCTCCGAGAAGGCATTGTAGAATCAGTCCATCAAGTAGAAGCAACAGTTTGCGATCATCGGGGACGGGTTTTGCTCGTAGCCGGCAGCTCTCAAACATCAGCTTTTATTCGCTCGGCTTTAAAGCCATTTCAGGCATTAGCAGTAACTACCACCGGAACGCTGCAAAAATATGACTTGAGCGATCGCGACTTGGCGATTATCTGTAGCTCCCATCGAGGGACAATTGAGCAAGCAAGACAGGCATTTAACGTGCTTTGGAGGGCAGATGTCGATCCTAGTGCTTTACAATGTCCTATTCCAGAAGGAAAAAAGAACCGTTTAGAGCACAATTGTTCCGGTAAACACGCGGGGGCATTAGCAGTCTGCCAAAATCGTAACTGGCCGCTTAATACTTATATGCATCGTTCTAATCCAGTACAAAAGCTGATCTTGAGTCAAATATCTGAACTACTGGAAATGCCTGGAGATGAGTTGATTGGTGCTCATGATGATTGTGGAATGCCTACCTACTTGATGCAACTGCAACAGATGGCTCATCTCTATGCACAGTTAGCAGCAGGAAGTAGCTTAGATCTTGAGCGTATTGCCCGGGCTATGACCTACTATCCTCGTATGATTGCTGGAGAGGGTGCTTTTGATACCGAACTGATGCGTTTAACGGAAGGAGAGCTAGTTAGTAAATCTGGTGCCGAAGGTATTCAATGTTTTGGTCGTATTGGCGAAGGAATGGGGCTAGCGATTAAAGTAAAAGATGGAGCTAAACGAGCAAAGTATGCAGTAGCAATTCACTTGTTAAAGCAAATGGGTTGGATTAGCCCCGCGATCGCCGAAAATTTGGCAGATAAATTTGTCCAGTTAACTGATTTTAAACGCCTAGAAACTATTGGCGAAATGTCGATTTTATAAGATACGTTTGACTATATGTGCCTAAAGGAGTGAAAAGTTTTGTACTAAAGCTTTCAGCTATAAGCTATAAGCTGCATAATTTCCCCTTACTGCAAGAATTTAAGCAATACACTTTATGTAAATCAAACTCGCCATTTCAAGTAAAAATTAGCTATCAAAGTAGATATATTGACTGAACTTTAGTTACGAAGGGGCTTGGGGAAGCCGTCACTTCCCCAACAGGGGGTCTGGGGGAAAGTTCCCCCAGAGATAAATCTAGTTTTGAAGGATAAATTACCAACAAAATAGTTCAGAATTAAGCATTATTAATCCACATCAAGCACAAGGAATAGGCAACGGGCAACAAAAAATGTCCTGATATTTTCTCATAGTGCTGTATCTAGTCAGAGGTAAAAAAGTGATTGTCATAATTCATGAAAATTGACTCCAAATTAGTTATTCCTAAATTTTGGCTAGTGACCGCTTTGATTTTAATTTTTTTGTTAAGCGGTTGCTCTACTCAAGTTTCGGAAAATATTCATCTAAAATTTGGCAATCCCAGTCAAGCCAATACTAGTAATCAGCGTAACTACTTAATTGAAAAACCTCAGTATGCTCTTGCCTATAATTGCTCCAAAGGAACACCTAACTGGGTAAGTTGGCAACTAAATAGGAATTGGTTAGGTAAAGTAGAACGTTCCAATGATTTTCGTCCCGATGCCAGCTTGCCCGAAAATTGCTATGCAGTCAGACCAAACGACTACCGTGGTAGTGGCTATGATCGGGGACATCTAGTTCCTAGTGGCGATCGCACTCGCCGTAAATCAGATAATAGCGCCACTTTTTTGATGAGCAACATGATTCCCCAGTCCCCCGCGAACAATCGGGAAGTATGGCGAGAATTAGAAGAATATAGCCGAGATTTAGTTGACCAGGGTAAAGAACTATATATTGTGGCGGGAGGAAGCGGTACAGCCGAAAAGATTGCCAACAGCAAAATAATTGTTCCCAAATACACTTGGAAAGTTATTTTAGTTTTAGAACGAACCAGTGAAGAGATCGACGAAAATACCCAAACCATTGCTGTTTGGATACCTAACTCGGAAAAAGTGAATAATACAGACTGGCGAGACTATATTGTATCTGTAGACGAAGTAGAAAAGAAAACAGGTTACAACTTTTTTGCAGTTTTACCAAAAGGAATACAGAAAAGAATAGAAAAAGCCAATTACAGAAATTAAATCAAAAGTAATTATTTACGCTTGGTGTGAATTAAAAAAGCTTGATACGATTGTTTTTATAGATAATTTATCCTTAAAACCACATTTGTTCCTGGGGGATTAACCCCCCAGACCCCCCATTGGGGAGGAAATAGCCTCCCCAACCCCCTGCTATAAAAGGAATTTAGCTACGATATCTGTCTTCGTAATCGTCTTTTGTTCCCAATTTTTAATTGGCAATTGGTTATTTTAATTAAATTCCTGAATATCTTTGACAATCAAGTTTTTCAATAACTTAATGTAGTGAACTTAATTCACACTAGACGTTATTTATGTTTCAATGATTTTGGTAAACAATCCAGCGATCGCCTGATGTACTGTTTTACCTAAAATATAGACATCAATTTCGACTGCTCCTAGCCGATAAACCTGAATATTGTGCAAATTATTGGTTAATAAATTCACTAAAAACTGATAGCGTTTTACTTCTGCTGCTTCCTCTTCATTATGCCACTCTTGTTCTCTCGTAACAGAGTTAAAAAAAGATGTAAAATCTTTGATTGCAACTTTTGTATCAGGATTATAGCCATAGTGCTGCAATAAATTTTCCTGACTAAGATCATCCCAATTATGCAAATAGACAACTTGCAATGGATATTCCGATTCACTCATCCAAAGTAAATCTTGAACAGCTATTTTTAATTCTTTAATGAATTGATTATCAGGGACTGAATCTAATGAATCATTGCAGTCAGTAATCTTATTATCTTCCATACATTTATACTTATGACCAGACTCAGAAAAATCTTTTTTCCCAAGATTAATGACTATGAGCAGAAAAGTCCAGGTGTTTGTTGGGCGATCGCATTTCATAGTTAATTTCCAAACCAGCAATATGCAAATCTTTAATAGTTTTCTCAATAATTTTGGCATCTGTAACTAACTGCACATATATTTTGTTATCCTGCACCACAATTGGATAGTGTTGATTACCTAAAATATGACCGAGATGAACTAATTTTACTGGAACATTAACCGCTACTGATTCTGAAAAACTTAGCACCATTAACTCTCGCTCTTGAAGATGAACCCGTATCAAATCTCCTGATTCTGTCTGAAAAAGATCTCCAGATTGTAAAGCGCGATCGCGACTTTTAATAATTCCGATAGCAACGCCAGTGTCAGTATGAGTGTGAATTCTTCCTTTCTGGCGATCGCTTACTGTTAAAAAAACTTCCAGACAAGTTTCTTTTTGAACTAATTCAAATAAATCAGAATTGTGATTAATATTCCCTAGATATATTTGAGCTACTTCTGTCATATTGGGGGAGTTATCAATTAGAAAAAAAGTTCTTTTTTCGCTATTTTAACGACTTACTTTATCCCTTTACTGCGTTCATTTTCCTAATCTCCGGGGGACAGGCAAGCCAAGTCTTGTATTTTTCAAAAATAGCCTTAGTGTAAGGCTTTTCATAGTGAGTATTCAAAGCTTCTTGTGTAATCCATTCCTCAAAAAGATAAAAACAGGATCGATCCAAGGCTTGATAAAGTGAAAAGTTTTGACAGCCAGCTTCTGCACGAGTCCGCTCAATGATACTTTCAACGGCAGAAAGGGCATCTTCAAAATGCTCCGACTTGGGAGTGATGCAAGCAAACACGAATAAAGACTGTTGTGACATGTGGCTTCTCCTACACTGACACGCTTCGCAATACAGACGTGGGACTTCTCGCCGTTAAGCTAAATTTTTTGAGATTAACTCAGCTTTAGTAATCCTAATTCTCTTGTTTTTCTTAATTCTCATCTCAGCTCGTCTACATAGTTGAACCAGTATCAAAACACTGGGAATTTTAATAAAGTTCTGCATTATTAAACTGCTTCATTTTCTGAGCATTAGCAGCCTCTCCACAACTGCGAGGGGTCGGAAAAATCTTTCCGGGATTAGCTAATCCCTTTTGGTTGAGAGCTGTGCGAATATACTGCATGGTTTCTAGATCGACTTCATTAAACATATAGGGCATATAGCAATTCTTATCAGCACCTATTCCATGTTCCCCAGATAGACTTCCTCCAGCGTCTACACATAGTTTGAGTATTTCGCCACCAATTTCTTCTACTGTCTCAAATGCTCCAGGGACAGAATTATCATAAAGAATCAATGGGTGTAAGTTGCCGTCTCCAGCATGAAAGACATTAGCAATTTTATAGCCATAGCGATCGCTTAACGCATTAATTTCTTGCAATACTTCCGCTAGCTTAGTACGGGGGATTACTCCATCCTGTACAAAGTAGTCGGGACTAATGTGTCCAGCAGCAGCAAAAGCAGCTTTCCTGCCTTTCCAGAGTTTCAGGCGGGTATCAATATCATTCGCAGTAGTAATACCAGTGGCATTGTTCTGCCGACAGATTGTTTCAACTCTTTGTTTGTAGGCTTTAACCTCTACTTTTAAGCCATCTAATTCTACTAGTAGTACTGCTCCAGCATGGCGATCGTAACAACCCGTAGCAACAATATCTTCTACCGCATTAATACTAAGATTATCCATGATTTCCATGCCAGCAGGAATAATACCCGCGCTGATAATATCCGCTACGGTTGCCCCTGAGTCTTCGATAGTTGGGAAATTGGCTAACACAACACATACAGATTCTGGGCGTTTCAGGATGCGGAGAGTTACTTCGGTAGCAATGCCTAGAGTCCCTTCAGAACCTACAAATAAACCTGTTAAGTCATATCCAGGCATTTCGGCAACTATGCCGCCAATATCAATGATTGAGCCGTCAGTCGTAACTAATTTCAACCCTAGAACATGATTAGTCGTTACCCCATATTTGAGACAATGTACGCCCCCAGAATTTTCTGCCACATTACCGCCAATTGAACAGATAATTTGACTTGAAGGATCGGGAGCATAATAAAAACCGGCACCGCTAACTGCCTGAGTAACCCAATTATTGATTACTCCTGGCTGAACGGTAATACAATGATTATCTAAATCCTGATCTAGAATTCGATTCATTCTGGCTGTGACAATCAACACGCAGTCTTCGATGGGTAATGCCCCTCCAGATAAACCTGTGCCTGCGCCTCTAGCAACCCAAGGCAAATTCTGATCGTGACAAATTTTAACTGTGGCAGCGACTTCTTCTGTAGTTTTAGGTAGAACAACTAAAGCTGGACGTTGCCGATAACTAGCTAAACCATCACATTCATAGGTCAATAATTCTTCCTTGCGGCGTACGACTCCATCTTTGCCAACTATGGTCTCTAGCTGTTTAATAATTGGCTGCCATTTATCATTAGTGGATTGAAAAAGCTTGCTTAATACCATCGCCTTTCATTTTTTAATTGTTCACCCCTATTAATAATTTAGTTTAGAAGTTCGACTTTGGGAGTACCGTCTTCCAGTATCCAAATTAATTGTTGAATACGACAAGTTTGAGCATACTGTTTAATTGCCGCTTCCGAGCGATCGCCCAAATCAATTTCAATCCTGGCAGAATTATCCTTATTTCTTAACTGACGAGCATATTTAAGAGCGATCGCTTCTACTTCTATGGTGGTAGGAATTACTAAACAATCGCTGCTAGGAGCTTGTTTGGGTAGTTGTTCAGTTGATAACAAGCAAGAATGTAAATCATCAATGTAAAGGGAAAAGCCAATTCCTGGTGAAGCTTTCCCATGAGGATCGTATAGCCCTAATAAGCGATCGTAACGTCCACCTTCTGCCAAAATATAGGACTGATGATCCTGGAAGCTGACAGCTTTGAAAACAATACCTGTATAGTAATCAAAAGTTTGCAATAGACTCAAATCTAAAGTTATGGGTAAGGCTCGGTCGCAGCTATTATTAAGCAGTTCAATTAGAGACTTTAAGTTATCAACTATTGCTTTTGCCTCATCATCTAAACTTAAGGTCAAAATTTTATTCAAAATTTCTTCTGGCTTACCCCTTAAATCAAATAAAAATAAAGCTTGGGCTTTTAAATCTGCGTCTAATTCCAGATTATTTAAGGTAATATGGTCAAGATTAGCAATACAGTTACGTACCTGTTGACGAATCGATTCTGGAAACGCTGCCAAAAGCGATCGCGTTAATCCTGCTTCTCCTAATAATATTGACCAATCTGGTATGCCCAAATCATGTAAACAATCTACTAGCAGTAGAATTACTTCCGCATCGGCTAAAACACCACCTGCAAATAACAATTCGACTCCAGCCTGATAAAATTCTAGCTGACGACCATGATGACTTTGGGGGGGATTACGAAACACGTTAGCGCGATAGCAAAGGCGTTGAGGGTAAGTATTGCCAGCCATCCGTGTTACCGCTGCACGAGCAATGGAAGCAGTTAATTCCGGACGTAACCCTAAAGAGTTTTCTTCGTTATTGCGTAACTGAATAACTTTATCGGGTTGAACTGCCCCACCTGCTGTTAGAGTATCTAGCCATTCTAAAGTGGAAGTGACAATCCGCTGGTAGCCCCATTGCTGGAAAATATCTTGCAGGCGATCGTTAATCCAACGTTTTTGTTCTACCTCTAAGGGTAATAAATCTCTAGCTCCAGCAGGGGGTTGATAAATCATTTCAAGTTAAGTACAGATTTGCTTGCGATATTGTTACTACTAATATCTACAAGTGCCATCTTACTTTTTTTTCGACCCAAAAATACCACTAAAGAAACCACTGTTGCCAGATTTACTAGCAGACTTTTGAGTAGAATTAGGACTGGATGTTTTTGATTTTTTAACCATTTTGGTGAGTTTGTCCAGTTCTTTTTTACTTTCAATGACGATGGGATTGTGAGGATCGGCTTTACTGGCTTTGCCAATATGAACTTTTGCCATGGTTAACTGCTTGATACGGATATAAGCTTGTCCCATCACAGCATGAGCAATACCATTGTTAGGATCGATTCTAAGAGCATCTCGTAATTCTGTGATCGCCTGATCGTATTCTCCTCTAGATATATACTGTTGAGCGCGACCTACAAAAGCAGCAACTCTGGATTCAGTGCTGGGTTCCTCTACTTTGACTTGAGTCTCAGATGATGAAGCGGGAGGTGAAGGTTGAGCCTTAGTGACCTTGCTTTGAGCCTTAGGAGCCTTGCTTTGAGCTGTAGTTGGATTGGGTGTAGCTGATGGGGTGGAAGATACGGATTTACTTCTGCTAATTCCCTGTTCGCACTTAAGCATCAAATACACTAAATTTAACTCACTGATTATGCCAATATTATGTGTCGCTTCTTCTAGAGCATTGTACTGTTCGGAGGTAATTTTCTTTAATAACTTAGGATAAACTAATTCGGCACTACCTCCAGCTTTCAGTAGCTCTTGAGCAGATTCAGTTTCTAGTTTGATTTTTGATTTGTTTTCAGCTAATCGATTGCCTAATTGAGTTAAAACTAATTGATGTTCAGCAAAGCTGTTTTTTTTAGATAGCTGCTCATAAGCAGGATTAACTAGCTTAGATAAAATTTGACCTGCCGTTTTCATTTTGTCTTGATCTGCTCGACATTTATCTGGATGTAGTTTTTGAGCTATTTTTAAATATCGCAAACGAATTTGTTTCGGTTCAGCATCTAAAGACACTCCTAGAATTGCATGATGATCGGTAATATTAAGCTTGAAAAGTCCGTGTTTAATCGCGAAAGACATAAGAGATAAAGATATCAATAATCAGCAGAAAAATATGTTTTTGTCAGGGAAATGTCGTCTAAGATAGTAGCTGTATTGTTATAGTTCCCCTAATTCTGATTGAACTAACAAGTAATTAAATAATTTCTGATTATCAAAGTTATCTCCAAGAAATCTGCTAAAGATATTCTCACCACCGTCGCTGGAATGATCGCGAACGCTCTCGAACAGTTACATTAAAAACTACAGGTTTCAAACTAAATGCGGTTTAGTATGATTAATACCTGATTGACTGACAAAACTTTTAAGCAACATTATTAGGAATAAGTAAGAACTTTAAACTCCGAACTCCGTTGCGTAGCTTCTCGCGTAGCGAGTACTCCGAACTCCGAACTCCGAACTCACTGATGCTAATCGATCCTTTTGTTGTTATTGCTCAAATTATTAACTTTCTGATTCTGGTTGCTTTGCTGAAGCGTTTTTTATATAAACCCATCACTCAAGCGATGGAAGCGCGATCGCAGAGAATCGAACGTCAGCTAGCAACAGCAGCAGCGAAAGAGAAAGATGCTGAGGCGGAAAAAGAATTATATCGACAAAAACAACAGAAACTAGAAGCCCAAAAGCAAGTTTGGTTAGAAGAAGCTAAACAAGAAGTAGATCGAGAACAAGAAAGACTCAGACAGCAAGCAAAAACTGAAGTAAATCTGGCTCAATTGCAATGGTATGAAAGCTTTAAACAAGACAGACACAAATTTACCCGCGAACTGCGCGATCGCCTTAGTCAGCAGGTTGCTTTAACGGCTCGCAAAGCTTTATTGGATTTAGCTAACGCTAATTTAGAAGCACAAATTATTGAAACATTTATCGCCCGCCTCCATAACCTAGATGATTCTCAACTAAAAGCGATTCGTGACGCACCCATTCCTAATCCTGATCATGTAATTATCATCCGCAGTTCTTTTGTGATTGATGACGCTAAAAAAGCTCGTCTAATTTCAGCTATTAAAGAACAAATTGCTACTAATGCTGAGGTACAGTTTGCCACAGTCGAAGATTTAATCTGTGGCATTGAACTGTGCGATTGCGCTCCGCGCAGTGGCGAAGCCAATCGCGGTTCTAAAATTTCTTGGAATTTGGAACATTACTTAACTGAGCTGGAGACTACTACAGCAAAAGTTCTGGCAGAAAATAATAATCAAGCAGCATAACTAGTCTATTTAAGTAGTAATGGCGATCGCTAAATTAGCTTTGTCGGCGGGAAGCCCCACGTCTGTAATGCGATAGCGTGTCAGCGTGCGACGGGGCTTATAAAGGGCGCAATGCGATTACGCCCACAGCCCCTCATGAGAGTCGACCCAGGGTTTTTGATTGTGACAAATTTTATCGCGTGTCATATCTTGTGCTAAAATACCCGAATGTTGACTATGAATTACACCTATCGAATTGAACCAACTGTCAAACAACAAGCGATGATGCTTGGTTGGCTGGAGACGTGCAGAAGACTGTATAACAGATGCTTGCGCGACCTCAAAGATTGGCTGCACGCTCGAAAATGTAGTTTGTACTCTTGCTCAATTAATCGGGAATATATAATGTCTCCCGATATTCCTTTTCCTAGCTATCTGGAACAGAAGCGACAACTTACTCAGTGGAAAAAGACTAATCCTTGGTACAAACAAGTTCATTCTCAAGTAACTCAGGATGTAGTTAAGCGAATGCATAACACCTGGGAAGCTTTTAAGAATAGAGGTTTTGGCTTTCCTCGCTTTAAGAAATTTGGGAGATACCAGTCTTTCTTGTTTCCTCAGTTTAAAGAAAATCCCATCAACAATGGGATGGTAAAACTGCCTAAGATTGGCGAGATTAAAATCAATCAGCATCGACCAATACCTGACTCCTTTAACGTTAAAGGAGTCAGGATTGTAGCTAGAGCAAGAGGAACTATCTGGTATGCAGTAGTCACAATTCAATGTGATGTCAAAGTACCCGCTCCATTGCCTTTTGGTCGTGGGATTGGAATTGATATTGGACTGAAATCTTTTTTGGTAACTAGCGACAACTTCCGTGTTGAACCTGCTAGATTTTTTCGAGACTGGCAAAGTGGGCTGAAAGTGCTGCAACGCCAAGCCTCTCGTAAAAAGAAGCGGTCTAAAAACTGGGAAAAAGCACAGCTTAAAGTAGCTAGATATCATCATAAAATTGCTAATTCTCGTAAGAATTTTCACTTTCAAACTAGCCATCAACTCTGTGATCAAGCAGATATGATTTTTGCTGAGGATATCGATTTTCGGCTCTCTGCTAAAGGCTTTGTGGGAAAACATATGCTCGACGGAGGGTTTGGTCAATTCAGACAATTGCTGTCTTGGGTATGCTGGAAACGAGGAAAATACTTTCAGGAAGTTGACCATAAATACACTAGTCAAATTTGTCCTGAATGCAATGCTCATACAGGTAAAAAAGAACTCAATCAGCGTGAGCATATTTGTTCTGAATGTGGCTACCAAACTACTAGGGATCATGCTAGTGGAAGAGTGATTTTACAACGAGGATTGTCTAAAGTACGGCTGGACGAGTCGGAACGGAAACTGCCTGGTAATGGCGTACTGTCGGGGGTCAAGTGCCTAGATAAGTGCCGATCCAGGAACTTCAACTTGCGAAAGTTGGAAGCCTACGCCTGTACTGCGAAGCAGTCAGCGTAGGAGGATGTCACTAATCGTACCCAGTCATAAGTGCTTAAGCAAAATAAACAATAGACTTTTGTTTAGCAACAAGTCTAATAAAGAATTATTAAAAATCGCCTAAAACGCTAGTTTTTATCTGACTAATTAATAGTGAAGATATGGAGCAAGATCATGTTAAAGGATACAAAATATGTAATTCTTCGCAGCCAAGAAATTTTGGTACCGACAACAGACAATCTAGGTGTCAGAAGAGGGGCTAATACTTTTGCACTAGATCCTGAGCAAATGCAAATCGAAGCAACTGAACTCAGTCTCTCCGAACGCAACGATCTACGTCGTGACCCCAGAACTATGGCGATCGCACCAGCTTTTCCCTTGAAACTGATCGCACCAGTAGAATCGCAGGATGTAGCCACTCCTGCTGCTGATTCAACCTGGGGTATAGAAGCCGTTGGCGCAACCAGTTCTCCCTTTGATGGTAGCGATATTACAGTTGCAGTTCTGGATACAGGAATTGATCCATCTCATTCTGCTTTTGCAGGAGTTAATCTGGTTCAAAAGAACTTTACTACTGAGTCAGATAATGACTTGGATGGTCATGGGACTCATTGCGCTGGAACAATCTTTGGCAAAGATGTTGAGAATACTCGTATCGGAGTTGCCCGAAATGTCAGACGAGCTTTGATTGGCAAAGTCCTTGGTGCAGGAGGAAATTCATCACTTACTATTGCTAAAGCAATTCAATGGGCAGTTAATGAAGGAGCTCACGTAATCTCCATGTCTCTGGGTATTGATTTTCCAGGATATGTTAGATCCTTGACAGATATTCAAGGATTAGCGATTGAACCAGCAACCTCGATCGCTTTAGAAGGTTATCGTGCCAATATCAATCTTTTCACCGAACTCTCTCGCTTTGTCCAAGCACAAGGTTTATTTGGACAGGGAACAATTATCGTTGCCGCATCAGGAAATGAAAGTAACCGTCCTAGTTACGAAGTCTCTGTAGCTCCCCCTGCTGCTGGCACTGGGGTGATTGCAGTCGGAGCTTTACAAGAAGGTTCTAGTGGCTTTTCTGTCGCCAGCTTTTCTAACGACCAAGTAAATATCTCTGCACCAGGAGTAAATGTAATATCAGCCAAAGTAGGTGGAGGATTGAGGAGCTTGAGTGGAACAAGCATGGCAACTCCTCATGTTGCTGGAGTGGCTGCTTTATGGGGGCAACGTCAGTTAAGTACGACGGGTCGAGTGAACCATCAAGTATTAATGGCTCAATTGATTGCTAGCGGAACACTTGATCCTCTCGCTCCTGGTTATGAAATAGATAATGTTGGCACAGGAATGGTACAAGCTCCTTAGAGTTAAGTTAACCAGTTTCTGTTGATAGGCGACATAGCTTTAGCTCTTATTACTTCGTCAATGATGAGTTGTGTCGCCGAAATAATTAAAGCTTATTTTAAATAGAGAATATATACTTACATATAACTAAACAATAAAATAAAAAAATTTATAATGCCTCAAACTGCTTTAAATTTGGTTGCGGTCGGAATTTTTACAATGACCATGTCAACTCTGCTAGGACCAATATTTAACATCTCTCCTTTTGTCCCTGCTGCTGCCACCTTTGGAATTCTGAGTTTAGCTACTGTTGATACTCTAAGTTGGAATAGTCGAGGAGTTTCTTTACTCTTAGACCTGTTTGCATCAGCTGAACAACGTCAAAGAATTATTCAGCACGAAGCAGGACATTTTTTAACTGCTTATTTTTTGGGTATTCCCATCACTGGATATACCTTATCTGCCTGGGAAGTTATCAAACAAGGACAGCTAGGTAGAGGTGGAGTTAGTTTTGATACTGAAGCTTTGACCATCCAACCCTTCGATCCCCAACAAATGCGTTTAACTTTAGACCGCTTTTGTACTGTTTGGATGGCGGGAATTGCTGCCGAAAAACTCGCTTATGGTGACACTCAAGGAGGTCAGGAAGATCGATCGCAGTTAAAACAAGCATTGATGATGGCAGGCTTACCTGAAGCCGCTTATCCTCTAAAAGAACGTTGGGCGCAGTTGCAAGCAACTAATTTATTAACTAGACACCAACAATCTTATACAGCTTTGATCGAAGCTATGAAACAGAATGCTTCTGTAGAAGAATGTTGTGCAGTAATACAAAAAAACTGCGATGCTGACAGTGAACTTTTAACTGTCAACCAAGCCGCTAGTTAATACCAGACTTTATTTAGGCTGTTGAAATTGGTAAATATCTTGAATTACCTGTACCCAACCGTCAGCAACTGATTGTAAAATGCGATCGCCTTTTTCTTTAGTGGCAACAGTAGCATCTCCCATAACCCCGCTTTTGCTTAATTCTTTGGTGAGCCAAGCAAATGGTAACTTACCCTCCATATCTAATAGACTATCTTCTGGTAAACCTTGAGGATATTCTTTCACTGCTCGATCCATGTGTACCTGATCGGGCAAGAGGGAAAGCATAATACTGGTCTCCGCATCTCCTGCATGAATGCCATATTCTAATTCTTGGGAAGTGAGCAGATCGCCTGCAATATGGGGCACTCGCCAAGTAAATAAAGGAAATACAGCAAAGTCTTGAAATTGTTGGTGAATATCTCTAGCAGCTATTTCCATAATTTGTGGTTGCCCACCATGGGAATTCATCAACACTAGCTTACGAAAACCTGAACGATAAATACTGACTGCCATTTCTGTAATTACAGCTAGTAGAGTTGTGGCATTAAGGGTAATGGTGCCAGGAAAACCCCAATGTTCATTAGATTTGCCGTAATAAAGGCAGGGCAAAGCATAAGCAGGAATATTGGACTCCAATTTTTCTAAAGCTTTACCTAATACTCCTAAACTGATAGCAGAATCGACAGCAATAGGTAAATGAGGACCATGTTGTTCGATCGCCCCAATCGGTTGAATAATAACCACATCTTTTTTATTGGGCATTTGCTCTATTTCGGTCCAGGTTAGATAGGGAAAATAGCGTTGAGGTGGAATAAAGCCGTGCATCATAAAATATCACCATTAATCTTAAATTGATGGTCTAATCAACTGTTTTAGTAACGTAACAAGAATTGATGACAAACGCTATAATTGCTTAAATCATCTACTGTACAACTATCAACTAAAGAGAACTTTTTATGATTAATTATTTACTACGTCTTTTAGCTGCTTCTACTAGCTTTGTGGTTTTATTATTAGTTGCCAATACGGCTATTGCTGCTCCTCAAATAGATAGCGCTCTGACTCAAACTATTAATCAACCAGAATTGCGGCAATTTAGTTTAAACGTTATTAGCCCTACTTTACAATTAATCAATCAGCCCCACAATCTTTTAAATGAGCATTTAGGTTGTTCTTGTGCTGATTGTATTCAAGCAATAGGGCAAACAAGCAACACAATTTAAATTTAATTTTTAAACAATTGTTTTTAAAAAACTGAATTCAAGCGATGGTTGCTTTGAATTCAGTTTTTTTGTAGGAAGTATCAAAATTCCGACTTCAGAACTCTGAATAACCCTCACCAGCCAATCACATAACGACTATTTTGTTTCAGGACTACCTTAATGCTATATGCGATCGCCATTGAAATAGTCACCATGGCACAAATAGCAATTAATTGAATTTTAAATTAAATAAAAAACAAATAATTTTTAAACAGATATAGAATCGTCAAACTTTAAAAAAACTATACAATTGTAATAGATAAGTCGTGTAAAAAAAACAAGAGCAAACAATAGTTACTCAAAAAGCTATTGAAGTCTCTATTCGGGAAGTATCATGATGAAAGTTTCTTTGTCTACTCAAATTTTAGTTAGCGTTGGTGTTACTCTAGGTGCGATCGCTACTCTAAGTCAGCCTAGTTACGCTCAAGGGCGGTTTTTCTGTAATGAGGAGCAACTAGTGACCAATGTTCGGACAGAAAGAGGAGAAGTTCCTATAATTCGCTGGTTTGATCGTTCTTTTCCTCCTCCTTGGACTCCCATTGAACGATGCAATCAAGTATCTGCTAGATTTGAACAATTTAATAGCAATGGGACTTTGAAATATATTAAAGCCTCAGAAATAAACAATCATCCTGTATTGTGTGTCGCTGGTTATAAGGGAGGAGGCTGTTTGCCCAATGGATTGTTGGTAACTTTTAAACCTGGCACCGATCCGAACCTTACTCTAACCAGACTGCTAGATCGTCGTGCTTGGGTATCTGGTAAACCAATTAATCTTAGTGGTGGCAATAGCGATTACGCTCCGCGTACCAGCAAAGCTGATCGCCAATTGATTTTTGAAGTCAATGGTGAAACATATTTTGATATGGAAAGCTGGTTGAAGCAAGAAGAATAATTGCGATCAAGATTATCGCCATAGTGCCTTCAACGGTAGTTAGTCTTTCTCCGGGTGAACGAAAAAAGGCGTGGGAATTAAACAATCTTAGTCGCTTTGAGTAAAGAGTAAAGAGTAACGAATAACGGCACAAAGCTATTTGTTACTTGTTACTTGTTACTTAAACAACGCGAAAATAAAGTTTTGCCACCGTAAATTTCGCTCACCCGTCTTTCTCCTGTGGAAGTATTTGAGAGCAAGACGAGAAGCTTATGCTGATAATAAGTAGATCCACTTTATTAAACATGGAATGGTTAAGATCGGGGTTGGGTGATAGGGGTTAGGGATTAGGGAGAATCATCTTCAATTTTTTTACTGTTCTATTAGACGTTTTATTAGGTGGAGCTACTTACTGTTGCTTAATAGTTTAGTGAATATAAAGGTTGTAATATCATTTCAGTTTTTAGATAAGACAGATTATTTGTAAGGGCGAACCGCTGTTCGCCCTTACGCAATATCACTAAAATTTTCTATTGCGCGTTAATATTTAGACGGAGAAGGTGTCAATTTTAGTCCTAGAATTACTAAGCTCCTGGTGTTATTATCAAGTTCGGCAATATCTGGCAGATAACCCCACTGACTAAAGCCATAACGGGAAAATAGATTGAGACTAGGTTGATTGTGACCAAATACAAAAGCTAATAGGGTATTTAATTGTAATTGTGGGCTTTGGGCGATCGCTTGTTCTAAAAGTCTACTGCCAATACCTCGACGATGATATGGTGATTGGACATAAATACTAATTTCAGCAGTATGCTGATAAGCAGGGCGACCATAAAAGTTCTGAAAACTCAACCATCCTAGAATTTCATTTTCTTCAATAGCAACCCATAAGGGACGATTACTACAACGATTTCGGTACCAATCTAAGCGACTAGCAACTGTGACTGGCTCAGTATCGGCAGTAGCTTGACGACTGGGAATACTTTGATTGTAAATATTGACAATTGCTGGTAAGTCTTGGGTTACAGCATTACGAATGTACATAAGTAGGTGGGTGTAATTAAATATAAAATGCCTACGGTAAGGGAATAGGGAATAGGGAATAGGGAATAGGGAATAGGGAAATAGCTTAATAGTCTGGTTTTATAAATTATTCTGCCTACCTACTTAAAAGCGTATTTCTGATAAAACTAAATTTAGTTTGACATTCAGAGAAGGTTGAAAAATAAACAGTTATAATCCCTATATCTTTGATATGTTAACGTCTTCATGAAAGAACGCATCGCCAAGTCATTTGATATTTATGCCAATAAATTGGTGCAATTTAGTCAAGCTAATGGTCGTCAATTTTGGTTGATTTTTCTGTTTCTTTTGGCGTGTACTCTTGTATGTATTACGCCTTTTTCTGGTCTTTCCCAGCAATTACCAGCAGAGAACGAAACTTTAACTTTAACTAGAAGTTGTCCAGCAGATAATGTAAAAGATCTCAGGGAGCTACGAGGAGTCTGGCTAACCAATGTAGATAGCGACGTTCTGTTTGATCGTAAACGAACCACAGAGGCGATCGCTCTGTTGGCAGAATCCAAATTTAATACTCTCTATCCTACAGTCTGGAATTGGGGTTATACTCTGTATCCTTCTAAAGTTTCTGAGGATGTTACGGGTTTAGCTCTCGATCCCCATGAAGGATTAAAGAACCGAGATATTTTAGATGAAATTGTCACGGCTGGACATCAACAGGGAATGAGTGTAATTCCCTGGTTTGAGTTTGGCTTTATGGCTCCTGCCGATTCAGAATTAGCTCAACGTCATCCTCAATGGCTAACTAAACGAGCAGATGATAGCACTATTTGGTGGGAAGGGAATGTACACCAAAGGGTATGGTTAAATCCTCTTAGACCCGATGTGCAGCAATTCATGACCGATTTAATTGTGGAAATTGTCAGTAACTATGACATCGATGGTATTCAGTTAGATGATCACTTTGGTTATCCCTCGGAATTTGGCTATGACGAATACACAGTCAAGCTCTATCAACAGGAACATCAAGGTAAATTACCGCCCCAAGATCCGAAAGATCCCGATTGGGTTCGCTGGCGCGCTGATAAAATTACTGTTTATGTCGAAAATTTATTTCAGGAGATTAAGAGCCATAACCCTCAAGCAATTGTTTCCGTATCACCCAACCCACAGGATTTTTCACTTAATTCGTTTTTGCTGGATTGGTATCAGTGGGAGAGGAAAGGTTTAATTGAGGAATTAATTGTCCAGGTTTATCGCGATCGCCAGGATAGCTTTATTAAGGAACTAGAACAACCGGCGATTTTAGCAGCTAAAGAACATATTCCGGTCGGGATTGGAGTTTTATCGGGCTTAAAAGGTCGCCCAATTCTCTGGCATAAAATTTATCAGCAAGTAAAAATAGCCCGCGAGCGTAACTTTGCGGGAATATCCTTTTTCTTTTACGAGAGTCTCTGGAATCTAGCAACCGAATCTCCTCAGAGAAGACAAGCTGCCTTGAAAAATTTATTTCACCATCAAGCTCAACGACCTAATCTGTCGGACTGCGAATTCTCATCCCAGTGAATAATCAATGATAACCAGTAGTCACAATTTGGGAATTATTACATGAGGTGCAGCATGGAGAACCTGAACTAAATGGACAGTAAACTAAAATTTCTCACTTCTGATGACTACAATATTTTGCTAGAAAAAGCTCAGGTTGCGACCTACAAACAACACGAAGTCATTCTTAAGGAAGGGCGTTTATCCCAATCAATTTATCTAGTCAGAAAAGGACTAGTTAGGGTTGAAAGGGCAGCTTCGGGTAGAGGAGTAGCAATCTCCTTTCTAGAGCCAGGAGAAGTTTTTGGTGAAATGTCTTTTTTGGAAGGCGTTCCTACTAGTGCAGCGGCAATTGCCCAGGAAGATGTGGAAATTTGTATTCTAGACAAGCAAAATATTTATTCGTTGCTAACCTCTGTACCAGGTTTATCGGATCGATTTTATCAATCTCTGGCTCATAATTTATCTAGTCGTTTACGGGAAACTTCTTCTTTAGTTGCTCATTTAATGCGCCGGGTGAGTGTTTCGCCTGAATTCGAAACCCAGCGCACTGGACATGTGGGACAAAATACTATTCCCCCAGAACTGATAGGAGAAACAGAGCTGTTTAAAAAGAACCTTTGCAGTGTTGAGGAAGATATTCGCGGTAAACAACTAAGTGAAACAGCAGCTCAGGAAAAAATCAATAAAATCTGCAATATGCTAATTAGCTCTTTTCGAGAGCAAATAATTCAAGAACCAAAAATTCAAAAGGCGATCGGAACCTACATCTTCCGAGAGACTTTTCCTTTTTTTATGCTCAGTAGCTTTTTTGACCGAGCCTTTCGTAAACCGGGAGGCTATGTCAGTGATTGTTATATTACTGAGTTACTATCCCAGAATGAGCCGGAAGGAGATGGATATCTGGGGATTTATTTAGATCGTTGGATTCGTTCTTTACCTACCTGTATTGCTCTCAAAAATCGTGGCGGCATCATCACCGCTACTATTAAGGAACTAGGAGAAAATTGGGTTGTTGATACTCCGATGCCTGTAACTAGTGTAGCTAGTGGTTCAGCCTCAGAAATTTTAGACTTGTATTTTCTGAGTTCGCCTCCCAACGTTCATGTTACTTGTATTGATTTTAATCATCAGGATTTATCTGACGCTGCTAATATGGCCCATAAATGGGGTTTTCAGGATAATTTGACTTTTATTCAGGATAATCTTTTTCTATTAGCTGAGGGTTATAGTCATATTGATATTCCTCCCCAACAAATGGTTTATAGCGTTAGTGTGGCAAATTATCTGCGCGATCGCGAGTTAATTCGCCTTCTGGACTGGATCTATGACCGTCTTTTACCTAACGGGACAATTATTTTAGGCAACTTTTACGCGGCCAATCCCGATCGCGTATTACTAGAGCATATTTTAGAGTGGCACTTGATTTATCGTACAACCGAAGAACTAAGAAAATTATTTTCTCATTCCAAATTCCGTTCTTTTCCCATAGAAATACAGTCAGATGAATATGGCGCTGAGTTATTTGCTGTCTGTACTAAAATTTGGCAAGATTAACTAGCTCAGAAATGACTGCACGCAACTAACTTAAAAATAAGTTTTAATAATTAGCAGAAGTTTCAATACTACGCCATTCTAGCTGTAGATATTGTACGAGCATAGACATTAACTCCGCTTGATCGATGGGCTTTTGTAAAAACGCATCACATCCAGACTCCTTACTTTTAGCTGCAACCACATCAAAACCACTGGCAGAAATAGCAATAATAGGTAATTCGACAAATTCAGGCATTTTCCGCAGATCTTTTACCATACTAAAGCCGGTTTTTCCTCCCATAAATAAATCAGTCAGAATTATATCGGGATGATTTTGAGAAGCCACTTCAATACCTTCGTTACCATTTTCCGCAAGTAATACTTTAAATCCCATCGGTTCCAAAATATCAACTAAAAGTAAACGATTTTCCTCGGTATCATCTACCACTAGAATTTTGGGTTTTTGACTGAGCTGATTAATGATTTCAGTAATATCGTTATGTTTGAATTCTCTCAAAACATCTGTCACCAAGAAAGTGCTATCAAACCAAAATATTGAACCTTTATTAGATTGAGAACCAATTTCTAATTCTCCACCCATCAAGCTAACTATCTCTTGGCTAATAGTTAAATTGACATCGACAAATTCCTGTTCCTGCTGAGGTCGTTTTTTCGTAGCTCCTCGATTGACAATTTCAAAACGAATTATTTTCTGGGGCAAAAGATCGGATGACTGAGGTTCAATAGTTTTAATGATGCTGACTATTAAGGTGACTGTGCCTTCCGTAATTGAGGTGGTTCCCGTAGTAATTAGATTGACTAATACTTGCTGTAATCGCTCAGCATCGGCTTTGATGTTAGAAGGTAATTGTCCATTTATCTCGTAGCTAAAAGTAATACCATCATAATTTTTAACTATATTTTGTGCTGTTGCTTTTATTTTTTGTAAAAACCCAGAAAAATGTAAGTTGTGCGGTTTTAGTTTCAGAGTTTTTGTTTCTAGTTGGGATAAGTGCAAATAATTGTCCAACAAAGATAATAAATTAGTTCCTGTTTCCTCAACAATTTTCAAGCCATCAACTTGATTTGATTTAGCGTCTTGCCAACTCAATTCATTGATTTGAGTTATATTGCTTTGTAGGTTTTGGGCTTGCTCTAAAATTTGATTTAAAGGAGTGCGTAACTGTTGACTAATATTTCCTAAGATGTTCTCTTTAGTTTTGTTAGTATCTTCAACTTTTTGTAAGGCTTTCTGAGACTTGCTAAGTTCGCCAGCTATTTCCTCAAGTCTCATTTCTAACTGTTCATTAATTCCTTGTTTATCCTGTACAGATGCTTGAAAACGCTGAATGAGTTGATTTAAAGATTTAGCCAATGAGCTTATTTCTTTTACTCCTTCAACATCTATTTCTGGTTCTGAATTTTCTAAGGCGATCGCTTGACTCGCTTGTTCTAATTGGGAAATTGATTGACTAATACGACCAGAAATATAAATACTTGAACCTACTCCTACTCCCAAAATGCTGAGATACATTAACATCATTAATTGAGGGCTAACACCAGTAGATTTAGCCTGATTATTTTCAGCTTGCTGAGACATTTCGATAGAAGAATTATTAGATTGGCTATTACTTATAGATAAATAGCCAAAACTGACAGCAATTACTAATAATTGAACTACGAATGGCAAGATAAGTACAGTACGTAAAGGCAATTTGAAAATATTATTTAGAGGCGAGTTGCTATTCATAGAATTCTGTAATAATCAAATTGATAATGAGTGCTAAACCAATATATAAACCCAGGCCAAAACAGAAGAAGAAGTTTTAGCTAATCAACGATACTGGTGAATAGATCTTAAAAACATCTATGTTAGTTAGAGTTCCCTAAACAAATAAAAATCTATAAGTCAAAGTAAAAGAATATTTTGAGCTTCAGAAAAAATACGTATCTTGAATTATTTGATTGAAAATAAATCGTATAAATACTGAATCATAGTTAGGCTTGAATATTATCTCGCCGTTTATAATTAAAGCCTAATTATTCGATTAATTAATAGCATGATTAGTCAGTGTCTTAACCCAAATTGTCTTCATGTAAATCTGGAAAACACAGAGTTATGTGAAAAATGCAATTCTCAGTTAGTTCTTGTAGATCGCTATCGTGCTATTAGTCTTCTTGGTCAAGGTGGTTTTGGCAGAACATTTTTAGCAATTGATGAACTAAAACCATCTAAACCCCGTTGTGTAGTTAAACAGTTTTTACCTGAAGTTAAAGGCAAAAAAGCCCTCAAAAAAGCTGCTGAATTATTTGAACGGGAAGCAATGCGTTTAGAAGAATTAGGTAAACACAAACAAATTCCTGAACTACTAGCATTTTTTAATCAAGAAGATCGCCAATATTTAATTCAAGAATTTATTGATGGGAATGATCTAGCCAAAGAACTGGCAATTAGTGGAGTCTTTAATCAACAGCAAATAAAAGAATTATTAGAGGATTTATTAGGAGTTCTTAAATTTGTTCATGAGAACAACGTTATCCACCGAGATATTAAGCCCGAAAACATTATCAGGCGAAAAAAAGATGGAAAACTAGTCTTGGTGGATTTTGGTGCTGCCAAAGAAGCAGTTGGTGCTGACACATCAGTAGTTGGCACCATAATTGGTTCAGTCGCTTATATTGCTCCAGAACAGGCTGTCGGAAAAGCCAAATTTGCCAGCGATCTTTATAGCCTTGGTGCAACCTGTCTTCATTTATTGACCAATGTTGAACCAACAGAACTGTTTGATACTAATGAAGGTGAATGGATGTGGCGTAATTATCTTCAAAATAATGAAATTGATTATGAATTAAGTCATGTTCTGGATAAATTGGTCGAAGGAGCAACTAAACGTCGTTTTCAATCTGTAGAAGAGGTCTTACAAAGTCTATCAGCAGAAAATACTTCAGCTTTACAGACTTCCAGTCCCAAAACCGTAAAAAGCAATTACAAACATCAAAAATCTCACCCGAAAAAGCGACAGAAAATTAACCAAAATGGTCACAAATTAAAATTAAAAGTAGTTGAATATGACTTTGTGACTATTTCTGACGATCCCTGCCTGATTGTAGGTAAAAAATTTAGCTTACCAACTCGTCGCCATTCAGGGAAAGCGAAGTACATAACTCTTGATTTGGGCAATGATGTAACTTTAGATTTAATTGGTATCCCTGGAGGTAAGTTTTTGATGGGTTCTCCAGAAAGTGAATCAGAACGAGAACCAGAAGAAGCTCCTCAACATCTTGTATCTATTCGCCCTTTTCTACTCAGTAAATACCCCATAACTCAAGCTCAATGGCAGGCAATTATGGGCGAAAATCCAGCTCGTTTCGTAAATAAAGATTTGCCGATCGCCCAGAGCAAAAAACCTGTAGAGAGAGTTTCTTGGTTTGACTGTTGCTTGTTTTGTGACCAACTCTCGGCTCTAATAGGTAGAGAATTTAGATTGCCAACAGAAGCAGAGTGGGAATATGCCTGTCGGGGAAAAACCCAAACACCCTTTCACTTTGGCTCAACAATTAGCACCGAACTAGCTAACTATAACGGTGAAGATGCTTATGGCTCAGGTTTTGTGGGAGAAAATCGCCATCAAACTACTGATGTTGATAGTTTTTCTGCTAATAAATTTGGTTTATATGACCTTCATGGCAATGTGGCAGAATGGTGTGCTGATACTTGGCACGATAACTATCAAAACGCTCCTAGCGATGGCAGTGCTTGGACAAGCAATAACCCCAAAGATGATCGTGTGTTAAGAGGAGGTTCCTGGTTACATTTTCCTGGAAGTTGCCGTTCTGCTCAACGCTTTCAATCTTCTCCTAAAAATAAATCGGATGCTTTTGGCTTCCGTATTGCTTCCAGCGTCTAAAGTAGTTCCAATATCTACCAGATATATTTAAGTAATAATTTAAGTAATAAATTTCGTTATCAACGAAAAACAGACAAAGCTGTTAGCTACCAACATCAAAGCAACGATTATGGCTGATTTGGCTTCTGTAATGTTTAACAATTGACTATATCCAGTGTATAAAGTTAGCACTGTATAAGAAAAACCCCAAAGTATTATAGGAATAATCAAAGAGAAAGCGGTAAAGGAGATAAATCCGACTAAGATCGAAGTAAGAGCAAGGGGAACAATCGCAGTTCCTGCAATAAAAACATCGATAGAGAAATGACCTCGACGGTGTAATAAGTAGCGCATCATGCTTCCTGATACTACAAAACTGACAAACGGAATCATACCAATCAAAAATATCTGCCACACACCTAGTTCTATGGGGATGCCAGTCATAAAATAAGTACATACAAAACATAGAGCAGAAAATAAACCATATGTAGTTCCTACTTGATTCGCTTGCCGACTAGTCAACCTTGAAAAAGCAGGTAACAAACCTCCTCCAGGATTAAAGAAAGAGAGACTCATAGTTACCAAAGAATTTTGAATTAGACTATCCATCCATCCGAAAATATTTTTATTTTTGGTTATTTCATTAATAACTTTTAGGCTACGACGGTAGGCTTCATAATTTTTACGAGTACGGAATAATTCTGCTGCTTGATTTAAATCTTGGATGGCAGAGTCAGCAACTTGCAGATCTTTATAAGCTATGCCTCGATAATAATATGCTTGAGGATAATGATTGTCTTGTGCGATCGCCAGACTATAAGACTCAATCGCTGGTTCAGTATAACCTAAACTATAGCGGGCTCTTCCCTGATAGTAATGAGCCTTGGCAACTTTAGAATCTATGCTAAATATTTGGTAGCAATCGTCTAAAACTCCCTGATTGTTTCCAAGCTTATAGCGCATTTCACATCTTTTAAGATAAGCATCGATAAATTTGGGGTCAAGTCGGATTGCTTGGGTATAGTCCTCAATAGCTCTTTGATAATCTTTTGTTTGAGTCCGCAGAGTTCCTCGATTATAAAACTCTTGAGCCGTTTGCGGATGGGTCATTTTTCGCCTTGGTTGAGAAGGAGTTGTCCGTTTTTTGGCTGTTTTTTCTCTGCCGTTAACAGGAATACGACGATCATAACGACGGCGCTTGGTCGTGTCTGATAAAATATCGTATGCTTGAGAGATTTGTTTGAATTTTTCTGCCGAAACAGGATCGTTTGGATTTAAGTCAGGATGATATTGACGAGCCAGACGACGAAAAGCTAATTTGATTTCTTTGATAGTCGCTTTCTGGGATACCCCTAAAGTTGAATAATAATTCTCCGCCCTTGCCATTGATTTTCAGTTTTTTTTTTATCTTTAACAGCTGTTAGCTTTCAGCTATTAGCTTCGCTCTTTTACCATCATAGATTTTGGTTTATTGTACTATGCTTGGTGACAGCATTAAAACAAACCTAATCTTTTTACTTATGAGTTTTTAAGTTATTGATCTTAAAATTTAAGAAAGTGAATTTTCTTTTCATCATCATAGTTTACGACATTGATTCTAGAAAAGCGTCAAATGACGTTATTAACAATCAATAGTTCTACACCAACTAGATTAGATTTGTCTGCTCATGGCTATTAGTTGGAATAATCTAGTATCTCTCAACTTGTGACAATTAAAATATCAACACTCACTGAGCTGGAATTTCAGACCGAAAATGTTAAATTACCTGTATATTGCCAGCATATTCTGGGTGAAAATACATATTAAACTCAAAAAATAGATGTATACTGCCTAGCATTCGACCTCAACGAAGCTTTTAGCCCTATGGCACGAAAGAATAGCTGAGGCATACTGTTGCAACTTTGTACGCTTGAAGCCATTGCTTGCTCCTGACTACTAACTATTAGTACTTCTGAATCCTGATGGGATTTATTTATATCGGCTAGACATCTTATTATTTCGTACTGTTTATATGCAAACCTTTTTTATTGTCTGGATTGGGCAAGTTATTTCTTTACTGGGTTCAAAACTCACGGAATTCGCTCTAGGATTTTGGATTCTAGAACAAACATATCAGGGTACAGGCAGAATTACCCAGTTTGCCCTGACCATTTTGTTCATGTACCTACCCAAAGTAATCATTTCTCCTTTGGCAGGGGTTTTGGTCGACCGTTGGAATCGTCGCTCTGCCATGATCATGAGCGACCTGGGTACAGGAATAGTTACTTTAGTAATTCTTTCCTTAGTTGTAACTGACAATTTGGCAGTTTGGCATATTTACCTTGCTCTGACTATTTCTTCTAGTCTCAACGCTTTTCAGCAGCCAGCTTATATTGCCGCGATCGCCCAGTTAGTGCCACGGAATAATTTAAGTCGTGCCAATGGTATGGTTCAAGCTTCCTTTGCGATCGCCAAAATTGCCGCTCCGGCGATCGCTGGTTTGCTGATGAAGTTCTTGGGCTTAGAAACAATTTTATTGATTGATATAGCTACCTTTGCGATCGCTATTATTAGTTTAGTTAGTGTCAAAATTCCTAAAATCAAGCGATTTACTAAGCCCAAAAAACGAATTGTCAATCAAGTAATTACCGATGCCATTGCTGGCTGGAATTACATTGTCCTTCGACCAGGTCTAGCTCGTTTAGTTAGCTTTATCGCTATTAGCTACTTTACTATGGGAATGCTAGAGGTTGTTTTGTGGCCTTTATTATATCAACCCGACTCTACTGAACAATTGGGATTTGTTTTGTCTGTTGGGGGCTGTGGAATGCTCCTGGGTAGTGTCTTAATGAGTATTTGGTCGGGTCCGAAAAACCGTGTCCGGGCAATCATTGGCTTTGTCGGTCTTCAAGGAGTAATTATTGTGCTTGGTGGCATGAAAATTTCGCCTTTTGTTCTGGCAATAGGTATATTTGGTTATTTATTTTCTCAGCCAATCATTGTTAGCTGTAACCAGGCAATTTGGCAAAGTAAAGTTCCCAGTCGTTTACAAGGGAGAGTATTTGCTCTACAACAAACTCTAGAACGTTCCCTTGCTATTTGTGCCTATTTGTTTGCTGGTCCTTTAGTAGATAATGTTTTAAATCCTTTAATGGCTGAAGGAAGCGCATTGGCTCACATCATTGGCAAATTTGTCAACACAGGTATGGGTCAAGGAGTCACTTTGCTGTTAGTCTTACTAGGAATTATCAATTTAATGGTGGTAGCGATCGCCTATCGAGAACCGCGTCTGCGCCATTTAGAAACCGAGCTACCTGACCGCAATCAATTTAACCAAACTAACAATCATACTAAGACTACTATTGCTTAAAGTTAGTTCGGAGTACTCGCTACGCGAGAAGCTACGCAACGGAATTCGGAGTTCGGAGTTCGGAATAAAATGAAAAATACCTCAAGCCTAAAAGTATAGCAATACGGACTTACATTAGGACACTTATTACTTATTACTTACGAGCAATCAAATAAACTTGTCCTAATACAACTTTATACGGCTATATCTATCCATCTCCCTATAGGTCTAAATTGACTTACACTCCTGACGCTCTCATCAATTCTTCGACAGTAGAGCAATAATTTTTTAATCCAAAGCTAGCAGGGGTAACAGGATTAGTATAGGTAAAATGTCGGTAATCAAGTGAAAACCTACTCCATGAATCCATTTGAATGCGAAAAATTTTGATCAAAATATTTGTCAACCATATATATAGAGGAAAGCGAAAATAAACCTTTTTACCAAAATATGAGGATATTTCGGCGATCGCCTGATCCACGGTAATTTCTGGATTACCCAAGACTAAACAATCTACTCCTTGATCGGGTTCTTCTGGCTGAGGAGAATAATCAGGATGATCTACCAGATAACTAATCACGCCAGCGATATCTTGGGCATGAATATAGTGAAAGCTGCCGTCAACCTTAAACCAGCGAATGAGATTAATCCATTTAGTTACGTCGGTAATCCCCGCACTCAAATGAGAATAAGGTTTATCTTTATCACCACCAAAGACTAAAGTCGGGAACACAGTAATAATCTTATCGGCGATCGCTTGTTTGGGTAACTGAGAGAAACATTGATACTTGGTGCGAATATAATCATGACCAAATTGAATGGCAGGCAACAGTAATTGATTATTACGGTCTAAAATACTAGCGGTGGAAAAATAAATTATGCGCTCACAAATTTTGGGATTGAGAAGATTAATCAGAGCCAGGGTTTTCACCACATTGATATCGTAGGTTTCTCCTTTTCCTCCCCATGCCGTGGCTGCTAAAATCGCCACATTAATTTCTTTGAGCAATAAGTCACTATATTCTTCAATGCGGGACATATCTCCCTTCAAGATATGAATTCCTGGACGAGCTTGATAATTAAATTGGAGTTTATCAGGATTTCTTACTAGCAAATATAGTTCGTGGTTAGTGTTTTGAATCAGTGCCTCTGTCATGTAGTGACCAATACAACCACTCGCGCCAGTAATGAAAATCCGTTTCATAAATATTAAAAACCTTTGCTAAACAATGTCTATAGATAGCTTTATTTATTTCAAACTAAGAGTAACTTTACTTTGTCAGTTTGGCAAAAAACTAATACTGACTACATATAGCGGTTCTCATAGTTATGAGGTACACTCTAAAATCCTGATTTTGGCTAATGGCTAATGGCTAATGGCTAATGGCTAATTGTCCATTGTTAATTAAGATGTACCTCACAAGTCCGCGAATTGCTATATACGTGATGAAAAGCACTAAAGACTAAAGGAATTGGCAAAAGTGAGGGGAATGAGCTTGAATAAGTTGATAGACGAACTGGGTACGATCGCTCTAGCAGAATTTGATGCAGAAACTAAGTTCAAGGCAATGGCAGCAAGAGGAAGTAGAGGACGAGGTTTAAAATTACTGGATGAACTAGAGCAACTTTCGAGTGAGGGAAAGAGAACAGATTGAGGTAATTGACATACTCTCGCCGTTAAAATCAAAGATTTTTAACGGGAGATTCTAACACCTCACGATGCTAGTTTTCTGCTTCGTCCCCCGCCAACTAGAACATCATGACTGATGCTCCCCGTCGCTTTGAGTCCACAGACATTTTCCAATACCGTCTGCCCGACGGCTGTTACTCCACGATTTCTGATTTCCTGACTAGCTGCTATATCCCTTGTGGTGTGGTAATTGCACTCATTACAGTGGTGAATTCTAACATCTAAAGGTTTCTTACCCGTATGTGCGCCACAGTTGGGACAAGTTTGACTTGTTCCGTCTTTGTTTACCTTGGCAAAATAAGTGTCTGTTTTCCAACATACCCATTCAAGGATATTTACAAACTGACCAAAACCAGCGTCGGCTGAATGTTTCGAGAGTATCCCTTTTTGCCAACTGACAAAGTTGATCTCCTCGACAAATATCATGCCAGAGTCTTGCACTAGTTGGTGGCTTAATTTAAAGTGCCAATCTTTTCGAGTGTCAGATATACGCTGATGCAGTCTGGCTATTTTCTGGTTTAACCTGTGTCGATTATTCGATCCTTTCTGTTTGTTTTTCAGTCTACGGGACAGCAATTTAAGCTTGTATTGTAGAGTCTTAAGAAACCGAGGTCGTTTAATTTCTTGGCCGTCACTAGTAGCTACAAACTTGTCGTAGCCCAAGTCTAATCCTCTAGGATGACCATGAGGAAATGGATTGGGGACATCAATATTTAGCTGTAGTGACAGCATCACAAAGTAACCAGATGCCTTTCTGACTATTCTTGCTTGCTTAGGAACAAAGCCATCAGGAATTGGACGAGACATTCTCCACCTAATCTCTTTGAGTCCAGGTAGTTTAATTGAGTCAACAGATATCGGCTTTTTGTTTAATTGAGGGAAAACAAACGACCGTAATCGGTATTTATTTTTAAACCTTGGAAATCCGAAGCCTCTAGCTTTCATGTCATCCCATGCTCTATCCAATGTTCTCAGTGTTTGCTGTAAAACCTGAGCATTAGCAGATTTAAGAAAGTTATTATTTTTCTTGGCTTCTGTTAACTGTTTCGCCTGTACGTGGTAATTAGGAAATGGCTCATCAACCGACATGATCAATTCACGTTCAATTGAGCAAGCGTTAATTGCCGACTTACGAGACTTACACCAGTCTTTGCGATTCAAGAGTGCAAAGTTCCAGACAGAGCGACATACATCAAGCGTGTTCTCAATGTACGAAATTTGCTCGGCAGTTGGTTCTAGCTTGTACTCGTAAGTTAATGTCAGCATAGTTGTATTTTAGCCTACACAGAGCAGTTATTTGTGTAGAAAATTCAAAGTAAGGCTAAAATATATTTGTGTCGCTGGCAAAAATTCTAAGGGCGTAATTCGTGGGTTCCCCGCGAATGTTGACCGCCCGCATCATCTCGCCGCTAAGCCTGTCGGCTTTAACGGGAGTCCTCTTTTTGCATCTAAGATAGACTATGGACGATGTTAACATCTTCTTGTCACAAGTTTCTGTCATGCTCAATGATAGTTGGTCAACATAATTTATTTTGCTAACAAGACTTAAAACGTCTTGTTTACTTATCAAAGCGCGATCGCGTTAAAGCAACAGGAATGAAAATTAATTGTCAGGTGAAAAAATTATTAGGAGCTAGTCTCCTTGTGGTTTTGGCAGGTTGTTCCGTTGCCGAAAATTCCACTTCGGCTCAAAGTACGGCTAACTCATCGCCAAATAGTCCTCTTATCTCCGATAACGAGGTTGCCGTCGCTGAAGGTTTTAGTACCAGAACCGTTTTACAAGGGCTAGAACGTCCTTGGGGGATGGCATGGTTGCCCGACGGTTCGATTTTGATTACCGAACGTCCAGGAAAACTGCGGATTGTTAGAAACGGCAAGTTAGATTTAGAGCCGATACCAGGTGTTCCAGAAGTTTTTGCCGTCAATCAAGGAGGCTTAATGGATATTTCCCTCCATCCCGATTTCGAGCAAAATCGCTTGGTTTACTTTACTTATTCTCAAGGTACGAATCAGGCAAACCATACTCGTGTTGCTAGAGCGACTTTTGATGGAACTAGCTTACAAAACTGGTCAGATATTTTTGAAGTTACTCCAACTAAGTCAGATGGTCAACATTTTGGCTCTCGCATTGTCTGGTTGCCCGATAGTACTATGCTGGTAGCGTTTGGCGACGGTGGTAATCCTCCAATTCGATTTAACGGTGAATATATACGCAATCAAGCTCAAAATCTCGGTTCTCATCTTGGCTCAGTAGTACGAATTAACGATGATGGCTCGATTCCCCAAGACAATCCTTTTGTTAACGACAGTAATGCTGATCCCGCTATCTGGAGTTACGGACACCGCAATATCCAAGGAATGACCATCGAGCCGACTACAAATCGCGTTTGGTCGCACGAACACGGTTCGAGAGGTGGTGACGAGTTAAATTTAATGGAAGTTGGTCAAAACTATGGTTGGCCTAAAGTAAGCTATAGCGATGAATATACTGGTGGTAGAGTAGCAGAAATTAGCTCTCGTCCCGATGTCCCCGAACCAAAAGTAGTCTGGACACCATCGATCGCCCCTTCAGGACTAGCATTTTACAGCAGCGATCGCTTTTCTGGATGGCAGGGAGATCTCTTTGTAGGAGGTCTGGTTTCTCGCGATGTTCGTCGCATCGATCTCGACGGGGAGGGTAATGTTTTAGGTGAGGAATCAATTCCTATAGGTCAACGAGTACGCGATGTCAGGCAGAGTCCCGACGGCGGACTTTATGTTCTAACGGACGAGCAAAATGGAAGTTTGATAAGTATTGAACCTGAATAGATTTGTCATCCCAAGAGCATCTTCCAGACCAGTAAGTATAGTAAATAAACAAACAGTTAGGAGTAACGTAATGGAAAGAGCAAAAGACTATTCAAGTTCTAGTAAAAAAGAAAGCGATACTGCCAATAACAACAAAGTCAAAAACACGACGGATACTGTTTCTAGTAAGGGAAAACCAACCGCAGTTTGGCAATCACCAGAGTTTGAAGAGTTCGATCTTGGCATGGAAGTAACAGCCTACATTCAACACTGGGACTAATGCTGATACGTATATTAGGTTCGGCAGCAGGAGGCGGATTTCCTCAATGGAACTGTAATTGTGCGGGTTGTCAGGCTGCTCGTAGTGACAAAGGGGTAAACCCCCGCACTCAATCATCCTTGGCTGTTCGTGGTTCTTCAGGGGACTGGTTTTTGGTCAACGCCTCTCCCGATGTGCGCCAACAGTTAGAGCGACTTCGAGACGGAGAATCTACTTCGGTTCGTTTTAGTCCCATTGCGGGGGTACTGCTAAGCGATGCCGAGATCGACCATTCCGCAGGATTGACTATCCTACGAGAAGCTACCGAACCACTGCAAATTTACGGCACAAACGCTGTGAAACAAGCATTGACAGAAGGCTTTTCTTTGCTGAGAGTGCTTGAGAATTACTGTGGGGTTGAATGGTCTGTTATCGAACCGGGTACGGTTGTAAATTTGGGCAGTAAGGAAAAATCTAGTCTTACAGTAGAAGCTTTTGCTGTGACGGGTACACCTCCCAAATACATAAGTTCGATTTCAACTGAAGAAAATTGGGTCGTCGGATTTACTTTTCGCGATCGCGTCAGTGACAAAGTTGTTACCTATACTCCAGCATTGGCTGAGTTCACACCCGAAATCATCAAGCGGTTTGAAGCGAGCGACTGTATCTTGGTAGACGGTACGTTTTGGCAAGATGACGAATTAACTAAACTCGGAACTTCGACCCGTACAGCTTTGGCAATGGGACATTTACCTCTAGCGGGAGATAACGGTAGTTTGGCTCGTTTGGCTCAGGTAGCCTGTCCGCGCAAAATATTTGTCCACATCAATAACACTAACCCAATTCTGATTCCTAATTCTCCAGAACGTCAAATGGTGGAAGCTGTTGGTGTAGAGGTGGGTAACGACGGATTGACAATTGAACTGTAAAAATCAAAAATATCATGCAAACAATCCCCAAACAGTCCGAATCATTGTGGACAAAAGAGGAATTCCAAGCCCAACTTTACGCCCAAAAATCTCGGTATCACGATCTGCATCCCTTTCATCGTCGGATGAATGAGGGTTTACTGACTCCAACAGAAGTAAAACTGTGGGCAGCAAATCGTTATTACTATCAAAAAAGTATTCCTCTTAAAGATGCTGCTATATTATCCAACTGCCCCGAAAGAACCATCAGGCGGGAATGGATTGGGCGCATTATCGACCACGACGGACGCAAAGATACAGAGGGTGGGATTGAAGCTTGGCTGAGATTGGGAGAAGCCGTAGGGCTATCTCGTACCGAATTAGTAGAAGAGCGATACGTTTTACCTGGGGTACGCTATGCGGTTGATGCCTATATTAATTTCTGTCGTACTCAACCGTATCTGATCGCGATCGCTTCTTCTCTTACAGAATTATTTGGTCCAGGCGCAATTAAAACTAGACTGGCAGCCTTAGAACAATATTACCCTTGGATCGATACTGCGGGTTTAGAATATTTTCGCGTCAGGCTACAACAAGCACCCCGCGATGCCAATTATGCTCTAAATCTAGTTCTAGATCGCTGTCAAACTTGTTCCAGTCAAGAACGAGCAGTTGAAGCCTTGATTTTCAAATGCGATTTACTTTGGAGTCAGTTAGATGCGATCGAGCGAGGGGAAACACGTCCGATGTATGACTAGTAAAAAAGATAGGGTTTATGTGTTAGACAATCTTGGTTTAGCCAATGGTGTGCGTTTACACTACTGCCAAGTCAGACAACAACACTGGCTGCTATTTCCCGAAGGTGCGATCGCGCTAAATCCAACTGCTACAGCAGTGCTTTCTAGTTGCAATGGCGATCGTTCTTTTGAGGCGATCGCGGAAATTCTTAAAAGCCAATTTTGCCAGGTAAATATCAGCCAAGTCCAAGATTTTTTGCAACAGATGATGAGACGTGGATTATTAATTTCTCAGTCATGACAATAACCATCGAGCCACCTTTAACCTTAGTAGCGGAACTTACCTATCGCTGCCCTCTGCGTTGTCCTTACTGTTCCAATCCTACAGATTACGCCAGCAGTAACTACCAACAAGAATTAGTCACCGAACACTGGCTTGATACCATTCAACAGGCTGCTAATCTGGGAATTTTGCAGCTTGGTTTTACTGGGGGCGAACCTCTTTTGAGGCAAGATTTAGAACTGATGGTGGCAGCAGCAGCAACAACGGGAATATATACCAGCTTGATTACAGCAGGTACGCTATTAACCGAATCAAGGGCAGCTAAACTACGAGACTGCGGATTAGACCACATCCAAATCAGCATTCAAGACAGCCAAGCCGACAAATCTAACTATATTGCGGGAACTGCTTGTTTTGAGTCTAAGCTAGCTGCGATACGCTTGGTTAAACAATTGGGATTTCCACTGACGATTAATGTTGTCTTACATCGTCATAACTTAGATCGAATCGCAGAGATTTTAGACTTGTGCCAAACTTTAGCAGCAGATCGTGTTGAATTGGCTAATACTCAATATTATGGTTGGGCTTTACACAATCGAGATGCTTTATTGCCCACCCTAGAACAGTTGGAACGAGCCAAACAAGCAGTAGCCGCTCGACAGCAACAATTTCCGATGGGTATCGTCTACGTCCTACCCGATTACTACGAACAGTATCCCAAACCCTGCATGGGAGGATGGGGAAACCGCACGATGGTAATCGCTCCCAATGGCGATGTTTTACCCTGTCAAGCAGCTACTTCAATTTCCGAACTAACCTTTGATAATGTTCGAGATCGTTCTTTGAATTGGATTTGGTACGAATCAACAGCATTCAATCGCTTTCGCGGTACTGATTGGATGGAAGAACCCTGTCGAAGCTGTCCCAGCAAAACACTTGACTTTGGTGGTTGTCGCTGTCAGGCTTTTATGCTTACAGGATCGGCAACGGCTACCGATCCTGTCTGTCATCTCGCACCAGATAATCAGGCGATCGCACTGGCTAAAAAACAATCGCAGTTGGCATCTGAGAGTTTTATTTATCGTTCAAGATCGAGCAAGCAAAAATTAACAACCAATTACAGATCGGGTCAGTAACCAGGGCAAACGCATCTTAAGATGAATCAGTTTAAACCAAACATGGCATAATACCAATTTCAGTAGATCAAAAAATCATTTTCTAACAGGCGATCGCGTTGCACCAAGAAGAGAGTTTATTGAAACTCATGCACCTAAGTTGAATCTAGACGATCTCGATATTTAATTCTTGTCGGTTAAAGTATCAAGTGAAATGTTAGATAATCATTGTTAAAACCCAAGAAATTGTAGAAGTTCACGTTGGCGATCACCCTCATATCGATCTCTTTATTGAAAAGTCAGAAAGTCAGACCTAAACGATCACTTGCTTTCAAGCTACTAAATCGTGAGAGACTGAATAAAGCTGGATAACATCAATCTATTCTTCTACTTGGCTTATGCTTAAAGTTACCGCCATTTAATTTCCAACAGGTTAGAGATTTGGCACAAAGATACGAACTAAATTGGCAAGGTAACGAAGTCGAACAATTAATGTCTTTGGTAGGGGGACATCCTTATCTAGTTAACATTGCCTTATATTATCTCAGCCACGAAGTTATAGATTTCGAACGGCTATTATCAGATGCACCCAAACCTACAGGAATTTATCGCCAACACCTGCAAAGCTATTTAATCCTATTGCAACAAGAACCGCAGTTAATATCCGCAATGTATAACCTGGTTAATAGTAGCGAACCGATAAGGTTAGATGTGCTAGTAGCCTATAAACTAGAAAGTCTGGGACTAATTGAGTTAGATCGTTTTTTTGCCTAAGTTAGTTGTCAATTGTATCGTCTTTATTTTCAGGAAGTCTTAGAACTCTATCGAAGCGATCACTAAATGCTTCTAAGAAAAACTCAATCGTAACTAACCTCACTTCGGGTTAAGAGAATTAACTGGTTAGGATAGCTATTAGCTATTAGCTTTTCAGGTATTTTTTAGAAAGTTTCACAGTAAAATTTAGCGAGAAAATAATGTTTTTCTATTAATAAAATGTATTTGGCAATTATTTATTATATTTATTTATAATTGCCAAACAAGTTACAAATATAATTTGACAAATATTTTAATTAAAAATTTGCCTTTGCGATCAATTACCAAGACAAAAACATAATGTAATAAAGCCTGTTAAATAAGCTAACAATCTGACTTTTTATTTGTCGAAAATAAAAATTAATAAATGTAAAAAACAGCTTTAAATAAGTGAAATAGCTATAAATTAAATTTAGCCCGATAAAAATAAGCAAACAAATAGCGTATCGTTTGACATTAATACAGAGGCGGATAAAACCCCTGGAAAAATCAATACTTAATTTTGTTCATTACTTTAGAAAAGGTATGAGTTAGACTACTTTTTGTCAAAAAGCTGATTGACAAAACCTTAGGTACTATTTGTTGGTACTGTACCCAAAAAAACACACTAAAACTATTAGCGATTACTACTGCAATATACAAATTAAGTTATCTGGGGATAGCTATGTTTTCCATACCCAACAATATTTTTTCTTTCTTTAAACCTAAACTCAATATGAAAAATTCCTCCGTAAATAACCAGAACGATAGAACAACTAACCGTCTTGCAAGGATGTTTGAGCGATCGCCAAACTCTCTCGGATATGTTTGAATCCTTTGCTGGCAAACTAAGAGACGAATTGGATAATGCCCCTTGTGTTCAACCCAGTCGTTTTACACCGATGACAGCAACCTTGGTGCAAAATCAAATTGCACCTTCTGATAGCAGCGTCACTACAAGATCGAATAGTGCGCTTTAAACCATAGCAATTGCTAGATAAATTGATCGGTAGCGAGAGCCAAAATACAGATAAACGTGAGTTCGACGAAGAAATATTAGACAAGTTAGGACTGGGTTAAAGGGTAAAGGTTAACGGGAAAAGGTTGTTCTATCGTTCCCTTAACCCTTACCCCTTTACCTTTTTCCTATATTTATACGTCTTCTTACAACTCATCGAACTCACGTTGAAAACGTCGTTTCAGTAATCAAGTACAATTACTCAGTTGCATAACTGGGATGCTCCCCTTGTAGTCTTTATTAGATTTCGTATTTTTTTTAATGAATTATTGCTTTTTTTCTATTCCTTTATTTTATAAAAAATTGACAAAAACCTTAAGATAAACAAACACATTTTGGATCAACGATCTTTCTTACTTTTATATATAGTGTTGAATAAATAGCAATATATAAAGTCGTAAAATCATGAATTATTAATTGTAGAAAAAAATAGATCGATTCTGTAATAAAATAATCCTTAGCTACAAATAAAAAGGTTAAACAACTAGTAGTAATTGATATGAATTCGACAGTATTTTAAGATTAAAAAGTCAGATATATTATACTGACCAATTAAAAATACAAATTGAAGCGAGATAGTGAAATGCAGTATACAAAGTCATTAACTAGCGGGTTCGCCAAACATTACATCCTTAATCTGTAATATTAAAAAAATAATTAAATAGTCTGTAGGCTCGCGCAATAGTGAGTGTCGTGTAAGTATCAATTATATTTTTTTGATTGACATTATTATTTAACAAAAAAAAGAAATATAGATCAAATATATCTAGAAAATAACTTTATCAATTAAAAGTATAAAATAATTCAAATGTTCGATCTTACTAAGCTACCTGGTATTCAACAATTATGGTCAAAAACTAAAGGTGACCCCAAGATTTGCGTAGCAATTTTAGATGGTTTAGTTGACCAAACTCATCCCTGTTTTGAGGGAGCTAATTTGGCTCGATTGCCTACTCTGGTTGAAGGGGAAGCTAGTCTTGATGGCACTATGTCTACCCATGGAACTCATGTGACTAGCATTATCTTTGGTCAGCCTAATTCTGCGCTTCCTGGGATTGCCCCTAAATGTAAAGGATCGATCGTTCCTGTATTTTCCGACCGACAACGTAGCCTGTCTCAACTCGATTTAGCTCGTGCGATCGAACAAGCAGTTAGTGCTGGCGCAGACATTATTAATATTAGTGGGGGACAACTAACTGATGACGGCGAAGCCGAAGATTGGCTCAAGCGTGCAGTGCGTCTGTGCCAGGAAAATAATGTCTTAATTGTGGCAGCAGCGGGCAATGATGGCTGTGAGTGTTTGCACGTTCCAGCAGCACTCCCAGCAGTCTTAGCAGTAGGGGCAATGGATGGTTTAGGACAACCTCTAGAAATTAGCAACTGGGGGAAAACCTACCAAAGTCAGGGCATTCTTGCCCCAGGTGAAAATATATTAGGGGCAAAGCCAGGAGGGGGGACGGTAAGGCTAAGTGGCACTAGCTTTGCTACGCCGATTGTTACTGGGGTTGCTGCTTTATTACTAAGTTTGCAACATCAATACGGAGAAATCGATCCACAGCAGGTACGCACTGCCTTGTTAAAGACTGCTCTACCTTGCGATTTTAGCTTGAAAAACGACCATCAGCGTTGTTTAGTAGGAAAGCTGGATATTTTTAGTGCGCTTAAATATTTAACAGGAGAAATTATGACGAAAGAATTACAAACCATTGAAGCTTCGGGTTGCGGTTGCGGTGGCAACGATAACACCAGTACTGAAGTTTTAGCTAATACAGCAGTTTCCAACGAGTTAGAAACCGAGTCAAAACAAACTGTTGTCTCCAATAGCGAAGATCGAGAAGTCAAATCAAGCGAATTAGTTACTGCTTCTGCTGCTGAAACTATGTATACCTCTAATACATCTGCCGATCGAACAACTTCTATGCCTACTCAATCTGCTAACTTTGTTAACGCCAGTCAAGCACCCAGCAATATATCCGAAGTAAATTTAGTGTATGCCCTTGGTACACTGGGATACGATTTTGGCTCTGAAGCTAGACGAGACTCTTTTAAACAATTTATGTCGGGTGTGGCAATCGAACCTGGCATTTTAGTGCCAGCTAACCCCTATGATGCTCGTCAGATGGTGGATTACTTAGGAGAGAATCTTTCCGAAGCCAAGTCTTTGATTTGGACTTTGAATATGGAATTGACTCCTATTTATGCGATCGAGCCTGTAGGTACTTTTGCTCGTGATGTCTATGAAGTTTTTCAAGAATTTTTGTCGGGACAGGTACAGGCTGAAGACAACGACGAGTATATCGAGCGAGTCAGTATTCCTGGACGCATCACGGGAAGGACAGTAAGGCTGTTTTCAGGACAGATTGTGCCAGTAATCGAACCTGAAAGTCCTCGCGGAATGTATGGCTGGAAGGTTAACACCTTAGTTGGTTCGGCTCTTGAAGCAGTAAGAACTCAAGAAGGAGATGTTGATGAACAGCAAATGCGAAGATCTCTTGGTAGTTTCCTCAACCGCGTTTACTATGACTTGCGGAATTTAGGTCAAACTTCTCAAGACCGCGCACTCAATTTTGCTGCTACCAATGCTTTTCAGGCTGCTTCTACTTTCTCAGAGGCAGTGGCAACGGGAATGGAGTTAGATAGCATTAACGTCCAAAAGAGTCCTTTCTGTCGTCTGGATAGCGATTGTTGGGACGTACAGTTAAAATTCTTCGACCCAGAAAATAGTCGCAGAGCTAAAAAAGTATTCCGCTTTACTATCGATGTGAGTGACCTAGTGCCAGTTACTTTGGGCGAAGTTCGCTCTTGGTCTACTCCTTATTAATTCTCGATCGCGCTTTGTTGGAAATCAAATAGCTAAACGCCTTCAAAATCATGAGATTACCAAAACTTGCAGTTCCAGTAAAAAGACCCGATCTTATTTTCCCCCATCGATCGGTAGATATTGTTCATGGTCGAGGTGAAGACCTCCTACATATTCGGATGGACTTGATGCATGGGGCTAACTATAACGATCCACCCCAATTTCGCTATCCCAGTTATCAGCAGGTTATGACTTCTATTTGGGGTTAAGACTGTTGTGACTGTTGACCCTTAATTCAATAGCATCAATAGCAACCCTAAATGAAATGAGAAATTCCTACTACCCACTACCCACTACCTAAAAACTAATTAGGAGAATAAATAACTATGCCAGAAGAAGTAACCCCAACCCGTCGGAAAACTCGTGGGAAGAAAACCACGGCAAAAGCTAAATCAGAACCAACTCAACCAGAAGAAAAAGCTTCAGTGCCACCAAAAATACAGGAGCGCAAGAAACCTAAAATTTTGGCGACTGGACTAGAAGATTACGGCAAGTGGAAAGCCATGTTTAAAGACCACCAGCGTCAAGAAAATGAGCCTCCCTTCCGTCGGGGACGCATTTGGTCGTAGCATCATATCTAATTTTGCAGAGAATAAATATGTCTAACTTTCGTATTTTTGGTCGTATCGTCGATCGCGGTTCTGGTTCGGGGATTCCTAATCTCCGTGTTGAAGTTTGGGATAAAGATGTCAAACACGATGATTTATGCGGAACTGCGGTAACTAATGCTCAAGGCAATTACGAGATCGTATTCGACGAATCTGCTTTTAAAGATTCGCCAAAGGATACTCTACCCGATGTTTATCTGCAAATTTTCCAGGGAAATAAGCAGGTTGAGAGTACCAAAGACGCTGTACGTAAAAATGTTCCTTCAGGCGATACGGAAATCAATTTTGAGTTAGGCATTGCTGCTAATTCTGCTTCTAAGATAATGCGATCGCGTCCCAAACCAACCATACTGGCGACTGGACTAGAGGACTATGGCAAGTGGAAAGCCATGTATAAAGACCATCAGCGCCAAGAAAATGAGCCACCCTTCCGTCGGGGTCGCATTTGGGCATAGCTATAGCTGTACAAAGTTACGTTAGGACAGATTAGTTATCTGCTCGAAAGTAGCAAGTAGCAAGTAGCAAGTAAGAATTTTAAAGGATGTCCTAACGCTGATACATGATGCTATGGAGTAAAAGTGTTATGAAACTGACTACCATTCCTCAAATCAAGCCTCACTACCAGATTGAGGTTGTCGAACCAAAACAGGTATACCTGTTGAGCGAACAATCTACCCATGTGCTGACTGGACAACTTTATTGTCAAATTTTGCCTCTGTTAACTGGAGAACATAGTCTAGAGCAGATCGTGCAAAAGTTAGAGGGGCAGGTTTTACCAGAACATATCGACCACGTCCTCGATCGCCTGGAGAATAAAGGCTATCTAACTGAAGGGTCAACAAATTTGTCTCCTCAAACAGCAGGATTTTGGAGTGCTTTGGGGATAGCACCGTCTCAGGCAGTCCGATGTATGCGATCGGCGCGAGTAGTCCTGAAGGCTCTAGGGCAGGTGGATACAGAGCCGTTAGCTGCTGCCTTGGCTGCGGTAGGAATTCAGACTCAAAGCAATAACGATCGCTCCTCAGAGTCACCAACATTAACGGTGGTGCTAACCGATGACTATCTGCGACAGGAGTTAGCCGAAATTAACCAACAAGCTTGTCAAACTAGACAACCCTGGTTATTGGTGAAGCCCGTAGGCAGAATACTTTGGCTGGGACCAATTTTTGAAGCGGGAACGGGCTGTTGGGATTGTTTGGCGCATCGACTGCGAGGCAATCGGGAGCTTGAGACTATGATTTTGCGACAAAAGCAGCAGGATAAAATATCTGGCTGTTTGCCGATGACCCCAGTAATGTTGCCTTCAACCCTTCAGACGGGGTTGCAGTTAGCAACGACGGAGGTAGCAAAGTGGTTAATTAAACAAGAGCTAGAAGAGAAGACTCTATCGACCTTAGAAGGTAATATTCTTACTTTCGATTGTATCTCTCTAGAGCTTAAAACCCACGCCCTGCCCTATCGTCCTCAATGCCCTACCTGTGGCAATCCGAAACTACTGCACCAACGGGGCTTTGAACCGATTCAACTTCGTTCTCGCCTCAAGCAATTTACTAGTGATGGCGGTCATCGGGCTGTAACCCCCAGCCAAACCGTAGAGAAGCATCGACATTTAATTAGCCCAATTTCGGGAGTTGTAACCGAGTTGGTGCGAATTTCTGACCCTAGCAATCCGTTGGTGCATACCTATCGAGCCAGTCATAGCTTTGGTAATGCTACTTCCCTAAAGGGTTTGCGTCATGCTCTACGCTATAAAAGTTCTGGTAAAGGAAAAAGCGATCGCCAGTCCCAAGCCAGTGGTTTTTGCGAGGCAGTAGAACGCTATTCTGGTATCTATCAGGGAGATGAGCCTCGGATTCGGGCAACCCTAGCCGAGTTAGAGGGAGCAATACATCCCGAACAATGTTTGCTGTTTAGCGATCGCCAGTACGCCAACCGCGAGATTTTAAATCAACAAAAGACCGTCGCTCACGACTGGATACCCCAACGGTTCGATCCGACTCAGGCGATCGACTGGACACCAGTATGGTCGCTGACAGAACAGGTTCACAAGTACTTACCTACCGCTTTTTGTTATTATGCCTATCCCTTACCTAAAGACCATCGTTTCTGCAAAGCCGACTCTAACGGTAATGCTGCTGGCAATACTTTAGAAGAAGCAATTTTACAAGGATTTCTGGAACTGGTAGAACGGGATAGCGTAGGTTTATGGTGGTACAACCGTCTACAGCGACCCCAGGTAAATTTGGCTAGCTTTGACGAGCCATACTTTTTACAACTACAAGAATTTTATCGGCAAAACAACCGCGAACTTTGGGTATTAGATGTAACTGCCGATTTAGGGATTCCTGCCGTTACTGCCTTGTCTCGCCGTACCGATGGCAACACAGAGCGAATTATTGCTGGGTTTGGTTGCCACCTCGATCCTAAAATTGCTATTTTACGAGCCTTGACTGAAGTAAACCAACTCGGTCTAGAGTTAGACAAAATTCCCGCAGAGGAACTAGGGGCAGAATTCAAACAGTGGATGCTGAGCGTAACTCTAGAGAATCAGCTCTATCTCGCTCCCGATACCACCGTTCCAGTGAAGACTGCTCAGGATTATCCTCAAAGCTGGAGCAATGATATTTATACAGATGTCATGACCTGTATCGAAATTGCTCGGCAAGCGGGGTTAGAAACCCTGGTGCTAGATCAGACGCGACCCGATATTGGTTTGAACGTAGTCAAGGTAATCATTCCAGGAATGCGCCACTTTTGGTCGCGGTTTGGTGCAGGGCGACTGTATGACATACCCGTAAAGCTGGGCTGGCGGGATACACCATTACCAGAAGCACAAATGAATTCAATTCCGATGCCTTTTTAACGAACGGTTTTTGCAGCCACTTTATATACGCTTCAAATAATGCTGCTGACAAGCTTCTTCCCAAATAAGAAGGAGAGGTTAGACCCACCTATAAGCGGTCAGATTAAACTAACACTCTCTTTGGAGAAAATTTTATGGATAAGAAAAACATCATCCCCCAACAGGCACAGCCCGTACAACGATCTACTCAGGGAACTAAAGCCGACTTACTCGCTGAATTAACTGAAGAAAACCTCGGCACTGTAGCTGGAGCAACTGCTTCTATGGTGACAGATAAAGTCTCAATGGCTTGCTATTGTGCTTGTTCCTATGACGGTGATGAAGCGGAATAGCTGTTAGTGCTACGTTTCATGAAATCAGAGAAAGCCCCAATTTTAACTGTTAAAAGACGGGGTATCTCTGGCAAATAATGTAGAACTTAAAGCTCGATTATATACGGTAGCCAAGTTGTTTGGGTAACATCCATTCGCTTAGAGCAAACCCGATGTTAGTCAAATATCTGGCTTCCGCGATCGGCTCAAACAAAGGAAAAACTCATGGATAAGAAAAACATCATTCCCCAACAGGCACAGCCCGTACAACGATCTACTCAGGGAACTAAAGCCGACTTACTCGCTGAATTAACTGAAGAAAACCTCGGCACTGTAGCTGGAGCAACTGCTTCTATGGTGACAGATAAAGTCTCAACGGCTTGCTATTGTGCTTGTTCCTATGACGGAGATGAAGCGTAATAGCTGTTACTGTTTCGTTTGACGAAATCAGAGAAAGCCCCAATTTTAACTGTTAAAAGGCGGGGTATCTCTGACCAATAATGTAGAACTTAAAGCTCGATTATATACGGTAGCCAAGTTGTTTGGGTAATATCCAATTCCTTAGGGCAAACCCGATGTTACTCAAATATCTGGCTTTTCTAATCGGCTCAAACAAAGGAAAAACTCATGGATAAGAAAAACATCATTCCCCAACAGGCACAGCCTGTAGTGAGGGTAACTCAGGGAACAAAAGCCGACTTACTAGCTGAGTTGACCGAAGAAAATCTCGGCACTACAGTTGGAGCGACTGCTTCACTAGTTACAAATAACGTAACCTTAGCTTGCTATTGTGCTTGTTCCTATGACGGAGATGAAGCGGAATAGTTAGCTACTGTTTCGTTTGATTGATTCCAGGTTATCAAAAAGCTTTTAGCCGTTAGCTATTAGCTATTAGCTATTAGCTATTAGCTTCAATTAAATAGAGTCTTAAACTATACCTGGTAACTAAGCAGCAAACTCTTAAGAGTTTACGAAACTGGTGCGTTAGCTAATCACTTTAACGCACCATAAAGGGCTTCGCCCCAGCTATAGGCTATAAACTTCAATCAAATCAGCATGGAGTTTTAGATCCCAACTGATTGACGGACAAAGTATAGACGCGCTTGGTATTAACCCCTTTGAGCTTTTTAAGTTTTTGACAAGCGAAAGAGCATTAATAAGTATCAGCTTGGAGCTTAAGGCTTAGAGCTAAAAGCTTTTGATAAACACTAATGATTTTCAGGTTTTACAAGCAATTTCCAGCGAGATAGGGCATTATGCTAGATTACGGCAATTTAGAAGTAGGGACATTAGCGATCGCCATACCAATGGTAGACACAGCAGAATTAAACGCGATCGCGCCTGATTGGAGCGAAACTGCGGTTAGTTTATCTCGCTTTGCTTATCAACGCCAATACGATGGTGAAATGGTGCTAGAGTCCCCCCTATCTAAATTCCGCATTAGGTTGTTGGACTGGCGGGCTAGCGGTTTATTGGCTCTTTTGGCTCAACCCCAGTCAATTGCTACTCTTACCGCCTTTGCGGATTTATCTCCTGAAATTATCCAACAATTTTTACATCTACTATGGGCGACACAGTTTCTGACTACCGAATCAGAACCGCGTAACGAAGTCATGCCGTCAGGCTTATCGCTTCAGGTTTGGGAATTTCATAATCTTCTGTTTCACAGTCGCAGTCGTTCGGGTCGTCACGATTATCCTCTGACTCACGGAGAGCAATTTACCGATTTACTGCCTCAAATTTCAGCGGTGAAACCACCAATGAGCGATAAAGTCGTCCCTTTACCGCGACCCAATTTAGCAATTATTACTCAAGGAGATTTAACTTTAACCGAGGCGATCGAGACGCGACAGTCGATTAGGGAATACGACGATACTCATCCCATAACTTTAGAACAATTAGGTGAACTGCTATATCGTACCGCTCGTGTTAAAGATATTTATCAATTAGATGAATCGCAACTAGACTGCGAGCTTACCCATCGTCCTTATCCTAATGGAGGTAGCCTCTACGAACTAGAAATTTACCCCGTGGTGCGTCACTGTGAAGGACTCGAATCGGGTCTTTATCACTACGACCCCCTCAATCATCAGCTAGAAAAACTTACAGACAACAATGCCCACATTGATTCTTTGATTACTCACGCATATAAAACTAGTGGCGAACACGATAAGCCTCAAGTGCTGCTGGTAATGACAGCCCGTTTTGAACGACTATTTTGGAAGTATGCCTTTGGAGCTTATGCCTTAATAGCAAAGCACGTTGGCGTACTGTATCAAAATCTCTATCTGGTAGCCAATAGTATGGGGTTAGCTTCCTGTGGGTTAGGCAATGGGGATAGCGAGTGCTTTGCCCAAGCCACAGGCTTAGACTATATCCAAGAATCTTCCGTGGGCGAATTTATGTTAGGTTCTCTACCCCGTCGGGATACCACTAAACCCGAAACAGAAACTACTGTCACCAAACCTATTGCACTACATCCCCACGACCTCGACGATCGCCTACCAGGACTTGCCAATTTACGCGATCGCACTTTAGGCGATTCTCGTGTTACAGTGGTAATTCTCGACAGCAATCCCAACAACCAACTGTCTTGCTTTGAGGGGGCTAACCTTTCTAAAGTATTTCCCCATTGGCATGAAGCTCCAGAGCCTATTTCTGCCGAAGCTTACGCCATTTATCGAGACATTGATAATAGCGACCTCAAAAAAGAGGAAAAGCTGGCAAAAATTAGGGCTGTTCTGCCTGAAGAGATCATCAATCGGATCAAAGGAGATCATCATGCGTCCCATATCACCAGCACCATAGTGGGTCAGGAAAATACCCCAGCTCCTGGTATCGCTCCCGATTGTCGCGTTATTAATATCCCGCTCAACACTACAGGTGACAACGAAGAATTTATTTCGGTTCTTAACTTAGCTCGTGGCTTTGAGCTAGGCCTAGAATTAGGCGCAAACATCATTCACTGTGCAGCTTGTCGTCCTACCCAAACAGGTGAAGCTCAGGATTTACTAAAACAGGCAATTAAAAAATGTTTAGACAACAACATTTTAATAGTTGCGCCAGCGGGGAATAATAAAGGCGAATGCTGGTGTATTCCCGCAGTGCTGCCAGGAGTTTTAGCCGTAGGGGCAATGAAAGATAATGGTAAACCGTTTAAGTTTAGTAATTGGGGCGGTAACTACCAACTTGAAGGTATTTTAGCTCCTGGGGAGAAGATTTTAGGGGCGCAACCAGGTACAGAAGAACCCAAACGGCTAACGGGAACAAGTATGTCTGCACCAGTAATGACGGGTATTATTGCACTGCTGATGAGCTTGAAACTACAACAGGGTAAGCCGATTGATGCTGAAGCGATCCGCGCTGCTTTGCTTAACACGGCAATTGTCTGCGATGCTCAAGAGGTTGAAGAACCAGAACGCTGCCTCAATGGTAAGCTCAATCTCCCTGGAGCAATGAATTTGTTATTTGGGCAACCTTCGGTCAGCATTTCCTTTACAGGCAACAGCGTTACTCGCATTGATGACGGTCATTTTATCGCAGCTTCTGGTAAAAACGAGGATTTAAATAACGCTCCACCCCTCAATCCCAATTTGCCAGCTACTCCTTATCTACCTTCAAGTGTAAGTGGTTCGGCAGCTCCCATTTTATCTAATTCGCCCATTCCAGAAAGTGCTTCGGTTCGAGTAGAACCTGACTCAGCATCCAACCCTCAAGCCCAAATTACACCATCGTCCATCACCGTAGCCCCATCTGGTGTAACTCCTAGCACCGCTCACAGCGGACAGATCTACGCCCTTGGCACTCTTGGTTATGATTTTGGTAGCGAAGCCCGACGGGATTCTTTCAAACAACTCATGTCCGCCGTCAATGTGGATAGTCTACTGGTTCCAGCTAATCCCTATGACGCATGCCAAATGGTGGATTATTTAGACCGCAATCCGTCTGAAAGTCGCTCTTTGATCTGGACTGTAAATATGGATTTAACTCCCATTTACGCCATCGAACCTCAAAATCCTTTCGGAGCGGAAATTTACGAAATACTTCTAATGCTGCTTGCAGGACAAATAGAGCCAGAAGATAGCGACGAGTTTGTGGAGCGAGTTAGCATTCCCGCCCGTCTTACTTCGCGCACTGTCGAGTTGTTTTCGGGTCAGGTAGTGCCTGTGATCAAATTACGTAACCTCCGAGGCATCTATGGCTGGAAGGTAAATACCCTGGTAGATGCAGCACTAGCAACAATAGTAGAATCAAGCGAGGTAGATGATATACGGCGATCGCTCTTTAGTTTTCTCAATCGAGTCTACTACGACCTGCGTAACTTAGGACAAACTTCCCGCGATCGCGCTTTAAACTTTGCTGCTACCAATGCTTTTCAAGCTGCCTCTGTATTTGCTCAAGCGATCGCTGAAGGACGGGAGTTAGACACCATCGAAGTGGAAAAAAGTCCGTATTGTCGTTTACACAGTGATTGTTGGGATGTCAAACTCAAATTTTTCGATCCCGAAAATAGTCGTCGCGCCCGTAAACTATACCGATTCACCATTGATGTAGCAGATTGGGTTCCTGTGACTCTAGGTGAAGTGAAATCCTGGTCAATACCCAATTAAATAAAATTCTCAAAGAGAAAATTTAATCATGATCTGAGAAACAATCAAACAATTCTTTGCCAATGCTCTAAAAAAATCCAACTATAGAACAGATATCGATTATTAAAAACATTTAGCTTTTCAGGAATAACACCATGACTAACAAAAATAAGATTCAAACAGTTGTTAAATTCGACGATACCTTCTATCTCAAAAATAAAAGCGGTCAATACTTAATTGCTGCCGATAATGGACGCTATTTTTTTCCTCAGTTAGATCGTAGTGGTCAAACAAAGCTACAGCTTAAAGGTAAGACGGGAGAGCTTCAGCACAATGACAATATAAAAATTAGGTCTTTAGAAACGCAGTTAGGCGATCGCAATATTTTAGGTGCTTTCAGCGATAGTCGTAACTGTTATTACTGGGATGATGGTTACGACGAAGACAAACAAAACTGGAAGATTACCAACGCGTCTGGCGAAAGAGGTAAGATACGTTATGGAGATGAAGTTTACCTAACTAACGTTCATTACGACAATCAGACTTTAGCTATCGATCCCAAGAATCCAGGTTATCTAACTACCGTTAAAAATGCTAAAGAAGTCTGGATTTTAGAAACTACCCAGAAGCAGAGTCCTACTGTAGTATCTAGCACTCCCAAATCTAGTGTATTTGGTTTGTCAGTAGCATCAGGCGATCCGACACCTACAGGGGTAATCCTTTGGACGAGAATTAATCCTGAAGCTTGTGACGGAAATATTACCTTAAAATATGAAGTTTCTCGCCAGAGAGAATTTAAAGAAACCGATATTGTCATTTCAGAAGATATTCCTAACTCAAAATTTGGCAAAGAAACCGACTATACGGTCAAGGTAGATTTAGATACAAAGCTAGAGCCAGATCGGACTTATTTTTATCGCTTTATTTATGGTGAAGCAACCAGCCCCATTGGTCGTTGCAAAACCCTTCCTAGAGAAAATGAGCGAATCGAAAAGCTCCGCCTAGCAGTTATAACCTGTAACGATTACAGCACTGGTTACTTTAACGCTTTTTATCATTTAGCAGAAGAAGATGTTGATTTTGTAGTTCATTTGGGGGACTTTGTTTATGAATATTCCCAATATCCTCCTAATTATGGAGAGGTCTACCGTAAAGATATTTACTGGGAAGAAGACGATTACGGACAATCTTCTTCAGAAACTCAAAGAGCCACATCATTAGAAAACTTCCAGCAAATTTATCGTACTTATCGTCAAGATCTTGCGCTTCAGGCTGCGATGGAACAGCATACCTGGATGATAACTTTAGACGATCACGAAGTCGCCGATAACTGGTATTGGGATCGAGAGGCTGAAACCATAAGTGTAGATGGACACCCTGTTGCGGAAAAGACAAAAGACGAAAGTCTTGAAAAGAAAAGAAAAGCAAGGGCTAAACTCTATAACAGCGCGATTAAAGCGTGGATGAATTATGTTCCTGCTCGACTCCAAAAAGCTGACACTAAAGAAGTAGAATCAAGTAACACCCAAGAACCAGAAATACTCGAAGGACTCGAACTTCATAAGAACCTAATCTATAGACGGTTCCGCTTTGGCTCATTGGTCGATTTTTTCCTAACCGATAGCCGTAGTTTTAGAAGTAAGCCCGATCTAGACTCCGACAATCCAAATCCTCAAGCAACTATGTTGGGTAAAAATCAAAAAAAATGGTTGATCGAGGGCGTTAAAAATTCCAATGCTGCCTGGAAGGTGTGGGGAAATCAAACACTTTTAGCAACTGCATGGTTCAATGCTTGGTATAAGCCCGATTTAATTGACGACTGGCAAGCATACATGGGTGAACGTCGTGAGATTTTGCAAGCCGTCAAAGACAGTGAAACCAAAAAACACAACACTAATAAAGCAAGTCGTTTTGTGGTCTTTACGGGAGATATGCACACTTCGATGATTTCCTATCTGAAGACTGATTTTGAAGGAAAAAGAAACAAAATTAACATGGATTATAGCAAACTTGCTGGTGTAGAATTTATGACTCCAGCCTTAACTTCACCAGGAGTATCAGAAGGAGCTCGCTCAGAAATAGACAAGTTTGTATCTACTGTGGCAGGTGCTACCGAAATTACCTCTGATATTGCTAAAATTGCTGAAAAATTGCCCAATTTACCTTTTTTCTCAAATGACAGCAGTGATGATGCTGGTGAAGGAAGTAAATTGCATAAAGCGTCTATAGCAGAGTTGACCAAGCGTTTTAGTCCCCATATCGAACACTATGACTCATCAATTAACGGATATGCGATCGCTGAGTTCACACCTTCCGAAATGAGATGGGAAGTATTTGCAATCAACAAGTCAGATTATGATGTCGCAGACGATGGTCGCAACATATCCAAAAGAGGAGCGCGTAAGCATCTTGCCAAATCGATGAAATATTATCCAGATACCATCACGCTGGATGATTAATATCCTTTATCAGACAAGATCTTTAAACCAGAGACTTTTTCTGATGTGGGTTGGGAAATTATTCAAAACACCAAAACGGTAGACGATCTAGTTAATCGTAACGTTCCTTCAGGCGATTGCGCCTACAAAGTTACCTTTAATCGTTAAAACTATGACAGTACAAAAATTAAGCATCAGCGAATACGCCAGTAACATTCAAAAATATACCGAGAATGTCAGTGAAGAGGTAGTTAAAGGAATTGTCAAACATTTAGGCATTGCTTTGACCAACAGAGATGCCTCCTTAGTTTCCTGTAGCGATAAAACAGAGTTAGATCGCGTTCGAGAAAAGTTTTTGAAAAAGAAATTACAGCTTACTGCTAGCGATGCAGATTTAGATCGGGCGATTAATGAAGTCTGTACCACGATGAAAGATACCAGAAATAAGTCTCGCGTCACCTTCTACTATTTGCTGGCGGAGAAATTTGACAAACTATCTTTATTTAAATAGGAGGAGATAATTATGACCGTTGAATCGAATTCACAAATTAATTTCGCGGAAATATTTAATCCCGATGCTCAAGGTTTCAGTGCAGCAAACATGGCTTATCTAGCGCACTGCGCCCAAGCGATCTATAAACCTGACTCTGAATGTACTGAAGCGATCGCCAATATTGATAGCGAAATAGCCAAAAACATCAGATACTTTAACTCTCGTCAAACTGGTACAGAAGGCTTTATTACAGGAGATAACCATAAAATCATCATGGCATTTCGCGGAACTAGCGATAAAAAAGATTGGTTAACTGATGCAGCTACTATTCAAAAATCTTGGTCTTCTGTTACCAACATTGGTAAAGTCCATAGCGGATTTTTTCAAAGCCTCAACTCGGTTTGGTCGGTGGTTATCGAACATCTTGAAGAACTACAAACCAACGAACAACCAGTCTGGATTACTGGTCATAGTTTGGGTGGGGCTTTGGCTGCGCTAGCTTATGCTACCTTAAGACTGCAAGAACCAAAATACGAACTAGCTGGTGCTTATACCTTCGGACAGCCTCGTATTGGCGATGATGTTCTTTGTAAGAATTTCGATGCAGATTCCAAACATCGCTTTTTTCGAGTAGTAAACAACAATGATATTGTGCCTCGCGTACCCTCTAAGGTAGTCAGACAAGGTGCAAGTATCCTAACTATGGCGGCTAAAGCCATCCACGATATCAATTCCTACGAACACATGGGAACTCAACTATATTTTGATGCTAACGGCAAACTAATCCATGATGCTACGTTTATGGATCGTTTAATTGGTCGTTTTGAAGGTTATAAAAATAATCTTTTTAATGGCAAGCTCGATTTCGACAGCATTGAAGACCACAGCATGGACGACTATAAAAACTTATGTATGTCGTTGTTGTAGATTGAATTAAGGCGATCGCCATATTGTCCCCCTGCGTTTATCACAAGAATATCAACCCAGTAATAACTATTCTCCATATTCTTGTTTCAAGTTTTCATAATATTTTCGTTGAGCTTTTTCTACTAACTTCGGGTCTTGCCTTCGTCTAGCAATAGGTTGCGTTAGATCCGAACTTTCCACCACGCGAATTTTGATTTCATCCCCTATTTTCAAATGACGTTTAATCCAATCTAAATGCTCGTCATCGTGTCTGGCGTGATGAAGCAAACCGCCTACCTGTAGCTCAATACTATCTAAGTTTTCATTCTTATCTCTCAAAGCATTGTGGTAACAAAGGATAAAGGAAAGTACTGAAATTTCCTCCATTCCAGCAACAATTTTTGTCTCGTCATTGATGGCTATTTCAAATGCAATACCCATATTTTTAGCTAGTTACAGTATGGCGATCGTCCATCTTAACAAGTTTCTATTAAGAGTTAAACTTTGAAATTAGAGATTATCGTAAATTTCCTGACGATGCCCCACACGAATTATTACAATTAGCAGAACGTTATCCTCAACCGTATAGATAACTCTGTAATTGCCAACTCTAATTCTAAAATACTCGTTATTTTCCCCTTTTAATTTTTTACAACCAAAAGGTCGAGGATTTTCGGCAAGTTTTGCTATTGCCATTTTGATTCGTTGTATTTCTTTAGCAGAAATCGAGCGCAAATCTTTTTTAACACGGCGATCAAACTCGATCCGATAGCGACTCACATTAGACCTCTAATTCCGAGAAAAATTCGTCAAAACTCAATCTCTCTTGTTTTGAATCAGTCATTCGCAGTTCTGCTTCTTGAATATCGGCTCGATCTTCTGCTTGCTGTAAAAGTTTTTGAAATAATTCGTAGTCTTTAGCTGGAATCATATAAACAGGCTCTTTCCCAGAACGCTTGATCGCAATATGCTCTGAACCATAAGCTACATGATTCAGTGTATCGGCAAAATGATTTCTCGCTTTTCCAGAAGATAGGGAACGCATAATTTAAACTCTGTACTCTATGTACATAGTGTACCCTAATATTAATACTATCTTATCTTTACTACTAAAGCGATCGCACCTCCGATATTAGAAAAGCGATCGCTATACTGTAGATTAAATTTCAGCTATTTCAACAGTAGAAGTAACTGAAAAAGGTAAAGGAATATCAAAATTAGGTTCAATATCTAACTCCACAGTAATCGAGTCAGCTACATCACCAATACCCAAACCAGCATCAGTTACTAAAAATTCAGCTAGATCTTCAGTTATGACTTCCAAGAAGTCGCCATCAGCAGGATTATCAGCAAGATAATTCTCAATAGAATCAGCTATTTCTTCAACAGACAAAAACTCACTATCTTCAATGCCTGAAACATAGTTGAGATCGAATGTTACATCAACCACTGCTTCACGTGCAGGAACCAGAAGATCGTTTAGCTCAAAAGAAATTGAGGTCGAAGTGGATGTATTTAAATCGGTAGAAGTATCGAGGATGGTAAAGCTGGCTGCATTGACTTCCGAATCAATACCATATTCATCAGACTCGGATAAAGCAAAGCTAACGCTCTCTTCACCTTCTGTTGTATTGTCGGCAATAATGTCATTAACTAAAGTAGCCTCGGTTGCGCCTTCTGCGAGGGTAACTAATGCCTGTTCGATTAAACCAGATTCTTCATTAATTATTAGTTCAAAGTCGGTAACGTTTTCACTACCATCGACAAAGTAAGTAATATCCCCAGGCAAAGGATCGGTGTCCTCGACTAAATCCAGTGCGACAGTCAAACCGCCTTCACCTACAGGTTCAGTAAGCTCAAAGTTCCATAGCAGTTGCGAACCTTCTTCTACTTCAGTTGGTTCTGCTACTACACTTATTGTTGGTAAGTCAGTGGAAGTATCCGCATCGGAAATAGTGGTGGTAATTTCATTTTGGTCGGGATTGATCGAATAGCCATTTCCTTCAGCGATCGCTGTAGTAAATACTTCTTCTCCTTCAGCTACATCATCACTGATAGCTTGAGAGACTAAGACTGCTTCGGTTTCTCCTTCGGCGATCGTGATATTAAAGCTTTCGGATACACCCTCTTCAACAACAAACTCAAAATCGGCTATATTGCTACTGCCATCGATGTTATACTCTACGTCTCCTGGAGCGGGGTCATTATTAAAGGTAATTGGGAGAGATAAAGCTAAACCTCCTTCTGGTGCGGGTTGAGAAAGACTAATATTCCAGCTAAAGGTTTCTCCCTCGGTAACACTGACATTTTCTGGAGTAATGCTTACTGTAGGTAAGTCAGTAGAGGTATCGGCATCAGTAAGAGTAGTAATTACATTATTCTGCGCAGGGTTAGCGCGGTAGTTTTCTCCATCAGCTATTACGGTGGTAAAAACTTCTTCTCCTTCTTCAACATCATCTGCTACAACCTCAGAAACCAAACTAGCTTCTGTCACCCCCTCTGCAATAGTCAGATTAAACCCAATAGAAACATCATCTTCAACTACAAATTCAAAGTCGCTAATGTTGCTGCTACCGTCGATGTTATATTCTACGTCCCCAGGTGCGGGGTCATTATTGTCGGTTACGGGAAGGAATAAAGTCAGTCCGCCTTCTGGTGCGGGTTGATTCAAACTAAAGTCCCAAGTAAAAGTATTGCCTTCTGCTGCGGTTGCTTCTTCCGTCACTAAACTAACCACAGGTAACTCAGTGATAATTGTAGTCACCTCATCTTGTTCAGAATCTGCTTGATAATCTTCGCCATCAGCAATAACAGTAGTAAAGCTTTCATCAGTTTCTGTTATGTCATCGCTTACCGCTTCGGATACTAAGGTTGCTTCTGTCGCGCCTTCGGTGATAGTCAGATTAAAGCCAACAGATAAGTCATTATTAGTTACGAATTCAAAATCTGAAATATTCTCGCTACCGTCGATGTTGTATTCCACATCCCCAGGTGCGGGGTCGTTATTAACTGTAATCGGCAGAAATAGGGATAAACCTCCTGCTGGTGCGGGTTGGTCTAAGCTAAAGTTCCAAGCAAAGGTTTCGCCTTCGGTAGCAATTAAAATTTCTGGAGTAATGCTAACTGTAGGGGAAGTCATATTGTCCTCAATAGTGGTAGTAATAGTGGTGGAATTAGGATCGGCAATGTAAGTTTCGTCTGGCAATAGACTCAGAGAATAGGTTTCATCACCTTCGTCAAGATCGTCTGCGATCGCGGAAATACCAAACATTGCTTATGTAGCACCTTGAGTAATGGTCAAACTGGCGATATTTGTGCCGTCTGATTCAACCTGTCCGAAATCAACAATATTGCTAATCAGTTCGGGAAGAAATTCGGGATCGACCCCTTCACCATCGAGAGTGCCGATATTTAATTTGACGGTTAAGCTTCCTGCTGGTGCGGATTCGCTGAGATGGAAAGTTAAATGCTGTGGCTGACCTCCTTCGGTAATTTGGGTGCGATCGGCAGTAAAGCTAACTATGGGTAAATTTTCACTCATTACTCTTGATTGGTTACGAAATAGATACGCACTCGATCGCTTGCCATTCAAATAAGACAGCCATTACAAAGTTGACCCTCTTTTGCAAGCGTTGAAAACTAATTAAAATTGCTGCCGATGGCGATCGCTGCTATGAGTTTTATCAATTACAATTTGACAAGTATTATTGATAAAGATATATCGCTAATTCTTGTAAAAGAATCTTATACTTATTTGCTCACATTTTTACCTAATAAATAATTAGTTTTGTCTGTAATTTAAACAAAAAGGTAATGTAAGAAAAGTAAGATAGTATAATCTTTAAAAGATAAATATTAATAAGTATACTAGTCTATCAAAAATCTATATTCGCAAAAAAACAGTTTAACTAGTAAACCAAAGATTAAAAATATTTGATTTTTGATCAAAACAAGTTTAATTTTTTATATTGTAAATCATAAACCTTAATCGATTTAAGACACAATAATAATTGCGATCACGGAAACTGGAATAGGTTCATTTTTTAGTTCCAGAATTCATCCAAATCTACTTCTTCAATCTCCTTTTGTACCTGCTGGAAGTAATTGCTTTTAGTCAGCATAGCTACTTCCTTTTCTCGTTTGTTGTGGTCGATTTCGATCTTTAATTCCTTTAATTGCTTTCTTAATTCCGCTTCGCGACGTTTGCGATCGCTGATATCTTGAACGATACCTTCGTAATAGAGAACCTGACCGCGATCGTCTTGAACCACGCGAGCATCGATTTGCGTCCAGATAATGCTGCCATCTTTGCAATAGCAGCGATATTCAAAGTCTTTAGCTTTACCTTCTTTGGTCATTAATCTCCTAAACTCGGCTCTTTTTTCGGGATCGACATAAACCTGTTCGCTAATATCGGTAACACTCTCTAACAATTCTTGGGGCGAATCGTAACCGTATATCTTTGCCAGTGAGGGATTGACGCTTACGTAGTAGCCTTGGGGTGAAGATTGAAAGATACCTTCGAGAGCATTTTCAAAAATACTGCGGTAGTTTTCTTCGGCAATTCTTAAAGCCTCTTCTGCACGCTTGCGATCGCTGATATCGAAGATTACGCCATCTAAATAAAGGCTAATTTATCCGAAGCATCAGAAATTCTCAAAATCGGACGAGTTACCCAACGAGCTGTAGCAATACCAATAACGATCGCTCCTATTAAAGCAGCCGAACACAACAATACTGTATTGCGGGTATTTTCATGTATCTGCGCCATAAAGTCTTTTTCTGGCACTACCACCACCGTCAACCAGTCTATACCTCGTCCATCATTTATCGGCACGACACGAGCATAATAGCGATCGCACCTCCGATATTAGAAAAGCGATCGCTATACTGTAGATTAAATTTCAGCTATTTCAACAGTAGAAGTAACTGAAAAAGGTAAAGGAATATCAAAATTAGGTTCAATATCTAACTCCACAGTAATCGAGTCAGCTACATCACCAATACCCAAACCAGCATCAGTTACTAAAAATTCAGCTAGATCTTCAGTTATGACTTCCAAGAAGTCGCCATCAGCAGAATTATCAGCAAGATAATTCTCAATAGAATCAGCTATTTCGCCAACAGACAAAAACTCACTATCTTCAATGCCTGAAACATAGTTGAGATCGAATGTTACATCAACCACTGCTTCACGTGCAGGAACCAGAAGATCGTTTAGTTCAAAAGAAATTGAGGTCGAAGTGGATGTATTTAAATCGGTGGAAGTATCGAGGATGGTAAAGCTGGCTGCATTGACTTCCGAATCAATACCATATTCATCAGACTCGGATAAAGCAAAGCTAACGCTCTCTTCACCTTCTGTTGCATTGTCGGCAATAATGTCATTAACTAAAGTAGCCTCGGTTGCGCCTTCAGCCAGAGTAACTAATGCCTGTTCAATTAAACCAGATTCTTCATTAATTATTAGTTCAAAGTCGGTAACGTTTTCACTATCATCGACAAAGTAAGTAATATCCCCAGGCAAAGGATCGGTGTCCTCGACTAAATCCAGTGCGACAGTCAAACCGCCTTCACCTACAGGTTCAGTAAGCTCAAAGTTCCATAGCAGTTGCGAACCTTCTTCTACTTCAGTTGGTTCTGCTACTACACTAATAGTTGGTAGAGTGGGTTCGATGGTTTCAGCAAATAATCTAACATTATCAAAGTCAACTAATTTGACATTATTATCAACTTCCAAACCAGAAGTTTCTGCAATGTTAACCAAGCGGATTTCTAATTCTTCTCCCAAGGAAGAGTGCATTTCAGGGGCAGTGAAGGTCACAGTAGAGGTTTCAAATACTCCTTCTGCAATACTGAGGCTGTTATTATCTTGAGCGAGAACTTCTCCACCTGCAACTAATTCTACTCGGTAGCCTGGGAAACCCGACAAATCCGCTCGAACAAAGGGATTTGGTGCGGGATTGCCAACATCAACCTGTAAGGTGTAGCGAGTATTGGCAGTCAACTGTTCGTCAAGAGTTTGACTTAAACCGACAACACCACTACCAACTTCATCGAGGATAAAGCTATAGCCAGCGTTTTTGCCATCAGGAGCGTCCTCTGAGTAAAAGTTACTGACATTTGATATTCCTGCATCTGTAAAATTAACTGCACCAGGAGTAAGCGGAATACCTGTAAGCAAACCATTAGGATTATATGCTTTCCACCCTGGAACAGAATCTTGGGTAGGCGATTCTGTAACCGAAAGAAAGAAATTACCTGGCGACTCTTCAGGAGAGGGTAAAGCAGGAATTTCAAAACTGAAGTTTTCGATGGAGACAGCATTATCACCGAAGGAAGTATCTTCAATAGTGGTAGTTACTTCACTGTTCTCGGAATCGACTAGATAACCATCTCCTTCGGCGATCACTGTAGTAAATACTTCTTCTCCTTCAGCTACATCATCACTGATAGCTTGAGAGACTAAGACTGCTTCTGTTTCTCCTTCGGCGATCGTGATATTAAAGCTTTCGGATACACCCTCTTCAACAACAAACTCAAAATCGGCTATATTGCTACTGCCATCGATGTTATACTCTACGTCTCCTGGGGCGGGGTCATTATTAAAGGTAATTGGGAGAGATAAAGCTAAACCTCCTTCTGGTGCGGATTGAGAAAGACTAATATTCCAGCTAAAGGTTTCTCCCTCGGTAACACTGACATTTTCTGGAGTAATGCTAACTGTAGGGGAAGTCATATTGTCCTCAATAGTGGTGGAATTAGGATCGGCAATGTAAGTTTCGTCTAGCAATAGACTCAGAGAATAGGTTTCATCACCTTCGTCAAGATCGTCTGCGATCGCGGAAATACCAAACATTGCTTATGTAGCACCTTGAGTAATGGTCAAACTGGCGATATTTGTGCCGTCTGATTCAACCTGTCCGAAATCAACAATATTGCTAATCAGTTCGGGAAGAAATTCGGGATCGACCCCTTCACCATCGAGAGTGCCGATATTTAATTTGACGGTTAAGCTTCCTGCTGGTGCGGATTCGCTGAGATGGAAAGTTAAATGCTGTGGCTGACCTCCTTCGGTAATTTGGGTGCGAGCGGCAGTAAAGCTAACTACGGGTAAATTTTCACTCATTACTCTTGATTGGTTACGAAATAGATACGCACTCGATCGCTTGCCATTCAAATAAAACAGCCATTACAAAGTTGACCCTCTTTTTCAAGCGTTGGAAACTAATTAAATTTGCTGCCGATGGCGATCGCTGCTATGAGTTTTATCAATTACAATTTGACAAGCATTATTGATAAAGATATATCGCTAATTCTTGTAAAAGAATCTTATACTTATTTGCTCACATTTTTACCTAATAAATAATTAGTTTTGTCTGTAATTTAAACAAAAAGGTAATGTAAGAAAAGTAAGATAGTATAATATTTAAAAGATAAATATTAATAAGTATACTAGTCTGTCGAAAATCTATATTCGCAAAAAAACAGTTTAACTAGCAAACCAAAGATTAAAAATATTTGATTTTTGATTAAAACAAGTTTATTTTTTTATATTACAAACTATAAATCTTCATCGATTTGAGACACAATAATAATTGCGATCACGGAAACTGGAATAGGTTCATTTTTTAGTTCCAATTAATTATTTATTGATTAAACTATGTGCGATCATACCTATCAAGTGGGAGGTAGTTTACCGGAAAATGCACCGAGTTATATAGTAAGGTCTGCCGATCTAGAACTTGCCAATGCTCTACAACAAGGGGAATTTTGCTATGTGCTAAATTCTCGACAAATGGGTAAATCTTCTTTATTGGTGCGTACTTTTTATAAATTGCAAGCTCAAGGAAATGTTTGTGTTGGTATCGATTTAACCTATTTAGGTAGTGAATTTGTTACTCCATTACAATGGTATAAAGGTTTGGTTGCTCAATTATGGACGGAATTAGATTTAACTAAAACAATAAATTTAAAAGAATGGTGGCAAGAGCAAGAATTATCCCATGTACAGAAGTTAGGCGAATTTATCAAATTACTCTTAAATTTCTTCCCGAACCAAAAATTATTTATTTTCATTGATGAAATTGATCGCATCCAAAGCCTTAATTTCTCTGTTGATGATTTTTTTGCTTTAATTCGTTATTGCTATAACCAAAGAGCAATTAATTCAAATTATAAGCGGATTGCTTTTGCTTTGTTTGGAGTAGCTGCACCATTCAATTTAATTCTAAATAAAGAACTTACTCCTTTTAACATTGGTCGAGCGATCGCTCTGGATGGTTTTAAACTGGGAGAAGTTCAACCATTAATTGCAGGATTGAGTTCTAAATTTGTCAATGCCCATCGCATAATGCAAGAAATTCTAGCTTGGACAGAAGGACAACCTTTTTTAACTCAAAAGCTTTGTAAGTTATCTGTAAGTAAAGTTCGCGAACAACCTTTAAAAGCAGAAGATTTTATCAATAATATTGTACGAGAATATATCATTAAGAATTGGCAGTTTCAGGACGAACCAGAGCATTTAAAAACTATACGCGATCGCCTATTATATAATCCTAAAAACGCAGGCAGATTACTAGGTATTTATCAACAAATTTGGCAATTTAGGTCGGTAGCCAGAGACAATAGTAAAGAACAAACTGAACTGTTATTATCTGGTTTAGTTGTGGTCGCTCAAAATCACCTGAAGATCAAAAACCGCATCTATCGAGAAGTTTTTAACCTTCGTTGGGTAGAACAACAGTTAGCTAGTTTACGTCTTTATGGAGTTAACTTTGATGCTTGGCTAAAAGATGAAAATGAGGCGCATTTATTAAGGGGTTTAGAATTAAAAGAAGCTCTAGCATGGGCGGAAAATAAACAGCTAAGTGACCTAGATTATCGCTTTTTAGCTGCAAGTCAAAAACTCACACAACAAGAAACCGAACTAGACTTAGCCCGTGCTGAAATAGAAAAAGAAAAAGCGCAGTTTGCATTATACGCAGTACGAGAAGCCAATCGTTTGTTAACCGTAGCGCGACGAAATGCTAGCCAAAAAATTAAGCAACAACGTTTGTCCAAAAGCTGGATTGGGATAGTGGCGATCGCCCTTACTGTGTCTGTTATTGCGCTACGTTTTACGGGAATTTTACAGGGATTAGAATTAACAGCATTCGATCTTTATACTCAACAGCGTCTCATAATAGATGCTCCATCTCGTGTAACAATTATTACAATTGATGAATCTGACATTCAGAATATCGGACAATTTCCCCTATCAGATCGGCTCGTAGCGCGATCTCTTAATAATTTAATTCGCCATCAGCCCAGAGTAATTGGACTAGATTTATATCGAGATTTACCCATACCGCCAGGGAATGAAAAACTACAAAAGTTGTTTGCAGCTACATCCAACCTCATTGGAATTGAAAAAGTAGTCGGTGTAAAAATTTCTCCACCACCTTCGTTAGATAAACTGAACCAGATCGGCTTTGCAGATTTAATATTTGATCGCGACGGTGCAATTCGCCGTGCTTTACTGTCTGTACGCAGCGATAATGGCGTTGACTATAGTTTTGCTTTAAGATTGGCTTTGGAATATTTACAAGTAGAAGATATTACGCCGAAACCTTTAGCTAACAATAGTTCTCAGATTAAGTTGGGCAAAACCATTTTGATTCCCTTGCAACCGAATGATGGCGGTTATGTTCGCGCCGACGCGGGAGGTTATCAGACTTTAATTAATTATCGCGGTACTTTAGATCGTTTTACTCACTATTCCTTATCCGATTTATTAGCAAATAATGTTCCTGCTAAGATAATTCGCGATCGCGTTGTCTTAATTGGTTCGACAGCAGCGACAATTAGCGATCTGTCTCCAACTCCCTATAGTCGTTTTTTATCTGGATCTAATCATCAAATGGCATGGGTAACGATCCACGCTAATATTGTGGCTCAATTATTAGATGCAGCAATTGATGGTGAGACGATGCTATATACAATATCGGAAACTAAAGAATGGTTGTATATTTTTATCGGTGCAGTAGCTGGAGCATATATAGGCTGGTGGGTAAGAAGATTCTGGCTCAGAGCAATTGTGGCGATTTTTAGCGTTACCATCACGGTTGTCAGTACATATATAGCTTTTTTACAAGGTTGGTGGTTGCCTGTCGTGCCGATAGCGATCGCTCTTATTTTAGCGACAGTAGCGATCGCAGTAATCACCCCAAGACTGTTAGCTAGAATGCGGTTAATTGAAACCGTCAAGCAACTTAGTTTAATTTGCGCTCGGCAACCTACTGTGAAGAAAATTGCTCTGGAATATCTTAAGCAAGGAGAAAGTCAGAAAAATAAAGTGTTGATTGGAAGAATAGTTAGTCGTTATTGACTACTAATTCTATTTTTATTGATAAATATTTTTTAAAATTTTGCAAATATAATTAATTGTTTAACTCCAATTCCAAAACTTGTTGCCAATCATCCTCTAAAACGTTCGCGGAGCGTTGCCTCAGGCTTATCGCATCTAAAAGATCGTACCAGTAACCATATTCACCGAAATATTGAATTTGTTCTTTGGTGGTTTTATTGTTTAACTGTTTTTGAATAGCTGTTGCTTCTACTCTTTGTAACCAACCTGTAAAAGTAGGATCGCCTGGTTTCAGATGTTCGCCACAGACAACCGAGATTTTCCACTGATAGTTTTTACCTGCTTGGAGAGTCATTTTGTTTTTAGGTAAGGAAAAACTAGCGATACCTAAATTAGTTTCGATAGGCAAAAAAGCTCTAGCGTATTCGGTACCTGCTTCATCTTGCATCGCTAAAACAGCTTGGGTAGCGGATGTTTGTGGTAAGTGGAGATAAATAGAGGGTTGTTTTCTAAGAGTTAGTCCAAAATTACCTTTTGGCATCAAAGCTCGTATCGGTTGTTCGTCTGCGTTGCATCTCAGCCCATCGCGAGAACCACCAGCACCAGTATCTTGGGGTTTATCATCACCTGGAGGTTCAAAATTATCTACAAAAACAATTTTTGCTTCAGAATCAGAATTTGTTTGTTCCTTATTTGATTCTGCTTTAACTGTTGTTAGTAAAAATGAAATCGAACATAAGCCAATAACTAAGCTTATCAATCCTTGAACAAGACACGACTTGGAAGGTTTCTCCGAAATCTTTGCACAAAGAGGATTTTGAGAATAGAACATCAATACTATTTTGACGAAAGTACGTTGTTTTAGCGGTGGATGAATATGCTAACCTTCCAAGTCGTGGAACAAGACTTAATTTGTTGAATTTGTCTGTTATTCGTGCTTGCTTTTCTTACTTTTAAGACTTTTTTAAAGCAAACAATTATGTTAAAGATAAATAATATCAATTTAAATGATATATAGATACTTAGCATAATACAACAAACTTACTATTTACAGTTTATTAGCCATAATGAAGTGCGATCGCTCAAACTTCGCTCTAATTTGCAGTTTTACTAATGTTTTAATTGGTACAACTCTGTTTTCTTCTGTTGTTAAAGCCCAGACTATTCCTGACGATACATTAGGAGAAGAAAGTTCGGTAGTTACCCCACTACAGCTACGTAATCTGATTGAAGCAGGTGCAATTCGGGGCGAAAATCTGTTTCATAGCTTTAGTGAGTTTAGTATACCTGAAGGGCAACAGGTTTATTTTGCCAATCCAGACAATATTACTAACATTCTGACTCGCGTTACGGGAAATAATGTTTCAGAAATCTTTGGTACGTTGGGGGTAGATGGCGCAGCAAATTTATTCCTACTCAATCCTAACGGAATTGTTTTTGGCGAAAATGCCAGTTTAGATGTAGCGGGTTCGTTTACGGCTACTACTGCTGAGAGTTTGATTTTTGACGATCGCGAATTTAGTGCGATTAATCCCGATGCGCCACCTTTATTAACTGTAAACATTAATCCTGGTTTACAGTATGGCAATATAAATCCTAATAGTGAAATAAGCAATCAAGGAGTTTTAGCTGTCGGCAACGGACAAAATTTATCTCTAGTAGGAGGTAAAGTAACACAGGCGGGTTCTTTAATCGTTCCTAATGGATTTACTGAAATTTCTGGTGCAGAAATAGACTTTACGGGGGATGTAGATACTCGATCGCCCGATGGAAATGTCGGAACTTTTTTACTGGATTCTAATAATATCTCAATCGGATCGGCAGAAACTATTAGCGGAGAATCGATTTCTCAGGCTTTGGCTAATAGTAATGTAGTGTTGCAAGCAGATAACGATATTACTGTCGATGATAATATTACCAGCCTGACTGATAATAATCTTACCTTTCAAGCAGGGCGATCGCTCTCAATCTCAGACAACTACACTATCTTTCTAACTGGCGGGGATTTTACTACTCAGTTTAGCGATGCAGCTTTAGGGAGTAACGGAAATACTGAAATAGCTAGCTTTACGATGAACCCTACTTCGGCGATTATTACCAATGGGGGAGATGTCACAGTTCAAGCGGGAATTAGCAATAACAGTCAAATAAATATGGCTGCCGACAGCACAATAATTACGGGAAATCCCAATGAAAACGGAGGCGATATTACTCTTTCTGCATCGGGAGATATTACTACAGGGTTTCTAGTTAGCGGGTTTATCAATAATCCTGGCGTAGCTTTGCAAGTTAGCGATTTTGTACCGATTAACACTCTACCTGGTACGGATAAGGCGGGAGATATCAATGTAATCAGTAGCAATGGTGCAATATCTTCAACTAATTTCGTACTGGCAAATGCTTTAGGAGAAGGGGGAAATATCACCTTTAATGCTGCGGGAAATCTTACTTTTACCGCCCCTGGCGAACTAAGTAGAATTGGTAATCTTAGTTCCGTTGGGATGTTAGCAGGAGAAATAAATCTTACCAGTAGTGAAACTTTGCTGTTTGATGATGTAAGGATACTCAATCGTATTGGTGGAGATGGAGAACCGAAAAATATTACTTTAACGGGTAAATCGATTTTAGTCGAAAGTTCTTCAATTATTACTCTAACTAGAGATGAAACCCAGTCGGAATTAGGAGAAATACAAAACGCTAGAGGCGGAGATGTTATCGTACAGGCTACAGATGATGTAATTGTACGCAACGGCAATATTTCTACCAGGGCAGATTTTGGTACTGCCGATGCGGGAGATTTGATTTTAAATGCCCGTAGCGTCAAAGTGATTAAAAATGAAGAACTTCCTGAATTTCTTGAGGATTTTTCCAGCATCTCTACTACGGCAGGAGATAATACCAGTGGAGATGGAGGGGATTTAACTATTAATGCGTCTGAGTCTGTAGAAGTTATTGGCGATCGCCCTGGAGTTTTTGTAGCTAATAGCCCCGAAGACTTGGTTGTCTTAGAAGGTGCATTGATTGCTACCAGTACTCAAGAGTCGGGAACATCGGGGGATTTAACTATCAATACACCGCGTTTGCTAGTAAGAGATCGCGCTACAGTTACCACCTTTCCTTTTGTCGGTGAAGGAGGAAATTTAACCATCAACGCGGAAGAAATATTTTTACAGGGTAAAGCTAGCATCAGTACAGGAACTTTAGGACAAGATGCAGGAGATTTGAAGCTAGAAAGCGAACACCTTACCTTGAGAGATGGAGGCAGAGTCGGTACGACTACTTTCGGGAGAGGAGATGCAGGAAACTTTAATTTGAAGGTAAATGAATTAAGTATTGGTGCAAATTCCTCTATTGGTACAAATAGTTTTGGCGCGGGAGATGGCGGGATATTAAGTATTGAATCCGATCTGATTGAGATAATTGGTACTTCTACCAATAGTCTTATTTCCAATGGGATTAATGCCACTTCTTTTGGTACGGGGAATGCAGGAGATATCGAGATCAAAAGCGATCGCATTACCTTAAGTCAGGGAGGAGAAATTACTACTGCAACTATTAATGGAGGATCGGGAGGTAATATCGATCTTGATACGGGTACTCTACAACTAAACAACGGTAGAATTAACGCCTCTACTGTCACTGCTTCCCCTGGTGGAAATATAACCATTCGCGCTACTGATTTTGTCGATGTTGAAGGGGCGGGATTTAATGCTTTACTAGAAAATATTGTCAATCCTAGTTTTACAGGTGCGATCGGCTTTGAGAACTTTACTCAAGGCATCTATACCATTAGCGCGGGTGAGGGTACAGCAGGCAATGTATCTATTGAAACGCCTAATTTTTCTCTTAGTAACGGTGGCTTAATTTCTACTACTACTTTAGGCGCGGGATCGGGAGGCAATATTACTGTTGATGCTAGCAACACAATTGATTTAGAAAACTCTTTACTCGCTACGGGTACGTTTACCGATGCAGCTTCGGGAGATATTAACCTCAATGCCCGTCAACTTAACGCTACGGGAGGGGCACAGGCAATTACCACTACCTTTGGTGCGGGTACGGCAGGAAATCTAACGGTTAACGTTACTGAAGAGATTAACCTGATCGATCCGACAGAGACGGGTATTGCTTCAGGCTTATTTGCTTCTTCCTATTTAACGGCTTCGGGTACGGGAGGCGATATTACTATTACTACAGGGGAATTAAACATTACCGATGGGGCTGCGGTTTCCGTCAGTGGAGAAGGGGAAGGCAATGCAGGGGATATTAATATTGCTGCTGCTTCCATATTCTTAGACAATGGTTCGATTATCGCCCAAAGTAATTCTGGAGAAGGGGGTAACATTACCCTACAGATAGCAGACAATTTAATTTTAAATAACAACAGTCAAATTTCTACCCGTGCGGGTACGGAAACTACAGGAGGTGGCGACGGTGGTAATATTAACATTACAGCTGATTTTATCATTACCGCTCCTACAGAAAACAGCGATATCACTGCTAATGCTTTTGCTGGTGACGGGGGAAACATCAACATTACTACCCAACAACTATTTGGCTTAGAATTTCGCCCCGAACTTACCCAGTTTAGCGACATTACTGCCTCTTCCGAATTTGGTATCGATGGCAACATAGAAATTGAAATCCTCGAATTCGATCCTACCAATAGCTTGGTAAAACTCCCCGAAACTTTAAACGATTCTAGTAACCAAATCGTCGTAGGATGTCCCGCCGATACTGGTGCGAACTTTACCGTTACGGGAAGAGGTGGGTTGCCCTATAATCCCCGTCAGGAAGTAGCAGAAGAAATAATCTTACAAGCGTTTGAAACAGGTACGAGTAGGGGCGAATGGCATTCGCCCATAACTAAAAATACTCAACCTTCTATTGTTGAGGCTCAAGGCTGGATCGTTAACGAAAGAGGCAAAGTAGAACTAGTAGCAAGTTCGATGAATAATGTAAATATTAGGCAAGAGAGTCTGAATTGCGATCGGTAGCTATTTTTGTAAAAAGCGATCGCCTTGAGTTGAATAACATTTTGTTACAAAACAACGAAATCACTTTCAGTAAGAGTAGTGGTATCAGTTCCCGTCAAGACTGCTAGAGTTTCAGTGCCCAAGACGATCTCGTTCCCAGAGAAAGATAAATCATCGTAAGTCAAACCATCAGTCAAGCCCAATAAATCGGGGTTACTAAAATCAGTAATAGTATCAGTACCTTCTCCTGCTGCCAAAATAAATGTATCTCTACCGTTACCGCCTGTAAGAAGATCGTCTCCAATTCCACCACGGAGAGTATCCGCACCGTTTTCTCCGCTTAAAGTATCATTTCCTCTGCCACCATTAAGTTCGTCTTTGCCATTGCCTCCATCGATAACATTACTTTCAAAATTCAAATCGACGAAGTCTGCCATATCTTCACCGATAATTTCGTGTACGCGACGGGTGGGATGATACTCGTCCCAAAAATAATACTCGTCGGGATTATCGCAGGGAGGTTCGACGGGAAAAACAGGTTGACAGGGAGCGTCTACGTTCGTCAAACCGTAATTTTCGGGATTAGAACGAATTTCATCGCTAATAGCAACATGGTCGTAAAGTTCGATATCGATGGCTAATTCTGATTCTAGAGTTTCTAATTCTTGAGGCAGAAGATTGTTAACTTCCTCCGTAAACAAGGTCGCTTCCTCAACCTGACCGAACTCAATAACACCAGGTAAAATACCAAGGTCAGAAGAGTTAACCACCAGAAATTTTTCCGCACCTAGTTCGGCTAAATCGGATACGCTCTCAACAATATTCTCTACAGTTTGTTCTGCCAACTCTTCGACTGTTCCAGGTAAACCGAAATCGGTATATTCAAAAAGATCGTTTGCCGAAGCAAAGATAAAGTAAAGCGCATCAGAATCCGCAGGTTGTCCTGCAAGTTCGGCGGTAAATCGGTCTACTTGACCAAATGCCCCCGTATTTTGAAAAGAATCTAACCAACTGTAATAATTACCATCGCCACTTTTAGCACCGCCGACTGCATAATCGGTTAAATCTACCCCCAGGTTTTCCGATAATACTTCAACGGCTGTCAGTCCGTTAGTCCAACGTCCTGATTCATCGTAAAGTCCCAATTCGGGATCGGCTGGCAGGATAAAAGAATCTGGTACTCCCGCCTCTACCGCAGCGGTCGAAATTTCCAAGGATAGTCCGTCATCGGAATAACTATCTCCAAAAGCATAAATTTGAGAAATTGATTCATCATTAGTAGTTGCCAATTTAAAAGTTTTTCCTGCGGTGGTGATTAAAGTTTCTGGAATCAAGCTAACTTCAGATAAACTCATGTTGTTTTAAATTATGCTAATTGTAATAGCTGAACTATGATTAATACTATGTTAAGTAGTTTTTAATCATGGACTACATGTAGAAAGATTATATATTTATTAATTTGTTTTTTAACTTTTGAGTTAGTTATTTTTGTCTGTAATCTGACTAACAAATAAAAACTAAAAAATGTCAGAAAGTAAGTTTTTCTTGGTTAAGTCCGTGGGAATAAAAAACTTAATAATGACAGCTAAAGCTATTACTAGAAAAAATTAATAATGCTTGTCAAACTTCGTCATTTAATACTTATTTTGATTGTTGCGATCGCAATTATTAGCACCTCCATCGCTACGGCAAAAGATATCGATAGTTATTTAATTCAAGGCAAACAATATTACGATCGCGGTCAATATTCTGAAGCGTTACAGTTATGGCAACAGGTAGTTAATCAAGATGACGATATAGAAAATAAGATTATTGGTTACAATTATCAAGCGATCGCCTATCAAGATTTAGCAGAATGGGAAAAGTCGGCAGGAGCGATTGAACGCGCTTTTGATTTACTAGAAAATGTCAATAATTCTTTTTTATACGCTCAAGTTTCTAATACTAAAGGTAGCTTAGAATATAAAACTGGCGAGGTAGAAGATGCTTTGCAAACATGGCAACAAGCAGAAGTAATTTATCGAGATTTGAATGGAGCAGAACCTTTACTACGTTCTCAAATAAATCAAGCTCAAGCATTACGTTCATTAGGATTTTATCCCAGAGCTAAAAACACTTTAGAAACAGCTAACGAAGATTTAAATAAGTTACCAGATTCTTTATTAAAAGCTAAAGCTTTACAAAGTTTAGGTGTAACTTTGAGAGCGATGGGAGATTTATCTGAATCTGAAAAAGTATTAAAACAAAGTTTAAATATTGCTAGCCAAATTAATGCACCAACTGAATCAATTAAGCTTAGTTTGGCTAATACCGCAAAAGTCAGACAAGATTATCGAACCGCACAAACAATCTATAAACAGATAAGAGTTAAAACCAGCGACTTACAAACGAAAATAAAAGCATCTTTAGATTTACTAGATTTATTAATTACAACCGAACAAACCGATGTTGCTAGAGAATTGTTTCCTGCAATTGCATCCGAGATAGATAGTTTATCTTTAAGTTTAAATAAAATATACAATCGCGTAAATTTGGCACACAGCTTTATTGGTCTGGATAAATGGCATTCGCATCAAATCAATTATTCAAACGAAATCAAAAATATTTTAATCGCAGCTAAAGCAGAAGCAGAAAAATTAAATAACGACCGCGCTAAATCTTATGTACTGGGAGAATTGGGTTATTTTTACGAACAACAGCAACAGTGGATAAAAGCGTCAGAATTTACCCAACAAGCAATACTATTGGCTCAAAATATTCGCGCTACCGATATAGTTGCTAATACCAATTGGCAACAGGGGAGAATACTCAAAGCTCTAGGAAAAATTGAATCTGCGATCGCAGCATACCAACAAGCAGTAAATAATTTACAATCTTTGCGTCAAGACTTAGTTGCAGTTAGTCCCGATGTCCGCTTTGATTATCGCGATGAAGTCGAACCAGTATATCGTCAGCTAGTTCAGTTACTATTACAGGATGTAGATAGTTTACCTCAAGAAAAAAAACAGGAATATCTCCAAAAATCTAGAGAGGCGATCGAAGCTTTGCAGTTAGCTGAGTTGGAAAACTATTTCCGCCAAGCCTGTGTCCTCAATCAACCGAGAGAAATAGAAGAAATTGACCCCGAAGCAGCAGTTATTTATCCTATCCTGCTAGAGGATCGTTTGGAGGTAATTCTTTCTTTACCCAACCAACCCCTACAGTATTACGGTAGCAATCTTACAACCAGTCAAAAAGAGCAAATTTTCCGCGACATCAATCAAACTCTCAATCCCGTTTTTCTTCCCGATGAAATCTTGCCCCCCGCCCAACAGCTATACGACTGGTTAATTCGTCCGGGGAAGGCAAGTTTGGAACAGCAGGAAATTAAAACTTTGGTGTTTGTTTTAGACGATTTGCTGCGTAATATTCCCATGTCGGTGTTACACGATGGCGAAAACTATTTAATCGAACAGTATGACATTGCTTTGACTCCTGGTTTGCAACTATTAGCACCTGCCCAGGATTTAGCTGAATACAAAACGCTTACAGGAGGACTAACCATAGCGCGTCAGGGTTTTCCGCCTTTACCTTCTGTCAAACAAGAACTAAAACAGATAAACACCATTATTCCAGCCCAAGTTCTGATCGACGAAGAATTTACCCGCAGCGATTTTCAAACTCGAACAGAACGAGAAACTTTTTCTACTATACACTTAGCCACACACGGACAGTTTAGTACCCAAGCGGAAGATACATTTTTATTAACCTGGGCGGATAGAATTAACGTTAAAGATTTAGATAGTGTACTACGACAACAAGGGGATAAGCCCTTAGACCTCTTAGTTCTTAGTGCTTGTGAAACTGCCGAGGGGGACAACCGCGCAGCCTTAGGTATGGCAGGGGTAGCGGTGCGTTCTGGTGCTAGAAGTACCGTTGCGAGTCTGTGGACGGTAGAGGATGACTCTACAGCTTTGCTGATGAGGGAATTTTATCGCAATCTGATTCAAGCCAAACTTACCAAAGCCGAAGCTTTGCGTCAGGCGCAGTTATCTTTGTTAAATAATCCCCAATATAATCATCCTTATTATTGGTCGTCCTTTGTCTTAATCGGAAACTGGCTATGATTATTATTGGTTCTGGATCGGCACACACCACGAGTATGATGCCTTGCTAGGGTAGATTAGATTTTTCGTCTTAAATATGAAACAATGGTGGCGATTTTTGATTATTGTATTTCTAGGATTGAGTCTTAGCCTGGGATTTAAACAAAGTTTGACGGCTCAGGTTTTACCATCACAATTGGTGCAACAAGCTCAAAAATACTATCATTCAGGAAATTTTAAACAATCTATTAATCTATTAGAGCAAGCAAATCGAGTTTACCAAAGCCAAGAGCAAAATCTGCAACAAGCTCAAGTGCTATCTTTAACCGCTCTAGCCCAACAACAGCTCGGTGCTTGGAAACTAGCCCGCCAGAATATTATTGCTAGTTTTGCTTTGGTCAAGTCTATAGCACCAAGTAAATATAAAACTCAAGTACTAGCTCAAATTTGGAATAGTAAAGGTCATTTTCAGCTTGTAACAGGACAAAATAATGAAGCTTTGAGTAATTGGGAAAAAGCCGAAGAGCTATATCGTGAAATAGATGATCGCTTGGGAATTTCGGGAACTTTACTAGGTCAAGCACAGGCTCTAGAAAAAATGGGCTTTCATCGTCGTTCTTGTAATAGAGTATTAGAGGCGTTTAACCAACCAGACTATAACTGCGCTAATTTAACTGCAACTCAACTCGCGACAATTGTTCATCAGGTGGAAAGTCAAGCTGATGATTGGCAACTAGAAGGTTTAATTAGTATCAGTAATAGCTTGTTATCGATGGGTAAGTTATCCCAAGCTCAAGTGTTTATTGAGGCCAGTCAAATTATCAACCAAAGTTTAGCTCATCCTTCTCCCCAAGTTGAAGCAAAAATTTTATTAGGCTTAGGCAATATTAATAAAGCGATCGCCCTTAAAGAAAGAGAGCAAGAAAATGAGCAAAGCTTTACCTATCATTCAGAAAAAGCAATTGATTACTATCAAAAACTGAATAACTTTTCAGCAGCCTCTCATCTTAATAATAGATATCGGCTTTTAGCACAGTTAAACCAGTTATCTTTACTGATTAATACTAAAAAATGGACAACAGCCCAGAAGCTAGCCAACAAAATTGAATTAAATTTCGAGCGTCAATTCCTCAAACCAAATCTCTATGCTGAGGTAAAATTTGCTCGCAGTCTGGAATTACTCAAGCAGGAAAATATCCCCCTAAAATACTCTTGGCAGGATATTGCTGATATTTATCTCGATGCGATCGCACAGGCTCGAGCAACTAAAAATCATCGCATTGAATCTTATGCTCTGGGGTATTTAGGTAACTTACAACAACAAAGAAATACTCTAGAGCTAGGAGTTGCTCCCCAACAACTAATTGAACAAGCTCTTAATTTAGCTCAAACAATTCATGCTCCAGAGATTGCCTATCGTTGGCAATGGAAATTAGGCAGAATTTACCGTCAACAGGAAAAAAGAAAGGAAGCGATCGCCAGTTATCAAGCAGCGCTAGCTAATCTGAATGATTTACGTAGTGATCTAGTTGCTCTAACTAGAGAAATTCAGTTTGATTTTAGCGAACAGATTGAACCAATATATCGAGAATATGTCGATTTACTATTGGATAGCCAATTTCCCTCGGATCTTGACTTAGAATCAGCTCGCAACGTAATTGAGGCCTTGCAAGTAGCTGAATTAGATAATTATTTTCAAGATGCTTGTTTAACGTTTGAGGAAAAAAGTATTGAGAAAATAGATAATGATGCGGCAATTATCTACACAATTATTTTGCCAGACCGACTAGAAGTCATTATGGCAATGGGTAACAGCCAAAAAACTCCCTCAGGTCAGGTATTTCATCATCATTCCTATGCAATCTCTCAAGAGCAACTAAGAATTACAGTTGAACAACTCCGTCAATATATTACTGAGCCCGATCGCCTGAGAGAAGTGCAACAGTTGTCGGCTCAAATCTATGATTGGTTGATTAGACCTCTTACAGCAGATTTAGCTAGCCAACAACCGAAAACCCTAGTTTTTGTGTTGGATAGCATTTTACAAAATATTCCTATGTCGGTTTTATATGATGGAGAACAGTATTTAGTCGAAAAATATGCGATCGCGCTAACCCCTGGTTTACGGCTACTAAATCCCCAAGTGAATTCTCAGCCAGCACAATTTTTAGCCGGGGGTATAAGTGAACCACTAAAAGTTGCTAATCAGCAGTTTTCCCGTCTCAGCAGTGTAGCCAATGAGCTAAATATTTTTACCAAATTTGACAGTAGTTCCGTTCTTTTGAATGCTCAATTTACGGCCACAAACTTACTCCAAAAACTTAATTCTACTTCCGCCTCTGTTATTCACATCGCAACTCACGGGCAATTTAGTTCGAATCCGAACCAAACTTTTTTACTTCTCTGGCAAAAATTATTGACTATTCAGGATTTTAGTAATCTCTTGCAAAGTCGAACCAATATAGTTTCTAATCCAATCGAGCTGTTGGTACTTAGTGCCTGCGAAACAGCCTCTGGCGATCGCCGTGCGGCATTAGGATTGGCCGGTGTTGCAGTTAGAAGTGGCTCTTTAAGCACATTAGCAACTTTATGGCGGGTTAATGATTATTCTACGACTGTATTGATGGAAAATTTCTATCAGCAATTAAATAACAAGCAATTAAATAAAGCAGAAAAGTTAAGACAAGCCCAACTAAAACTGTGGCAAACAGTAGACAAAGATTGGAAAGTACCAGCCTTCTGGTCAGCTTATATCATGATCGGCAATTGGCATTAAAGATTTATATTACTTGAAAAGGATTAGAAAGATAGTTAGCCGTATTTTCTACCAAAGCGATCGCATTTTCATATAGCATTCTGGTCGGTCCAATAATACCTACGGTACCCACTGGAGTATCATCTTGATAATAATTAGCTGATACTAGGGTACAGGAATGCATTGGTTCGAGGGAATTTTCCGTCCCAATTTTAATACTTACTCCCTTGAGGGAATTGTCCTTTTCGGGGAAAGTAAACTTCACTGGGAGAAGTTGATCTGGTTGATCCTCCAATAAAGCGAGCAGAGTTTGTACCTGTTGAAGTCGAGAAAATTCTGGCTGACGCAAAAATTCAGCTACACCGTGAATAACTATGGGACTAGAATTGCTAGTCTGGAAAGAAAGTTTTAATTGTTCTGATAGTATTTTTAAAAAATCAGTATACTGAGCAAATTCACGATCTATTTCTGACCAGTTTAGGGATGAAATTTCTCTTAAAGATCGTCCTTTAAGTTCCCGATCTAAAAAATTAGATAAAATTTGCAACTCACGATCAATAAGAGACTCATCTACATCGTCACTTTGTATGGGAGACTCCATCAAAATTGACTGAGTTTGGTAGGATTCAAGTACAATAATCAGTATGACCTGAGTTGCAGTCACTCGCATTAGCTGCAAATGGCGCAAAGTACTATCGAGATTTTGCGGAAAAGTAATTAAAGCGATATAACCACTTAAAGCAGCCAGAATTTTCGCTGCTCGCTGTAATAAAGCGGCAAAACTAGCTCTGGCTAGCTGTAATTCTTGTTGGAGAGATTGTTGTATCTTCTTGTTAATCTTGCGATCAGGAATTATTAGATGGTCAACGTAGGTGCGATAGCCTGAATCGGAGGGAATTCTTCCCGCCGATACATGTGGTTGATAGAGTAATCCAGCCTCTTCTAAACGTCCCATCGCGTTACGAATAGTAGCCGAACTGACATTAAAATTGTATTCTTCAGCTAAAGTCTTAGAACCAACTGGTTCAGCTGTAGCTATATAGTGTTCTATAGTGGCTTTGAGGATATTTTGATGTCTTGCACTCAGATGAGGTTGATGTGCCATTAATATATGTCATTAATATAATTATGTAAATCGCGATTGCGAATGGCAATTTTTGGGTAAAGTATAGCTTCTAAAGTATGGCTTTTAAAAGTAAATTAGTAACTAAACTAGTATCGTTGGATGCTGGAATCGACTAATCGTGAATAAGCATCTATACCTCCGATCACATTCTGGACATTACTAAAGCCTCTTATTTTAAGCCACTGGCAGAGTTGAGCCGAACGCATACCATGATGACATATAACTATGGTTTCTGTCTCTGGGTCAAGCTTAAGCAATATTTCTGATGACCATTGTTCAAACTCGCTGAGGGGAAACACCTCAAAACCCTCGATGTAGGCGATCGCAACCTCATTTTTTTCTCTTACATCAATTAATTGCAGAGATGGAGACGATTCGGCCAATCTAACAGCTAACTGGTTAACATCGATTTCAGGAATTGCAGAATATTCAAACATTTTTGGTACAGGATTATTGTTGAAAAAATTTACTATAAATTAATTTTCTCTCAGATTTATCTCAATAAATTGTTTTTTTTTAACCGAAAATCTTGGGTCTAAAGCCTCGTTCTAGAAGGACGACTTCTAGATACACTTTCAAAACACAATCTTTATATAACAATGGTTATAGCCGCTGTATTATATTCATAAGCAACCTAATAAAGTTGAAGTATGGGGTTCTAAAAGCGAGTCTTTTGGGTAAAACTTCGAGCAACACTTGGAAGCGTAGCTAAATAGTTTAACTGGGCAAATAAATCGCTAGGGGTAAAATCCAAGATTTAAATTCTACAAAGCCTAAAGGAAAAAAACCAGTTCTGGTAGTTTGGATTTATCCAACTAGAGAGGGCATTGTCTAGTGGGAGAGCAAATGTTAGACAGTCTTGAACTGCAATTTGCGCCAGTATCCCAGAATCTTCTAGCTTCAGCTAGAGGAGTATGTCAATAATCTAACAATATCTATAATATTACCCACGACCATAATTCATATTACTTGGCACTTATTTGATGAAATTTCGTTCTTTTTTCTGGACCATAGCAATTGGAGCGGTAGTTATATTTCTCGTGGCTGTTACTAGTTTAGGCTGGATTGCAACTCAAAGCTCGATCAATCTTTTTCGGGGTGGGGTTAACGGTTTTCCCCAAGGAGCAGCATTTATTCCTAAACAAGCTCCCGCGATGATTTCTTTGCTAACTAATCCGGAGAAGCTGTATGCCCTAAGGCAAGTATCTTTGCCTCTCAAGCGTCGTCAAAGCGATCGCCAAGAATGGCAGCAATGGGAAACAAATTTACTAAGCAAAATAGGACTTGATTATCGACATGATCTTAAGCCTTGGTTGGGAGACGAAATCACCTTTGCGATTACCAGTCTAGATTACGATCGCAATCCACAAAATGGAGCGCAACCAGGATATCTATTGGCAACTGAAACTAAAAATCAGCGATTAGCTCATAAATCCTTGGAAAATTCATTTGCCGAGCAGGATAATACCATTACCGAACAATATAGGGGAGCAAAGATCATTTCTCTTGCTTCAGAAAATACCGATGCTAACCCACCTCTATGGGCCAGTGCAGTCGTCGGCAATTTTGTCTTATTTGCCAATCAGTCTTCAATTATTAAAGAAGCAATTAATCAAGCCCAAGCTGTTAATCTAAATTTAGAACATTCAGACGACTTTCAAACAGCTTTAAACAATCTCAAACCACCTCATGTAGGAATAGCTTATCTCAATATTTTGAGAACATCAGCTTGGTTGGATAAATCACCAGTATTGCCCAAGCTCAAGACAGAACAGATTTTAAGTGCATCTTTATCGATTTACCGATCTGGACTAGCAGCTGAAACTGCTCTAATTGGAATTGATGAACCCAAAACTAACTCTCAAACATATCAATCTTTTCTCAATAAACCTGAATTACAGCAAATTTTTAATTCCCTCCCCTTTGATCGTCATAACTCTGCTTATATAGATATCAAAGATGGAGTATCTTTATTGGCAGAACAGATTCCCCTGTACAAAGTCCTAAAACTGGCAATACAGTCTTTATTTCCTCATTTAAAGGCGATCGCTATCAAGAATTCAAGCAAGGAAGACGGTATTAATCGCGCCAATATCTTATTTAAATTAGACTAAGTTACTTGATAAATTAAATGTTAAATGTCAGGCATTGACGCAACAGGAATATCGATATTGAGTTTGAGTGCCGGATTATTTTCCCAGCGATCGGCTACGTGAGCATAGATGGAGGTAGTACGAGGATCGCTATGTCCCAATAAATCCTGTACTTGACGCAATTCCGAACCAGAACGTAGAGCTAAGGTACCAGCCGTATGTCTAAGACTATGAGCAGAAATAGTTCTACCAGGAGTATGCTTGAGGGATGCTTGCTTAAGATATTGATCGACAACTGAACGAATACCACGACGGGAAATTCTTTTGCCCCGAGAATTATTGCCTGTGGCAATAAATAATGGTCTCGCTGGCTTTAATACTTCTCCTCTAGTTTCCCTTAAATGCAAATAATTAACCAAAAGATTAGCAATATCGGGGGTGAGAGGAACAACTCGAATACTTCTTTTACCTTCAACTCGAACACCAATATTTCTACCTTGTCTGACTAGACTAGAGATATTTGCACGGTGTAATTCAATAGTGCGTGTTCCTTCTAGTGCCATAATTGCCAACATGGCTTTGTCCCTAGCAGATTTTAGCTTGCCATCATTGGGGATAGTAGCCAACAAGGTTTCCACCTCTACCTGTTCTAAATAGGTTATTTTTTCTGCGGGGTCTTGTTTTTCTCGGGGTGGTTTAACTCCCGCAGCTGGATTAATGGGAATCAAACCTTTTTCTACCGCAGCTTGATAGAAGCGGCGAACAACGGCTAATTTGAGGGCAATAGTGGCTGGCTTGTATCCTTTTTGCTCGATCATCCAGCGACGGTACTTTTTGATATCATTTTTAACTATTGCTACTGGATTTAACTGACGGCGATCGCACCAAGCCAGAAATTGCTGTAATTGCCGTGTATAGGTTTTGAGGGTATCCATCGCTGCATCTCCAGCGCTTACATCTAGATCGAGAAACTCAGCAAAAACTACCAATAAATTGTTAGTGGTAATAGTGCTAATTTTTGAGGAGTCAGTAGCAGCAAACATAAGTTTTTGACCAAAGTTCGGCACGATTATAACATTGACCAACAATCAATAATGCCATTATTACTTTTGCCAAGAGGCAGTAGTATTCTGTCAATTAAAAATTGACGGGAAAAGGGAAAAGGTTAAAGGATAGTTTTTAACTTTAAAAATATATCCATCATTAATTAGTTGACGCAGCAGTAGTAAGTAAGTAACATCAATTAGTGATAGAGAGGTACAAAGCCAGACTTTTCGATGATTGGCTGTCCGAGGTCTGGTGAAGTCAGATAGGCGACGAACGAATTAACCATGTTTTGAACTGGACCATTTATCCCTTCTTTCTGTATCGCATACATCATTCTGGTCTGGGGATACTGTCCATTGCTAAAAGCCTCCTGATTTGGGATGCCATCGATAACTGGAGACACAATTTGATTTTCTTGATTCTTCAGAGAAATGATATTTACGTCCTTTTCGATCGCTGCCAGAGTTGCTGAAGTATAGAAAAGAGCACCTGACTCTTTCTTGAGAATGGACATAGCCTCTTGTCGATCCTGGACATACATTGTATTTTTACTTAATTCTTGTAGAGATAGAAACAAAGTATTTCTTCCTAGACCCGAAAGTAGTATAGGGGTGATTGTTTTATTTTCTCCTCCAACTTGTTGCCAATTAGATATTTTTCCTTCATAGATGGCTTTTAATTGCTTAATGTTCAGAGATTCAACGTTTGTTTTCTTATTCGTTATATAGGCAATCCCGTCAATGGCATAAGGAGTTCCTGTTAATTTAAATCCTTTCTTTTGCGCCATTTCATTATGTTGATCTAGAAACGGTTTTTCAGAAAGAACCAAAAATAACTGATCGTCAAGCAGTTCCTCTATGGGATCTTTATTTTCATCATTATCTGTTAACCTCAGCCTAAAATCAGGATGGTCATGTTTAATTTCAGTAGCAATTTTATGAGACATCAACCTTACACTACAAGGAGGTCCCCAGTAAGGAAGAAGACCAGTAGGAAGTTCTTTGGTCTCGCTTGTTTGAGCAACAGATCTCGTAAAACTGTATAGAACTGCCCCTAACCCCATCATTAAAATAGCAGCAGCAATCAAATTTATCTTAATTTTATTATTTTTACTAACGTTACTAATCTTTTTCTTAGGGCGGCTAGCTTTGACCTTGAATTTACTTTGATCGAGGCTTTTTCCACATAATTCACAATTTTTGGCTCGTAATTCATTATAGGAAAATTCGCAATTATGACAAATTTTATATTGTTTCATTTTAAATCAACAAAAAATTTTATAACGCCTAAAAAATCCATTAATCAGTAAAGCGGCAGAGCCGCAGCTATAAGCTGTAAGCTGTAAGCTGTAAGCCAATTATAAGAGGCTTTAACCTCTTCCTAATTGTAGACCACCAAACTTCGTTTGCTGGGGGCATTAAACCCGATAGCTATAAGCTGTTAGCCGTTTACCAAGCGTAAACTTTAGAGCTTAAAGCTTAAGGCTTAGAGCTTAAAGCTTTTTAAGGTAAAATGACAGGTAATTAACTTCAGTAACTATTAAGGTATTGATTGTATTTAATCAGCCTTTAGGATCCTTTGATAATTAAAGCAATGTGCCTTTTAAGTCATTTCTTCCAAATTCCTGAGCAAGCTGAATAAATATTTGAGAGCAAAATTTTTGAGTAAAAGGCTCTAATTTCCTTAGAAAAGTATTTTCAATTTTATTAGTTGTAATACTACCAGAAGCTCCCCATTTATGTAGCGAATGACCAAGTTCTTGTTCCATTTCATGACGTAATTTAGCTATATTTATTCGATTCAACATTTGCTCTAAGAGAAGTGGCGAAAGAGAATGAATATCTCTATTACTTACAGTGCAAAAGTCATCTCTAATTTGAGTTAAAAAGGAACAAGTATTATTCAAATCATAAATACAAAGTTGATTTAGTCTCATAATATCTTTCAAGGCTTGACCAGCTCGACAATATATTTCTGCTTTAAGTTTAAAAGTATATAAGTTCGACAACGCCTTTATAGATATGTTGTAGTTCCAGTCTAGATTTTCTCCGGAATTCATTGCTAATACGCACTTATTGTAAACTTTCAAACAGCCTCTCTCTTTGAGAATACATTCTTTTCTTTTCTCTGAAAATTGTCCAATAGATTTAAATAAAAAAAGTTCAAGCATTTTCAAATGCTCTAAAATTGATGTCAGAGATGTATGATGCCAAAAAGAACCAATTAAACTTTGATATCTTTTCTTTAATTCGTCTCTTAATATGATTGAATTTCTCTTTAAAATAAAGGTACAAGTATTTTGTCTATCTAATAATTTATTACCTTTATACCATTGAATAGTATTCTCTTCTAGATATTTAAGAGAATCAAGAGAAACTGGTAAATTTTTAAATAAATATTTGAATCTTGTTTCTAATATCTCAAATAAATCTAATTTCTCAGTATTGCTTTGTATTAATGTATTGATACAATCGAATTCCAATTTATTAACAATAGAAAAATCATCCAGATTATTGTTAAGTTGAATTGTAATTCCTAAAATTTTTAAAGTATTTTTGAAATCAAGATTGTGCTGGTGATTTATTAACCAAAAATTAATTATTTCTGCTGCTAAGAGATAGTTGCAATTTTCTATAAAAGAAAATTGCTCGGTTGCGATTTTGTCACTAAATTCTTGTGAACTCAGTTCAAAGCGATCGCTAGTTGCTACCGTATCAATCGTAGTTATAAAATCTGTCTCTGAAGATCTTCTCCTTAGTACCATAATTGCTCCTGGACTACAGCTATATCAAATCTATCTGCACAGCAGTTTGAAACAACTATCCTTAATAGTACAGTGCCTTCTAGTTGTTATCTTATAGAGCAGCAATTTCATTGATAATTTCCAGGTTCATAAGTACTATATTTGCTTAAATCTACCCTACTTTTTCTGATACTACTTACCTACTTCTATTAATTCCAACTCTTGTTTTATGTGAAATTGAAATAGCTTGACTTAATGTGAGCAAGTACTAGTGAAATTGTATAATTTATTCTCTAACAAATGTGTGCTAAATATATATATTTTGTAAACTAGGCATGAAGAATTTGCCATTTTTAGCTCATAGTAGGCATTCGCGATCGCCGAGGAGCTCCATAGTCTTCTATTGAAATTAAAAAAGGTGAGCTTTTGCCCACCTTTTTTATTTATTTAGCTAACTTTAATTAACGAACTTTAATTAACGAGTTGCCTCTACTAAAACTTGTTCCTTTACTGCTGAGACAGTAGTGTTACCATTTTCATCGATATCAACGAGAGCATTATCACCATCATTGACTCGACCTGAAAGAATTGCTTCAGCAAGACTATCTTCTAGTAGACGCATAATTGCCCGACGTAGTGGTCTAGCACCATAACTAGGATCGAAGCCAGCTTCAATTACTTTATCTTCAAAGGAAGTTGAAACCCCAAGATTAATATCACGTTGATGTTTTAGTCTACTAGACACTTCTTGGAGCAAGATATTGGCAATTTGTCTTACTTCGGGTTTAGTTAATTGACGGAAGACTATAATCTCATCTAAACGGTTAATAAATTCAGGACGAAAATAGTTTTTCAGTTCCTGGTTAACCAAATCTTTGATGCGATTGTATTGTGCTTCATCTTGATCGCCAGAGAAATCAAAGCCTAAGCCACTGCCACCTTTCTCGATAACTTTCGAGCCAATATTGGAGGTCATAATAATCACAGTATTTTTAAAGCTAACTGTGCGACCGTGAGCATCAGTAAGACGACCATCGTCAAGCAACTGGAGCATCAGATTAAAGACATCGGGATGAGCTTTTTCAATTTCATCAAACAAAACTATCGTGTAAGGCTGACGACGTACTGCTTCAGTTAGCTGTCCACCCTCGTCATAACCGACAAACCCTGGAGGAGAACCAATTAACTTGGAAACGGTGTGAGATTCCATGTATTCAGACATATCCACTCGCACAATTGCTTCTTCTGAACCAAACATTTGCGTTGCTAAGGCTTTAGCTAGTTCGGTTTTACCTACTCCAGTAGGACCAGAGAAAAACAAGCTAGCAATAGGGCGATTGCGATCGCCTAATCCAGAACGAGAGCGACGTAGTGCCCGCGAGACAGCCTTAACTGCTTCGTCTTGACCGATGACCCGTTCATGGAGATTATCTTCCAGATAAAGCAAAGCTTCTGATTCAGTTTCCGTCATTTTGGTAACGGGAACACCTGTCCAAGCCGCAACAATCTTGGCGATCGCTTCTTCATCGACTACTGGAGTTAAAGCCTGAGGATTAATTGTGGGCACATCAGTTTGAGTTTCTTCTTTGCCTTGTTGTAAGCAATGGTTGAGATGAGTTCGAGAACCAGCCTCATCAATTAAATCGATTGCCTTGTCAGGTAAAAAGCGATCGGTAATGTATCTTTCAGAGAAAGTTACTGCCGTTTCAATCGCTGCATCAGTATATTTGACTTTATGAAAATCTTCATAGGTTTTACGCAGACCTTGAAGTATGGCGATCGCATCTTCAACAGAAGGTTCACCGACCATTACCCGTTGAAAACGACGTTCCAAAGCAGCATCACGCTCAATGTGTTGACGATACTCATCTAAGGTAGTGCTACCAAGACATTGAATTTCACCTCTAGCTAGGGCAGGTTTGAGCATATTAGCAGCATCCATTGCGCCACCCATTGCCCCTGCGCCAACGATATTGTGGATTTCATCGATCACGAGAATAATGTTGCCCGCTGCACGAACTTCCTCCACAATTGCTTTGAGACGTTCTTCAAATTCCCCTCTAAATTTAGTTCCTGCCAAAAGCGAACCCATGTCAAGACTAATCACTTCTTTATCGGTTAACAGAAACGAAACATCGCCATTAACAATGCGCTGGGCTAACCCTTCGGCGATCGCGGTTTTACCAACACCTGGCTCTCCAACCAAAATAGGATTATTTTTCGTTCGTCTGCCTAAGATTTGAACAACTCTTTCAATTTCTGGAGATCTACCGACTACAGGGTCGAGTTTACCTTCTCTAGCTAGTTCGGTCAGATTAATACTGAACTCCTTTAACTTAGCTGATTTTTCTCTACCACCACCAAAACCAAAAGGACTATCTTTACTAGCAGCAGCAGTAACTACCTCAGCTTCGCCTAATTTTTTAATTAAATCTGTCCGTAGCTGTCTAAGGTCGACATTTTGATTAGTCAACAGCTTAGCTGCCATATTATCTGTTTGCTTAACAATTGCTAATAAAATATGTTCTGGACTGATAAAATTACTTTTTAGCTGACGTGCTTCATTAAAAGCTTGCTCTAAAATTCTTTTGGCTTTAGGTGTAAAGGGAATATTAGCGGGGATAAATCCAGAACCTTTACCGATAATTTCAATCGCTAGCTCTCTAGTTTTGTCTAGCTCGATACCTAGATTTGCTAATAATTCTGCCGCTGTGGATGTTCCCTCCCCAATCACCCCCAGTAAAATGTGTTCCGTCCCCACAAGATTATGTCCCGTGTTTCTAGCCTCCTCTTGAGCAAGGACAACATTCTTAATTGCTTTTTCGTTGAAATATTCAAACATCTTTAAGAAAACTCCTCTTCTTGTTAATATTTCTTTATCTTCAGTATTTAATGTATCTTTTTTTGTTACCCATATACAGTGGTAAAAGCCGTAATATTTACCAGATTTTCCACTAAATAAATTGTAATATCTGTAATTTTCACTACGCCTTATGATTGACGAAGGCTACATTAAATATCAATGTCATTGGCATCAGCAACCTGCAATCACTGATGGAGACATCGTTGAGTTAAACCATTGGCGCACTAAGTTATATCAATTGGGATTAATTGGCGAGTACGACAATGGGATTGGCTTTGGCAACATTAGTATTCGTATTCCTCAGTCTCAGCAATTCATAATATCTGGAACACAAACAGGGGGAATTCCTGAGCTTACAGTACAGCACTATACCAAAGTTACTGATTTTGACTGGCAAAAAAATTACGTTACTTGCGAAGGATTAATTAGGGCGTCTTCCGAGACTTTAACCCATGCTGCGATTTATGTTGCCGAACCTCAAGTAAATGCGGTAGTTCATGTTCATCATGCCAATCTATGGCACAAATTATTAGAGCGTGTTCCAACTACAAACCCAGATTGCGCTTATGGTACACCTGAAATGGCAGCAGAAATTATTCGATTATGTCAACAACAAGAAACTCAACAGCAAAAAATTATTGTTATGAGTGGACATGAAGAGGGAATTCTCACTTTTGGCAATAGTCTAGACGAGGCAGGAAATACTTTGCTCAGTTATTTTTCACGGGTTCAGCAGAATCTCTAAGTTCGTCTATCACCAAAAAATAAGGATACCTATATTCTCAATCATCTCATTGAAAAAATTATAACTCCTAACTCCTAACTCCTAACTCACTTTATTTAATTTTCAATCTTGTTTAGTCGATATCCCAAGCCGTGAACAGTTTCAATAAAATCTCCTGAAGCACCAGCCGCTTTTAATTTTTGACGTAAGCTTCTGATATGCACTTTTACCGTGTCTTCATCGGGGGGATCTTCGAGGGACCATATACTGTCGATCATCACTGAGCGGCTAAGGACTCGTCTGCCATTTCTGATTAATAGCTCCAAAATACTATATTCTTTGGGAGTTAAACGTAGTGGTTGTTCAGAATAGCTTACTTCATAGGTGCTGGGGTTAAACTGTAGTTCTCCCCATTCTAATATTGGTGGTGCGGAAGTACTGCCTCGGCGTAATAAGGCGCGAATCCGAGCCAACAATTCTCCTAGATCGACTGGTTTAATAATATAGTCATCTGCTCCGGCATCTAGTCCCGTGATTTTATCGCTAACCGTATCTAGAGCAGTAATCATCAGTATAGGCATCTGATGACCCTGCGATCGCAATTTGTGGCAGAGATCGATCCCGTTAAGATCAGGTAGCATGACATCGAGGAGTATTAGATCGTAATCTAGAGCTTTAATATAATCCAGTGCGGACTCGCCATCGTTAGCGACATCAACAACGTATCTTTGGTCAGTAATTGCTTCTGCCAGAGTCTCTGCTAAATTAAAATCGTCCTCAACTAAAAGAATTCGCATTCTAGAATATTGCCATCACCAAATTAAACCAGACTTTGTTATGTAAAACAAAGATATCTTCAAGCAACCAGTTCTAACTTACAAGAAAAGTAGTTATGTTTTGGAGTTGTGACAAAAAAATTCTTGATCGTACAAAACTTGATCTTGGGATTATTAGCTATTAATTTGAGTTATTTGGCTAGATTCAGATAATCAACTAAATCCAAGATTCAAAAGATAATTTCCTTTCGACTCTCATCCTACGAACAGAGCGCGGAAGACTAATAACTAATAACTAGTAACTAATAACTGATAAACTCAAAAACTTTCCGATTTCTTTACCCTTTCCTCAGTAGTTTACTTACTTCTAGTTTGTTAGTGTTCTAGGTAATAAGGCTTAATAGGGTGCAGCTATTAATTCTGATATCAGTATCTAAAAGCTTTTAGCTAGCAGCTTCCCGCGACAATAGCTTAAATGAGGTTGAGATTTCCCTCGCCACGCTTAGTCGCGCTTTTTAGGTTTAAGATCCCTTGCTAAAATCAGAGATTTAAAAAAAGTAATAATATGGCAATTCCTTTACTAGAATATTCCCCTTCGAGTCAAAACCAGCGAGTTCTAAATTACGAAATTCCTGGTGATGAGCAGTCTTGGATTTATAATGCCGAAAACCTTCTTTCTGATTCCGAGATTCAAGATCTAATCTGGGCAGCATATCGACAGATTTTTAATGAGCAGCAGATTTTAGCTAGTAATCGCGAGAAAGGTTTAGAATCTCAACTAAAGGCTGGTCAAATCACCGTCAGAGAATTTATTCGAGGTTTATTGCTTTCAGACACTTTTAGAAAACGTAATTATGAGCCCAATAGTAATTATCGTTTTGTCGAAATGTGCGTTCAAAGAGTGTTAGGACGCAACGTATATAGCGATCGCGAAAAACTGGCTTGGTCAATTGTGTTGGCAACAAAAGGGTTAGCAGGATTTATTGACGATCTATTAGATAGTGAGGAATATATTAATAACTTTGGTGATGATATTGTTCCTTATCAAAGAAGACGTATCCTACCTCAACGCACAGTGGGCGAATCTCCTTTTGCCCGAATGCCCCGTTACGGAGCAGATTACCGCTCCAAACTAGAAGCAATTGGCTATTTTGCCCATAAAGAGGGAGATTATGGTTGGGGTAGTCAACCTTACTATCCACCAGAGCGAGTTTTGTTGGTTGCCAAGATTTTAGCCTTTGCTGGAGCAGGTTTTTTAACTTTGTTAACCTTAGCAGTTGCATTAGCCGCTTGGGGCTTAATTAGCATTTAGCTAAGCAACTTTTGACAACTTTTAATTGAAGATTACTCAACTTGATTCCTCCCCAGGACTGTGCGTGACGAAACAGTCCTGTTTTTTTTAAGACGTTGCTGATTTAATGTGTGACACTGCAAGTAATATTATTCGTAGCTAATAGCTAATAGCTAATAGCTAATAGCTTCTATGTTTGATCGCCAAGTTAATCTTATTTTTAATAGCTTGCAATTCTTGCCTCCACTGTTTAGTTTTGGCTCAGGTTTGATAATTTTATTTGGTTTTTATTATCTTATTTGCCGAGAAATTATTCGTCGTCGTCAGGCAGAGATTTTTCTCTGGAAACAAAGTGAACGAGAAAGAGTAATTAATCAAATTACCCAACAAATCCGACAATCCCTAAATCTGGATGAAGTATTAAGCACAACCGTAAAAGAAGTCAGAAAATTTCTCGATTGCGATCGCGTTTTGATTTATCGTATTAGGGAAGATGGGACAGGTAGTACGATTACAGAAACGGTATTATCTCCCTACCCCGCTATTTTGGGACAAACATTTCCCGAAGAAGTATTTCCTACCGAATACCATCAAGCATACATTCAAGGCAAAAGTCGTACCATCACCAATATCGAACAAGATGATGTTGAGGAGTGTTTAGCAGATTTTGTTAAACAATTTGGGGTTCAGGCAAAGTTAGTTGTTCCCATCATTCAAGAAACCCGAGATATTTCTCTGTCAGAAGAGAAACAAACTACCGCTCCTTATCTTTGGGGACTTTTAATTGCCCATCAATGCAGTCAGACCAGACAATGGCAACCTTTAGAAGTGCAATTAATGCAGCAGTTAGCCACTCAAGTTGCGATCGCAATTCAACAATCAGAACTTTATACCCAATTACAGCAACTCAATACAGATTTAGAAAATAGGGTTCAATGCCGTACCCAGGAATTAGCTAGAACTAATCAGGCATTAAAAGATGAAATAGTCGAGCGTCAACGCACCGAACAAGCTTTAAGGCGCACTAATCAAACTCTTCAATCTTTAATTGCCGCTTCCCCCCGTGCCATTTTTACTCTAGATTTAGAAGAACGAATAAAAATCTGGAATCCTGCTGCGGAAAGAATGTTTGGCTGGCAAGAAGCGGAGATATCTGGTCAACCCAACCCTGTAATTAACACCACCGAAGTTCATCAATATCATGAACTTCGGCAAAAAATTCTCCAAGGAGTTACCCCACCCAGTTTAGAAATCAGACGGCCAAAAAAAGATGGTGTGGAAATTGACATTGTCTTCTCTGCTGCACCATTAAAGGATACTGAAGATCGAGTTAGTGGTATCGTAGCAGTCGTAGCGGATATCAGCGAACAAAAGCAGCAAGCTGAACAAGTACGTTTATTACAATCGGTGGTTGTCAATACTAACGATGCCGTTTTAATTACAGAAGCCGAACCCATTGATGAACCAGGACCGAGAATTATTTATGTTAATGAGGCTTTTACTCGGACTACAGGTTATACCCTAGAAGAAGTTTTAGGCAAAACTCCTCGCATCCTCCAGGGACCAAAGACAAACCGTCAAGCCTTAGCTAAAGTTAGAAAGGCTCTGGCTAAGTGGCAACCTATAACAGTAGAGACGATCAATTATCGCAAAGATGGTTCAGAATTTTGGGTCGAATTTAGTATTGTTGCCGTTGCTAACAAACAAGGTCTTTATACTCACTGGATTTCAGTCCAGCGGGACATTACAGAACGCAAACGCACTGAACAAGCACTAAGAAGAAGTGATGAACGCTTTCGCCGAGTGGTGGAAAATGCCCTGGATATTATTACGATTATTGATACTGAAGGATATATTTACTACGCAAGTCCTTCCGTTACCACGGTCATCGGCTATGCTCCTGAAGAATTAATTGGTCAAAACTTTTTTGATTATATTCATCGTGATGATTTAGGTAAAGCCTCTCATGGGGTAGTTGATGTCTGGCAAAATTCCACCACAGTCCTACCAATTGAATTCCGTTATCGACATCATAATGACTCATGGCGAGTTTTAGAAGCAGTTAGTCAGAAATTTATTGATGATGCCCCAGAACCTAGGATTTTGGTTAATTCTAGAGATATCACCGAACGAAAACGTCTATCAGAGATGAGTCTAGCGTTGGAAAGAGAAAGAGAATTAAGCTCGATTAAAACTCGTTTTTTTTCCATGGCATCCCATGAGTTCCGTACTCCTTTAAGTACCGTGCTAGCAGCAGCTCAGCTCATGGAAAATTCTCCTAGTGTCTGGCAAGATGCTAATAAGCGATCGCGTAATCTGCTAAGGATTCAAAACTCAGTTAAAAATATGGTGCAGTTGTTAGACGATATCTTAACAATTAATCGAGCAGAGACAGGTAAACTAGAATTTAATCCCAAAATGCTGCGCTTGGAAAAGCTAATTCGTCATTGTGTTGAAGAAATACAGCTTAGTGCCGGGAGCGAACATCAAATTACTTTTGACTGTCCTCAGCAGGGAGTCAGAATATGTCTAGATGAAAAATTAATGCGCTCAATTATGGCGAATTTATTATCTAATGCCATCAAGTATTCGCCCCAAGGTGGAGAAGTTAAAGTCTTACTCAAATTCTTTACAGATCGAGTTCAAATTCAAATTACAGATAATGGGATTGGTATTGCTCCAGACGATCTAAAACAGTTATTTGAACCTTTTCATCGTGGTCAAAATGTCCGTCGCATCCCTGGGACGGGACTAGGATTAGTCGTGGTCAAAAAGTGTGTTGATCTTCATGACGGTCAAATTGATTTATTTAGTCAACTAAATTTAGGAACAACAGTTAAAGTTACCTTGCCCCTCATAACCCCTAAAGTTAGTTGTGAAAATTGAGAATTAAATAGCTTAAATTATTCTATATTTATTTTACGTCTGGTGTGAATTAAAGTCGCTTCACTGGTAGCTATTAGCCAATAGTTTAAAAAATCGCCATGAACGAGCTAGTTTACATAAGGCGTATTTAATTAAACTGATTGGGTATATCTCACATAATGACAGACTCCAAACGAGGCTTATTTGGGTTGATTAAGGAAGTTACTAAGGATAGAAGCTATCTTAAATTAATTCACTGGATCGAAAATTTTGTTGCCAAAACATTATCTTTGACGTTATCGATAATTATCTTAATTGCTGTGGCAGATTTAGTGGTTCTTTTGATTAAGGATATAATTAGCGAGCCTCTAGGGTTTTATAGAAAGAGTCTAATCGAATTATTTGGTTCATTTTTAAATATTTTAATCGCTTTGGAATTATTAGAAAATATCACTGCCTATTTGAAAAAGCATATTGTTCAACTGGAATTAGTGATCGTTACGTCCCTAATTGCTGTAGCTCGCAAAATAATTATTTTTGATTTTCAAAAGTACTCTAACCTAGACTTAATGGCTTTAGGAATAGCCATTGTTTGTTTGGCTGCCAGTTATTGGTTAGTTCGCAGAATCAATTTGCAAAATAAATCTTAAATCTTTGTTTGTGTTGAGAAACGCTTATTCAATTGTTGGCTAATTGATTTCTGTATAAACTCCAAGCTAAAAATCTCTCCGTGTAATATAGAGCAAGCTGATTACTTACACCAGAAAAAACAACATCAAAAGCGTGTTCTGCCCATGGAATTGTCAACAATGCTGCACAATTATTCGTAATTTGTAACCTCTCATAGAGAAGCTTGCCATATTTTGCCTCCACTAAATGATCTCTCTGAGCATAAATCAATAGAGATGGAAGTAGATTAGGCTTGAGGTATTTAATCGGCGAAGCCTGTTGATAGAGCTTTAGTTTGGTTTCTGGTGTACCACCTAAAAAATCTTCCAGAACCTGACGAGTATCAATCGGATCAGGAGAAGGTGGATTACGATATCCATATACTAAATTTACTGGACCATAGTAGTTGATAATCGCTTGAAACTTAATCTGAGACTGGTTTTGATAAGCGACTATGCTAGCTAATTGTGCTCCTGCCGATCGCCCGATTATGGCAACCCGTTGTAGATCTATTTCCAGTTCATCAGCGCGATCGCTAATAAAGTTTAGAGCAGTCTGCACATCTTCTAGCTGTGAGGGAAACTGGTATTGGGGAGCATGACGATAATCGATCGCAATCACAGAATAGCCTTGAGCGGCAATATAACGACTAAAATATTCGTAATCACTGGGATTTCCCTGTCTCCAAGCTCCTCCGTAAATAACAATTAGACCAGGATATTTGCCTGAGCTTAAAGGTCGATAAACATTAAGTTTTAATTCTTGACCATCGGGATTAGCAAATTGAAGATCACGCTCAATCCTTACTTCTTGAAGAGTAACACCACGAAAGACATCAGCTAAAACTAAAGGTTGGGGACGCATTTTGGCCCTTAAAGTTGGAGGAATTTGCTGAAGATAGTCTTTGCCTAACACATTTTCGATTTCTGACTGAAAACGAGTATTAGCTGCGGAGAACTGAATTAAAGGCAAAAGACTCAGGGCAAGAGCAATCAGAGTTATTACTAAAGTTAAAGCATTGAAATAGTTGAGCTGAAACCTAACCAGAATTAACATTAAGGCGATCGCATTTAGCCCTGTCACCCAAGGACTAAGTTCTGGTACACCGACACCAAAAACCAACAAAGAAAAAGTAGGAGCAGGAACTATAATCCAGAGACTGAGGAAAAATCCGAAGCCAGTTAAAAGCAAGGGGATAAATTGCCATAATTGACTAAACTTTAATAAGTGAATTGAAGACATATGGGGCTGAACTGGAAACTAAGATTAATCCGTTCAATACAAATAACTGTAATTAGAACAATGAAGGAAAATAGCGTTCGATGTCCCTCGATGAGATTGCTGTAATAACAATTTATTGAGCGCACTAGTTTACCTAGTTCTTGTCTCAAGATCGGATGTACACTTTGATTTAATCTGGCGGCAGCGGCAATTAGTTCCGATGCCAAATTTTCTAATTTTTTGTTGCCAGCCGGTGGCATTAGTGGCTCTAATAAAGAAATTGACTCAGGCATTTTGCCGTTTGTTTTGATGCTTATATCATATGAATGATAACAGTTATAGTTACTTTATCTACCTTTTTTTGCCGCCTTAAATGCCGTTCAATGAATAAAGTATTTTCAGTCTTAAGGCGTTGACAACTATAGCCGTACAAAGTTGTATTAGGACAAGTTTATTTAATGAATCGGTATTCTAGAAACTAAGACTACGAGAACCACGACTGATAAAATAAAAATTCTGGAATTTTACCCAAGGAAATAACAATGCGACTAAACGAGATGCTGTTTGTGACACTGCGAGAAACTCCGGCAGAGGCAGAAATACCCAGCCATCAGTTGTTACTTCGTGCTGGCTATATTCGTCGTATTGGTAGTGGTATCTATGCTTATATGCCTTTGATGTGGCGAGTGTTGCAAAAAGTTTCTCAGATTGTGCGAGAAGAAATGAATGCCACAGGGGCGCAAGAATGTTTATTACCACAATTACAACCTTCACAACTCTGGCAAGAATCAGGACGTTGGGATACCTATACCAAAGCAGAAGGAATTATGTTTTCCCTGACTGATCGCGGTGAGCGGGAATTGGGATTAGGACCTACCCACGAAGAAATTATTACTACTATTGCGCGGGAAACCATTCGTTCATATCGTCAATTGCCTTTGAACCTATATCAGATCCAAACTAAGTTCCGTGATGAGATTCGTCCTCGTTTTGGGTTAATGCGCGGTCGAGAATTCATTATGAAGGATGCTTATTCGTTTCATCCCGATGAGGAAAGTTTGAAAAAGACTTATCAAGCAATGGATCGAGCCTATCGCAATATTATGACTCGTTGTGGTTTAAAGTTTCGCCCTGTAGAGGCAGATTCTGGAGCAATTGGCGGCTCGGGTTCTCAGGAGTTTATGATTTTGGCGGAAGCGGGAGAAGATGAAATTCTCTATACCGAAGATGGCAGCTACGCAGCAAATATTGAAAAAGCAGTTTCCCTGCCACCAGATGTTGAACAATCTCCATTTAACAGTTACAAAAAGCTCGCTACTCCTGATACAGAAACTATTGCTAAGCTCGCCGAAGTAGTCAACTGTTCTCCTACGGTAATCGTTAAAAATGTTTTATACGAAGTTGTCTATGACAATGGCATGACAGTTTTAGTCTTGATTAGTATTCGTGGCGATCGCGATGTTAATGAAGTCAAAATAACCAACGAACTAACTAAACTGGCACCTCAGTATCAAGCTAAGACAATTATTTCTCTCACTGTACCTGATGCTACTGCCCAGCAGAAATGGGCGGCAAAACCACTTCCTCTAGGTTATATCGCCCCCGATCTCGATGATGATTATATAAGTGCTTCTAAAAACGTAGTTAAGAAGTTTCTGCGTCTAGTGGATCGAACCGCAGTAGATATTAAAAACTTTGTTACTGGGGCAAATGAAGTTGGCTATCATGTCGTCGGGGCAAACTGGGGAGATAATTTTGTGCTACCTGACTTAAAAGTAGATATTCAAGAAGCTAAAGCAGGCGATCGCGCTATTCACGATCCTAGTCAAACTTTGATGAGTGCGCGGGGTATTGAAGCGGGGCATATTTTCCAGTTAGGAACAAAATACTCCGAAGCGATGGGGGCAAACTTTACTAACGAACAGGGTAAGACAGAACCTTTATGGATGGGTTGCTACGGTATTGGAGTATCAAGATTGGCTCAGGCAGCAGTAGAACAGTCTTATGACAAGGATGGTATTATTTGGCCTGTAGCGATCGCACCCTATCACGTAGTCGTGATAGTTCCCAACATCTCTGATGCCGAAAAAATGGCTGCGGGAGAAAAACTATATGAGGAATTTAAACAAGCTGGAGTAGAAGTTCTACTCGATGACCGTAAAGAACGAGCAGGGGTTAAGTTTAAAGATAGTGAACTAGTGGGTATTCCCTATCGAGTAGTTACAGGGCGATCTCTGGCTGAAGGAAAAGTGGAAGTTGTTAAAAGAGCCACTAAAGAATCTCAAGACATACCCATTGGAGAAGTGGTATCAACCGTTAAAAGATGGATTGAAGAAAATATTTAGTATCCTACGAAATTGAATTGTAAGGGTGAATCACGATTTGCCTTTACAAGATTTGTCTTTTTATTAGTCATTAATAACATGAAATAGTTTCATCTTACCTAATAGATTAAATATTTTAAATATGCCCATTAACAAAGTATTTTTATACGTTCCAAATATTATTGGCTATGTCAGATTTATTTTTTATCTAATCAGCTTTATTAGTCATAGTTTAGGTAACTGGCAATTGTGTATTAGCTTTTATGCAATCGCCTTTATTTTAGATGAATTTGATGGGCGTGCTGCCCGTGCTTATAACCAAAGTAGTAATTTTGGAGCAGCTCTAGATATGGTGGCAGATCGCTCTGCTACAGCAGGTTTGTGTTTGATTTTGGCGCAATTGTATCCCAAATATTTGTTATTTTTTATTGTCGCGATCGCTCTTGATATTAGTAGCCATTATTATTTAATTTACGCTACAGGAATGCTCGGCAAAGCGAGTCATAAAGACTCATCAGAGTGGGCAACCAATGGACTGATGAAACTTTATTATGGCAATAAATCATTTATGGATATTTTGATTCTTGGAAATGAATTATTTTATATGCTGTTATATCTGAATTTTTATCTCAATGGGCTGAGTTTCACTTTGAATGCTTGGAGCTTCGATATTTGGCAATTACTCATCATAATTTGCTTACCAATTTATTTATTAAAACAAGCTACTAATATTCTACAGTTACAAAATTCTGCACAAGAAATAGCTATTTTGGATTTGAATAATAAAATTGAAAATAATCAATTTATAGAAAAGTAATAATCTGAAAACTTAATCTAATGAATCGATTTAGTAATATAAAAATATATAGCGTTTCTCGTATTTAACGAGATAAGTCCTGGTTCTTTTGGGAATAGTGAATAGTGATTGGTGCTACCGTCTATTGCGAGACCGCCGCGGCTGACAACTCAGAGTTCAGTCTTCTGGACCTAAAGGCTTGCTTTCGGCGCTACAAGTACGTTGAGGAGGTCTTGAAATTACTTCCGCAAAAGCCCAACCCAATTTCTTTGGCGCAGATCTTGGTCAAAGTTGCTAATCTAGGCGCTGTACACCCTAGACAACCCACTGAAACTCCTTAATGATTTGGCGAAGGCATTGTACAGTATCATTACTTTAGGATATGTACTTGCTCTAACGCCCTAAGAGTAATAACTTCATCTATTTTATCCATCTTTCTTTTTCTACCTTTTACTGTATTTTTCTACCTTTATCGGTTATTCTTTGTCTGAGATATCTTTAATTAATTAGCGAAGGTAACAAACATACCTCGCTTTTGGATAAGCTAGTTAAATGTATCTAGCTTAGTGGGTGGCAAAGAGAGGAATCGATTGAGCAAGCAAACGACCCTAATAGAACGATTACAAGAACAAGCAAGTAAACAGCCTCACAAAAGAGCATTTACTTTCTTAGCTGATGGTGAAACTGAGATTGATAGTCTTACCTATCACCAACTTGACGAAAAAGCTAAGGCGATCGCCTCTGTGTTACAGGAGGATAATGCTCAGGGACAAAGAGCGTTATTACTTTACCAACCAGGGCTAGAATTTATCACGGCTTTTTTAGGGTGCTTATATGCAGGAGTCGTAGCTGTACCAGTGTATCCACCCCGAGCCAATCGTTCTCTTGACCGTCTACTAGCAATTATTGCTGATGCTGAGGCTAGTTTAGCTCTTACTACAAATTTAATTCAAGAGCAAATTACCAGCAAGTTACCGAGTAATCATGGTACCGAAAAAATTAAATTTATCGCCACTGATACCTTTGAACTAAATATAGCTTCAGGTTGGCAGCATCCAGGAATCACTAAGGATCATTTAGCTTTTCTGCAATATACCAGTGGTTCAACAGGGACACCCAAAGGCGTGATGGTTAATCACGGCAATTTACTGGCTAATTCTGACACCATCAATTATTGTTTCCAAAATAGTCGGGAACATACCGCCGTATCCTGGCTGCCTCCTTATCATGATATGGGTTTAATTGGCTGTATTATTCAGCCGATGTACATTGGATTGTCGATGTATTTGATGGCTCCCGTTACTTTCTTGCAGCGGCCGTATCATTGGCTAAAAGCAATTTCTCGCTACCAAGGAGTTACCAACGGAGGTCCTAACTTTGCCTATGATCTCTGCGTTGAGCGAATTACCCCAGAACAAAAAGCAACCCTCGATCTGAGCTGTTGGGAGCTGGCTTTTTCTGGAGCCGAACCAGTTAGAGCCGAAACTATTGAACGCTTCAGTCAATATTTTCGTAGCTGTGGTTTTCGTCGTCAGGCTTTTTATCCATGTTATGGCATGGCAGAATCTACCCTGATGATTACAGGGGGAGATAAACATAAGGAGCCGATTACTGCTACTTTTGACAGTAAAGAGTTAGAACAAAATCGTGCCGTTGCTCCAGGTAATGAAGATAGTAAAGTTACTCTTGTTAGTAGTGGTAGCAATATACCAGGACAAAGTATTGTAATTGCTAATCCTGAAACCCAAACTCAATGTTCAGAGGGAGAAGTCGGTGAGATTTGGGCAAAAAGTGATAGTGTAGCTCAAGGTTATTGGAATCGACCTGAATTAACTAGCTCTTGCTTTAATGCTGTCTTAGCTGATACTAAAGAAGCTGGGTGGCTTCGCACTGGCGATTTAGGATTTTTACAGAGCGGAGAACTGTTTGTTACTGGGCGTTTAAAAGATTTAATCATTATTCGCGGACGCAATTATTATCCTCAAGACATTGAACTAACTGTAGATAATGCCCATGAGGCTATTCGAGCAGGTAACTTAGCAGCTTTCGCCCTAGAAGTAGCAGGAAAAGAAGAACTGGTTATTACTTCAGAAATCAAGCGGACTCATCTGCGTAAACTCAATGTTGAAGAGGTTACTAAAGCTGTCAGAAAAGCGATTTCTCAAAACCATGAACTGCAAACCCACGCCATAGTATTGCTAAAAACAGGTAGTATTCCCAAAACTTCTAGTGGTAAAATTCAGCGTCATGCCTGTAAAGCAGGATATTTGAATGGCAGTTTAAATACTGTTGGGGAATATAAGGCAGAAGTGAGAAATCAGAAGTCAGAAGTCATTGCTCAAGACAAAGCGGTCTTTTCCCATCCACAATTGAATGAAAAACAGCATCTTATCCAAAGCTGGCTAGTGGAGAATCTAGCCCGGCGTTTGGGAATATCTACTTCAGAAATAGAGATCAATGAACCTTTTGCTAGTTCAGGTTTAAATTCTGTTGATGCTATTAGTCTTTCCGCTGATTTAGAAGACTGGCTGGATATTAAACTATCACCCACTATCGTTTACGACTATCCCAATATCGCCGAACTTGCTGCATATTTAGCAGATAGTCAATCTCACACCTCAACACCCAAAACCCAAAAGCTGAAACCTAACGCACAGTCAGACATTGCCATCATTGGTATTGGATGTCGTTTCCCTGGGGGCAACAATCCTGAGCAATTCTGGCAATTATTACGAGACGGTAAAGACGCAATTACCAAGAGCGATCGCTGGCAAGAAGAGAGTTGGGGTGGATTCATTGAAAACGTCGATCAATTTGACCCTCAGTTTTTTGGGATCACTCCTCGGGAAGCTCAAAGCATTGATCCCCAACAAAGACTCTTGTTAGAAGTTAGCTGGTCTGCTTTGGAGAATGCGGCGATCGCCAATGATAATTTAGCAGGGAGTAACACTGGTGTCTTTATTGGCATGAGTAGTAGCGACTATTCCCAATTGAGATTTCACTATGGGGTAGATGTTGATGCTTATGCAGGAACGGGAAATGCCCATAGTATCGCTGCTAATCGCCTTTCCTATCTATTAGACCTTAAAGGACCTTCTCTGGCTGTAGATACCGCTTGTTCTTCCTCTCTGGTGGCAGTTCACCTAGCTAGTCAAAGTCTGAAAACAGGGGAATGTGACCAGGCGATCGCTGGTGGAGTTAATTTGATGTTATCACCCGAATTGACTCGAACTTTCTCCTTAGCAGGAATGATGGCGGAGGATGGACGCTGCAAAACTTTTGATGCTGCTGCCGATGGTTATGTAAGGGGAGAAGGTTGTGGGGTAGTGATTCTCAAACGATTGGAGGATGCTCAACAAGATGGCGATCGCATTTTAGCGGTAATTAAAGGCTCGGCTATCAATCAAGATGGGAAAAGTAATGGTTTAACTGCACCTAATGGACTGGCACAACAAGCCGTAATTCGTCAGGCACTAGCTAATGCTAATCTTACTGCCGCAGAGATTAGCTATATTGAATCTCATGGCACTGGGACATCTTTGGGCGACCCGATTGAAGTCAATTCCCTTAAGGCTATACTAGACCAAGAAAGCGATCAATCTCAATCTTGTTATTTAGGTTCCCTTAAAACCAATATTGGGCATTTAGAAGCAGCAGCAGGTATTGCTGGATTGATCAAAACTGTTCTCTGTCTTGAGCATCAAGCAATTCCCCCTAATTTGCACTTTAAGCAGCTCAATCCCCTCATAGATTTATCAGATTCAGGAATTTCTATACCCAATCAATTACAGCCCTGGCAAACCTTAGATAAAAATAAATATGCTGGAGTTAGCTCCTTTGGTTTTGGTGGCACTAATGCCCACTTAGTAGTAGGGGAAGCGACTGGTTTGCCTAAGAACAAGAGGGACTTAGGGGAATCGGGTAATGGGAAGAGAACAAAAATACCTGAACGCCCTTTACACCTGTTAACCTTGTCCGCAAAAAGCGAAGCTGCATTAGCGGATTTAGTTTTGAGATATAAAAACTATTTGCAAGATAACTCAGCAGTAAACTTAGCCGATATTTGCCATACCGCTAACACTGGACGTATTCATTTTAATCATCGTCTGGCGATCGCAGTTGATTCCCCTGCCCAACTTCAGTCACACCTAGCTGACTTGACCACGGGAAAACTAAACGCAAGTATTGTTAATGGAGAAACTATCCAAGATAGCAATAATCAAATAGCCTTTTTGTTTACAGGGCAAGGCTCACAATATGTGAACATGGGTTATCAACTGTATCAAACCCAACCTGTCTTTAAAAAGGCAATTGACCAGTGTGCAGAGATCCTAGAATCATATCTAGATGAACCTCTCCTCCACGTCCTTTATCCTGATTCCTCATCCCTTATCCCTCATCCCTCATCTCTTCTCAATAAGACTGTTTATACCCAGCCAGCAATCTTCGCTTTGGAATATGCCCTAGCCCAAATGTGGCTCGATTGGGGTGTCAAACCAGCAGCCTTAATTGGTCATAGTGTAGGAGAGTATGTGGCTGCTACCGTTGCAGGAGTATTTAGTTTAGCTGATGGCCTAAAACTAGTGGCGACAAGAGGTAAATTGATGCAGAATTTATCCCATGAAGGGGAAATGTATGCGGTATTTGCTAATGAAGCTACTATTACATCTGTAATTGAACCGTTTGGCGAGCAATTAGCGATCGCAGCCATAAACAGCCCGCAAAGTATTGTGATTTCGGGAGCCAAAATCGCGGTAGAAGAAGTAATTAGTAAGTTTGATCTTCAGGGGATTAAGAGCAAACAATTAACGGTTTCTCATGCTTTTCATTCGCCGTTAATGAATCCTATTTTGGCAGAATTTAGTCAGGTTGCAGAGTCAGTTAGTTATAACCTGCCCCAAATTAAAGTCATTTCCAATGTTACCGGTCATATAGCAACAACAGAAATTTCTAACCCTACCTATTGGGTAAATCATGTAGTTGCCCCCGTACGCTTTGCTGACGGCATACAAACTTTACAGCGAGAAAACTGTCAAATCTTTTTAGAAATTGGCTCTAAACCTATTCTATTAGGCATGGGACGTTCGGCATTAGCAACTGATAACAAGCAACCGAATCAAACCAAGATTGAATGGTTGCCCAGCTTACGTCCTAGAAAAAAAGATTGGCAGCAAGTTTTACAAAGTTTGGGCTGTTTATATACACGAGGGGTAGCGATTGATTGGCATGGTTTTGACCAAGGTTACAACAGACAGAAGCTAGCTTTACCCACTTATCCTTTTCAAAGACAAAGCTACTGGTTAACTAGAAACACTAAGTCTATTAACAGTAAAGTTGAAGTGTTTTTACCATCTGCCAACAAATCAGAGTCTAAACAACCTGATTTTTATCAAATAGAGTGGCAAGTTGAGCAAGAGAAATTAAATACTAAATCTGTAAAGTACAAAAATAGTAAACCTTGGCTCATTTTTGCTGATGCTAATGGATTGGGAGCGCAAATAGCATCTACCTTAGAGCAACACCAACAAAATGTCATTTTATATGGCGATTTATATAGCAATCCCAAGGCTAGCAAAGCTAATCGCCATGTAAATCTTGACCAACTTACTCAGTTATTTAAACAACACCCAGAACTAGCAGGAATTATTTATTTAACAGGTTTAGATAATACTCCTGAGCCAACTATTACAGAAATCAACAACTATCAACAACAACACTGTACTAACGTCTTAAATATAGTTCAAGCTTTATATCAAAACTCTGTAAATACGCCAATCTGGTTTGCCACCAGAGGATACCAAGAGATTGATAATAGTTTGGATAGTAGTGCAGTTGCTTCAAGCTGTATCTGGGGATTGGCTAATGCGATCGCCATCGAACATCCTGAATATTGGGGCGGAATTGTTGATTTGGCTAAGGAACCTGATGCCAAGGAAGCGGAACGTTTGCTGGGGATAATTGCCGCTCAGAATCAAGAAGATCGTGTCGCCATTCGCCAGGATGAAGTTTACGTTCCTCGTCTTCAAAAAACTGCACCTTTAAATCCAGTTGAGACTTTAGAATTGGCAGCAGAAAATTCTTATTTAATTACAGGTGGATTAGGTTCATTGGGCTTGAAAATCGCTCAATGGCTCGCCAATAAGGGAGCAAAAAATCTCTTACTTTTAGGTAGAAGTAAACCTTCAGAATATGCTCAACAAGAAATAAACAAGCTAGAACAACAAGGCGTTAACGTCAATGTCATTCAGGTTGATATCACCGATTATGACGTATTAAAAAATATTGTCAGAAGTCAGGAGTCAGGAGTCCTAAAGGATACCGCTTCGCATATCAGAAGTCAGGAGTCACAAAGGCGATTCGGTTTGCCCCATGTAGTCAGAAGTCAGAATCTAAAAGTTCAGCTCAATTCTTCTTCAGTCTCCCCATCTCCTCATCTCCCCATCTCCCCATCTCCTATCAAGGGGATAATTCATGCCGCAGGGGTCTTAGATGACGGTTTATTACAGAGACAAACTTGGAGCAAATTTGAGAGAGCGATCGCACCTAAAGTTGCTGGAGCTTGGAATTTGCATCGGGCAACTAAAGATATCTCTTTAGACTTTTTTGTCTTGTTTTCTTCCGTCGCTTCTCTGATCGGTTCCCCAGGACAAAGTAATTATGGTGTGGCTAATACGGGATTAGATGCGATCGCTCGTTATCGTCGTAGTCTTAATTTACCGGCATTAAGTATCAATTGGGGTGCTTGGGGAGAAAGTGGCATGGCGGTAAAACAGGGATTTAAGCTCCAAGGATTAGATTTAATTAAACCTGAGACGGGATTAAGCGCTTTTGAACAGTTAATCACTAGTGAATTAACTCAAGTAGGTGTCATGAGTGCCGATTGGCAACAGTTAAGTCAGAAGTTCCCTTTTCTGCGTCAATCCAATTATTTTGCGCAATTAATTGACGAACCAGGGATGAGTAAGGAGTCCGAGGCTCAAGCTGAAAATCAGATTTTGACTGAATTACTCGCTACAAAGCCAGAAAAACGACCCGCTTATTTAACTCGCTATTTACAAGAGGCGATCGCTAAAATTCTACAGATATCTCCGGAAAAACTCTCCATTAATGACAGTCTTTTGGATATTGGCATGGATTCCTTGATGGTAATGGAAGCCATTAACCAGTTAAAAACTGATTTGCAGTTGATTCTCTATCCTAGAGAATTTTATGAACATCCTCAAATTAGTGGTTTAGCAGAATATTTGGCAGTGGAATTTGCTAAAACTCACCAAAAAACAGTCAAAAAACATTCTGGAGCTAATCCTAAACCAAAGCTTGAGGTCTTAAGAGACAAATTGCCTCCCGCTGCTTTCATTCTCTCTAGTCCTCGTTCAGGCTCTACCTTATTACGAGTCATGCTAGCAGGACATCCTCAATTATCTTCTCCCCCAGAATTACACTTGTTGCCATTTACAACGATGTCTGAGCGGGAACAAGAATTAGGGATCTCTCAACTAGGAGAAGGTCTCAAAAGAGCATTGATGACACTCAAAGGTATTGATGCTGAAGCAAGTCAACAACTAGTTGCCAGTTTGATTGAAGAAGACCTTTCCATTGCTGAAGTTTATCAAATGCTGCAACAGCTAGCAGGCGATCGCCTATTAGTCGATAAGTCTCCTACTTATGCCAGCAAGCGCCAAACTCTCGAAAGAGCTGAGGTTATGTTTAATAATGCCAAATATATCCATTTGGTACGCCATCCCTATGCCGTAATTGAATCTTTTGCCCGGATGCGAATGGATAAGCTCATCAGCTCTGGTAATTCCGATCCCTATCAGCTAGCAGAATTAATTTGGAAGGACAGCAACCAAAACATACTCGATTTTGCGCAGCAAGTTTCTCCTGAGCGATATCATTTGGTTTATTACGAAGACCTGGTAAGCAAACCCCAAGAGATAATGACCAGTATTTGTGACTTTTTAGAAATTCCCTTTGACCAGGCAATGTTGACTCCCTATCAGGGCGATCGCATGACCGATGGTGTGAATAATAAGGCGATGTCTTTGGGCGATCCGAACTTCCGTAATCATCAGCAAATTAATGCCCAGCTCGGAGAAGCTTGGCGAGAAATTGAACTTCCTTCCACATTGAATAGCTATACACAACAAATTGCTCGTAATTTGCAATATGAACTACCCCAAGAAGCTACTGCGGAGGTGGCAGAGTTACCGATGCAGGAAACTTTGCTCAATATCAGAGGTTTAAGAATTTGTCTCTGTACCTGGGGTCCAGAAGAAGGACCGATTGTGCTCTGTTTACATGGCATTCTAGAGCAGGGAGCAGCCTGGTCAGAAGTGGCTATCCGCTTGGCACAGAAAGGTTATCGAGTAATTGCACCCGATTTGCGAGGACACGGTAGAAGCGATCGCGTCGATAAAAGTAGTTCTTATAATCTAATCGATTTCTTAGGAGATATTGATGCTATTGTCGAGAACTTAGCAGGTAAAGCTTTTATCTTGGTAGGGCATTCCTTAGGGTCAGTATTAGGGGCTATTTTTGCTACCATTAGACCTCAGAGAATCAAAAATATCGTCTTAGTTGAAACTATTCTGCCGACTGCTAGCGAAGAGGAAGATCCTACTACCACCTTAACTAACCAGTTGAATTATATCGCTGCTCCTCCTGAACATCCCGTATTTCCTGATGTGGAAGCAGCAGCCGAACGTTTACGCCAAGCGACTCCAGCAATTTCTAAATCCTTAGCGATGTTACTTGCAGAAAGAATCACTGAACCTTGTCAGGGTGGGGTGAGATGGCGTTGGGAGCCTCTGTTGCGTACTAGGGCGGGTATTAGCTTAAATGGAATCGGGCGATCTCGTTATTTAAATCTGTTGAAAAAAATCACAGTACCAATCACTCTTGTTTATGGTGACAAGAGTAACTTTAACCGTGCCGAAGACTTAAACAAACAGCAGGAAGCCATGCCTAATGCTACTAAAGTAGTGGTTTCTGGTGGACATAATTTACCCTTAGAGGCCCCCTCCGCATTAGCCAAAATTATTAGTGGTGCAGTAGCTCTTACTAACAAACTAATTCCTTAAGACAATACTTGACTTTAGCTGCCTTCGGAGCTGGTAACTACATTACCAATTTGATAGCTAGCAATATTTTTATCTTGAAACCATTTGAGAGCTAACTCTGCTTGAGTAGCAGGTACGATTACGACAAAGCCGATACCCATATTGAAAGTATTAAACATTGCTTCCTGTTGCACTTTTCCTGCTTCAGCTAACCAACGAAAAATTGGTGGAATAGTCCAACTATCTAGATCAATTTCTATTGATTGACCTTGATTTAAACAACGGGGGAGGTTTTCTGGTAAACCCCCTCCAGTAATATGAGCCATACTGTGAACTTCTATTTCCGTTGCCAGAAACTCTAAAATTGGTTTGACGTAAATTTGAGTTGGCGTAATCAATTCTGCACCCAAACTCTTCCCATTCAAAATATCGGGAGTGTCTGACCAGGAAAAATCTCCTTGCTCAATAATCTTCCTTACTAAACTAAAGCCATTGCTGTGAATCCCTGAGCTAGCAAGACCAATTGCCACGTCTCCTACCTGCACTCTTGAACCATCCAGAAGTTTAGTCTTTTCGACTACTCCCACACAAAATCCCGCCAAATCGTATTCCCCTAGTTGATAAAAACCAGGCATCTCTGCGGTTTCTCCTCCTAGAAGAGCGCAGCCGCTTAAACGGCAGCCTTGAGCAATACCTTTAACGACCTTACTCAGTTGTTCTGAATTAAGTTTTCCTGTTGCTAAATAATCTAGAAAAAATAGAGGTTCAGCCCCAGAAGTCAAAATATCGTTAACACACATTGCTACTAGATCGATGCCTACTGTATCGTGGCAATCTAATTCCTGAGCAATTTTTAGTTTGGTGCCAACTCCATCCGTACCAGAGACTAAAACTGGTTCTTGATAACCTGATGGCATCTGAAAAAAGCCACCAAATCCTCCTAATCCTCCCAAAACTTCTGGTCTGTTAGTACTTTCAACTTCTTGACGAATTTGAGTGACAAAGGAGCGCCCCGCTTCGACATCAACACCAGCTTCTTTATAGTCCATGAGTATTTTTGCTTAAGTCAAAATAACTACTAAATATAGTGTGAGTGATGTTGTTTAAGAAATTGGCTCAAACAAACTTGATTTGCTCTTAACCGCAATCTCTACAATTTCCTGATAACTTTACCTATCAAAGACTTCTTTGTCTGTCTATGATTATTGAATTTTAGTTCTGGTTAATCACTAATCACCAGAACATTTTACTGATTTTTATGACATTAAAAAGTTGTAATAACTAGTATTTTGTATATTTGTTTGACGAAGTTTATCGAAACTTTAAGATTGATTTAGGTATTTGTACAATTTGCAAATTAACTTTGTCAAACTTAAGATTGGCATTGACAAAAATGAAATACGTTTGACATTTTTGTCGAAATAAAGTGTGAGGATCAAAAAAATGATGATTAACTACCTTAAAAATCAAAATTTTCTAGTTTTATCAGCTCTTTTAGGTATTTTAATTAATATCGGTGGAGTTGCTTCAAAAGCGGAAGCAGTTCCCAACCAAGTTTCCGATAACAAGAGTTTGAAAATCTCAGAGCAGACAATTCCGCTCCGTGAGCAAACCATAATCGCTAATGTTTTTGGTGGGCAGGCATCTTGGTATGGTCCTGGATTCCATGGTCGCCTCACTGCTAGTGGAGAAGTATATAATCAAAACGCTTTGACCGCTGCCCATCCTAGTTTAGGCTTTGGCACGAGAGTAAAAGTGAGAAATCTCAATAATGGCCGCTCTGTTGTCCTCAGGATTAATGATCGTGGTCCCTATGCCCAAGGAAGAGTTATTGATGTATCTGCTGCTGCCGCACAATCCTTAGGTATGATTAGCTCTGGAGTTGCTCCAGTCGAGGTAACTATTTTAGGAAGATAAAAAACCTTGGTAAGCAATGTTTAGTTTTTAGGTAGCAAGCTCATTTAAAATGAGAAATCGACTAACTTTAAACTAAACATTTGCAGGATACGAACCGATTATGGTGCTTTTGTTAAAAACAATTCGAGAATTACGCTCTCAGATCGCGATTCATCGTCAGAAACAGCAATGCCAAGTCGGTTTAGTACCTACTATGGGAGCTTTTCATCAGGGGCATTTGAGTTTAATCAAACGAGCGAGCGCCGAAAATAATTTCGTAATTGTCAGCATCTTTGTAAATCCCCTACAATTTACTCCCACAGAAGATTTAGCTCAGTATCCTCGTCAACTACAGCAAGACCTTGAGCTATGTCAGAAATTAGGAGTCGATCTGGTCTTTGCCCCTGAAAATCAGGAAATGAATAGTAGTGGAGATACCACATCCCTAGACGATAATACTTCTGTGATTCCTCCTCAAAATATGACAGATGTATTGTGTGGTAAATTTCGCCCTGGTCACTTTACAGGGGTTGCTACTATTGTTACCAAACTATTGAATATCCTTCAGCCCGATCGCGCTTATTTTGGACAAAAAGATGCTCAACAGCTAGCAATTATTCGTCGTTTGGTAGCCGACTTAAATATTCCTGTAAAAATTGTTGCTTGTCCCATTATTAGAGAAACATCGGGTTTAGCATTAAGCTCTCGCAATCAGTATCTAACAGCAAGGGAAAAAGAAGATGCTGCCCAAATCTATCGCAGTTTACAACAAGCAGCAACAGCTTTTAATCAAGGGAAGTTAGAAGCTAAAGTTCTAATAGATTTAGTCAAAGAGAAATTAAGTCCCGTTGCAGGGGTTACAATTCAATATGTTGAGTTAGTTGATCCTAATACTCTCCAGCCCCTAGAGCAGATTAAAGATGCTGGATTACTAGCGATCGCAGCTTATGTTGGTTCTACTCGTCTCATAGATAATATTGTGTTGCAAAAACGTCAGCCCATCGTAGCTATTGATGGTCCAGCAGGGGCAGGAAAATCTACAGTTACTCGCCGCGTGGCACATCAACTGGGTTTACTCTATTTAGATACAGGTGCCATGTATCGGGCGGTAACTTGGTTAGTAATGGAATCTAATATTGCTATAGATAATCACGAAGCGATCGCTAACTTAATCAAAAATGTCAGCCTGGAATTAACTTCCCCCACAGCATTTGATCTACCTACTATCGTTTACATTGATGATCGGGAAGTAACCAACGCTATTCGCACTCCAGAAGTTACTGCTAACGTATCGGCGATCGCTGCTCAAGCTGCTGTGCGTCAAAAATTAGTAGAAATGCAGCAGCAATGGGGAGAAAAAGGAGGCATCATTGCTGAAGGTCGAGATATTGGCACTAATGTGTTTCCTAATGCCGAATTAAAAATCTTTTTAACTGCTTCAGCTGCAGAGAGAGCCAGACGAAGATTGCAAGATCTGCAAAACCAAGGACGAAACGATATCGATTTGCAACAGCTTACTCAAGATATTCAACAACGAGATGAGCAGGATAGTAATAGAGCGATCGCACCACTCAAAAAAGCAGATGATGCAATTGAACTAATCACTGATAATCTCACTATCGATGAAGTGATCGCCAAAATTATCAACCTCTACAATCAAATCAAATGATAGCTAGTAAGCTAATCCCCAAGTCACGATAAACCTCCGAATATTCTTGGTTTGTGGGCATAGCTGTTTAGAGTAGAAGCAGTTGGGGAAAGATAGCGAAATTAGAAATGGCGCATGAAATTTGTTGAAATTGGTCGCTTAGAGAAATGAGAGAAATAAGAATTAAAGAAGTATTAGTTATTGATGGCTTTTGCCAATCAACTATCACATTTGGCAAGTGATTTCTGATTACCTAGCTGTATCCATCATTCACTACACTTGAATTATTGCATATACTAAGAATATTTTACGACTACAAATAACAAGAAATAAAATGGCTAAATTCGATCCTAATTTCTACAAAAAGAAAGAAGTAAAGCAATTTAACAAAAAGTCTGCGTTTGCACCAGGATCATTTGTCGCAGCAGCAGCAGTTAAAGTATACGCCATAAGTTTAGAGGAGCTTGCGATATATGCACCCGAAGCTTTTAACCGCTTAAAATACTCAGGTTTACGTAGTGGCGTTCATAGCCCACAAGCGATGCAGCAACTTTTAGAAAAGATACCTGATTCCTCTAGAACGGGTGCTGATGCTGGTTCAGCAGCCATGAATGTCTTAGAGTATCTTCGTGGTAAAGATGCTAGTCACGTAAAATCCTTTGCGAATGGAGGTAGTGACAATCCGAGTAACTTACACTGGGAGGATAAAAGTTTGAATCGCGCTCGTGGAAAGGAAAATATGACTCCCAGCGAGCTAGCAGAATTAAAGTTTGAGAATGCGCTGAAAAATATTGGTGGAGGAATTAAAGCAGGTTTAAAAGCAGCACCTAAAGCCGCAGCATTTGCAGCAGCGGTAAAGCTTCCTCCTGCTGCTTTAAAATATTCTTTGCGCATGAAACGAGGAGAAATTAATTTAGAAGAGGCGGTTATTGAAACAGGCAAAGAAGTTGCTGTAGCTAGTGCAGTTGGAGGTATAGCAGCTGTCCCTATAGTGGCAGTAGCATATTCTGTACCTGCTGTAGGAGCAGCATTAGTAGCAATTAATCCTGCTTTATGGGTAATAGGTGGAGCTACCTTAGCTAATGAAATTTATCAAATCTTGCGACATCATGAACAAGAAATTAAAAAAACTCAAGGCAAAATTCAGCAGCGCACTCAAGAGCAGCTTGATTGGCTTGAACAAAGCTTTGCCTAGAATTCAATGTTATGGAGTTTAGGCACTTTTATATTACTGCTATATATGTGACTAGAATTATAAATGAATATTTCTAAAAGTAAGCTCCAAAGTAAACTACTGGAAATTTTGAGATTAGTTGAGTCTGATAATCAGGAAATTATTGTGACAGATCGTGGTAGACTCGTAGCCAAAATCTCGAAGTTCAGTGAAGTACCTCCGACTGAAGAGTTATTTAAAGATCTACGAGGCAAAATCAAATACTTTGAAGATCTAACTGCCAGCACAACCGAAGAATGGGGTGAGTTACTCTCCGCTTAGCCAAGCGATCGCACTTCTAATCCATTCTTCCGCACTAGAATTTTTAAGTAATTGCTCATCTTGACACAGAGCAGTTAAAACTTGTTCAATTTCCTCATTGGAATAGCCCAAGGCTAATAAAGTCATTTCTAAGTCTTCTTTAATTTCAGGTTGAGGAGCAAATACAGCTTGCGGTTGTTGAACTTCCACTCCAGATAGTTTATGCCACTGAGCCAGTTTAGTCTTTAATTCTAGAGCAATTCGTTCAGCAGTTTTTTTGCCAACCCCAGGAGTTTTAGTCAGAGTAGGAATATTACTAGTGACAATTGCACTAACCAACTCGGAAATTCCCAAAGTATCAATTAAAGCGATCGCTAACTGCATGCCGATTCCACTTACTGCTACTAACTGACGAAATAAATCTCGTTCTGCTGCTGAGGGAAACCCATACAGAATCTGTTTATCTTCCTGTATCTGTAGATGAGTAAAAATTTGGATTGGTTGATTTTCCCCTTCGTCTAACTGTCGGGCAAAACGCGAGTAAATCTGCATTTCATAACCGATATCATTAACTTCTAAAATCAGAAAGAGACGATTTTGAGTAGTTTTAACAATTTCTACTTTTTTACCCTTCAGGTAACTAATCATACTAAATCCTGTTGGTGTAGGTTACTTTAATAAACAAAGTAATAAGTAATAAGTAATAAGTAACAAGTATTGGTTACTACCCTAGTCTTCCAGTTTCCTAGTCAGCCTACATAAACTCTGTCAATCGGATTTAGTATCATAGGGCTGATGTCAGTCTAGACTTTACTAAGTTAATCTGAGTTCGGAATTCGGAATTCCGAATTTAGAGTTAGGAGTTATTGTTTGTTAATTTCCTAATCTCCAATCCTTACTTTCTGAAACTAATAACTTCTGTACCTCATGAGTCTTAGAATTACTATAAGCTACTTTCAACAGGTTTTTGGTAGCCACGCATTTTTCCTGGATTTAATAAACCATAAGGATCGATTTTTTGTTTAAAAGCTACTTTTTGCGGATCGATTTGCTTATTGCCACCATCTTCAATTGTAAATACATGGGGATTAGCAATAAATGCCCCTTCTACTTCGCGATCGCGTATGATTTCATTCAACCTTGCTTCGGTGGTATAGCGAATGAGTTGCAGCCCCGCAGGAACAGCCTTATCTCCCGCACGGAGAAATTCTAGATGAATCATAATCTCATCACCTGCTTGTTGATACAGTTTCTCCAGCCTTTCTAAGGTAAAGTAAAAGGTCTGTAAATAAGTTAAATTGGTATCTACATTACGAGCATGCAAGGTAGTATGATTCCAAGTGAACTCTAATAAACTAGTGCCTTTTAGGGCTTCAGATGCACTTTTGCTGTAAGTTATTTCTCCCTGATATTCTTTAACTAAATCTTGAAAAGGGGCAAAATCATATTCTGATACCATGAGCAGAGCGCAGTGTTTTCCCTGAGGTAGATAGTTTTGCAGTGCAGTAAAGTATCTGGGAATAGGATCGGCATGAATACTAACTAATTTTTTGACAATACCACCGCTATCGCTAAGAGCCTGTCCAAATTTGGCAGCAGTCATAAAGTCATCAAAGACAGCAATCACCTCTTGCCAAGGATAAGCAGGGGCTAAAGAAATTTCTAATTCGGTTATAATTCCTGTCGTTCCATAGGCGTGAAGGACGTTTTTAACCTCGTCTCCCTGTAATTCTATGACTTGTGGTTGTTCTTCCATAGTCACTATACGCACTCGTCTCAGATTACCGCGATCGCTAATTTGTCCATAGTTAACAGAACCCATCCCCACACTACCGCCACCGACAAAGCCTCCAATAGTAGCTGTACGGTAGGTAGAAGGAGCCATGCGTAATTCCCAGCCTATTTCTCGGGCTTTTTTATCAAAGGCTGCCATTTTGACTCCTGGTTCCACGCAAGCTATTCCAGGTTTTAACCATTTAATCTGGTTCATTTTACTGATATCGAGAATGATTCCCCCTTCTAAAGGGATACATTGACCATAATTACCAGTACCTGCGCCCCTTACAGTTAAGGGAAGTTTATACTTAACGCAAAGCCTTGCAATTTGTAGTACTTCTGCTTCTGTAGTGGGAAAAACAGCTAAATCACCGCGTTTATTTTGTAATTTATCCGTCAGAATCGGGCTGAAGTGATAATAATCTAAAGATAACTTAGTTAGGCGATCGCGATCGCTAGTGGTTTCGATTCCTGCTAGTTCCCGAACAACAGTCTGGTAATTTATATCGGTATTCATTACTTTGACTCCTGACCTATGACTTCCGTGCAATGGTATTAGTTATTTAACATACAGCCAATTCCTGTAATTTTTCGTAAGCATAAATAAAAAAAATACTGCTAGCCAAGTAACTTTAATTAACTAACAGTAATAAAATCCTTTATATCTGTACCTTAAAGCACGATATAGACTAATTTTAGTTTGTTTTCAGTTTATACTCAAATTTACTCTATTTATTTGGTTATATAATGATGACAATTTAATTTTCCCTTTTTATTAATTCTGCTCTGATAATCTACAATTAGGCGATGATTCTATTGACCAAGGATTTTTCTATAAATGATTTTTTAGCAATCGAACTATAGTTTAGTTAGTAGGATACTAAAAATTGGTTCAAAGGGAACAGAAAATGTCTCGATCTTTGCTTTGACTTCTATATAATTATTCTCAATTTATATCCATAGTCTCAGATTAATGTGTAAGCCGCTGAATCCATAAACTCCCTACAATTGATCTTCAATTTCTTCTCTCAATTGTTGTTCGTATATATTTTGAAGATTTTGATGTTTAGTTTTGCGGGAGGTACGGCGATATTTTTTTGTTTGTAATTTAGGCTCGTATTGGCTCCTACCTGACCGTTTGACCTTCAATTTCACACTTGATTCTTCATCGGGTTGTTGTTGCATTGATTCCTGATAGGCGATCGCTTTATCTAAGAAATCAAGATAATATTCATATCTCTCCCAATCCCCTCTAACTACACAGTTCGGTTCGTCTCGATGCAAGCAATCGCTAAACTGGCAGTTTCCTGCTTGTAACTTAGCTTTGGCTTCAGGAAAATACTGTGCTAATTCAGCAGGAAGATAGTCTAAATCCGGTTGATTAAACCCGGGACTATCTGCTAAGAGACCACCCTCAGGAAGCTCAAACAACTCTACGTGACGGGTAGTGTGACGACCCCGTTGTAACTTGCCTGATACCTCGCCTACCCGTAGGTTTATTTCTGGAATCAGAGCATCGATTAAGCTAGATTTACCTACCCCACTAGGTCCTGCTACGACGGTAATATGACCTTTCAATCGCTCTAATAAATTACTGATGCCCAATTGTTGTTTAACGCTAATAAAACTTGCTTGATAACCCCATTGCGTCAGACGTTGTTCCCACTGTTGTCGTCGCGCTTCTGTAATCAAATCACATTTATTCAGACATAAATACAGTTTGAGGGAGGTAGATTCTGCCTTAACTAAAAAACGGCTTAGTTGCCATGGATCTAAAGGAGGTTCTTCGACCGCAAACACCAACAAAATACAATTAGCGTTAGCTATTAGCGGACGCTGTAACTCCGTGGAACGTGGTAAGACTTCAGCAATCGCTCCTCTAGCATCTTGCCAATCTGGTTCTTCAATTAATACGCGATCGCCTACCATCACTTTTTGTCCAATTTTTTTGAGGCGAGTACGTCGAGTACAGAGCAAATACTCTGTATCTAAGTTTGTTTTTAGCTTTACCTGATAAAAGTTAGCCTGAACAGCAACCACTGTGCCCAATATTTGGCTATTTTGTGACTTATTCAAAGCGTAATTGCTTTTAATGAGCTGACCTTGAGAATCGCTGTTTAATTCTTCTGCACCTGTCAAATTTAACTCCCTCAAGATTTGGCAGGACGGCGAACTAACAAACAAAAGTAGTCTTGACGGTCATCTATGTTTTCTAACTGATAGCCTTCCATAATGAGGCTGTTTGGTACTTGTTCAATTGGTTCTCCAGGATCGAGCCAGACTTCTAATAAAGAGCCAGCAGGCATTTGCTCCAGGCGTAACTTAGTGCGGACAAAATTAATGGGGCAGGGAGTACCACGTAGATCTAAATGAGCATCGGCAAGATTGGAGGTAGAATTATCCGTACCTTGATACGAGTCAGCAGAGGTCATTTTTGAAATAAACCTCCCAAAAATCCTTCCTTGTTTCCTTTTCCGGTAACTTCTCCTCTGACAGCAGCTAATTTTTCCAGTAACTCTCTTTCTTCGGAGTTGACTCGGGTTGGAATGTTGACTTTAACTGAGATCAAGTGATTACCACGGCTAACAGGATTACCTAACTTAGGAACACCTTTATTTTCTAAAGTAAGTACTGTATTGGGTTGAGTTCCCGCAGGAATAGTTAACTCTTCTTTGCCATCAACTGTATTTATACTTAGACTACAGCCCAAAATTGCTTGTAAATAGCTAACAGAAATTTCAGATTTAATGTTAATTCCTTCTCGGGTAAATTCTTTATCAGTCTCAACAAATAAATAGACGTATAAATCTCCTGGCGTACCTCCGCGAACTCCCGCATCTCCTTCAGAGGAAACTCTAAGGCGGGTACCATTATCTACTCCAGGAGGAATAGTAATTTTGAGTTTTTTAGTTTCTTGTTGACGACCGGCACCATGACAAGTACCGCATTTATCTTCAATGACCTGTCCTGTACCATTACAGGTAGTACAAGCTGATACCTGAGCAAAACTTCCAAAGGGAGTACGGGTTGCACGACGCACTTGACCACTGCCACTACAGACACTACAGGTTTTAACTCCTGTACCTGGTTTGGCTCCTGTACCGTTGCAGGTTTGGCAAGATTCTAGGTGAGGAATTCTAATTTGCTTCTCGCCACCAAACACAGCTTCTCGAAAATCCAATTTTAAGTCTAGTCTTAGATCATCCCCTCTAACGGGCCCATTTCGACGACGAGATTGGCTAGCTCCAGTACCAACACCCCCGCCAAATCCGCTAAAAATAGTTTCGAATATATCAGCGAAACCGCCCATATCACCATAATCAAATCCCGAGCCTCCTGCTGCACCGGCTACGCCAGCTTCACCAAAGCGGTCATACCTGGCGCGAGTTTCTGGCTCAGAAAGAACTTCATAAGCACGATTAATTTCTTTGAATTTTTCCTCAGCCCCCGCTTCTTTATTGACATCGGGATGATATTTACGAGCTAGACGACGATAAGCACGCTTTAATTCATCTTTATCTACATCGCGGGATACGCCCAGAATTTGATAGTAGTCCCCTGCCATAAAATCTTAATTTTTTCCTATGGTTTGTTGATTTACTTTAGCAAAATCAGAACCAGAAAATATAGTACGGTTACTACTAAGAAATAATTTTCTTAATATAGCCAATCCCAACTTTCTGAGACACTGATCAAAAATTTGACGGTTCACAGTCTAAGTTTATATTAATCAACTGTTTCATAATCATCAAATGATGTCTCATCATCTAAGCCTAAATCAGCTCCACCTTCAACTTTGGCATCGTTAGAAACACTTACTACAGCTTTAACGCTATTATCTTGCTCCATATCCATTTGGGTTGCGGCTTCGGCTAAATCATCATCATCGAACAAAAAGGCATCATCCACATCTGAATTCTTTTGTTGGTAAACATCAGTACCAATTTCTAGCAAGGTTTGACGTAAAGTATCCAAAATACCGCTAATTTCTTTAATGCTTGTATGAGGACTATTACAAGCTATCTTAAATTCTTCTTTGATCCGAGCTATTTTGGCCTTAAGCTCATCGCGAATTAAATCACCTTGTTCGTTGAGAGTTGATTCGTAGTTATAAATTAAATTCTCGGCTTGGTTTTTCAAGTTTACTAGTTCAATGTTACGACGATCTTGCTCAGCATAGTTTTCCGCTTCTTGTCGCATCCGCTCAACTTCATTCGAGCTTAATCCTCCAGTATTACTAATAGTAATACTTTGCTGTTTTCCAGTACCTTTGTCTTGAGCCGAAACCTGCAAAATTCCGTTAACATCAATTTCAAAGGAAACTTCAATTTGGGGCATCCCTCTCGGTGCTACCGGAATTCCTGTGAGCAAGAATTTACCCAAACTTTTATTGTCTTTTGCCATCGCTCTTTCTCCTTGAAGAGCATGAATCTCGACACTTGTTTGACCATCGGCGGCAGTAGAAAAAACTTGTGATTTACTGGTAGGTACAGTGGTATTTTTTTCAATGATTTTGGTAAACACTTCACCCAAAGTTTCAATGCCTAAAGATAAGGGTGTAATATCTAATAGCAAGACATCTTCTACTTCACCGCCCAAAACTCCAGCTTGAATTGCAGCTCCAGCAGCTACAGCTTCATCAGGATTAACTGAACGGTCTATTTGCATCCCGTCAAAAATCGTCTGAATTGCTTCTTGTACTGCCGGAATACGGGTTGAACCTCCCACGAGAATAATACGGTCTATTTCAGTAGGTTTTAAACCCGCATCCTTCAGAGCTAATTTGACAGGCTCTAGAGTTTTCTGAATCAAAGATTTGGCCAACTCTTCAAATTTTGCCCGACTCAATTCCAATTCTATATGCTTGGGACCAGTTTCATCAGCAGTGATAAATGGCAGATTGATCGAAGTTGTAGGAGCAACAGAAAGTTCTATTTTGGCTTTTTCTGAGGCTTCACGCATACGCTGCAATGCCATTTTATCGGTTCTTAAGTCAATTTCTTCCTGAGTATAAAAAGTTTTAATCATCCAACGTACTATGACATTATCAAAGTCATCACCACCAAGATGGTTATTTCCAGCTGTTGCCTTAACTTCAAAAACACCATTTCCTAATTGGAGGATAGAAACATCAAAAGTACCGCCTCCCAAGTCAAAGACTAAAATATGTTCCTCTTGATCCTGTTTATCCAAACCATAAGCAAGGGCAGCAGCAGTCGGCTCGTTAACGATACGTAACACTTCCAAACCAGCAATCGTACCAGCATCTTTAGTTGCCTGCCGTTGGGCATCAGTAAAATAAGCTGGAACAGTAATCACTGCCTCAGTTACTGGTTCGCCTAAAAAGCTCTCAGCATCAGCTTTGAGCTTTTGTAGAATCATCGCTGAAATCTCTTGAGGGGTATATTGTCGGTCATTAATCTTGACATCGACAGTATCATCCCGACCAGAAACACATTTGTATGGAGTACGAGAACGCTCTTCTTCTGTATCTTCCCAGCGACGACCAATAAAACGCTTAATGCTGTGGACAGTATTTTGAGCGTTAGTAACTGATTGTCTTTTTGCTAATTGACCAACTAAACGAGTATCACCCTTGGCAAATGCCACCATACTTGGAGTTGTTCTCGCACCTTCAGAATTGGCAATTATGACAGGCTTACCCCCTTCAAGCACAGAAACACAACTGTTGGTAGTTCCCAGATCAATACCGATAACTTTTGCCATAGTGGTTAGGCAGTAACTTTAAATTAATCTATAAATTACAGAAGTTGACAGCAAAAATCTGAATAGCAATCGGCATCGTTCTATGCCGATGTAATATATTTCTAGATAATCCCAAATCCTAAGCTAGTTTTAAATTTAGGATTCTGTATTTTCATTTTCCTGCTGATCTTGTTCCGTCTTTTTCTCTTCCGAAGTTATCACAGGTTCTTTGGGAACAGCAACTTTAACCATGGCATGACGTAAGATTGTATCTCCCAAAACATACCCTCTCATTAGCTGCTCGATTACTGTTCCCTCGGGATACTCGTCAGTTTGCTCTCGTAACATTGCCTCATGAAAATTGGGATCAAATTCTTCTCCCTCAGGTCGCATCGCCGATACTCCCATTTTTTTGAGACAATCTACCAAGGTTTTGTAGACTCCCTGATAACTGCCATGAATTGCTTTTTCCCCCTCGGTCTCTGGTTTGAGTTGAGTTCTGGCTCGCTCAAAATTATCGACAACTGGTAGTAAATCGGTTATTACATTTTTTTTAGCTTGTACTTCTAAATTTTCCTTCTCTTTAGTTGTTCTGCGGCGAAAATTTTCAAAATCTGCTGCTAGTCGAGTGTACTGTGCTTTAGTTAGCTCAGCTTGTTCACTTTTTTCGTCTAAAAGCTTTTTGAGATTGGCGTTTTCCTGTTGAAAAGCAGCAAAAATCTCCTCATTCTCAGGAGAATTTGTACCATCATCTTCTATTTCTAAATTAGCTTCTGTAGATTGTGATTCATCTACGGTAGATTCTTCAGTAGCCTCAGTCGATTCCGCTCCAGAATCGTTGATATCTACGGGACCGTCAGAAGTATTTATTTCTGGGTTCTGGTCAATGATTTCTGGTTGTTTCTGCTCTTCAGTCATCGGAATGTCGATCCCTCCATATACAAAATCAGTTACTTACCTGAAAAGTAATCATACTTTTAAAGTCATCATAAATAACTTTTTGCCGAACTATCAATTTGCCGCTAATCAAATGTAGCACTTTGCGGTGCGATTCCTCGTCTCAACGCAAGAAATAATGATTTTGTTAGTTTCAGTTGAAATTTTAATAAAACTTTGGGGAACACTAAATAACGTGACTGAGATGTTTTACCTTTTTATGGCTTTATGGCTTATTCTTCTTCTTCTAAAAGAACTCGGGCGATCGCTTTACGTAACAATTTATCCCCTTTTGGCAATCAATTGGTGCAAAAGGGATTTATTGATGGCGACAAAATGCAGAAGGCTCTAGCTGAAAGCCGTAAAACTGGTCGTTCTTTGGTAGATGTGATCGAATCAGCTACAGGCAAGCAGCTGCCACCAGACTTATTACTTCAGTATAAGAAACATCATCTATTTGAGCTCAAAGTTCTTTATGGAGTCGAATCTATTGATCCGGAAATAGATAGTGATCAATTGAGCGGCGATCAGATGGAGGAATTAATTAATTCTTTAATTCCTCTGGATATTTGTCGTCGCTATCGATTGATCCCGTTAAGAAAAGAATCGGGTGAAACACCGGTTTTAGTGGTGGCAATGGTAGACCCCGAAAATTTGGAGGCACAGGATGATCTCAACCGCATCCTCAGACCTAAGGGAATTAATGTTAAACGGCAAGTTATTACTCAAGCCGACTACCAAAGACTAATCGATCAATTTTTAGACGAGCAAGTTAAAAAGGAAACTGCCAAGAAAAAAGAAGTCAATGTTGACGTTTCTCTAGAATTAGACAATTTTGATTTCAACTTAGAAGAGGCAGACGATGAAATTGCCGATGACTTAGGTGCAGCTAACGAAGCTCAAGCAGCACCAATTATTACTCTGGTGAACAAAATACTGGCAAAAGCTTTACAAGACGGAATATCTGATATTCATGTTGAACCTCAAGAAGAAGGATTGAAAATTCGTTATCGCAAGGACGGAGTTTTACAACAACCCTTCGATTCTATGCCCAAAAAGATTATTCCTGCTGTGGTTGCTCGTTTCAAGATCATGGCTGAGCTAGATATTGCTGAAAAACGCTTACCCCAAGATGGTAAGATACGCCGCATGTTTCAGGGTAGAAAGGTAGATTTTCGAGTGAACACTCTACCCAGTCGCTACGGAGAAAAAGTTGTACTCAGGATTTTAGATAACTCAGCTACTCAGTTGGGTTTGGATAAGCTTATTTCCCACGAGCCAACTCTAGAGATTGTTAGAGATATGGCCAAACGTCCTTTTGGAATTATTTTGGTAACTGGTCCGACAGGTTCAGGTAAATCTACTACTCTCTATTCGGTATTAGCCGAAAGAAATAGTCCTGACATTAACATTAGTACAGCTGAAGATCCCATTGAATATTCTCTGGACGGTATTACCCAAGTACAGGTAATTCGTGAAAAAGGCATGGACTTTGCCTCAATTCTCAGAGCTTTTCTCAGACAAGACCCTGATGTGATTCTAGTAGGTGAGACGAGGGACTCGGAAACTGCTAAAACAGCAATTGAAGCTGCACTGACTGGTCACTTGGTATTAACTACTCTTCACACCAATGACGCAGCAGGAGCGATCGCTCGTCTGGATGAAATGGGGGTAGAACCATTTATGATTTCGGGGGCCTTGGTAGGAGTATTGGCTCAAAGACTAATGCGCCGAGTTTGTAGCGATTGTCGCATTGCCTACAATCCTAGCCGTGAAGAGTTATCTAGGTTTGGGTTATCGGCTTCAGTGGAAGAAGAAGTGATCTTTTATAAAGCCAATAAATTGGATGTGGAGCAACTCTCTCAAGCTAAAAGCAATGGCTCTATTTGTTCCAAGTGTAATGGAGTTGGCTATAAGGGTCGAGTTGGGGTTTACGAGGTCATGCGTAATTCGGAAAAGTTACAGACTTTGATTAACGAGGGAGCAAATACCGATCGCATCAAAGAAACGGCAGTAGAAGAAGGGATGATCACGATCTTGGCCTATAGCTTGAACTTAGTTAAAGAAGGTCATACCACCCTGGAAGAAGTAGAACGGGTAACCTTTACCGATTCGGGTTTGGAAGCTGAATTAAAAGCTAAGCGTAAAAGTGGCTTAACTTGTCGTACTTGTAGTGCAGAATTACAACCTGAATGGCTGGATTGTCCCTACTGTATGACTCCTCGCTTTAGTTAATAAGTAAGTATGTCTGCATTTAAATATCTATTTTAAGAGGCAAAAATTATGGATTTAATGATTGAAGATTTGATGGAACAATTGGTGGAAATGGGTGGCTCCGATATGCATATCCAGGGTGGTTCCCCAGTCTATTTTCGTATTAGCGGGAAATTGACTCCTATCGGTGAAGAACTTACGCCCCAAGAGTGTCAAAGGCTCATTTTCAGTATGCTCAATAATAATCAAAGAAAAGAATTAGAGCAACATTGGGAATTAGATTGTTCCTACGGAGTCAAAGGATTAGCCCGTTTTCGGGTCAATGTCTACAAAGAAAGAGGCTGTTATGCCGCTTGTTTACGGGCATTGTCCTCCAAAATTCCCAACTTCGATCAGTTAGGCTTGCCCGATGTAGTCAAGAGGATTACAGAAAGACCGAGGGGTCTAGTTTTAGTTACGGGACCGACCGGTTCAGGTAAAACCACAACTTTGGCGGCGATGTTGGATTTAATCAATCGCACCCGAGCCGAGCATATTCTCACGGTCGAAGACCCAATTGAATATGTTTTTGACAATGTTAAAAGTTTATTTCATCAACGACAGAAAGGGGAAGATACCAAAAGCTTTGCTAATGCCCTCAAGGCAGCATTGCGGGAAGACCCAGATATTATCTTGGTCGGGGAAATGCGGGATTTGGAAACAATTTCTCTGGCAATTTCCGCAGCAGAAACAGGTCACTTGGTCTTTGGCACGCTTCACACCAACTCTGCTTCAGGCACTGTAGATCGGATGATTGATGTTTTTCCCGCTGGTCAACAAGCGCAAATTAGAGCTATGCTATCTAATTCTCTAATTGCGGTCTTTAGTCAAACCTTAGTTAAAAAGAAAAATCCTAAACCTGGAGAGTTTGGCAGGGTGATGGCCCAGGAAATCATGATCGTTACGCCAGCGATCGCCAATTTAATCCGTGAAGGTAAAGCTTCTCAAGTGTATTCCGCAATTCAAACAGGAGCCAAAATGGATATGCAGACCATGGAACAAGCGTTAGCCGACTTAATTAAAAAAGGCATGGTCAGTATGGAAGAGGGAATTGCTAAAAGTTCCAGACCCGATGAGTTACAGCGTCTTGCTGGTGCCGCTGCTGGGATGGGTCTGGCAGCCAATGCCAAGCGTCGTTAACTAACAACTATTTAACTTAACTAATTGAACTAGTTTTTTGCTTACAACTCAATTAAATTATTGGTTTATATATGTCTGTATTCGTAGCAAAGGTCAAAGATCATTCTGGCAAAGTTTTCAAAGAAAAAATTGAAGCTGCTTCTGCTGAACAAGCTCGTCTAGTACTAAAAAATAGATACGTAGCTGTTGGTAAAGTTAATAAATCTAGTTTTGAAATCGATCTGTCTCAATTAGAATTAGCCTTAGCGAAAGTAACTGTTAAAGATAAAGCAGTCTTCTCACGGCAATTTTCTGTAATGGTTAATGCTGGAGTGGCGATTATTCGAGCTTTAGGTATCCTGGCAGATCAAGCGCCCAATCCCAAACTTAAAAAAGCTTTATTAGCCATTAGTGCTGAGGTGCAACAGGGTACAAGTCTATCAGAATCAATGACTAAGCACCCTGAATGTTTTAATGATTTATACGTCTATATGGTTGAAGCTGGGGAGGCTGGTGGGGTACTTGACGAAGTGCTAATGCGACTTTCTAAATTGCTGGAAGACATGGCCAAGTTACAAAATCAAATTAAATCAGCCATGGCTTATCCTGTGACAGTGGGAATTTTTGCTGTAATTGCCTTTTTGGGCATGACAATATTTCTAATTCCAGTTTTCGGGGGAATTTTTGAGCAGTTAGGGGCAGAATTACCATTACTTACTCGAACTATGCTAACGATTAGTGGCATACTTCGTAGTTGGAAAGTATTAATCCCGATTGTCGGTTTTGTCGTAGTCAGTTTTTTAATTCGCACCTACTATAAAACCCCCGCCGGTCGTTTACAAATTGATGGCTTTATGTTGAAAATGCCGTTGTTTGGTGATCTGAATGAAAAAATCGCTGTAGCTCGTTTTTGTCGTGTTTTTGGGACTTTAACTCGTTCGGGCGTCCCTGTATTGCAGTGTTTTGATATTGTCTGTAATACCATTGGTAATCAGGTGATTATCAACGCTGTGATGGCTGCTAAACAAGACATTCAACAAGGTGGAATGATCTCCTTAGCAATCCAAAAAGAAAATGTTTTTCCTGCCTTGGCGATTCAAATGATCAGTATTGGGGAAGAAACAGGAGAATTGGACGGCATGATGGAGAAAGTTGCCGACTTTTATGAAGATGAAGTAGAACAGGCAGTTAAAGCTCTGACCAGCATGATTGAACCGATAATGATGGTGGGTATTGCTCTAATGGTCGGTACAATTCTACTTTCAATGTACTTACCAATGTTCTCTATCTTCGACCAGTTAGCCTAATTTTGGAGAGCGATCACCTCATGCCTGTCAAAAAAACTGATTATGAAACTCTACTGGCAGAATATAGCATTCGTAGTGGGGCGATCGCTTTACTCAAGCAATATCGTCCCTATCTAGAGGCATTACCCAGTATTCGTCGACCAGAACAAAGTTTAATTACTATTCCTCTTCCTGTAGTCCGCATTCGCCGACCAGAGTTAGAATTGAAAAATCCTCTGCAACCTAAAACGACCCGCATTGCTACTTCTCTTCCCTGCGACTTAGGTATTTTGATGTGTGATCCTGAGTGGAAAATCAAAATGGGTGCAGAAATCATCGTTTTTATTCATCGTCCAGAAGAAGATTTTTCGGATCTAATTAATCGTTGGCGACAAACCCAGGTTTATCTAGATCGAGATTATGAATGGTTGATGCCTCCCAAGGAACAGCATATGTTTAGCGAAGCAGCCGAAGAAATTAATCCCTTATTTGTTGTTTTTGAGGAGACGAGCGATCGCATCAAGCAAGGTTTAGCTGGAGCTGGGTTTCCCTTTATTGTGCAATCTCTCAATTATTCAGTAGAGTCGGAGATTATTGACCATGAATGTAGACTCTCTCCTCACGATCAATATCCACATGACCAGTAAATTTTAGATTAAACTTCAGCCATGACTTTCTTCATATTACGATGATTTTCTAATCCCTCATCAATTTCAAAATCTTCTAAATTCAAAATCTCCAGATTTAAAATTTCTCCCTGTTCTAAGATTTGCTTTCTGATCTGCTGCGCCTTTTTCCTATCTTTTGCTTCTTCGATTGGATCAAATTTCTTAATCAGCCAAGTTGACTGTTTCTCTAGCTTGCCATCCTTATTCTTCACGTGAATGCTGCTATAGCGGATAAACTTATATCGCTCGTATTTATATCCTGTTCTCGGTGGTTTAAAGCCGATTAATTCACAAATTTCTTTATCGGTTAATGTCTCGTTAGATTTTGCGTAAATCTCGAATAGGGCATAAGCTTGAATGCGTTCATTGGATGCGATCGCATCTAAGGCATTGCGCCTAATGATTTCCATATCGAGAATTGCTGGGAAATCAGTATCGTATTTATCTGGTTTGTTATTTAAGTTTTGGACAGTTACAGAGCTAATTTGAGTTTCTTTCATAGGACAAGAGCTTTTTTTGAAGCTACGGCAATCCTAGATGAAATTTAGAGAAAAGGTATTGTTGCAAGTTGTTTAGATACGGTAATACCCTGCGAGTTATTAACTCAACTCATTAAGGTACATCTCCACAAGTTAATCCCTATCGCTCCCTCAAACAAAAGAGAACTGCCGTAACAATATAGGTCCCCCTAAGCAAACAGTTTTTTTAGTTCGCGGGGATCATCATCTTATATCTTGATTTAAGACAGTTCCAGCTAAATCATTTAATTCTTAATAATTCATTTCATAGTAGCTTAGAGGCATTAGTGATTGGCTCTAAGCTACGAATCAAAGTTTCTTCAGATTTATAAGGAAGGAAATTGATTAATGAGGATAATTACCTTGACGGGCATTGCTATCTGAACGAGGCTGAATTACTCCATAACCGCCATGATTACGAACGTAGATAACGTTGATTTCCCCTGTTTCGCTATTGTGAAACATGTAAAAGTCGTGATCGATAAGCTGAAGCTGTTCGAGGGCTTCTGAAGTAGTCATTGGTGGCATAGTAAAATACTTAGTTCTAACTACTGCTGCGGGTAACTCAGGATCTCGGTCGCTATCTAGTTCTTCTGTTTCTACTAAATCTTCTTCAATTATTTCATCTGTGCGTACAAAAGAGTGAGTCTTTTTGGCAAGATGCTTTTCTTTATATTTGCGTAACTGACGGGCAATTTTATCAGCAACCATATCGATACTTGCATAGAGATTCTCACTTCCTTCTTGAGCCCGAATTACTGTCCCATTGGCAAATACCGTCACCTCAGCCTTATGTTTTCTTTCGATCCGAGAATTGCGAGCTACAGATAAATGAACATCTACTTTGCTAGTTATATTTTGAAAATGTTTAACTGCCTTTTCTAATTTTTGTTCAACGTAATCATGAATCGATTCTGTTACTGCAATATTATTTCCTTGGATCAAAAGCTTCATACTTGTTACTCCATACAATACAGTTGAAAAGCCAAGAAAAAAGCTAATACAATGCTGCTCCTAAATTGTAGTAAGATATACAAGTCTTCTAATCTGAAAAACCAACTCTTTTAAAGAACTTTTAGTAGCTAATACTACTTTTTTCGATCTAGTAATGCATTTGTAAAATCATCATTCTTTAGGTACTGTAAAATCTGACTACACTTCATAGAGCGCGCCATAGTCTTCATTAGAGTTGAATAAAAACACCTCCTACCCAAACAATTATGAATGATCAATTAAACTGATTAGGTTGAAATTAGACTTGTGTTAATTGAAAACTTACTGAATTTAGATATTTATATTTGAGATAGTTTGCAGTTATATTTGTTCCTTGCAATTTCCTCAAGCAATAGCTTTTTTCTTAATAGCTTTATAGTTATAAGATTAACACTTTGTATCGTGCAAAACATCAAATATACCAATTCTTTTTATGTTCTGTTACATTGATTGACATTTGTTTAATTCTGGAATTGCGATATGATACCAAATCGAAGATATTGTGTCCTAAAAAATCTAAAACTAGTTAAATATACTGAAGCTTGGGCATATCAGCGATCGCTAGTAGACAAGAGAATCAATAATCCCAATTTAAATGATGTCTTGGTTTTACTAGAACATCCTCCTGTATACACATTGGGAACAGGTTCAACAGTTGATTTTTTGAAGTTTGATCCGCAAGTAAGTGAATTTGAAGTTCATCGCATCGAAAGAGGTGGAGAAGTTACCTATCATTGTCCCAATCAATTAGTTGGCTATCCGATTCTGAATCTACGTTACTATCAACAAGACTTGCATTGGTATCTTAGACAGTTAGAAGCAGTAATAATTAATACTGTTGCTAACTATGGTCTAAAAGCCTATCGTATTCCTGATTTAACAGGAGTATGGTTAGAAGAGAAAAAAATTGCTGCTATTGGCATCAAAGTCCGTCGCTGGATTACGATGCATGGTTTTTCCTTAAATGTTTGTCCCGATCTGACTGGTTTCCAGCGGATTGTCCCCTGTGGTATTGTCGATAGACCCGTGGGGAGTTTAGCAGAATTTGTACCTCATATCACGTTAGATCGTGTTCGAGTTGACATAGCAAAAGCTTTTGCAGAAGTATTTCAAGTAAAGTTAATTGAGGAAATTTCATCAGACACAGGTAAGAAATAAGAAATTATGAGTCCAGCCAGATTGACAGCAATCGATAATTATCATTGGGGAAATATTCGATTAATTGCCACCGATATGGATGGAACCCTGACCCAATCAGAAAAATTTGACTCTAACTTATTTAAAGCTTTGACAAGATTAGCTGCTAGTGAAGTAAGTGTTTTAATTGTAACGGGACGTTCCGCTGGATGGGTGCAAGCGATCGCCAATTATCTACCTGTATTAGGAGCAATATCGGAAAATGGTGGTTTACTCTATTGGAATCAAGATCCCCACCCACATTTAATTACCGAGATTAATCAGACTCAACATCGTCAGCAATTAAGCCAAGTATTTGAGCTACTCAAAAGTAAATTTCCCCAAATAAAAGAATCGGCTGATAATCATTTTCGCTTAACTGATTGGACTTTTGATGTTGCAGATTTAAATCAAACTGAATTAGAGCAACTTAATCATATTTGCCAGGCTGAAGGCTATGGATTTACTTACAGTACGGTGCAATGCCATATTAAACCATTGCATCAGGATAAAGCGATCGCTTTAAACAAGATTAGACAAGAATATTTTCCCCAGCTCAAACCAAAAGAAATAGTGACTATTGGTGATAGCCCTAATGATGAATCATTATTTAATCCAGAGCAATTTCCTCTTTCGGTGGGAGTAGCTAATATCATGAGCTACAGCGATCGCCTTCAATATCTCCCTAAATATATTACTAATAAATTTGCAGGAGAAGGATTTTGTGAACTAGCAGAATTAGTGATTAATCATCGTCAAAATAAATCCTGCACCTAAACCTATCTCTACAAAATGTTAGAAAGTGTCACTCATTAATTATCTGACCTTTACTTTGATGTAACTCTATTAGCCTCCATACTGCCAGCCAGTGCTTTCTAATAACAGTTGATTACCTTCACGGTGGATACCAGAAGCGATTACTTCGCTGACACACACTGTATGGTCTCCTTCTTCCACTGTGTTCACTACTTTACATTCAATGTAACCGAGAGAATCTTTAATAATGGGACAACCTGTAGCTTCTCCCTCATAAAACTCGACATCTTCAAATTTATTGCCAACACGAGTTTTAGGTTTGAAAAAAGCTGCTGCCAGATCCTTTTGCCCATCTTCGAGAAAACTAATGGCAAATACTTTGGTATTTTCGATCATCTTATGGGAAGAAGTACCTTTTTTGACACAATTAACCACTAAAGGTGGCTCAAAAGAAGATTGCATCAACCAGCTAACAGTAAAACCATTCATTTCCTCCCCTTCTTTCACTCCACAGATGTATAATCCATGGGGAATCTTACGTAGCATTGTTTTTTTTGCCTGTTGATCCAACAAAGGTCTTACTCCTTAATTTAAAATTGTCTCGCAATAGTTTATCAAGCTTCAGGAACTCAAAAAACCTTCCTGAGTTAGAAATATTTGCTTTAAATTAATTAACTATGAAAACTTTAGCCAGCAGATTGATTGGATTAACAGGAGGAATAGCTACAGGTAAAACTTCTGTGTCGGACTACCTTAAAAATATATATAATTTACCCGTCTTAGATGCCGATATTTATGCTAGGGAAGCAGTAACTGAAAATTCACCAATATTAAAGGCAATTTTTAGTCGCTATGGTGATGTTATCAAACTTCCAGATCTCCGTCTTAATCGTGCTGTTCTAGGAGAGATTATTTTTAATAATTCAGCCGAAAAACAATGGTTGGAAAACCAAATTCATCCCTATGTACGCGATCGCTTTGAACGAGAATTAAAACTAACTCAGCCTAAAACAAAAACAATAGTATTGGCTATCCCTTTATTATTTGAAGCCAAACTAACAGATCTGGTAACGGAAATTTGGGTAGTAACTTGCGATCGCCATTTACAGATTTCTAGATTACAGCAGCGTAACGGATTAACCTCTAAACAAGCAGCAGCAAGAATTGATAGTCAAATTCCACTCTCGAAAAAAGTTGCTGCAGCCGATGTGGTTTTGGACAATAATCTCGATTTAGAACACCTGTATTCACAAGTAGATACTGCAATGCAATCAAATAACAATAAATATTAATTTTTATTACAATTTGCTTTTATTAGAAAAAGTGTAACAAAAGTTACAGAAAAAATGTATTATCCTTTATGTGGAAACTAAAAAAATAATCGTCCAGTGCCAAACGAAAATTGGCTTTTTAACTTGTCTCCATAATTAAGCAAGTTGAGGATTACAATCTACAAACTTTAAAAGGGAGACACATTGTAGATAGTTGTATTAAGAGGTAATAGAAATGAAACTACAATTTCATGGCAAAACTTACGAAGCTCCCCATGTAGAATGGGATGTTAGCGAAGGTGAAGTTGGCGGAGTATATCGTGGTAAACCCTGGAAAGTCCATCACCTCAAAGAAAAACACCGCCACAATCACTCTCACGCCAAACTAACTTATCGTGGTATTCATTACACTAAAGATTGATCTTACTCACAAGTACACTAGAGACATTTAACCCAAATGTCTCAGTTAATCTATAAAGATGATCAAAACATAAAATATATTCAAAAATTTTTAAATTAAACTACTATCAATATTTAGTATTGTGAAATACTTATGCGAAATTTATCTCACGCTCAACACTGTACAAGCGAAAAATCACCTTTAGAAATAGTCGATGCAGAGATTGCTGTTTGTAGAAACAACATGAATTCTCAACATCTTTATCCTCGTCATATATCTCAGTGGGAAACAAAATCCCATAGGAATAGCATCAATCAGTTTAGTTACGCGCCAAAAGTCTGTCAGATGAATACTTATACAACTCAGACTACGACTAACTTGCCATTAAACATCTTAAAATATCAATTGAGCGATCGCCAAGCGAAACAAAAACATCTGGAAAATATACGTCGGAACTTAAATCGCCGTTTACAAGTAGCAATAGCTCAGGGAAACCTTCCGCTAGTTAATATCTTGCAAAAAGAGTCTCAGCAACTAGAAACTAGTGTTTAATGTTGTTCAAGATAATTTAGGAGTTTGAAGTCTGAATACAATTACTGGCACTTAGTTTGATTTACGCCAGTTCGACAAAAGATATTTTGGTAGCAATTCTCGAAAATATCCCCAATTGTTGATGCTGACAAGAACGAAAAACATACCCTATTGCCTGTTGCCTGTTGCCGATTGCCTACTTCTTACCATTGAATTTTATACTTATCGAATTCACGTTGATTTGGTATTCAGGTATTGGCGTAAACGAAATAAACTGAAAGTTTGACCAAGATTAAGTGGTAGCATGGATACTCCTTCCAGGCGAGATTGTAACCATCCATCACCCCAAGACCATTCATGATAGCCATCTATGCCTTTGCTTAGTAACAAGCGTAGACAATTATCTCCAACTAATTCTACCTGATGTTCAATTTCAATTAATCCAATAGAGCTAATAAAAGTATCTCCAGTGTTCAATTGACCTGATAGAGAAGTAAAATTTTGTGGCCACATCCACTGTTTTAGGCGATCGCTTTCTATTAGACTTTCTCGAATAGCTTCTTCTTTAGCGTCTACTTCAATGCGCAAATTACTTTGCTGAAAACTTCCTAACATACTTTTTATTAATGTTGGTTTCTTGATTGATATCAGTGGATCTATGTTAATTGTATAGATGTTGGCCAAAAATAACATCGAGTCCTATCAAGTTGCATTCAATAAAAACACCAGAAAAATACGATGGTTAGCCCAAAATTGAAATCTGCTGGAATTAAGGTTGGAAGTTTACGCAAGATACATCATATTGCTCTCAACGTTCAAGATATGAATGCGTCAAAGCATTTCTATGGAAAAATTTTAGGCTTGCATGAGCTACAGGGAGAAGAAGTTCCCTCAACTTTAGTTGAGTTAGTTGCAGCAGGAAAAGTCACCAATTTTCAAACCCCTGACGGGACGATCATCGATTTATTTTGGGAGCCTAATTTATTACCTCCAGATCCAGATCCAGATCGAGGTTTTACCCGTGCCAACCATTTAGCGTTTGATATCAAACCAGAGCTATTTGACAAAGCTGTAGCAGTAATCAAACAAAATCAAATCGCGATCGCCTTAGATGTGGTGACTCGTCCTACTGGTAGGGGTTTTTATTTCTACGATCCAGATGGTTTTATGATCGAGATACGCTGCGATCCTCTAAAGTAATAGCAATCCTAAATGAAATGAGAGAAAAATTGCCTGTTGCCTGTTGCCTGTTGCCTGTTGCCTGTTGCCTGTTGCCTGTTGCCTGTTGCCTGTTGCCCGTTGCCTATTCCCTATTCCCTGTCCATTTACAGCAATTTCCAATTCAAATAGGATTACTAAAGTATAAAGGTATTTAAATGGCTGAATTCCGTTATCTGAAGTTTTTAGTTTTTGGCACTCTTTTTGAAACTAAAAACTAAAAATTAATGACTAACGACTAAGAACTTTATTTATTGATTTAATATCTGAGATAGTTTTAAGATACCTTGCTCTATTTGAGTTTCTTCTAGCTGAGCATAACCAAAGATAAATTCTCCTTGGTGTTGAGGTAGCAAATAATATTCTCTAGCACTTATCAAGCCAATTCCGACTGCTGACGCTTTTTGAATGACAAGATCATCTGATAAAACCGTTTTAATTCTGATCATTACATGAATACCTGCATTTTCTCCGAGGATAGTTACCCTCTCGCCAAAATAATTCTGAAAAGCTCTAATTAAAACTTGGCGACGCAAATTGTAAAGATGCCGCATTCGCCGAATGTGTCGTTCAAAATTTCCTTCGGCAATCCAGTCTCTAAGCGCATACTGTTCTAAAATTGGACAAAAGCGATCGCATAACCATTTAGCACGACTCACCAAAGATATCCAGGATTGTGGTACAACCAAATATCCAATTCTTAAGGAGGGAAAGACAATTTTGGAGAAAGTACCAATATAAATTACAGATTGGCTTCGATCCATTCCTTGTAAAGCAGGAATAGGCTGTTCTCCATAACGATACTCGCTGTCGTAATCATCCTCAATAATTAGCGTATTTGTCTCTTGCGCCCATTGAAGGAGTGCGATTCTCTGAGGTAAAGACAAAGTAACCCCTGTAGGAAATTGATGAGAGGGGGTTACATAAACCAATTTAAATTTTTGATGGTATTTATTAAGAACAGATACATCGATACCTTCGGAGTTCACAGTTATAGGTTGCAAATTAGCCCTTTGTCCCATAAAGCAGTAGCGTGCGCCAAGATAACCAGGTTCTTCTATTGCCACCCAATCTTCAGGCTCTAATACTAAACGGGAAATTAAGTCTAATGCTTGCTGAGAGCCATTAACAATAATTACTTGTTCTGGAGTACATTGAACTGCACGAGAACGTCCTAAATAGTTAGCAATTTCCACTCGGAGGGGATAATATCCAACAGCATCAGAAGCATAATTTAGCAGAGCTGGAGATTGTTGACAATGACGAATCAGAAACTTACGCCATTGTTGCATGGGAAAATACTCTATCGCAGGATTGCCATAGCGAAAACTAATAGCATGATCTGGTTCTGAAACTTGTAAATTGCCAATAGAAGTTAAATTTTGAGCAAATTGAGATAAGCAAGATTTTACTAATGTTTTGCTAATTACAGGCTCTATTGGCGTTGATTGTAGCCACTCATCAGGTATTTGATGACAGACATAAGTACCACTACCACGGCGAGTTTCTAAGTAACCTTCACTTTCTAGCTGTTCGTAGCTTTGAGTAACTGTAGAACGAGAAACAGTTAAAGACTTTGCCAAGCTGCGAGATGAAGGTAGTTTTTGATTTGGCTTGAGTTTTCCTTCCAATACTGCCAGTCGAATTTTCTCGGTTAATTGTTGATACAGAGGCGTTGTAGAAATTCGATCTAGGTTAATAGCTAAATCCATAATCAACCAAGTGGACTGATCTAAAATGCCAAAAGTGGCTCTTGAATCATACCAATATTTTTCTTATTTTAGTGAGAGAAACATAAATACCAAAACAACCGATGTCTGATTCTAATAATCTTAAAGTCACTAAACGGAGTAAAGTTAGACGTTTACCCAAACGAGGTAGTCAAGAGCGAGAACTTATTTACAATATCTTAGATGAAGCACTGGTGGCTCATGTCGGATTCACTGTCGATAATCAGCCCTTCGTCATCCCAATGGCATATGGTAGGGAAGGCGATCGCCTATATCTTCATGGTTCTTCTGTTAGTCGTCTGCTTAAAACCCTAGAACAAGGTGTTGATGTCTGCTTCACCGTGACGTTGTTAGATGGACTGGTAATTGCTCGCTCTTTGTTTCATCACTCAATGAATTATCGTTCTGTAGTCTTGTTTGGCAAAGCAAAGTTAGTTGAAAGTGAAGCCGAGAAAATGAATGCTCTACAAGCTTTTTCAGAACAAATGATTTCTGGACGTTGGTCAGATGCCCGTATTCCTAATTCCCAAGAATTAAAAGCCACAAAAATTCTCTCTTTTCCGATTGAAGAAGGTTCAGCTAAAGTCCGTACTGGACCACCATCAGATGATTTAGAAGACTATGCTTTACCTATTTGGGCAGGGGAATTACCCCTAAAATTAACAGCAGGAGTTCCAGTTTTTGATCCAAAGCTTGCTTCGAATATTGCAATACCTGAATACCTAACTAATTATCACCGAGGAGTATAAAAAGCAATCTTTAATTATGTCTATGTCTCAGACGAAACAACTTGAGGTTTTTCATCTGGTTCTGATGGTAATTTTGATTGAGATTTCTCTTTGCTTCCAACAGCTTTGTTGATTTTAGTTGTTTTTTTCGTTTTGGCTGGTGGCTTAGCTGATTCTGGCTCAACAGTTTGGGACGACTCTTTACCAAAGGTGAGACGTTCCTGCACGCAATCCACCACAATTTTGTCTCCTGGGGTATAAGCATTCTCTAAGATCATCGTAGCGATCGGATTTTGCAATTCCCGTTGAATTGCTCGTTTGAGAGGGCGCGCACCGTAGGCTGGATCGTAACCGACCGTGACAATACGTTCTTGGGCTGCGGGAGATAGCTCAATCGTGATTTTTTGTTCACTTAGCAAGCGTTGTATACCTGCAATTTGAATGGTGACAATTTGTTTGAGTTCTTCTTTTTTCAATCCATGGAAGATAATTAAGTCATCGATGCGATTGAGAAACTCAGGGCGAAAATGACTTCTCAGTGCTTGATTCACCTGCTTGTAAATTTCTTCGTAATCTTGGTCTTCTCCTTGAACATTCAAAATATGCTCGCTACCAACGTTACTAGTCATGACAATAATAGCGTTGCGAAAGTCTACTACTCGTCCTTGAGAGTCGGTGATTCTGCCATCATCCAGAACTTGAAGCAAGATATTAAATACATCCTTATGAGCTTTTTCTACTTCATCCAACAGCACAACACAATAGGGACGACGACGTACTGCTTCCGTTAGCTGCCCTCCTTCTTCAAAACCAATATATCCTGGAGGCGCTCCCACTAAACGGGATACAGCGTGTTTTTCCATATATTCCGACATATCAATCCGTACCATCGCATCTTCACTGTCAAAGAGGAAAGCGGCTAAGGCTCTGGCTAATTCGGTTTTTCCTACCCCTGTAGGTCCCATAAATAAAAATGAACCTATTGGTCTACCAGGGTCTTTCATCCCTGCCCTTGCTCGTCGGATAGCTGCTGAAACCGCAGCTACAGGTTCTTGCTGCCCAATAACTCGTTGATGGAGGTGTCCCTCTAGTTGGAGTAATTTTTGTCTTTCTGATTCTAAGAGTCGATTAATCGGTACACCAGTCCAATTGGCGACAATTTCGGCAATATCCGATTCTGTCACCTGTTCTCTGAGGAGAGTCGTTCCCTGGGATTGAATATCAATTAGTTTGGTTTCTTTCGCTTCTAAATCTCGCTGGATGACTGGTAATTTACCGTATTGTAACTCTCCAGCTTGAGTTAAATCCCCGTCTCTCTGTGCCTGTTCTACCTGTAGGCGTATTTTTTCTTCTTCTTCTTTGAGGGCATTAATATCGTCTAGTAATTTCTTTTCTGATTGCCACTGAGCAGAAAGCCCACCTTGTTTACCCTTTAATGAATCAATTTCAGCTTGAATTTTACTAAGTCGTTCTTTGGCTGCTTTGTCTATGGTTAACATTCCAGGACGTTGGCTTTCCCCAGTTAAAGAGACTTTTTCCATCTCTAACTGCATAATGCGGCGATCAATATCTTCTAATTCGCTGGGTTTAGAAGTGATCTCCATTTTCAACTTAGCTGCCGCTTCGTCGATTAGGTCGATCGCCTTATCGGGTAAGAAGCGATCAGTAATATAACGCTGTGATAAGGTAGCAGCCGCAACCAAAGCAGAATCGGTAATGGTCACGCCATGATGCACTTCGTATCTTTCTTTAAGTCCCCGCAGAATGGAAATAGTATCTTCGACAGAAGGCTGTTTTACGTAAACTTGCTGAAATCGTCTTTCAAGAGCAGGATCCTTTTCAATATTTTTGCGATATTCATCTAAAGTGGTTGCCCCAATACAACGCAATTCACCCCGCGCGAGCATCGGTTTAAGTAAATTTCCTGCATCCATTGAACCAGAACCTTCCCGCGCTCCTGCCCCAACGACATTATGTACCTCATCAATAAATAAAACTATTTGTCCACTAGATTCAGTTACTTCTTTTAAAACAGCTCGTAAACGTTCTTCAAACTCACCACGATATTTTGCCCCAGCAATTAGGCTACCCATATCCAAGGAAATCAATTGACGATTTTTCAGAGATTCGGGAATATCACCATTAACAATCCGTTGCGCTAATCCTTCGGCGATCGCTGTTTTACCAACTCCGGGTTCCCCAATTAAAACCGGATTATTTTTGGAACGACGAGAAAGTACCTGAACTACCCGACGTATTTCTTCATCCCGACCAATTACAGGGTCAAGTTTGCCCGCTTTTGCCTCTTCGGTCAGATCTCGCCCATACTTTTCTAAAGCCTGATACTGTTCTTCTTGATTTTGTTTAGTTACTTTCTGGGATCCACGAATAGATTTGATTACCTGTTCTAAGTCTTGGGGATCAATATTAAAGCTACGGAGAGTTTTCTTGCCAATGCGCGCATCTTCAGCAAAACCCATCAAGAAATGCTCAATCGAAATAAAATTATCTTCCCAACTGCTACGACAAGCCTCTGCTCGATCTAACATTCGGTCAAGACTAGGACCTAGATAAAGTTGAGACGAACCTATTCTGGGTTGACGCTTAGTAAACATCTCTAACTGTTGCTTGAGACGGATCGGGTCAACGTTGGCTTTATCTAAAATCGCTATAGCTAGCCCCTCTTGCTCCAAGGCTGCCAAGATCAAATGCTCTACCTCTAAGTTTTGGTTCTGAAATAATTTGGCAACTTCTTGGGACTTAACGATCGCATCCCAGGCTTGTTCAGTAAACTTACTTTGATCGGTAGGCTGCATACTTTAGTTAAATAGGATTTGTTAATACTGATAGCGTCTATAGTGCCTAGTATAGCAAGGCTGGAATTACCAGATTCGCTAAACACTAAGTCATAGATTAGCTTTTTTTGACGCATACTAGAGACTTAATATAATAATATGTCTCAACAATAACTTAGTCTCATTTATAATCAAATTCTATGAGTCAAAAAACCGCAGCTATTTTTGTTACATCTCAACCTAGTTCCGAACAACTCAATCAATTAGGTGTTTTTAACTGGTCAATCTGGGAGAAAGAAGAATCTGAATTTCCTTGGACCTATGGCGATCGCGAAACTTGCTATTTCCTAGAAGGAGATGTTGTCGTTACTCCTGATGGTGGTGAACCAGTAACTATGGGGAAAGGGGATCTGGTTACTTTTCCAGAGGGAATGCCTTGCACCTGGAAGATCAACAAAGCAGTTAAAAAGCATTATAAGTTTGGTTAAACTTTGGTTGATAGTTGAAGTTGATTGCTGATTAATCCTCAATTGTTAATTTTCCATTTTCAATTTCTTGACTTTGCTTTCCAAGTACCCCCATAACGATAGTAAAGGTTATTTTTACTGACTTGTTCCCAGCAGTCAGGACAAACCATTACCCAGTCTCCTTGTTTTGTGTATTGAATGCGATAACGAATATTTACTAAGTTGCTGCAAATATCACAGGGCTTGGATTTTAATTTAGCCATGATTTAGGTAGCTTTTAGCTGCTAGCTTTAGCTTTATAACTCTAATTAACCTTAGGCTATTGTCCAATTATTTCATCATCTGCCGAACTAACTCAAGTTAAAATAGGCGATACAGTTATTTTTTTGTTTAATCAAGGAGTGATGTAGACTGCCAGTAAATTGCCAAAACGTTGATAAAAGAGATACAGGGTTAGGAGCAATGAATTTAGAGCATTTGAAAAAGTTCAAGCATCAGATCCTCTGAGTCATGGCCAACTGTAGGATAAATAAGATTTAAGTGGGACTAGACTGCTTTTATGACTGATAATCTCCAAAATTTCGGTGTTATCCCTCATGATTGTTGGATAATGTCTTTGTAAACTCAAATTGTATAGTTTGCAAGAGGAAGATCAGCAAAATGTTGCAGAAGGATCTTTCAAAGCTTTAGCTTATGAAGCGATCGCAAAATTAATAATCAACAGCTGACAAGCTCAAGTCAAAATAAGCAGGGCAAACCCACTCGTTTCTTTACGTCGAATCAGAGAAAGAATTAAAAACAAGAGTGAGATATTTATTATCCCCCTTTTCGTTAAAGAGTTAACAGTTCTGATTGGTTTATCATCAAAAAAGACTGTTTCAAGATCAAGATAATTAAAATATTGTGATTACAAAATCGTTAACCCAAAATTACAGTTGGCAAAAATTAGACTGGACTTGGCAAGGTCATAAGATTCGCTACACTGTTGCCGGGCAAGGAGAACCATTGCTGTTAATTCATGGCTTTGGTGCATCTATCGGACATTGGCAAAAAAATATACCGGTACTAGCCTCGGCAGGGTATCAAGTCTTCGCCCTAGATTTACTCGGATTTGGTGGTTCTGATAAAGCTCCATTAAATTACACTCTCGAACTTTGGCAAGAACAAATTAAGGATTTTTGGTCAGAACATATTAACCAACCGACTGTTTTTATTGGTAATTCCATTGGTGCTTTAATTAGCTTGATGCTGATTACTAACCATCCTGAAATTGCCAGTGGCGGAGTATTAATTAACTGCGCAGGAGGGTTAAATCACCGTCCTGGAGATCTTAATCCTATTTTGGGTATGGTCATGGGAGCATTCACCAAATTAATCCGTTCCCCTGTTACTGGAAAATTTATCTTTAATAATATTCGTCGCCCAAACCGAATTCGCCGGACTCTCTATCAAGTTTATAGCGATCGCACTGCTGTGACTGATGAATTAGTTGAAATGCTTTATCGACCTTCTTGCGATCGTGGAGCACAACAAGTCTTTGCTTCGGTTTTGACTGCTCCAGCAGGTAAATCTCCAGCAGAACTTTTACCTGACCTGCAACATCCTTTATTAGTGGTCTGGGGAGAAAAAGATCCTTGGACCCCCGTTTCAGGAGCCAAAATATATCAAGACCTAGCCAACAATAATCCTAAGGTACAGTTTCAAATTGTTCCCCAAGCAGGACATTGCCCCCACGATGAAAATCCTGAGGTGGTTAATGAAAAGATTCTTAATTGGCTGTCTAGGTTAAATTAACCAAACAAGTCAGGAGTACATTAACTAAACTTCTCCTGACAGTTGATTAACTCGTTTTAGTCTTCGTGATCCTCGAAAGGATCTCCAAGTTCAGCTGATGGTGGACCAAAAGCTGTATAAATAGAATACCCAGTAATAACGACTAATACAGCCCCTATACTGATGCTAAGAACTATTGCGGGTTCCATAAGTAGATATAAATTATGATTACTCTTCCTTTATAATATTACAGAAGATTACGAAAAATTCGATATTAGATCATTATTGAACTATGGCACAGCAAACTCGTTTGGGAGATATTCTCAAGCCTTTAAATTCTGAATATGGTAAAGTCGCTCCAGGCTGGGGAACAACCATATTAATGGGAGTCTTTATGGCTTTATTTCTAGTTTTCCTCTTAATTATTTTGCAACTTTATAATTCTTCCTTAATCCTCGAAGGAGTCAATGTGGATTGGAGAAGTTTAAGTCGATAAACGCTATATTCTGAAATCGATAAAGATTAATTTGCTAATAATCTGGTTTGATCCTCTAGGAGCTGAGGATCAGACTATTATTATGATTATCAATTAAATATTTAGGTCAAGGAAGTTAATATAATGAACATTTTTGGCATCGGATTACCAGAAATGGCTCTGATCTTAATTGTGGCTCTTTTAGTATTTGGACCCAAAAAATTGCCTGAAATTGGTCGTAGCGTTGCCAAGACTCTCCGTAGTTTCCAAGACGCTTCTAAAGAGTTTGAAAATGAATTTAAGCGAGAAGCGCAGAAAATTGAGGAATCTGTCAGTATGAGCGCGAAATTAGAAGCAGCAAAAGATTTAAACCCATCGGATAAAGTGGATAGTCCATCTACTTCTGAATCTTAGAATAACAGTCAGTTTAGCAAGTGGTTTGGATGCTGACAAATTGTAGGAGAAGAGATAATCAAACTAGACCACAACGTATTCTAATCAATTACTTTAAAGCACATAGGGTACACAGCCAATTCCCTATGTGCTTTAATCTTGATCGAGACAACCCTAAATAGGAGTTCCCGAAGGATACATCAGAGCCAAACGTTTTTCACGTAGCTTTGCTTCTTCTAAACAGATAGATTCAATTTCTTGAACTACATCTTCAGCAATACCCAATTTAGCTGCCATTTTAGCTACAGTAGCTTGTTCTGGTTCGCTATACTCGCCATCAGCACTACGAGCTTTAATTGCATCATAAATTTAGATACCGTCGAGAACCATCTGAAGCTTTTCCTTGAGCAAGTTATTGCTCAATATCTTCGGATGCTGTACAAGATTTTAGCTCCTCAACTAGTGAGTCTGATGCTCTAGAGGCAGCAGCATAGCCAACCACCCAGTCTCGTTCCTCCGAAGTTAATTCACCATCACCGTCAAAAGTATATTTTTCTTTAAATAGCCAAGATAACCCTTCTTTGGAAACTACAGCAGTAGTCATACTTTTCTCCTTAAAGTAGTTAAATTATCTGCTTAATGGATGATCGGAAACTTCTAAATTAAATAGTCATTTAGAACTACCAACAATAGTAAATCATAAAAACCTTTATAAAAATAATTAAAATTCTTTTAAATTGATTTCGTCAATGTAATTTAAAACACATTACTATTCATAATTTAGGTATGACTTTGAATGAAGTAGCATATTTTCTTTTAGAATAAAAAATTAATAAAACCAGAAGTAAAAATGACTATTTATCATCCAGAACCATTTTGGATCAAAATGGTCGAGCCGATTAAAATGCTCGATCGCCAGGAGCGGGAAATTGCCATTCATTGATGCTGGAAAATTATTACCACATATTTCCCCAGAACAATTTCCAGGTCAAGCTTTAGCAGTACAGCTATACCTCGAAGGAGAAATTCGCACTGGGGAAATCGGTTCTTTTGCCTTTGCCGATCCCGACCCAGAAACGGGCAAAATGGTACATCCTAAATTAGAGTTAGTAAGGCTGGCAATTCCACGAGGGGTATATACTCAAAGTGATTTAGACTATGTTGCCGAAATGCTAGTTCAAACCGCAGTCAAAAGTAACCTCTCTATCTCCATGTCTTCCGATCTGCGTGTTAGTCTAAAGGCACACTTTAAAAATTGAGCTTAATACTATTCCTGCATTCCTTCATAAAGCAACCTCGCTAACAATCGCATACCGTCGCTTTGTTTGAGTTCGGCGTAAGATGGCGCGGAACGTTTGCCAATGTCTCTAAGATCGGAAAGAAGTTCTGGATGAAACTGACAGGTAAAAGAACGACGAATCTTTTTAGTTTCAAAATCCTTGTAGTTGATACAGGTACAAGAACACTCAGTCAAAATTTCCCCATTAGCTTCGGTAGATGCCAAAATTTCCACTGCATAAGGCATTTGTAAGAGCCAGGATAGAGGGCTAGCCGCTACGGTATAGCGATGGGGAACGATCGCATTATGCAAAGTCATGTATGCCCAATTGGCAAACAGAATTGCTTCTTCATTCACTTCATCAGAGTGAAACATGGCAATATTAATATCGTTTTCATAACGCAGAATCGCATTATCAATCACTCCCTCTAGTTCATCTGCCATCACTTCATGAGTATCGAGTAGTTCAATTGGAATTGATGAATCATTTTGTTTGGGAGTTTTGTAAGGCAGTAAAACGCGATCGCCTACTTCTTTTTCTTCATTGAGGACTACCGCAAAGTTATCATCATGCCAGCCTTGTGCGACTATACGACCGTCACGCTTTTCAATTTTGAGGTTTTCCCCTACAGATTTAATTTTTTCACAGGCTGCTTTGAGGGAAGCTAAAGCTTCACCCCCTTCATCTCGCTTGAGGATTTCAGTATCTAAGACTGCTTTAACTGCTTGACGCAAGAGACGAATATGACATTCTGCCGCGAGTTGATGACTGACACAAATAAAAATAGCTGGCGCACTACGGGGCGATCGCGATAGCAAGAGTTTTTCTACCAAAGCAAACATATTATCCCGCGAGCAGTTGGGTTTAGTCCATTGAGCTGAATCGTGAACCGAAGGTTTCCCTCCTTCTAATACCACTGCCATACTAGAACTGATTATCGGTACTACTTTGTTTAAATCGAATGTGCCTGTAGACCAAACTGGAAATAAAATCGAGTCACAGTCAGCGATCTTTTGTGCCATAAAAGCGACATTTTTAGAAGCTCTTACTTCTTCTCCAAGATCATTCATCCCCACGTGTTCCCAAGGCTCAATGATCGAAATGGCATTGCGAAATAAATTGGGACATTGTGCCAGAAAATTTAAGTCAGATTCAGAGGCGATCGTTTTTTCTAACGGTTGAGCATAACCCCATTCAAACTGACCATCTTCAGAAAATAACTCTTTTTCTGGTAACGGATCTGCCGAGTCTCGATCGGTTAAAAAGCGACCCAACAAAATATGTACCGACTCTACATCCGAACCACTATCTTCAATGTAGCCAGGAGTCAAACGCCACGTAGGAGACAATAATTGCTGATTTTCCAAGGCAACTGATGATATTGAAGTCATGACAATATTGACGGAATTTATTGGTTTTGTAGCTTGATTGAGAAATTACGAAGTACTGCTAAAATGAGCAGTTAATAAAAGCTATTTAACTATAATAGTTGTTGGGCGTTAAACGAACAAGATTCGTTATTGTCTTCATAGTTTGTCAATAAAAATAGAAGATTAAATACTGGCTGAGGAGCTGAACTGAATGACAACTTTACTCAATATTGCTGCTGAGAGTCTGGCTGAATTTGAGCGTGTTTATCAAGTTTTTGATGCCAATGGAGATGGAGTATTAACCCGCGCAGAAATTATGGAAGCCTTAGAGGTTTTAGGACGTGGAATAGCAGCGAGCGATCGCCAGAAATTATTAAACCGCATCAATTATGATGGTGTTCTCCCTCGCGATACTTAAAATAACTATAGATGCCCTACGTAGTTTTAAGAAGATTTTGCTGCAATATGCCAAGGTAGCTGAAGTATCTTCCATTGCATTAATTGAAGTCGATTCCGATTTAGGTGCAGGCAAGCGAGGCGCATCAAAAAGGAATTGAGTTTCTGAAAGAAGTGGCGATCGCTAAACAAACTGCCCGAATGCGAGCCGAAAACGGTATTGTTAGTTTAGATAACCGCAGCGTACAAAACGAGAATCATGCCCTTAAAGGCTCAAAACTGTATACTCACGCTAAATATATCGATGCTATTTACAAAGTATTTGAGCGCACTACCAATATAGTGGCATCTACCCTAAAAGATGGCTTGTTTCCCTTGGTGCTAGGAGGAGATCATTCAACAGCTGCGGGGACAATCGCTGGAATCAAAAAAGCATTTCCCGAGCGCCGTCTCGGTGTGGTTTGGATTGATGCTCATGCCGATATTCATTCCCCATATACGACCCCGTCAGGGAATATGCATGGTATGCCCTTGGCTGTGGCTACAGATAACTATAATTTAGCCAATCAAATTAACCATCTCGATGCAGAAACTTCTAAACTCTGGGAAATGAATAATTGATGAACTTTAGACTTATCCAAAAGCTTAAAGCTTAAAGCTTAGAGCTTAAAAAATGAAAAATCAATCTTTACCATTACAAGAAATAATTTCTCGGATTGTTGCCCCTGATTTAACTTGAGCATTGTTTCAGTAAAGTAAGTAAAATATTGCCCGCTTACTTAAATCACTTTTAAAAAATCTTTTTTAATTACAGCAGGGCTTTCGGTGAAGGCACGATTGATAAATTCAAGAAAATTATCTGCTTCAATTTTGGGCAATAATCGACTGAATCTAATTTCCTGATAATCGTTATAGTTTAACAAGTAAAAAGTAATTTTATTCTTTTTCCAGATCCACAGTTCGGGAATACCAATATTTTTATAACTTGCTTTCAGCTCGTCAATATCGCCACTGCTAAAAATTACTTCAACTACTAAATCTGGCTGAGACTTTCTGGTTTGAAAACTATATGCTATGTCTGGTTCTCTTCCCGCTTGACCTGTTAATTCTAGTCTTGTTTGTCGAAAAGGGAATTCTAAAAGCTCATATTTATCGCAATAAGCAAGAATCAGACGATCAATTACAGAGGCAATGATTTCATGGTTTAATCCTGGTGACACGATAAAAATTTCTCCCTGAAAATATGAGACTCGATACCCTGGATATTCTTCAGAATTAAAATTTTGATAATCTTGCCATGTTGCTCCAGTAATCGTTAATACCCTATCTTCTCGAAGGAATTTTTCACGATTAATTGGTAAATCTGGAGATATTAACATTTATTTCGATTTTAAATTTAACTGTAACTATAGCAATACGAACTTTTATTAGGACACTCATTACTCGTTACTCGTTACTCGTTACTTACGAGCAATCAAATAAACTTGTCCTAACGTAACTTTGTACGGCTATATTAGTTATTTTACTGCTCAAAAATCTAAATTGAATTAATTTATTGGCTCTAAAAGTCGACACTTCTGAGCTGGTTCACCCTGTATAAATAACTGTTGACTATCGTAGTAACTAACGTTTTTTTGATTATCTGGTAGAAAAGGTCGCAGATCGGCGATCGCCTTAAAGGCAGCAATTACGTGAGAATCGTTAAAACATCGCGAACCATTGAGATACTCTAATCTTCCTTCGCGCCCGCCAAGATAGTTAGGAGCTAAATTCATCAACATGAGTTCTGCCGCTGCCCAGGAATCTGCCGAACCATTGGCAAAAGGAATATAACCGTTATCTTTCAAGATTTGGGCAACGCTGAGTAATTCTGCCCAATTCTGAGGAATTTCTAAGTTTAATTGCTCAAATAAATCAAGATTGTAATAGATGCCATGAGATACAGCCATCACTGGCACACCGTAAATATTTCCTTGTTCGGTTGTCCAAGGCTCAAGAACCTCTGAAGTGTAGTTCTCCTTTAATCCTGGTAAATCAGTCAATATGGCTAATTCTCTAGTGTCAAATAGTCTTTGAGAAAAAGAAAAAGAACGTAAATAAAATATATCTGGAGCTGTACTAGCTTTGAGTCGATCTTCTAGAACTTTATTGTATAGTTTGGTTTGAACAGGCAAAAATTTGATATTTATATTGGGATACCTAGCCTTAAAAGCTGCTAATATCTTACTCATTTGTAATTCATCATCGGTACGCCATGAACCAAAAGTCAGAGTTACCCGATCTTGGTTACGAGCCTCATCTACTAAATCAGCATTAGATACCAGAGGTTTTGAATTAAGATTCATTAGGTTTTGATTTGCTTCTTTAGTAAACAGATTTAAGTTGCCATACTGATAGAAAAAAGCGATCGCACTAATTAACAAAATAGTGGGAAAAACGATTCTACCAATGATTATTAAACGATAAATTGCCGCTTGATTTTCTCTGATTCCTGGTTTATTACCAATGACTACTAGTAAAAGCTCTAAGCCGATTAACCCATAGATAATATAAAAACCATAGTCGAGGGCTACGACATAGCCGATTCCTTCGGGTAAACCCTCTAAAAGACTAAGATGAAAAAAGACGATCTCCAAAAGGGTTCCACTTACTGCCTCAACAGAAATTTGGTCGAACGGTAAAAACAGTAGTAAATACGATAAAACCACAAAAAATAACAGAGGCAGCAGATTTTTGATCGCAAAACTGACCCGATCTCGCTTAATGTCAATCACTGCATTAAATCGAGAATATTTTAAATCAGAATCAGAATCAAAAAATTTGGGATTGCCTAAAGTTGAATCATTCCGAAGAATATCTTGAAAAAATCTGACTTCTTTGACTTCCCAATCGCTAATAGTCTCAAATACATTTGATTCCTGCCAATTGGATATTACTTCTTGGGCGATAGTATCCCGCATCCCCACCACATCAACTACATAGATCAAATTATCTCGTGTCAGGTTGGCGTGGCGAAATCGAACTGCTAATCTTTGGAGATCGAAGGGATAATCATCAAAGCGAAATTTCTCTTTAAAATCGGCTTTGACTCGATATACTCGATAAGTTATGCCGTCAACTACTTTTTCATCAATGGGATCGTCTAATTCCAGTTTATCCCCTGAATCCATGCGATCGGTTCCATAGTTAGTGAATTCGATATTATCTGCATCTATATCCCCTCGAAACCGAAACCATAAATAAAAATCAACTAAATAGGATGAATTTTTTTCATCCAAATTTCTGATTTCATTAATATCTATCCCGGTATAGACGATATTAGTCTTGTGCATATACCTGCCATCTACCAGGAGCATTCTGCCAGAGTCCAACTCTTGCTTGAGATTACTCAAAACGCCCACATCATTTGCTAGTTGAAGCTGAATAAAAGCGGAAATAAATTTTTGCTGCTCGAAAACTAAGAATCAATATCAGAGAGAGCAAAAAAGCAATTACACTTCTAGTTACCTTTCTACTCCCAAATATCATTGTCGGGTTATATTTTTTAGAAGCAATTTTCATGTGGGGACAAAATCAAAAATTTCTTTGCCGGTGATTAGGAGGATGTCTAATATGTCCCCATAGATGCTTTATTGCTATTTAATCTGAATGAAATCACGGGCATCATAGCTGAATTGTTTAGGTATTAATATTAGTAAAATACCTGAAATGTAATTTAAGTTGTAATTGAAATTGATAGTTTATTAGAATATTTTGATAAAAATTGTTCTCGTTTCTTTCTGTTTTTAATGTTGATAAATGACATAAAAAGAGTTAATAAAGCTGAGAACTGACATACGCTCTCAACTTTAATTAATATTGATAGCATTGATAGCATTTAGATAGGAGTTCCCGAAGGATACATGAAAGCTAAACGTTTCTCGCGAAGTTTAGCTTCTTCAAGATAGATAGATTCAATCTCATTGACTACACGTTCAGGAATGCCCAATTTAGCTGCCATTTTGATCACAGTAGCTTGTTCTGGTTCACTATATTCACCATCAGCACCGCACGCTTGAATAGCATCGTAAATGAGATAACGCCGAGAACTGTCCGAGACTTTGTTTTGAGAAACAATTTGGTCGATATCTTCAGATGCTGCATAGGATTTTAACTCCTCGATTAGAGAATCTGATGCTCCATAAGCAGCAGCATATCCCACTACCCACTCCCTTTCTTGGGAGGTTAGTTGGTCATCGCCGTTGACACAAATCAAAAGCGACTTAAAATAACCATCGAATGATTGAGCATTAGGCAATTCTTTAAAAGTGAATTTTTCTCTAAATAGCCAAGATAAGCCTTCCTTTGGAGCTACAGTTGTAGTCATAGTTTTCTCCTTGAATAGCCAAGTGTCTTTTGCATACGCAATTCATATTGACAGGTTATTTTAAGTTAGCAAATCTCAAAGTACAAATACATATCTTGAATTATAAAATTTCTTTATATAGCAATACGAACTTTTATTAGGACACTCATTACTCGTTACTCGTTACTTACGAGCAATCAAATAAACTTGTCCTAACGTAACTTTGTACGGCTATATTTAGTTATCGTTAGAGGAAATAGCCAAACGAGAACGCATCAATCGTTCGCTAGATTGATTGATGCAAACTTATACCAAATTGAATAGCTTTGACTACACATTGATCGTAAGGGCGCATTGCCATGCGCCCCTACACAAACGATACTGTTGTCTTTTAAATTTAAAACGGTATTACTTATCTTCCTTTTCTGAATCAACCAAGAATTTAGGAATACTAAATTGATGTTCTAGCATTCCTAAAATTCAGATTGAATGGAGCGAGATCAGTTCGCTCTTGGAAAAATAGTTGTCTTAAAGACTACTAGAATTGAGACTTTCTTCTTCTCCAGCAGTTTGGGGCAGGTGTAAACCACATTCTTGTTTCAAACCACGGAAACGAGTATCTCTTCCATCTGTATCATCAGCAGTTAGAGGGCGACTAGAATGCCAATCTCCAACAGTGACATAACCTAAGTCAAAATAAGGATGATAGGGTAGATCGTAAGCAGTTAAATATTGATAAATATCCCGAGCATTCCAATCTAAAATGGGATATATCTTGTATAAACTCTCTTGTTGTTCAACTCTGGTTAAATTCTGCCGATGTTCAGTTTGGTCTTTGCGGAGTCCGGCTAACCAAGCAGTAGCTCGAAGTTCTTTTAAAGCTCGTTGCATCGGTTCAACTTTACGGATTTGATCGTAAAGATTAAAAGCTTCTATATCATCTTGTTCCCAGAGTTTACCATGTAAAGCTTCCATACGAGCTGGGGAAATAGGAGATTGATAAACGTGAAGATTTAGTTCCAGTCTTTGAGTAAGTTGTTCGGCAAATTGATAAGTTTCTTGGGGCAAATAACCTGTATCAATCCAGATTACTGGAATTTTAGGCACTACCTTGGTCACTAAGTGCAACATTACCGCCGCTTGAATGCCAAAACTAGTACTCATGACTAAATGATCGCCAAAAGTGGCAGCACTCCATTCAACTAATGATAGTGCTTCTGCATTTTCTAGTTGCTGATTGATTTGGGCTAAATCGAGGGTGGGTAGTTTAACTGTGGCAGAGACCATTAATTCTAACTCTCTAGATGCTGATAGTGATTAATTTGAGGGCTTAGAGTAACCGATTGTGAACTGTATTTTCGTCTGCTTAATAGCAAACTGAATAGATTTATTATGCTAGACCTAATTATTCCATGTTGCCACTCTTAATAACAATAAATCAATATCTGTGGAGAGAATACTGAATCACTACTTGATTCAATTAACTTCCAGAGAGCTTCTCTTTAAGTCTTTAAATGTTGCAGTTTTTTCTCTCAAGCTCATCAAGTACACTAAGCAAAGAAAAACATTATGAAATAACCTATTTAGAAAAAATATGGTTGCAACTACAGCAATTAGCGATCGCTATCGGATTAAAACCAAACAACTGGATATGCCTCCCCGCTTGTTATTAGGACCTGGTCCTGCCAATGTTAATCCTAGAGTTTTAGCGGCGATGAGTATTGGTCCGGTAGGACATCTCGACCCTAGTTATTTGGCGTTGATGGATGAAATTGGAGATCTTTTGCGCTATGCTTGGCAAACTGAAAACGAACTCACCATCTCTGTTAGTGGGACAGGAACAGCTGCTATGGAAGCAACTCTGGCTAATACGGTCGAACCAGGAGATGTGGTTCTCGTAGGTGTAAAAGGCTACTTTGGTAATCGTTTGGTAGATATGGCAGGGCGTTACGGTGGTGATGTGCGCACCATGACTAAGCCCTGGGGACAAGTATTTAGCTTGGCAGATATTGAAACTAATTTAGAAACTCATAAACCAGCAATCTTAGCCTTAGTTCATGCAGAAACTTCTACTGGAGCTCGTCAACCATTAGAAGGGGTCGCCGAATTATGTCGTCAACATAATTGCTTGTTACTGGTGGATACTGTCACTAGCCTGGGTGGTGTTCCCCTTTATCTTGATGACTGGGGAATTGATCTTGCTTATAGTTGTAGTCAGAAGGGATTAGGGTGTCCTCCTGGTGCTTCCCCGTTTACCATGAGTAATCGTGCCTTGGAGAAATTAAATAACCGTACTAAACCTGTCCCCAACTGGTATCTAGATATGTCACTATTAGCTAAATACTGGGGCGAACAGCGGGTTTATCACCATACTGCCCCGATTAACACAAATTATGGTTTACGGGAATCACTACGCTTAGTTGCAGAGGAAGGACTAGAGCAACGCTGGCAACGTCATCAAAAAAATGCGGAAATGCTCTGGGAGGGTCTGGCAGAATTAAACTTAACTTGTCATGTTGATCGCGAGTTTCGTTTACCTACCCTGACTACAGTGAGGATTCCTGATGGAGTAGATGGCAAGGCGATCGCCCAAAGACTACTGACTGAATACAATATTGAAATTGCCGGTGGTTTAGGTGAATTGGGCGGTAAAGTGTGGCGTATTGGTTTGATGGGTTACAATAGCCGTCCAGAAAACGTTTTGCTACTTTTAGATGCTTTAGAAAAGGTTCTGAAGTCATAATTCTAAAAGCTCAGCTTCTTTGGGTTATGCCCTCGCTAACCCAGCCGACAATCAAGTCCTAAATTCCGAACTCTGAACCCCAAACTCCGAATTCCGAATTCCAAACTCCGAACTCATTTAGAATTAGAGTTGGCTAGAGTTACAGCTAATTTATCAGCTATCCCTTCAATCCACTTCTCATCTTGTTTAGTGTAACTACGGGGGGCATTAGCACCCAAAATCAAGACTCCGCGATCGCCAATAGGCTGACAGATTAACCCCTGGGTATTTTCTGGTAGATAATCAAATTCAACTTTACCTGGGTAGAGATTCAGATTGACTAAATAGACAGGTTTGTTTTTAGATATAACTCGTTGAACGATCGCTCCTGGTTTTACTTGAGAATTTTCACCTAAAACACCTCTGCGCAAGATAGTTTGATCATCGTAGTAAACTACTAATGATCGCGTTACTGTATTTGTCAATAGTAATTGCGAAGCCCAGGCTAACTCAGTCTTAGCCACTTCTGAAAGTTCGGGGGCAAATTCTAAGCCAGTTTCTCCGACTAAAGTTACTGTGTCGGGAGTGCGTGCTTGAATTTGTTGCCAAAGTAAACCAACTAAAATTAATACTGCTCCTTCAATTATCCCTAAAGCATCCGAACGCGCCTGAGAATCGGTCAGCTGTATTGTTAGCAGACGATTAATCAACAATAATAAACCACCTAATCCACCAGCAAAGATGGGTAACAACCTTAGTATGTAATTGGCATCAGTTTTACTCATCTTTAACAACGGTCGGTGAGCAATAATCAATTATCAAGGACTGGAAAGTTTTTAGCTAATTACTTTTAGCTCCTAACTTGAACTACTTCAAGTTGCCAAATTTATGATTTACCAAAAATATAAGATGGGAAGGTGTAATTGTTTTCCCCATCACCCACAACTTGCAAACTCGATCTAGATTAGCTTGATTACTCTTCGCCCGCCTCTAAAATACGTTGAAATAGATACCCCGTGCCTCTAGCAGTCAAAATTAGTTCGGGATTGCTAGGATCGTCTTCTAATTTGGCACGTAGACGAGAAATGTGTACATCTACTACGCGGGTATCTACATGGCGTTCAGGAGTATAACCCCAAACCTCTTGTAAAATTTCTGAACGAGAGAAAGGCTCGCCAGAACGACTAACCAGTAATTCTAGTAGACTAAACTCCATCCCTGTTAGGCGAATGCGTTCGTCACCTTTATAGACCTGACGCTTGTTAGTGTCGATTTTAATTGAGCCGACATGAATTACTCCCGAGCTGGGAATGCCAGGTGCACCATTTTTTTCAACTCTGCGTAAGACAGAGCGAATTCTAGCTTCTAGCTCTTTGGGAGAGAAAGGCTTTACCACATAATCATCTGCCCCTAACTCCAAACCTGTAATGCGATCAGCAACATCTCCCAAAGCCGTCAACATAATGATGGGAATATCCGACTCCTTCCGCAATTCTTGACAGACACCATAACCGTCTAATTTAGGCATCATCACGTCTAAGACGACTAAACTAGGTTCAGCAATACGAAAGGTTTCTAGGGCTTCTTCCCCATCTGCAGCAGTTACCACATCATAACCAATCATCGAAAGACGAGTTTCTAAAATGCGGCGGATGCTAGCCTCATCATCGACTACTAATATCTTCTCTTTATTCGTTTCCAAGTTAGTATACACTCCTTATTTAAGTTAAATTACCGATAATTAAGTTAAGTTTTTATTGCCTTGTAATCTAGATTATCCTGTTGGAGTTGATTTGGTTAAGATAAACGTCTATTCTAGGGCGATTATCCTAACAATTCGTATAATTTAGAAGTTTTTTCAGATTTAATTTATCTTTGAGGCTATTAAAATTTCTTAGGATTAACCTGGTATTACTCATAAAAGTTTACTAATTTATTTGTTTATTGCTTTAAATCTCTAATTTTTCTTAAGAAAATGGCTAAATCTAAACAAATATATGTCTGCAATGAATGTGGTGCTGAGTATAGTCAATGGTTTGGATTATGTAAAGAATGTAATGAGTTTGGCACAATTTCTGAAGAACCAATTAAAGTTTCCTCTGGGGGAGGATATAGTCGGGGCGGTTGGCAATCCAATACCCGTTCTCATCCCAAAGCCTCTGGGGAAGCTCAACCAAGAGTCTCGTTAAAGTTTTCTGAAATCAGTAATGATGTCCAAGAGAGGTTTCCTTCAGGTTATGGAGAATTTGATCGTGTTTTAGGAGGTGGCGTCGTTCCAGGTTCTCTGGTTTTAATAGGTGGCGATCCTGGTATTGGTAAATCAACTTTACTATTACAGGTAGCCAATAAATTATCCTACAATCTACCCCGTATTCTTTACGTTTCCGCAGAAGAGTCAGGACAACAGGTAAAATTACGAGCATCCCGCCTAGATGTAGCGGAGATTGACTTGGAGGTTGAAGAAGCTACTAAAAATGGCAGTCCCAAGAAAAATGGGAAATCCCCTCCCAAAAAAGAAAATAATCTCTACGTAATGCCAGAAACTGATCTCGAAGAGATTTTAAGAGAACTAGAATCTTTAAAACCTCAGGTAGCGGTCATTGATAGTATTCAAACTTTGCACTTTGCTGCCTTAACTTCTTCACCTGGTTCTGTAGCACAAGTTAGGGAATGCACCTCGGCATTAATGCAAGTAGGCAAAAGAGAAAATATTACTTTACTGATTGTCGGTCATGTTACTAAAGAAGGCGCGATCGCCGGTCCCAGGGTATTAGAACATTTGGTTGATACGGTTCTTTATTTTGAAGGCGACCGCTATGCCTCCCATCGTCTCCTGCGTTCAGTTAAAAATCGTTTTGGAGCTACTCACGAAATCGGCATCTTTGAAATGGCAGAACGGGGTTTAGTAGAAGTTGATAACCCCTCAGAATTATTTTTGGGCAATCGGGATGAGGCTTCCCCAGGAACAGCGATTGTCGTCGCCTGTGAGGGAACTCGCCCCATTGTGGTAGAAATACAGGCACTTGTTAGCCCCACTAGTTATACTTCTCCCCGTCGCTCTACGACTGGCATTGATTACAATCGTCTACAGCAAATATTAGCGGTGTTGGAAAAACGAGTTGGTGTACCTTTGTCTAAACTTGATGCTTACGTAGCTTCAGTAGGTGGACTAGGCGTAGGAGAACCCGCTGCTGATTTGGGAGTGGCGATCTCCATTGTGGCTAGTTTCCGCGATCGCGTAGTTGACCCTCGTACTGTTTTAATTGGCGAAGTCGGTTTGGGTGGTCAAGTACGCCTAGTTTCGCAGATGGAACTAAGGCTCAAAGAAGCAGCTAAACTCGGCTTTAAAAAGGCGATCGTCCCCAAAGGGCAAAGTCTCCCTGATGATATTGGCTTAGAAATTATTTATATTTCCAAAGTTATTGATGCTATTATTGCGGCAATTCCTTCCGAGCGATCGGCAGATTTTCCTGTAATTTCGGGAGAAGAATAAAGATTTTAGGTAGAGAAAATTTTTAAAATATAGTTGACATAAATATAAAAATCGTTCATCATAATTAGGTCGGTCACAGATTATGCCGCCGTCCCCATTCAAGGATAAATAAGGCGACGAGGCTTGCTGTAACCTTGAGGCAGGTATGCGGGTGTAGCTCAGTGGTAGAGCGTCACCTTGCCAAGGTGAATGTCGCGCGTTCGAATCGCGTCACCCGCTTAAAAAAAGTTAAAGCAGTTAACTGGTTATATTATCCATAAAACTTTGTGGCTTTATTAAAATTAGATTGAAGAGTACAAGGAAAATATCCATGAGATAATATATTTATTTTAAATAATGTTTGGCAATGTATATTTAGCAGTCAAATTTTTAATAAATTCTTGTGCGTCCTTACAAAACACAAAAAATAGATTTAAGCAGCGAATATCCCTGTCCCTGTCGGCGAAAAGGTAACTTGAAGCCTATCATTTTGACAGAAGCTCTAGGGTGCGATCGTTGTCAACAAATTTTCGTGGTTAAAAAAGATGGTCAGATAATTGAGCAGTTGTCCTCCATCTATCAGAAGAAATCATGGCAATGGACAGGAAATCGCTGGAAAAATGTTTATCATCGTTGGACAAAGAGCTATCTCCCAACAATGCTTGCTTTTGTCTTTGGTTTAACTATCTTTGCAGTAGTTATATTACCTGTGGTCTTGCGCTGGCTAATGGCACAGAGTATCATTTCTTGGGCAGTAATATTTCTAATTTTGATTATGCTGCTGCTACTAACACTGCTAGTAGTCTATCGGCATTAGTAAAAAACAATGCAAAGTTCTACAAGTCAAATACTGTCCATAGTTCGTACATCTCATAAAGCGGCAGCTAAACTAGCTCAGGTATCAGGATCACAAAGAAGGCGAGGTGTAAGGATGCTAGCTGAAGCAATGGAAAGCAGTTTTGATGAAATCCTCGAAGCCAATACTTTAGATCTAGAAATGAGCCGTGAGATGGCGATCTCTGAACCAATTATTGATTGGTTAAAATTAACTCCAGAAAGATTGGAGATGACAGTCTCAATTTTAAAACAGTTATCTAAATCAGCTGATCCTACGCGACGCTTAATTAATGCTCCTTATCAGTTAGAGCCATCTCAGACCTATTGTCAACTAATACCTTTAGGAACAATTGCCCTAGTTTATGAAGCTTTTCCCGAACTAGCAGCGATCGCCGCAGGAATATGTTTAAAAACAGGAAATAGTTTAATTACTAGAGGTTGTAGTTCTGCTAGTAATTCTAATCAAACCATTGCAGCTATCTTAAAAAAAGCTTTGGCTGCTACTGATTTGCCTCTCGGCTCTGTGGAAAATATTTCTCCCGATTTAGGAATTTCGATTCCAGAATTAGTTACCCAAGATCGCTATCTTAATTTGGTCATCCCCTATGGTCGTCCCAGCTTAGTACAACAAGTAGCAGAACAGGCAACAGCAACAGTTTTGAGAACTACAATGGGCAACTGTTATCTGTATTGGTCAGTTAGTGGGAATTTAGATTTAATTCGCCAAGCAATTGTTGATAGCCATGATAGTGAACCCGATGCAGTCAATGCGATTGAAAAAGTATTAATTCACAAAAATGCCAAGCCTTCAGTATTACAATCCTTGTTTAATAATCTGCAACAACAGGGATTTCATCTCCGAGGAGATGAAATGCTGGTGGAAGAATTTCCTGAATATCTGAGATTGGCAAGCTCTGAAGAGTGGAGAAGACCATATCTACGTAAAGTAGTAGCCTTTCGTTACGTAGAAGATTTATCCCAAGCAGTATCTTGGATTAATCGTTATAGTAGTGGTCACGCAGACTGTATTGTTACAGAATCTTATCAAGAAAGTCGTCAATTTGTGCAAGAAATTGATAGTGCCTTAGTCTATATCAATACTTCACCCAGATTTTCTCGTAATCCCGACGGAGGAGAAAATGTTTTTTTAGGAATGTCTAATCAGAAAGGATATCGTCAGGGTTTAATTAGCGTTGAAACTTTCACCACGATTAAACAAGTTGTTCAAGGATAAGCCAGAAGTTAGAGATCACAAGAGAGATTTATAAATGAGTCATTCACAGCGTATTGAACCAAAGCCAGGACAAGAATCAGTTTGGGATTATCCTCGTCCACCACGTTTAGAACAATCGTCAAAGCAGATTAAGATTGTATTTAATGGGATTACTATTGCCAATAGTTGCAATACGTATCGAGTATTAGAAACAAGTCATCCCCCAGTTTACTATATTCCTCCAAAAGAGATTAGAATTGAATATCTTCAACCAGCGAACTCCCAGCGCTCTTTTTGTGAATGGAAAGGTTTTGCTAATTATTACGATCTGATAGTTGAAGATCGACAAGTAGCTAATGCAGCATGGTACTACACTCAACCTAGTGCTAATTTTACTCCTATTAAAAATTATGTTGCTTTCTATCCCAGTAAAATGGATGCTTGTTATGTCGATGATGAGCTAGTTCAGGCACAAGCAGGAGACTTCTATGGTGGCTGGATTACCCAAGATATCGTCGGACCATTTAAAGGAGAACCCGGAACTTGGGGATGGTAGGTATCAATTAATTTTATGAAAATTGAGGGGAGTAATGATTAAGGCTTGGTTAGTTAGTGTGGCGATTTTGTTTGTATTAGCGGAATTGAGTATTTGGCTTAAACAGTTCATGCTCCCGTTACCAATTTATATTTTAGCTGGTGCTTTTTTAGCGATCGCCTCTAATTATGAAAAAGGACTTTGGACTATGTTTCGTCGGGAAGATTCTCTAAATTCTGATATTTTAACCCAAACTGCTACTCTCATTAAATCGACCCAAGCTTTGGAGAGCAATAATCATCAAGTTTCTATTCTTCCTGAATCACAAAATGAGCAGCAATCTAATGGTTAATACTTAGACTTTTTATGAGAAAGATCTTTGTTCAAGTGCCGAACAAGTCAGGAAAGTAATTCCAATATTTGATGATGATATACAAATTCTGGCTACTGTTTCTAAATATCGCTATAGCACTAAAATAAATGATGACTAGAGCAGCAATTATTTGTGTTGACGATAATTTTGTCATCCTCAATAGTTTGGGCGAACAACTACAACGCAATCTTGGTCAACAATATGAGATCGAATTAGTTAATAATGGTGCTGAAGCGATCGCATTGTGTGCCGATTTAGTTGCTAAAGGAATTGATATTCCTGTAATTATTTCCGATCAAATCATGCCTGGAATGCCAGGAGATCAATTATTAATTAAACTACACGCTCTCTATCCCAATACATTAAAAATCTTGTTAACCGGGCAAGCTGATGCCGATGCGGTAGGAAATCTGGTTAATGCAGCTGCCTTGTATCGTTATGTGACTAAACCCTGGAATGAAACCGATCTGATTTTAACTGTTCAAGAAGCTGTAAAACGTTACCAACAAGAACAGCAAATATTACAGCAAAATAGAATTTTAATTCAGGTAAATCAAAAATTAGCCGGCTCGATTTCTCTCCTGCAGGCTACTCTAGAAGCCACCGCAGACGGTATATTAGTTTTAGACAACAATTGTAACATTGTTAGTTATAATCAGAAATTTATTGACATTTGGGGATTATCCTCAATAGTTGAGCTCGATCACGAAACAATTTTCAGCTCAATTTTAGAAGAACTTTCTGAACCCTATGGGATTAATTTTCAGGAGAGAAAAACTCAATTTGTACAGAATAACTATGATTGTCTGGAATTGAAAAATGGCAAAATTTTGGAATGTTATGCTCAAGCACAGCAACTTCACGAACAAACTATTGGTCAAGTCTGGAGCTTTCGAGATATCACTGAACATAAGAAGGCTCAAGCATTGATTCAACATCAAGCTTTACATGACTCTTTGACCCACTTGCCAAACAGAGTCTTATTTGACCAAAAACTAGCTCAGGCCTTAACTCAAGCTGGTCATAGCAATACGATGGTGGCAGTAATCTTCTTAGATCTAGATCGCTTTAAAACCATCAATGATACCTTGGGTCATGCAGTGGGCGATCTTCTCCTCAAAAATGTAGTCGAAAGACTTAAGCACTGCATCAGAGAACAGGATCTTATTTCTCGTTGGGGTGGAGATGAATTTACCCTATTACTGCCTGAAATTAGTCGTCGAGAAGATGTCACCGCGATCGCCAACAGAATTTTAGAAATTCTCAAACCAAGTTTTGATTTAGAAGGACATTATTTACACATTACTTGTAGCATGGGAATTGCAATTTTTCCCGATGACGGCGAAGATGCTGATACGTTGCTGAAAAATGCTGATGCTGCTTTGTACCGAGTTAAAGAACAAGGACGAAATGATTATCAATACTATACTCTAACCCTTAACTCTCAAGCTTATGAATTACTTAATTTAGAAAATGATTTACATTTCGCTCTCGAGAAAGAAGAATTGGTTCTTTACTATCAACCTATCGTTGAAGTTACCACAGGTAAGATAGTTAAAATGGAAGCCTTGTTACGTTGGCAGCACCCCGATCTTGGTTTAGTTCCTCTCAACTTATTTATTCCCATCGCCGAAGAAAATGGTCTTATTGTCCCTATCGGAGAATGGGTTCTACAAACAGCTTGCACTCAGAATAAAATATGGCAAAAGATGGGTTTATCCCCTTTGACAGTTTCGGTCAATTTATCTGCTCGACAATTTCGTAACTATCACTTAGTAGCAACAATAGGGAGGATTTTAAACAAAACTGGTTTAGATCCTCGTTGGTTGGAGTTGGAAATTACCGAAACCACAACCATGCAAAATACCGATCTCACCAAACAAGTCTTACTAGATTTAAATCAAATAGGAGTCTCTCTTTCAATGGACGATTTTGGTACAGGATATTCTTCTCTCAGCTATCTCAAGGAGTTTCCTTTTAATACCATCAAAATTGATCGTTCTTTGGTTAAGGATTTAAATCCTAATTCCAAGGATTTAGCTATTATTAATGCTATTGCTACTCTAAGTCGAGGTCTCAATCTCCAAATTGTCATTGAAGGCGTTGAATCAAGACAATTAAAAAATTTACTGGAATCGTTGCACTGCTACTATATGCAGGGCCGTTTTTTTAGCCCCCCTGTCACCGTAGCTGAAGCTACTGGCTGGATGTTAAAATCGAGTAGATATAGCCAGCATAGACTAAGTGAAAAATAATTGAAAAATAGATTATCGTAGATTCTAACGCTCCAGGTTGATATTCAAATTTAAGGGGGCAAACTGATATTGTTCGGAGTTTTTGTCAGCTTTTGTAATATAGGCTAGCTGTGTTTTACCAAGGCGATCGCCTTGGTCGAAACGGAATTTTCCCGTTACGCCATTCACCACGAAATCCGACTGGGTGATTACAGACTGCAATTGGGAGCGAGTTTGAGATGATCTTAATCCTTGAATAATGGCTTTGGTGGCATCGTAAGCCGTTGCAGTGCGCCAGTTAACTTGACCGCCCCAGTATTCAATCGCCTTCTGGGAAAAATCATTATCAGAGGTGGCAGTAGGAATCCAAGGAGAAGGCAAAACCATTCCCGCTACCTGCTCCTTACCCTGCTTAATAGTCTCAAAAGTATAAAGAGAATGATTTCCCAATAGAGGTAATCTATTTTGGTTGGCTTGAGAGATAGCGATCGCCTTACTGATATGGTTGAGGGAAGGAGCCAAAAGTAAAGCATCAGCATTTTGAGAGATAGCTTGCTTAACTATTGATTGAGGGTCAAGATTTTTCTGAGCAAAATCACATTTAACCCCTGCGACTTTACCACCATCATTGTTCATTTCAGAGATAAATTCTTCAACAAAAGAACTACTGGCAGAAGAGCCAGAATCGGCACAAACGACAATATTGGTAAAATAATTAACTGAGGCATAATCTGCTAGAGTATTAGCCATAAGTGCCACGCTGGGAATTGTACGCATGATGTAGGAACCAATCCCTGATAATTCTGTAGAACCACTGGTAGGAGAAATCATTACTAAACCTTCTTTTTGATAAACTTCTGACCCAGCTAGAGAAGCATTGCTTATGTTGTGCCCCACTACAGCCAAAATCTTGGGATCTTCAGCAAGTCGCTGAGCAACCTGACGAACAATCGCAGGATCGTTATCATCATTAACAATCTGAACTAACAATAATTTTTGCTTAATACCATTTTGATGATTAAATTCTGCTTGTGCTTGTGCTACACCACGCAAGATTTCACGAGCAACTTCTGGCATATTACCCAAGGGAACACTGACAGCTATTTTGAAATGCTCTTGGCTAATCACTTTAGCATTATTGAAATATATTAAAGCTTCGGGATTATTTTTATTGAGATTTAAAGATACTTGAAATTTCTTAGCCGCAGTAGAAAATTCACATCGTGCAAAAGATGCTACCCCTTCATATAGAGCAATTACACTTTGAGAGCGAACATTTTGATAGTCTGGGGCAAGTAATTTTTCTCCCAGACTCATTCTTGGTGATTGACGACTATTTAAATCAATACAAATATTTTTTTGGGAGTTAGAGTCAACAGAATTAGAATATCGAAAATCTCTTTGCGAGCGTAAAATTATAGTAGTTGAGATTATTGAGATTAAAGGTATCAATAATAAAAGCCATAACTTTTTTTTACGGAGTAAACTTCTAGGTTTTCTCTTTAGTTCAGATTGATACTGATTTAAATTATGAATTTTTGGTCGATTATTTTTTACCGAGATAGAGTTAGCATTTGGCTGAAAAATTGTTTTTAAATTTGATACTATATATTGGTCAGTTATAGTTTTGCATTGTTGATTTGACAACCCTAATTCAAGCTGAGATTTTTGGAGGTATCTTTCTTTTTGTGACTCAACTAGTCCATTGTTTTTTTGGTAAATAGCTTCTAAATCTTTTTGATAGCATAATCCCCTGATCTCCAAAGTTAAATTATCTTTTTTGAACTCTTTAACTAGCCGTTGTCTGACAATTTTTTCAACTGTAATTATTTCTTTCCCCGCTCTGATTTTTTGCTGAGATTGTAAGATGTATTGTAAAAGTTTTTTAGTTAATAAAGGTTGACCTTTTGTCCACCCTATTACTTCCTTTAAAACCAACTTGGGGTTATCTGCTTTATCTAATTGTCGCATCTGTTGAATAAATTCATCAAACGATGCTAGAAACTTCTGCAAATCTATATTTGGCTTCATGGCATTCCGATTAAGATATTTTAAATATTTAGACTTATATCGGGTATTTCATATCTTTTATAATATGGTTGTTACCTAACGCTGATATAAAAGAAATAATATAAAGGGTGTCTTTAAAATCAACTGTAATTCAACACAGCCAACTTAAATAGAGAGTGAATGAAATTGATTTGATCTAAAAATAAAAAATTATCCTGTTGTCCTTATTGATTTAAGCCAAGTAATCTATATATGATGCAACCATGAAATAAAGCATACCATCGAGGTAACATTAAGTAGATCCACTTTATTAAACATGGAATGGTTAAGATAGGGGTTAGGTGATAGGGGTTAGGTGATAGGGGTTAGGGATTAGGGAGAATCATCTTCAATTTTTTTACTGTTCTATTAGACGTTTTATTAGGTGGAGCTACTTATCATCTATCAAACCGATGTAATATTACATGTTGTCTGGAGGAGAAAACCGTAATTGATAGTTTAAGCTCAATAGCTTTAACCATAACCCAGGATAGTTTTTTTCTAACCAGGGTTGAGATTGTTTTAACCAACCAGGATACCAACCTCCTAGCAATAGATTTCTTAAAGCATCTAAGTTAAAAGCAAAATATGAACCTAGCCAACGCAACATATCTTTGCTTCCTGCCATTTCCCAAATCCAGACTAATAGAGCAGGATTTTTACGAGCAGCAATTAACGCCAATCTATTAAAGGTCAACCAGTCAGTACGGTCTTTAATAAACGTATCAGCAACTTCAGGAGGTTCATCTGCTAATAACCCAAAGAAGGTGTTCAACATGGAGTTAATTCTTTGAGGAGGTAAGGTTTTACCCGTAGGAACCATCATCCCCTTGGAAAACAGCCAAGTGACCGAAATATTGCTTTGATAAGCTCTAATTTGATTGAGATGTTCTGCGGTCAGTAAATCGTGTTGTAAGGCAGTATGCAACAGGGTCGTTAGTCTTTCTAGATTACGTACTAAGGAACCAAAACCAGTAAAAATTAAAGGAGATTGTAGAGAAGCGGCATCGCCAATAGCTAGTAGACGATCAAAGGCCACCGTGCGATCGCGATCGCTGACACTAAAATGACCTGGTATATAACCAAAAGTAGGCTTCTTCCACACCAGTTCTTCTGGATCGCAACGGCGGTATTCTGGCAAAATTGTAAAGAAGTCCTCATACATTTCAAGTAGTGAACCGGGGTTATCAGGATGTACCTGATGGTAATGGAAGAGATAGAAAGTCAATTCTTTATTACCCGCAGGAAATAATTCCCAAATTAATTGTCTTCCTCTAGATATATCGCCATGAGAATTTAAAACATCTCCATAATCTTCATCCCACACTTCAGGAGCAAAACCGCTTTCAATCACTGCACCGACTGTTGGACAGACACTATCGAATGTACGACCACCATTTAATTGCCAAGCAATGGGGGAAGCAGTGCCCATAGCATCAATTAATAATCTGGCTGTTGGCTGTTTGGCTTCATTAGATGGAAGATGAGTTGACTTTACTGTAACTTCGTTATGGGAAACATCGGCACGAACAAATTCTGTTTCATCCCAAATATCGCCACCCTCCTGAAGTAATTTATCGCCACAGAAACGCAACAGTTTTTCCGCATCAATTGCCACATTTAATACTTTAGGGGTATGGAGTACAGCAGCTTTCAAATGAGGCGGATTGTACCCATCAAAAAACTTACTGTAACCGTCAACATATTCGGCAGCAATAACTGATTCAAATTCTTCGGGAGTAAACAAACCCAGATTAATCAAACTCTGAAATTCGTCTCGAGAGATATTCCATTCTCGATTCATTCTGCCAAAAGGTAATCTTTCAATTAACAGTACTCGATAACCTTTTTGAGCCATTACTGCCGCATGAATTACCCCGAGAGCACCACCAATATAGATTAGGTCATAATCTGTTCTTTTCTCTGAGGAAGATTGAGAGAAATCACTTTTAAAAACTACTTCTTTAGGCTGTTGAGGACGATTGACACTATCGCGCCAACGTTTCTCCCACCAATAAACCCGATTGAGATCGTATTCTCCGTTAGGCATTTTCTGAAAGAAGTGAACTGTTTGCGGATAATGATCGGCTAAAGCCTCAAAAATCGACTGCTGGGATAAATCAATAGCCGGAGGAACCGGATATTCTTGAGGAAATGCCTGGCGAATCTCTGTAATTAACTGTTGCTTAATTTGATCGGCTTGGGCAATTGGCTTATCTCCCCATTGGAAAATTTTTAAATAGGTAGTGCGCTGTAACTGCCAGACAAAAATCGATAATTCACTTTTAGTTGGGAAATCAAATTGAAGACGAATTCCATTAGGGGTAATACTTTTTGTTCCTAGTTGAGGTTGCCACTTGTCGTGTAACCAAGCTTCTACCTTGTGTATATCCGGTGTCGGTATTTCTGTATAAAGTATTTCTTTCATGTAGGAAATTATTAATTTATTCTTAAGAAGTCTAAAAAGTAAGTTAAATTGATTGGCAATAAGCTACACTGTCGAGGCAATTGGACTTTGCTTCTAACTTCAAGTAGAGTTCGGTACAGAAGTATCAGTAACCCTCCACACACATAACTCTATCCATGGATTATCCCATTCCCGCTAACACAGAAGAAATATTGGCACTAAGAAAAAACTCCGTCAATGAAGAAATTATTGCTACGGCGATCGCTGGTGTCGTTCAAATAGCCCGTCAACAAGGGCAATCATTAGATGAATTAACTGAGGGTATTCTGCAAGACGATCGTGTTCTAGATCTTGACCGACGCAAGTGGTTAAGTGAGTTAATCGCCCAAGCTTGGCTAATGCTTCCCTCAAGAAAAGAAGAGACTTAATACCGATCATTCAGGCACGAACTTTTTTCAACAGTAATGAGGTAATACCGACAGCCAAGATTAACAGCAGAAAAGTTACTACTACTAAAGCTGCCCCATAACCAAAGTCTAAATAGCGCATTACTGTTGAGTAAATATAAATTGACACCGTTTCTGTTGAACCGGCGGGACCACCTCCAGTCATTACCTGTACCAAATCAAAAACGCCAAATGATTGAGCAAACCTAAATAATAAAGCGATTAATATTTGAGGCATCAATAAGGGTAAAGTAATCTGACTAAAACTCTGCCAGGGACTCGCTCCATCCATAGCATGAGCTTCGTATAAGTCCTGTGAGATCGATTGCAAACCAGCTAGCAAAATAATACTGATAAAGGGGGTTGTTTTCCAAACATCAGCAACTATTAAAGCAGTCATCGCTAAAGCAGGTGTTCCCAACCAATTAATCCCTGTATCAATTAATCCCAGACGACTCAATAAATCATTAACTACGCCGTATTGATCGTTAAAGATCCAAGCCCAGGCTAAGCCCATAATGGCAGTAGGTAAAGCCCAGGGGATAATGGCAATTGTCCGTACAACGCCTCGACCAAAAAATGATTTATTCAAGACTAAAGCAATACCCAAACCAAATACCAGCTCTAAACCAACGCTAATCGCCGTAAAGACAGAAGTATTAAACAAACTTTGCCAAAATCTGCCGTCTCCCAGCATTCTTTGATAATTACCAAGATAAGCCAACTCTGGTTTTAGTTGCGTCCCCAAGTTTTCCGTAAACCAACTCAGCCAGAATGCTCTGGCAATGGGATAAATGAATACTAAACCTAAAATTAATAAAGCTGGGAATAATAATAGCCAGCCTGTTAATTTTTCTTGTTTATTAATAACCATTTAATATGACTCTTTAAAATTCATAAATTCACATTAGATAAAACTAATTACTTAGTCTGAAATTATACTTATCTTGTCAATAAGCTGCGAGTTTCTTTAGCAGCAGCTTGCATCGCTTTTTCCGAAGTCATTTTGCCAGTTATCGCAGCACTTAAGTAACGCTGTAAAATATCTGAAGCTTGCGCATATTGAGCAATTGGTGGGCGTAGTGCCGAACTTTGTACAACCTTCAAGAGCTTGGGATAGTAACTATATTTGGCAACAATTTCGGGATCATTAAATAAATTGGTTCGACTAGGGACAAAACCAGTTTCTAAAATAAATTCTCGTTGAGAATCTTCACTGCTAAGAAACTTAATGACCTGCCAAGCTGCGTCGGGATGTTTACTGCTCTGAGATATTCCTAAGCCCCATCCTCCAAGGCAAGCCCCACTGTTATTCCCTACTGCATGAACCATCGGCTTAATATTATATTTTCCGGCGATGGGAGATTGTAAAGCCAAGCTATATACATAGGGCCAATTCCTGAGAAAAACTGTTTTGCCATTTTGAAACAACAGACGAGTTTCATCTTCAGCGTAGGTAGTTACTCCAGGTGGAGAAATATTTTTGGTGATGGTAGTACGCAGAAAATCAACTGCTTGAACTGCCTTTGGCTCATCTAGTCCAACTTCCAAGGTATCTGGATTGACCCAAAAAGCACCATTACCTGCCAAGATTTCCACAAACATTGCGGCTAATCCTTCATACTGCTTTCCTTGCCAAACATAACCCCAATCTGCCAAACCCTGCTGTTGCAAATCCTGAGAAATTGTAAGTAAATCGCTAAAGGTTTCTGGTGGTTCATATCCAGCTTGAGTAAGTAAATCTTGGCGATAGTAGAGCATTCCCGCATCAGAACGAAAAGGAATACGATATAGCTTATCTTGATACATCCCTCCTGCTATATCCCCCTCCAGATACTGTGTTAATTCATCTTCCGATAAACGTTCAGAGACATCTTTCAACCAGCCTGCTGCGGCAAATTTGGGAGTCCACACTATATCCATGTAAACCAAATCGTAAGGAGAATTACCCAATAAAAATGAGGAAGTATACAAATCTTCAACTTGGTTACTGTCGCTGGGAGCTTCGACAATTTGAAATTTAATATCTGAGTGTTGTTGATTAAATTTAGTAACTAAAGGTTGTAACTGCTGAGCTTCATCAGCTCGGATCAAAGTTTTGATTGTAATTGGCTGTTGAGTCAAAGCTGGCAAGATAGCGAGCTGAAACGTTAGACCGATAATAGTCGCCAAGACGATTAACAAGCGATTAATTTTGACAAAGTTGAAGCTACTTTTGAGTAGTTTTTTAACTAGAGGAAAGATAAACATTATTTATATTAAGCAAGTCAACTGATTAACAGTTATGTAGAAATTAAGAATTTAATCCTTTTGCTTACTCTACATTAAGATTTCTAATAAATATAATTAAGGCTTAATCTACGGAAGACTTAAGTGTATACAACTATAAAATATTTTCTGGCAATTACTAAAATTCAGTATTTACACGAATGCATCGAAAATGCTAAAGAAGTAAGATTTGATAGTGAAAAAAAGGCTACCTCTTATTTTAATAACTATATCGCAGTTCTCTAAATTAATTCCTCTTGCTCTATAACCCCACTTCCCAAAAACAGAGTGGGGTTTTTTGTTGAGATTAAAATTTCCACTTTATTGTTAGGGTGTTGTAAACAGAAGTATACAAGTTAGTAAACCGCAAAATTAACATTACCCTTAAAAATGGGCTATACTTTACCATTGACAAAGTTAACAGTGGCTTGTTGTGTTTTTGCAGCATATTTACTGTTAGCAACCATAAGGTTGAAAAGTTGAGGAGGGGGTTATTCCTGAACAGCTAAACCTGACAGTGAGCTTAAGAGGCACTCGAGAAGTCAGGGAAAACTATCAAATATTTCGTCTTACTGGATTACTAGATGCCTTTTCTGAACCAGCATTTCGTAAAGTCATTGGTAATTGTATTGACGAGGGACCAAAAAACCTAATTTTGGTTCTTGCACAAATTGATTTTATCGACAGTTCTGGTTTGGGAGCTTTGGTGCAACTTGTGAAAAAGGCACAAACTGGAGGTGGTAGTTTGCAGGTTGTCACCAACCCGCGAGTTACACAAACCGTAAAGCTAGTTCGTCTAGAGAAGTTTCTTTCTCTCCAGCCTTCTGTTGAAGTTGCACTAGAAAATCTTAAACAATAACGTCCTACTTGGATGTGAATTTATCAGAGCAAGATAAAAATTATCATGCGCCAACAGACACGGCTCGAACTTATTCAAACTTCAGAGTTCTGGTAGATTTGACTATGACCAATCAGTTATCTCAAATTGAAAGGTTATCGCCGATCGCCTTAGCATATATTGGAGATGCAGTATATGAACTATTTGTTCGCACTAACCTTTTAATGCCTCCGAAGAGAATGGCTGATTACCACAGTCAAGTTGTGACCCAAGTTCGAGCCGAGAGTCAGGCGGTTCATTTATCGTTTTTATTACCTTATTTAACCGATTCGGAAAAAGAAATTTTACGTCGTGGGCGTAATGCTTGTGTCAGCAAGCCCAGTCGTTTGTCACGCCACACTTATCAGCAAGCAACTGGCTTAGAAGCCTTAATTGGCTATCTTCATCTAACCAATCCAGAGCGTTTACAAGAGTTGTTAGCCAAATTGGATTTTGGCTTGATTGACAATTGATCGGGGAAAATAGACAATGAGCTTTCCTTCCAGTATCAAGCTTAAAATTAATGAAACCTAAGTATTCATATAATCGGCAGCCCAAAAAAATCATACAGAAAAGTAAGTCTCCTCCCGGGGAGACTTCTCCCCAAAATAAAGCAGAAATTGATTTAACTTACGGTCGTCATCCAGTTTTAGCTGCACTAAAAAGCGATCGCCAAATTAATCGGATTTGGGTGACAGGAAAATTACTTGGTCATGGGCAATTTTATCCCTTAATTAAAGAAGCTAAGGCTAACGGCACAATTATTGATGAGGTGGATTCTCGCCGTCTCTCCCAGTTAACTCAAGGAGGCAACCATCAAGGAATTGCGATTCAAGTTGCTCCTTACTCTTACTGGGATTTAACCGACTTAATTAATCGAGCCAAACAAACACCTGATCCTGTGATCGTCATTGCTGACGGAATCGAAGATCCTCACAACTTAGGGGCAATTATACGTACGGCGGAAGCTTTAGGAGTTCAAGGATTAGTTATTCCCCAACGTAGAGCAGTTGGTGTTACTTCAACAGTCATGAAAGTAGCCGCAGGTGCATTAGAAAATATGGCGATCGCCAGAGTGATTAATTTAAACCAAGCAATTACTAAGCTTAAAGAAGCAGGTTTTTGGATTTATGGCACTACTGCCGATACCGATAAGCTTCTACACGAAACTAATTTCAGTGGTGCGGTAGGTTTAGTAGTCGGTTCAGAAGGCAAAGGTTTAAGCCAGTTAACCGAGAAAAATTGCGATCAGCTAGTAGCAATTCCTTTAGTGGGGAAAACCCCCAGTCTTAATGCTTCCGTCGCCACTGCGATCGCACTTTATGAAGTATTTCGGCAAAGACAATTTTGATTACTGATTACTGATCTTTATTCTTTCCCAAACCTAAATTGATCGAGCCATTTTTGGATATCTGCTAAAACTAAGTCAGGAATTTCCCAAGGGAAGAGATGGGCGACTTGGGGATAATTTTTATATTGACAATTTTTAAGATGTTGGGCAGTTTTTTGACTAGAGTAAGCAGTGATATGGCGATCGCATTCTGCCGATAACATTAAACAAGGAATATTTATTCGATGTAAATCATCTAGGCGATTATAACCCTGTCTAATTGCTGTTGATAAAGCTGTATTTGCTGCCTTGGAAGTTTGCCAATAAGCAGGAGTTCCTTCTTTAGCTAAATAATGATAGGACTCAGGACTATGATGACTAACTAAATAACGGAAAAGCGATCGCTTACCAAAAGTATTAATATTCCACTGCCAACCAGGTTTTAGATAATTAATTATGCCCCCGATACCAGTAAACAATAAATCCTGTCTAGTCGGCCTAGGATGACTACTAAGGGGATGGGCAGCAGTGGCGATTAAAACCATTCCACTGAACCTTTTTGAGTCTGCCAGGGCTAATTCCATCGCGATAATACCCCCTAATGACCAACCCAACAGCAAACAACGATCAATTTGATGTTTATCTAGTAAAGTTGTGAGATCATTTATATGTTCCCGCATTTCAAAATTTTGCTGACATTGACTTTTTCCATAGCCACGCAAATCGGGAGCAATAGTCTGATATTTCTGGGAAAGATAATTAGTAAATACAGACATACTAGCAGCAGAACCAGGATGACCATGTAAGCAGAGAATGGGAAACCCTTGTCCTTTGATTTTCGTATTTAGATCCATAAATTTAATTTTAATTTTAGTCTAATCACTTTAAGGAACTTAAACCTTCAATGCGATCGCAAACTACATCAAAATTATGTAAGACCTCATCATTAGTAAAGCGAATCACCATCAAACCATAACCTTCAAGAATATTAGTTCTTTTTGCATCATAAAACTGTCCCGCTTCGGTAAAATGAGAAGCTCCATCAACTTCAATCACCAACTTCAACGCAGCACAATAAAAATCCACAATAAAATATGCGATCGGTCTTTGTCTCAACACCCTAAACTTAAAACTTCTCAGATAGCCATACCAAAGTTTTCTCTCTGCTGGGGTCATATTCTTCCGCAATTTTCTAGCTTTTTCTACCAAATTAGAATTATAGGGAAGATGAAAACTATTCAAGTTGCGATCGCGCATAATTATTTATTTATGAAGCAGCTGACACTCCTAGGATTCCCTCAAACAGTTAGAAAGCTTACGAGGATTTTGTCGAGTTTTAATACTTTCTACTCAACGCCTTCTTTTCCCCCCTTTATAAGGGGGGCAAGGGGGGATCCCAACCATCAACATCAATCCAGGATCCCCCTAAATCGCCCTTAACAAGGGGGACTTTATTAGTAAAATTCTGCATAAATCTTGAATGTGAAAAAACACAAATTAAATTTACAAAAAATATAGTCAACAACACTGAATTAATTATATTTATCATTCAAAAAATCCGTGCATATACACATCAAACAGATTGCCAAGTATTATCACTATTTTCACTGAATATTACTAATGAAACAAGCATTCGTTACTAAGTAATATTGCACCAACTAACATCTGTCTATATGTTTTTTCTTACTGTTAAATACTGATTTCCATGCTCTACTTAAAATAAAGCAATATTTTACTCAGTTATTAGACCGAAATAGTACTGAAATCATTAAATAAGCTTCATATAAAAAATATAAAAAGAATAGCATAATTACTAGTTTCAAAATCAATAAATACTGAATAACATTGAACGGTTAATGTTGCGCGGAGTATTTTTAAATAATAAACTTATGGCAATAGATCTAACTAGTACATTTTTCAATATAGTTCAAGAGCAGACAGATTTCGGACAGGCTATAAACGTTGAGTTTACTGTCAAAAATGATGGTGATATGGACGTAGATCCATTTTCCCTTGACATTTTCTTAAGACCCAATACGAACATTGGCGATCTCAATGATGAATCTTATCAGCTTGGTACTTATGACATTGTAACTGGACTTAAAGCTGGAGAAGAAGTTACTAAAACCTTCAAATACTCAACCCCTGCTGCTGATAATCCCTTTTGGGTAGGAGAAGGAACTTACTATGCAGGTTTATTTATCGACCCCGATTTTGAAATTGATGAAACTGATCTCTTCAATAATTACACAGGTGGGTCATCCGCAGATTTCCAGGTTTTTTACGACTCATATGAAGTTGTAGACTATGGACCGTCAGATCTCGCTGCTAGTAGCATAGATGTTGGCGGAAGCGGTCTTCAGCCAGGCGATCACGTTCCGCTGACTTTTACAGTTGAGAATCTCGATCAAACTAATCCTGCCCATCCTTTTTCCATCGACATATATCTAAATTCAACTCAAGGCTCATTTGACCCAGATAGCGATCTCAAACTTGGGTTTTATGATATCAGAGAGGTCTTAGATCCTGGAACTGGTGTCACTAAAAGCTATACCTATACTTTACCTGGAGTAGATGATGCAGTTTGGGATGCTATCGGTGATGGTACCCATTACATCCATCTCGATGTTGACCCAACTAATGAAGTTGAAGAATTCGATGACGGCAACAACAGTGGTCAAGGTTTAGGGTTTGATTCTGTTTCATTTGACGTTTCGGGAATCAATGATGCTCCTGATTTAGTCGTATCTCATTTTTCGGCTCCTGATAGCTTTAATGCTGGAGATACTATTTCAGTTGATTATGAGATTGCCAACATCGGTGGTTTAGACGCTGAGTCCTTGGCTGCTGGTTTTTATATCACTACAACAGATTATCTTGCTTCTGGAGAGCCTGTTGGTGTTGATGATGTTCCCGGAATTCTATTCTTGCAAGGCGATCTCGATTCTTCGCTATTTGACGTTGCAGCGGGTGCCAGTACTGGTATAATGACCACTGATTTGACTATCCCTGAAGGATGGGGTGGTTTTTCTGGTGACGGTGAGTACGTGATCGGTGCCATTGCTGACGTATTTGATGATGTTACTGAAGGCGATGAGAACAATAACAGTAACAATATTGCCGATCAAGATTATCAAACTGTCTCTATCGCAGCTCCTGATAACACTGGAGCAGTAGATTTAGAAGGCTCTTATTTTGAACTTGGTACTGACGAGATTGAAGCCGGAGGAGAAGTTGATTTAAGTTTTGAAGTTGCCAATAAAGATATTGGACATGTTGGAACTTTTGATATTGATCTCTATCTCTCTCACGATGAAAATATCTCCGCCGATGAAGATTATTATCTTGGTACCTACACTATCGTAGACGGCATTATAGGTCAGACTGATACTGGAGTGAAGAGCTTTACTTACCACGCACCAGAAGCTGGAGATCCTTTCTGGCAAGGTGGCGATGCTCCTTATTATGCAGGAATGATCATCGATCCTGAGAATCTTGTTGCCGAAACCGATGAAACTAACAATAGTAATTTCGGTGAAGGTTTAGACTTCGCTTCTACTCCTAAAGTTGCCGACTTAATGTCTAAGAGTTTGGAGATTGTTGGCGATACTGATACCTTCAGTGCTGGAGATACTATCGAAGTTCAATACGAGATCATGAACGAAGGTACAGGAGCAGCAGAAGATTTTGCGGCTGGTTTCTATCTCTTTGATGACGAGTATGCAACTAGTAATGAAGAATTAAGTATTGATGATGTACCAGAGGTATTCTTCTTACAAGGCGATCAAGCTTCTTCTTTAATCAGTCTGGAGGCTGGCGAAAGTACTGGTATGGTTACTACTGAGCTAACTTTACCTCAAGAGTGGGATGGTTATCTCAACGCTTCTGGAGGTCTTAATCTTGGTGTTGCAGCCGATCCTTACCAAGACGTTGATGAAAGTAATGAATTGAATAATAGCCTCAATGGTGCTGGCGTTGATTACCAAGAGATATTCATTACCTCTGATAATGTCGCATAGTATTTCATGTTACGATAGCAAATTTTCTTATCGACATTTAATTAATTAGGTAGGAAGAAATCTAATCTGTTTGTTGCCGAGAACATAAGGTTTGATCACGGCACTAATAAAATTAAGTTCAAGGAGAATTAACCAAGTCGAAAAACCCAGATAAATCATAGATCGAGTTACGAAGAACCTAAAAATACCCTCAATTATTTTTATCGGACTAAGGCGATCGCCTTAGTCCTTTCTTTTGTTTTAAGAATTTTAGTTAAGGATTAAGATCTATATTGATTTAGTATCTTGCTAACTGCTACCTGTTGATAAATATATGTCTCATCCTCTCTACGTCGCTTTTGTTTGGCATCAACATCAACCCCTATATAAGTCAAGAGAAGCAGATTCCGATGCCTGGGGGCAGTATCGTCTTCCTTGGGTTCGTCTGCACGGTACCAAAGATTATCTGGATTTAGTTTTGATGCTAGAACGTTATCCTAAATTGCATCAAACGGTAAATTTAGTACCTTCATTAATGTTGCAGCTAGAAGATTATGCTGAAGGTGAGGCGATGGACCCTTATTTGGCACTGGCATTAACTCCTGCAGCTCAATTAAAGCCTAAAGATAAACAGTATATTATTAAGCATTTCTTTGATGGGCACTATCACACTTTGGTTGAACCCCATCCTCGTTATGACCAACTGTACCATCAGCGTCAGAATAAAGGTGGTGCTTGGTGTTTAGAAAATTGGACTGATCAGGATTATAGTGATTTACTGGCGTGGCATAATCTTGCCTGGATTGATCCTTTATTTTGGGATGATGCCGAGATTGCAGCATGGCTCAAACAGGGTAAGAATTTTACTCTCAGCGATCGCCAGAGAATTTATTCTAAACAGAGAGAAATTATTAGCCGCATCATTCCTCAGCATAAAAAGATGCAGGATCAGGGGCAGTTAGAAGTAACAACAACTCCTTACACTCATCCAATCTTACCTTTACTGGCAGATACTAACGCTGGTCAAGTAGCTGTCCCCAAAATGATTTTGCCCCATAGTCGTTTTCAATGGTCAGAAGACATTCCCCGCCATTTGAGTATTGCCTGGGAGATGTATCTAGATCGATTTGGTCAAGAGCCTTATGGTTTATGGCCCTCGGAACAGTCTGTTAGCCCGACGATTTTGCCCTACATTACGAAGCAAGGTTTCAAGTGGATCTGTTCCGATGAAGCAGTTTTAGGCTGGAGCATTAAACATTTTTTCCATCGTGATGAAGCTGGAAATGTCTACGAACCAGAGTATTTATATCGTCCCTACAGGCTGGAAACTGAACATGGAGACTTAGCTATTGTTTTCCGTGATCACCGTCTGTCAGATTTAATTGGCTTTACCTATAGCGGTATGACTCCTCGTCATGCAGCAGCAGATTTAATTGGACATTTAGAAGCGATCGCTCGTTCTCTCAAATCTCATCAAGATAACCCCGATGCTGCTTTACAAAAACCTTGGCTAGTAACAATTGCCTTAGATGGAGAAAACTGCTGGGAATACTATCATCGTGATGGTGCACCCTTTTTAGAAGCTCTGTACGAACGTTTGAGTCGTGATGAGGATATTAAACTGGTAACGGTAAGAGAATTTATTGAGCAGTTTCCACCTACAGAGACCCTTCATGCCGAACAATTACACAGTGGTTCTTGGGTAGACGGCAACTTTACAACTTGGATTGGCGATCCTGTGAAAAATCGGGCTTGGGAATTACTAACCGAAGCCAGAGAAACTTTAGCCAGACATCCTGAAGCAACTGAAGAAACCAATCCTGAAGTGTGGGAAGCATTATATGCAGCAGAGGGGTCAGACTGGTTTTGGTGGTTTGGAGAAGGTCATTCTTCTAATCAGGATGAAATGTTTGATCAACTATTTCGGGAACATATTTGTGCTATCTATCAAGCCTTAGATGAGCCAATTCCCGAAAAAATCTATCAGTCAGTAGACAAACATGAAGTCAAAGGCGATCGGGCTCCCCAAGGCTTTATTCACCCAATTATTAACGGTATTGGTGACGAACAGGATTGGGATCGTGCAGGCAGAATCGAGGTCGGTGGTGCCAGAGGCACAATGCACCGCAGTAGTGTAGTGCAGCGATTATTTTATGGTTTAGATCATCTGAATTTTTATCTTCGTTTAGATTTTAAGGCTGGAGTTCAGCCAGGAAAAGATATTCCAGGGGAATTGCATTTACTGTGGTACTATCCCAATGTCACCAACCATAACAGTCCCGCACCAATCGCTAGTCTACCCGATGAACCACCGTTAAACTATTATTTTCACCATCATTTAGGCATCAACTTGATTACAGATTCAGTTTGGTTACAAGAAGCCCAAGCCCATTGTCAATGGCATATTCGCGCCTGTCGAGCTGAGGCAGTATTCGATCAGTGTTTAGAAATTGCCGTCCCTTGGGCTGATTTACACATTGAACCTGATTATCCTTTAGAAATACTAGGTATTTTTGCCGATCATGGTGAATATCGAAGCCTTGTTCCTGAAGACAAGTTTATTGTCTTATACGCTCCGTGACTTTTCCCAACGCTTCAGCTAACGCTTCACTCAGATTATAGCGTGGGCTTCCTCACCTCGCGGTAAGGAGCTTACTGCCCTGTCAGACTTCGCGCGTTCCCAAGCGGAGGAAACCTCCGCGGGGTCGCTCATCTGATTTGCGCCACTTATCTAGGCAAAATGCCCCCGACAGCCCGACTTGACAGTCTATTTCTTTCCCCCAAAGTCCTTGGGTACTATGTTTTTCTATGCCTCGGTTACACAATTCTTGAGCTGATGCTATATCTCTATCAGTTTCGTACAGACACTCAGGACAAGAATGCATTCTATCCTCTAGTTCCTTTTTGACTTCAATACGGCAATTAGGACAAGTTTGACTGCTGCCACGATGATCTATTTCATCAACAAAGACATTTCGTCTTTTGCCAACATACTTGAGTATTTGTCTGAACTGACCAAAAGCAGCATCTAGCGTATGCTTACCTAAAAATCCTTTTGCCATGATACGGAAGTCAATATCTTCGAGGAAGATAGTATCTGCCATATTACATAATTTATGGGCAAGATTGAACTGGTAGTTCTTACGAACAAAAGCAATATGATTGTGCATTGCTTCTACTTTATTTCTGGCTTTTTCGTAGTTACTAGAACCTCTTTGTTTCTTAGACAGTCTATGTTGTAGCACTTTCAGCCGACTGTATAGCGTCTTGAAAAACTTACGTCCTGGCTCGACAAAACCATCAGAAGTAGCACAATAAGATAACAAGCCTACATCAACCCCGATACAGTGACCATGAAACACTGGGTCAGGTATCTCAATATCCGAACCAATGGCGATAACAGCATACCAACCCTTAGCTTTTTTCAGTACTCTTACTTGCTTGACTACAAAGCCATCTGGTATCGGTCGATGCAAGTTGATTAACACTAAACCAAGTTTGGGTAGTTTTACATGGTATCCAGTAACAGGATTAGTTTTGAACTGAGGAAATAATATAGATTTTAATTGTCCATATTTTTTCCACCTTGGAAAACCATAACCTCTGTCTCTGAAGAAATCCCAAGCATCATGCAGTCTTCTAATATTCGTTTGCAATACTTGTGAAGGGACTTCTTTGAGCCGAGGAAACTTCTTTTTAGCTGCTGGTAGATTGTTTTGCTGTTGCCCATATCCAGGAAACGGATAATTAGGAGGCATGATATATTCTGATTCCAGACTACACCTATCAACTGCACACTTACGAGAACCAATGTAATCTTTGATTTCTCTGAGTGCATAGTTATAGCAGATACGGCAAGTTTCTAACCACTCTAGTAGTCGCTCTTGCTGCGCAGCATCAGGATAAAATCTATAGGTGTAGTTAAGTATCATACAAATTATTCTACTACACTTTTTAGTTATGGTAAATTACTAATTGTAACGGTTCGATGCCGTTACAATTAGTTTGGGGATAGCTGTATCCCAACACTCATCACTATATGCGAAGCGGTATCCTTTAGGACATCCTTGGTGATAGAGCGTGGGACTTAGCTATCCCCCAAACCCCCTATAAGTTAATTCCGTTTATTTTTCAAAATAAAAATATTGTTCCGTTCCTTCTTCTAAATAAACCATTTCCGTGGCATCAAGTCTAATGATATTGAGGTAGGAAGGTACAGTTTTTTGAATGATTAATTTACTGCCATTACAAACATACGGAGTAGTAACATCCAGAAATGGATCAATTATCAAATTTGTCATTCCTGCACGATTAAATTGATGCGTCATCGGTAATGGTGACGCAATTTTATTGTGATCGAGGGAAGTTGATTCAGATACAAGAGTCCACGTACCAAATAAATTATCATCACAAGCTGAACTGATACTCTTGGATTGCTCTTCAGCATAAGAGACTGTATTGGAAGTTAAACCAAGGATAGCTAAGAAGATAAAAATAAACTGTTTCATCTAAAAACTGAAATATAAAAGATGTCACCAAGATGACATTCTTCTAAAGTCGAAGCAGTGACTTCAGTCTTTTTAGCTAGCAAAGCAGATATTTTGACTAAACTTTAGTTACGAAGGGGTTTCCTAAAGCGATTGTCTTGAATGTCAAGTTAAATTTGTCTTTTTCAGGCGATTGCGCCAAGCGCACTGGCAGAGCCAATCGCTACGAACAAAATTAAGCCAGGATAATTGGTCATCACACCAATCGTTGACTGCGATGCTATTTGCTTATAAATAGTAGTTAAATTTAATCAGTAATTTGAGGTTTCCAGAATGAATTGTTTTTCATCATGGCATTCAAAATAATCAAAAGCTTATGCATACAAGCCGTCAGTGCAATTTTTTTGAGTTTGCCTTTATTAACTAGACGCTCATAAAAAGCTTTAATTACAGGATTAAATCTTACGGCAACTAAAGTCGCCATATACAAAACACAACGAATTTTAGCTCGCCCACCCCAAATTTTTCGTTTACCTCGAAACTTACCGCTGTCGCGATTAAGAGGTGCGACACCAACTAAGTAAGAGATTGACTTGTGAGAGATTGTGCCTAATTCTGGTAAAGAGGAAATCAAAGTGACGGCTACGACTTCCCCAATTCCAGGAACACTGGTCAACAAATCCATTTTCTGTTTCCAGTCTTCATTAATTGCGATTGCGCTCCGCGCAGTGGCAAAGCCAATCGCCGAGGAAATTTGAGATTCGATATCTTTAAGTCTTTTTTTCAACCATTCGATGTGTTCGTCAATATCGGTCTGAACTGAATTAGTTTTGCCACGGCGACGATTTTTCTCGGCAGTAATCATGTCGCTGATTTGACGACGACGGGCAACTAAATCCTCTAGTTGACGAGAAGATTCATCACTTATTGGTCTGACTTCGGGGCGAATCGCATTTCTCTAAATGGGCTAATACACGAGCATCAATAACATCTGTTTTAGCTAACTGTCCTGTTGCTTTGGCAAAATCTCTTGCTTGTCTAGGATTGATTACTGCTACAGCTAATTCTGCTTGAGTCAGTTGGATTGCTGCATCAATTTCCATACCCCCCGTTGCTTCCAAGACAATTAACTCTGGTTGAATATTTTTTAAAGTTTTAGCTAGTTTCTTTATACCTATTTCATTGTTAGTTACTTGGAACAGCTTTTCTGATGGACGGATATAAACATCCAAACTTTTTTGACAAACATCTATTCCTACCCACTGTTTTTCACTCATGAGTTTTCTTCTCTTTCGTGATATTTTTTATGGTTGTGACTCTCGCTCATCTGACTCTTCCTTGCAAAAATACGGTTTTTATTTATACCTGGCGATTGTTTGAGTTTATCTGAGGAGAGAGAATTAGCAGTGACCCAGCTTTAGGGCGGTTTTGAGCAACCGAGGATACCACGGTCTACTACTTTCTCTAAACTACCAGGATTTGATAGTTTAATTTCAAGATACAACCTATATTTCGCACGTTACTAATGAAGTATGATAGATTATCGGAAAAATTGCTAATTTTGTCAGATTTTGATTGTCACATCTTGAAATGTTTTTGATTTCTCGCGATGACATGATTGGGACTTAGATCGCCAAAACCATCTCTTGGCAATGGATTTGAATGAAATTCATTAGAAGTATAATGCAACTCGCGAAATGTGGGATACAAGGATACCCTAAAGGGTTCAGCAGTACATGCGGCGAACCGAATCGCCTTTGTTTTAAGCGGGACAAAGGCCAAGCGTATGGCCGCATCGTACCCCGCCAACGAATTGCTTCACCGCTTCGCATATGGGGGAAAGTTCCCCCAGAGAAGACTTGAATTATTACCTATAACTAATGTTCCACGGAAGATACAACAGTTTCATTCGAAAACATTACGCATTCTCAACTCTATAATCAACAATTTAGACTTCTCGATCAAAGCCAAACTTGTCTCTAATTTGAGAGTTAAAATATTGACCGACAGAGCTAGTTTCTTTTAGCTCTTTGTAAATTGATTCGGGGACATCGGAATATTTATAGATGCTACCGTTACCAAAAACGATACGGAGAGTTTGATGCTCTGCATCATAGTCAAAGGATTTAATGGCCGTACTTTGATTTTTGAGTAGAGGAAAAGCAATCACATCTCGAATACTAGGAGAGTCGCTTAAGAGCATTACCAGGCGATCTATACCAATCCCTAAGCCACCGGTAGGAGGCATACCATATTCTAAGGCCGCTAAAAAGTCTTCATCAATATCTTGAGCTTCTAAGTCTCCTGCTGCTTTCTTAGCTGCTTGAGCTTCTAATCTCTGCCGTTGATCTTGGGGATCAGTTAACTCTGAAAAACTGTTGGCAGTTTCTCTCCCGACCATAAACAGTTCAAACCTTTCGACTAAACCTGGTTTATCTCGATGGGGTTTGGCTAAGGGAGAAATTTCTAGAGGATAGTCAATGATAAAAGTAGGCTGAATTAAAGTTGTTTCTACTTTTTGTTCAAAGGCTTCATTGAGTAATTTGCCGATAGTTTGACATTCGGCTGGTACCTCAATACCTGCATCTTTAGCCGCTGTTTTGGCAGAATTAAAGTCAGTAAACTGAGCAAAGTCAACCCCCGTGGCATCTTGAACAATTTCGTGCATGGTAACTCTACGCCAAGGAGGTGTGAGATCAATTTCGTCTCCTTGATAGGTAACTTTAGTTGTACCGAGAACTTCTTGAGCAACGGTCGTAATTAGATTTTCGGTTAACTCCATCATGTCGTGATAGTCAGCATAGGCTTGATACACTTCAATGGAGGTAAATTCAGGATTATGGCGGGTAGACACCCCTTCGTTACGGAAAATTCTGCCCAACTCAAATACCTTTTCAAACCCACCGACAATTAACCTTTTGAGGTGTAATTCGGTGGCGATGCGGAGATATAAATCCATCTCCAAAGTGTTGTGATAAGTAATAAATGGACGGGCTTCTGCTCCACCAGCTTCACTTTGCAGGACAGGAGTTTCGATTTCCAAAAAGTCCCTAGTTTCCAAATAACGACGAATTGCCGCAGTAACTTTGGCTCGCAGACGAAATGTTTGTCTTACCTGTGGATTGACTATTAAATCTACATAACGCTGACGATAACGCTTTTCAGTGTCGGTTAAACCATGCCATTTATCAGGGAGAGGTAATAAAGATTTAGTCAGAATTTGAAACTCACTGACATAGACGGAAAGTTCGCCTTTTTCCGTTCTTTTGATTGTACCTTTGACACCTAAAATGTCACCTGTGTCCGATAGTCTTTTAAGATGGTTAAATGGTCCCACCAAGTCAGACATGGTGTTGTTGATTTTTTTCTTTTCTAGATAAAGTTGAATTTTTCCCGTTTCGTCTTGTAGTTCAAAAAATGCCAGTTTACCAAAGACACGACGGGCCACAATTCTACCTGCGATCGCAACTTGATCTTCTACTTCTTCACCACTGGCTAAATCAGTATATTTTTCCTGTAACTCAGCAGCATGGTGGCTTAATTCCCACTTATAAGCATAGGGATTTAATCCCAATTCCTTAATTTGGGCTACCTTCTCAATTCTGGTAGCGCGAATTTCTTCTAAGTTAGAACCACTTTGAGGCTTTTTCTGGGAATTCTCTGCTGCCATTACTACTAAAATTTATATTATGTGTCAAGATTGAATCAATAATTCAGTTTGCCAATTGTGATTACGTCCTTGACGTAGCTCACAAATCGCTCTCTAAAAGGTAACGAAATTAGTTACACTTTCGCTAGCTTGATTGAAGAGTAATGCACTTTCTATTTTTAACAAACAGATCGAATTATAACGTATTAGAGAACTCGATCAGACTCAATTTTTATTTGACTTTTTTTGGATTTTAGATGTTGACTAAACCGTGGAAAATAACTATTGGTTATCTTGGGTTGATTAGTCTTTTAGCAGTTAAATCCTAGCTAAAAGCTAAGAGCTAAGAGCTAAAAGCTTTTTGATAAAAAATAAGCCCCTGCTAATCAGCAGAGGCTTCATATTTTTAAACCTTAATTAGACTAAAAATAACTTCAATAGCTAATTAGTCTAGATCGGGCATAGCCAATGTAGGTTCTGTTTCGCGGTCAATACCTTTTTCAAAACCACCAGCAGCAGCTCTAGCTCTACCAGCATGCCATAAGTGACCTACTAGGAAGAAGAAAGCTAAGATGAACTGGAATGCAGCCAACCATTGACGGATGTTTACGAAGTTGAAGGAGTTGGACTCAGTGATAATACCACCAACAGAGTTGATAGAAGCATTAGGAGCATGAGTCATGTACTCAGCAGCGCGACGTAATTGCCAGGGCTGAATGTCATTTCTGATTTTGTCGAGGTCGATACCGTTAGGACCACGCATAGGCTCTAACCAAGGACCACGGAAATCCCAAAAACGCATGGTTTCTCCACCAAGAATAATTTCACCAGTAGGAGAGCGCATGAGATATTTACCAAGTCCAGTAGGTCCTTGAGAAGTACCAACGTTCGCGCCCATTTGTTGGTCACGAGCTAAGAAAGTAAAAGCTTGAGCTTGAGAAGCTTCTGCGTTTGTTGGACCATAAAACTCACTAGGATAAGCGGTGTTATTGAACCATACGAAACAAGCAGCAATAAAGGACATTAAGGAGACTGCACCAATACTATAGGAAAGGTAAGCTTCTCCATTCCAAATCAATGCACGGCGTGCCCATGCAAAAGGCTTGGTCAGAATATGCCAAATACCACCACTAATACAAATCAAACCAATCCAAATATGACCACCAATGATGTCTTCCATGTTATTGACACCAATAATCCAACCTTCACCACCAAATGGTGCTGCAGTTAGATAGCCGAAGATTGTACCAGGATCAAGGGTAGGATTGGTAATTACCCGCACATCTCCACCACCAGGAGCCCAGGTGTCATAAACGCCACCAAAGAACATCGCTTTGAACACTAGTAGAAATGCACCTAGTCCAAGAAGAATCAGGTGATAACCAATGATGTTAGTCATTTGGTTCTTGTCTTTCCAATCTTGACTAAAGAAGTTGGAGTAATCTTCTAACGTTTCTGGTCCACGAAGAGCGTGATAAATACCGCCTAAACCAAGAACAGCGGATGAAATTAAGTGTAAAACACCAACAACAAAGTAGGGGTAAGTACTAATGACTTCACCACCAGGTCCTACACCCCAGCCCAAAGTTGCTAGGTGAGGAATAAGAATCATGCCCTGTTCATACATGGGCTTTTCTGGAACATAGTGTGCAACTTCAAAGATAGTCATTGCACCAGTCCAGAACACAATTAAGCCAGCGTGAGCAACGTGCGCGCCCAGTAGCTTACCAGAAAGATTAATCAAACGAGCATTTCCTGCCCACCAGGCAAAGCCTGTGGAGTTAATGTCGCGACCTGCGCCACCGGCAGGATTAGAGAGCGTTACCACGTGGTAGAACCTCCTCTGGGAATTCAAAGTTTTGATGTGGTTGGTCTTGAGTTGCCATCCAGGCTCTCAGACCTTCGTTGAGCAAAATATTTTTGGTGTAGAAAGTTTCAAACTCAGGATCTTCTGCTGCTCTCAACTCTTGAGATACGAAGTCATATGCTCGTAAGTTCAACGCAATGCCGATAATCCCGATACTTGCCATCCATAGTCCGGTTACGGGGACGAACAACATAAAGAAGTGTAACCAACGTTTGTTGGAGAAAGCAATCCCGAAAATCTGTGACCAGAAACGGTTTGCTGTCACCATACTATATGTTTCTTCTGCTTGAGTTGGTTCAAACGCTCTAAAGGTGTTCGCTTCGCCACCGTCATCAAATAAGGTATTTTCTACTGTTGCTCCGTGAATCGCACACAATAATGCTCCACCGAGAACACCTGCTACTCCCATCATGTGGAAGGGATTCAAGGTGAAGTTGTGGAATCCTTGTACAAACAGGATGAAACGGAAGATTCCCGCCACACCTAAGCTAGGTGCGAAGAACCAACTGTGCTGCCCTAAAGGATAAAGCAAAAATACCGAAACAAATACGGCGATGGGGGCGGAGAAAGCGATCGCGTTGTAAGGACGAATTCCTACGAGACGAGCAATCTCAAACTGACGGAGCATAAAGCCAATCAATGCAAAGGCACCGTGGAGAGCGATGAAAGCCCACAAACCACCGATTTGACACCAACGGGTAAAACTCCAAGCAGCTTCAGGACCCCAGAGAAATAGCAGGGAATGACCCATGCTATCTGCGGGAGTGGAAGCGGCTACGGTCAAAAAGTTACATCCTTCGAGGTAAGAACTTGCTAGACCGTGAGTATACCAGGAAGTCACAAAGGTAGTGCAGGTGAGCCAACCACCAATGGACAAGTAGGCACAGGGGAAAAGCAGAATACCCGACCATCCTACGAATACAAATCGATCGCGCTTGAGCCAGTCATCTACCGCATCAAAGATGCCGCGTTTAGCTGGGGCGCGTCCTACTGCTATTGTCATATTTTCTAATCCTCTTGCTTGAATAAATAGAGCGCAAGATTTCTCAAAATTTACTTTTCTATCATGCCTTAGGCAACTACTTCAACAAATTGTTGAGAAGTGCCAAGTTTTATAAAACTTTACCAGATTTCCAGGTAATATTCTCAGTTATTGGCTGGGATCGCCATTAATATACCGTTACAACTTATTCTCTAAAAGAGGATTCAGGTAACAGACATTAAATTAACATGAAAGTAGCCCGCTATAGGGAAGAGAGCGATTTCCAGATGGAAAATACAAGTTACTCAAGTCCCACAATAGCCCTTAGATAATTATTAGCAAAATTTTTACAAAATGACACAAAAACAATTAAATTGAGAAAAATCTTTAAGCTTTTAGTTGGCTACTAGCAATTAAGCAAAGTGGAATTTATGTGGGATCAGCACTTAATGGAAAAATAAAATTTAGTTATAGATTTTCCTGGAATTCCCCAATACTAGGCAAAGAATATTAGTCAAAGAACAATAATTAAATTACGATAGTATAGCGATGACCACTAATCAAACTACAAAACAAACTCTTCGACAAGATATTTTAGGCTCACGCAGGTTCAGTAACTACCTGTGGGCTACCATAGTCACTATTGGTGGTACAGGATTTTTACTAGCAGGATTGTCAAGTTACCTAAAAACCAATTTACTAATTGTTTCTGATACCAGTCAGTTACAGTTTATTCCCCAGGGAGTTGCTTTGACTTTCTATGGCGTAGCTGGCTTACTACTAGCAGCATATCTTTGGCTATTGGTGACTTGGAATGTCGGTGGCGGATACAACGAATTTAATAAGAAAACAGGAAAAGTCGTGATTTCTCGTTGGGGTTATCCAGGCAAAAATCGACGAGTAGAAGTAGATATTCCCCTCACTGATGTTCAATCTGTTAGAGCTGAAATTCGAGACGGACTTAGCCCCAAGCGTACTCTATATTTACGTTCAAAAAAGAGAAGAGATATTCCCCTTACTCGTGTGGGCGAACCAATAGCTCTCTCAACTCTGGAAAATCAGGGTGCAGAATTAGCAAGATTTTTAGCAGTCCCCCTAGAAGGACTCTAAGCTGTGAAAAATGTCAACTGAATATTCCCAGTCCGGCAAAATTTAGGCTAAAAAGGTCATTAATGTAAGGGGTTAAACAGTCAAAACTATAACGATGATTAAGAAAACAAATATGTGGCTAATCAAGATGTTTTCGTTACTGCTAGTTAGTGGTTTAGTTTTGGGAGGCTGCTCTACATCAGCGACAGATGTTTCCCAATCATCTGCATCATCTGATAATCTGGCAAATAATCAATCACAATTGGCGATCGCCGAAAATAAAAATAGTAATAAAACAATGAGTAATAATTTGCCTCAACTGGAAGGGATGGCGACTGTCGAATTGCAGGTTAATGGTTCTCCTATAACCATTCAAGTTAATGGTACAGAAGCTCCATTAACTGCTGGCAATTTTGTCGATTTAGTCGATCAAGGTATTTATGATGGATTAGTATTTCACCGAGTCATTCCTGGTTTTGTTGCTCAGGGTGGAGATCCTCAAGGAAAAGATCCTAATTTTTCTGGACAATTAGGTACAGGTGGTTTTATAGATCCTCAGACTGGTCAAGAACGTCGTATTCCTCTGGAAATAAAGCTTGATGGTAAAGAGAAACCTATCTATAGCAAAGCTAAATTACCTTCCCAGTCTGTGGTACTTAAACACGATCGCGGTGTAATTGCAATGGCACGTTCAACGATGCCTGATTCGGCTTCTTCCCAATTTTATATCGCTTTAGAAGACTTACCCTCTTTGGATGGAGATTATGCTGTCTTTGGTAAAGTTCTAGAAGGAATGGATGTAGTAGATAGCATTAAGCAAGGAGATCGCATTACTACCGCCACAGTAGTTGAAGGCGCAGAAAACCTTAAGAAATAGGAGAGTTTTCAGTTTAGATGGAGAGTTACTGATTCAATTACCCTAGACTTAAAATTTAGAATTTTAAAGTAATTCAAAAACTTTATCTACATCAGTTTGACGAAGTTACAAGCTTTTTAATTGATAAATTCATAACTGTTGAGATTTTTGAATGCCTCATTATTTAATCAGAAAAACTATAACTCCAAACTCCAAACTTAGAACTCCGAACTCACGTATATGAATGTAGTTGTTACTGGGATAGGATTAATGTCCTGTCTCGGTTCACTCCAAACAACTTGGACTAGTATCTTACGAGGGAAATCCGGGATTAAGCTCTATCATCTTTTTCCTGAACTTTCTGCTTATCCTCTAGGTTTAATTAATCCTCAAGCAAGCAAAATAGACAAAATAACTCAACAGTTGCTGTTGGCTACTCTCCAAGATGGAGGATTACAAACTCCCTTAGATAAATGTGGGGTAGTAATTGGTTCTAGTAGAGGGTGTCAGGCTAGCTGGGAAGAGTTAGCGACTCAAAGATATAACTCTAATCACTCAAGTAACTCAATTTCTAACTGGTTATCTACCCTCCCCGATCAACCAGCGATCACTACTGCTCGCTATCTTAGAACTAAAGCACCAGTCCTAGCACCAATGGCAGCTTGTGCGACAGGAATTTGGAGCTTAGCCAGGGGTTATGAGTTAATTAAAACTGGTCAATGTCAAAGAGCGATCGTGGGTGCAGTAGAAGCTCCGATTACGCCTCTTACTTTGGCAGCTTTTGAGCGAATGGGTGCATTAGCTACTACAGGTTGTTACCCTTTTGATTTTGCTCGAGAAGGGTTGGTTTTGGGAGAGGGGGGAGCAATGTTTATCCTTGAAACAGACGAATTAGCTGCCCGTCGTCAAGCTAAAGTTTACGGCAGAATATTAGGATTTGGATTAACCTGCGATGCCCATCACATCAGTGCACCTCAAACTGTAAAAGGGAGTGCAGCTAGAGCTATTAAACAAGCTTTAGAGCGAAGTAATTTGGAACCGCAGGCGATCGACTATCTTCATACTCACGGCACGAGTACTGCTTTAAATGATCGCCATGAAGCTCAATTAATTCAACACGTATTTCCTCAAACAGTTGCCACAAGTTCAACTAAAGGAGCAATAGGACATACTCTAGGAGCATCAGGAGCGATCGGCACTGCTCTGACTCTAATGGCACTCCATCACGGTTACTTACCTCCCTGTGTGGGGTTAAACAATTTGGAATTCGATCTCGATGTTGTAACTCAAGCGAGAAAAGCAGAAATAAACTATGCAATGTGTTTCTGCTTTGGCTTTGGTGGTCAAAATGCTGTAATAACTTTAAGTAAATAACTCTGTCTTTAGACTCAGAGTAGATCTAGTAAATAAACTTTAGTTTAGAAGATGGTCATCAAACAAACAAGCTTTATAAGTCTGAACATTAGTTTTACTAAGATCTCCATAGCGTGAATCAGATTTTTGTTCGTTTTCTTCTGTAGACATAAGATATTACTTACAATGGTTATATCTTGACAGTAGGTTTAATTTTCTCAAATAATGACCGCTACAACACCTATATTGACTTTGGAAGAATACCTTACTTATGACGACGGTACTGATAATCATTATGAATTAGTAGATGGAAAATTGGTTAAAATGCCACCTGAAAGCGATCGCAATAATATAATTGCTCTCTATCTACTGTCAGAGTTTCTCAAGCTTGTTCCAATTAAGCTGATTCGCCATAAAGACACTGAAATTGTAGTTACAGGCAATCGCGCTAGAGTAAGAATGCCTGACTTGCTAATCTTAACTGAGGAATTATTGGTAGCAATTGGTGGTAGGCGAGCTACAATTACCTCTGATATGCCATCTCCTATTTTGGCTGTAGAAGTAGTTTCTCCTGGCAAAGCTAATAGAGACAGAGATTATAGATACAAAAGATCTGAATACGCTGCAAGAGGAATTATTGAATATTGGATTGTCGATCCTGAATTTTCTAAAGTGACGGTATTATCCTTGATAGATGGTCTGTATGAAGAGACTGTATTTGAAGATGAACAAATAATAACTTCTACCGTTCTTCCTGAATTTTCGCTAACAGTTGCTCAGGTCTTTAGGTTTGAGGAAAATTCCTAAATAATTCAGAACATAATATTGAACAATAACCGTCGTGCATTCTCGTTCCAAGCTCCAAGGATGTAGAGCGTGGGATGAGTTAATGTTTGTGGTTAATATTCATTAACAAACAGTTGAAAGACATCCCAACTATTAGAGAATATGATCTGAGTAACCTCTGATGATGGCAATTAGAGCCAGCTTGTCTAGATAAAAAAAGTTAAGTATTAAAAATAATGGTAGATAGCCTTAAGAAACCACAGTTTGAGGAAGTACGCCCTGGAGTTAAATCTCCTGCGGAAGAAACAATTCTTACTCCTCGCTTCTATACAACCGATTTCGAGGAGATGGCTAAGATGGACATCTCTGTCAATGAAGATGAATTGAGAGCGATTTTAGAAGAGTTCCGCGTTGACTATAATCGTCATCATTTCGTTCGAGATGAGCAGTTTCAAAAATCTTGGGATAGCATTAGCGGCGAGACACGCAAGCTCTTTATTGAATTCCTCGAACGTTCTTGTACCGCTGAGTTTTCTGGCTTTCTCCTCTATAAAGAATTAGGTAGACGTTTAAAAGGCAAAAGCCCTGTATTAGCTGAAATTTTCACTCTCATGTCACGAGATGAAGCTCGTCATGCAGGTTTTCTCAACAAAGCACTATCAGATTTCAATCTTTCTCTCGATTTAGGATTTTTAACTAAAAGTCGCAAATATACTTTCTTTAAGCCTAAATTTATCTTCTACGCCACTTACCTATCAGAGAAGATTGGTTACTGGCGTTATATCACTATTTTCCGCCATTTAGAACAGCATCCTGAAAACGAAATTTATCCTATTTTCAGTTTCTTTGAAAATTGGTGCCAAGACGAAAACCGTCACGGTGACTTCTTCGATGCCATTATGAAGTCTCAACCCCAATTCCTCAATGATTGGAAAGCTAGATTGTGGAGTCGCTTCTTCTTGCTGTCAGTATTTGCGACTATGTACCTTAATGACGTTCAGCGCTCTGGTTTCTACGCCTCTTTAGGTTTAGATGCCAGAGAATATGATAAACACGTCATTGATAAAACTAACGAAACCGCAGGAAGGGTTTTTCCAGTTATTTTGGATGTAGACCATCCTGATTTCTACAACTGCTTAGAAAAATGTGTAACCAACAACGAGAAATTAACTGCGATCGCTAATTCGAATGCGCCCGCACCCGTTAAATTCTTACAAAAGCTACCTCACTATGTATCTAACGGTGTAGAGCTAATCAAAATGTACTTCATCAAGCCAATTCGTGTAGATAACTTGGCTGGGACTGTTCGCTAAAATTGCCATTGGTAATTATTACCTGTTTATTCAAGTCCTGTTTGTGACAGGGCTTTTTTCATGAGCGTTGTTGATTTAAATTGGCAAAATCAACAGTTGGAGCTGAATTAAGCTGAATTTAACAAGCTCTTTTCAAAAAAGTTGATAAATGCACGAGACAAATTGAGTGATGTTTGTTGCAGAGATTGAGAATAAACCTCTGTTTTTAACCACTTATGTTCTTGTTTGAGATTAGGCAACAAAGCATTTAGCCCACTACGAGACAAGCTTTTACCAGTCTCTTTATAGGTTTCAATACTTTTGTTCAAAGCATAATTCCACCACCAACGACAGCAACCCATAGCACCTGCCAATTGCTGCTTTTGTTCATCAGTGGGATAAATTCGTACTTTTTGTGCTTGTCTAATCATGTCTATCACTATAAATGTTGATGATAAAATACTCAAGCACAAGATTCTCAACCCTTGATAGCCAAGTTCGATTCATCTCCCACTAAGCACTACATCCTTGGTACTTTGAGGGAGAATTTTCTTACACTAGGTTAAATAATTGCATTCGTAAATCTCGGTTTTTCAGTACGCTCTAATTACTGAGGAGTTTTTTGTAAATCTGGTCGTTCATCAGGTAGAATTGCACCTTCTACGGGGCATACCTGTAAACAAATACCACAGTCAATACAGGTGGCAAAATCTATCCAATACCAGTCTGTTCCCTTCGTATTTTTACCGGGACCATCATGGATACAGGCTACGGGGCAAGCGTCAACACAATCAGCTACTCCTTCACAGATTTCAGTGACAATAGTATGGGGCAAAACAGTTCTCTCCTTGAAGTTTTTTATGGGTTAGCCTGTGTTTGAAATTCTAGCAGAATTTACCTGCCAGCTTAAGACTCCTGTATCACCATCTAACTGAACTACTTGTCCAACTGGCAAGCTAGCATTGACTCCATCATGTCCAAAAGGCAAGTCATAAACTATTGGAATATTTAAATCTCCTAAGCGATCGCTCAATACTTTTTCTATTGTCCAGCTATTACTCCCAGGATAGGGTTCACAACGACTAAAACGACCCAAAGCAATCCCTTTAATTTGTCTTAATACGCCCATCATGCGCCACTGAGTTAACATTCGATCAATTCGGTAGGGATATTCCGTAACATCCTCTAAAGCTAGAATTGCTCCTGAGAAATTGGGCTGTGCAGAGGTATTTAGTAAATGAGTAGCTACTGTTAAATTAGCTGGCATTAATCTACCGTAAGCACTACCCCCTCCTCCTGGCTTTCCTAGTAAAGGTTTAATTTTTCCTGTTTCTAGATAATCAAACATTCTGGCGATCGCCCAATCTGGTTCGGCTGCCAAAGTCGTCATTACTGGAGCATGAAGACCAGAAATTCCTTGAGTCGCCAAGCTCCACAGAAGGCTGGTCACATCAGAGAACCCAATTAGCCATTTCGGATCGGGGATCGGGGATTTTTGAGCAGATGAATTATCTTGTTCCGAGGACTTTTGTTGCCAACTCCAATCTTCTAATAGCCTTGCTCCGCCGTAACCACCTCTGACGGCAATAATTGCTCTACATCTGGGATTATGCCAAGCTGACGCTAAATCTTCTCGACGCTGGCGATCGCTTCCTGCTAAGTAACCACAACTAGATTGATAATTACTACCAAATTCAACTTGATAACCCCGTTCTCTCCAAATCTCTATCCCTTTTTCTAAAGCTTTTTTTTCCTTTAACGCCCCACTAGGTGCGATCGCCATAACTAGATCACCAGGCTTGAGAAAGGGTGGTAATTGACATTGATTGACTATTGAATGTGGTGATTGCATTTCTCTTCTATACGCTTATTACTTCCCAATCGAAAGTGAAAATGAATCATCGGGTAATTGGTAATTTTAGAATTAAGTGGCGTCAAATTTTTTTCGATGAATTGCAAGAACACTTAAAAATATTTCAAACTGCCCAATGCTTAGCTCGCCGAGTTGAGTAAAGCTACTTATTCTCAATTATTATTTCTACAAAGCAACACTAGAAATGTATTCTCTCACTGCTATTGCTGAATCTAACTGTAAGACAGTAGATGCGATCGCCTTTACCTCCGACTTACTCAAACCAGCAATCTTGGCTTTAATTTCAGGTATAGCGGGAGGATTAACACTTAATTCATCTACCCCTAATCCCAATAAAATCGGCACGGCTTTAGGATCGCTGGCTAATTGACCACAAACGCTGACGGTAATTCCTGAGTTGTGAGCTGCATCAACGGTTTGACGAATCATTCTCAGTACCGCAGGTTCGTAGGCATCGGCTAAAGCTGCAACTTTCGGGTTAGTGCGATCGCTTGCCATGATATATTGACTGAGATCGTTAGTGCCGATGCTGAAAAAGTCTACTTCCTTTGCTAATAAGTTAGCCATAGTGACAGCAGCAGGTGTTTCGACCATGATGCCAATGGCAATTTCTGAATCGAAATCAATACTACTTTCTTTTAATTCTGCTTGCACTTTAGAAACTAGCTGTTTAGCTGCTTTTACTTCTTTTACAGATGTCACCATCGGAAACATTAGCTTGATCTTATGCTTTGCTGATGCTCGCAGTATTGCTCTTAACTGAGTTTTAAAAAGATCAGGACAATCTAAACTCTGACGAATACCGCGCCAACCCATACCAGGATTAGTTTCTGCGGGGAGATTGAGATAGTCAACGGGTTTATCTGCACCAATATCTAGAGTGCGAATAATTAGGGGACGTTCTCCCAGAATTGAACCTATCTCATTAATTATGTTAAGTTGTTCAGCTTCGGTTGGAGATGTGGAGCGATTTAGATATAGTAATTCAGTTCGCAATAAACCCACCCCATCCGCACTACATTTAAGAGCGTAGGTAGCGTTATGTACGCTCATAATATTGGCGAGTACAGAGATTTTATGACCATCTAGGGTAACTGCTTCTGAAATAATTGCGTCTTGGCGATTTTCTTGAGCTTGTATTTGTCGCCGTAGTTCGCTACTGGGGTCAAGCCAAATTTGACCAGTTGACCCATTGATCGCTATTTCTGTATGAGGCGCGAAGGAAAATAATTCTTGACCCACGTCGACTATCATTGGTATCCCCAGTTGACTGACAACTAAGGCACTATGGGCGGTGGCACTACCACTAGCAAGACAAATTCCTAATACTTGACCTGATTGGATTTCTGCTACTTCTGAAACTGTAAGATCGTTAGCAACTAGAATTACACCTTGGGGAATATTAATTGACTGGTGGGTTACTCCTAATAAAAGACGCAGTATTCTCAGTCCCACATCTTCTATATCAGCAGCACGAGCTCGTAAATATGAGTCTTCTAGAGCTTGATAAGATGCTGACAGTTTCGCGATCGCTTTTGCCCAAGCAGTGGCAGCAGTTAAGGATTGGTCGAAAACTATTTGACGAGTTTGATTAATTAATTCTGGGTCTTTTAAATAGAGTAAATGAGCCTCAAAGATAGTGGCTGATTCTGCTGATTCTTTTCTAATAAGTTGTTTTAGTTCTTCTATACCCCGATCAATGGCTTGTTGTAGTTTTTGCCATTCTGCATCGGGATTATCTGTTGTTTCGTTAATAACTTCTGGGATAGTAGGTTGATAAAAAAATACTGGCGCGATCGCACTTCCAGGTGAGGCAGGGATGCCTGATAGCGAAGATGATGAAAGTTGAGGAGATGAGGAAAGTTGGGGAGATGAGGAAGGATCATTTGATTCACCAAATCCTTCTTCAACTAATTTCTGCAAAGCTGCTAAAGCTTCAGTCGAGTCTTCTCCTGTTGCGGTAACAGCTATTTCGTGTCCCTGGCGCACTCCCAGAAGCATAACCTGATTAATACTTTTGGCACTTACAATTTGACTTTGGGTAGTGAGATTTTGTAGCTTGATTGCGGCTGAAAAACTAGATGCTGTATTTACGAACTTAGCTGCGGGACGAGCATGAAGCCCGTAATGATTAATAATCGTCAGTTTAATTGTTTGTTCGGCAGAGGCGACAGCAGTTTCATTTTCCAGACTGTTTTCTTCCTCCAATGAGATCTTATTCCCTGTTAACTGGGATATCTTGACACTTAATGAAGCCCTCGCGGATGCCATGACTCGATCTAAGGATGCACCAGATGCTGCTTCTATGACTGCTGCGATCGCCCCTTCTACCAGTGGAGCTTCACATAATCTAACTTTTTTTCGCTCTTCTACTGGGAGCAACTCCAAAGCCATTTCCGCACTTAGAATAGCACTTCCTAAATCCATTAAAACAATTACTCCTGACGGATCGCTCACGGATTCGATGGCAGCCTGAATTTGGAGTGCATCAGTGCCCAAGGGATTAACTGGATCATCTATTCCGGCAGCGATCGCCAAAGGGACATCAGTTGGAATCATTTGTTGAGCTAATTCTTTGACCCCTGCTGCTAACTTAGCACTATGGGAGACAATAACAATTCCAACCATGTCATTTCAGGAAGAAAATCTTAGAATAACTAGCTTTTTTACTCACTTATCAAAATAGCATTTCCACAGTAATTGATTCGCTTTATAAAGTTACTATATGTTAAGTTAAATTTCATAAAGTTTTAAGCTTATTGGATTTAGAGAGGAGAGCAACATGGCAATAGAAATTCCCGATGCGATCAAAACCTGGTCACAGTTCGGTCATCCTTTATTAATGTGGGTGTTGTTAGGTATTACTGTTTACGCCCTATACTTAGGAATTCAAAGTTCTAAAATTCGTAGTGCCGATAAAGAAACCAGAAAAGAATTAGTTAAGAAAAATTTTACTCAAAGACACCACAAAATGGGTTCACTGCTTTTAGCCTTAATGGTGTTGGGTAATATAGGCGGGATGGCTATAACCTATATCAATAATGGCAAACTTTTCGTAGGTCCACATCTTTTGGCAGGATTGAGCATGGTTGGTTTAATTGCCGTATCAGCGTCTTTAGTCCCCTATATGCAAAAAGGTAATAGCCTGGCTCGCAACACTCATGTTTCTCTGAATGTTTTGCTTTTGGGATTGTTTGGTTGGCAAGCAGTAAGTGGAATGCAAATATTACAAAAAATCGTTGATCGTATGATGTCTTAAATAAAACGGCTTAATATAACTCTTTTTCAAGACGTAAAAACTATTTTGCGTCTATTTTTTATTTTACATTCACGATATCGAAAGTATGAATCTTGGGGAATTAGTGACCGATATAGCTAGTTTGAAGAAAATTGCGCTCAATATGAGAGTCAGATTGAACTGAGCTCTATCTAAACTCTCATTTCCTTGAGTAATTTCAAGCAGCATGTTGATCGGATTTAATAACTTTATTCAGTTGTCTACTATTTTTTGGTGGTATAGGTAAGTTATGACTTTCATGAAAATCTTGCTGTACTTTATATGTCAGGCGAGGGGAGATTTGACGGACTATTTGCCCCAATACGCGATCGCCAGTAGATTGAATTAAAGAAGAAGATAGCTTGTGAATAAATTTAGGAAATTCCACTTCTACCGCTAAATCTAACTTCCAATTTACTTGAGTAATAGTTCTAGGCAAAACCTGTTTTTTCGAGAAAAACTTATTTGTTGCTATTTCTTGATTATCTACAGGCATCTCATTTAACTCCATTGATGCCTGGTAGTTTACCTTATATCCTGGAGCTTCGTAGTCAGAAAGAGGAATAGTGTGCATCTGGTAAACTTTGCCTACAGGTGGATTCAAAACCACTCCGATCTTAGGTTCCACCTCGTAACCAAAAGAACCATATTTACCTACAGTTAAAACATATCCATTATCTCCCAAAGATTCAACTTTCATCGGTTGGGCACAACGACAAAACCAGCCTTCATGGGCATTTAAATATTCAGCAACTGTATCTGAATCGCTATACATATCCATTCGTCCATTGAAGCTAACCTCAAAGACAAATGTTCTTTGTTGTTCTGCAATATAAGTAAGTTGCATAGCATCAGGTGTAGAAATTTCTAAGAATGTATTTTGTGGGCGAGCGATCAATTTTGAGTGCATATTGAAATTTAAATTACGGTTTTAGAACTTCTCCCTACTGTTAAGATAATTACAATAAAGGAGTTAATTATCAGCAAAACACCTTTTAATTTAAATAGGTGTGATTAGGATTTTTATGAAAATATTTGTTGCAGGAGCTACAGGGCAAACGGGCAAACATATTGTCAGACAGTTGATAGAAAGAAACGTTCCCGTCAAAGCTTTGGTCAGAGATACAGAAGCAGCTAAGGCTATATTGCCTCCTACAACAGAATTAATCGTCGGCGACGTACTAAAACCAACCACCTTTGAAGATCACCTTGCTGATTGTAACGTTTTGATCTGTGCCACTGGTGCTAGCCCGAGTTTAGATCCCACAGGTCCTTATCAAGTTGATTATCAAGGCACCAAAAATTTAGTCAATGCAGCTCAAGCCAAAAACTTAGAGCATTTTATTTTGGTTTCTTCCCTCTGTGTCTCCAAGTTTTTTCATCCTCTAAATTTATTTTGGTTAATTTTGTACTGGAAAAAACAAGCCGAATCCTACATTCAATCTAGTGGTATTCCCTATACGATAGTCAGACCAGGAGGTTTGAAAAACGAATCAAATTCTGAGCCAATTGTGATGTCCGGTGCTGATACTCTTTTTGATGGTAGTATTCCTCGCCCTAAAGTTGCTCAAGTATGTGTAGAAGCAATATTTCAGCCAGAAGCAAAATCAAAAATTGTCGAGATAGTTACCAATTCTGAAGCAGAAAGCAAAACTTGGGAAAAGTTATTTAGCCAAGTACCCTAATCTATCGACTATAGCGCAACAATATCGAGGGATTTAGTATTTTTTGTTGACAATAAAGTCTTCTTATCGGGCTGCCTACAATGCAACTAATTAATCAAGCTAGTAAAATTATCTATCTCGGATGTCTAATCTTAATCCTGTCAAAATTGGGAGGGCATATCAGTAAATCTCAAACACTAGTTTATATACAAAGCTCTCGGCAATTGTTGAGCAAACTTTCTCAACATTGGCACCAAAGACACTCCTCTTCAGTACCAAATACAAATTTTATTCCTAGTCTTCATCGTACCCAACCATTAGTAATGAGCGGTGGAGATCCTTATATCAGAGCTTTGATGCGAACTATTACTGCCAGCGAAGCTAATGTCAAACGTCCTTATAACGTAATTTATGGTGGTCAACACATTGAAGATCTCAGCCGCCATCCTGAAGTATGTGTTTCAATCGTGGCTGGTCCAAACAAGGGAAAATGTACTACTGCGGCAGGACGTTACCAGATGCTAGATTTTACCTGGAGCGAACAAGCACAAAGATATCATCCTAATCCTTCGGGCTTCTGGCGATGGAAAACCTATAGTTTTGAGGCAGAATATCAAGATGTAGTAGTTCATGACTGGTTAAGTGATTCAAATGCTTGGGGAACTAGTATTCCTCAGCAATTACGACAAGGAGAAATAACTCAGGTACTGAAGCTACTTTCTGGTACGTGGACTAGCTTAGGATATGGAATTGAAACTAACTCGATGAGCAACTACTTACCTCAAATCTATCAAAATATGTTACAAGAGGAGCTAAGTTAATCAGCTTGAATATACTATTGTTAGATTTTTGGTATCCAAAAAATAGTATTGTATGACAATACAAATATGTCAAATTCACATAGTGAAATAAGTCAATACAAGTTTATTGACCAGTCGATTCACACTGTATTTGAGCTTAATATTGTTATGATTTTTACAATTATAATTTATGCTCATGATTAATAGTTTGGTTTATGTTCAATATTATGAAATACTAAACCAATGGTCAATTAATTAATGAAATTTCTAGTTCGTAGAGTTAATTTAAAGTATAGAGAAGGTATCAAGGTGGATTTATATTTTCATATTGTGTCTGGTTAGAAAACTGAAAAGATTGGAGATGGAAAGCAGATAAAAGGTCATTAGGGAAACTAATAACCTGACTGCTTGAAATAATCACTGTCAAGTTTTGCGATGTATAAACTTTATTTTTCCTGCTCAAGAGGCATTTTTACTTAAGCGATTGCGAACCGTTCAAAGAACAAGTCACAGATTACCCCGCCGTCCTCATTCGAGGATAAATGAAATGACGGCGCCTTCTTACAAAGTTTTTGACGCGTAGCGCGAAAAGCCCTTGCTCTGACAGTTGGTCAATCATTTCAAGGCATTAATATCCCTGACTCAAGCAATTAGATTCTTATAAAATTGCTTGAGTTGGCATATATTTGTCAAGCACTCAAGCAAACAACATAGTTTAATACTAAAAACTAGTATAATAAACGATTATATCTTGTTGAATACAAAGTGAACAATCATATTTCAGATTCATTAAAGTTAGATATTTTTAAATTTAAAGTGAAAATTTATATTCCACTTCTTTATTCGGAAAAAATAAAGAGACCTGGTAAAAGATACTTCTTAAATAATATTATAGGAGAAGATTTTATTATTTTATGGTTATCTTTTGCCTACACTAGCTCCCATCTTTTGCTTAGTAGTATTAGCATATTCTTATTATTAATCGCATTTTGGTGCATATATGAGCTAGGTTATATTGAAAATGACATTATTGGTGATAAGTATGAGGACAAAGCAGTTCTTTCTCATAATTATAAATCTGGTGAATATTCATTTGGTCTCTGGCAACCTTGGCTTTGGTCTTTAGGACTATCTATTTTAGGCATTATTGCTCTCGAAAATAACAAAATTTTTGAAATCTCTTCACTTGATGTTTTTACTTTCCATGGATATGAACATATTTTTTCAGATATCTCAGCAAAGTTGATTTATTGGGGATTTTTTTTACTAGCTTTGAGAGGAATCTTTTATGTTTATAATAATATCAATAAACAGAGTAGAGTTTGGTTCTATTTATTATTACAAACCTTTCGCTACTGTGGTTTTCTAATAATAATTACTACCAATACGGTAGGATTAATGTTACTAGTAAGTTGTATTTTGACTCGTTCTATTCAATATATTTTATATCGTTATTTGGGAGGTCAAGAAAGCAGTTGGCCGATGGATTTCCCTAGATATTTCTTTTGCCTATTAATCTACATATTATTAATAGGTATTTTAGCTGTTAATAGCCGTGATTTATCGTTAATTTTTAATTTTCAAGTATTGTTAATTTGTAGTTTTTGTCTACTTAGAGGGCGCAAAGGTTTTACTAATGTTTTTGCTAACTTTCTTCCTGTTAGTCAAGATGGTTCCAATGGAGTTACCTGACTGTTAAGTAATCAGTAATCAGTAATTATTCTTTAGTTTGTAATTTACTAATCAAATCATAAAATGGTTGCCAGTTGTTATCCTCGGAAATTGATTGCCAAACAGATTCAATAACTGTTCTAAGAAGGGCAGTCTGAGGATTATTAAATGTAAGGCGATCGCCTATTTTTTCCATTTCTGCTGCTGGCAGTTGATTGAGACACTTATGATATAAATCACGCCATATAGAGTTAATTTGATGATTAAACGTCGCATTTTCTAAAATTAAATTACTATCTTCTCGCCAACCATAATTAAATCCTTGGGCTAGTTCGGCAAAAAAGCCATGATAACTAATTTCTGTATCTCTTAATAGCTCGATAGTTTGAGCAAGTAATTCAATGGTAAATAATGGTTCAGATGCCTCAAATCCTAATTTTTGCAGCATCAATTTTTGGTAATACTTCTGATAACAGTCATCGTATTGTGCTAAGCCAGCCTCTAAATTTGATTGCTCAGTAACCATTGCCAGAGGTAATTGCAGCATCTCTAAATTAAATTTACAGATATGTGGTTGATTGCCATAACTATACCGCCCACCATAATCAAAACTTGCTGCGGTAAACCGAGGATTATAAGTCGGAATAAAGGCATAGGGACCATAATCAAAACTCTCCCCTGTAATCGACATATTATCAGTATTCAATACACCATGACAAAAACCAGCCGCCATCCACTGCGCTGCCAGCTCAGCAGTTCTGTTAACTAATGCTGCATAAAATTGACTATATTTATCTTCTGTCTCAGGAATATCGGGATAATAAACAGCAATAACACTATCTAAAAGCTTAGTAATATAATCTGGACGCTGAATGTAGTGTAATCGCTCAAAAGTACCAAAGCGGATATGAGAACTACTAAATCTGACCATCACTGAAGAACGAGTCGGGGAAGGCTCATCGCCCCGCCAGAGAGATTCTCCCGTTTCAATTAAACTTAAACAGCGAGAAGTCTTGACTCCTAATTGGTGCAAAGCTTCAGCAGCTAAAACTTCTCTGACTCCCCCTTTGAGGGTTAATCTACCATCTGCACTTCGGGAATAGGGTGTTCTCCCCGAACCTTTGGTTCCCAGATCGACAAGATTTCCATTTACATCTCTAACCTGTCCGTATAGAAAACCTCTGCCATCCCCGAGGAAGGGATTATAAGCGCCAAATTGATAGCCGTGATAGCGTAAAGCTAAATAAGGACGTACTCCCTGAAACTTACCAAATGCTTCGATAAAATCGGCATCACTGATTGAAGTTGCCTCTAAACCTATCAATGGCAATAGTAAGTCGTTGCGATAACGTAAAAAATGTGCCGGAAACTCGGCAGCAGCTACTACATCGTAATAATCATCTCCCAATTTCTCCATCACTGGTTCGTATTCAAGATTCAAGAAAGGATTGAGATTGGGTTTCATCGCAGTTACAAAATTAGACAAGAAACTAGCTTTAGAATTAATGTATAAGAAATTACTCTTGCTTGCTTACTTTTTCTCCCATGCCAGATTCCATCATGTATCAAGAGGATGGCTATATTGTCCTCGAATCAGACCAAGTCGAAGAATTTATGTCCGCTGAAGAATTAAAAGCGAAGCTAGTCAGTTTTTTATTACTGGAAGAAGTAACTATTCCCAAGGAATTAGAGCAGTTTGAATCAGCTGAGTTACAGGCGCAACATTTACTAGATCATTATTTTGAATTAGATATCGGTGCAGATAAATATCTCCAGTGGTATGTGGTGCGTTTGGAAAAGTAAATTTAGGGAATTTTTCACCGATTAAATGAGTCAAAAAAGTAAATTCACCGATATCAATGGGCGGTCGTTAGACGCCAGAAATCCGGAATTGATTGAGTCTTTTATGCCATTGTGGGAGTGGTTTTATCGCTATTATTTTCGTGTAAAAACTGATGGCTGGCATCATATTCCCAATCAGGGTCAGGTGTTACTAGTCGGTTCACACAACGGTGGATTGGCAACTCCTGACATGGTAATGAGTATGTACGATTGGTTTCGTCGTTTCGGTACCCAAAGACCAATCTATGGCTTAATGCATAGTAGTGTTTGGTCAGTGAATCCTCGATTAGCTAGACTGGGAGAGCAAACAGGAGCGATCGCCGCTCACCCCAAAATGGCGATCGCCGCCTTGAAAAGCGGGGCTAGTGTCTTAGTTTATCCAGGAGGCGCACAAGATGTATTTCGTCCCTATACTCAGCGGAACCAAATAAATCTAGCTGGGAGAAAAGGTTTTATCAAATTAGCATTGCGAGAAAAAGTACCAATTGTGCCGATTATTTCTCACGGCGCACACGATACGATATTTGTCTTAGGAGATATTTATGAGCTAGTTAAACAACTTCATCAGTGGGGAATGCCTTGGTTATTTGATACAGACCCCGAAGTATTTCCTATCTACCTTGGTTTACCTTGGGGAATTGGCATTGGTCCTCTTCCTAATATTCCCTTACCAGTACAAATTCACACTCGTGTCTTGCCACCAATTGTCTTCCCCCAAAATGGTCAACAAGCAGCACGCGATCGCGCTTATGTCGATCAATGTTATGAATTAGTGGTTAACACCATGCAAGAGGGATTAGATCAATTAATTACTGATTACTGATTACTGATTACTGATTACTGATTACTGATTACTGATTGCTTATTTCAGTATCACAGCAAAAAGTTCGGACATTTTGCTGAAATATCAATCAAAAACTCATTACTCATTAATTGCAAAGTAGTCACTTTTAATTTCCTAAATATAATTTTGTACAGCTACAAAAGGTAAGCTTTATAAGTGGCGTTTGTAGAAAAAATTTATGGCAACGATTAACGATAACTATCTCAAACTCAAAGCAGGATATCTGTTTCCCGAAATTGCAAGAAGAGTCAACGCTTTTGCAACAGAAAATCCCGATGCACCGATTATCAAGCTAGGAATTGGGGATGTTACCGAACCTTTACCCGCAGCTTGTCGTGAGGCAATTATTAAGGCTACCCATGAGATGGGCGATCGCGCTACTTTTAAAGGGTATGGTCCCGAACAAGGTTATCTTTGGTTAAGAGACAAAATTGCGCAACAAGACTTTCAGGCTCGCGATTGTGACATCGATGCCTCAGAAATCTTTATCTCAGATGGGTCTAAATGTGATTGTGGGAATATCCTAGATATTTTTGGTAAAGACAATAAGATTGCTGTTACCGATCCTGTGTATCCTGTATATGTTGATACTAACGTCATGGCAGGTCATACAGGAGAAGCAGATGAAACTGGTAAATATGAAGGTTTAGTTTATCTCCCCATCAGTGCCGACAACGACTTTACAGCAGAAATTCCTACGGAAAAAGTAGACTTAATTTATCTTTGCTTCCCCAATAACCCCACGGGGGCAACTGCTACTAAAGAACACCTAAAAGCTTGGGTAGACTACGCTAGACAGCATGGTTCATTAATTCTCTTTGATGCCGCCTATGAAGCTTATATTACCGATCCTAATTTACCCCACTCCATTTACGAAATAGATGGAGCAAAGGACTGCGCGATCGAGTTTCGTTCATTTTCCAAAAATGCTGGCTTTACAGGTACTCGTTGCGCCTTAACTGTAGTTCCGCAAAACCTAACAGGTCAAGCTACTGATGGTTCAGACGTGAAACTATGGCAACTTTGGAATCGTCGTCAATCAACTAAATTTAATGGTGTATCATACATCGTACAACGAGGAGCAGAAGCAGTTTATTCTGAAGCTGGACAAGCACAGATAAAAAAATTGATTAGCTTCTATTTAGAAAACGCTAAAATTATCCGCGAACAGCTTACAGCAGCGGGAATTCAGGTATATGGAGGGGTCAATGCTCCTTATGTCTGGGTCAAAACTCCTAACGGCTTATCAAGCTGGGATTTCTTTGATAAACTGCTGCTCAACTGTAACGTAGTTGGGACACCAGGATCTGGTTTTGGTGCCGCAGGGGAAGGCTATTTCCGTATTTCTGCCTTTAATAGTCGCGACAATGTTAACGAGGCGATGAAACGCATTAGCGAAAAGTTTTAGACATGATCGAGTTTGAATTAATTTAGATTTAATTTAACTGTTTTTATTGCTGCTTCGGCAGCTTTTTTTTCAGCTTCTTGTTTACGACGACCTGTCCCAACTCCATATACCTTGCCATTTATTAGTACTTGAGCTGTAAATTGTTTAGCGTGATCGGGTCCTGATTCGTCAATAATTTGATAAGTTGGTCTAGTTTGATATTCAGCTAGTGCCCATTGTTGGAAACGATTTTTGCTATCAATAAATGTTTCTTGAGGTTGAACTAAATTTTGGTTGACATCTAAATTAGAGCCTAAAGAATCGTTGACTAATTTCTCTGCTAAAGGTCGAAAAATTTTTAAAATATATTCCCTAACTGCTTCAATTCCGGTATCGAGAAAATAAGCACCCAACGTAGCTTCAAAAGTATCGTTAAGTAAGGATGGGTTGTCTCTACCTCCGTCCTTGTCAGCTCCTTTTCCTAAGCGCATTAATTTTCCGAGACCTAATTCCGCTCCTAATTTGCCTAATTGCGTTTCGTCGACTAATCGCGATCGCAGGTGAGTTAATTGAGCTTCGTTGATCGAAGGATACATTACGTAGAGCATCTCGGCGATCACAAAACCGAGAACCGCATCACCAAGAAATTCTAAGCGTTCATTATCTTCTCCCGCTCCAGGATGTTCGTTGACGTAAGAGCGATGGGTTAGAGCTAAATTAAACAATTCCAGATTTTTAAATGATGGTAATTCTGAATTCATTTTTAATTCTTAATTGAAACTCGACTTTCAAGATGGAAAACAAAAGATGATTTGTCAAGTTTTGTTACAAAACGCATAAATATAATCTGGGTAAGAGAAGTAATCAATAGTTGAAGATCTTTCGATCTTTTATTTTGATTGGACTCTAATAAATGACGAGCATCAATAAGTTTGAGCAAGAAAAATATGAACAAGTGCAACAACTTTTACAACAAGTTCAAGCTACAAACAACTTTCAACTGCAAGAATTAGTCATTAACCAAATTGCGGTGAAAATTTTGCGATCGCGTCCATTATGTCGTCGATTTAATGGTAAGCCCCTAACTGGAGTTTATCAAGAAATTTATGACCAAGCTAAAGAACAATTAGTCGCTCTTATTCAGCAACATTCAGCAAAATCAAGTCTGTTAACAAACGGTAATCATTTCTCAAATTACCAACAGCTCACGCCGGATTATTTATACTCAATACAAACAGAAATTTTTCAAAGAATACTCAATGATAATCAATTGAAAAAACTGTGTTTAAATGCACAAAATTTTTTGGTCAATAGTGAACTGAGAACTTATGCTCTAACCGAATTAATTAAGGCAATCAAACTATCTGGTAAATTATGCCGTCCCCATATGAATAAATTCCCTCCTAATTTATATAATCTTCTCTATCAAGAAGCTCTAAGTGAAACCTATATATATATATGTTTGAATATCGACTTATACGATCCTGAACGTGGACAAAAAAAATTCATGAATTGGGTTAATTTCAATTTAGACAAACTTTTACTTAAATGTTATGAAAGATATAATAAGTATAGTAAATATGAGCTTTCTTCTTTTCAAGACTTAGAGCAAATTAAGCAACCCTTTGAGCATCAAGATTTAAGCAAATTACTCAGACAATATCTGAGTCAAGATCCAGATAATATTTTTCGCGAAGCTTATATTAGAAATAGACCAAATGCCAACTTTCGTCAGATTGCTCTAGCTAAATTTTCTGGTCAAAGTTGGATAGAAATATCGCTGCAACTAGATATCCCAGTCTCAACCCTAAGTAGTTTTTACAATCGATGGTGCCGTCGATTCGCACCCATATTAAAAACAGAATTAAAAAAGTATCTTTAGCTACATAACTAGGAGAAAATATATTAAAAATGAATCTTCAATCAGAGATATTTCAACAAATTACTATTCCTGCCAAAGCTCGCATAAAGGCGGAACAATTTCGTCGCTATCAGTCTCAAGGAACAAAAGCAAAACAAGTTTATCTCAACACTTTAGCTGTATTTATAGCTAATTATTATCTCAATTCATTAGGTTGGGCGACTAATTTGGAGAGCAGTGATAGCTGGAATCCTATATTTCAAACCATGATGGACGTTGCCGATCTGCAAATTCCTAATTGTGGCAAATTGGAATGTCGAGTTGTTTTAAATCACCAAGATACGGTTACTATTCCGCCTGAAGTCTGGTATAAGAGAATTGGTTACTTAGTAATTAGGCTAGACGAATCTTTAAGCCAAGGGACGTTGCTAGGATTCATTCCTGAGATCAAACAAGTTGAATTACCTCTTAATCAACTAGAATCATTAGCACAATTTCCTGCTTACCTAAACCAGCAAAAATCAATGGCATCAGTTCAATCTGTTAGCCTTAGTAGATGGTTATCTGGAGCATTAGATTGCGGCTGGTATAAATTAGAAGAACTATTGTTGCCCCCTATAGCTCTCAACTTTAGGAGTCCACCAAAAGTAGCTAACCAGCACCTGAAAAACTTATCCACACAAGTTAGTCGAGTTAAGTTAGTCAGGTTGGAAAATATTAGTCACGATATTGCTTTGGTATTGAACATCCAGCCGGAGAGAAATGATGAATTTAATATTTCGGTTACAGTTTGCCATAGGGAAGAACATCAATACCTACCAGAAGGTTTAGAATTAGTCATCTTAGACGAAGTTATGCGTCCCGTAATGATTGCTCAAGCTAATCAGACAGAGACTATTGAATTCTGTTTTAGTGGCAAATTGAGAGAAAGTTTTAGTGTTGAATTATCTTTAGATGAGAATATCAAGGTAGAAAGCTTTATTATTTGATGGTTGGCAGATTAGTTGTTAATTGTTGATTGATGACCAAGTTAGTAATTTTGAAGCTAAGTGGTGATTTTGAGTCAGGGTTTCAAATTAGCCTCGAAATTGGACTAGAAGGAAAGTCGGCTGACTGCGGCTTTTCAGGATTCTTACCCCCTGCAACTGAATTGAGACGATGTCTAGCTCAGTTGCAAGACCTATACCGACAGCAGAGCCAAAATTGTCGTATCAAGCCTCAGCAAATTATCTATGATGGCTCGATCAATCCTCATAAACAGTTAGTCAAATCAGCTGCCAAGTTACACCAAGAATTACAAAATTGGCTTAATTATCCTAGTTTTAATTCAGTTGATAAACATCTGCGAGAAGAGTTGAATCGACAAGAAGTAATTAGAATGCTGATTTGTAGTAATTGCCTCGAAATATATCAGCTACCTTGGTGTTGTTGGGATCTAGTAGATAACTACCCAAAGTTAGAAATTGCCATCAGTAATTTTAATTTCGAGCGGGTGCCAACTATCCATAAGCCATTTAAAACTGGTAAAGTCAAGATTTTGGCAATTTTGGGAGATGGCCGAGGTTTGAATTTAGAGGCTGATCGGGCTTTTCTGAATTCTTTAGCAGAGGGAGAAGTCATCTTTTTGATTGAGCCAACTCGCCAGGAACTATACGCTCATCTCTGGCAAGATTCCTGGGATATTATTTTTTTCGCGGGACATAGTCAGACTATAGCTAGACAAGGATTGCTCTCACTTAACGCTGAGGATCAATTAACCATTGAAGAATTAAGACCTGGTTTTAAACAAGCGATCGCTTCAGGACTTCAGTTAGCAATTTTTAATTCTTGTGATGGATTGGGTATAGCTGAAGAGTTAGGGCAATTATCCTTACCTCAGTCGATTGTAATGCGTTGGCCCATACCAGATATTATGGCGCAACAGTTTGTTAAATATTTGCTGCAAGCTTATGCCGGAGGGAACTCTCTCTACATCTCTACCAGAATGGCCAGAGAGCAATTGCAAGGTTGGGAAAAACAGTTTCCCTGTGCTGCCTGGCTCCCGATAATTTATCAGAATCCAGCAATTATCCCGCCCAAATGGGCAGATTTACGAGGAAATCAGCAAAAAAATACTTCTAAGGCTCAACTACGCTGGCAACCACAATTATTAGCCTCGATCTCAATAATTAGTGCTGTCGCTACTATGTTAGTTTGGCTGATGCAAACTGGGAGCTGGTTACAAGCAGGAGAATTAAATGCTTACGATCGCTTTATAGGTTGGCGGACTACTCCCCCTGCAGATGAACGAATCTTGATCATTACTATCGATGATCAAGATATCCAGTATCAAAGAGAGCAAAATCTGGCAACAAATATGCGTGGCTCTCTTAGTGATGAAGCCTTAGCCCAACTAATAACTAGGTTGCAACCTGGGCAACCTAAAGCGATCGCCTCAGATATAATTCATGATTTTCCTTTCTCTCCCAAATTAGCAGATATTATCGCCCAAACTGATGATTTTTTCGCTATTTGTCGTGTCAAAATTGACCAAGCTCAACTAGTTAGTATTGCTCCCCCATCCCAACTCCCCCCTGAGCAAGTGGGCTTTAGTAATTGGGCGGTAGATGATGATAAAACAATTCGCCGCCAAATTTTAGGTATGTCTCCAGATCAAGTATGCCAAAGTGGCTTCTCATTTGGTTTACGCCTTGCTCTTAAATATTTGGATCATCCCCCTGCCAAACTAAATCAACAGGGTTTATTACAAATTGGCGAGACTGTATTTCCTAAACTAAGTGCTTCAAGTGGAGGATATCATTTACCCGAGGCTCAAGGTTATCAAGTTTTATTGAACTATCGCCATACTTCACCTCAAACTATTGCCCTAAGAGAAATTTTTACTATTCCGGAGCAATCTCTAGCAAAACTAGTCCAAGACAAAATTGTTTTTTTGGGAGTAGTGGGACACAATCACGATCTACATCTCACTCCCTTGAGCAAAGGAAAACATACAGAAAGTCTTCCCGGAGTGGTAATCCATGCCCAAATGACTAGTCAAATAATTAGTGCGGTATTAGGAGAACAAAAACTACTATGGTGGTTCTCAGATAAAGTCGAATTAATTTGGGTTGCTCTTTGGTCTGCGGTTGGTAGTATCATCATCATTTTGCTACGACGTTCGATTATCAAAATAGCTGTCAGTATTTATCTTGCTTTGACAGTTCTTTTAGGCTGCTGTTGGCTATTGTTTCTCAATGGAGGCTGGATTATTGCGATCGCTCCTGCTTGGGGTCTATTGATATCTGCTGCTCTCACCGCTGTTTATCGTCGAACCCAATCTGTTGACATTCCCCACGCATGAATGCGGGAGATTCTTGGTTCGTAGAAAAAACTTACCCTGACAAATTCTCATCAGCCAAGATAGAGGTTTCGTCTCCCCAAGCTTTAGATCCCGTGTGTCCCACGGTACTTAATCCTAAAGAGAGGATGTTTCTGGCTGCATTTTCATCTCGGTCGAGAACACAGCCACACTTACACTTATGAGTTCTGGTGCTGAGAGTTTTAGTTACTTTAGCTCCGCAACCAGAGCAGTTAACAGAAGTATACTGCGGTGGTACGGCAACTGTTACTTTGCCAAACTTATAGCCAAAGTACTCTAACCACACTCTAAATTGATACCAGCCAGCGTCGGTTATCGACTTGGCAAGATTGTGATTTTTTACCATCTTGCCAATTCTTAAGTCTTCATAAGCGACTACATCGTTAGATGTGATTACGCACCGTGCCAATTTCACGGCATGGTCTTTACGTTGCCTACTTATCTTAAGATGCTTTAGGGCGTATCTTTTTCTCGCTTGGTGATAGTTCTTAGACTGTGGTTTTTTACTTTTGACGTACTTTTTAGACTTGCTTCGGTTTAAGCGATTGAGTGCTTTTTCACCTCTTCGATAAAACCGAGGATTCTCAATCTGATTCCCTTTGTCGTCGGTATAGAAATAGTTCAAGCCAACGTCTAAACCAATTTCAGAATAAGATGGTTCTACTCTTTCTCGGTTGTCGGCATCGACTAAAAACTGACCATAATAACCATCAGCACGTCTAACTATTCGTACTCGTTTGAATTGTTTGATATCGTACCAATTCAAATCTCTTGTACCTTTGAGCTTGACCCGACCGATATTATTCTGATCGGTGAAGGTTATCTGTTTTCTGTTTTCAGAAAGCTTCCAACCTGTAGTCTTATACTCGACCGAGCGAGAATGCTTCTTGAACTTAGGAAATCCCTTTTTTCCAGGAGTTTTATGTTTACAGTTTTGATAGAAACGAGATATTGCAGCCCAGGCTCGATCTGCACTGCTTTGTCTGGCCATTGAATTTAGCTTGTGAGCAAAGGGGAATTCAGCAGCTAGTACTTTACAGTATGCCGATAGCTGGTATTTTCCTACTCCTTTATTGTCCATCCAATATCGCAATGCTTTGTTGCGTATGAATTGTGCCGTTCTGATGGCTTCATCCATCGCATCGTATTGAGTTGGCTTGGCTTGTATCTTCATCTCTAGAACTAACATATTCTTATGCTATCATATAAGCATAAACTAACCCAGTAAGTGCTAGCCGTGCCTTATATCCCCATGTCTGAAGCCAGGGGCTTTACGGCACGAATCGGTAATTAATTCCCAAACGAGAGAAGATTCCGCTAACACCATTAAGAAAAATTGGGAATCTAAAAAAAAATTGGGAATCTAAAATAGTTATCATAGGATTGATTTGAATCAGATTATTTATTAGTTGTAAATAAATTAAAGCCGATTAGGATTAAGTAAATAATGACAATCAATCTAAGCAAAGGGCAAAGAATCTCTTTAGAAAAAGTAGCACCTGGGCTAGTACAAATCTTCGTTGGTTTAGGGTGGGATATTAATGTGACCGATACTGGTGGCGATTTTGATATCGATGCATCAGTTTTTCTCCTAGACAGTAATGAAAAGTTAATTTCCGATCAACACTTCATTTTTTATAATAATCAGGTTAGTCCTGACCCCGATCAATCAGTTAAACAGTTAGGCGATAATCGAACTGGTGCTGGTGAAGGAGATGACGAAATCATTGATATTAATCTTAAAACCGTTCCTGCTGAAGTAGCTAAAATAGCAATCACTGTGACTATTCACGAAGCAGAACAACGTAGCCAGAACTTTGGTCAAGTACAAAATGCCTTTGTCCGCGTTGTTAATGCTGAAGACGAACAAGAAATCATTCGCTATGACTTGACCGAAGACTTTTCCATTGAAACTGCCCTGATTATGGCAGAACTCTATCGCAAAGATGGTGAGTGGCGCATGAATGCAGTAGGAGCAGGCTACGAAGGCGGATTACAGGCTTTAGTCGATCGATATCATTGACACTTCCACGCATAAATGACGTGGGTTTTCACCTTCTATAAAAGATGAGGGATGAAGGATGAGGGATGAAAGATAAAGATAAATAATTTCGTCTCTCTGACTCCCTATTTATTTTGCTTCAATATTATCTGGTAGGCTCAAAATTAATAACTAATATAACTACTGACAACTGACAACTGACAACTGACAACTGACAACTGACAACTGACAATCATAATCAATTAATTAAAGTAATCTAGAGACCCAAAATCAATGGCAATCAACCTCAAAAAAGGACAGCGTATTTCTCTAACTAAAGAAGAACCAAACCTCAAACAAATCATGTGTGGACTGGGTTGGGATGTTGCCCCTAAAACAGGCGGTTTCTTTGGTGGTGCCAAGCAATTCGATCTAGATTCTTCGGTAATCTGTTTAGATGGGGATAAGAAATTAACCGATGTTAAAAATATAATTTACTTTGGCAATTTAAGGCATAGTTCTAGTGCGATCGCTCACCAGGGAGATAATCTAACTGGTGCCGGAGAAGGAGACGATGAAGTGATTAATATCGACTTGCCGTTAATCCCACCCAGTATTATTTATTTAGTATTTGCCATTAATATTTATAAATGCAATAATCGCCGACAAGATTTTAGTATGGTGGATAATGCTTTTGTCCGTTTAGTCAATCGTACTAATAATAAAGAATTAGCCCGCTACAATCTATCTGGAGCTGAATATCGTGGTATGACTGGAATGATTTTGGCAGAGGTCTATCGCCATAATGATGAATGGAAAATGGCTGCTGTTGGTAATGGGTTTAAGGTAGCTACATTGGCAGATATTGCCAAGCTTTACACGTAAATTAAAAATTATATTTTTTTGCACTAGTATGCCTATTAGAGCTATACTCCAAACGGATTTATTTAAATTAACTAATCTCGAAAAGCATGGTAGCGGTAGCAATCTTAGCAGCAGGACGAGGCACTCGCATGAAGTCCGATTTACCCAAAGTCTTGCATTCATTGGCAGGGCGATCGCTCGTCGAACGGGTACTTGATAGTTGTAGCTTACTTAATCTTGATAAACAGATCGTTATTGTTGGTTATCAGGGAGAAAAAGTTAGACAGGCTTTAAGTCATCGTCAAGATCTTGAGTTTGTCGAACAAATACAACAACTAGGAACTGGTCATGCGGTACAACAATTGATGCCTTACCTCCAAGGTTATGGTGGAGACTTATTAGTTCTCAATGGCGATGCGCCTCTACTACGCCCAGAAACTCTGCAACAATTGGTAGAAACTCATCAAAATAATCAAAACGCGGCGACTCTGTTGACAGCTAACTTACCAAATCCTCAAGGTTATGGCAGAGTTTTTTGTCATGGAGATGATTTAGTTAGTCATATTATTGAAGATCGGGACTGTACCAGCGCTCAAAAGCAAAATCGACGGGTAAATGCGGGAATATATTGCTTTAATTGGCAGAAATTAGCTGAATCTTTACCTAAACTTTCAACTGATAATGATCAGCGAGAATATTATTTAACTGAAGTAGTAGATTATCTTTCTCCTGTAATGGCTTATGATGCCGAAGACTACCGTGAAACTAGTGGTATCAATGATCGCCGACAGCTTTCAGCAGCTTATGACATTCTACAAGCCAGAATTAAAGATGATTGGATGAAAGCAGGTGTGACGATGCTGAATCCCGATAGCATCACTATAGATGAAAGCGTGCAACTAGAACCAGATGTAATTCTAGAATCTCAAACCCATCTTCGAGGCAATACTACCATTGCTACTGGCAGTAGAATTGGTCCTGGAACTCTGATCGAAAACAGCAAAATTAGTACTAATGTCACCGTTCTATATTCCGTGGTGATCGATTCCGAAGTAGCCGCTAATACTAGAATTGGTCCTTATTCCCATCTGCGAGGTGACGTTAAATTGGGTGAAAGTTGTCGTGTGGGTAACTTTGTCGAGATCAAGAAAACCTCTGTTGGCTCTAATACCAATGTGGCTCACTTGTCTTACCTAGGAAACGCTACTTTGGGCGATCGCGTGAATGTCGGAGCAGGTACGATTACTGCTAACTACGACGGCAAACACAAACATCCCACAACCATTAAACAAGGTACTAAAACTGGCTCCAATAGCGTTTTAGTCGCTCCGGTTACTCTGGGAGAAAACGTTACCGTAGCAGCAGGTTCGGTGGTTACTCAGGATGTCAATGATAATGCTTTAGTCATTGCGCGATCGCGCCAAAAAGAAGTTCCTGATTGGCATACTGATTACTGATTACTGATTACTGATTACTCGTTACTTACGAGCAATCTAATAATTGTCCTAATGTAACTTTGTACGGCTATATATATGTTCTTTGATAGCTCCTGAACCTCCTTTATCGAGAAGGGGAATTTCTCAGAGCTTTTTGGGCTTTATTTAGACTATCGATTGCCACATTATAGCTATTAGTGTCTCCCTCTCGGAAAAATATTTCCGAGGCTTTTTTAAAATCGGCAGTAGCCCCTTTAAAATCTCGACGAGAATACAAGATTGCGCCGCGGTTATGGTAAGACTTGCCGTAGTCAGGAGCAATACGAATGGCGCGATTGTAATCTGCTAATGCACCATCGACATCGCCTAAATCTTCTTTTACAGTGCCTCGGTTAAGATATGACCAAGGATCGGTGGGATTAATTTGAATCGCCTTATTGTAGTCTTCTAGAGCTTTTTGTGTGCTTCCTTGATGGTAGTGAGCTAACCCACGGCTGAAATAAGCTAAAGAAAAGTTAGGATTATTCTCAATTGCTCGATCATAATTGGCGATCGCCGCTGTCAAATCTCGCTTCGTATAATCAATCAGACCTCGATAATATATCGCGACTACATTATTAGGATTTTTTTTCTCTGCCTCAATCAGATATTCATTTGCCCGAGCAGTATCTCCCTGAGCCAGTAATTCCAGTCCTTCTGCATATTGTTTGGTTGCTTCTACATCTATATCGGTATCCTCTTGATCGGGCTTAGCTTGATCGATAGTTAGAGCAGAATCACTCAACCCCACATCTGCCAAAGATTTTGTAAAGTTCTGAATCGGAATTGCTGCATTAAAGCCTGTTTTTAGGGGTTCAGGAATACTGGAAGATTCATTTTTAACACTGCCAATTACGTCACCTTGACCATGAATTCCTACTAGATTTCCGCTAGTGTCAAACACTCCACCGCCACTCATCCCCCGACGAGTTAAAGCCTGATAACGCATTGAATAACCTTCAGAGGCGCTGTCACGAATACTGGTAATTGTACCTGTTGTAAACTCCCAATTGCGTTCTTGGTCAATTTCAGCAGCTAAGGGATAGCCAGATACAAAAATTGAAGCTCCAGGAGTTGCATATTCAGAACTACCAATAGTTGCTACTGAATACTCTTGATTACTATTAAATTTGACGTAAGCCAAATCTAAGCCATCCTGCTCGAGATTTCTAACCTCAGTTACTTGATACTGCTGATGATCAGGAGTTTTAACTATGTAACCGATATTAACGTTTTTAACTACATGATTAGCGGTGAGAACAGTATAGGTATTATTTTCCTGGGCAATAATAACTCCCGACCCTCCAGGAACACCAAGATTGTTGTCAATTTTAACGGTCACGACTTCCGCGATCGCCGCTATTTCTGTAGGGCTTTTGGCGATCGCTATTGAAGGAGCAAAACTAACTAAAGTGAATGCCGCTGTACCCGTAATCGCAGTGGCAAGATAAGAATTTAAAAGTTGATGATTAAAAAACATTTTAGAGAAACTTTGAGAAAAACTTTTAATTGGCTAGTTCGGAATAAACACTAATGGGAATACCCCAGCTAGACTTAATCATTTGCTCTAGCTCTTCTTGAGGAGGTTCACTACCATCTTCAAAAATATAGACCCCAAAATTAGGATCGCGATATTTACCTCTACCATGAATACCGACTAGCGATCCTTCAGCATTAAAAATAGGACTACCACTCATACCTACTTCCGTCTCGTTGGTATAACCCAACTGATAACCCTGGGGCAAAGATTTAGCAGGAACTATTGACACTTCTCCCTGAATTAAGCGAAACGCTTCGTTACCCAATTCCAAACTATTTTCGATTTCGTCAATAGCCAGAGGAAATCCTGCAGCATATACTGTATCTCCAATTTGAGGTAATTGCGTCTCAATTTTGGCGGTAGAATAGTCTACTTCGCTATGAAATCTCAGCAAAGCTAGATCTGCATTTTTTATCTGCTGGGGAGGCTCTACTAGCTGATGTTGTTGATCATCGACAGTTAAGATCAGCGGATTATTGGAATCAACTACGTGCCAATTAGTTAAAACCGAGTATGTGCTACCCTCGCGATTGATGATTACTCCCGAACCAGCAGAGTCAGTTTTGACCACTCGAACCGTTGACGATTTCAACAGTTGATAAATTTCACTGCTACTACTCACTTCTGTTGAAATCTCAGAACTTGCTAACTCTTGGGCTATTGCTGTGGTAAGTCTATGCCAGTTAATTTCTCCAGACCAAAGATTCCTGGCAAATCGGGAACCGAGTTCAATCTTATTCAGAGCAATTACCGCACTAATGACACTAAGAGAACCTATGCCCAGTTTAAATATTAGTTTCCAACCCAAATTGCGGTCTTTCATTGTCAAGACTTTGATGTAAGTCGGTAATCTAAGGAAGATAATAGCTTCAGACAATTAATTGTTCTTATTGTTCTCATGTTAGTTCAACCTATCTTGGACATTAATATAGGGAATTGAGGTAGAAGCCTCATAACTAGGCTCCAAATTCTGTTGTCCGCTTCCCCAAGCAAATAAATTATTCAAAGCAGCAATACCATCCTGTCCTGGTCGCAGAGTATATATAATCCCCTCACAAGGACCATTGTCACGGCTAGCTACACAAATTACCTGCTGGTTATTTTGCATGCCTAAAGTGACATATTTAAGTTGCCCATTGCTTCTATATACTTCCAAACGTTTACTTACTGTTTTGCAGCGAAATAAAGGATTCCATTCCGAACCCGCAAAATGGTCTGAAACCCACTTAATCCATTCTTCTTTCTCCCCTTGCGCATTGTGATATACAGTTGTTGGAACATTAGAACTTGTGTCGCACGTAAAACCCTGTTGAGTCTGAGCCTGAACTGAACTAGCAGGGACAATTGCCGTTACCAAACCAGCGATCGCTAGAGCTGCAATACCAAACTGATATTTTAAAGTTGATACTTTCATTGGACAAACTAAACCTAAATAGTACAGTTGTGTTGAGGAGTATTATGTTGATTTAGTAATATTATGCAGAGAAATAAGTAAATTTCTCAGTAAGTATCTCGATTGCCATCTTAATCTACTCGCTCATTCCTGAATTAAATTCGTTAAAGGAACGGCGTTTTAAAACCTGAGATTCAGAACGCGGTAGCAAATCAAAAACTTCCCGTAGTACATCATCTATTTCTTCGTAGGGGACTTGTCCTTTACCGTCGTAAACCACCTTGCCTTTTTGATCGAGAATTACAGTTTCTGGAACAACACCACTGTAATAATAGGCCGGTTCTTCAGGACTATATTGATCTTTTTCTACAAAGGAATCAACAGTTACCGGAATAATACTCGCTGCCCGTCCATAAAACTCCTGAATCCGATTGACTAAACCAGAAAATTGTTTACAGTCACTACTATCATCGACATAAAATACTAAAATAGCTGGTTTTTCTCGTTTTAAAGAGGTTGGTAAATCCATGCGAGGCGGAACTAATGAACCATTCCCCCCGAATAAGATAAAAATATTACCCTCATAGCGATCGTCATTAATGGTAGCCATGGCAGGAGAAGTCCACCAGGCAGAAAAACTGGTTAAGAAGATAATGAAGCTTATAAAAGCTACTTGAGTTATAAATTGATTTAAATGTTGGCGATTCCCCAATAGAAAACTCAAGCGATTCTTATATTTAGCAATTAGGGATTTTAGTAACTTAATTAAAATCATTCTGAAGATAAATTTTTTTTAAATAGCTTGACCGACAAACGGAAACAATCATATGTTCCGCATCAAATAAGATTTAACATAACCTCAAGTTTATCTTTCTTTGGTAAATCAATCTCAACCAAATAACTGAACTATATAGACAATCAAACCTCTGTCTTAGAACTTGAGAGCCAAAATTATGAATCAGAATCAGATTTTAATTAAACTTATTAGATACGACAGTCCAGAATATCATCAAGCCTGTCAACTGCGATATCGACTATTTTTCGCTGAACATAATTTGCCTTGGGAGATTGTCTTTGACGATCGCGATGCCGATAGTTTCCATGCTGCCGTTATAATTCAAGGGTGTGTAGCTGCTTATGGTAAATTAACTCCCCACAAAAATCTAGTTTATCGCCTTGGTCAAATGGTAGTGGAACCCAACTACCAAAGGCAAAACTTGGGCAGACAAATAGTCTTGACTTTAATTGACCTAGCTAAACATCAAGGTGCGATCGCACTTACTCTTAATTCTCGACTTTCCGCAGTAGGATTTTATCAAAAGTTCGGATTTCAGACCTTTGGTAATGAATTTCCTTCCGCTACCACAGGAGTAATTCATATTGCGATGAGACAAAAACTATAATTGCTGTTACCTCTTACTCATTACTCATTACTCATTACTTCTTACTCCTTGATAAAACTAGCCTGCCTGAGGAACTCTTTCTATTTGAGCATAGCCACTAAATAAAAGCATTTTTCCTTCAGTTTCTAACCGATTGAGACGTAGTTTAACTCCATCAAGATTAAAACGGTCTAAATCTACCATTTCATTGAGAATTTCTCCCAAAGCGTTAGTTAATTTTTCAGAGGTATCCTGTAACTTGGGAGAGATATCTTGCGGCTCAAACTGAATATTTTCAAAGAGAACTCTTCTCCGTTTAGAAATGCCTAAAACACAGTTGAGATTTACTGGAACTGTGGTATCATTCCAGCTGGCTTGAGCTGTTAGCTTGACCTTATTTCCCGGCAAAAGTTTTACTTCAATATTGTTGAAGGAAACTGGCTTACCTCCAGATATTGCCGTCAAAACATCGGGAGTCAAATTTTCTAAGCGCTTTCTAACTAAATCTGCCTCAAAAGATTTATTAATATCAGCTTCCGATAATTTGACCTTGGCGATCGCCTGAGTAGGCTGCTTGAGAGAGATTTTCCCTTTTACTGCCGAACCAAAATCCAAAGAAACAGCATCCGTCTCAAAAGACATTTCCTCTGTACGAAATTGCCTACGTATTACCAACCCACGTCCACTCATTTTAAAGCTATCGATGGTACCCTGTAGCAGCTTACTAGACGGATTACATTTCACCGCTACTTCTACTGCCTCGCTATGAGTAAATAAGTGACGGATTGTGTTGCTTGCGACAGTGTTAATTAGGGACTCTCCCCAATCTCCGCCTTTATTATTACCAAAACCAACAAATCCACCAAACATAAAGCTATAGATTGAGTTACTCTTACCTTGTAACAAATTATTAAGAAGTCAGCAATCAAGATTGCAGCCCAATTATGGATAAAACCCAGTTTGTGATTAGGGTATTTACTTGTTCTGGTATTTCATCATGAGGGCAATGACCCGCCTTAAGATAATACTCTGTTAATTGAGCATAATGCTGACTAAATTTATTGCTTCTTTCTCTAGCATTGATCCAGGGATCATTTTCACCCCATAAAAGTAGTAAAGGACATTGCATTTGACTAAGCAGTACATCAACTTTTTCACCCTGAGGAGTTTTAAATACTGAATTAAAAACAGCTGCTGCTCCTCGATCGCAGGAGGGACGATAAATATCATCCACTAGCTGCTCGGTAACAGCACTACGATCCAGATAAACTTTATTCAGCGTTTTGCGGATTACAGAGGGACGACGAAGATACTGGAATAAAAGAAAGCTGGCCCAAGGCTGCAAAAGAATTGAGCGCATCAACTTACCGATAAAATTAGGTTGGGATTTTTGAGTTGATTGGGCTTGAGTATCCGTAAAAGGACCTGCACTATTGAGCAAAATTAAACCAACTGTAGATTGAGGATATTCTGCCGCCACAGTAAGAGAAGCATACCCCCCCAAAGAGTTTCCCGCTAAGATTGTGGGCTGACAAATTACCTCATCAATAAAGTCATGTAGCTGTTCTCGCCAAAGATTGCCACTGTATTCTAGGTTAGGTTTGGCAGAGCGTCCAAAACCTAAAAGATCAATCGCCCAAACTTGAAACTGTTTTTGTAGCTGAGCAATATTTTTGCGCCAATGATCGGTAGAGGCCCCAAAACCATGTACGAGAAGTAAAGGTGGTTTTTGGGGCTGCTGTTCTCCGGCACAAACGTAATAGATCGGATTGCCCCGCCACTGCCAGTATGTGCCCGGACTAGATTGCATTATCGGTGAAGAAGTTAAGGGCATCGGAGACCACTATTTAATAATTATTAAGTTATCTTAACTTTTTTATTGTCCATTTGACTTTAGCTGAAGTTATATTATCAATGGGCGATTCTAATTACTGCTTCGATTGGAACTAGACATCACAATTTATGATGTCATTAATAAATTTGACTAATATATGGTTTCAGTTCTTTTTAGATCGCAGTAAAATCTGTAAATATAAAAGGATGATTTGTATTGATTATGGCTACTTTCAAACCGCATATTACTTAGTATTACAACTGATTATGCTTAATAGGTGGTAGTAATTAGTATTTACTTACCAGACAAATCATGACATTGAAAATAATTTGTAATTCAGCTAAATACAAAAAGTTTTAAAGGAGATATAACTGTGTCCGCGGGAACTTCTGTAATTGATAAAAGTTCAACTTCAACTGTGCGTAAACACGCACCTCGCTATAAAGTTCTACTCCACAACGATGATTTCAACTCAATGGAGTATGTCGTACAGGTTTTGATGCAGACTATTGGTGGTATGACTCAACCGCAAGCAGTCAACATTATGATGGAAACTCATAACAATGGTATCGGCTTAGTTATTACTTGTGCATTAGAACCTGCAGAATTTTATTGTGAAACTCTTGGTAATCATGGGTTGACTAGTACTATTGAACCCGATGAGTAATGGACGAGGCTGAGGGATGTTATGGTGAATTCTGCCGGTTATTAATGGTTGATCTTTAATTGTCAATTGCCCTCTATTTAAAAAAAATATCAAAATTGCCAACATCATTGAGGTTGTTAATCTTCATTGGTGTTTTGTCTATTTTATGGCTACCGTTAGCGATTCCAATTAATTGGTTACTGCGCCATGACAGTAACCTTGCCACCATTGTTACCATGGCTGTGCTGTTCCTAGAACTACTATGTTTGTGGCAATTGTGGGGCAAATTAGTCTATGGTGAAACGAATATTTTTGCCCGATATGGTTTAGAAAAAAGCGGCAGAAACAGCAGAGAATTCTTGAGCGGTCTAGCCATTGGTTTTTGGGTTTGTTTGGGCCTATTCATTGTGGAAGCACTGCTAGGATGGATTGAAGTCAAAACCCCTTCGGCTAACTTGCTTAAAATCATTGCTGAAGGGTTGCTTAGTGCCTGTGGAATTAGTTTGGCAGAAGAATTGTTATTTCGTGGTTGGTTGCTCGATGAGTTACAACAAGGCTACAACAAGAAGCAGTGCCTCTGGATCGGGGCAATAATGTTTGCTTTGGCTCATTTTATCAAACCAGTTGCAGAGATAATTCGCACGGGGGTTACTTTTCCGGCTTTAGTAATGCTGGGATTAATTCTCACCTTAGCTAAATACCAACATAGCGATCGCCTGGGCACCTCGATCGGCATCCACGCTGGTTTAGTTTGGAGTTACTACATTGTTAATGTTGGTGAGCTAATTCAATATACAAATCAAGTTCCTGTCTGGGTTACAGGAATTAATGGAAATCCCATCGCCGGGGTAATGGGATTAATTTTTTTAACAGCTTTAATGTTAGTAATGACTAGAAATCATTAACTGGTAAATTTTTAGTTTAATCTCGCTAAGCAGGAAATTGACATTTTACCTATATTCTAGATCCGTGGATTTTCTATAAGATGTCTAATGTGAATTAGAAAATTTAGAGACACGATTTGGTAGTTACTAAAGGCAATTACTGAAAATTAGTAATTGTAAAGGTCATAATAAAAAATTCAAATTACCAAATTTTGTTACTTGGTTTCTCAAAATAATCCAAAAATACCAAGTCGTGTGGTGATAGTGTCTGAAGGACATGATTAATCAGCTATAAACCTTTTGATTATCTTAGTAGTTTTTCATTGACTACGTAGATAGATGGTATTAGCTGACCCTAAAGACACAGTAGTGTTTTTTTGCTTTATGTAGTTGATCTTAAGTATAAGAGATGGTCAAGTTGACCAACGGTCACATAACACTCCGTCGTTTTACGGTGGAGCAATCTGTGATTAGCTTGTCCAGAAAAGCCTAGTGCTTAGAAAAGCTTGGGGCTCAGAAACTTTTGATATTAACGTTTTTTGTTGAGCATACATGGGGACTAGCCAATTAGTCTTGCGCCTGACAGCTACGCCGATTCTTACTGTTAATTCACATCAGGCGTATGAGAATTTTCACAGCAAATTTTTTATAAGAGATTAATGAGCCGGAATCAACTGTTATCCAAAAATGCGATTTTTTCACCCACTAGCGAACTCGAAAGATGGTTAGAAGAGCACCGTCAGTTTTGTGACATGGAAGCGGAGGAAATTAGCTGGCAAAGATCAAAAGAATGGAAGTTTGAGGATCGCGAGCTGCGACATTTATCCGGGGGATTTTTCTCTATTGTGGGAGCAACAGTCTACCTCAATGACCAAGAACAAACTCATCTAGAGCAGCCCTTAATTAATCAGCCAGAAATCGGCATTCTTGGTTTCATGGTCCGAAAGAATGGCAGTCAACTAGAAATCTTGGTTCAAGCCAAACCAGAACCAGGAAATATTGGATTAATACAAGCTGCGCCTTCAGTTCAGGCAACCGAAAGTAACTACAAAAGAAGGCATCATGGTAAGGAAACTCCATTTCTCGAGTATTTCTTGGGATCGCCAAAGGCGACTATTCTAGCAGATAGTCTTCAGTCAGAGCAGGGAACAAGATTTCTTGGCAAGTATAATCGCAACATGATTATTGAGATTGCTGAAGATGTAGCTTTCTCAGAGAGTTCACCTTATAAATGGACTCGGATCGAAAATTTGTGTTCCCTGTTAATTCAGGATTTTAAAATCAATACTGACGCTAGGTCTGTTTTAGTTTGTAGTTCTTGGTCGACCATAACTCCAAACCAGCAACCATTTTCGCGTTGGCGAGAGCTGGAAGGAATAGGAGAAGCTTTACTCAATTCGTACGAAGCTCAAGAGCAAGATTATGCTCTCTCAAGCCGAGATATTATTGATAGATTGGAGCACTGCCGCAACACGGCTAAATTTACGACTAAGATAGTCAGTATAAGTGACCTAAAACACTGGGAGATGACTGAAAACGTCATCAGGTCGACAAATGAAGATAGCTTTGAAGTCCGACAGTTTCAAGTCAAAACAACGGAGCGTGAGGTTGCTCAATGGGATCAGCCCCTCGTGGTCTCTGAAGAAGAAGGAGAGGTTATTCTTTACGCTCAAGAAAAAAATGGCGTACTTCACTTTTTGTTCAACTGTCGGGCAGAAATAGGTTTTCGCGAATGTTGCCAGTATGGTCCGACAATTCAGAACCTGAATAATGAGTCTTTTATTTTGTCTGCTTTTGAAGCCAAGGAAAACGAACTCAAAAATTATCTGAGTCGAGCAAAGCTTTTGGTATCCAATTTGCACTCCGATGAGGGTGGTCGCTTTTATAAGTGCATTTCTAGATATAGTATTTACCTTTTAGACAAGGATGAGGCGATTGACCTTGGGGAAAATCTGTCGTGGATGACTATGCAGCAGATTGAGTTCTTTGCCAATCGTCAAGGCTTTTTTTCCAATGAGGCCAGAAGCTTGATTTCTATGCTGATAGCATATATATAAAATTTGAATATGATTTCAAAACATATAACGTTAGTAATTGCAACCTACAAACGTGTTGACACCCTGAGATGTGTACTCAAATCCCTCATTCTACAACAATACCAGGACTGGACTGCAATTGTTGTTGGCGACTGCTGTAGCGATGAAACGGCAGAGATGATCCACTCTTTAGGAGAGTCTCGTATTAAGTACTACAATTTTCCTGAACGATTTGGCGAGCAATCTGGTCCCAATAATTTTGGTTTACAATTAGTTCAAGGCGAGTTTGTTAGTTTTCTAAATCATGACGACCTTTTACTCAGGGATCACTTAGGTTACTCCCTGGAGCAGATGATCGCACAAGGTAGTGATTTCCATATTGGTCAATGTGCCAATGCCACTAAAGTAAAATTCGAGGATAATGGTACTATAATCCCCGAGTTTACCGAGCTTCTTCCTGAATCGAGAGATTTAAATTATCTAATTTTGTCGAATGCCATGCTGTTCGAGCCGAGCAGCTTTTGGCTAATACGAACATCCTATGCTAGAGCAATTGGTAACTGGAAACCGTCAAACAGTTTATGGCGACCCTCTTTGCGGGACTGGCTCATGCGAGCTTGGCGTTTAGGAGGTAAATTCTCCTTCGGTGACAAAGTTACTGGTCTTCGATTTCTTACTCAAAATGCCCGAAAAGGAACGCTATTGTATACCAACACTAGTCCCGAACATGATTATATGATTCAATGCTTTGAGAATGAATCTCCAGATGGGATTCGCCAATTGATTCAGCACCAGATCGAGTCAGCAAGCAAGGCAGAAGTATCAACTCAACCGCAAGAGGAGCAGTATGATTGGAGTGATTTGCACTTTCTGAATATTAATTGGGGTGAATATGAAACTAAAATTTTACAATACTTCTTCGTGAGGCAAATGCTCGGTTCTCTCTATTTATGGTTCGGTTTCGATCATCTAAACTTCAGATCTCGCCTCTTATCCCGTCCTAAAGGATCTTTTCACAAGAAGCTGCTTAAGCATCGAACAGGGGAAAATATTTCTAAAATGCCCAATATCTCAAATTTGTTACAAAATCCCGAGGCATATCGAGTTTTGTAGACCAAGTGGATCAGAGTCGACGCGGCAGCAATTTTCCTTTTTGAAAAGAATTCATATTTCTCCATCTCATACGAAATCCTGTTCAGATACAGTTTCTACAACACTACCTATAATAATCAAAACCTGTTCACACCAAGATAATTAGGTGGAACAGGTCATTTTTTTTGAGTCATAATATTACACGGTGTTTTACCGCTGCAATGTGTGTTGAACTGACTTAAATTAAGTGTTTAAAACTGCAATACTTCTGGCTGATAGTTGTCGGGCGTAGGTTCTATTTGCCAAACTAGGGATTCTCCAGCATCTAAATCTACTTCCAAGCAGAGCTGCTCTACTGGTTCAGTTGCTAGATCTTCGTTACCTTCAAAAGCCTGTAAATCTTCGGTGAGTAATCTGAGCTTAAAGCCAGCGGGGATCATACCACCAGGTGTAAGACTGCGCAATTCAAAACGCCATGAACTTAGATCAGGCAGAGGAAGAATTTTTAATTCATAAGACTGATTGGCGATCGCAACTTGTTTAGCCAAGCCAAACGAGGGAACTGCACTGCTAGTAGTTGGTTCTGGAGTAGCAACACCTCTAGCACCAATCGCGCTAGGAGTCATTTCGATTGGTCTCCAACCCAAATCTGTAGTTAAGTTAGTCATACCCTGCTGTAACCACTGCAATACTGGAGTTTTGTATGTTACACCACGGCGAGTTGCTGCCAAGCGACGACACCAGTTTTTATTTTGCACTAAGGCTGCCCAGGTACGGAAGGGAACAGCTAACCGAGGTAATAGTATGGAGCGATCGCCTAAACGCTTGATTAAGTTCTCAGCTTGAGTAGGAGCGATCGCTGTCACAGGTTCAACCTCCACTTGAGTTACTTCCTCGGGGCATAATTCTCTAGCTACCCACAAGACATCAATATCGGAGATTAATTCGTCATCAGTCAAAGTATAGGTACGGTCATTATGACTAAAGTTAGCGCTAGTTTTTAACTGTTGGTGAGTAGCATAGCCCCAAACGCGGATGTAGCCAGCATCAACATTCACCTGAACTGCTAAATAGTAGTCTGCTGACCATTCAGGAATGTCAATCCATTCTTGAGGAACTCGTAATTCACTTAAGTCTTCAGCTTCAGAGGGAATTAAGACTAGTTTGGCATCTTTGAGACTAATTGCAGTACCGTTGACTACCTCCCAAATGTCATTATTAGTAGCTAGATCGAAACTTGCTTGAGCTGAACTATCTTCTTCTGTTTGTAACCAAGGTAAAAAAGCATTTAATGTTACTTGGTTGAGATAGTTTTGCCAACGACTATGGTCGTTGACCACATTTGAGCTTTGTGACCAAGCTTGATTAATAATAGTTTCGTTTAGTTCGAGAACTAATTGAGTGGGGTTAAATAAACTTTGGTTTACGGTAGTCATCGGAGTACTCCTGTTTAATATATTTTTTCTTAGTTATTGGTCGCTGTCGTAATAACCAGCTAACCATTCTTCTAATAGTGAGCTTATGTTGTCGAGTACGTCCGATGTCAAAGAAATATGCATAGTTTCTTGGGTCCATTTTGCCAAAGCTTTGAGCAGCACTTTTCTGGCCCGAGATAATTTGCGAGAAATTGTATATTGTTGGGTATTTAACTCCTGGGCAATTTCAGCTTGTTTAAGTCCTAGGGAATAATAAAGTTCTAATAATTTTCGCTCTTCGGGTTTTAATTTTTGAATGCAGGCAGTTAAAAACTGATTAATATCTGTCTGCTGTTGACTACGTTGTTCTGCCTCTTCATCCGCAATCATATCTGTTAACAGGGAATCGTCAACTTCGCCGACGATGGAATCGACTATTTCTCCAGAATCATAACCTGGTTTAGGTCTATTAATTGATGTGACACTGGGAAACAAGTAGGAACGGACCGCTTTGACGCAAACTAGCATCCACTTTTCTATATTTTCTGGAGTTGCAGCTTTACCAGCCTGCTTGAGTTGAGTTCGACGTTCTTGATTATAGAAATTCGCGATCGCTACCCAAGTTTCCCGTTCTGGTTTAGGTAGCTTACGAGTAGAACTAGCTCGCTCTGGTACATAAATCGTCTTCAGACAATTCCAGGCTAAGATGTATTGCTCAACTACTTCCTGGTCTAGTCCGGCACTAGCAAGTGCTTCGGTCATTCTTTTCTGACTTAGTTTACGTAGCAGCGACCAATCAGAGCAGATATCAATTTCTCGTTTTTGTCTTAATAGCTCCCGAATTAGATTACCAAAGGTAATACTGGCATAGCTTTTAAGGTTAAATCCTCGTTCGCGATCAAATCCTTTGAGAACTTTATCAATTCCAGCGATCGCCACTTGAAAACAATCAGGTACTGTATACTGATTGCTACTAAAGCCGCTAATGGTTTTGGTTGATGACCAAAAACATACTTCTTGCAAATAAGCTGCTAAATGTTCTCTTGCCAGGCTTTGAGGTTGCTTTTGCCAAATTTGATGCCAATATAACGCCCAAAAGTTGTCCGAACTCTCAGTAGATATCTTGTTTAATGATTGCTTCATACTGCGACGCAATCTTGTGTCCGTCGCCCAGGTACTAAAGCGATCATAATCAAACTGGATAAAAGTAGAAAATATTTCAATTGTGTTTTGGCGAGGGAGCATTAATCGACCAAATAATAGATGTAGTAATCTTGGATATTAACAGAAAGTTACTCTGTCGTTATTTTAAACCCCACTCTACAATTTCTGCCCATAGTCAATAATTATAGTTATGTAGCATTTAATTGCAGAAACAGAGAACATAACGAATTTTCCAATCACTTAACCAAAATACTACACAATGCTGATTCAGAGATAGTCTTATTTTTCTCGATCTAAAAGAAAGCTATCTTTGCTATTTTCTGAACTTGCCTTAAGGTTTAATGTTGCTTGTTAGTTTATACAAGTTACCTCTATGCTAAGAAGGTAAATTTAGGATTTTAAAAGGTTGTAATTTCGAATTTATCAATAAATTGTCATCAATTACTGTAGTTAATATGTGATACATTTTAGTTTAAACTGAGAAGTTTTTACCAACAATATTTAAGTAGGTTTATAGAGACAGCGAATCTAATCGAGCCTTTATTTAATCTTTAAAATAAAAAATTATTTGCAATACGATGACTGGCAATTATTCCAAAGAAACAGTTGTTAATACAGAACCCTATATCGAATTAGATAATCAAGGTCAAAAAAAGACTCTCTTTCTTAGCAAAGACATTAACTATTTGGGACGAGATCCTCAATGGGCCAATATGCAAGCTCCCAAAGAATGGAACATCATTTCTCGCAAACAAGCAATTATTGAAAAAGAAGGTAACAATTTTCGCATCTATGATGGCGATCGCCATCATCAAAAACCCAGTGGCAACGGTATTTTTCTCAATCAGTCACGAATTAATTTGACAGAAGGGCATATTCTCAAAAACGGTGAACAACTTCATATCGGTCAAGATCCCCGCCAGCAAATCATTTTAACCTACTATAATCCCAAACGGGGAGAGATGACTATGCCTAGCATTCGTCGGCTCAACCTCAAGGGATTACAAAATTGGCCCGTGGAGCTAGGAAGATCTCCTAACCCCCACAGCACTGCCTCTATGGAATTGGATGCGCCGACTGTATCTCGTCTTCATGCCACAATCAATCCGGATAGTAAAGGTCGTCATATCATTCATGATCGCAGTAGTAATGGTACTTTTGTTAACGGTAATCGAATTGAAAAGCCATATTTGCTCAACAAAGGCGATACTGTTCAAATTGGGCCATATGTCTTGCTCTACACTGGAGAATCCCTAGAGTTAACCAACGCTAACAATCAGATTCGTCTTGATGCTCATGAATTGACCTTTATGGTTAAAGACAAGAAAGGAGAACAGTTTACCATTCTCAACAATGTCTTTTTAGTGCTGGAACCAGGACAATTAGTGGCATTTGTTGGCGGTAGTGGTGCCGGAAAGTCAACTTTAATGAAGTCTTTATTGGGAATTGCGCCCATCTCCTCTGGGGCAGTTTATCTCAACGGCGATAATCTTCGCAAAAATTGGCCAATTTATCGTTCTCAAGTGGGTTACGTTCCTCAAGATGATATTATCCACCGTGACCTGACAGTAGAAGAGGTTTTGCGTTGTGCTTGCCAATTGCGTCTTCCCCCCGATACTGATATCAACCAAGTAATTGTTAATACCTTAGAACAAATCAAGCTTTCTCATGTCCGTAATACCTTAGTGTCCAAGCTTAGTGGCGGACAACGCAAGCGGGTTAGTATTGGAGTTGAGTTACTAGCCGATCCTAAATTATTCTTTTTGGATGAACCAACTTCAGGTCTCGATCCTGGTCTTGATAAAGAGATGATGCTGCTGCTACGAGAGCAGGCTGACCGCGGTAGAACTATTGCTTTAGTGACTCATGCTACAGATAATATTGGCATTTGCGATCGCATCGCTTTTATGGGATTGGGGGGCAATCTCTGTTACTATGGACCGCCGGAAGAAGCCCTACCTTTTTTCCAACGATATACTGGTTATTTCGCTGACGAAAAATTTAGTGATTTTGCTGATATTTATATCGAATTGAATAAAGGCAAAAATAAAATTGCGATCGCCGAAAGAGTCAGCTATTGGTCTAATAAATTTGCTAGCTCTCCTGAGTATAAATCTTACATCCAAAATTCCCTGAGTCCAGGCAAAGAAAACCAGCAAGTTGCCAAATCTAACAATTCCAAAACAGGAATTTCTCCCTGGGCACAACTATCTTTGCTCTGTAAGCGTTACTGGAAATTAGTTAGCCGAGATACTACTAGTTTAGTATTGACACTACTATCTGGTCCAATTACTATCGCTTTAACTGGTCTACCTCTCCGAGATCAACAACCCTTGAGCATAGCAGATACCCCCAGCTTCACTCAGGCATCATTAGCTCTAAGTTTACTATTTGTCTTTAGCTGTGTGGCAATTTGGATTGGACTATCCAATGCGATTCGTGAAATCGTTAAAGAATCAGCTATCTATTTTCGTGAAAGGTTGCTCAATCTAGGATTATTGCCTTATCTTACCTCAAAATTATTGATTCGAGGGGGTTTAGCTCTTGCTCAAACAATTCTGATTACTGCGGTAGTATTACTAGTGTTTAAAGCTCCAGAGTCCCAATTGATTCCTTGGTTTCTAGGTTTTGCCATTACAACTTTTTTAACTCTTTTAGCTAGTACTAGTCTCAGTTTAATGCTCTCAGCATTTGTCAAAACTGAAAATGAAGGCAACGGCATCCTTCCCTTAGTAATGATTCCACAAATTATATTTTCCGGAGTTTTGTTTACTCTAGAAGGGTGGTCGGGAAAACTTTCTTGGCTAATGCTTAGTCGCTGGTCAATTGGTGCTTATGGTTCATTAGCAGATGTAAATGCTATGGCTCCACCTTCCAATTCAGGTTTAAGTGCAGAAATACTCAACGAAATTTTTCAAGCTACCCCAGTATATGAGGCAACCTGGGAAAATCTAGGTCTAAATTGGGGCATCTTAATTGCTCATACCTTAATCTACTTAGTTATTGCGCTGATTGTACAGCGTCGAAAAGATATTTTTTAATTAGACCTGCAAGAAAATAATTATTGAAAGTTGCTTGAATTTGTTTCTTGCAATAGTTCTTGATTGCACTAAGTTTATGAGAATGAAAAAACCAACTTCAGTATTTCTGCTGGATTTAACCAAAATTTAATACTCCTAGTAAGTTCTCTTTTGCCGAAAAATCTACTACGTATTCTTTGTTGCACCTTACATATTTTCTACTAAAGTTTTTTACCTTTTTCTGTATATTCAATGAAGTTCACATGAAGAGATTGACAGTTTGGTAAACCTAGGTTATACATTAATTTATACCTTAAGTGATATTACGTAAATAACAATACTTAGTTATTATTAACTAGATATTTATTAATATTTTTTAAAGCCGAGAAATAATTACTATCAAGTTTTTTACCAGCTCGGTTAATTGTCAAGAGTGGTGAGTGATAATCCTTGGATTCAAGCATTCTCAATTCTGAACTCAAAAACTAAATCAAAAGGCAAGTTATGTTAGACAAGTTTTCCAGTCCTCCGGACTATACAGTAGATAAAGGTTATTTATCTAATGAGATAGCTAAAGGTAGAGACCTCAGATCTCCAGGTCAGCTGAAGTTGGCCGAAAAAGAGTTGTCTTACAGACTGAAAGTAGTTATTTTGCTGATGCTAGACAGCCTAGCACTTTGGTTTAGTTGGTCTAACGCCGATGTTTTCAATTCGCGGATGTTGAGTGTAGATGCAGTTGAACTAGGACTGGGAATCAACAGTTTGTTTCTAACTGTACTGATTTTCATGATCTTTCTTTTTTCGGTTAGCGATTTATATCGCAGAGGAGATAAAAGTAGAAGTATTTACAGTTCCGTTAAGGCAGTATTTCTAGCCCATTTAGCTATTGTCCCGATAGTGCTGAGATTTTATGAAGTTGATATTCTCTATCAACTTGCTATTGTAACTTTGGTGACAATGGTGTTGATTTCTTTACAACGTCTAACCTTAAACTGGATTTGGGCTTACATACGTCAAAAACATTTCCCCTTAAGACAAAAAATACTTTTGATTGGTAATCAAAAAGAATTAGAAAGATCTAAATGTCTTTTAGAAAGCAGTGAAGTTTTTCAAATTGCTGGTCAGCTCAACTTATCTGACTTTGAAGATGATGAATCTTTGAATTTAGCTTTAGATAGGATTAACCATAAAGAATTAGATGAAGTTTTTATCTGCTCCTGGGAAGCAGTTCAAGGAGCAGCCAGCTTATACTGGAAACTTAGAACTATAGGTGTTAATTGGCGAATTATACCAATAAACATTCAACTGCCAGAAAGACAAGTTGAAATGGCCACTATCTTGGGAGTACCGACGATTAGATTTAGCAATTCGGCAATCGTCGGTATGGATTTTTTCAGCAAGCGTATTTTTGATGTGTTTGTTTCTCTAATTTTATTGATGGTTATTGGTATACCAATGCTGATAATCGCAGTTCTAATTAAACTGGATTCTCCAGGACCCATTTTATATAAACAAACTCGAGTTGGTCTCAATGGGAACTACTTTGAAATCTGTAAGTTTCGTACTATGGTCGAAAATGCCAGTGAATTGCAAAAACAGTTAGAAGAACAAAACGAGATTCAGGGGGGGATCCTCTTCAAAATCAAGGAAGACCCTCGTATTACTAAGGTTGGCAAGTATCTACGCCGTTATAGTCTTGATGAACTGCCTCAATTATTCAATGTTTTGCGAGGTGAAATGAGCTTGGTTGGACCTCGTCCTCTACCGGTAAGAGATGTGGCTAAGTTTGATGACAACCATTTTTTCCGTCAAGAAGTATTACCAGGTATTACTGGCTTGTGGCAGGTTAGCGGTCGTTCTGATACGGGTTCAGATGGTGTTTTTAATTTAGATTTTGAATATATCAAGAATTGGTCTTTAACACTTGATTTCAAGATTCTGCTGCAAACGGTTCAAGTCGTTTTTGGTGCCAAAGGAGCCTACTAAGCTAAATACATAACAATCAAAATTCAGGATAAATAATTAAATATTTCAAATATATTATTAAAATTTATGGATTCTAACTTGCACTTAGAAGAATATATAGACTTTGGAAGATATTGGCAAGTTTTAAGACGGCGTTGGATACCAGCTACAGCAACTTTTGCCGGTATACTTGCCCTGTCATTAGTTGCCGCTTTAGCTTCTGAGGATGTTTATCAGGCCGAGGCTCAGTTATTAATTAAACCAGATCGAACTTCCAAGCTAATTGGTCTGGAAAATGGCTCCGAAGAAATCAAGGGGTTAACGCAAGACAAAGATCCTGTGGAAACAGAAGCGAAAATTCTTCAGTCCCGCTCAACCGTCGTCAAGTTAATTAGAGAACTAGGTCTTAAGGATGATGATGGCGAACCCCTTACATATAAGGATGTAGCTAAACATCTCAATGCCGAGCCAATTATAGGTACAGATTTATTACAGATTACTTTTAGCGACCCCGATCCAGAGGTGGCTGTATCTTTTGTCAAACGAGCTTTAGAACTGTATTCAGAGGGAAATACTCTCTATAGTCGTAGTGAGACTGTAGCTGCACGAAATTTTATTTCTAAGCAGCTGCCTAAAGCAGAAGCTACTGTCAAAGAGGCTGAAGCTAATTTGCGTCAGTTTAAAAATCGGAATCGTACTGCTAATTTAGTCGAAGAGACCACGACAACAATTGATTCGATCGCTACAGTTGCCAATCAAATCGATCAAACTGAAGCCGAATTGAAGGCTGTTAATGCTCGATACAGTAAGTTAACAAGTCAATTAGGCATGACCTGGCAAGAAGCTTCGGCAGTTAGTTCTCTTAGTCAATCTCTAGGGGTACAACGAGTATTTTCCCAGCTTCAGGATGTTAATGTAGCGATCGCACAAAAAAGAGGTTATTTGTCTGATAATGCGCCTCAAATTGTGAGGCTAAAACAAGAACAGGCAGATTTAACTGCTCTTCTAGAAGAACAGATCGCCAATACTTTGGGCGAACGGGGTCGAAATTTAGCTAACAAGGTAAACATATTGAGTTTGGGAGAATTAGAGCGCTCCCAACTAGCTGACTTTGCTGACTTAGGACTACGCAAAGAAGGATTAGAGGAAAAATTAGCATCTCTCAAAAATACCTATGCTGCGTATCAGGAAAAATCTGATAATTTACCACAATTACAGGAGCAGCAAAGAGAGCTACAGCGTCAAGTTGATGCGGCACAATCAACTTATGAGACATTGTTAGGCAAGTTGAGAGAAGCAGAAATCGCCGAACAGAGAAACGTGGGGAAAGTTCGTATCGTATCTGATGCTGCCATAGCAGAAGATCCCGTTAATCCTGATGGAAAGGTAATCGTGGCAGCAGGAGCTATGATGGGAGCCTTATTTGGGATGGCATTGGCTTTTATACTTGACCTCAAGGACAATACTATCAAGAACACTCAAGAAGTGGAAAGCATGTTTGCCTATCCTCTACACGGTATAGTGCCTAATCTGAATTTAACTGGCGATAGTAAACAGATGCGGCTTCCTGGAAGTGGCACAGCAAACTTACCGGAGCAAATAATTTCCGATGTATCAATGATTCCTTTGAAAGAAGCATATCAGAATATCCAGGTCAATCTGAAGCTTTTAGATGCTGATGCCAAAAAACAAGTTATTGCCATTACAAGTTCAGTTCCTCAAGAAGGTAAATCTTCCGTATCAGCTAATTTAGCTATATCAAGGGCTCAATGTGGTCAGAAAATTTTGCTGATTGACGCAGATATGCGGCGACCGACTCAACATAATATTTGGGAAATTCCCAATCAAGTAGGTTTAAGTAACGTTCTCAATCAAAAAATTAAATGGGAAGATAGTATTCAAAATGTAATGCCGAATCTGGATGTTTTAACTGCTGGTTCAATCTCAGATAATCCCATTGCTTTGCTGGATTCCTCCTTCATAAAAGCATTTATCGATAATGTATCAAAGCATTACGACCAAGTGATTTTTGATACCCCCCCTATAATTGGTATTGCAGATACTAAAATGATCGGCAGACTGGTAGATGGCTTTCTGTTTGTAGTACGTCCTGGAGTTGCCGATTATGGCAGTGCAACAGCAGCGAAGAAAATGTTGGATAGCACTGGACAAAAAGTATTAGGGGTAATTGTTAATGGAGCAGATATGAATAGAGAGCCATACTATTACAACAGTTATTATTATGCCAAAGATAATCTTGAAACAGCTAATTAAAAGCTGCTGAGTTTTAGTCGTAGCACTATGTTATTTAGGATATACCTTCTTACTTTTTTATTCATCTCTGTTAGCAGTTAATAATCTAAAATTAAACCTAAATTCTAAAATTCCAAACTGATTAGATTTTATGTATTAAAAGTAATTATCAGAAATAGTTTTTTAATAAAAATTAGTTTATAATTGTTCGTTTTTAGATATCTTCTATCAGCGTAATTTACCAATAATTTAATAATAGGATAGTAGAAAAGCTTATTTACTGTTGAATAGTATTTACATCGAAAATCAAAAAAACATCAGCGGTTTTCGTCGCGAAGGTTGAGCTTTTTTAACAACTCCTCGTAAACCAATGATTAAAACGTATTTTTTGATTAATTTAGTCTTATGAAATTAGCAATTCGCCCTTTTGAATATATATTTGCAGTAATATCATTAATACTTTTTTCACAAGGCTTTTATACCGTAATTATAGGTGCTGAAAGTTTTCAGTCGGGAGAAGATATAGACAGCATAATACTTCGTGTTGCCTTTTTATTAATCTATTTTCTGACTTTTTGTTTAATAATTCTTCGTTGGCAGAGAACATTAGCTTTTCTGGGAACCAATGTATGGCTATTATTTTTAGTTGGGTTAGCAATTGCTTCAATTACGTGGTCTTCTATTCCAGATGTTACCTTAAGAAAGGTCATTGCTTTAATTGGTACAACTTTATTTGGATTATATTTAGCTTCTGGTTTTAATTTTGAACAACAGTTGAAAATATATGGTTGGACTTTTGGTATATCTATATTTTTTAGCTTTGTATTTGCCATAGCTCTACCAGAATACGGCATAATGAACACAGAAGCTATTGTGGGCGCTTGGCGTGGAATTTATCCCCACAAGAATGGTTTGGGTGAAAGTATGTTTGCCAGCTTTCTATCTTTTTACTTATTATCTATTTCCACTTCCAACAAAAAGCATCAGTTATTGTTTCAAATCTGCTCTCTACTGTCGGTAATCTTAATTTTTTTCGGGGAATCTGCTACAGCTTTAATAAGTGCTGTATTTATTTTTTTGACAGCTCAGGGATTAAAGCCACTATCATTAAGATCTAAAAAAAATGTCTTGTTTATTTTGCTGTTTTTAATCCTTACTGCTCTACTAATCTTCCTGATTATGATCAATTTTAATGCATTTTTAATAGCCAATGACAAAGATACTACATTGTCAGGAAGAACTATTTTGTGGGATTCATTGTGGCATTTCATTCAACAAAAACCATGGTTGGGTTATGGTTATGGCACTTTTTTTTCTGGTTTAAGCAGAGAAGCAAATTTATTATGGCAAGAACATGACTGGTCTCCAGTACATGCCCACAATGGGTACATTCAACTCTGGTTACAATTTGGAATAGTCGGATTATCCGCATTTACTATTGGATATATGGGGTGTTTATTTAATTCACTATTTCAATATTTAGTATTTAAAGAGCCTAAAATGCTCTGGGGATTTTTATTTTTACTTTATACTGTTTTCCTGAATTTAACGGAAGTATCTTTTTTTGGTTCCAACAGTATTATCTGGATTCTATCCTTAGTTTCAATATATTCAATGAAAATAAAAACTAGGAAAATAAAAACACAAGTAGTAAAATCTACCAGTTAATTCATGACCAAAAAAAGGTTTAATTCAATTTTTGGTAATTTATCCAAGAATAAAATACTAAGAAACTCTTTGACAATTTTTCAATCTTTTATTCTAAGGTTAGTTATCCAAGGAATATACTTTGTAATATTGGCCCGCACTTTCGCTCCAGAAAAATATGGAGCTTACGTGGGAATAGTTGCCATAGTTTCAATTTTTATACCCTTTGCTAGTTGGGGTAGTGAAAAAGTCTTAATCCAAAATGTCTCACGCAATAGAAGGTTATTTCAGGAATACTGGGGAGCTGCAATTCTCAAAACACTTATTTTCGGCTCGATATTTACTAGCATAATTCTAATAATATATAGCTTTATTTCAATCCCCAATATTTCTATTTATGTTGTGTTTTTTATAGCCTTAGCAAATTTAATTTTTCTCAGGCTAAATGATGCAGTTAGAGATAGTTTTATTGCAGTTGGACTTTTAAACTACACTGCAAAAACTATTCTTTTAGTTTCTCTGAATAGGTTTATGGCATCTCTGTCATTCATAGCTTTCTTTGACAATCCGAGTATACTCACTTGGTCGATACTATACTTTTTGGCAACATTTGCTTCTGCCATAATATCTACAATAATACTCGTCAAGCAGGTAAGTTATCCTAAATTTGAGCTCTCAAAAGTAAAGCAAGATTTACTACTAGGTTTTTCTTTTGCTGTCGGTATTTCCGCACAAAATATTTATAACGACTTAGATAAATCAATGCTGGCCAAGTTATCTACATTAGAGGCGACGGGAATCTACGGAGCAGCATATCATGTATTAAATGTAACCTTGACTCCGATTCAGTCATTAATGTTAGCATCCTTTAGAAATTTCTTTCAAAAAGGCGCTTCCGGAATAAAAGGCAGTTTTGAACTATGTAAAAAATTGCTACCTATGTCTTTAGCTTATTCTTTGTTGGCAATCTTAGGAATAGTAATATTTGCTCCTTTATTACCCAAAATATTAGGCTCTGAGTATGGAGATTCAGCGCTCGCCCTAATGTGGCTTTCGCCGACAATTTTTTTCCGGACTATGCATGGTTTTGCAGCAGATACTCTGACTGGAGCAAATTATCAAAGCGTCAGAAGTGTGACTCAAGTATTGGTAGCAATTATTAATGGTTTATTAAACTTTTTGTTAATTCCTACTTTTGCCTGGCATGGAGCGATTTGGGCAACAATTACTTCTGAATTCCTCTTGATGGTTTTTTTGTGGGGCGCAGTTTATAAATATTCTAAACAATCTGCTTAACATCATACTTTTACATGCACTTATTGAGCTTAAAAATAGAATAATTGTATGAGCAAAAAACACAATAGAAGGGGAAGACGTTCATTTTTACTGGGATTGGGCGGTTTTAGTGCTATATCTTGCGCTAATAGATTTAAATCTTCGTCAATGCCAAAACGAGAATCCCATCAAGATTTCAGTAGTTTAACCCCAGAAATTAAAAACGGAAGGGTCACTAGTTTACGTAATCTAGCAGAATCTAAAGGGCTTATATATGGTGGATTTACCCAGAGAGATTCTGCAGAATTGCCTATAGACGAAAAGTTTCAGAGAATTTTTGTTAGAGAATATGGACTTGTAGTCGGTGGTTTTTTCGGGGTGACAGTTGGTCCCTTTGAAAATAATAGTTATGATTTTCAACAAACTGATGCTTATTTCAATTTTGCTAGGGAAAATGACTTAGTTTTTCGCGGTCATCCTCTAATTTGGAATGAATTTAATTCACCTTGGTTAATCGATAAATTTAAAGCGTCTGATACTACCTCTGCCGAAATTGACAAAATTTTTGTTACTCATATTACGACACTTGCTCAACGCCATGCGGGAAAGGTACATTCCTGGGATGTAGTGAATGAAGCGATTAAAGTTGAAGATGGTCGCAGTGACAAGCTGAAAGACCCTACTATAAGTGGTGTTAGAGGCGAAAAATACCCTACTTGGCTTAACTTTTTGGGTCCAAACTATATTGAAAGAGCTTTTCGTATTGCTGCTGAAGCCGATTCTCACGCCATCTTAACCTATAACGATAATGGGCTAGTGTATAGTAACCCATATGGCAATAGTTATGAGGAGAAACGTAGAAGAGCAGTATTGAATTTGTTAGAAAAACTCTTGGCAAAAGGAACTCCAATTCATGCCCTAGGCATTCAAAGTCATTTAGATGGTCATCGTAATCGAGAATTTGATCGACAAAAGTTCAGAAAATTCCTCAGTGATGTTGCCAGTATGGGGTTAGAAATTATTATTTCTGAATTAGATGTCAGTGACGAACAACTTCCACTAGATATTGTTACTCGCGATCGCCTGGTGGCAGAAGCATATTACGACTACCTCTCCGTAGTACTTGATGAACCGGCAGTTAAGACTGTGATTAACTGGGGTCTGAGCGATCGCTATACTTGGTTAAGTGATTTTGCTCCCAGACTAGATGGAGCTGAGGTACGTCCATTATTGTTAGATAAGAGATATTTACGCAAACCAGCTTGGAAAGCAGTAGCAAAAGCTTTGAAAGAGGCTCCTAGTAGAACCTAAACTCAGCAAAATAATTGATGTTTAGAGGCTCGGGACTAAATGTCTTTACACTAAAGTCATACTAAATCAGATTGATCAAGGTAACAATTATTTTTCTGACTACATGCGGCGCTTGTCCTCGAATGGGGAAACCGCCCTAAAGGACATTGTGCCCTTGTGGTATACCGCTTCGCATAAATCGCCTTTGTGACCTAAAAAACAGAGGAATCACCTATACAAAAAGTATTTAGTATCACAAGTCAAAAGCTCTATCGAACGAGGTTTTGCATAGGTATTTAAATGTAAATTATATAAAGTTAAGATTTAGTCTTAATAAAGTTATCAAAAAATTAAGTAAAGTTTGATAAAGTTATTGGAGGGTTAAGTAAAGATTAAAAAAATAATATAATATTCTCAAGTATCAGAACAACCAAATATCTATGAGATCTAAGCGATCTAATGATTTTTCACGCCAATTTTTGGTGCCTACATATAATTTATCACCATCAAAAGTTACTAAATTTTTACTTTTGATTATCTTTTTCTTAATATTTTTTAATCTGGGAGAAAGAGTAATTGTTTATTGGTTAAATGCTAACTATGACAATCAGTTTATTTCTCACTATTTTAATTTTGATCAAGAATCAAACTTTCCTTCTTTGTATTCAGCCTTAACTCTAGGATTTTGTAGCTATCTCTTGGCTCTGATTGCTGTGTTCAAAAAAAGTAGCCAGGCGATCTATGCGAAACATTGGAAAGCATTATCTTGGATATTTTTATTTTTAGCGATAGATGAGGCTTGTAGTATTCATGAGCTATCAATCCCAATTTTACGAAACGCTATCAATGCTAAAGGGATATTTTATTTCACTTGGGTAATACCAGGATTTTTCTTAGTAGTACTTTTTCTAATCACATTTAGAAAATTTATCCAAAGTTTGCCTATGAAAATAAAAATCATATTTATATCGGCTGGTGCTATTTATGTTACTGGTGCCTTGGGTATGGAGCTAGTGGGAGGATATCTCGCTGATAGTTCAGGATACAATACAGTGTATGGAATTGCCACTACTCTTGAAGAATTACTAGAAATGTTCGGTATAGTAATTTTTATTCATGGGTTACTAACCTATATTCAATCTCAATTAACAGAATTACACTTTTCCTTATCTTTTCACCGACCAAAAAAAAAAAATATTCAGACTCCTAAGTACAAATAGCAATTTTCCATTCCAGCATTTGCTCTGGCTATAAAATCTACTGGCTAACAGTCTGTAAAAAGTTGGGTAAAAATTTTTCAGGAGCCAGAAACTGATTATAAGCAGCACGATTTCCCATTTTCATTTCTAGCAACTCTTGCTCAGTTGTTTGTTCAAAATGCTCCAGGATTAAATCTCCTATTTTTTCCAGAGAGTTAACTGGAACTTTTAATATGTGTAGTTTTTCTTCATAAGGAATTACAACATCGGTATCAATTATTACTGGTATACGCCCAGCATTCAAAGTCATATATAAGCGTCCTGAATAATTACCAGTACCTCTAATACATAGAGTATAGTCACATTTATTCATATTATCTACAAATAAATTTTCTAAAAAAATTCGATTGGAATCATCTTCAAAGTAATAACTTTTATGAGGATCACTAATATTAAAATGACTATCTATTCGACTATCTGATGATAGTAATGCAATTGCAGTATCTCTTAGTTGAAGACTCATTCCTTCTCGAAGTCTAATATCGATTTGACGTGCTATTTTCCCTTGAGATAAAACTAATTTAGATATCTTATTAGGCAAAAAAATTTTACCCAAACTAGATAATTTACCAATAGAAGATATAGTTCCACAAAAACCAACAGCTGGTTTTTTTCCTTTAGGAAGTATCTTGAGAGTATCCAGCCTAATTTTAGTGCGATAATTACTCCAAAAAGGACATTCAGTTTCAAATGTTTTTTTTAAACTTTTATATAAACCACAACGCAATATACTAGCTGTTGGTATATCCAACAAAACATCTGAGTCGCTTGTTCCATCAATAACTAAAGGTCTATTATATTTATCCGCTTCCATAGCAGCATCAAACACTGAATTATCAAAAACTAAAGTTTCTGGATTAAAAGCTTTTTGGGGATAAATAGCTATGTGGCAATTTTGAATCGAGTTGACCTCTGTATAGTTTGTTTGAGTTATGAATTTATCAAATATTTTATCCCTATTTTTTGGTCTAAGTGACCATAAGAGTTCGACGCGAGTATTATCAGGTGCATTGAAAGTATAGATTTTCACCGGTTATTATAGATTTCCGATTGTCGGACCAAAAAAACAGACTCATAAAATAGATGAGTAGATAAAAGTATAATAATTTGCATTACATTATTAATACAAAATAAATAATGTAATGCATTTAAAATTATACTTTGCTTAATCATCTTGATTGTCAAACTAATATTAAACTTATATTTAGCCTAATAATTAAAGTTAAAGCTTCAGTATTTTGAACTTATTAAATCACTAATAAAAATGGTAACATACAAATATTAAAAACCTGAAAATTAGCTATCCGTAAAATTACAAGTTCAAGACAAGATGGCTTGCAATCGCATGCTTGTAAGGTCAATTTTACTATCTCATTTTTAACGCTTAGAGTAACTGACAATTTCAACTCAATATATTGAAGAATGCTTAACAATACACAAGCCAAGAAATCCTCTGGTTTATTTTTAGTCTGGAAAAACTATCAACGACGACCAGAAGTTCTCGCTTCTCTAATTAATTGTCAACTAAAATTTATTCCTCATCTATTTAGAAGTAAATATCTGCGACCGTTAGATTATCTAATTAAATTGGTAGTTAGTATCAAAGATATTAGGCAAATAAAGCCTGATTTTGTAGTTGCTCAGTGTCCACCTACCTTTAGTGCTTTGCCTCCTTGGTTAACGAAAACTCCCTATGTAATTGATGCTCATAATCCTCTGTTTCAGGTAAAAATGTGGCAAAGTTTGCCTTTGAGCAAAACCCTACTTCAAAATGCTCAGGCAATAATTGTACATAATACAGAAATGTTTCAGTCGGTTAAAAATATTTATCCCTCAGTTCCATTGTTTACCATTTCTGATCCCATTGAGTTTATTGAACCGATTAAATTACAGAAACGTTCAGAAAAACAGATTTTAGTTATTGCTTCCTTCGATCCCTGGGATGAACCTGTGGATTTATTAATTGAGATTATGAAAGAGTTAGCAGAGTACAATTTTATTGTGACTGCTGACATCAACAAACTTGCTCCTGAAACAGCTACAGTTCTCAAAGAATTAGACAATGTTCAACTCACTGGTTTTTTAGCAACAGAAGAGTATCATCAGGTATTATGCTCTAGTCTGGCATCTCTTGTATTAACAACTAGTGAGGCTACCCAGCCCAGCGGTGCCTGCGAAGCTTTATCTTCTAATACACAATTAATTATTAGCAAAACATCTCTGACTGAGAAACTATTCGGTGAGTGGGCAGTATTAGTGGAAAATTCTTCTGAATCAATTGTCAAGGCTATTAGATCGTTAACACCGAAAACATTAGATTTGGCTTCATGTCGTAGCCGATGGAATTCCCTAGTCCAGCAAGAAATCGCGCAACTTGTTGAACTTGTAGACTCTAAAAAGTAAGAGAGCCAATACCGAATTCTGCTGGAGTAGGTTATAAAAATAGACAACTAAAACTTAAACTTATACTAATCTTGGATACAGGCTTGTCGGCGAATAACGAAGGGATAACTCTTGGGCAGATGCTTTTAATTGTTTTAGTAGCTGAGGTTCGTCTAAAACTTGTTGAATAAGTTTAATTAGATGGGGATAATCCTCAAAAAATAATGTACATTCCTGAAATTCCGAAGAAACATTATATTCTCGAGGTAATAATCCTGGTTTAGCTGCTCTCAACATATTAAAGATCATGCCGGACTCTTTGGTTTTGCCATAAACTTCAGTGCTATTCTTGCTAATAAATTGATTATTGAGCAATAAATCGCAATTGGCGATCGCCTTGTCAAATTCTTCACCGTAGACAAATGAATCATGATAAATAACTTGATAACCTGAATCGATTAGACTCGATATTGCAGCCCCCATTTCCTTTTGCTCACGCTCGGTAACATAGCCTAGTAAATAAACATCTATGCGATCGCGTAAGACCTCAGAATTTTGTTGCAAGGCTTGAAAAAATCCCAAGTAATCGCGTTTAGCCTGGGTGATCACCCCTGGTATACAAATTCTCAAAACCTGGTTTGATTGAGAAGTATCTTCCATTCCTTCGTAAATAGCAAAAGGAAATACTGTTATCGGCGATTTACAGGAATACTCTTCTAATGCTTCTTTTTGCCCTTCACTATGAACTATGAGCTTTAGATTATAGTTTTGATCAAACTTTGCTAACATTTTCTTCCTCATGGGTCGATAGATCAGATAATCAACAAATGCACGGGCAATGATGCGTGAGTACTGACGATTTTGATCCTTGTTTTTCAGACTAGGAATTAACGTGTTGATAGCTCTTTTAAAATCGTCGTTATACCATTCTTCAACCTGATGTACGTGAAAAAAAACGTCTTTAGTTTGCGGTTTGAACTGAGCGAACTCAAGATAGTTATCAAAAATAGTACAAATATGTATACGATCAAAAGCTACATTTTCGGCCTCATTGAGTAGTTTTTTTAACGACTGACCTTCTTCTAGAACTATTAAACTGGCGTTTTTCGGCAACCCGTTTTCATTCAAAGCCTTTTCAATTGAAGGTAAGGTATAAACAATGATTTCGTTATTGGGATCGCTAGCATAAGTTTTGATAAGACCGTTAACTGCTGAGTAATGGTTAGGTTCACTAACTTCAAATATTCCAATAAGCATAATAATAAAATTTTAACTAAATGTCTGTGTAATATAAAAAAATATTCTAGTTTATCTTACTCGTCCAAAATCTGGACAATAAATAAATTTTCGAAATGTACCTCTTCCCTTAATGTAGAACAATTTATATTTAACGAGTAAATAATTAAAATATGTCATCAATTGGAGAGAAAGATGATTTTTTAAGCCATTTTAACGAGATAAGAAGAGAAAAAGCATTCTCAATAGTTGTGCTAAAAAGACTTTTCTACGATAGAGCAGATCGCAAGATAGTATAAACACAAAGGTTTCCAAAAGTCTATTTCTAGAACAATCACGGGCAAAAGAGATCAGGACTTAGTTGGACTTATCTCTTTTCTAAAGTGACGAGCTGGTAACTTCAAACTTAGAGATTATATCATCTTTATATTTTTCTGATTATTGATATTTTTATCATGAAGTTCATTGATTGACTATCGACATCTTGACGAGTTTCATAGTAATATGTCATCCATTATGTAGTGAATATACTTAGTAAAAAATACAGAGAAATTTAACTAAAATGTTCTCAACTGAGAATTTTTAGGCTGAATTCGTGCAATTAATCTTGGAAACACATTAGATAAAAAGTTAGAAGAAAGTCAAGTATGGGTATAGCAATTATCACTGGTTCGGCTGGTTTGATTGGCTCGGAAGCAGTGAGGTTTTTCAGTAGCCTAGGTATGGAAGTTGTTGGTATTGACAACGATATGCGGAAGTTTTTTTTTGGAGAGGAAGCCTCAACCAAGTGGAATCGCCAAAGATTAGAAAAAGAAGTTGATAATTATCAACACCGCGAAGTAGATATAAGAGACTACGAGAAAATTAAGGATATTTTTCAGCATTACGGCAAGGATATTTCCTTAATAATTCATACTGCTGCTCAACCTTCTCATGATTGGGCGGCTAGCGATCCTTTTTCTGACTTTACTGTTAATGCTAACGGGACACTCAATCTTTTACAAGCAACTCGTGAGTATTGTCCCGATGCAGTGTTTATTTTTACATCTACAAATAAGGTATATGGTGACTTACCAAATTTTCTGCCTTTAATTGAGTTAGAGAAACGCTGGGAAATAGATTCTAGCCACCAATACTACGGTGGAATAGCCGAGGATATGAGTATCGACCAGTGTAAACACTCCCTTTTTGGTGCTTCTAAAGTTGCTGCTGATGTCTTAGTTCAAGAGTATGGACGCTATTTTGGCATCAGAACTGGCTCGTTTAGAGGTGGTTGCCTGACCGGTCCAAATCACTCTGGAACTGAGCTTCACGGTTTTCTTGCCTATCTTGTCAAATGTACAGCCACTGGCAAACCATATACGATTTATGGCTACAAAGGAAAGCAAGTCCGCGATAACATTCATTCTTCAGATTTGATTGCTGCTTTTTACGAGTTTTACAAAAATCCCCGTATCGCCGAAGTGTACAACATTGGTGGTGGACGAGAGAGTAACTGTTCCATGCTAGAAGCGATCGAAATAGCACAAGAACTCTCAGGTAGAAAGCTGGATTACTCTTACACAGACGATAATCGCAGTGGAGATCATATTTGGTATATCAGTGATCTCACTAAGTTCAAATCTCATTATCCAGATTGGTCACTCAAATACAACATCCAACAGATATTGTCTGAGATTTACGAAAGTGGTGTCACAAGGTGGAGTGAGAAATGATTAACCAAGGAAAATATTCTATTTTAGGAATTAATATCAATGCGGTAGATTATGATTTTGCAGTATCAAAAATTACCGATGCCGCCAGAAGTAAAAGAGCCTGCTCTGTGAGTGCCTTAGCAGTACACGGTGTGATGACTGGATTTTTCGACTCAGTTCATGCCAGGCGCTTGAATGGTTTAGACTTGGTAGTTCCTGATGGGCAACCCGTACGTTGGGCATTGTCTTGGTTATACAAAAAACGTCTGCCAGATCGTGTGTATGGTCCTAATCTGACTCTTAAAGTAGCCGAATCTCTGACTAAAGAGGGTTTAAGTATTTATCTTTATGGCAGTACGACAGAAACCCTCGAAAAATTTGCTCGTAACTTAGCACAATCTTACCCTGAGCTAAAGATTGCTGGGATGGAAGCTTCTAAGTTTAGAAAGCTCTCAGAGCAAGAGCGATCGCAATTAGTGAAGCGTATTAAAGCTTCAGGTGCTAATGCAGTCTTTCTAGGTTTAGGTTGTCCCAGACAAGAAACATGGGCTTATGAGTATCGCGATTTGCTCAACATACCTATTTTAGCCGTTGGTGCGGCTTTCGACTTCCATGCTGGGACTTTACCTCAAGCACCAAAATGGATGCAAGATCTAGGGTTAGAGTGGGTATTTCGCTTTGTTCAAGAACCTAAGAGACTATGGCAACGATATACCATTCTTAATCCTCTTTATCTTTGGCATATTTTTCAACAATATTTAGGATTAAGAAAATTTGTACCAACTTTGCCCAATGGCAAAGAAAAAATTGAGTCTTATGGTTAGACTCATGAGATTGCATTGGATAAATTTTTCAATGCGATCTCGTAATTTCCATAATTACATATCCGTAGTACCCCGCTTTCTAATTTAGCTTCAATCTAATCCTTTCCAAGGGACCAAAAAATATTCCTAATAATACAGTTATTACTATTGCTAAGAACCACAAAAAATATATTGACAGGTTGATTTTTGAACTAATTATATACACAGTCGTATATCCTACCCCCTGCCATAAATAGATTGAATAGCCATTTACAATAAAGGGTTTAAACCAAGTAGAAGAAGCTAAAAATTCAATTTTTTTAGGATTTAGATAAGAAAAAACAAGTAGGAATAATGACAGCCAAATAAAGCTAAATACAAAAAACAACCAATTTGGTGGGAATTTGTTTGATTGCATATTTAGTGTAACTGGCAAAAAAAATTTACTTAATACGAGTACAAAAATCCCTGATATACCCAATACTATACATTGACTACGTTTGATTTTGAGATGATTTGTCAAAATATAACCCAAATAAGCCCAAAATAAATAAAAAATTGTTGTAATCAATCCACTTGCGGTTTCTGGAATTAGTGACATGGTTGAGATAATAATGCATAATCCCATACTCGTAAGCCATAGAGGTGTCTTTAAGGGATAGAATTTCGTTACAATCGGGAGAAGAAATGTGACCTTCAAAAAGGGTCCAATGAACCATAAATGCATATTTAACATTCCAAATGAATACCCTTCTCCAAAGGGGGGAGTGAGCCAGGCTAGAATGATTGCCGTTATATCAGCCGAAGATTCTTTAATATCTTGCAGCACAACTATAAACAAGCAAAATGTAGCATAAGTCAAGTATGGTATTAGGATTCTAGAGCTTCTGCTAATCACAAATAAAATGTAATTCTTAGTATTCAAAACGAATCCCGATTTTTTTTCAAATAGTCCGTAGGCATAACCTGAAATAACAAAAATTAAAGGCATTTCGAAGAGCAATAGTGAACCATATGAGTGCGGTATAATGTCTAGCCAAAATACACCATGTATAATGGTAACGATATAAAACATCAATGCGGCTCTTGCTATATCTATGCTCTTGTTTCTCATTTTTTCCCGATTCTAGAGTGATTAGTCCTTGATTTGATAAACTATCCAAAGCTCTTCCGATTCGGTCATCGTTCAAATGTTCTGGTTTAATCATTTCTCCCAGAAAATGTACGGTTGCTTTGCCGATAAAGAATTCTCCGAACAGGTACAGAGGTGCGCTAACAAAGCCCAATCCAGTAAGAATCATGGCTTTTACTACTTGACCTGTGCTAATTATTAGACTTGTTGTGAAATAAAGTTTAAAACTGCTGAAAAGCTTACCAGATAAGGCTTAAAGATATTGGTGGTCAAAAACCGTTGGATGCTTTGATTGATAAGGGTTTGAAGCATTTTTTAAGCTTAATTCGCAACGAGTCTATTTATTAGGAATGTTGTTTTATTTTTTATTTATCTATTTCTTCAACTAATCCTATCTGGTCAAGAATTCCCGCTACTATATCTACATGGTCTAAGTTTTTGACTGGGATATCCATTCAGAGGTTATTTAAACTCTTCATATTAATATCCTACCTTTCTTTCCCAATCTACTAAATGTCGACCTTGAGTAGTATGTCGCAGCGCATTCGTCACAAACGGCAATTTAAAGAATTGGTTGGTGACATTTTAATTAGGCTAAATCATGAAATTAGTAATAATTGGTAAAAAAGAAATTTTTCTTTTAATATGATTTTCTTTTCTTGTTTTCTCGGTGATTAGCTACCGACTCTACTAAACCAATCCCAATAAAACAAGATAGTAACGAAGAGCGTCCGTAACTCATCCAAGGTAAAGGAATGCCAGTAATTGGTGCTAGCCCAATAGTCATACTAATATTAATTATGGTTTGAAAAGCAATAATTGCTAAAATTCCGATCGCCAACAATGAGCCAAAGTTATCTTTAGCCGTAGAAGCAACCCAAATTAAGCGCATACATATCAACCAAAATACTGCCAACAGTAAAATACTGCCAATGAAACCAAACTCTTCTCCCACAGCAGAAAAAATAAAATCAGTATGCTGCTCTGGAATAAAATTAAGTTGAGTTTGTGTTCCCTGATGCCATCCTTGTCCCCAAAGTTTGCCGGCACCGATCGCTATTCGCGATTGAATAAGATGATATCCACCGCCTAAAGGATCTTGTTCGGGGTCGAGAAACATAATTAACCGTGCTTTTTGATAATCCTTAAGCAGTCCCCAAAAAAAGTTGCCCAATTCTACTGCACCCAGGTTGAGTGCGATCGCACTTAGAGTAGAAACTATCTTGACAGGCAAAGTAAGCCAGGCAATCCCAGCTATAAGTAAAACCCAAAAAAGCCAACCAGGAAGATATAAATGATACAAGATAGCGGAAAATAAGGGCGAAATCATCAAAACCAACCAGCCAGCTTTCGCATTTGCCCAATAAAGCATCGTTATAACTATCACCCCAAACACTAACGAAGTACCTAAATCTGGCTGCAAAAACACCAACATCCAGGGAACAATTGTAATTACTAGGGTTCTAACCACTGTCTTCAAATTAGCCCCATCTTGATTGTGTAGCAGTGCTGCCAAAGTAATTACTATGCCGATTTTAGCGAACTCTGAAGGCTGAATATTAAACCCGGCTACCGTAATCCATCGCTGCGCTCCTTTGGCTGATACTCCTGTAAAAGTTACGGCAATTAAAGAAAGATTAGTTAAAGCATAAATAAGCCAATGCCATCGCAACAATGACTGATAACGCCAACGAGATATGATGAGTACTATTATTAGACCCAGTACACCAATTGTCCAATGTTGATAACTATAGCTGTGCCTTTCAGCCAATTCGGTGCTGTAGATGGTAAAACCGCCAAAAGTTGTCAACCCGATTACTAATAAGAGTAAAATCCAGTCTAGCTGCTTCCATGAAGCAAGAAAAAATAGTATATACTGTCCCAAAAATTTTAGCTGAAACTTAGGTCTAGTATGTCTTCTAGATTGGGAACGAGATTTGACCACTTTATTATTAAAGGTATTAAAGAGAAAAATAAATATATTGCGTTCATAATTCATGTGGATAACAGTGGTAAATATAGAAATATTTAATTAAATAGTTGTCCCATGAGAAAAAAATATTACTCCTGATTCTATCGACTATTTTAAGTTTGGCAAGTTCGACTGTCTCGACTGACGTTTCCGCTCAAACAAAATCAATTCACCATGGTTATTTAAATAAATAACCTCAAGCTGATATCAAAACTTAAGAAGTAGAGGATTTGATCGACAGCAACTCAAACAGCTAAAAACCGAAATTATTAACCAAGCCTTAAACGAAAGAGGGCAATAGAAAATTATTAGTTACTTCCTTCTTCATCTTTCATGTTTTGAATTTTTATTACTTCCCAGTCTTCGGGGGTGTTGCAGTTAAATAGACAACTGCGATCGTTTACTGACAATTCTCGGACAGAATAGTTCGCTAACCAAGATTGAAAAGATTGTCCCCCTTGAGCTAGATATGCTTCTAGTAGGGGTAAACAGTCTCGACGGTAAAAACCACATAAAGGCTCCCAACCTTTAGTCTGACGGGGTAACAAGGCTATTTCTGTGGGTAATACTGTTGCCAAAGCTAATGACCACTGTTTTACTTGAGACGAGGATAATCGAGGTAGATCGCAAGCAAGTAATAATACCCACTCGGTCTCAACTAATTGTAATCCCTGAGTAAATCCGATCAAAGGCGTATTAGACTGGGCATCTAAGACTAGCTGTTCTTTAACTAGTTGACATCCTGGGGGCAAAATAGTCTGATATTTTCCAGTCCAAGGTGTAACTACATAAACACGATCTGCACAATCACGGGCAATAAGACTAGTTCGCGCTAGTAACGTATTTTTACCTATAGTTAGTAAGGCTTTATCTTGTCCCATGCGAGAACTTTTGCCCCCAGCTAAGACAATAGCTGAAATCTTCTCTTTAATTGATTTTGTCATCAGTTCTTAATTTATAACTTAACCAATAAAATGATTATGCACAATCAATATAATTACTCAAATCAAACAGAGAAATATCTTATGCTCTGGATTTATTTACTACCAATTGTTGGGGTAATTCCGGCAATCTGGACTCTCTATCTATCTCAGAAAGATAGAGAAACTAGAAAGACTGACTCAGAAAAAAGGCACTTAACACAACTTAGTAACCAAGCTAATTATGAACGGCAAAAAGTAAGTCGCTGGTCCGTAACGCTAATTTTGGTTTGGTTAAGTTCCTATTGCTTACTTTCTCTGGGAGCAGCAAACACTTCTGGGATAATCGCTTTCCGTTTACTTTATACTAATGCCATCTTAACTACAGGATATTTTGTCACCTGTACAGTTTTAATGTTTAATTTGCACAAAAGAAATCTATTTCCAGCAGATAAAGACTGAGCAACACGATAGAACGATAAATAGTTGAACATCTATAATTTTTGTTCGTCATTTACTCTAACTGCCATTACTCTAATGGAGAAGCTAAAATCGAAAAGCTAAAATTGAAAAGCGAATTTTGAGTATGAATAACTAAAATAAGCTATCAATCAAACCTTGTGAGTTAGTACTTAGTTAATAATGTGCTTTTGAGTAATTTTCATCTAAGTATTTTTTCTAGCAAATAACTGTTAATATTGATCGAATTACATTTTTGTATATAAATATCTTAAATATTTGTTTAAGAAAGATAATTTATATTTATTTAGCGTGAGGGTATCCAGTGTCACTGAGAAAAGCTTATCAATCGAATCCTTCGGGTAGACAACCGACCATCAAAGTTAACTCTAGCGTCACCTATCGCAGCAATAATCACAGGAAGAAATTGAATAAAGGAAGAGCAATTCTAGTGGGACTGGCTTTAGCGACTGTTTCTCTGATGTCAGCAGGTGTAGGAGCATTCTTGGCCGTAGCTCTGTCCAATGCTTCACCTTTACAGCAAGCAGAATTAAGTACTGAAGAACAAAAAGTCTTCAATAAAGAAGACACTGTCACTGCTAAAAATTTGAATTTACCAGAATTATCCCGCCCCGTAAATATTCTAGTTTTAGGCATCAAAGTAATTAGCTCCGATCTCGAACGCAGGGGAATTGAATATAAAAAACAGGATGTTGGTTATCATCACTTAGTAAACTCTTTTGAAGGCTTGAGTGACAGTATGTTGCTCTTAAGGTTCGATCCTAAAAGAGAAAAACTGTCGGTACTTTCCATTCCTCGAGATACCCGTGTTTACCTTGAAGGGTATGGAGTCGAAAAAATCAACCGTGCCAATGAATATGGTGGTCCGGCCTTAACTGCTGCTGCAACTAGCGAGTTATTGGGGGGCATTAACATTGATCGCTATGTTCGAGTCAATGTTCAAGGAGTGGAAAAACTCATTGATGCTTTGGGAGGTGTGACGGTAAACGTCCCGAAAGACATGAAGTATAACGATTTTAGTCAACATCTTTATGTCGATCTCAAGAAAGGAGTTCAGCATCTTGATGGTGATAAAGCCATGCAATTTCTACGTTTTCGCTACGATAACCTAGGTGATATTGGTAGAGTACAGCGTCAACAAATGTTAATGCGGTCTGCCGTAGAACAAACTCTTAAACCAGCTACGGTAGTTAGAATTCCCAAGATACTTTCGGTGATTCAATCTCACTTGGATACTAATTTAACTGTGAGAGAACTAATGGCTTTGTCTAATTTTGCCTCTAAGATTGACCGTTCTCAGGTCAAAATGACAATGCTACCAGGTGACTTTAATAGTGGCGATGAACCGATTAGCTATTGGCTCCCCAATTATGATGCCATTAATAAGTTAATGAGCAAACATTTTAATCGACCTCAATCTCTAGAGCAGTATGCGATCGCTAGTAGTCAATCTCCAACTTTAGAAGGTCAATCTTCGGTTCAATCTCCTCGTCTGAGAATTTCGGTGCAAGACAGTACAGGAGATCAACAAGTCCTGCAGTCAGCTTTGGATGCCTTAAGAGAAGCTGGTTATCGAAGAGTTGTGGCGAGCAAAAATTGGCAAGATCCTTTATCTACCACCAGAATAATTGCTCAGTCTGGAGATGATGACGCTGCCGAGGAAGTACGTTCAGTTTTAGGTGTAGGCGAAGTTCTGGTAGAAAGTACTGGAGTGCTAAATTCTGATATTACGGTACAAATTGGTCGAGATTGGGAACAGCAAATTCAGCAGCTAATCGAATCTGAATCTCTATCAAATGAGTTCGAATCAGAATTGGAAGGCAATTTTTACAATTGATCGTTATTTTTCTGGCGAAATTTGCTTTCCCAAGGATTTTTAACTAACTTAGGTTAGACTTTTTAGGTTAAGTAAAGCAAATCAGATTCAATAATGAGCGATCGCCAAACCCACTTAGAGAGTAATCGCCCTGTACGCAAACGCTTTCCCAATCAAAGATGGCAAATTGCCACCGCCCAACCTCAAGCAGCATCGGAGTTAAGTGCCTCTACTGGATTTTTACCGTTGGTTAATCAGGTCATGATTAATCGTGGCATCGCTACTTCAGATCTAGCCCAGATTTACATTGAACCAGAAACCGAAGAATTACCCTCTCCTCTAGAAGAGTTTCCAGACCTAGAAGATAGCGTAGAGTTACTCAAGCAGGCGATCGCTGATTCTGAACAGATTGCCATCTGTGGCGATTATGATGCTGACGGCATGACGAGTACAGCTTTATTATTACGTGCCTTAAAGCATTTAGGAGCCAAGGTAGACTATGCCATCCCTAGTCGCATGAAAGATGGCTATGGCATCAATAAGCGCATTGTGGAAGAATTTGCCGCCAATGGAGTAGGTTTAATTCTTACGGTAGATAACGGTATTTCTGCTTACGATCCCATTGCCAGAGCTGTAGAATTAGGCTTGAGCGTCATTATTACCGATCACCACGACTTACCGGAAAATTTACCTCCAGCAGATGCCATACTTAATCCTAAGTTATTACCCGATAGTTCTCCCTATAAGGGACTTGCTGGAGTTGGAGTGGCCTATATTCTGGCGATCGCCACAGCTAAAAGTCTGGGAAAATTAAAAGGTTTAACCAATCCCATCTTGGAACTATTTACCCTAGGTACTATAGCCGATCTTGCTCCATTGGTGGGAGTAAATCGTCGTTGGCTCAAGAGGGGTTTACGGGCATTGCCTAATTCTCAATTAGTAGGCATTCAAGCTTTGATGCAGGTAGCAGGAATTGATGAAGCACAAAAACAACTCAAGCCTGACGATATTGGCTTTAGGTTAGGTCCCAGAATCAATGCCGTAGGGCGCATTGGCGATCCACAAATGGTCATTGAATTATTGACTACTGATGAACCAGGGATAGCTTTAGAAAGAGCAATGCAGTGCGAGCAAATTAATCAACAACGTCGTCAACTATGTGAACAAATTGAACAAGAGGCGATCGCTCTGGTGGAATCCACTCCCATTCCTTGGCAACAAGAGCGAGTTTTAGTAGTGGTAGCAGCGGGGTGGCATCATGGAGTAATTGGAATTGTGGCATCACGATTAGTCGAGCGTTATGGTGTTCCCGTGTTTATCGGGACTTATGAATCAGAGGATGGTCATTCAGCCAGTACAATTCGCGGCTCTGCTAGAAGTATTGATGAATTTAATGTCTTTGATGCCCTCAACTATTGCCGCGATTTATTAGGTAAATATGGTGGTCATCGGGCAGCAGGGGGCTTTAGTTTTCCTGCTCAAAATTTGCCACAAGTAAAACAAAGATTGAGTGAGTTTGCTTATCAATGTCTCGAAGTAGAACATTTAAAACCTCTAGTTAAAATTGATGCTCAGGCAAGTTTAAAACAAATCAATTTCCAATTATATGAACAACTAGAAAGTCTACAACCTTGGGGAATTGGCAATAGCACACCTGTTTTTTGGACACCTAATGTACGGGTAATTGAGCAAAAAATCATTGGCAAAAACCATTTAAAACTGACTTTACAGGATGACAATTCCCAGTGTCAGATTAAAGCTCTGGCTTGGCGGTGGGGAGAATATTTCCGTTTGCCAGAACATTTAGATATTGCTTACAAATTAAAAGAAAATCATTGGCAGGGAAATACTAGCATCGAACTAGAACTAGTGGGAGTCCGTCTGACTCCAGCAAAAGGCAATCGTAATATTGCCTCCTTAAATAAAAGAATGCCTCACAACGATACCAAGAGTCAAAAAGCGGTATTTACCCATAGCGGCAGAATTTATGTCTGTAGTCTGCAACAATCTCTCCAAGAACTGAGAATCAGAAACGATCGCGGTCATGTCTTAGCCGTTAACCAGGGCGATCGCCTTGGCTTATTAGGTAAAACTAGAGAAGAAGCTAAACAAGTCAATGTGACTCAACCCCCCTATTTTCAACTAATTAAAGCTGCTTTAGCTGCAATTGAGGATGAGCAGAAAGCATCAAAAGGCAAAACAAATTAATATTCGTACCGCATTGACAGAAGCTAACATGAAAAATAATTAATTATTTTAAAGCTGGTTTTGCAGAGATAATAAGTGCTAGATTGCTAACATTGCTAATAATAAGCCCCTCACCTATTCCTCTTTATCTAGCTAAATATGACTAACTTTTTGTCTGATTTTGTCATCAAGCTAGCTCTTATCCTCTTATTGAGTAGTTTGCCTTCTTTAGTTTATTTACTTATTTTTCGCCAAGCTAAAGCTCGTTGGCAAATGAGGTTAAGACGCGCTCAAATTTTAACTACTTTGCACCAGAGAGACCTCTTGCACAACGACCGATACAGGGAAAGCTCACTGGGCAGTGGCTTTGTCCATCGCGTTCGAGATGATTCTTCTTTGGGCAGTTATCGTCGACCAGTAACTAAATATTATATTGGAGATACTACCTGTATTAACAACGCTCATTCTCCCTATCTCCGCTGCGCAATCAACCCCAGCGGACCTTGTGATGAATGTCCCCATTATGAAAAACATCTACCTAAAACTTAATTCCCTTAATCAACAAATAATTAGCTCCAGCTAGATGTTGAAAAATACCACCAGATTGAGCAGTAACTAGCAGTAACTAATAGATAATTGAGATTGCCAGTTGTTTACTTGCCACTACTGTTATATTGGCTCTATTTACTGTTTAATAAAGTGGAATTACTTCACAATAGAATGTGGTTATTAATCTCTCAATTAAATTTCGATTTCGATCCTCAACTTATCTTTAATGGCATCGCCATCGGTAGTATTTTAGCTTTAGCTGCCATTGGTTTAACCCTTACCTACGGCATCCTCAATCTTTCTAACTTTGCTCATGGAGACTTTATGACTCTGGGAGCCTATCTAACTTGGCTGGCTAATACTAGTGGCTTAAATATCTGGTTAGCAATGAGCTTGGGAGCAGTGGGGACAATTATTGCCATGCTAATTGCGGAATATTTACTTTGGAAGCCGATGCGCGATCGCCGCGCCAATGATACTACTTTAATTATTATTTCTATTGGACTAGCTTTATTTATCCGTAATGGTATTTTATTGCTCTTTGGCGGTAGTAATCAGCTTTATGAATTACCTGTAGTCGCAGCATTACAATTCGGCGACCTGCGTATTGCTTATTATCGTCTCATAGTCATCGGATTAGCAATCGCTGCTATAGTTATTTTACATTTGATTCTGCAAAATACTAAAATCGGTAAGGCAATGCGAGCTGTTGCTGACAATATTGATTTAGCTAGGGTGTCTGGAATTAATGTCGAACGGGTTGTCCTCTGGACTTGGATAATTACGGGAGTGTTAACTGCCTTTGCTGGTGGAATGTATGGCTTGATTGCGGTAGTACGTCCCAATATGGGGTGGTTTCTCATTTTACCCATGTTTGCTGCGGTAATTTTAGGCGGCATCGGCAATCCTTATGGAGCCATTGTTGGTGCTTTTATTATTGGCATTGCCCAAGAATTAAGTGTTCCCATTTTGGGTCCAGAATATAAGCTGGGAGTAGCTTTAGCAATTATGGTAATTATTTTGTTAGTACGTCCTCAAGGATTATTTAAAGGATAATAGATAAAATATTTTGCCTATTTACTATTTACTAGATAGCAACCAAGTTTCCCTCAACTGAGTAGCTTGAATGTATTAACTTATGTTTATGTGCTGAAGTATAATTTCTAGTCTTAAAACCTTGAAGATTCTAGATGAGCGCAATTTCGAGATTCAATTTGTACCAGCAAGATAGTTACAAGTTATGAGTTATTGGTTAAGTATATTCTGATTTCAATTAATCTAATCAATACTGAGCAAGATTGAATAAACTAAACTTATCATTTCTGACTTTATGAACCCAATAACTTTTTTTACCTTAGTAGTAGGACTAGTCTTACTAGTGGTGGGTGCTGAATTTTTGGTTAAGGGTGCATCTAACGTGGCCGCGATTTTGCAAATTCCTCCCTTAATTATTGGACTAACTATTGTCGCCTATGGTACCAGTGCACCAGAAATGTCTGTCGGTATTATGTCCAGCTTTTCTGGACAGGGTGATATTGCAATTGGCAATGCTATTGGTAGTAATATCTGTAATATCTTATTAGTTTTGGGTTTGTCGTCACTTGTTGCCCCCCTAGTCGTCACCAAACAAATTATTCGCTCCGATGTGCCCATTATGATTGGGGTCTCATTGCTATTGTTGATGTTTAGCTTAGATGGCAAACTAAGCAGAGTAGACGGTCTAATTTTATTTATTGGCGGTATAGTCTATACAATTTCTTTAATTTATCAAGGTCGTCAGCAGGGAGTGGAACAAGACGAGTTTTCTGAAGAATATAGTTTTTCCGGTCAAAGTTCTCTAGCTTTATGGTTAAAAAATATAGTTTTTATTCTTGGTGGGTCAGGTTTACTTATTCTGGGGTCTCGTTGGCTAGTCGTGTCAGCAGTGGCTATTGCCCAAGCACTAGGAGTCAGTGAATTATTAATTGGTTTAACTATTGTGGCAATTGGCACATCTTTACCAGAACTGGCAACATCTGTTATTGCCAGTCTTCGCGGTGAAAGAGATATCGCAGTGGGGAATGTTTTAGGCAGCAATATTTTTAATATTCTGACAGTATTAGGTGTGGCAGGAATATTGTCACCCAATGGAATTCAAGTCAGTGAAGCTGTAATTCAGTTTAATGCGCCTGTGGCGATCGCTGTGGCTTTTGCTTGTCTGCCAATTTTTTATTCTGGTAAACGGATTGAGCGTTGGGAAGGGTTACTATTTTTGTTCTACTATTTGGCATACAATGGCTATCTAATTTTGGATGCAATTAACCACGAAAGCCTCCCAGTTTATACTACTATTATGCTCTTTTTTGCCCTACCTCTAACTGCAATCACTCTGATTACGGTAACTATCCAAGAAAAGCTAGCCGAGAGAAATAGGACTGGTTAATATCGATTTTAACGAAGTAAAAAGTATTAATCTTGATGATTTTTAAATATTTTAATTTTTAAAGTTAACAAAACCTTTAGCCGCTGTTTCCGATTCAATTTCAGCAATTTTTTCTTTGGTTAAACGATTCTCTCTTTCAAGGGTTTCTAAAACAAAATCAGGGAGTTGTGCAGATTTTTCCAGAGCTTGCTCAAAGTTTTTGATGGCATCTTCTAGGACTTTAATATCGTTTTCTTTCTTACCAATTTGTCTGAGGATTTGTCCTTTTAAATAATAATGTTCTGGATTCTCAGGAGCAGTTTTTAGAGCCTGTTCGGCATATTGCAAAGCCTGATTATATTGTTTCAAATCACGATAAGCTACAGCTAAACCCCTCTCGACTAAATAATTGGGAGCAGCGTAAGTCTCAAAACGAGCGATCGCCTGTTCGGGACTAGAAAAAGGCAGATTTACGGCTAATAACAAATCTATATAGCCTTTGATTAAGTTTAATTCCGGGTCATTGGGATCGCTTGCCTCTGCTTCATCGAAGTATTTAAAAACCAATTGTAACTTATTAATAGCATCAAGAGCGCCTTGTTTCTCGTAAATATAAGCCCCATCTAAAAAATGTCCTACTGCCAAATAAAGATTACCCCGTACTGGATCTTCCACACTTAAAAACTGTGCCGATTCTAAAGTTTTGGCAGCATATTTTTTAATACTTTCCCAGTCTTTTTCAGTATAGGCTAAAGAAGCAAGTAAAGCATAAGTTAAAGGTTCATTTGCCTCTTCGGATTCGGCTAATGCTAGCTTTTCATTGACTGTTTTGTAATCTCCTTCCAAAAATACAGTTTTAAACGCTTCTTCCGTATACTTCCCAATTTCACGGGGATTTTCGGAGCGAAAAGGATCTTTCCCCAGAGCCGCGCTATTGCTTAAGCCAATAGTCATAGTAATACTCAAGGGTAAAGCCCAAACCAATTGTTTTAACTTAATTTTAAAACCAGTAAGATTAGTTTTTCTCTTCATTATGACTATTGGTTAACTTCACAAATATCGACGTAATCATCAAAAATCTAGTTCCAGAAATTTTAAATAATATTATTATTAATTATCGTCAATAACAAACTAAACTTAGCTAAATTAAAAATCGTATAATTGGGATATTAAATTTCGAGATACTAGATAATGCTCCGACTGCAAAATTTAATTTATCATCCTCCTGCTACCCCTCAACCTATTCTTAAAAATATTAACCTAGAACTCCCAGCACAGAAACTAGGTCTAATTGTTGGTGCGAGTGGCTCAGGAAAAACTACTATCCTCGAAATTTTAGCGGGATTAGCAGAGCCCACTAAAGGACAGATTTATTGGCGTACCAAACAACTATCAGATATTGAATTACAACAGTTAGCAGGATTGGTATTTCAGTTTCCTGAACGGCATTTTTGTGGTGGCACAGTGCTAGAAGAATTACGTTTAGGTCATCCAGAATTAGACATCAAAAGGGTGAAAGATGCCTTAAGCGAGGTAGGATTAGACCAGATATCACTTAATGTATCTCCTCATGATTTGAGCGGAGGTCAGCAACGTCGCTTGGCTTTAGCAGTGCAGCTAATTCGTCAACCTAATGTATTAATGTTAGACGAACCCACCGCAGGATTAGATTGGTCAATGCGAATTCAGCTAGCTAGATTATTAGCCAAATTAAAACAGCATTGGACGCTATTAGTTGTTACTCACGATCCTGGTGAATTAATTGAAATAGCCGATCGCTGTTGGACAATTAACCAAGGAGAGTTAAAACCTATTGAGCCAGTTGCCTTGAACAAATAATCAACTATGAGCCTATGAGTCAAATTAGAACTAATAAGCTGCCTCAGATGAACCAAATGTGGCAACAAACTCTTCATTGGCAACCCAACACCATTCAAGAGCAATTGTTTCAACAAGTTTATCAAGAGATCTTAGCGGGCAATCGTCAGCAAAATTTGACTCGGATTACTACTCCAGAGGATTTTTGGGAAAAACATTTGTGGGACTCACTATCCGGGATAATTGGCTTGGATAACAATTATTTGACTCAAGAATTGCAAGTGATTGATATTGGTACAGGGGCAGGTTTTCCAGGTATTCCTCTGACGATCGCTTTTCCTAATTGGCAGATTACACTACTAGATTCTACCCGTAAAAAAATTGCTTTTGTTAATAGTCTGATTACCAAACTCAAGTTGAATAATGCCACAGGAGTTGTTGCCCGCGCCGAAGCTTTAGGCAGAATTCCCGGCGATCGTGAAACTTACGATCTGGCTTTAATTAGAGCAGTTAGTAAGGCTTCGGTATGTGCCGAATATAGTCTTCCCTTTGTCAAAGTAGGAGGGATGGCTGTTCTCTATCGAGGTCATTGGAATGATGAAGATACGGATAGTTTGAAGTCGGCAGTAGCTCAGTTAGGTGGCGAAATCGAATTGCTTTATCCTTGGGAAACCCCAGTCAGTAAAGGAGTACGTAACTGTGTTTATTTACGCAAACTTTCCGCAACTCCTCAAAAATTCCCCCGTGCAGTCGGTATTCCTGATAAGCAACCTCTTTGAAATAAGTACCTGTGCAAAATTCAATTGAGCTTAAAATAATTAAAGTGACTAATTCTTAGTAGATAAATCATTAGGAATATAAAGAAATTGACAGATCAAGCAAAACAACCTCCTCAGTTACCCAAATTACCCACCTCGGCTATTGAATCAGAGCCTGGCTTACAAGCTCAAACCCAGCGATGGTTTGAGTATCCAGTCAAAGCTCAGCCACACCACACAGATTATGCAGGAATTGTCTGGCATGGCACTTATGTAACCTGGATGGAAGAAGCGAGAATTGAGTATTTACGTTCCATTGGGATTGAGTTTGCCGATTTAGTTGCTTTAGGTTGTGATTTGCCCGTAGTTGACTTATCCCTACGTTATCATCTACCAATTCGCTTGGGAGTCTCGGCTATAGTTAAAACCCGCTTGATAGAAACTAAAGGAGTCCGTATCAACTGGGATTATCAGATCCAGTCCTATGACGGGCAGGAACTATTTGTTACCGGCAAAGTAGTTCTTGTGGGAGTTGATCGCGAGAAAGGCAAAATTATGCGTCAATTGCCTCCCAGTATTCAAGATGCTCTGCTTAAACACGCCATGACCTAATTTATAAACTTTATAAACTAATTAAAGTTACAGAGATATTACCTCCAAAACAGATATCCACATCTGTCCCTGGAGTGCGATCGCGTTTAGCATACTCACCTTGATAATAATAGGTATCTCCTTCGACACGGAAATCTACTGGTAAAGGATCGGTACTCGGTTCACAGAAAATAATTTTGGGTTCAGGCTGATGGGGTTCGAGATGAGGTAAATTAACATTCCAAAAGCTACCATGAGGTAAAGGACGAGCTGACAAATTCTGTAATACTCTACTTGTCCAACGAGTCGCTTGCTGCCAATCAATCACTAATGGTCGTTTAATCCAATGAGAAATAGCAATTCCAGGAATACCATGAATAGCAGCCTCTCTGACTGCGGCGACTGTACCAGAAATATAGACATCCGTACCTAGATTTCCCCCCGCATTAATTCCTGAAAGAACTAGTTGCGTATTTTTAGCAATCTGGGTAATTGCCATGCGAGTACAATCTGTAGGGGTACCATCTAAAGAATATTCGCTGGTTGTTTTTTGCTCTAGCTTGATTCCTTGATGAGTAGTAACTTGGTGTCCGCAGCCGGAGTACTGTTTATTAGGGGCAACAATAATGCTTTCTCCAGTTACAGCCTGTTGCAAGGCGCGAATTCCAGGCGCATCAATCCCATCATCGTTAGTTAAGATAATCGTCATTACTGATTACTGATTTATTGTCCTAAATAGGCTTCTAATACTGATTTATTATTTTGAATTTCTTCTGGTGTCCCCTCTGCTAAGTTTGTTCCTTCTGCCATGACCCAAACGCGATCGCACAAGCTCATAATTACATCCATGTTATGTTCAATCACCAAAAAAGAAATTCCCTGTTGATTCCAGTTAACGATATGTTCGCAGATTTGGTTAATTAAAGTAGGGTTGACTCCTGCTGCTGGTTCATCCAACAAGATCAATTTGGGATTAGTCATCAAAGTACGAGCTATTTCCAAGAGCTTTCTTTGTCCTCCTGATAATGCCCCAGCATAATCCTGAGCCTTAGCTGCTAACCCTACCGACTCCAAAATATCCATGGCTCGTTCCTTATTTTTTCTTTCCTCTGCTCTCAATTTTGACTGCTGAAACCAAACCTTAAAAAAATTTTCTCCAGTTTGATGTGGTGTTGCCAAAAGCATATTTTCTAAAACTGACAGACGAGAAAGCACTCTGGCTACCTGGAACGTACGAATAAATCCCTGAGTAGCAATTTTGTGGGGCGGTAAATTATGAATTGGCTGTCGATCAAATAAGATCTTGCCCTGATCGGGCGGAATAAAATTAGAGAGCAAATTAAATAAAGTTGTTTTGCCAGCTCCATTGGGACCAATCAATCCTGTAATACTCCCGCGATTAACTTCTATTCGGGCATTGTCTACTGCTTTGATACCTCCAAAGCTTTTGGATAATTCTGTAGCTTTGAGTAAAGAGTCTGCTGATAAATCTGGTTGCACTACTTGATTTAGATATTCATTAAGTAATTGATCTAAATTACCAAAAATTTTCGACCAAGATCCAAATCCCATCCAACAGATGACAACTCAGTAAGTGTCCAGTATTCAACAGACATTTAGATAAAGAAAAATTAAGGTAGTAAATAGAATGGAGTAAACTTTAGTTCATTTAATGACGCAGACAAAAACACAGCACAATTCAACAGATTTTAATACAGAGGACTCGGATGAATTAAATTCTCGCATATCTCCCTGGCTAGCCAAAATACTTTATCCTTTAGGATGTTATTTTGTTTTACCTCTTTTCTTTGGCAAAATACAAATCACTGGACAAGAAAATATTCCTCTACAAGAACCAGTAATTATTGCACCGACACATCGCTCTCGCTGGGATGCTTTTATTGTTCCTTATGCCCTAGGAAGATTGGTTAGCGGCAGAGATTTGCGCTTTATGGTTTCTGCTAATGAGGTTAAAGGAGTGCAGGGTTGGTTTATTCGTCGTATGGGAGGATTTACCGTAAATACAGAACGACCTCAAATTAATAGTATTCGCCACAGCATTAAATTATTGCAGCAAGCTCAGGAAATGTTGGTAATCTTTCCTGAAGGGGGAATTTTCCATGATTACCAAATACATCCCCTCAAGAGAGGAGTTGCTTTAATTGCCTTGCAAGCAGAAACAGACAAATCAGAGAGAAGAGTTAAAATATTACCTGTGGGGATTCGCTATAGTAAGCCTTGTCCCAGTTGGGGAACAGAAGTCAAGGTGGATATTGGGACACCGATAACAGTAGCCGAATACCTGAGCAATTCATCAAGAAAAAGCTCGCAAAAGCTAACTATAGCTTTACAGGAAAGTTTGCAGAAACTTTATGAAAATAAAGATCTTAATAATAGTTCAGACTAAAACCAACGTAAATAAAATTTCTAATTTAGTATAGGAATACTTTAAAGTCTATGAGATTTGACATAATAAACAGACTGATAAGTTTATAATATCGGCTTAAGAGTCGATTGAATGTCAAAATTATTTGGTCTCTTTGTGTCACAAAGCCCCCGGTGGCTGTCTGCAAAAAAACGTAACCTCAACTTCTGTTACAAGGAGTACGCTCAATAGCTTAAACCGTCTATGCCATACTCTGAGCCTAGAATTCAATGCTCGAATCATCAATGTGGAGCGTCTAATAAACTAGAAGCTCTTGTTTGCCATCGATGTAGTACGCCAATAATCAGACGCTATCTTTGGAGCAATAAAATAACAATTTCCGATGGGCAAGAGCAAACCTTAATTAATGGCAGATATTTGGCTTTGGGACCGCAAATTTTCTTGGACACTCAACCAAGTAGTCCTCCAGTAACTCCTGAAGAAGTTCCTCAGGAAATTGTTGCTTATCTGCAATTATTTCCTTATTATCCTCATATTCCACAAGTTTATGGTCAATTAGATGGTACAGATGCTTGGCTTTTAGATTATGGGACAGTACCCAGCAGTATTCCTGGAAAACTAGATTATCCTCAACAGCTTCTTCCCAAACTGAAATTTTTATGGTCAAGTGCTACGGCTCTTCAGCAACTGAACTGGCTATGGCAATTAGCAAAATTATGGAAACCATTATTTGCTAAGAAAGTAGCTTCTACTTTACTCAATCCAGATTTAATTAGAGTTAACGGTCAGCTAGTGCAAATACTGCAATTACATCCTGACCAAGATCATCAGCCCAGTTTGAGAGAGTTAGGTGGTTTATGGTCGCAGTGGGCAGAAGATGCTCATCCTAGCATTAGAGAAGTGCTCGAACAGCTTGCCGCTCGTCTCAAGGCAGGGCTGATTGATCAAGTTAGTCAGGCGATCGCCATTTTAGATCAAGCTGCTAATCAAACTAGAAAAGCCAGAAAATACTCATATCAAATCTATGCTCTGAGCGACTCCGGCCCGAGCCGTAGTAACAATGAAGATGCTGCTTATCCAGTTCATAGTCAACTAGATAACATTCCTAGCTCGGAGAATTCTTTAGCTATTGTCTGCGATGGAGTGGGCGGACATGATGGTGGAGAAATAGCCTCTCAAGAGACGATTAAGTATCTACGTAGCAAAATATCAAAACTAGCTCTTCAAGACCAAAATCATCGCCCAGGAAAAGTATTGGGAAAATTGACCAAATACATTAATGGGTCAAACGATATCATTAGTCAGCGCAATGATACTGAACAACGTCAGGAAAGACAGCGCATGGGAACTACTCTGGTTATGACTCTCTCCTGTGCTCATGAAATGTATATTGCTCATGTAGGGGATTCTCGTATTTATTGGATTACTCCCAACAGCTGTCACCAAATAACCATTGATGATGACTTGGCATCGCGAGAAGTGCGCCTAGGTTATGCTGTCTATCGAGATTCTTTACAATACCCCTCCGCTGGAGCTTTGATTCAAGCTATAGGTATGCGAGATTCAGCGGCACTTCATCCCAATTTACAGCGTTATCTGATTGATGGTGACTGTATTTTCTTGCTTTGCACAGATGGTCTAAGTGATTTTGATCGTGTGGAACAAAATTGGCGGAGTAAGATCTTACCAGTCTTAGATGGTAATCAAGATCTACCGAGTGCAGTCAAAGAACTAATTAGCATTGCTAATCAACAAAATGGACATGATAATGTTACCGTAGCTTTAGTTCATTGTCAGTTAGAACCTCTAGCTGATGCTTCTCAGATAAAACTTGCTTGGTCAGATGTCGAATTTGCAATTAGCGAATCTAGTTTATGGTCTGATACTAATCTGACGAATGCGATTGTGACTGACTCTACCCCTACTGAAGAAAATTCCCCAGCAGAAACCGAGATACCAGAACAACCGATTGGAGAACCATTGATTGGAGAATCGTTAACAGTCAAAAGACAACCAACATGGTTAAAACCGCTGATTCTACTTTTAATTGTTTCTCTGGTGGCAGGGTTAGTTACACTTTTCTTGGTGCAACAAACTATTCAAAAACAAGATAAATCCAATCCTACTACAGATACTCAAGAATTAGAATTAACTGAACCAAATCAATCAGATCGATCAGATCAATAGTAATAGAGCGGTATGTGGGTAGGCTCAGTATGTTTTGGTACGATGGTCAATTAATCAGTCACAACTACCTTCAGATAAATATTAATCAGCCAGGATTGCTCTATGGAGCATCGGTGTTTACTACCATACGAGTATATGAAAAATCTTTGCAACATCCGTTAACATATTGGCAAGCTCACTGCGATCGCCTTAGTCACAGTATTGAGATCTTTAATTGGCAGCAACCTAATTGGCAAACATTGCAACAAGGTGCAGAATTAATTTTAGCTAGTTTCCCTGTCTTGAGAATGATGGTATTTCCCGACGGCAAAGAATTAATAGCAGGTCGTAATCTGCCATCTGACTTAAAACAACGTCAGAGAAAGGGAATAATCGCCTGGGTTGCTACAGAACCTATCTTTAAACGGGAAGTAGCTCAACACAAAACGGGTAATTATTTGGCTGCTTACTTAGCCCGTAATCGAGCGAAAAACTTTCACGCTCAGGAAGCAATTTTAATAGATCGCCAAGGTAATTGGTTAGAAACTAGTACTGGCAATCTTTGGGGTTGGCGAGATGGTTGTTGGTATACTCCCAAATTGGGTTCAGGAATTCTCCCAGGTATAGCGCGATCGCGATTGCTTAATTTACTTCAGAACCAGGGAACTCCGGTGGAGGAAAATATTTGGACATCTGAATTTGTGAGAACACTCCAAGGGATCTCATACTCCAATTGCGTGGTAGAAGTTATCCCCATGAAAAAAATTTTGTTTGCAGATCATCACCAAGACTATTTGCTGGTTAATTTTCCCCAGAATTTAAGTAGCTGTTAAATCGGTTATAATATCCTCAATTTTTGTTACAGCATTGCTAGGGTTGCTGTCCAGATAAGTCCCCATCAATTGTTGCATTTCTGAAACCTCATGGTTAATCCGATCCAAAGCGTCTTGTAATGGTTGTAATTGTTGTTCGTAAAAATCTATTTGAGACTGCTGTTTAACAATACTGAGATTTAACTCGTTCCAGCTATCTTGTTGCTGAGCGATTTCTGACTCCAATTGACTTTTTTGATGCTTCTGTTGCTCGAGATTAGCTTCTAACCTCTGAATACTTTGCTCTATCTGAGCTACTTCTTCGGCTAACTCTTGCTGTTGTTGTTGCAGCTTTTGATGTTGTTCTTCCAAACCTTGCTTAATAGGTTCTAAATCAATATCTTGAATCTCCGAGTCAAAGTCAAAATCAATTATCCCTTGACGACGTTTCAAAACTCGAGAATGTTGTAATAAAACTTGGTGCCTTTCTTTGAGAGAACGACGCTGTCCGACTAAGGTTTGATCCAACATCTTTTTTGCTTCCTTTTCATCAGCCAATTCTTGCTCTAAAGTTAGGCGCTCAAATTCTCCCACTTGGGCAATTTTCGCTTCTAATTCTTCAACAGCTTTACATTGCCAACCTAATTCTTCTTCTTGATCGTTGACAAATCTGGCTACTTTTTCCAAGTCTTTTTTGAGACTTTCGACAATAGTTTCTAAATTGGGCAACGGCATATTTTCTAACTCTTGGATATCTAACTTTTGCCCATTACCAGAGTCAGATTCAGAACCAGCCAGCATTTGTAACATATTGTCTTGAGCTTCTGACTGTAAATTAAGAAATCGAGTTAATTCCTGCTTAACTTCTAAAGACTTGAGTTCAATCCCTAACTGTTGCTCTGCGGCAGCAATAGATGCGACAAGAGACGATACTTGTTGTTGTTTAGCGGCTAATTCCGCTGCGATACGCTCCAAGTCTTGACGTTTAGTTAAAATAGCCTCAGAATTTTGCTGCAAATTTTGCCAGTGAGGTTGGAGAAGTTCTTGTTGTTTGGCGATCGCTTCAGCCGTTAAGTTTAATTTATCTGACAATAAATTACTAGTGTCGCTAGCAGTAGTTAAAATCGCCAATTGTTGTTTAATAATATTGGCTTGCTCATCATCCAAAATTTTAGACTGACTAACTTGCTCTTCTAGATTTCGTTGTTCTCCTCTTAACTGCTCCCAAGCACCTTGTAGTTCAGCACTTTTAGCTTCAAATTCGGCTCTGATCTGATCTGTGTCTGCTTTGGCCGCTGCAATTTCCTGTCTTTGCTGTTCAAACTGCTTAAACTCCTCCTCCATTTGCTCAACTTGTTCGAGGCGAGTTTCCATTTCGATTTGCCGCCGACTCAATTCCTCACTTTGAATTGCCAAGGACTCTTTCCACTGACTAATCTCTTGCTCTTGATCTTTAGTTTTTTCTAGTAAACGAGAGAAATTTTTTAAAACACCAATAATTTTTTGCGAGGCTAATTCTATTTGCCCTTGTATCTGACGATTAGCACCTAAGTTAACGACAATCAAAGCTCCATCATAAAAATCATTAGTCTCTTCAAGAGTAATTGATTCATTGCTAATAATGCTCCAACTCTGATCATTGCGCTGACAGGCTATGAGCTTAAGCTTTGTCTCGACGCCGCCCATAAAACCTTTACTTTGTTTTTGTATTTCTGCCAGATATAGCACTCTTGCCGTCCCCTTGATTTTTTCTGTGCTGAAACTCAGAAAAATTAAGCTTTTCCAGTTTACTGTTGATTTATTAAAACATCCAGCTAAAAATTGGATTTCAAGTCATTACTATTAAAATTTATTGATTTTAATATCCCCAGCATAACCATCATCAGAATTGGTTGCCAAGGTTTTTTGTTGCCTAACTTTTGATGACAATCAGATTTTTTTAACATGACACTAAGTGTTGATAATGACGTGGCGATTGGTCAAAAAGTAGAGTATATTCTGAAGCGTAGAGGTGTTATTGACTATATTTTACAGATTATATCTCAGTAATCAGTAAAATCTCGGAAATCAAACCTAATTTAATCGGTTTTAAGCTAATTTTTCGGAATTAAATGGAGGTTAAATATGTAACTTACCACAATATTTCTAATTCTGTTGATAAACTGGAGTTTTCCTGGTTTTAGCTGACAGGAATTATGGTATTCGTATTAAAGTCAGCATTGTGTTTGGTATTGTTAATTTTAATTGAAAACATCACGGCAATAAAAGCTACTAGTTTGGCTATAAATTCAGAGTAGTTAGCAGAAAATCTTGCTCCTTGATATTGATTGTCAGCAAGCAAATAATTATTAGTGAATTATTTGCCATTCAACTAAATTGATTCCTAAGTAGACTTTAATTAAAGTATGACTTTTCATATATAGCGTGTTATGAGCAAAGTTCTAATCGTAGAAGATAGTTTGGCACAAAGACAAATGATTTCCGATCTTTTGAAAGGTAGCGGACTTAAAGTAACCGTTGCTTGCGATGGAGTAGAAGCCTTAGAGCATCTGGAGACATTTAACCCTGACATTGTCGTAATGGATATTGTGATGCCCAGAATGAATGGCTATGAACTATGTCGTCGCTTGAAATCAGATCCTAAAACTCAAAATGTTCCCGTGGTTATGTGTTCTTCCAAGGGAGAAGAATTTGATCGTTATTGGGGCATGAAACAAGGTGCAGATGCCTATATTGCTAAACCTTTTCAACCAGTAGAATTAATTGGTACTGTCAAACAGTTGCTTAGAGCCTAAATCAAAATTGTTTATTGACTAGGATCATGAGCAACTAGCATATTTATAGAAAAAACACTATGGTTAGCAACCCAGAACTGTATACCGAGAGTGGTCTTGATTTATCTTTAGATATACAGCCATTAGAAAATCCGGAAGGAGAACTTCATCTTCGTTTCTACTTAGCTTCGGGTGAAGCCTGTGCCTTTCCCGCAACTGGTATTGCTGAAGTAATGCAACAAACACCAGATCAGATTGCCCCAATTCCCAATGCTTCTCCCCTGTTATTGGGAACCATTAATTTGAGAGGAAAGGTGATCTGGGTGGCAGATTTAGGGCAATTTCTAGGAGATAGTGGAGTTCTCAAAACGGATCGTCCCACAATTCCTGTCATTGCGATCGAAGATCAAGAGCAGATATTAGGTTTAGCAATCAATAGCATTGGAGATATGGATTGGTTGGATGTAGAGCAACTAGAAATCTACCATCCTCCATCAGATACTATGGCTCCTTTCGTTCAAGCGCAATGGCAAGTAGAAGATTCAAGTAATCAAATTATTAATTTATTAGACCCGGGTAAGATTCTTAGATCTGCACGATGGGCTACTTAAATCTATATTAAATGGCGAATAATTAACACATAAGTTAAAGCTTATACTTATTGACCGATATAGAGAAAACATCATTTACTCATGAGAGTTTTCTAATTTCTTATTAAATTTAACAGCCATTGTAGAGTCAAAACATACATACATAAAGTAACTAACTATCAAGAACAACGTCAGCAACGAAAACTTAGATTAATTTGGCAAGAAGCATATGGCATCAGGTACTAATTATTCACAAGAATACGGACAGGCAGAAAAAGCTTATTTAGAAAGTGATTTTTCTCAAGCAGCAAAAATCATCGATCATTTAGCTGAGGAATTTCCCAATGATCCTAACGTTTTGTTGCTGCGGGGTCATATCTATTGTTATGGATTTCAAAACTATGAGTTAGCCAGAAAGCAATACGAGAGTGTATTGAAATTAAGTGAAGAGCAAGATTTACTAGATTTTGCGAGTAGTGGTATCGAACAGGTAGAGCAATTACAGCAGCAATCAGAAGATTCTTTTGATGAAAGTAATTTTGAACTGACAGAATTACTTGATGAGGAAGCAATTGAGGAAGCTGAAAATTCAATTGAAATTGATTTTGCCGACGATAACAAGATTGAAGAAAATTTTGTTAGTGAAGATTTTGATCTGAGTCATAATCTTGACTCAGAGTTCAACGATGCAGCTATAGACTCAGATATAAACCATAGTTTTATTCCTTCAGTTGAGGATTCATTTGGCAATCCTTTTGCTGGTGAGCAAGAACCAAACTCTGAAGACTTGGCATCAACTGATGAAGATAGCGATGCTCAAGATCCGTTTGCTCAATTTGAGCAGGAGTCATCTTCGGCTTCCGAAGATTTGCCCGCTATGGAGCAATTAGAAGTTCATAATAGCTCTACTTTTATGGTGGATTCAGAGGATGAAGACGACTTTCTCCCTGAGTATGATGATGAGGAATTGGCAGTCAATCAGACTGAATATCAAAGCGACTATGACGATAGTTCTGAGTTAGAGATTGATACAGTTTTGACTGAACCTTTTTCAATGGAGGCAAATGAAGATTATGGTCTGGTAGATGTTCCAGAACAAGAAGGATTAGACTATCAAGATGAACTGGAATTTGATGAGATTGACAGCAGTTTCTTTGACCTCGAAGAGCTTGAACAAGGATTACCTGATACGGGCTTGTTTAATGTTCCTGAAGATGCTAACAATCCTAGTCTAAGTCTTGCCAATGACTTAGCTGCGGAATCTAGTGAACTTAATCCAGAAGAAATTGCTATCAGTGACCCAGTTTCACCTACCACTACAGCATTCTCAGCCTTGCCAGAAGAACCACAAGTAGATGTCAATCAAGGAGCTTTAGCCAGTTTTATTAATGCTCCTATGAGCAAGAAACAATTGCTTACGGCTGGAGTAACAGGATTAGTTTCGGCGATCGCAGTTTTAGTAATTGGTACTATTGGTTCTACAGTACTCAAATCTGATTCTGCTAAACCCTTTAAAGGTATACCCAACAACCTTGTTTTGGCATTAGTAGCTGGCGCCAGCAGCCTAGGCACAGCAGCAGTATTAGGTAATATAACGGCTAAACACGTAGCCAAAGCTAGTCAAGATTTACAAACTCAGTTTGATGATGTTTATCAGGGTAATCTGAATGCTCAGGCTACCGTTTATGCTCAAGATGAGTTTGGTCAGCTAGCTAATGGTTTTAATCGTATGACCAGAGTAATTTTAACGACTACCCAAGAAGCTCAAAGAAGAGCCGAAGAAACCGAACAGGCAAAAGAGGATCTGCAACGTCAGGTGATTCGACTACTAGATGATGTAGAAGGTGCAGCTAGAGGAGATTTAACTGTACAGGCAACAGTAACTGCTGACGTATTAGGAGCCGTTGCAGATGCCTTTAACTTGACTATTCAAAGTCTGCGAGAAATTGTGCGTCAGGTAAAAGAGGCTGCCGAACAGGTAAACAAAGGTTCTACGGATAGTGAATTATTTGCCCGCAATCAGTCAAGTGAAGCATTACGTATGGCTGAAGAATTGGCTGTTACCCTAAATTCAGTCCAAATGATGACTGAATCAATTGAGCGTGTGGCAGAAAATGCTCGTGAAGCAGAAGAAGTAGCTCGTTCGTCATCAGTAACTGCTCTCAAGGGCGGTAAAGCAGTAGAACGTACTGTATCAGGGATTTTCCAAATTAGAGAAACCGTATCAGAAACAGCCCGCAAAGTTAAGCGGTTAGCGGAAGCATCCCAAGAAATCTCCAAAATTGTTCTCCTGATCTCGCAAATTGCAGAAAGAACCAATCAATTAGCTCTTAATGCGTCAATTCAAGCAGCGAAAGCTGGTGAAGCAGGTCGAGGTTTTGCAGTGGTTGCCGACGAGGTTAGACAGTTAGCCGATAGATCGGCTAAATCTTTGAAAGAGATTGAGCAGATCGTACTCCAAATTCAAAGCGAAACTGGATCGGTGATGACTGCTATGGAAGAAGGCATTCAAGAGGTAATTGACGTAACAGATAGAGCTGAACAGGCGAAAACAGCTTTAGAAGATATTATTCAGGTATCTAACCGCATTGATACTCTAGTACGCTCTATTACTGCTGATACCGTTGAACAAAGAGAAAATTCTCGTGCTGTAGCACAGGTAATGCAATCAGTGGAATTAACCGCGCAAGCTACTTCCCAGGAATCACAGAGGGTTGGTGGAGCCTTACAAAGTCTGGTTGGCATTGCTCGTGGTCTTCTGTCTTCTGTAGAAAGATTCCGTATCGATAAAGGCGAAGAATAAAAATACCAACTTAGAGACAATGTTGAAACAGGCGATAGCGATCAACATGACAGTTATCTCTTTCTTCAGTTTTAGTTTTATGATTCAATAGATATCTGCGCCTTTATGGAAAAACTAGTCTATGTGTGCTGAAAGAACCTTACCTAAATTTGATGCTACTTCTGTCAAGATTACGAAAGAAGAAGGATTTATCCTTTATGAGGATATGGTTTTAGGACGCTTATTTGAAGATAAGTGTGCTGAAATGTATTATCGAGGCAAAATGTTCGGTTTTGTCCACCTCTATAATGGTCAGGAAGCGGTTTCGACCGGTATAGTCAAAGCTCTACGTCCTCAAGGTGATTTTGTCAGTAGCACTTACCGCGATCATGTTCATGCCCTCAGTTCTGGTGTTCCTGCCAAAGAAGTTATGGCAGAGCTATTTGGTAAAGAGACAGGATGTAGCAAAGGTCGTGGTGGTTCGATGCATATGTTTTCCTCTGAACATGGACTTTTGGGGGGTTATGCTTTTGTCGCTGAAGGCATTCCGGTTGCTACTGGTGCAGCTTTTCAGAGTAAATATCGCCGTGAAGCAATGGGAGATGAAAATTCTGATGCTGTTACGGTTTGCTTTTTTGGTGACGGTGCTAGTAATAACGGCCAGTTTTTTGAATGCTTGAATATGGCAGCTCTCTGGAAATTACCAATTATCTATGTAGTAGAAAACAATAAATGGGCAATTGGTATGGCTCATGATCGCGCTACTTCTCAACCAGAAATCTACAAAAAAGCCAGTGTATTTAATATGGCAGGTTATGAAGTCGATGGCATGGATGTCTTGGCAGTCAACACTTTAGCCAAAGAAGCTGTAAAACGTGCTCGTGCAGGAGAAGGACCAACTTTAATTGAAGCTTTAACCTATCGCTACCGTGGACATTCTCTAGCCGATCCAGATGAATTGCGTGACCCTACAGAAAAAGAATTTTGGGGACAGCGCGATCCAATCAAAAAATTTGCTGATTATATGATCAAAAATAATTTAGCTTCAGCAGCAGAATTAAAAAAAATTGATGATCGGGTTGCCGCAATAATTGACGAAGCGGTGAAATTTGCTGAAAGCAGTCCCGAACCTAGTCCCCAAGATTTACATCGCTATATATTTGCCGAAGACTAAGTCTAAAATATAAATATTTTAAGTGCTTAAAAAGACCAGGAGTGATTTTAAAATCCATGCGTCTCCCCCAAAAAATTTTAAAAATTAGAAAGCGCAGACAGATTACTTGCCCTGAGAATGGCACAATGCTCTGTGACTCCTCGTCTTTACAACTAATAACTGAAGAAATACTTAGTCAATATATCCCATAAGAGTAGCAGTTTCATCTGACTCGTTGGATGCAACAGGTCGATTCCCCATAATTACATAAGAATCACTAACTTGAAGAGTACTAGCAGCAATCGGTCGATTGCCAGAGATGGCTAAAGAACTGATAAATTCAACAGTTCCTTTGGTAACTGGGCGATTTGAGCCTACAGAAGAATAAGTATTAACTACTTCCAAGCTACTAGGTTCAATAGGTCGATTTTGAGGGAGTAGAGTTTTTGATTGTACTGAAAGAGCTAAAGCTTTCTCTTCCTTAGGTTGTGACTCGGTTTTAGCTTTAGTTTCGGTTTGACTTTTAGTCGTACTCGTAGTTGCAGTAGATTTAGATTTAGTGGTTTTTGCTTGAGTACTGTTAGTCTTACTTTCTTCAGTCATTAGGATTTTCTCCTGAACTTGATTTGATAAGTTGATGGTTTAAGTTACTAATTATTTATTACTTTTATTTTTTTTTAATAACTCTCCTTATTTTGACATTCTATGGATTTGGCGACAAGAGTAAATCACGGATTACTCCGTAATATTACGGCAAGGTACCCCATAATTGTTGGTCAATTAGAGATAAGCTTGACCAACAATTATTGTTGTTTAAGCTTATGAGAATTAATCAGAATTAATCCAATTCTAGAGCTTTTGAACCACCCTCTTTGAGCTGTAATAAAACCTCATCTATTTGCTGCCAAAACAGTGAAGCAGTAAACAGGGTTATGAAAAGACCAACTCCATAAGAGGGAATTATTCCAAAACCAAGTATTAAGAGACCGCCACCAAGAAATACCCAGATCCCTAAACAAATTCCCCAATAAGTCATGGTTAGAGCGACATCTTTTACTCTGTCCAACTTAAAAGAGCTTGCCCCTCGGGGATTTTTGTAGGACTCTGCTAACTTATTTTCAATCAGGTTTTTAAATGCCAAGCCACAGGTGATAGAGACAAAGATTCCTAATAAAGCTACTAAAAAAGGGGGTTGGGGTATATAAGACATGAAATTCCAAACTTTCTAGTTTAAATTAATGGCTTTATTACTTTATCTTGAACTAGTAGCAGAGGGAACTATTGCCGCTACACTATCTACAGAAATTTGACGAAAGGTATTAAAAGCCAGATCCAATATTTTTTTCGGTTTGATATCATCTTGAATTAAACTCCAAAGCCGCTGTACTTCGTCAGTATGTAAACGATCGCCTTCAGTCAAAGCAATTAGTAACTGTTGACGCAAATACTTACCTTCTTCTGAGAGAAGATACTGCAATCCCAAGCGGGCAGTGGGTAATAGATCAAAGCTATCATCGGAGCTGGCGATCGCGATCATGTTTTCTAATCTTGACCACTGGAATTTACCATCTTGAATTAAAACATCTAGTAAGCGTCTTCTCAATTGTGGTGATTCCCCTGTCAATAATCTTTGAGACACATATGGATAGGAGACTTCTACAATTTTAAAGTTAGGATTAAGACTTAGGGCTAATCCTTCTTGGGTAATTAAAGAACGAATAATTAAAGCAAATTTTGCCGGTAGGCGGAAGGGATATTCATACATTAATTCGGAAAACTCATCGGTGATGGTTCTGAAATTAAAATCACCAACGCTTGCACCTAAGGCATTACCTAATACTTTTTCTAATGCAGGAATAATCGGTTGAATATTGGTGTCGGGAGTCAAAAAACCCAGATTGACAAAATCTTCGGCTAAACCTTGGTAATCACGATTAATTAATTGAACTACAGCACTGGCGATCGTTTCCTTCATCGACTCATTGAGCTGATCCATCATCCCAAAGTCAATATAGGCCATTCGACCATCTAAAGTGGCAAACAGATTACCAGGATGAGGATCGGCATGAAAAAAACCATATTCTAACAATTGACGTAAGCCTGAAGTAACACCAATTCTAATCAGATTGTCGGCATCTAAACCTGCTGCGGCTAATTTATCTAGATCGGTCAACTTAATACCGTCAATCCACTCTAGAGTTAAAATTCGATTACCGCTATACTGATTGTAGATAACTGGGACTTTTACTTCTGGATCACCGTCAAAATTGAGGGCAAATTTTTCCGCATTCCTAGCTTCGTTGAGATAATCTATCTCTTCAAATAGTTTGGTACCAAACTCATCGACGATTAAGGTTAAGTCATGACCTAAATTTAATGGTAGCCAAGGTTCTATCCAGCCAGCTAGGATTCTCATCAGATACAGGTCGAGGGAGAGCTTTGGTCGTAAATTAGGTCGCTGGACTTTCACCGCGACATCTTCTCCAGTATGTAAAACCGCTTTATATACTTGACCCAGACTAGCTGCGGCGATGGGATTAGGCGAAAATTTATGATAAACTTCGTCGATGGAACGACCTAACTCTGATTCAATAATGTTAAAAGCAATTTGGTTATCAAATGGTGGTAACTGATCCTGAAGCTTAATCAGCTCATCTAGAAAATCTTTACGAATTAGATCTGGTCTGGTAGAAAGTGCCTGTCCGACTTTGATATATGTAGGTCCCAGCTTGGTCAGAATTTGACGTAATTCTCGAGCCCGCTTTGGTTGATTAATCTCTTCTCGATTTGTCCATTTATCCCAGAAAAGGTGCAAAATAAAATTCCCAAATAACCAGATAACAGCAAGCGATCGCCAAATTACCTGCCAAGGTCTGAAGCGATACTGAGAGGCGATTACCTGGGGATCGTAGTGTAGAGAAGAACTAGATTCTAGCTGGGTATAATTCATTTTTTGTTGCTGAACGACAGAGCGTTCAAATAAACCGGTTTCACTCTGGGAAATACCTTGTTGCTGGCGACTCAGGAGATTAGTTGACATTCCTCGCTGATAAATTTTTCGCTAATTAAGATAATGTTCTAACTTTATTAATAATATTAGTATACAAAACTACAATTATTTTAATTTAAAATTATCTTTTACTTTAAGATTTGTCGTAAATAGCTAAAATTTTACTAACTGACATTGTGGAACGGATAATTTAAAACGACAACTAGTAGGCTATCGCCACAGTTAGCATTTCTTCGGGAGTGAGATGAGAATGAACTATTTAGCCGTCTTTAAACCAGACGATTCTTTAGGTTAATTTAGCTACTTCTGGTTCGTGAGTCACCATCACCACGGTTATTCCACTGTCGTGTAATTCAGCAAAAATATCTAATATCTCTCTCGTGGTATGGGAATCTAATGCTCCTGTTGGTTCATCTGCCAACAAGATTAATGGCTCATTTGTGCTTGAAGTTGGAATAAATTTAATACTAATTTCAGAACAAGATAATGTTTATTCGTATAGTCAAATTCTTTTTAACTCTACTTGCCAAAGAAAACAGCAGGCAAATCTTTAAACAAACGAATAATACCTACAAAAACAGTAAAAAACTCCAAACGCCCTAAAAACATACCGACGATTTGTGTCCAGATTAACCCTACAGGTGCATCAGATGAAGTTACGCCAATCGAAAGTCCCACAGTGCTAAGACTGCTGGCATATTCAAATAAGCTATCGGGAAGAGAGTTACCATAAGCTGCGGTAATTATCACACCGACGAAAAATACCAAAAAATATAAGAAGACGAACAGAGCAATAGTGCGAATTTGACTGTCATCCAGAAAACTACGGCGATCGCCCTGCCAATAATCGGGTTCGGTAACGGTATTTTTAGGCTGTAACATTCGTTTCACCTCCCACAACAAAGCTCTATACAGCGCATAGATACGAAACTGTTTGATTCCTCCTGCGGTTGCCCCCGTACCACCACCAATTAGCATTAAAATAATTAAAATAGTCCAGCCCAAACTATTCCAATCGCCATAACCAACAGTGGAAAAACCTGTGGTAGAAAGAGCCGTAATCATCTCAAAAATAGCTACTCTGACGCTTTTCCCCATAGTTTCATAAAGATTAACTGCAACACCGAAAAATACGATTACAGCGCATAACGGTATCACTAAAGCCATCAATCTTACTTCGCCATTACGGACTACAGGTTTAAATTTGCCTCTTAATAAGAAATAGCTAGTTAGAAAATTAAGCGTACCCAGAATCATTAATACAATAGTGACGGCTTCAACGGCAGGGGAATCCCAATAGCCAATAGAATCAGTACGGGTAGAAAAACCACCTGTAGATAAAGCAGCAAACGAATGATTGACCGCATCAAACCATCCCATGCCCGCAAGCCACAGTGCCAAAATTCCGACTACGGCATAACCCGAATAAATACTTAAAACTAATTTAGCCGAGCGCCTGACGTTAGGTGCAAGTTGTTCGCTTCGACCTTCTGCTGAGGTTAATCCTGCCCCCGAAAGCCCAGAAATGGCACTGAGAGCAATAATAGCAAATCCACCACCCCCAGCAAGTTCGATATTACTGCGATAAAGCAAAATAAGACGAGAAGCTTGAGTAACATCTACTACCGATAATCCCGTAGTTGTCCAACCGCTAGTGGATTCAAAGGCTGCTTGGGGAAAGTTTAACCCTTGAATTAGCATAAAAGGAATTGTGCCAAAAGCGATCGCCAATAACCAGGCTAAGACTACAATTACCGAACCTTCTGACAATGAAAGACTAATTACTTTTTTCGGTACCAGAAACCGCCACAATAGGCCACCCACGACAGTCAAAAAAATTCCTGGTAAAGCAAACCCCCAAGCTAAACCAATCTCTTCAGGATAGAAAATTAGTGCTAATAAAGGAGAAAGCATAACTACTCCTGCGATCGCACAGATTAAACCCGTATAGCCCAAAATTGCTCGATAACGCTGACGTAAAAACTGACTGTAGCGATTTGTTTTTTTCCTTTCGAGTAGCATCTTGATTACTGATTACTGATTACTGATTACTGATTATTCATTACAAAGCAAACGCATCAACTGTCCGTAACTCTCTGGTTGACCAATAACAACTAAGCGATCGAGACTTTGTAAGCTGTTTTCGCCACTTGGAACAATCACCTCCCCCTGTCGCAAAATACAGGCAATTAAAGTCCCGTTTGGTAGCTGCAACTCATCTATAGTTTTACCTACCACTGGATTATCTTGTTCTAAAGCAATTTCGGTAACGTTAACTTTCCCTTCTGCTATGGGTAATAAGTTTTGTATGTCACTGGAAGCAGTTTGCTGTTCGATGAGGCTAGCGATAATTTGGGTAGCGGAAAAAGCTACAGTAATACCAAGCTTTTCAAAGATTTGCTGATTTTCAGGATCATTGACTAAAGCAATTGTGCGAGGTACACCATACTCTTTTTGGGCTATTTGACAGGCAATCAGGTTATCCTCATCCTCAGTAGTCAGAGATAAAACCACATCAGCTTGATATGCTCCGGCCTCAGATAGAGTAGCAGGGTCACTACCTTGTCCGTGAATTACTGTTGCCTTTAGCGATCGCGATAAACTCTTCGCCTCTTGATAGTTTTCATTAATAATTGTCGTGTAGTAATTCTTACTGGCAAATTGTTTAGCTAAAAAATAAGCTAGCTTGCTGCCACCAATGAGAATAATTTTCATCTTGGGATATTTCTTAGTAATGTTAACTATTCTATTGAATATTAGTGACCGAGCAGTTTTTTTCTCTGGCTATAATTGCTGCCGAAGTACGATCGCATATGTAAATTTATATCCAATAAAGTAATTCTTCTTAGGAAACTTGCGTTAATTTAAGAGTGTTTATGGGCATTCTAAAACTTGAAACGTTATATGAAACAAGACTAATAACTTAGAATTAAGTCTTGAGGGAATGCAAAATGCAAAATCAGAATATAGATTCGCTCCGAACCCTCTTCCAAAGTCGTTTAGCAACTCTCGAGCATCTTTTGAAGTTAGCTCAGACTCATTTTGTTGATGATGAGTCATTCCTTCAAAAGCGTATTGCAACTGATATGTTTCCTTTCGGTACACAGATTGCTTTCACTTGCAATCAACCACGTAACTTCGCTCTCTGGTGTGATGGCCAACCTGCAAATAATCTAGATCCAGAGGTTATATCTCTCGCACAAGCATACGAGCACATAGCAAACACCAATGAACTTCTTTTGGGCATTAATATCAAAGATGAAAAGCTAGCTGAGGTCACGCGCATTGACTTAGGCGAGAGTCTTTACGTCGAGCTATCTGGTAGCGATTATGTGAACGAATTTTTAATTCCCAACTTTTACTTCCATATGGTCACGGCTTACGACATTCTTCGCATGATTGGCATACCAATTGGAAAACGAGATTATATGATGCACCTAGTACCATTAGTCAAAAAAGAATGAAGCCTGACTATTGCTCTGCTTCCCGATGGTTGTATTGCCCCTCACGATCATCCTGAGGTTCAATCATTAGTAAAGCGGCAGAGCCGCAGCTATAAGCTATAAGCTGTAAGCTGTAAGCCAATTAGAAGAGGCTTTAACCTCTCCTAATTGTAGACCACCAAACTTCGTTTGCTGGGGGCATTAAACCCGATAGCTATAAGCTGTTAGCCGTTTACAAAGCGTAAACTTTAGAGCTTAAAGCTTAAGGCTTAGAGCTTAAAGCTTTTTAAGGTAAATATTTACTAAAAATATTTTTTTTAAAAGTACAATGCGATCGCTATGGTTCAATTAGTCAGACAAACCCTGAGTTTTGATGAATTTAATCTTCGCTATGGAGACGATAGTCGCTATGAGTTAATTGACGGAGAATTAATTGAGATGGAACCGACTGGACTACACGAACAGGTTGCTGCTTTTATCAGTCGCAAGTTGAACGTCGAAATTGATCGCTCCAGTCTCGATTATTTTATTCCTCATCGTTGTCTAATAAAACTATTAGGAACAGAAACTGCATTCCGTCCCGACATTATTGTTTTAGAGCGAACTCAGTTAGAAAACGAACCTTTGTGGCAACAAGAACCAATAATTACTTTTGGTAGTTCGATTAAGCTAGTTATAGAAGTAGTTAGTACTAATTGGCAGAACGATTATGCTCGTAAGTTTGAAGATTATGCTGTACTAGATATTCCTGAATATTGGATCGTAGATTATTTAGGTGTTGGAGGTAGAGAGTATCTCGGTAAACCTAAACAACCTACTATCACTATTTGTACTTTAGAGAATGAGGAATATCAAAGACACTTATTTCGAGATAGTAAGCTTCTCGTATCTCCTACTTTTCCAGAATTACAACTTACTCCAAAACAAATTTTTGATTTTGTATAAATTTAGATTGCCTAGATCGCGATCACTTTATTACCCGAATTGTTTGAGGACATTCTCAAAAATTTCGCTGGCAGTTATTTCTCAATAACTCTCCCGTTCAAGCTTTAATGGAACACCTACAGGATGTTGACCTCCATATTATCGCTAACGAAAAATAGGCGATTAGCTAGGAAGATTAGCCATAAAAGCATCAGCAGAAAGTTTTGTTGGGCTGATGGTAGCAATTCCAAAGTCACGATAAATCTTTTCTCTAGCAGGGTCAAAAACTCGCGCTAAGACAGTAGAAATTTGAAAGATATTTTTTGCTACCTGTGCCACCATCAAATTAATATTGTCTTTGTCAGTAACGGCAAGTAAACAGTCTGCTTGATCCGCTTTGGCACTGCGTAATATTTCGATTTCGGAAGCATCACCAGTAATCTGAAATCCGCTAAAATCACCACTCAAATTATTAAACGAATTCTCATAAGGATCGATTACCACTACGCTATTACCCTGACTGCTGAGGCGAGAAGCTAAAATTGACCCCAAACGCCCACACCCTACTACCACTATGTATTGAGATGTCATTGAAAATAAACTGGTTAAAAAAAAAGATTACAGCCAAAGCTTAAATAATTTATCAAATGTTAGCAGTAGCGACTAAAAAATAGATCGGCTTAGAGATATATATTTGAATTAAAGGCAAAGCGAATATCATTGACAGCTTGTCTCAATACTGGCAAGCATTTTATTTATTAAGCCATATCATGAAAAAAAACCTGAATTTATTACTGCTAGTGATTTTAATGGTATTCTCTAGCTGGTTTACACTAGAACACCATGTTTATTCACAAACTACACCACAGATAGAGCAAACAGTAAATTTTAAACAGCATTTTGATGATTTGGGGGTCAATGGTTCGATTATCATTTACGCTCTCGATCTCGATAATTTTTATCAACACAATCCCAGTCGCAATAATACTGCTTTTCTTCCTGCTTCAACTTACAAAATTCCTAACTCTTTGATAGCTTTGGAAACTAAAGTAATCAAAGATGATGTCGATGTTCTAACTTGGGATGGAATTGAAAGAAGTTTTAATGGTTCTCCCATTGCTAAATGGAATCAAGATCTAAATCTCCGTCTAGCTTTTAAATATTCAGCAGTTTGGTTTTATCAGGTACTTGCTCGTAGAATTGGTCATCAAAGAATGCAGGATTTTGTAGCTCAAATTGAATATGGCAATCAAAACATTGGAAACAAAGAAGATATTGATCGCTTTTGGCTGGAAGGAGAATTAAGAATTACCCCCAAACAGCAAATTACTTTTCTTCGTCGTCTCTATCAAAACGATCTGCCTTTTTCTCAACGAACTATCGATTTAGTAAAAGATATTGCGATCGCCGAACAGACACCTAATTACATACTTCGGGGAAAAACGGGATTAACATCAGAAATAGGTTGGTACGTAGGCTACTTAGAACAAAATGATAATGTCTATTTCTTCGCTACAAATGTCGATCCTAATTCTGAAGATGCCATCGCAGCGAGGTTAGAAGTTACTAAACTGTGTTTACAAGACTTGGGATTGCTTTGATTGTACCCTAATGAAAATATCTCAAGTAGATGAAAATATAGAAAATTGGGAATTTAGCACTCGGCGATCGCTTTTTAAAATCAGTCTTAAAGAAGAGGCACAAAACTAATAAACAATAGAAAATCTAGATTAATTAGAACACAATCCTATAAACAGTAGGCAGTGAAAACCTATCAATTAAAATTGAAAGCCTAGAGCTTGAAGAGTTAGTTTCCAGTCCATAATCAACTAAGATTCAGTAATTTTCAAGAGATGTTAGCGGTAGAAAAGATCGTTGAGCGCAAGTTTGAAGAAATATTAGATTTAGAGCCACAAGAGTCGGCTAAAGTTGCTGGTTTATGTTATGTCAGAGCGGATGATTTGCTCATAGTCAGAAAAAAAGTTGGTCGTGGTTTTAGTTATATTGATGCCAATGGCGATCGCATTGCTGATGAAGCAGAATTAGACCGTCTCAAGTCTTTAACCATACCACCGGCTCTAACTGATGTTAGACTTTGTCATTTACCCGACGGACATCTCCAAGCTACGGGAAGAGATGCTAAAAGACGCAAACAGTACTTTTATCATCCTCAATGGCGTAAGATTCGCTCCCAGCATAAGTTTAATCGAATGTTATTATTCGGTGCCCATTTGCCTGCGATTAGAGAAACTACTGACCAACATTTACGCAAGCATGGCTTACCTAGAGAAAAAGTTTTAGCAGCAGTAGTACAGCTATTAGAAACTACTTTGATTAGGGTGGGTAACAATCGCTATGCCAAGAAAAATAGTTCTTTTGGCTTAACTACCTTACGAGATCGCCACGTAGAAATCAAAGACAGCAAGGTGAAATTTGAATTTCGGGGCAAAAGTGGTGTCGACCATGAAATAGAACTAAATGACCGTAGGCTAGCCAATGTTATCAAGCAATGCCAGGAAATTCCTGGCTATGAAGTTTTTAAATATTACGATGAGTCTGGCGATCGCCAATTTGTTGATTCGGAGGACGTTAACGAATATCTACAAACCATAACAACTAAAGATTTTACTGCCAAAGATTTTCGCACCTGGGCAGGAACTTTACTGGCAGCGATCGAGTTAAATGATTTGGGTGGATATGATTCTGAACCACAAGCACAAAAAAACGTAACTCAAGCAATTAAAAATGTGGCACAACAATTAGGAAATCGCCCTGCAACCTGCCGTAAATATTATGTTCATCCAGCTATTATTGCAGCTTACAATAACAAATCCTTATTAGATTTAATGTCTCAGACAGAAAACTTTAAATCAGCAGCCAACGGACTAAATCCTGAGGAAATAGTAATTCTGGAAATTATTAAAGAAGCTCTTCCTATTGCCTAATCGTAAGCTTTATTGGCAAAGAACGTTTTATCTTCACGCTAATTTTCATCGCTTTTCCTGCAATCAAGTCTTCGATGTAGCCATACTGTACCTGTCTAGCTTCTTCTTTGATACGGCATTGACACAAGTTTTTCTCGATCTCGATTAAATTAACTTTAGTCAATGCTTACCAATAGTGTTAATGAAAATATAAACTTTTGTAGATTCTATTAGTCACCAATTTTCAACTGTTAAAGCCCACCGTTCATGATCTCGCCATTCTCCATTAATTTTCAAATATCGTTGAGAAAAACCTTCTTTTCGAAAACCCAATCGTTTTACTAAGTTAATCGATCTCTTATTTTCTGGCTGAATGTTGGCTTCAACTCTATGTAGTTTAAGAGTATTAAAAGCATAGTCAATTACCAAGTGCACTCCCTCTGACATTAATGCTTGACCTGCGAAATCTACATCAACGTAATAACTAAGATAGGCATTTTGAAAATTTCCATAGAAAATTTGACTAAGGTTAACTACTCCAATAATTTTACTTGTATCTAAATGACAAACCACTAATCCTTCAACATCATTATTTTGACACCGATTAATATACTTTTTACACTCATGCTCGCTAGATTCAGCATGAATAACCCAAGGAAAATGGAATTGTTTGCTTCTAAAAATGAGCGAGTGCAATTCCTGGCAATCTTCCATAGTTGGTTTTCTAATACATACTCGAAGTTTAGATTCTGTCATCAGTATCCTGGATGGTTAAGATAAATGGAATAATTTCATCCCAAAATCATCATGCCAATCTTTGCCTTGTTGTCGTTTAAGCCAATTAACGACCCAGTAGCAGTATTTTTGCTGATTTTGGCAATTATGCTGGTTGCTCCTCTACTGTTCGAGCGATTAAATCTTCCTGGTATTGTAGGCTTAATTTTAGCTGGTGTTATCGTTGGTCCTGAAGGATTGGGATTGTTAGAAAGAGATGAGAATATTATTCTTCTGGGTACGGTAGGTCTGCTGTTTTTAATGTTTATGGCAGGATTAGAAACTAGCCTGGATGACTTTAAAAAAAACGGGGATAAGGCAATTATCTTTGGTTTGGCTACTTTTATTGCCCCAATGATCCTGGGTACGGCAGCGATGATGGCGTTGGGCTATGGTTTTTTAGCTGCGGTGTTGGTAGCTTCTTGTTTTGCTTCCCATACTCTATTAGCTTTACCCGTGTTAAATAAACTGGGTATTATGCGCATTCCTGCAGTAAATATTACCTTAGGTGCGACTCTAATTACTAATGTTATCGCCTTGTTGGTGCTAGCAGTAGTTGTCAAAGCCCATGGTGGTAATTTAACTCTAGGCTTTTGGTTATTTCTGATTCCGGCTCTGACTATTTATACCTTCGCTACCTTGTGGGGTATACCTATCATTGGACGGTGGTTTTTCCGTAAATTTGGACATGATGAGAGTGCAGAATTTATTTTTGTCTTGGCGACTTTATTTGTCGTTTCTTACGTCGCCAGCTTAATTGAAGTAGAGCCAATTATTGGTGCGTTTTTAGCAGGAATTGCCTTAACACCTCTAATTCCTCAATTGAGTCCTTTGATGAATCGGATTCAGTTTATTGGCAATACTTTGTTTGTGCCGTTTTTTCTGATTTCAGTCGGGATGCTGATCGATCCTCTGATTTTGATTCACGAACCCAAATCCTTATTAATTGCTGCGGTAATGATTATTGCTGAATTAGTAAGTAAGTTTGTTGCTGCATGGGGAACGGGAAAATGGTTAGGATACAAATTTCCTAGCGTAATGGTGATGTTTGGCTTAAGCATTGCCCAAGCTGCATCTACCTTAGCTGCTGCTACCGTTGCTTATGAAATTGAATTAATCGATCGCACTACGGTAAACGGAATAGTAGCATTGATTCTTTTCACCTGTGTAGTTTCCCCTCTAATTACGGAAAAATGGGGACAAAACGTCAATTCCACGACCGACAATCAAAATACTATACCAGATACCGCTTGTCTATTAGCCCAGCGGGTATTAGTTCCTGTAGCCAACCCTAGTAATGAAAATAATCTCTTAAATTTAGCTCTAATTCTCTCTAAAGCTGTTGATGGTATACTATTACCCCTCCATGTATTGTGCGATCGCCTTCAACCCGTCAATGCAGAAGCTATTAGTCAACAGATTCAATTATTGGCAGCAGCAGAAAAAATAGCTCATAGTGCCAATGCTGAGGTAGAAACCGTTGGTAGAGTAGATGATGAAATAGATCGTGGTATTGTTCGTACGGCAGTAGAACGTAAAGCCAGTTTAATTATCTGTGGTTGGAAAGGCTTTTCTACTTACCAAGAAAACTTTTTTGGTGGCGTACTCGATAATGTAGCAGCTAAAGCGATTGTTCCTGTATTAATTGCTCGTTTTACGCAACCAATAGCTAATACCGCGCGTATTTTTTTGGCTGTCACTAAAAGACAAGCTTTATCAGCCGAATTCAACTCTACCCTAGATATGGCTAAAGTTTTAGCCTCAGAGTTAAAAGCAAGCTTACAAGTTTCGATTGTAATTAGCAAAAAACAAGCTCAACTTTCTACTGTTGAATTGGGAGAACTAGGTAAAGATGTATTTATCGCTCAATTACAAGGTAATTTTGTTAAACAAGTATGTGGTAATATTCATCGCAACGATTTAGTGATTTTAGCCACCAATACATCCAACCAAAGAACTAATAGTAAATCGGCAGTTGGTAAGCTAGCAGAATCAGTTGCCCGTTCTCAGGCTACTACTTCTGTTTTAGTGATTCATTTTCCCAATAATTAATCGATAATCTTTGAGATTAGAAACATGAGTCGAATTGTTATAACTACAATTGGTTCTTTAGGCGATCTTCATCCCAAGATTGCGATCGCTCTCGAACTAAGAAAGCGCGGACACGATCTGGTATTTACAACTCATAAAGAGTATCGAAATAAAATCGAAGCTTTAGGATTTGAGTTTAATCCGATGCGTCCTGATAATAATGCTCTTAGCGATCCACAAGAAATGGCGCGAATGATGGATCTTAAAACGGGTATTGAGTATACAGCCCGCAACTGGATCTGCGCCAGCTTACGAGACACTTATATTGATTTAAAGAATAGTGCCAAAGATGCAGACTTGATCATTGCTGGAGAAGGGGTTTTAGCAGCAAGATTGGTTGCAGAAAAATTGGAAATTCCTTGGGTTTCGGTTGTCCTACAGCCTATTTCTTTTTTTTCTCCTTACGATCCCCCTGTTATCCCTGTATTTCCATTTTTATCTAGGCAACGTGGATTAGGTTACATCGCTAGTAAAGGTATTATTGAACTATCCAAAATAATGACTAGATCTTGGGTAAAACCTGTTCATCAACTGCGACGAGAGCTTAAATTACCCGCCCTTGTAGGCAATCCCTTTATAGATGATAAATACTCTCCCTATCTCGTACTGGCTATGTTTTCTCCAATCCTAGCCAAACCACAACCTGATTGGGCTAAAAACACTGTTATTACAGGGTTTGCATTTTATGATGATACACAAGCTGGAGTAGAACTTACACCAGAACTCAATCAATTTTTAGATGCGGGTGAATCACCTCTTGTTTTTACTCTTGGTTCAGCAGCAGTAATAACTCCAGGTAATTTTTATCAGGAAAGTATTAGAGCGAGCAAAATATTAAACCGTCGTGCTGTGCTGTTAATCGGCAAAAACATTCCGCCAGACAATCTTACTCAAGATATCATTGCAGTGAACTATGCCCCCTATTCACAAATTTTTCCTCGTGCTTGTGCGATTGTACATCAAGGAGGTATCGGTACAACGGCTCAAGCACTAAAAGCTAGTCGTCCAACATTAATTATGCCTTACAGTCACGACCAGCCTGATAATGCCGCACGAGTCGAACGCCTGGGAACTTCACTTACTATCTCTCGTAAGCAATATTCGGCAACACGAGTAGCTAATTTGTTGGGCGAACTGTTAGAAAATCCTAACTATGCAGCTAGAGCAGCCAGCATTGGAGAAATCATCAAACAGGAAGATGGAGTTAGGATGGGGTGCGACGCGATCGAAAAGCAGCTACAAGTCCTCTAGTAGCAAATCAAAAACCCAACTTATAATATTTTGATAAATTACAAATGACTACGTATATGCGTGTAAGCCCTTTGTCAAAGGAGGATAAATGAAATGACTTATACCATTAGTGTTAAAGCCTTTACTGATTCAATTAGCGATCGCACCTTAGAGCAACTATGTCGAGAAAACCCCGATTTGAGATTTGAAACTGATGCCAAGGGAAAACTAATTATTATGTCCCCTACAGCAAGTGAAAGCGGAAAGCGCAATGGAGATTTATTGATTCAAGTAGGAATTTGGAATCGTCGCACTAAACTTGGAGTGGTCTTTGATTCTTCTACAGGCTTCAAATTGTCTAATGGTGCGACGCGGTCGCCTGATGTTAGTTGGATTGCGATTGAACGCTGGGATAGTTTAAGCGACAAGCAAAAAAGAGGCTTTGCACCGATAGATCCTGATTTTGTCATTGAACTAATGTCCCCTACGGATGATTTGGCAATAACCCAAAATAAAATGTCAGAATACATCAACTGTGGGGTCAAGCTTGGCTGGTTAATCAATCCCGATGAAAAACAAGTAGAAATTTATCGCCTTGGTAAAGAAAAGCAAGTAGCTATCAATCCTAGTAATTTGTCTGGTGAAGATGTCTTACCGGAATTGACTGTAGATCTATCTGATATTTTCTAGATTATTGAAAATGACTTACACCATTAATGTTAAAGCTTTCACCGAGAAAATCAGCGATCGCGCCTTGGAACAACTATGTCGAGAAAACCCCGATCTGAGATTTGAAACTGATGCCAAGGGAAAATTGATTATTATGTCCCCTATAGGAAGTGAAAGTGGTAAAAGAAATTCCAGTTTAGTTGCGCAAGTTTGGTATTGGAATCGTCAATCTAAGTTAGGTGTAGTCTTTGATTCTTCTACAGGCTTCAAATTGTCTAATGGTGCGACGCGGTCGCCTGATGTTAGTTGGATTGCGATTGAACGCTGGGATAGTTTAAGCGACAAGCAAAAAAGAGGCTTTGCACCGATAGATCCTGATTTTGTCATTGAACTAATGTCCCCTACGGATGATTTGGCAACAACCCAAAATAAAATGTCAGAATACATTAACTGTGGGGTCAAGCTTGGCTGGTTAATCAATCCCGATGAAAAACAAGTAGAAATTTATCGCCTTGAAAAAGACAAGCAAGTAGTTATCAATCCTAGTAGCTTATCGAGTGAAGACATACTACCAGGATTAACTATGGATTTCTCCGATATCTTCTCAACAGATTAACTAATGTTTATTGTTTAGTTCCTCATACTTCATCCCTCATCCCTCATCCCTTACTAAAGGCTTGGTCTAGCACTATCAGAATTTCTCGTAGCGCGATCAAGATTGTTTTTAGCTGGTTTATAAGTAGGATCTAAGCTAATAGCAACGCGGTAATTCTTAATTGCACTATCAAAATCACCTAAAGTTTCTTGTAGCCTGCCTAAAAAGTCGAAAGCTTCCGGTTTAGAAGGATCTGAGCCGATCGCCTTTTTCGCTTGAGCGACCGCATTATTAAAATCTCGTTGTCTAGCGGAGTTTTTAGCAGATTTTAAGCTGGATTTATATTCTGATGCTGACTCGACTGAGTCTTCTGTTTCTAAAACATTGTGAACTAGATTTCTTAATTCTTTGGGTGTGAAGGGTTTTTGCAAGAAATCAACAGCACCAAGTTTCATTGCTTCTACCGCATTGTCCACTGTGCCGTGAGCGGAGATCAAGACAATTTTAATCTCAGGATATTTAGAGATCGCCTCTTGTAAAAGCTCCATCCCGTTCATCCCAGGCATTTTTAGATCGGTAATAATTAAGTCGTAGCGATCATTAGTTAACTGCACCATCGCATCCTTACCATCAAATGCAGTATGCACAAAATAATCGAGAGACTCCAAAGCCATACTTACAGTGCGTCTAATGTTCTTGTCATCATCAACTACTAATATTTTTGCTTGGGACATTAGTTGTATTTCTCCTAATTTGATTCACTATGACTTTTGGGTACTGTAAATGTAAAAGTACTTCCTCGACCAACAGTAGAATCTACCCATATTCTACCTCCGTGAGCTTGAACCATTTCTTTGCAGATAGCTAAACCTAAGCCACTGCCGCCAACATCTTTTTCTGTCTCTACCTGAACAAATTTATCAAATATTTTTCCCTGATACTCCAAAGGAATTCCTGCACCGCGATCGACAACAAATATTTCTACCCAGCTATTTCTTGACGTGGCACCAATTTTGATTTCTCCTCCAGGATCGCTATAGCGTAAAGCATTTGCTATTAAATTAGTTAATACCCAAATGATTTTATTGGCATCTACCTTAGTCTTTATATCTTCCGATAGAGCTTGTATAACCAAGGTAACGTCATTTTGTTCTGCTTGAATGTTCAAAGCAGAAACTGCTTTATCTAGCAAAAAGTTTACTTCAACATCTACAAAATCTAGCTCAATCTTACCCGACTCAATTTTAGATAGATCGAGAAGATCGTTAACTAAACCCTTTAACCTTTCCACATCTTCAACGGCAGTGTCTAACAATTCTGATTCGGATTCAGATAGTTTGTCTTCAGTAGTTTCTGCCAACAAATTCAGGCTCATTGCCATTCCTGTTAGGGGAGTCCGTAACTCATGGGAGGCTGTAGCCACAAATTCACTTTTAAGATTATCTAATTCTTTGAGTTTAGTGACATCCTGCAATAGTAAAATTGCGCCAATTACTTTTTCTGCTTCGGTAACTACAGGGGTGATCGCAAACTTATAATATTGGGTATGCTGTTCTCGTTCAACAGTCAAAATATCATCTTCTAGTTGGGGAGATTTACCCGTTTCCGCAGTATGTTTAAGATGTTGATAGAGAGTGCGATCACTAAATACATCCAGAAAATGATTGTTGGTTGCTAACATAGATTTAACATTAGCTATATTAGCTGCAATGGGATTAATCGCAATAATCTTGAGATCGCTATCGACCACAATAATTCCATCACCAATACTTTGAACAATCGCTTCGCTGCGCTGTTTTTCAACTATAACTTTGCCCACGTTAAGATCGCGAAACGCCTTAAGTTTTTGACTCATGGTAGTTATTTCTCGCGCCAACAAACCTAATTCATCTTTCGATTTAACTTGGAGCGCAATATCATATTCACCCCTAGCAATCTTTTCGGTTGCATTAGTCATTTCTGACAGTGGCTGAACAATACGACGGGTTAACAACAAGCTAAATCCTAATCCGATCCCTGCTGCGGTAGCTCCCGCGATCGCCATAGACCAAATTGCCTGGCTCGATATCTGTTGAGCATTTTCTGAAGCTGCTTCCATCGTTTCTTGGTTGATAATTCGCAGTTCAACGCAGCGAGCGCGTATCTGCTCAAATATCGGTAATATAGTTTGGTAGTAGTCTTCGGTAGTAGGATTTTCTTGCTGCTGTAACTGAAAAAAAGCCGTCAGATAATCTTGATAAGATTCTTCAATACTAGCAATAATTTCTTCTTCTCCTGAAATGGTAATGTTCCCCTCAGCACGTCCCAACCACTTGAGAAATTCAATCTGATTGCTGCGAAATTGTTGGCTACCGCGATCGCGATTTTCCAAGAGAAACAATAAGATGGCGCTATCTTGTCGCTCAATAGAATCAATGGTATTCTCTGCTGCGAGGATGCTATTGTAGTTTTCTTTTAGAATTGCTTCGCTGGCTTTACCCAAACGACGTAGATTGTTAATACCCCAAATACCGACTAGAACAACTAAAGCTAACGATAAGCTATAACCCAATAAAATTTTGTTTTTAAGCTTCATACTGAGTTTCTTCCCCATGCCCTATGGTCAATTTTCAGTAACTCATATTTTAATGACGACATTTCTTCAACATACCTTGTATCAATTACTCTACATAGACTATACTTATGGAAGTTAAGTCATGGGCGAGTGGCGGAATTGGTAGACGCACCACACTCAAAATGTGGCGAGAAATCGTGAGAGTTCGAGTCTCTCTTCGCCCATAATACATACAGGGTATATGTTTCAAGATTCTTCAATAATTTGGTTGAGTTCAATTTGGCTGGACAAATTTGGATTTTACCCAAAAATCACCTAAAAACGGGGGGGCATTGTGGTATTTATTTACTACCGACGATCGCTCATTAAACCCAACATAGGACCTAGGATAGCTCCAAAAATAAAGCCTCCTGCGTGCGCCCAATATGCTACTCCAGCAGATTCGGGCATTCCCAGAGAGGCAACGCTACTTATAGCCTGTTGAAGAAACCAAAAACCGAGAAAGAAAACGGCAGGGATGCGCACCGTAGTCCAGATGATAAATAAAGGTAGTAGAGTGACAATTTTGGCTTGCGGATATTTGATCAAGTATGCACCCATTACCCCGGCGATCGCGCCACTTGCACCTACGGTGGGAACTGCAGACTGCATTCCAAAGAACCAATGACTTAACCCGGCTAAAACACCACAAACCAGATAAAATAAAAGAAATTTAATGTGTCCCAGATCGTGTTCGATATTGTCGCCAAAAGTCCACAAAAAAAGCATATTACCCCCAATATGCATCAAGCCACCATGTAAAAATTGAGAAGTGATTAGAGTAGCAAGTTCTGGTACTGGTTGATTTGGGGGAGTTCCATTTAAGCTAGCACTTAGTTCTTGGGGAATAACTGCATAAAGCTGAAAAAAACCTTCTATTCCCGAACCTAAAGTCATTTGGTGTAAGAAAACCACTACATTAATCGCAATCAAGATATAAACTATGACTGGAGTGCTATAGGTAGGGTTTTCATCTCTAATTGGAATCATAATAGTTAAAATCTGGGGGTTAGCTAATGCCCAACATTGCTTCTAAAGTGAGATATAGTAGGGCAAAACCACCAACCAAAAAACCGACTAAAGCGATCGCCGTCACAGGATTTTTGAGAAAGGGCTTGAGTTGCTCAAAGAAAAACCAAAAAATCCCCGCAATAAGGCTAATTAGATAGCGAGGATAGCGAGAAACGTTTTGAAAAAAATCTTGCATTAATTTTAACTTCTTAAGTTGAGGATGTTAACTTTCATTCATTATTCAACATTGAACAATCAACAGACAACTTTCTGTAAATGAACTTACTATTTCAAGCAACTCGTCGTCGTCTAGCTTTATGGTATACAGCAGTTACGGCAGTTCTGTTGTTACTCTTTGCTATCGGGGTATATTTTTACGTTCGTAATACCCTTGTGGATCGCATTGATGACACCCTCAAGCACGTCGTAGAAGTAGTAGATCGGTCCTTAGTAATTCAACCCCTAGCAGCAACTCAAGGAAGATATGGAGTTAATGTTGATGCTAGTTTCAACCAGAATGTTAATGACTTAGAAGATGATCATATTGATCTCGAATGGTTTAATCCTCAAAGGGAATTGCTGTGGTCTACCTTTGAACAACCGATAGATTATCCTCTTCATCCTCATCGTAGTGGAGAAACTGTATATTTAAGTAGCGATCGCATTTTCCGGCAGATTGTACAGCAAGTAGAATTAGAACATCGTGTCTTAGGTTATCTGCGGGTCAGCCATCCTTGGTTTGAAGTCACCAAACCAATTAACCAGTTAACTAAAGATTTGATTATTGGTATTACCCTAATGGTAATTTCAGTCGGTGGAATAGGCTGGTTTTTATCGGGTATTGCTATTAAACCTGTCCAAATTTCATATTCGAGTTTAAAACAGTTTACTGCCGATGCTTCCCATGAGTTGCGTAATCCCATTGCCACGATCCAAACTAATGTCCAGATGGCATTAGCCTATCCCGAAGCTGAACCTCAACTGCAAAAAAGACAGTTACAAATCATTGAACGGTTAACCCAAAAATTGGGACGTTTAGTAAATGATCTTTTATTTCTCGCCCGCACCGATAGTGGGATAGCACAGCAAGAATGGCAACCCGTTCCGTTAGATGCGCTGTTAATTGATGTCATTGAAGAACAGAGAACTGCTGCGAACCAAAAGGGTTTATTTCTTTCTTTGCATATTGTTGAACCAGAAATTGATGCCAAAAATTTTAATGAAGAGGATATTTTTACCATTCAGGGGGATTGGAATCATCTCTCCCGACTATTCACCAATCTGATTGCTAATGCGATCGAACATACTGACACTTCGGCAGAACCTAGCGATGCCTCGGTAGAGGTAGAATTGAAACTAATTAAATTTACTCCCAAAACAATGCGTGTTAGGGAAACTCAGCGTCAATTTGAATTGCAAGTAAAGGTAACAGACAATGGACAAGGCATAGCTGAATCTGACTTACCCCATATATTTGATCGCTTTTATCGTGCTGATCCTGCTCGTTCTCCTCAACGGCGAATTAATACCCCCACAGGGGCTGGTTTAGGACTAGCGATCGCCAAAGCGATAGTGGAAAATCATCAAGGAAAAATTACCGCAAAGAGCAACTTAGAGCAAGGAACAACTTTTACCGTAACCTTTCCACTTTTTTAATTATTGATAACATTTTTTTGAACTTGGTTGTTAACTGCTGAAATTACTAATCTAAAGATAATTTAGCGATCAAAAGTATGCAATATAAAATACATTTTTTAAGTTTTATTTTAAATAATAGTTGCTATAAAAACTATAATGGCTTGTTATAAACAATACTATCGATAAGTCTTATTTATCCAAGTTTATAAAAATTTTTAGACTAAAAAACCATAATTTACTAGAGTTAATTCGTAGAAATGCGAATGTAGCGTTCCGAAGGCTACCCTAAAGGACTCGGCTTCGCCATCGCGCGGAGCGTAATCGCTTTCTAAAGCTGCGACTAAAAAAATGACAAACAGCAAAATTCGCTCTGTGCTCAATCAGTATCAATAAAAACTACAGGAAGCTGAACTAAATTGTACTATGGCAATACGGACTTACATTAGGGCACTTATTATTCATTACTCATTATTTACGAGCAATCAATAAACTTGTCCTAATACAACTTTGTACGGCTATATTATAGCGATCGCTGTCAAATTGGCGGTAGATATTGTACGTGAATTTGAATATGTAATTCAGCTTAGTTTACTTAAATTAATTCTGCCTATAGATGGAACAAGATAACTAATATAGCGTCTACAAGGAGATATAATTTAATTAATAATTAGGCAGTAAATTAAGTGTTCCAAGCTGCGCTCAAAAGAGTGAATTCATCAGTACTTAGACGTAATTATCAACGTAATTTAATATCTAAAAAGATTTATTGGTTATTATTACTGGAGACAAATTTGATTTTCAGTAGTTTACCTGTATTGGCTCAATCTAGCATTAGCAGCATTGTAATTGATCAAAATACTATTACTCAATCATTAACTGTTGAAGGAATGAGTGGTGGTATAATGACTGCTTTGGAAATAACTAATACTGAGAATACAGCTACAGGTTATTGTGATGGTTTTGTTAGTCGTCTACCCAATCATATTTTCAAATTAAACTCTTTTTTTGAATTCCTGAGGGTAGAAGTAGAGAGTCCAGCGGATACAACTATTTTGGTACAGGGTCCTGGTGGTGTTTGGTGTAATGATGATTCTCACGATGCCAATCCTATGATTGAAGGAGAATGGCAACCTGGAGAGTATAAAGTCTGGATCGGTTCCTATCAAGCTAATTCTAATAACAACTATCGCCTCAAAATTACGGGAAAAAAATAACCCAGCAACGAAAAAATTTAGCCAACAGACCCCATTACCGTTAATCTAGATAAAGTAAGTTACAGTCAGGACAAAAGTTGTGGCTTTCAAGATTGGTTTATTAGGATACGGTACAGTCGGCACAGGAACGGCAGAAATAATTCTCGATCCATCAGGAAGGAATAGTCTGCTAGGAAAAATAGAGATAGCCAAGGTGGGGGTGCGTTCACTGGATAAACAGCGATCGCCTGAACTCCCCCAGGGAGTTTTGACTACGGATTTAGAGGCTATTGTCACCGATCCTGAAATTGATATTGTGGTGGAATTGTTGGGCGGATTAGAACCGTCGCGATCACTAATCCTGAAAGCTATAGATCATGGCAAACACATTGTTACCGCTAATAAAGCCGTAATTGCCCGTCATGGGGCAGAAATTTACACTGCTGCCAATCAAGCAGGAGTATATGTTCTCTTAGAAGGGGCTGTAGGAGGTGGTATTCCTGTCATCAAGCCTTTAAAACAGTCTTTGGGGGTTAACCGAATCCAAACTGTAATCGGTATTGTTAACGGAACAACCAACTATATCTTGACTCAGATGACTCAAGAGGGGGCAGACTTTGCCGATGTTTTAGCTGAAGCTCAAAAGCTTGGTTATGCTGAAGCCGATCCCACGGCTGATGTGGATGGTTATGATGCGGCAGATAAAATTGCTATTTTGGCGGCGATCGCCTTTGGTGGGAGAATTAAGCGCGAAGATATTCCCTGTGAAGGTATTCGTCAGATCACTGCTACCGATATTAGCTATGCTGACGACTTAGGTTTTGTAATTAAATTATTGGCGATCGCTAAATCTAATCCAGATGATGACTCGCTCCAAGTAAGAGTTCATCCCACTTTTGTACCTAGAGAACATCCCTTAGCCAACGTTAACGATGTCTACAACGCTATTCTGGTTGAAGGGGAACCACTGGGTCAAGTAATGTTTTTTGGTCCTGGTGCAGGTAAAGGGGCTACAGCTAGTGCGGTAGTGTCAGATATCGCCAATATAGTTGCTATTCTGCAAACAAGCAATACTAATCAAAAGCTCGATCCTTTATTACGCTGCTCCCATGAACATTTCAGTGAGCTGACTCCCATTGCCAACATCAAAACTCGTTTTTATGCTCGTTTTCTCTGTCAGGATGTGTCTGGGGTCATTGGTCATTTAGGAACTAGCTTTGGCAACCATGATGTTAGTCTAGAATCGGTAGTCCAAATTGGCTTTCGCGACCATTTAGCCGAGATCGTGGTTGTTACCCACGATGTTCAAGAAGGCAACTTCCGTCAAGCTTTAGAAGAAATTAAAAACCTAGAGGCGATCGACAGTATTCCCAGTATTCTGAGAGTATTGTAATTAAAGGAGCTACGCTCCTAGCTATTAGCTATCAGCTGATAGTTTTTCAAATTAATGAGTCGCGCTCTAAGAAATTACTCTTGGCAAAAATACCAAGTATAGCGTTTCTCAAATAAGTGAGGTACAAATATAAACTTAGTCAAAAACCTGAAAACCCCTATTCTCTATTCCCTATTCCCTGACTCCAACAAGGTGTATCTCATTAATACGAGAAACGCTATAATAGCTTATTCACAGTTTTCAGTTAACAAAGATAAAGCTAATTCAAAACTATTTGATTGAGTTTGAACAGCATAAGCTTCTCTCTCTATTGCTTGGCTATGAGTATCAATATATCGTTTAAAAAAAGGTTGAGCTTGTTTAATCGGCTCGATATCTAAACCTAAAGTTTTAACTGTGCCCTTTCCGGCACAAAATTGAGCAGCATGAACGGTTTCATGGATTAAGACAGGATTACTAATACCTAATTCAAATACAATTGGATTAATCCAAATAGATTTACTAGTAGCATTTAATACGCCATAAGGTTTTCTGACTCGGCGACGATTAAAATCTGGTTTCTGGCTGGCTAAATTAAAGTCTGGTGGAAGAGCTATGTTCACCTTGAATCCATAGCTTTCTAGCTGATTTTTTAGCTGGATAAATTCTGGATTAAAATTAAGATCAGAGGATTGAGCGATTAAGATTACTGAACTTAGTAATAAAGATTTCAACATTATTTTAGTACCGCTGCGAGAAAGTTAGGCTCGAAAAAACAAGCTTTGACTGCTGGATAACAGAACAAAGAGAAAATTAAGGCAATGTATGAGTTAACAGAATTACGCCACAGTATAGAAACAAAAGACTACAGTAAGGCTTTGACAATTATTGATGAATTAGAAGCAATGTCCCTGGAAGATAAAATCAGCAGAATTTACAGCTACGGGGTAATATTGCTAATCCATCTAATTAAGCAAAGTGCAGAACAAAAGACAACACGCTCCTGGGAAAATTCTATTAAAAACTCTGTTTTTAGAATTAAAAAAACTAATAAAAGAAGAAAAGCAGATGGCTATTATTTACAAATTCAAGAGCTGGCAGAAACTCTTGAGGAAGCTTTTGAGGAAGCCTTAAGAGAAGCATCTCTAGAAGCTTTTGGTGGTGCTTATAGCGAATTACAAATACTGGAAAAAATTAACAAACAACAGATCCTTAATGATGCTTTAGATTTGATCAAACCTGATGATAATTGATTAAAAGTATGTTTTGACGAGCGACCCTGATGAGGTTTCCTCATCGAAGGAACGCGCGAGTTTGGAAATCGGATTTAGTATAAATTCTAAATAGGAAAGCTAAGGCTAATCGAGAGGAAGATAAATATTTTCAATTGGTACTACTTTAACGTTCAGCTCTACTTTTTTGTCTAGTTTCTGAGCTAGTAGATTTCTGACAACTTTCAAGCGATCGCGATTAATTGAATTAGGAGGAGCCATAACTTCCATGTCTATGAAAATATTATCTTGTTGTCGTCTAACTTCTATTGAACGAATATCACTGTTAGAAAAAGTAGCTATCTGATTGCGAATTATTTCATTGACGTTGTAGCGGACATTGTTTTGTAAAATTAAACCTCTCAATGACAAACTCAAAGGTAAACCGAGAATTAGCAGAACACTAATGGAGAAAATCAGTCCTTGTTTGGCTCTGGCAATACTGCCATAAGATTGAAGTAACAGAATAATTACGCCACTAAAAATAATTCCTGTCAGGTTAGTTAAAAATAATAACAATGCTCCCACTGCAAGAGAACTTTCGCCTAAAGCAAAACCAATACCTACAACGCTAAGAGGCGGAACTAGAGCAACAGCGATCGCTACCCCAGGTAAGGCATCGGCAATTCTGCGTCGAGTATTGGCAAAAGCCCCTGCTGCCCCTGCTGCCAAGGCAATAATCAAATCAAGTAAAGTAGGATTTGTACGAGATAAAATTTCTGAGTTTACAGTCTTTAAACCAACTAATTGGACAGTTAAATAAGAGATGATGACTGTAAAAATAACTCCAGTTAACAAAGTTAGAAAAGAGCGTCGCAACAAGCGTCGATTGGCAACTGTTGTCGAGTAGGCAATACCTGTAATGGGTCCAATCAGAGGCGCGATAATCATGGCACCAATAATAATAGCTACGCTATTGGCTAATAATCCTAATGTGGCAATTACCCCAGATAAACCCAGTAAAAAATAAAAACTTAAAGAGGGAACAGAAGCCCGCCAAAGATGTCGATTAAGACTGGCTACTGGGATCGGTTTTTCTGCTAACCAATGCCAGTCACCACTCTGACTATTCCAAAATTCTTCCAAATTTTTGGCTTGGACGGGATATTTCTGACGAAAATATGATTTTAGCCGAGCATACCAACCAACATTGGGATTGAGTATTAACATAAGAGAAATTAGTCGATCAACAGTAGATTTACTGATTACTGATTATTGATTTAGCAACTACTACTGCTCCAATCACTTCGATCCTTTGTTGTCGTAAAATCTTCGCTGACTCCTTGATCGTAGTTCCCACAGTATAAATATCATCTAAGAGTAACACAGGATGTTTAGGTAATTTATGACCGATCTGAAAAGCATTCTCTAAGTTTTTCGTTCTCTCCTCTAAACTTAAGTTAAACATCGCTTGTGTATCTCGCACTCGAATTAAAGCCTGAGAATTTAAACCATATCCTGTAATTTGACAAAAACTTCTAGCTATAATTTCTGCTTGATTAAATCCTCTCTTCTTTAACTTTTTACTATGTAGCGGAATCGGCACAACAGTTATTTTTGCTAGGGGTTTAATCAAACCACTATGTAACCAAACATCACCCAATAATTTCCCTAAAAGTCCACCTATATCTGGTTGATTTTGATACTTCATTAAAGCGATCGCTCTTTTTAATTGTCCATCATATCTACCCCAGGCAAATACAGATAGATTATTCCAAGAAATATTACGATCCTTTAACTGATGACTCAATAATTTTTGTTGACAATATTGGCAAAGAGATTCTGAAGTAGTACGACTACAAAATAGACAACGAGATTCCAGAAATACCGAGATAAGTTGCTTCAACATATCCCTAGTTTTCCCAGAATCACTAAGAAAAATTGGCTTTACTGATTTAAGATCTGAAATCGATAAAACAAGGTTCGTAAATAGGACTTACAAAGTTAAAATCATACTAACTGTTATACTTCATGACCATCTCCAAACGAGATAAAGCACTAGTTGCTGATTCTTGAATGTAAGGATCAGCAGATTCATCATTACTCAAATTAGTTAATACTTCTACTCCTCTAGGATCCCCCATTGAACCAAGAGCATTTAAAATTGCTACTCCAACTGCTAGGTTTTCACTAGTGTTTAGGGTCTCTACCAAAAGATCGAATACAGGGGGGCCGATTTCACCTAAGGTCATCACCGCAGGAATATTGACCACCGGATTAGGATCATTCAGTGCCTGTTTTAATCCTTGGATACCTTCCTCTGGCATTTGTACCTCTGGATGATTAACTACTACCTGAGCCAAAGCTTTAGCACAGCTTGAGCGCACTGTAGCATTATCACTATTGAGCAAAGAGTCAACCACAGAGGGAACAACATCGGCACCAATTATCCCTAATGCTTTTACTGCTGCTCTCCTATAGGTTACATCTTCTTGGTTGAGAATACTCATTAAGCGAGGAATAGTATTTTCATCTCTTGCCTCAGCTAATTCCAGCATTGCTTTCCTACGCAAATTTGGGTTTGGATGTTTAAGTTTCTCGAATATTGCGTCTGTAGTCATCAGGTTTTATAGTTCTATTTTATAGCCGTACAAAGTAGTAATTGCTATATTTCTAAATATTTTAAAGTAGAGAATTACTCTAGCCATACAAACAATAGGAGCTTTAAGACTGATACTCAAACTAATTGAAGTCAAAGCAACAGACCTAAAGCCCCCATCTACCAAACAGAGATATTATCTATTTAGTTATAAAATTGGACTACTAATCAGCCTTTTAGGAAAGGGAGTTGATTACGTAGTCTAACAGAGCGTTATACTCAACTAAAGCTTGAGAAGACATATCACGAGGAGCACAACCGCGATTACGTGCAAAAGTCAAAGCTTCTACGTAAGGTGCAGTAGGCAAGTTTAAAGCGCGATATACTTCACGTTGTCCAGCAATACCCCACTCGTCTAAAGGACCAGTACCACCAACAACTAGACAGTAGTTGATTAGGCGCATATAGTGCTTGACGTCACGAAGACATTTGCTTTTGAAAGTATCAGTAGAGTTAGCTTCGCCATCGTTGTTCAAGTAAGAATACTTCTTGATGCAAGCATCATAAGCTTCTTGAGCAACGTTATCGATGTTGCTAGCTAGTTTTTCAGCAGCTTCCATACGAGCATTAGCACGTTGAAGACTACCTTGAACTGACTCTAGGTCAGAAGTAGAAGGGAAGCGTCCTGCAGCGTCGGCAGCAGTAACAACTGTAGTTACAACAGATTTCATAGTTTTGGATATCTCCTGAATTGCTTGTTATAAAAGTGACAACATGACCACTTTATGCCAATTTGTTAAGGTTATTGGCTAGATTAAAAGGGATTTTCTAGCTAAGGGCAGAAATTACACGGTCAAAATAGCTAGCTGCTTCAGAAGTGATTGCAGAACAGTCACCGTCGATCATTTCATTTTTCTTGTATCTGTTTCCAGCCTGAGCTTCGGTATTGTTACCGTTGATATGAGCTAGAGAAGAAGCTTTCATAATACCAACTGCACGACCAGTGGACTGAAGAGGTACACCAAGAGCAGTGTAAGTTTCTTTCAAGCCATTCAAGCAGCGATCTTCTAGTACGGAAGCGTCACCAGATAATAGAGCGTAAGTGATATAACGAAGAACGATTTCACCATCACGCAAGCAAGCAGCCATACGACGGTTAGGATAGCAATTACCACCAGCTTGAATTAAGCCCTGGTTTTCGCAAATCATACCAGCAATAGCGTCAGATACGATGCAACTAGCGTTACTAGCAACAACATTAACAGCGTCTAAGCGTTTGTTTCCGTCTGAAATAAAGTTTTTTAGAGATTGTAGTTCTTCACCACCGATACAAGCAGTTTTGCTATCTGCACTTACTACAGCTCTGGAAAAAGCGTCAAGCATTGAGCTCTCCTTAATTGTGACAACAAATTTAATTTTTATTTAATCTGACAGATGCATCAAGTTCACCCATCGATATTGAAGATAAAAGATTTCCCGCACTATAGTCTCTTTTATCAAAAACAAAGTAATAATCTGTAATGTTTAAGTAAATCTTGTTACACTTTCTGTAAATTACTCAGATATTGGCTCAGACATCGGCATTGTATTAACACCAGAAAACCTCACAGTTCAATAATCTTTGGTTTAATGAAAAAAATATTTTCATTGCTTAATCTATCTTAATTTTTGACCGGTTTACGATTTCTTTCTAATCCGGGAAAAGCTTGATTTTGCTTGCAATAATTACCTAACCAAGTTACACCGCTTAAAGAACGAAAAGGAATGACCGATAAATCTGTTTCTGGTATTTCGAGATTAACTCGAGCTCCAGAAGCTTCAACTCCTAATAATTGTAGTAAAGGTGATATATTTGCAGTTTCGACATTGAGTTTACAAAAACCCTGAAGCCAAGCAATTTGATTTTGTAAAGGGTCGATTGCTTCTGCTTGTACTGCTCTAATAGTAGTTTGTGCTTCAGGAGGTTCATTAGCAATCATGGCCTCCATTTCTTCAGGTCTGGCGCCTAAACCGGTTGATAGTTCTACAGTTTCATAAAACATTGGCAGTACAAAATGTTCCACTAGACCTACTACTCCCTGAACAATTGAGACAAATTGACCAGCTTGTAATTGGAGTGTGACATCACCATTTGTACTGGAGACTTTAACTAGACCTGCGGGACTATCAGTTAAAACTCCGATTAAAGAAGCATTATTTTTAGGAGTATGCTGAACGAATAAAGCTGTTCCTTGGGATACTACTTTAGCTTGAGGAGTATTGATGGTACTTTGTCCCTGGTCGGGACGAATCATAATTAGGGCAGCACCACTAGTTAGCTCAAAACGGCGTTTACCTTGAGGAAAACGAAAAGTCGTTCCGGCACCTGTTCTAACTAGTGTGCCTTCATTAAACAAAATATCAGCACGAGAATTTGCACCAGTACGAACAGAATCTTTGGGGGTAATTGAATCGCCAAGTTTAGCTGGGTTCCAATTTGGTCTACTTTTGTAATTTATATCAACCTGATTACGGATTTTATAAATTTTAGCTTGTTTAATGACGGTGCTAGCTAAAACTTGATGGGAGTAAAAGCCCACTAAACATAAGCTTATGCCTAGCTTTTTAAATAAGTGAGCCATAATTTTAGGATTTGAAGGCAAAAACTGCTGCATAAAAAAAAAGGAGCAGACGTATTAAGACATTACGGTAAAGTCAACCTAATATTTTGACTTTCTAAAACAGACATACAATACAGTATGTATTTTGTAAGTCAGCGATACCAACGTAATCTTTACCGCATTACACTTTATCAACCTTATCAACAAACAATAAATTTCTACAATAAGTCAGATTATTTGAGAGCAAGGCTTAAATCTTCAATGATTTTTTACTTGTGATTCATAAGACAACAAACTGAGTTATTTTATAGTGGAGTTGTTCAAATTATGTTTAAGCAATTAGTTTCCCTAGCTGTTATACCTGCTGTGTTTGCCTTGTCTACAGGATTGGCTTACGCCAATGACATTGAAGTAAAAACTGGTAACATGCAGGTGTCTGTACAAAACGGTAAAGTTCAAGTTAATTCTGGTTCTAATGCCGCTAAAAACTCTTCTTGGTTAAATCGTCTGAGTAACCTGAGAATATTTAATGGTCGTTCTTCTTCGTCTTCTGTTGGCTCAAATATGAACTGCGATCGCCGTTCTTCTGGTCATTCAACTACCAGCAGCAATAGCTCTGGTACAGCGGTATCTCGAAGCACCAGTACTTCAACAAGTATGACTTGTAGTAATTAGTTTTTGGGAGGGAGAGGGTATTAAAAGTATCCTCTCCTTTGTCTGGTCAAATATTAACTATTTCGGAAAAAACTTTTATTCGGCTAGTTGAGATATAGTTTGGGCTAAATCAAAGTCTTTTTGGGTTAATCCCCCCGCATCGTGAGAGGTCAGCGAAACTTCGACTTTATTGTAGGAAATAGCTAGATCTGGGTGATGTCCTGCTGCTTCTGCCGGTTCAACCAGCTGATTAACAAAAGCGATCGCCTCAACAAAGTTTTTAAACTCAAAGGTTCGAGTCAAGTTTTGGTCTTCCTGCTGCCATTGGGGAATGGTTTGAATTTTTTGATCAATTTCAGTTTGAGTTAAGGGCATTGAATCTGCATTAAGGGGTTGAGATAAAAAACAAAAAATCGTTGCCATAACCAAAAGCAATACTTTAGGTAACGGCTGCTTTAAAACTGAGAACATCGTTTCGTTGTCAATATAAATAACTTATTAATAGTGTCTTAAACTGTCTCACTAATTTCAGGATGGTGATAATGATTATTTTGCTCCAAGGGTGACATCAGAGTGTAAAAAGGCTGGTGCAAACTAATTAACTGAGCCAAGGTCTTTTTGAGTTGAGTACGCGGCACAATTGAATCAACAAAACCATGTTCTAATAAATATTCCGAAGTTTGGAATCCTTCTGGTAATTTTTCTCTGAGGGTTTGTTCAATAACTCTTCTTCCTGCGAAGCCAATTGTTGCCTTGGGTTCAGCTAAAATAATATCTCCTAGCATAGCAAAACTAGCAGTGACCCCTCCCATAGTGGGATGAGCTAATACGGGTATGTACAATAGTTTTGCCGCTTGATGGCGTTGCAAAGCCCCGGAAATTTTTGCCATCTGCATCAGGCTGAACATACCTTCTTGCATCCTAGCTCCTCCAGAGGCACAAACTATTACCACGGGGAAACGTTCTGCTGTAGCGCATTCTATTAAACGACATAGTTTTTCACCGACCACAGATCCCATACTGCCACCCATAAAGCGAAAATCCATTACTCCTAGGGCAAGGGGTAGACCATCAATTAAACCTGTTCCTGTTTTCACGGCATCAGTTAAGCCTGTTTTGGCTTGATAATCTTGCAATCTTGCTTGATAGTCTTTGCGATCGCGAAATTTCAGAGGATCGATAGGGCGTATATTTTCGTCCAAAGGTTTCCAGGTCTTAGCGTCAATCAATTGTTTAATTCTTTCGTCACTATCAACTCGGTGATGATAGTCACATTCAGCACAAACCAATTGGTTAGCCTGTAAATCCTTAGTATAGGTAACAGAGCCACAAGAACTACATTTTGTCCATAATCCATCAGCAATTTCTCTTTCTTGCTGTTTTTGCATCGGTGCTTCGGTTTTTCTGATATTAGCAAACCAATCAAATAAGGAAGACATAATTAAACTAAATTTTTTTTATAGGGTTTTATCTTATTTCTTGATTATCTTCTGGAGGACTCAAAAGCAACAAAGCTGTCCACTGGTCTTTAGATCTTACCTGCAAAGCGGCTTGACTTCCCTGTCCACAGTAAACCCCTGCACCAATATTAAGCACACGACAAGGAATATCGTAAGCAGTTAATATTTGCTGCATTAACTCTGCCTCCCAGCGACCTTTAGTCGTTTTTAGTGTAATCCAAGACACTGATTTATACTTTTTTTCCTAACAATGTTGGTCAATCCGTTTATTTTAGATACACATAACCAACTTGCAAATATTGTAAGATTTTTGGGGAAGTTATCAAAAGTTTAAACTCAACAAAATACTTAATTAACTTTCTCAACAATTGTATTAAAAGCTTTTGGGCTAGACTTCAAGTAAATATCATGACTCATAAATTATTAGTTGTTACAACTGTCTCCGTGACAATCCATGGATTTTTGCTGCCATTTATTAAGCACTTTAAGAGTTTGGGTTGGCAGGTTGATGGCATGGCTCAAGGACTTTCTGCTGATTCAAAATGCGTTGCGGCTTGCGATCGCGTCTGGGATATTCAATGGTCACGAAACCCTCTCGACCCCAGAAATCTAATGGTTGCTGTCCCTCGAATCCAAGAAATAATTGCTCAGGGAAATTATGATTTGGTTCATGTTCATACTCCTGTAGCGGCTTTTGCTACCAGATATGCGATCAGCAAATTAAATATCAAACAAAAACCTCGAGTTATTTATACAGCGCACGGATTTCATTTTCATCAACAAGGTAATCCTCTGACAAATTTTGTTTTCTTAAACTTAGAAAAGCTGGCTGGTAATTGGACAGACTATTTGATCACTATTAATCGTGAAGATGAAACTGCTGCCAAACAAAATCGCCTCTTGCCATCCGAAAGAATTTTTTACACATCTGGGATTGGGTTAGATCTCAATGAGTATAATCCCAATCAAGTTTCTGAGTCAGAAATTATTGCCGTTCGTCAAGAATTGGGGCTTAGTTCTTCAGATTCTTTGTTACTCTGCGTAGCTGAGTTTACCCCCAATAAACGTCATCGAGATCAGATAATAGCCTTCAAAAAACTCAATCGTTCTAACATTCATTTAGCATTTGCTGGAGATGGTGCCACGCGCCCTGAACTAGAACAATTGACCGCTAAGCTGAGTTTACAACAACAAGTTCATTTTTTGGGTTTTAGACAGGATATTCCTGCTTTAATTTGCTCAAGTGCTGCGGTTCTTTTAACTTCTCAAAGAGAAGGTTTACCCCGCAGTATTATGGAAGCGATGTGCTTGGGAACTCCTGTGATTGGCACCAAGATTCGTGGTATCCAAGATTTACTAGAAGATGGCTGTGGCTTGCTAGTAAATTTGGGGAATGTAGACGAACTTGCCCAAGCTATGGCACAAATAGTCGATGAGCCAGAAAGTGCGAAACTAATGGCGCAAAAAGGTCAAGAAAAAATAGCTGATTATGATATCAAACAGATTATTGAGCAATATACAGATATTTATCATTTTGCGCTGAATTAAACATCAGTGTTTATGCTCTTTAACCGATAGGTCTATTTGAGGTTAATCAGCCTTGAGCATTTGACAATGCGTTTTTTCAATTCTTTAATTTTCCAAAATTGGAGGACTGTGCAAGACATGTCCAATTGAGCTAAATTCTTGCCACCTGAGTATTGAATTTTTAGCCTGTTGATAGTACGGAAAATCTTGAGGAATTAACGCTGCTGCCTCAATTGCTTGCTGATATTCTCCCTTGGCAGCGCGATCGTTGGCTATCAAATAGATCTGCTTACTCCATTGCCTAATTAAACTTTGAGCTTCATCATATTCCTCAACTCCTGGGGATATTTGCCGTAAAATCCTAATTGCTTGATTGTAAGATGAAGCTTGATTGGGATTGATTATTTTTTTGGCTCCTGCTAAGTAATTTTGATAAAGATTTTGTCTTTGCGCTTTTAATTGCCAATGAAGAATTGCATCTGTTGCTTCCTGAGCAACAAATTCAGCAGAAGATTCATCTTGAGGGATAAGCTGGGCAGCAGCGATCGCACCAGCAAAGTCTTCTTCATCAGCTCTTCCCTGAGCAATGTCTAAAATTACTTCACTCCAACGATTGATATCAACTTGTGCCTGATGGTAAAAAGGAGAATCTGGTTCAATAGCTCTAGCTTTTCTAATTGCTCGATTAAACGAGGAAGCTTGATTATCTTGTAAATGAATCCTGCCACTATTAGGAAAACTTCTTGCTTGGTGAGAATTTAATTGCAGGTGCATTTTTACTTTCTCCAACAAGTTACTAGCTTGAGAAGAGGTCTGGAATAAAAGGGGCAACATTAATATGCTACAGCCTACTATTAACAACCAACGCCACCAAAATCTATGATTTGCTCCAGAATAGACAGGTTTAGATTGAATTATCTGATCGGGTTGGGAATCGCTATAAGAAACAAAATCACGAGATTTAGTAACTACTTGGTTGGAAAAAATGTTGAGTGGAATTGGTGATGAATGAACAAAACTGGGTAGCCTAACAGTTGCCTCCAGCTTGATAGCTTCGTCTGTCGGTGATTGTCGTCGCGATTGCGCTCCGTTCATCAGCGAAGTTGATCTCGAGTAATTAACGTCCTCAATCTTAAAAGATTTAATTTTCAAGCCAATAGGCAGAGGAGTGATTTTGTGCAGTTTTTTCTGAACAGGTGGACTAATGAAGGGAAGAACTGGTGATTTATAGATGTTTAATGTTGCTCCGCAGTTGTGCATACTAAGAAAATCCCTCTCCAAAAATAAGCTAGGCTAAAAAATGAAAGTGTAGTCGCGTAATTGTGTGATGTCTAATGACAAAATGACTCTTTAACTCAGGAAAAATAAGTATTACTGGTTAAATAATCCTTTCCTGAATAGTATAGTGACGAAATTAACCATTTTTTGTTCTATAGTCTACTAACTTTAAAGAATTGTTTTATCAATAATTGTTAAGAGTTCTTAGCAGTTCTTACACCAGCAAATAAACTACTTCTGCATTTGTCTAGTTAGACGAATCCACCAGCTAGCTTACGCTTGAACAGGTAGATTCTCATTTCCTTAGAACTTGGTCAGTCGTAGATTTTTCACACCCACTGATTCCTGGTAGATTTTCTTTTTCGAGTTTAATCAGCTTGTTATTTGCAACTATTTTGATGATTGATTAGAAAAAAACGACGTAAATTTGAACTCACAGTACTAGGTATATCAAGTATTTTTTCAAACAAATCGATTAAATATTGTTGATTATTTTTTAATTCGCGATCGCTTATTGTTTGGGCTTCTCGCTGCAAGAGAATTTTCATAATTTACTCCTATTTATTTGTACAAGAAGTATTGTTACTAGTCATAAATAAACTTTAGCTATTGGGATTGTGAGTAACAAAACATTGTATACATGGAAGACATGAATACAATTAATAGTTAAATATTGCTAATTCAACAGACCTCTGGCATGAATTAGGCGATCGCGTATTTGATTCCTTGATATCCCGTGCCCGCTGTCCTCTGCCCGCTGTCCGCTGCCCGCTGCATTCCGCAGTTTAAAGCCCGTATTGCGACAATCGCTCACGGGGGCTTTCCCCGCCAACGGACTGTCTGGCAAGACCGCGTTGTCGCGCTATCTGATTGGCTGATAGCTGATAGTGAGACACTTCGTTGCGAGGGTTCCCCTCGTTAAAGAAAGTGTCGTTGGCGGAGCCTTCTTGAAGAGTACCCGAAGGGCTGATAGCTGATAGCTAGGGCGAAGCCCTTCACAGATTTAATAATTCTTAAAAACTTATCTCAAGTATCGAGATTCCGGGCGGGTTAACATAATGCTGGTAATTTCTCTGAAAGTATCAATCTTTTAATGAGCATAGTGGACACATTTCATCCTGAAGCAGCAGAACGTTTTAGAAATCTCCAAAATCAGCTACGAGAATGGACAAAATCTTCTGTTGAGGGAGAACTTTGGCAAAGTGTAGATATTTTTGACCAGGATGACTACGATATTTTAGTTATTCCTTCCTTTAGTATCGATCAGCAAGTAGGAAGTAAAGTGTCAGGTTTTTTGCATTACGAAGAGAGATTACTGTTTTCCCTAATTCGCTTACGTAATCCTCTGACCAGGGTTATTTACATTACGGCTCTTCCCCTGTGTCCGATTGTAATTGATTACTATCTGCAATTACTTCCAGGAATTCCCTTTTCCCATGCCCGCGATCGCTTGTTATTAATTAGTACCTATGATGGTTCGCTCAAGCCCTTAACCCAAAAAATCTTAGAGCGTCCTCGTCTAGTAGAAAAAATTCGCCGCGCTTTACGTCCTAATAAGTCTTATATGGTTTGTTATAATTCCACAGATTTAGAACAACAACTATCTTTGAAATTAGGTATTCCTATGCTCGCCGCTTCTCCTGAAGTACTTTATTGGGGTTCCAAAAGTGGTAGTCGCGAAATCTTTGCTGAGGCAGGAATTCCCCATCCTCCAGGTAGCTATACGGTGAAAAATATTGCCGATTTAGTCCGAGAAATATTTAATTTATGGCAAAGACATCCAGATTTAAAGCGAATTGTCGTTAAACTCAATGAAGGCTTTTCCGGGGAAGGCAATGCTTTATTATATTTAAAACCAATTCAAGACTATCTGCCCAATCAATGCGAACAGGAAAAAACTCTCAATGCCATTACTAAACAACTGGAAAATATGAGTTTTCAGGGGGCTGGTGAAAACTGGTCTACTTTTGCTGCTCGTATTCCTGAATTAGGAGCAATTGTAGAAGCTTTTATCGAAGGAGAAATCAAGCGATCGCCCAGTGTTCAAGGCTATATTAGACCATCAGGAGAGGTAGAAATTGTTTCGACCCATGACCAGATTTTAGGTGGTCAGGATGGCCAGGTTTACGAAGGTTGCTATTTTCCTGCTGATTCAGCTTATCGATTAGAGTTACAGGAATTAGGACTAAAAGTAGGGGAAGCTTTGGCAGCGAAAGGAGCAATAGAGCGTTATGGGGTGGATTTTATTGCGGTGCAACAACCAGAAACTAAACAGTGGGATATTCAGGCGATCGAAATTAATCTACGCAAAGGGGGAACAACACACCCGTTTATGACCTTAAGATTATTGACTAACGGTAGATTTGATTATGATACGGGGCGATTTCTCAGTCAACAAGGGCAAGAAAAACATTATATTGCCACCGATAATTTACAAAAAGAACAATATAAAGGGTTATTGCCCAACGACTTAATGGACATTATTGCCCAAGAAAGATTGCATTTTGATAGTAGTAGTCGTACTGGGACAGTATTTCATCTCATGGGTGCATTATCGGAATTTGGCAAATTAGGTTTGACCAGCATTGGCAATTCTCTAGAAGAAGCTCAAGCAATATATGATCGAGTGGTAGCCGTGTTAGATCGAGAGACAGAATTTCTTAATCACATCGATGATCCTCAAGATACTACCTTGCCAATTAATTGGAGCAGTAATCAATAATTACTGATTACTGATTACTGATTACTGATTACTGATTACTAATTTAGCTAGCCCAGAGTTTAATCCCTCCCAATAATCCCGATACGTTGGGCACAATTTTGGCATTGCTAGGTAAATCAAAATTGATATTTTTCGTCTCTCCTCCACCAATATAGAGAAAATCGTAGCTGAGAAGACGATCTAAGTTGGCGATCGCTTTTCCCAAACGATTGTTCCATTTCTTTTTGCCTTCTTTTTCTAGGGCTGCTCGACCCAGTTGTTCTTCGTAGGTTTCTCCTTTGCGAAAAGGATGATGTCCCATTTCTAAATTGGGAACTAATTTTCCATCAACAAATAAAGCTGAACCAAATCCCGTTCCCAAGGTAATGACAAGTTCTACACCTTTACCCGAAATTGCTCCAAACCCTTGAATATCAGCATCATTTGCCACTTTGACAGGCTTTGATAATAACTGAGTCAAACTTGAGGCTAAGTCATACTCCAGCCAATCTGAATCCAAGTTGACAGCAGTTTTAATCACGCCATTTTGGACGACTCCTGGGAACCCCACAGATACTCGGTCATATTCCTGTTGTTTTGCCAAAGTAAGAATGGTATCGATTACGTCTTTGGGTTTGGCTGGTTGGGGAGTTTTGAGTCTTTGGCGATCGCTAAGGGGACTACCTTCAGTGTCCAATACCATTACTTTGATACCACTGCCACCGATATCTACAGCTAGAGTACGGTGGGATTGATTAGGTTCATTTGTCATGTTTATTAAGAGAGAAGATCAACTTGTATATTTTTTATCGTTACTGGGAACTATTAAGAATAGTAATTAACACATTTAGATCACATACTATCCTGACAATCTAAATCTAAAATTTTGGGAGATAGATATATTAATAATAAGAATGAAAATAAAATACTTTATTACTCCAGTCTATATTTCTTATACTTTTATTACTATCAGCATAATTTTATCTGCCTTAGCCGTTAAGTCCCAACCAGCGATCGCAGCAGAAAAAATAAAACTAATTTATGGTCCTTTTAATGGCAGAATTTCGGTTGAATCTTTAAAAAAATATGCCGATACTGGAGAGATGACTCGTGAATTTCGCCTTTATTCTAAGTTTTTAGACCGAAAAACATTGGCTAAATTACGTTATTGGCTAGGATATCGTTTTAATAGCGATCGAGTTGAACTTTATAAATATACTAATACATCCGAGGGAGAAAAATTTCTTCAGGAATTAGGTACTGTAATTAAAACCCATCCCGAGCGCAACGGTTTTTACGCTATTCGTTCTGCACTCATTGAAGCTGCAGATATACCGGATAATTCTGATGGTTGGACAATTATAGAAGCTATGCACCAGTTTCCTACTGACGATCTACAAATAAATACCCGAGATTTATTTAAATTACAAAGATTTTGGTCAGAGTCAGAGGGTCGCAATAAACCGGATTTAACAGTGCTTGGTGCCAAAAACCAGGAGTAGCTATTTAAATCCTCAATCGACACACAATCAATTTCCTGTTCTTAATCTGCTAGCTGTCTCTTAATTATTTCTTCTAGCTGATTTTGAGTCAGAGAACGAATTATCGATAATTGAAAATCATTATTAATCAGCTCACTCCAGCGATCGCCTTGCAGGTAAATTTGATATTCTGGCTGTTGTGCAATATGAGTTTTAAAAAAAGCTGTACTTAAACCTTTTAAGGCGGGATAAGCTGAAGTAGGACTTGGTCCCACCACATTCTTAGGTACAGGCAGAACACCTAAACCTTCTTGTAAAAAACTGAAGTGTGTTCCTGGTTTGACCAATACCAAATATTTATCAATTTCTTCTAACCACGTAAAAGGCTGTATTTGTTCCGCTACAGGGGGAGTAATCAAATCATGGGTACCAGAAACTAGCATTGTGGGTATTTTGATCTTACTGATTCCCGCTTTACCAAAAATTTTCCCCAAAGGATTGATCGCAATAACCGCTTTGATTCTAGGATCTCTCAATTGATCTTGATGACTTGCTATTTCCGAAACAGTACATTGTGCTAGAGAAGATAAATCAAGGAGTACATCTTGATAATTATCTTTTTGGCACTTCGTGGGAATTTCATCTGCAATTAATCGCCCTCCTGCTAAGGCCAAAGATGCATAACCACCAAAAGACTGACCTATTAATCCCACTTGTTGAAAATTAATTTTGTCTAATAGTAGAGGATTAGTCTTAGACTCCTGTTCTAATTTATCGAGGACATATTTAACATCCAAAGGTTGATCGATTAAATTATTTGGTTCCGGAAATCTCTCCAATCCTGATAAAAAACCATCAAACTTATTTAAGCTGATATCATCATGCTCAATTACGGCAACAGCAAAGCCATGAGAAGCCAAATGTTTACCCAAATAAGCAAAAGTTTGACGATTTGAGGCTAAACCATGAGAAATAACAATTAATGGTGTAGGCTGCTCAACTTCTGGCAAGTATAAATCAAAATGACCTACTTTACGGCGACGAGGATTTTTATAGGTTAGAGTAAGCTGATTCCAGATAAATTTACCCTGAGTTTGTGGCTTACTTAGCTCAGTAGATTCAGATTCATAGGTGTGATTAAAAGTTTTTGTTTTTAATAAAAAAAATGCTTGATCAATAGCTTCACGGTCTTCAAATAGTATATTTCCATGTTCGACATATTGTTCCAAAACTTGTAAATCAACATAAATAGTTTTCGAGGGAAATTGATGCAAAAAGTTCATTACTGTTAAACCCTCACGCTCAAATACAGCAGCAATTATTGCTCCTCTCAAAGCAAAGAATCCATTTCGATTATTATCGACTCTGATACCCTTACCAAAGTTTTTAATTACGGCTTTTCCAATAGTTGAATTACTAAATTTAGCGATGCTTAAGGGATGTAATTCTAAGGGGGTGGATAACAACTCTGGTAATCGAGCCACTTGCTTCGGTGGCATCCGGTTAAGATAGTAAGCAAGTTCTGAAGAGATTTCTCCCTCAGTAGCAAAGGCTTCAAGATCATCAACCTTGATATAAAATTGACCAAAAGGAGAAAAATTAAACGAAAGTCTTTCTGCTCCAATTGCCTTAGGAGCAAACAGCATAAATATCGATATAATCAAGAAAATTAAACTAGAGTTAGCTAATCTAACAGAAGCAATGCGTCTGCAATCATCAGATTCAGCTTGGGATGAATGCCAGTCAGAGTTATTGTTGTTAACAAGTTTATCGCACACCATGTTCTATGCTGAAACATTTGGATGTTGACTATGTATACTTATCTAATCTACCCAATGGCTCAAGGGCAATTAACTATACATGGCTGGCTGAAGATATTTAGACGATTGGATGTGGTTGCATAAAAACTATGAGTTAGCTGAGATAATCAGAGTTAAGTCTATTCAAGCAAGCCCTCTGAACTATGCCAGAGAAACAAGTTAAAACCTAAGTCTTGAGTAAAATAGAGAAAGTCGCTCTTTCTTTACAGAATGGTTGTTGCAACTCGTAGAAAATTTACTATAGATGAATACCACAAACTTGTAGCTCTGGGTTTTTTCACCGAAAACGACAGAATAGAATTAATTAGAGGCGAGATCATATAAATGGCTCCCAAGAGAACTCCACACTCGGTTTGCAACTCTCTACAATGCTATCTTAGAGTTGAATTTAGTTTTCCCTTAAAAAAGTAATATCAATAATTATTATATTCAAACAAAAAAATTATTTCCTTGTGGTAGTTATTCTGAATATTAATATTTATTCTTCTTTAAACCAAAATTCTATTTCCGAAGTGTCTTTCTCAAACCTAGCAGCATGAACATGATTAGGTTCGACGTGATACCAGTCTCCAGGATAAAAATATTTTTCTTCACCATCAATAATTAAAATCAATTCACCTTGGGTAACTACTCCGTAATTATCAGTATCATGTTGATGTGGTTCGATAACTGTTTTCTCAGGATAACTAGCAAAATATATATCCACATCTTCTGTAGTTAACTTATTGGCATCAAATCTTCCTTGAAAAATTGGTAGTGAACGAATTTTCTCTGGAAAATGAAATTGATTCATAATTATATATTGAACATTTTATGAACATCATTAAAAAAGGTTTAATGGAACAGTAACTCTAAATATCTTGGTAATCATATTTTATTTTTTTCCTACAATATCTCTAATACGATAAATAGGTCTTCTTTGGGATTCATGATAAGTACGCATCAGAAGCTCAGTAACTAAACCAAAACAAAATAACTGTACTCCAGTAAGTATTAGCAATACAGCTAAAATCAGCAAAGGGCGATCGCCGATATTCTGATTGAAGAATAATTTAATAATCGTTAAATAGGAACCCATAGCAATACCCGCAGCTAGGGAAATCACTCCACCCAAACCGAAAACGTGCATCGGACGAGTCAGAAATTTCTTCATAAAGAAAACAGTCATCAAGTCCATGACAACTCGAATTGTTCTACCCAAGCCATATTTACTTTCTCCAAACCGTCTGGCGTGATGGCGTACTGGTACTTCCGTAATTCTCGCACCTTCAATATAGGCTAATGCTGGTAAAAAGCGGTGTAACTCGCCGTAAAGATTCATGTCCGCAATTAGTTCCGAGCGATAGGCTTTAAGAGAGCATCCATAGTCGTGTAGTCTAACTCCCGTTACCCTAGCGATAATAATATTGGCAATTTTAGAAGGGAAAAGCCTTGTCAATGCTGCATCCTGCCTATTTTTACGCCATCCACTGACTAAATCATAACCTTCGTTTAACTTGGCAAGCAGCATCGGAATATCAGCAGGATCGTTTTGTAAATCGCCGTCGAGAGTCACAATAACTTTACCCACAGCTGACTCAAATCCTGCTGCCATTGCTGGAGTTTGACCATAATTTCGCCGTAGAATTACCGCTTTGAGATCGACTCTTCGGCGAGCCAAATCAATTAATACTTGAGTTGAACCATCTTTAGAACCGTCGTCTACACAAATGATTTCGTAGCTAAGTTGTGTTTCTCTCACGGCATCAGCGATCGCCTGTACCAAAGTCCCAATACTTTTAGCTTCGTTATATATAGGTACAACTACAGATAAATCTAGTTGAGGAGACTCTAAAACTGAAGATAAACTTAGATCTTCCAAGGATTGAGATGGCATATCAGTATGGGGAATTGATAGAACTTGATTAGAATATAGTGCTGTCTTTTAGATAGCACTTACTATCTATTTCATAGATTATCTAGTATTAAATACCTGTTGTCACTAGCACAATTTTGTTTTATTTTCACAATTTGTATTTTGGATGTACTGCCTTAAATGAGACTAGTTTTTGGTCGGTTGAGAAGCTTTAGTTTGATTGGCTTAATACTTTTAACTTTATTAGCTAATCAGAAGGTTTTAGGAGCGAGAAAAGACTCTGAAGCATCGATTCAATATTTTGAGGATCAAATTCCACGGATTTGTCCTGAGGATTTACCTAGGGCGATTGAAAAGATTGTTAACCGTCCTCAGTTTAAGCGATCGCTTTGGGGAATTGAGATTCAAACTTTAGGGAGTGGGGATAGTTTATACAGTCTGAACGGAGATAAATTTTTTACTCCTGCTTCTAGTGCCAAACTGCTAACTACTGCTGCTGCGTTATCTGAACTAGGTGCAGATTATCGCATTACTACTCCTATCTATGCCGTTGGAAATCCACCTCACCTAACTTCTTTAAGAATCAAAGGACAGGGAGATCCGACCATCTCAACTAAGGAGCTAAAAAATCTAGTACATCAGTTGCAGAGACAAGGCATTAAAGAGATTGAAGAATTAATAGTTGATGATAGTTATTTTGACTCACCGACAATCAACCCTACTTGGGAATGGTTAGATGTTCATAGTTACTTTGCTACGGCAGTCAACAGCACTATTCTCAATCAAAATACCGTCACTTTAACTTTACTACCGCAACAGTTAGGACAGCCTGTAAAATTCCGTTGGAGTGATGCGATCGCCGCTAGACAATGGCAAGTAATTAACAAGGCTATTACTGGAGAATCAGATCTTCCCTATAACGTAGAAATTGATGGAGATCTAGGTAAACCTACGTTATTAATTCGTGGAGAATTAGCTCAAAACGAACCTCCTGATATTTGGGATTTAGCGATCGTCGATCCGGCTCATTATTTTTTAGAATCTTTACGATTACATTTAGCCCAAGCTGGCATAGCAGTAAATAAAGGATTTACATTCAACCAAACCCATAAAAATGAATTAGAAACAGAATTAACAGCTATTACTTCCCCACCACTGCCAAAGATTCTCCAGCAAATTAATCAAGAAAGTAACAATTTATTTGCTGAAGCGATCGCTAAAATTTTAGCTAAAAAGTTAAATACTAAAACTCCCATAGAAGCGATTAATCAAAGCTTAACTAAACTGGGTATTGATCCAGAAGAATATATTTTAATTGATGCTTCTGGCTTGTCTCGTCAAAATTTAATTACGCCTCAAACTTTAGTCAAAACCTTGAAAATAATGTCGCGATCGCCTGAAGCAGAATATTATCGTGAGTCCCTAGCTATTGCTGGAGTTAATGGTACTTTGAAAAATCGTTTTAGAAATACATCTGTAAGCCGAAAGCTTTGGGGTAAAACAGGTACTTTAACAGGAGTTGTCACTTTGTCAGGGTATATATACCCATCTCAATATCCCACTATAGCTTTTAGTATTCTATTGAATAACTCTGAGATTTCTAATCGAGAAATAAGACAAGCAATTGATGAAATCGTTGTCATTATTAACCATCTAAATAAGTGTTGAAGTCAGACATCTTGAATATTACATACAGTATTAATTTGTATTTTAACTAATAAGTTTTTTTAAAATATTGAGGATTAAAATTAATCTATGTGAACTGAAGAAACTTATGATATCGATTTATTCACCAGATCAAGATAATATTTAAACTATTGCAATGGCTCTTGAGTATAGTTTAATGTCTTCACCTAAAGGTTTGTATAAAAGCCGATTATTTACCTTTATCAATCGTCAAAGAATTCGTCTTAATGATCGATTAGGAATAACCATTAGAAATTTACAATTAACTACAGAGATAGGGATAAAAGGATGGATATTTCCCCTGTTTCAGATGTTCAACCAAGGTTTTTCTGTTAGGCGACAACTAAAGCAAAAAATCAAAGCATTTCTACTACTTGCTCCCAGCGATCCTGCAAAAACCAAGTCTTCCTCAACTAAGATTGTCTCTCCCCCAATCAGCACAACAAATCCGAGACGTTTAAGTCCAGTAGCTCAAGACAATAACCGAGACGTTGAGGTAGCTCGAAAAGATGTTTTGATTCCTGTAGGAGTTAAAGAAGAAGAATTTAGACTATCTCAAAATATATCTATACAAAACTCTTTGACCTCAATACCAAAAAGATTTGGCTGGGCAATACTTAATTGGCTACAAACTCATCCGATCATTCCCAAAATCAAATCTCTTGGTCATAGAGATCAAATTAAACCTCTGGGATATTGTGAAGAAATTAAATCTCTTAGACAGATTGAAGAAATTGAACCCCTGGGATATTGTGAAAGTTCATTTCCTTCAATTAAATCGATCGCTGCTCCAGCTTCAGAGAAACCAAAATTACTAATTTCTCAAAATCAAGAAGCTAACGGACTAAAAAATAAGTCTTTTTTGTTGAGCTTGATTCGACGTTTGGGCTCATACAATCAGGGTAAATTGCAAGTAAGCACCATAAATCAGCCAACAAATCCGTCCTTAGTGCCAACTAATGTTTCACCATCTCCTAGTTCTTCATCAGTTCCTAGTCCTTTGACAATTCGTAATTTATTTCAGCGAACAATTGGACACTTTTTTGGTCACAATCAGCAATTATTATTCAGTCAGCAGCCAGAAGAAAATGCTGCTTCCGATGAGCCTCGTCCGCAGATAATACCTCAAGCACCCCAATTTATTAATCTTTCTTCTGACTCCCAAAGTGAGAATTTAACTGAAACTTTTCAGCCAGCTCCAATCCAAACCGAAAATTTGCCAGCTGGGGGTAAGCTGACAAATTCTAGTAATTCCAATAGCAAACTAGATATAGATCTAAACTTATGGGAAGCGAAAGCCACTGACGATGGCTATGTCAAAAGTATTGCAGATATTCTCCTAGAATTACTTGATCACGCTATTTGGTGGATCGAAGAACAATTCCGAAAAATTTGGCAATTTTTCAATAATTTAGTTAGACAATAAAGGGCTTCGCCCTAGCTTTAAGCTATAAGCCATAAGCTGTAAGCTATAAGATTCAATCAAATAGGGTTTGAAACCCAATAGCGCTTTTACATTGTGCCCCTGTGGTAACAGTCAAATCAAAGCTTAGAGCTAAAAGCCTACAGCTGATAGCTTTTTGATAGAATTAAGTTAAGATTGAGGACATAAAATCATGGCTAGACTAGAGCTTAAACGAGCAGAAAACGTTAGTGGTGATTTTTACGTTGACTCTAGCTGTATTGATTGTGATACTTGTCGCTGGATGGCTCCAGATGTTTTTAATCGTCAAGACTCTCAATCTGCAGTGTATCATCAACCGCAAAATACAGCGGAGAGACTATTGGCAATGCAAGCTCTTTTATCTTGTCCTACCGCTTCTATTGGTACAGTAGATAAACCAACCGATATTAAGGAAGTTCAACCAACATTTCCCATAGTGGTCGAAGATAATGTATACCATTGTGGCTATCATTCCGAGGCATCTTTTGGTGCAACTAGTTACTTCATCCAAAGATCTGAGGGAAATGTTTTAATTGACTCACCTCGGTTTACGCCACCTTTAGTTAAGCGTTTAGAAAAATTAGGTGGCATTAAATATCTATATCTGACTCATCGTGATGATGTTGCCGATCATCAGAAATTTCAGCAACACTTTCAATGCGATCGCATTTTACATTCAGATGACATTGAAGAGTCTACCCAAGGAGTTGAAATTCAATTATCTGGTCAAGAGACAGTAGAGTTGACCTCTGATATTGTAATTATTCCCGTACCTGGACATAGCAAAGGGCACACGGTTTTACTTTATCAAAACAAATTTTTATTCACAGGAGATCATTTAGCTTGGTCCCCTTATTTTAAGCATCTTTATGCTTTTTATCGTTATTGCTCGTATTCCTGGTCCGAACAAATTAAATCGATGGAAAAATTGGCTAATTATAACTTTGAATGGGTTTTGCCTGGTCACGGTCGCCGTTACCATGGTGATGGAGAAGCTATTAAACGACAATTACAGCAATGTATCAGTTGGATGAAAAAACAACCCTAAAAATTATCGATCATTGTAAGGTTGCTTAAAATTAAACTTAATAAATACTAAGACGCTACTAATCAGAAATCCAATAATAAAGCCAAAAAGATGGCTGTGAAAACTAACTTGGGGAATTAAATTATCAAAGATAAATTGGATGACAACAATGAATATCACTTGTTGCAACCGACGTCTAGCAATAACACAATATCTTTTACGCAGCCAAATTTGAAGTGAGATTGCTAAAATAGCACCGATCAAACCCATGATCGCCGCCGAAGCTCCCACCAGAAAAACATTGCCCATTCCTAACTTATAAGCTAATAGAGAAAAAGATAGCATGGAGCCAATACCACTAACCAAATAGATAGTCAGGTAAGATTTCGCCCCTAAACTCAACTCAATTAAGCGTCCAATAAAAAAGAGAGATAACATATTGGTCGCAAGATGAAGTGAGCCGTAGTGCAGAAAGTTCGCACCCACTAGTCGCCACCATTCTCCTGCCCAAACTTTTTCGGGAATTAAAGCACCTAAACGTTCTAGAGCGATAAAATTTTGACTTCCGCCTAATTTAATTTCCAAGACATATACCACAAGATTAAGAGCAATTAAGATATATGTAGTGTAAGCAATTTTCTGATGGCTATTCTTCATTCAGAATATTTGAGATAAATGTCATCAACAGCTTTTTGTAGTTTAGGTTAAGTTTAGACAAAAAGAGAGTAGGGATCGCCAAAGTACGAAAACTGATGACCTAGTTATCATACCCTTTTGTCCGATCCAAAGAAGATAAACACAATACTTTTATAAGAGTTACTGCTAAATGTTAAATTAGTAGCTATTGTTTTTTGCACTAATAATCATTCAAGTAGCTACCATGACTCAACAGCAGCATATTACTTTACTTCCCGGAGATGGCATTGGTCCAGAAATTATGTCAGTGGCAGTAGAAGTGCTAAAAGCGATCGCCAGTAAACATGATCTGGAATTTACCTTTACTGAAGCCTTGATTGGTGGTGCGGCGATCGATGAGACAGGAGACCCTTTACCCGCTGAAACTTTGTCAGCCTGTCGTCAGAGTGATGCCGTGTTGCTAGCAGCTATTGGTGGTTATAAATGGGATAATTTACCCCGTCAGCAACGTCCTGAAACTGGATTATTAAAAATGCGTGCCGGACTAGAACTATTTGCTAACCTGCGACCTGCAACTATCTTGCCCCAGTTAATTGACGCTTCTTCCCTTAAACGAGAGATAATTGAGGGAGTAGATATTATGGTAGTGCGGGAACTAACTGGAGGAATTTACTTTGGACAACCCAAAGGTATATTTGAGACGGAAACAGGAGAACAGCGTGGTGTAAACACTATGGCTTATAGTGTTAGCGAAATAGACCGCATTGCCAAAGTTGGATTTGAAACCGCCCAAAAACGTAGCGGTAAATTATGCTCCGTAGACAAAGCTAATGTGCTGGATGTGTCCCAACTATGGCGCGATCGCATTACGGCAATGGCAAAAGACTACAGCAATGTGGAATTAAGTCATCTATATGTAGATAACGCAGCAATGCAGTTAGTTCGCGCTCCCAAACAGTTTGATACGGTCGTTACAGGTAATTTGTTCGGTGATATTCTTTCTGATGCAGCAGCGATGCTGACGGGAAGTATTGGCATGTTACCCTCTGCAAGTTTGGGAGTTGCTGGTACACCTGGAGTATTTGAGCCTGTACATGGTTCTGCACCAGATATTGCTGGTCAAGATAAAGCCAACCCTTTGGCACAAGTACTGAGTGCCGCTATGATGTTGCGTTACGGGTTAAATCAGCCTACTGCTGCCACCGAGATTGAAACCGCAGTTAATCAGGTATTAGACCAGGGCTACCGCACCGGGGATATTATGTCTCTGGGAATGAAAGCAGTCGGTTGCCAGGAAATGGGCGAAGTTTTGCTGAAACTAATTGCTTAACTGAACGCTCTTCCATCTAAAGTAGGAGGAGCGTCAACTCAGTATTATCCCAAATAGATTCCGAGCGATCGCGCTGTTTGAACCAGAAAACCATCGGCATTAACTGGACTAGGGCAAATACCTAATTGATGACGTTGTTTAATGTGACTGACAACCTTATCTAAAGGCTGAATTTGTACTTCGCCATTTTGCCAAACTACAAGCTGGTTATATTTCTCTTCCGCAATCAAGTCTATAGCTTTCTTAGCAAAAGCAGCGGCTAACAAACGATCATAAGAAGATGGTGTACCGCTACGTTGAATATGACCCAAAACTGTAGCTCTAGTTTCAATAGTATCTAAATCACAAAATTCAGCCTTATCAGTCAGACAGAGTTGGTGACTTATGTTGTCGATTTGTTGCGCTAAATAGTCACCTATATATTTCTCTTTTTCTCCTTGAATATTTTTGACCCCTTCGGCAATAGTAATTAAAGCAAATTTTCTGCCTAAAGACCTCAACTTAGCAATGTGAATACAAATATTAGTTACTAAATCTAGATCTATTTTCGGTGTTAATTCAGGAATTAATATAATATCCGCACCACCAGCAATACCAGAAGAAAGTGCCAAATGACCAGCATTACGTCCCATAACCTGAACAATCATAGTACGGTCGTGACTAGCAGCAGTAAAGGTAAGATCGTAGAGAGCAGAAGTTACTTTGTCTACCGCCGTATCGAATCCGACAGATCTTTCGGTAAATGGAACATCATTATCTATTGTCTTAGGAATTGCGACCAAATTCCACTGTCCCTGTTGTGCTAAGTCGTAAATGATATCTAAACTGCCGTCTCCTCCTACCGCTATCAAAGCATCGAGTTCAAGATCCTGATAACCTTGAATAATAGTTTTGGCGATCGCTTGATCTTCCGTATTACCTTTACTCAAGGAGCCTAAAATACTACCGCTCAGAAATTGTAGGATATCTATGCCGTGTAGCAACCCAGGAATATCGTAACCATGCTCTTTTAGTTTCAAATCATTTGAGTGGCACTTGTGTTGTTCTAGCCGCAGAAAACCATCTGTACCGTAGGGAATGCCATATACTTCCCATCCTTTCTGGCTCGAACATTTGACTACAGCGCGTATAATTGCGTTTAATCCAGGACAGTCTCCACCACTAGTAAGAATTCCGATTCTCTTATTCATAGTTAGCTTAATTGATAATTATTGACGATGAACCAATCCTTGATGAGGCTGATAGGTTTGTACTGCTCTAAGATATTGCACTCGTTCAAAAATACTAGGATCGGGACAATTTATTTGGCTCATGCAACCCCTTAACTGAGTGATTGAATCGTATTCTTTGATATCTAGCCACTCAATTAAATCTTTTTCGATCTTATGTAGCTGTTGGATGCCATGACTCAATAGAACGCTGACTAACATAGTGACATTTGCCCCGACCATGATCATTTTGACGACATCATGGGCGGTACTAATACCACTGGTGGCTGCGAAATCAAGAGGGAGAGTTCGATATAAAATCGCAATCCAACGCATGGGTAAACGTATTTCTCTAGATGTACTGAGAAGTAAGTTGGGTTCTGCTTCTAAAGTCATTAAATCAATATCTGGTTGATAAAAACGATTAAATAATACTAAGCCTCTTGCCCCTGCGTTGCTCAGTCGTTTTGCCATATTTGCCATGCTACTAAAAAAAGGACTCAGTTTCACTGCTACGGGTAAGTTTACTGCTGAGGTGACGGTACGAACTATATCAACATAGGTTTGTTCTACTTGTTCTCCAGTTATTTCTATATCTGTAGGAACATAATAAATGTTTAGTTCTAGGGCATCTGCACCAGCTTGTTCTAACTTGTTAGCGTAATCACTCCATCCACCGATAGTAGAGCTATTGAGACTAGCAATAATGGGAATACCGACAGTTTCTTTGGCATAGCGAATCTGATTCAGGTACGCTTCGGAACCAACATGGAAAATTTCCTGTTTGGGGAAGTAGGGAGTTGCTTTGGAGTTGCTTTCCTTACCGTGTGTAATATGATGATATAAGGCGTGGCGTTCTTCTAATAGTTGCTCTTCAAATAGAGAGTGGAGGACTACTGCTGATGCTCCTGCATCTTCAATGCGTTTAATATTATCTATGTTTTCGGTTAGGGGGGCAGCTGCTCCAACGACCAAAGGCGATCGCAATTCCAACCCCAAATATGTGGTAGATAAATCAACCATTTGTTTACCTCTCTGACTTACTTTTCAGATTAGTAAATTCTTTTGAGGAATTTGTGAGTAACTGAAGTTGATATCACTTAAGTTTTAACTGGTTTTGCCCCCCAAGAAGTATTGGATTAATAATCATATCGAGATTGACTCCTCACCGCCCTAAAGAGTCGGTGATTCTGGTTTTTAGTTTTTAGTTTTTAGTTCAAATTGACTACTAATTACTAATTACTAATTACTAAAAGAAGTCTTCCTAGAAGAAAGAGGCTTTAAACCCAGAACGATGGTAATTAGGCAGAGCCTACTGCAATCATGCGAGCGCTGTTTTCTGTAGTGAGATCGCCTAAAATCCACTCTCTTTGTCCCCTACCGATAGGCAAGAAAGTTTAGACTAGTAGCTCATCAAGTTTGTTTTGAGGAGTGAAAAAGATCTAGTATCAAGGGTAAGATCGGACCTGATTTGGGGGTGTCAATCGGTCAAGGCTTCAAAACCAGAAACAATATCAAATAATTCTTCAGTAATAATAGTTTGACGTTGATGATTGAACTCCATATTTAGTTTGGTTAGACGTTCGGCAATATTTTTTTCTGCCATCTGCATCGCAGCAAGACGACTACTATGTTCACTCTTTAAAGATTCAGCACAAGCACGATAAAGAGAGACAAAGAAATACTGACGGAATAAAGCTGCTGCCAACTTATCTTTATTCATCGTAAAAGTTGGCAAACTGTTAGATCTCCATTGCTGTTGATGTAATTTTTTGAGCCACTGGAAATTAAGAGGAAAAATTTGTAAGCCAGTTGAATTATAAGTAGCACCATTTAAAATACGGTTATAAATAACTATAATTCGATTTACCTGATTTTGTTGCCGCCATGTTTCCAATATTAAAACCATTTCCTGAATGGTTGATGTAATCTTCCCAATAGAACTAGGTAAGGTAAAGCAAGCTTCGCATTTATGCCCTGTTGCTTCTAAGCGATCGCAGACTCTCGAGCCAAGGGCTAAAATAAAACAATCATCAGCATTAATAGACCAATTTTCTTGGTTTTCTTGAATATACTCAACAACTCGTTCATTGAATTGACCGCACATTCCCCAATCAGAACCAAAAACTATTATTCCAATACGACCATCCACTGTAGATGATTGTTTTAATAGTATTTCTGGTTGATTACGAAGTAGAATCTGTAATCCTATTTCTAGCGTGCGATCGTATTCTGTTAAAGATTCCACTGCTTTTTCGTACTGTCGGATACTCACAGCCGCAACTGCTTTCATTGTTTTGACTACTGAATTTAAATCTTTTGCTGTAGCAATTTTATGCTTGAGTTCTTCAATAGTTGCCATTTATCTTAACCAAAAAACTATTTAATATGTTTTTCAAATTCTTCACAGGTTCTTCAACATCTATAACTATGATTTGAATTTGATTGAAGAGAAACTAATTAGGGCAAAATTCATGGCATCAGATTAGCAAAAAGCTTCTGTCGAATCTATGGCAAATTTACTCAGTTATTACATAATTCTAATTTAAAAAAGAAAGTGAATTTGTTAAAAAAGTAAGAGTCGGGGAAGACTAAGTATGGTAGTAAATCAAGGTAAAGTCATTGCAATCAGAGGTAGTGTAGTTGATGTTTTATTTCCTGATTCATTACCCAAACCTCATAGTTTATTAATAGCAGGAGCAAGTAATCGATTAGCCTTAGAAGTAATGACATATCTTAGTTCGGAAATAGTCAGAACGATCGCTCTTACTCCAACTCAAGGACTAGCCAGAGGCTCAACGGTTAACGATACAGATCGTCCCCTGCAAGTTCCTGTGGGAGAAGCTTTATTAGGCAGGATGTTTAATGTCTTTGGTAAAACAATCGACGGTCAAAAACAACTAACAGCAAGTCAATGGCGATCGCTTCATGCCGCCCCTATTCCTCTATGTGATCGTACTACGACTACAGATATTTTTCTAACAGGAATCAAAGCGATAGATATTCTCGCACCTTTGGAAAAAGGGGGTAAAGCTGGATTGTTTGGAGGTGCGGGGGTGGGTAAAACGGTTTTAATTACCGAACTGATTAATAATGTTGTGAGTCGCTATGAGGGAGTTAGCATCTTCTGCGGTATTGGCGAGCGATCGCGAGAAGGGGAAGAACTATATCGTGAGATGAAAGATGCGGGAGTGTTAAATAATACTGTAATGGTATTCGGACAGATGAACGAATCGCCTGGAGTACGTTTCCGTGTCGGACACGCTGCTTTGACTATGGCAGAATATTTCCGCGATGAGTTACATAAAGATGTCCTGTTAACCATTGATAACATTTTTCGTTTCATTCAAGCGGGGTCAGAAGTATCGGGTTTAATGGGACAGTTGCCTTCACGAGTTGGTTATCAGCCAACCCTAGCCTCGGAGTTGGCGGAATTAGAAGAACGAATTTGCAATACTACATCGGGATCGATCACCTCGATTCAAGCCGTATACGTCCCCGCTGACGACTTTACCGATCCTGCTGCGGTTCATACTTTCTCTCATCTTTCTGCTTCGATTGTTTTATCTCGTAAACGGGTTAGTGAAGGATTATATCCCGCGATCGATCCCCTACAGTCAGATTCTAAGATGCTCTCATCTCAAATAGTAGGCGATCGCCATTACAAAATTGCTCAAGCAGTAAGGCAAACCCTAGCCAACTACGAAGATTTAAAAGATATCATTGCTATGTTGGGTTTAGAAGAATTAGCCCAAAGCGAACGCCAAATAGTATATCGTGCTCGCAGATTAGAAAGATTCCTGACTCAACCATTTTTTACCACCGAACAGTTTACAGGATTGGAAGGGAAGATGGTTAATTTAGAAGATGCTTTAGATGGATGCGATCGTATTTTGAATGATGAGTTTTCCGATCGTCCCGAACAGTCTTTATATATGATTGGTAGTGTAGGTGAGATCAAATAATCTAAACAACTTTTATAACAATAATTTTATCTTCGAGAGACTCGATCTTACCAAATAGGTTGTAGATCGAGAACAAACCCAGATAAAACATCTTCTCCCGATAAACTAATGGGTGCATCTACAACTTCAATCTGTTTTCCCTGACGATAGATTTCTACCTGCTGTTGCGAAGGATTAATTAACCAGCCTAAAACCATGCCATTATCCAGATATTCTTGCATCTTTGCTTGAGTTTTAGCTAAATTATCGCTCGGAGAAAGTAATTCAATGGCAAAATCGGGACATAAAGGCAAAAATCTTTGTTTTTGTTCATCAGTCAGTGCATTCCATTTAGCAATAGGTATCCAAGAAGCATCGGGAGATCTATTTGCACCGTTGGGTAAGATAAACCCAGTCGAGGAATCAAAAGCAATACCAGTACTATAGCGATCTGACCAATTGAATAATTGTTGTATTAATCTACCGTTACGATTTCCTGTTGCTCCTCCAGTTGGGGGCATAATTATCAGATCTCCATTAGCATTTCTTTCAATACGTAAATCGCGGTTATTGATACACAGCTGATAGAATTGTTCGTCAGTTAGTTCGATTGATTGGAAGTCGAGGGTTAAAGTATCCATTTCATTTATTGTGTTAGCTTTTCATCCTCAGCGTTTGCGAAAATATACTGAATATGCAGTGAGTTAAAGATAGTTTTTTAGTCTGAATCCATATCATCATTTTCTAAATCTTGAATCGCTTTATCGCAATCCTCTACATCTTTATCTAATCCCATTGCTTGATAGAGTTTTCTAGCATTTTCATAAGCTGTTTTAGCTTCTGATAACTGAAACTTATTATCGTCAGTTTTGACTAATAAAGAACGATTGCATAATTTCTGAAGCTTTTTCTGAATCACTATTGGCTTTACTTTTTCCTCCATCCACATCTGATTGGCTGCTTTGCAATTAAAAGGCAACCGATACACGCTTAAATTAATCAGAAATTCTGTTTCTGGCGTGATCGCATATTGATTCTATTGCATCTTTAATTTCTACTCTTACCAAAGCCATGTGTCAAAATAATACCAAATATAATTTTTCACAAGTATTTTATGACCATAACCAAAAAAGAGTTTTACGTTCTGATCGAACGGGATGAAGACGGATACTACGTTGGAGAAGTACCCCAGCTAAAAGCTTGTTACAGTCAAGGAGAAACAATTGATGAATTAATAGAGAATATGAAAGAAGTAATCGAACTTTGCATAGAAGAATCAAGCGAAGAATCAAGCTCGGAATTTGTCGGAATCCAAAAAATTGTCATTTAATGCCAAAACTTCCAGTAGTTACAGCAAGCGAAGTTATTAAGGCTTTAGAGGAAATTGGTTTTCAAGTCGTAAGGCAAAAAGGAAGTCATGTAAGGATGAAGCACAAAGATAGTCGTGTTGTGACTGTTCCTATTCATAAAGGAAAAACTATTGGTAAAGGTTTGTTGCGTAAAATACTGCGAGATGCAGAAATGACTGTAGAAGAATTTATCAGGCTATTGTAGAACAAAGATTTTAAGCATCACATTCTACTCACAAATTGCTGAAAAAATATCTAATAATTAGGAAAATCTTATAGCCTAAATGTATTCAGACGAATTTTCTCAGTTCGCGTTACTCCTTCCTTTGATTTGGCGAGATTGCAACTATGAAGTTGAAAGTTTTAATCCCCACAGAAGTATTAATTGATCGCCAAGTTACCAAAGTCATCGCTGAAGCAGAAAACGGTCATTTTTGCCTTTTACCAAATCACATTGATTTTGTTACAGCATTAGTCCCTGGAATACTTAGTTTTACAAGCGATAAAGGCTCAGAAATATTTGTTGCTGTAGATGAAGGAATTTTAGTTAAATGTGGTCAAGAAGTTCTAGTATCTACCCTTAATGCTATTGAAGGCAATAATTTAGAAACTCTGAAACAAACTGTCGCTGAACAGTTTCAAATGTTAGATGAAAAAGAAAAGTTAACCCGTTCGGCTTTAGCCCAGTTTGAAGCAAGTATGATGCGTCATTTTAAGGAGTTAGGTCATGGATAAAAATAAGTCGAGATGGCGAAATTTTCAACGTCAGATCGGAACCAAAAGCGATCGCAAAATTAAAGCTAAAAAAGAAGCTAAAAATATTTGGTTTGGTTTAGGGATGTTTGGCATGGTGGGATGGTCAGTCGCCATTCCCTCCTTGTTAGGTATTGGCTTAGGGGTATGGATCGACACTCATATTCAGAGTAAATATTCTTGGACTCTAATGTTTTTAGTAATCGGCGTAGCCTTGGGTTGTTTCAATGCCTGGTATTGGATCAGCAAGGAGAGTCAAAGTGATTGAAGGGGAAACTTTACTCTTATTTTTGGTTTTACTGGTGGGAATCACGATTATTCTTAGTATTTTAATCAAGGCTGGTTTGGAAAGAATTGGTATTCCAGCTTTGGTAGGCTATTTACTCTTGGGTGTAACTGTAGGATTTATCAATAATCAAATATATTTTTTATCACCATCAGTTAGAGAAGTATATGCTTTTCTTGCTGAGTTAGGCATTATTTCTCTGTTGTTTAGAGTTGGTTTAGAAAGTAATTTAGCAGGATTAATTCGCCAATTACCTCACGCTTGTTTTATTTTACTGGGGAACCTTTCTTTTAGTGGCATATTAGGATTTTTTGCTGCCTCAAAACTGCTTCAACTGGACCTTATTCCCAGTCTTTTCATCAGTATTGCTTTGATGGCTACTAGTGTTGGTATCTCAGTTAATGTTTGGCAGGAAGCTCAGGCTTTAAATACTGATAATGGCGAACTATTAATAGACATTGCCGAAATGGATGATATTGCGGCGATCGCCTTAATGTCTTTATTTTTTGCGATGATACCCGTTTTAAATGGTGATGTGGAAGCTAATCAACTGCGGAAGCATGAGGCAATTTGGGGCAAGGAAACGACAGAAACTCATTCTGAGTCTTGGGACTCAGAATGAGTAGTTCATCATCACAAGTTTCTCAAATTTCGTTTTTAGGATAATTTATAAGTAATTAAGAATGGGATAAAACATTGATGCCAATAATTGCTTTGATCATTGGTTCTGCTTTGGGATTATTTTATTTCGGTGGTTTGTGGTTAACGGTGCAACAACTACCAGTTACTAAGCATCCTTACAGATTAATCTTCTTCAGTTTTATATTTAGGCTCGGAATTACTCTGTTTATTTTGTCTCTCATCCTCAGTGGTAACAACATATATAATGTAATTCCCTTGTTGACCTGTTGTTTGGGATTTTTAGCGGTTAGAACAATTATGATCTTGTTTATTCAGTCCCGTAGCAAAGCAATACCATAGCGTAACGGAACTTCCTGAGAAGATTTATCAAAAATCAACAGTTAGTGATTGGTTGACAATTTATGAATTTAACTCCAGATCAAATAATTTTCTGGCAGAGAGGAATAATTACACTCAATGCAACCTTAATCTTTACTTGGTTAGTAATGGTTTTACTTGTTATTAGTTCTTGGCTGATTACTCGTAAATTATCTGCATCTACTAATATTTCACCAGGACAAAATCTGTTAGAAGTTTTGGTACAGGGAATTGGCAATCAAATTGAAGAAGTTAGCCAACAAGAACCAGAACCTTATATTCCTTTTATTGGAACTCTATTTATTTTTATTGCTGTTTCCAATCTTCTCAGTATTATTCCTGGCTATCAGCCGCCTACAGGCTCCCTTTCTACGACTGCTGCATTAGCAATATGTGTCTTTTTTGCTGTTCCTCTGTATGGCATTAAAAAGCAAGGATTTGTCGGCTATTTTAAGAAGTACTATCTCCAGCCCACTCCTTTTATGCTGCCTTTTAATATCATTGGTAGATTCTCGAACACAATTTCCTTATCAGTGCGTCTATTTGGCAATGTCATGAGTGGCACTATGATTGTCGCTATTTTACTATCGATCGCACCGTTATTTTTCCCCATCATTATGCAAGCGATGGGATTATTAACCGGATTGATTCAAGCTTACATTTTTGCCATCTTAGCCATGGTTTTTATCGCCGCAGCCACTACAAGCAACTAGCATCTGTGAGAGCGAACGGCTGTTTGCCTCTGCTACTAACCACTAACCATCTCGATCCCGTTTGACAGGACTAACTAAAATTATGGATAATCTCGCATTAATCGGTATGGCATCAATCGTAACCGCAGGATTGACAATTGCTCTCGGTTCAATTGCCCCAGCATTAGGAGAAGGGAAAGCCCTGGCACAAGCCTTAAATGCGATCGCTCAACAACCAGATGAAGCTAAAAATATTACTCGCACCTTGTTTGTCGGAATGGCTTTAGTGGAATCAACTGCTATTTATTGCTTTGTGATTACTTTGATTTTGATTTTTGCTAATCCTTTTTGGAGTTACTTTATCGATAAAGCAGGAGGATAGGAACTCGGAACTCAAGTCTTTCTGCTTTTTCCATAGAGAATAAATTGGTAAATCTAAATGTAGTATCATATCTCCAAAGCGAAAAAAATAATATTGCAGCCACTTTCCTTGACGATCAACAAAAGCGATCGCTCCTTGTAGATATCCTTGATAGGTTACTATTACCTTTGCCAACAAAAGATAGGTTAAGCTCAAATCAATTATTAGTTAATGTCAGACATTCCAGAAGTCACGCTCAATTTACGCTCCGCTACCTCAGCTGATTTGACTCTGCTGCAACACTGGGATAAACAACCTCATGTAATTGCCTCCGATCCTAATGATGACTGGGCTTGGGAAATAGAACTTGAGCGTGACCCCGAAGGTCGCGAGCAATTAATTGCTGAAATTGATGGTCGTCCTATCGGATTTATACAGATTATCGATCCAGCAAAGGAAGAAAGCCATTATTGGGGAAATGTCCCAGAGAATCTTCGTGCTATTGATATCTGGATTGGGGAAGAAACTGATTTGGGCAAAGGTTATGGAACCAAAATGATGCAGCTAGCCCTTTCCCGATGTTTTACTGACTCGCAGGTTAAGGCTGTACTAGTCGACCCACTCGCTAATAATATCCGTGCCCATAACTTTTATGAACGTCTTGGCTTTCAATTTATTGAACAGCGAAGATTTGGTAATGATGACTGCTTTGTTTATTGCTTAGAGCGAGAGGATTGGCATACTGGAAATTCCCGATTTTAACACTCCCCCTGCTTCTAGCTGTAGAAGTGTCAAGCTAAGAAAGCAATTAGAAATGAGACTCCATTCTATTTATAGTGAGAACCCACTGGCGGAATAGTTCGACAATAATGCGATAGTTAGAATCTTTTTTCTCGATGACATCATGACGGATTAAAGTTTCTAATGCTTCTGGTAAAGTGCGATTGCGCAAATTTGTAGCAGTGACAAGAGCGTCTGAATTTAATCCCTGAGGATGAGGTGCTAAAGCTGTAATTATCTCCTGTTGTCCCGCTGCGTCTTGCTCTGCTTGCCCCCAGACTCCCTCAAAATAGTAACGTCCTTGTTGGAAGAATTTTTGATTAATTACTGCTTCTATATCTTCTACTGTAAAAGTGTTATCGCGAGAACTTCCTTGTTCAAATACTTGATCATTGTAGTTGCGGACTAATTGAAAGCCGATTAGTTGGACTAGATAAGGTTGTCCTGAAGTAAGAGAGTAGATTAAGTCTAGTGCTTCGCCTGTATAGTCGAGGAGGAATTCATGGGCTGCTTCGTCATTAATGGGAGTTTGATCCCCCCTATCCCCCCTTAGAAAAGGAGTTCGATCCCCCCTATCCCCCCTTAGAAAAGGAGTTCGATCCCCCCTAGCCCCCCTTAGAAAAGGGGGAATGTTTGAAGTGGGGTTGGCAAGAATAGTTTTGGTAGACCCAGGTTTGAGAAAACTAACACGAATGGGAATGACGCTGGCAAAGAAGGGTTGAAAGTAATCTGCTGTCATTTCTTCTAAAGTGTGCAATCCAGCGAAAGCAAAAGCGATTTTTTCTGGATTCATTTGCACTAAACCTCGCAGGAAGCCCATAAAATCAGGATCGATTTGTCCTTTTTGAATTAATTCTTCGATGGTTTCAAATTCATCTAGGGCAATAATTAAACCCCGATATTCCATACTCGCTAATACTTGCTTTAGATAACGTTCAAAAGTACGTTGAGGTAGCTTGAGAAAAGCATCATCATCAGGTGGATCGATCTGAAAAGCAGTGGCAATCTCATCGCTAATTGCCATCAGCACTTCCGCTACACCTTGGGAGACTACACCTAAACGCTGCAAATTAACATAAATAACTTTAATTTCCGCTCCTGTAGAATTAGAAGCATTAATCAAAATCGAACTTTTACCCATGCGCCGATGTCCAAACAACACCACCGATTGCAGTTGATTGCCTGTAATCCACAATTCTTCTAACTGTCGTAGAATATCTTCTCTGCCAACGAATAAACTTCCTGTTACAGGATTGCCAATCACATAGGGATTGCGAACTGGTTGAGTAATAGTAACGTTGCCAATATCCTTACCAATTCTTTCTAGAGATTGTTTCCAAGTTTGGGCAATATCGACGATTAATTCTCTTTCTGCTTCGGGAATATTGGCTTGATTATCGATAACTTCTGTTAATTCTCCGATAGCGCGACTATAAGCAAAAGATTTTGTGTTGCGAGAAGCACTGTGCTGAATTAATTTAATATCTTCTACTACTCTTCTTAGACTATTCATTGTTTGCCAAGTATTCGGGCGTAAGAGTTTTTCTGTAGAGATACTGGGAATTTCTAAACTGGCAATGTTGTTTATTTCTTGTGTTTGTTGGAACATTGCCAGAGTTTGTGCCAAGGTAAATATTTCCTCTCCATAGAGTAAAGAGCGAACTAGAGTAAATTCTTCAGTTGCCTTATCTGGTTGTTTTTTGTGGAGATACCAAAATCCATTGGTAGTAGCAAAACAGGGGATTTGGGAACGAAATTTTACTAATGAACGAACTAAATTCCAGTTATTTGTATGATCGACTAACTGATTGACACGATAAATAACTTGCTCATCAGGCAATTTTAGCAATACTTTCTTGATTGGTGGTAATACATGAGTCAATTGAAGGGTAAATTTAAGAATTTGATTGACATTATGCAGTCCTATTACCCAATCCTGTTGTAGAGATTTTTGTAGTTGGGAAATAAGATCATAATTCTTCAGTAAGGTGACATGAGGAAATTGCAATGCATCGTATTTATGTTTTGTTGACTTGAAAGTCAAGCTGAATAACCAATTATCTGGACGAAAAGATATGATGCAAAACACTACGCCATATGCCACGCCATATGCCACGCCATATGCCACGCCATATGCCACGCCTAATACCACGCCTAATGCCACGCCATATGCCACGCCTAATGTCGCACTAAATAATATTCCATTTGTTATTCCTCGCCATCTCACTCTTGCCACGCCCTCTGCCACGCCTAATGCCACGCCAAATACCACGCCTAATGCCACGCCAAATACCACGCCCTCTGCCACGCCATCTGCCACGCCATCTGCCACGCCCTCTGCCACGCCAAATGCCACGCCATCTGCCACGCCATCTGCCACGCCATATGCCACGCCAAATGCCACGCCAAATGCCACGCCTAATACCACGCCATCTGCCACGCCTAATGCCACGCCTAATGCCACGCCATATGCCATGCTAAATGCCACGCCTAATGCCATGCTAAATGCCACGCCTAATGCCACGCCTGATGCCACGCCATATGCCACGCCATATGCCACGCTTCCCGCGATCCCTAATCCGATGTCCCAGACAGTAGTTAACAATAAACCAAATATAATACTTCCCAGAATTACAAAGATGGCACTTGCAGTAAAACTTCCATTAAAGAATCTATTGATAAATAATCCATTAAAAATCCAGAGAATAGATACTATAAATAAGGGAATAAGTACTATTAATAATAATTCTTGTATTAATAATTTTCTTTGGACAGGATTCTGAAGACGTAACTTCCACCTCTTGCCTAAATTCAGAATAGTAGGCGGAATATATCCACCGCCAAAAGTATCGACATACCAACGCAATGCTTGAGGAAAATAAAACACCCAATACAGCAAACGTAAATAATCAGAAGGATTCCATAAAGATAAAGGGCGTTTGAGCTTGGGTGCTAAATCTAATTTTGGGACAGGGTTATCTTTCCTCATAGCATCTTTTCTCGGTATAGCTGATAGATGTCATAACACAACCGCATGACAACCTTGGGATGACCATGACTATCCTGGATAATTCTGGCAATTTCTGGTTGCGTAAAACTAATAGGAGTGGCTTTTAAACGACTAGCAATAAAATTACCAACAGTTTGTTCACACCATTTATTGATTGGTTCCTCTAAACAAACATTTTCAAAGGGCGATACCATACCACTATCAGGAAACAAACAGTTTAAAGGCTTATTTGCTGCAATTACTAAACGTAGTGGTGCATTGACTCCTTCAGCTAAAGCACGAATTTGACTTCTAATTTGATTAGTAAACCCATCCCAAGCCATTTTTTCTACGTTATCTAAAATTAGCAATAGTTTGTGTTTTTTAAGTTCGCGAGATAATTTAAAACCTTTTAGCTCAGGAATACCAATGAGTTCGCATAAGGCAAAATAAAAATCTTCCTCATCGTAAACATCACCTAAATTAAGATAAATTGGCTTACGATGTTGTAACTTGGTAGCTGATTGTTCTTCAATCACTTTCAGCAAAGAAGACTTGCCGATTTCTGGTTCACCAATAATCGCCACGCTATTGTTATCATTTAATAACTCAAAGATGCGCTTAATTTCTGTTTCTCGACCAAATACTAAGCTAGAGTCTTCAATTCTTCCTGCCAAATGATTGAAGGGATTAGGGAGATTGTTAACTACAGATGAAACCCGATCGCTGGTAATAATTTTATTAAGGGGATCTTTTTTTAGTAACGCCAGAACTTCATGCTGGGAAAGTGCGATCGCTTTATTCTCTTCTTCTGAATATACGGGAACTAATTTTCGCTCAGGATTTTCATTTTTGTAAATTTCTAGTTGAATGCGGTTGCAGCCTAATTCAAAAGCAAAATCGATTGACTCGCCGTTAAATAATGCCAGATAAAAGCCTTTAGTAAAAGCGATCGCTGCATCGTCTCTAATTTCCTTCTTGGTGCCAATCACATAATTTATATGCTGGTTAATTTCAGATGCTTGAATCTCTGAATAACAAGCACTCAACACCACGACCTCTATCTGAGTAGCAAATAATTTGCATAAATCGGCGATCGCTTGAGTATTTACTTGCCGCTTTTGTCCAAATTCAGTTTCTAAAACTAATCCTGGGCTACCCATCCCGTGTCCAGAGAAATGAACGATCCTGGGTTTTTCTTCCAGAATCGTTGTTTGTAAATCTTGAATCCGAACTGCGACTTTAGAGCGTAAACCAAAATACTCTCTTTTTTTGCCTCGATCTAGAGCATCTTCAATGGCGCGAATTTCTCTCTCAAGTTCTAGTTTTACTGTTCCTTGGGGATTAGATGCTAAAACCAAAATCTCGGTCTTCATTACGTCCGTGTAAAAGCAAAATTAGTTTTACTTTAACCATTTACTTTAACCATACTTCAATTACCAATATCGGCGATCAAATCTTTAAGAACAATAACGAAATTGACGAGTAGAGTTCGGAGTTCAAAGTTCGGAGTTCGAAGTTGAAATTGTTTGGAAGGAGGCTTGTAACCTAACTACGAATTCCGAATTCCGAACTAGAGCGAAGCGACTGTGGCAAGAATATTAAACTTCAATCACGTCATTAGGAGTATTGGCAATAACAGAACTAGCATTTAAGTCCAGCAGACCGCCTTGATTGAAAATTCCGCCTCCATCTCCGGCGATCGCTTCATTATCGAAAACATTACTTCTATTCAAGGTTGCGCTACCGCCTAAATTAGCAATACCACCACCATTTAAACCCGCACTATTTTCAGCAAAGAGACTCTTGCGGACAGTTAGATTGCCATCGGCAGCTATCCCAGCACCCCCACCATCATTTTGTGCTTGATTATTACCGACAAAGCTATCGATAATTTCGACATGACCCGCATTGACAAAAAATCCAGCACCATTCAAAGCTTGATTATTAACAATGGCAGTATTTCTAACCACAGTTGTGGTGTCAGGAGTACCATTGCCGAAACCACCAGCAGGTCCCGCTGTATTAACATTATTGGCTATATAACTACCTGTGATATCAGCTCTACTGCCACGATTATCGATCCCAGCTCCGCCACCGCCTGTTACCTCATTATCAGAAATAACGCTAGAGTTAATATCCAACTCACCAAAGTTAGTGATACCGCCCCCAAAAGCAGTTGATTGATTTTCGGCAATAAAGGTCTGGTCTATGTTTAAAACTCCAGTATCACTATTTCTAATTGCTCCACCACCATCAGTTGGCTCTAAACTGGTATTGGTATTGTCGACAATTTGGCTTTGAGAAATTGTAAGGTTTTCGGCATTGGCGATCGCGCCACCACCTTGATCAGAGCTACCTTCAGTTAAGGTTAATTTATCTAGTACTACTTCTATTTGATTAGTTTCATCAAGATCATCAATCAAAAAGATGCGAGAGTTATTATTCCCACTAATGGTAATGTCGTCAGCACTCAGCAATCCATCAATCTTGACACTGTCACTAATTTGTAGTTCGCCACCAGTAAGAGTGATTTGTTGACCACTTAATTCTGGAGCAAATTCAATTCTATCGACTCCATGAGTTGTATTTGCGTCTTCAATTGCTTGTCTGAGAGAACCTGAACCACTATCGTTGGTGTTGTCAACAGTAAAAATATTCATGATCCTTCTCCTATCTCTATTTAATTTACATTTAGAACAAATTTGAAGGTAGAACAAATTGTTTAACTTACCTAAAAAATTTATTTCCTAAATTAGGCTATTTTATTTTCCCTTAATTTGCTCAATTTATTTGAGGACTGAAAATATTTATCCTAGCGAATCAATTAGTTTTGATACTCGTTGCTTTATTTCATCTCTAACGTGGTGAAAAGTAGCGATCGGTTGTCCATCAGGATCGTCTAAATCCCAATCTTCAAAAACTTCTTGTGTTAACCATTCAGTTGGTAAAGTTGTGCCACAGCCACACATAGAAATCACCGCATCATAATCATCAGCCTGGAAATCACTTAAAGCATCAGAAGTTTGATTATTAAGATCAATACCAACTTCGGACATTACTCTGATCGCTGTGGGATGAACCCGACTAGCTTCTAGACCTGAAGAACTAACTTCTATTTTTCCCGCACCTAATTTTCTAGCAAATCCTTCTGCCATTTGCGATCTACAGGAATTTCGGCGACAGACAAACATTACTTTTTTCATTTTTTTGTTAACGATTTGTTGTTAGTACGTCTTATGTGAATCAAACTCACAATTTCAAGTAAAAATTAGCTAGCAAAATAAATATCCTGACTAAACTTCAGTTACGAAGGGGCTTGGGGAAGCCGTCACTTCCCCAACTGGGGGTCTGGGGGAAAGTTCCCCCAGAAATAAATCTAGTTTTGAAGGATAAATTACCAAAAAAATAGTTCATAATTAAGCATTATTAATCTAGATCAAGCGTTGTTAGTAATTTTGGCTTTGCATTCGCTGTAGCGATCTGTAAGATAATCAACCTTGTCTCGTAACAAGAGAGTAAATTTATTGAGTTCTTCCATTACATCAATGACGCGATCGCGATTATTTGCAACAACGAGGATCTAATAAAGTAGCCTTCTCTGGATGCCGAGGAAACCAAGAAGCAGTATGTTTACAAAACTCCACCAACATCAACATTACTGGCACTTCGATCAAAACTCCCACAACGGTAGCTAAAGCGGCACCAGAATTTAAACCAAATAAAATTACAGCAGTGGCGATCGCTACTTCAAAATGATTACTGGCACCTATCAAAGCCGCAGGGGCAGCATCTTCGTAATCCAATCCCAGTTTTAGTCCGGCAATATAAGTAATGAAAAAGATAAAGTTAGTCTGCAAAAATAGAGGAATAGCAATTAACAGAATATGTAGAGGATTACTCGAAATCAAGTCTCCTTTAAAAGCGAAGAGCAGTACTAAGGTAATTAACATAGCGGCGATCGCCACAGGAGAAAGATAGTGTAAAAACTCTTGTTCAAACCAATTTTTTCCCTTGTATTTAAAAATTAGATGGCGGCTCAATACTCCCGCTAATAAAGGTAATCCCACATAAATTAGAACTGACAATACAATAGTTTGCCAGGGAACAGTTAAGTTATTTGCCGAAAGTAGCCATTTGCCCAAGGGTGCATACAAAATCAGCATTGCCAGCGAGTTAACTGCCACCATTACCAAAGTATGTCCTTGATTGCTATAAGAAAGATAACCCCACATCAACACCATTGCCGTACAGGGAGCAATGCCTAGTAAAATTGCTCCAGCAATATAGGAATCCGCTAAAGCGATCTCAGTACCTCTGATTATTTCCGTGGCACTTAGCAACGGACGAAATAACCAACCGAGAAAAAACTGAGCAAATACTACCATCGTAAAGGGTTTGATCAACCAATTAATCACCAAGGTGAGAACGACTGGCTTGGGGGTTTTTGCTGCCTGTATTGCCTGAGAAAAGTCGATCTTAACCATGATGGGATACATCATGAAAAAAAGACAGACAGCAATAGGGAGAGAAACATTATAAATGCTCATAGAATCTAAAGTTTGGGCGATTCCAGGAAACAGTTTTCCCAAAATGATCCCTCCCATAATGCAAGCCAGAACCCAAAGAGTCAGATATTTTTCAAAATAATTAAGCTGACTTCCTGCTTTTACCGCTTGGGAATTAATTGGAGAATTACTCATTAACTAAAATAACTTGTTTAAAATGTTGCTTGTTTACGTAATAGTTCACCGATAGTGAGGTTGAAAGCCGATTTTTCCTGCTTTCATCTTCTTATTGCTCCAATTACAGCATTTGAAAAAATCCTTATAGTTAACATCTCACGGGGTGACAAGCTAATTGAAAGTGTTGTAGGGGTTGGGTTTTAGGGGGTAGGGGCTAGGGAAGATGTCGGGGTCGAACAGGAGCAATTAGAACGATAATATTGAGTTTTTTGTTCCATAATGGCTGTGCTACTCGAATTCCTTAGATAAATTTTCCCCAACACCCGATATGCGAAGCGGTATCCTTTAGGACACCCGACACCCAACACCCCATCTAAAGTTCAGCACTGTTGTCACCCCCTGAGAGTTAACATATCAAAAAAAGTTGATATGACGATTAAGAAAAGGTTAACAGTAACAATATTTAGCGATTACTAATATTGTCATCAGAGGGATTTTTTTAATCGCAATTCTGACGAGGAGCAATCACCGCACTTCGACGTATATCAGTTAAATACTGTTCAAATAGAGCGAACTGAGATAAGCTCAGACTGTAATAAATCCAGCGTCCCGACTGGCGGGGGCGAATTAAACCCGCTTCTTTGAGGGTTTTAAGATGAAAAGAAAGCTTAGATTGATTAACATTAAGGTGATCGCATAAATCACAGACACATAATTCTTGCTCCTGTAATAGTTGAATAATCTGGAGACGCAACGAGTCAGAGAGGGCGTGAAACCCTGCCATAATAATAGTAGTGTCTTGCGAGTCAGAAACTTGCATCAAGTTTTCTTGAAATGAAATTTTTGTTTATTAGTTTAGCAAACAGAAGGCATCAACTATCAGTTAAATATCCAAAGAAATATCCAAAGTTAGAATGACCACTAATTTCAGTAATCAAGCCATTGAGTATGATCCACGCACAATTAAGAGAGCAAAAAGAGCATTATCTTGTTCTCCGTTTTGTTTAAAACTGTTCCAGGAAATGCGGAATCAAAGTGTACCTATTCAGCAAATTGCGGGGGCAACAGGTCTGAAATTAGGTTATGCTACCTTAGCTTTAAGTGAACCAAAAACGGAAGATAAATTAGTTTGGTTAATTAATGTCGGTTTACTACGTCGAGAAGTAGATGGACAAGGCTTAACTGATAGTTTTCGTCTAACTCCTTTAGGCAGAAATATTGTCGCTGAGTGGGAACAGGAAAGAGAGGAAATCCCTCCTGCTTCTCTAATCGATAGAATTTATAATCGGCTCAATCATTGGCTATAATGATAGCTCTAAATTAGTGATCTGCTGTTATAACTGTGTATATATTCCAGCAGAGGAGCGATCGATGAAAGCGATTATGGTAGTTGGGACAACATCTCATGCAGGAAAATCTTTCCTGACTGCTGCTTTATGCCGTATTTTAGCTAGACATGGTTGGCGAGTTGCCCCTTTTAAAGGTCAGAACATGGCATTAAATGCCTATGTAACATCTACAGGTGGAGAAATAGGTCATGCTCAAGCAGTTCAAGCCTGGGCAGCGGGAGTTGCTCCTAGAGTGGAAATGAATCCGATCTTGCTGAAACCTCAGGGAAATATGACTTCTCAGATCATAATTAAGGGAAAAGCAGCGGGTACGGTCAGAGCCACTGAATATTACGAAAAGTTTTTTGATTTGGGTTGGGAAGTAATTCAAGAATCGCTATATCGTTTGTCTCTAGAATTTGATCTCGTTGTCTGTGAAGGGGCGGGAAGTCCTGCAGAAATCAACCTCAAACACCGTGACTTGACGAATATGCGAGTAGCAAAACATTTAAATGCGCCAACTATTTTAGTGGTCGATATCGAACGTGGAGGTGCTTTTGCCCATGTTGTTGGTACTTTGGAATTATTAGATCCTCAAGAGCGATCGCTGATTAAAGGAGTCGTCATTAATAAATTTCGAGGGGAGAAAAAATTATTGGATTCAGGTATTGAATGGCTAGAAGAAAAAACTAAAATACCTGTTTTAGGGGTTATTCCCTGGAGTCATCATATGTTCCCCTCAGAAGATTCCCTCAATCTATTAGAAAGAAATCGTCGTCAAAGCAGTAAAGACATTAATATTCATGTAATTAGATTACCTAGAATTGCCAACTTTACCGATTTTGATCCCCTAGAAGCAGAAACGTCTGTGTCGGTAAATTATATAGATATTCACGACTCTTTAGGGCATCCCGATGCAGTAATCATTCCTGGCACCAAAACTACTATTTCCGATCTCTTGGCGCTCGAAAAGAGCGGTATGGCAGAACAAATCAGAAAATATGCCGCTGCGGGGGGAACAGTATTAGGTATCTGTGGAGGATTTCAAATTTTAGGACAACGCATTATCGATCCAGAAGGATTTGAAGGAGAGCCCGGAGAATTCACGGCGCTTAATTTACTGCCCATTAGCACAATTCTCTCCGCCAATAAAATTGCGCGACAAAGACAAGTTATTTCCCTATTCCCTCAGGCAGGTCTTCCTGTAGATGGTTATGAAATTCATCAAGGGCGAAGCCGTATCAACCGCCGTCATAGGGAGGACGAAAACGACTATCAGCCTATTTTTGACGATCCAGGACTAGGATTAGTAGATAAGAGTCAATCTATTTGGGGTTGCTATGTCCATGGTTTGTTTGACAATGGTGCTTGGCGGCGTTCATGGATTAATCAATTGCGCAAACAGAGAGGAATGTCTTCTTTGGCAACTGGTATTTCTAATTATCGAGATCAAAGAGAAACCACCTTAAATATTCTGGCAGATATTGTGGAGAAAAATTTAGATTTGAGCGTTATTCTGTCCAATAAACATTATTGATTGTTGTTAATTGAAAGGAGTTTATGAGTATCAAGGTTTGTTTTCTGCCAGACAATGTAACTATTGAAGCAGAACCAGGAGAACCAATATTGCAAGTTGCAGAACGTGCGGGTGTATTTATTGCCACAGGATGTTTAATGGGTTCTTGTCATGCTTGCGAAGTAGAACTAGATAATGAGGAAACTATTTGCGCTTGTATTAGTTCTATACCGGGAGACCAACCAGAATTAACCGTAAATATCTACGACGATCCAACTTGGTAAATATGAGTTCGGAATCTTGAGCCAAAAAATCCCTCAGGGTTAGTCAAATTCTGAGGGTCTAGATTACTAAAGCATATAAAAACTACGCTTAATTAAATTAAGGTTAACTTCGGGAAAAAATATTCCCAGAAGTCTACCTATTTTCTAATATTGCGATTCAAGAGGGGAATTACCAGGGCTTTCGCCTTTAAGGGATGAATTATAAATTATCCCTCATCCTTTGGTTGACTCCCTCTAGTTTTAGCAGCTTATTTGAAAGAACTTACTTTACTTCCTTTACCTCAGATTCGGCAAAGTTGTTAGTATTCACGCCAGCATAGTTAACTTTGTTGAAGCGCACGACTACAGGGTAACGAATACCACTTGTATCTACCGATGCGACTGACCCAACTTCATTATACCAATAGGATTCTGGACGAAGAATTCTGACTTTAGAACCTCGTTGAACCATGATTGATTAATCTCCTGAAAATAAATTTTATTTTGATTTGATTAAGAAAATACCAGAGGTAGCTTTCTTAGTTGTCGGTTTTTGGCTATGTAAAAAATTAGCCATTAAACTTCATAGTCAAGTTTATCAAACCTCCTTAGCTATAAATTCTTACGAAACATAACAATTTAATGACGTTGGTGATTTAAAGCAGAAGTCATATTTTGCGTTTATCTCATAGGTCGGCTTAATATAGTTGCAAGCTCTATGTCTTATTATCTAAGTATTTAAACTAATCCTATGTCTGGTTCTGCTAAAAAAACTATCTATGCCGCGATGGCTGCCAATTTTGCGATCGCCATTATTAAATTTATCGCCGCCTCGATTACGGGAAGTTCAGCGATGCTTTCAGAAGGTATTCATTCTGTAGTGGACACGGGGAATGAATTGCTATTGCTATTGGGAATACGCCTCAGTAAAAAGCCTGCCGACGATAGCCATCCTTTTGGTTATGGACAGGAGCTTTATTTTTGGACGCTAATTGTCGCTCTATTTATTTTTGCCATTGGTGGCGGTATGTCTATTTATGAGGGAATCAATCATGTTCGACATCCTGAACCATTGACCGATCCTTTTTGGAATTACGTAGTCTTGGGATTAGCAGTAATTTTTGAAGGCTATTCTTGGAATGTGGCTTTGCAAGAATTTTTGGCTAGCAAAAATGAAGACAGCTTTTGGGAGGCGATCCGTGCTAGTAAAGATCCCACAATCTTTACGATTTTATTTGAAGATACAGCAGCCTTAGTCGGTTTAATCGTCGCTTTTATTGGTGTGTTTAGCGGACATTTACTGGGTAATGTTTATTTAGATGGGGTAGCATCGATTATTATTGGCATTATTCTCTGTGGAGTGGCACTTTTATTGGCTGCTGAAAGCAAGGGGTTATTAATTGGCGAAGGTGCTAATGCTGAAACGGTAGCAAGCATCAGAAAAATTACCAGTGAAGATCCTGCCGTAGCTGAGGTGGTTAAGGTTTTAACTCTACATTTTGGTCCTCAAGAAGTATTACTTAATTTGGAAATAGAGTTTAAAGAAGATTTAGAAACAGGAAAATTGGCGATCGCTGTGGAACGCCTGGAAACTTCCATTCGTAAACAACATGCAGAGGTAAAAAATATTTTTATCGAAGCTAAATCTATATCTGCCAGTTGCAAAGTATTAGATGCTTCCTAAATTTTTTACTTAATCCCTAAATCCTAACAGCCATCAACACATTGTCCTAAACTATCGAACTCCATTGTTTGCCCGCTTAAAGGAATATGCACTGGCATATTAGTTGCTTTAATAAATTGATCTGTCTTAGTGCCCAGAATAACTTTCCCCTCTTTTGTAGCTTCTTCATTAGCGTGTGAGGCTATTACCGATTTGGGTTGAATTAATTCGTTGACCACATATGCTGCTTCTTGTGGTCCCGTTGTGAAAGTATCTCCGATGTTAATTACTACTAATTGAGCATCATATTGATCACCCACTATGGTTTCTTGCTCTGCGGTTACACCAGTATCGCCTGACAAATATACTACTAATCCATTAGTGAAAGTGAGAATGTAACCAGTGGGAGGACCAACATAAGCAGTAAGACCAGCAGTTTCTAGATGTTCTCCCAATTCACCTTCGATAAAATCACCACTCAATCCATTAGAGTGAACTGCTGGTACAGTTGTAATCTTGACACCACCAACATTAACCGATGCCCCGAAGCGCACTAGCTCTACTAATTCAGGGTTGCCACCATTTGCTTCTATCTTGTTTGCCAGGAAACTGTTCATCTCACTGCCAACCACAATTTTTGCTTCTTTAGCCAACGCGATGTCAATGGTATTGGACTTGGGCGTAACATTATTATTCACTTCTGGTTCACCACATTCTCCTTCATTTACTTGAGATATGCGGCGATCGCCTAAATGATCTCCGTGAACGTGACTTAGCAAAACCACGTCAATATCACCTAAACGTTCATCTTCTCCACCAGCAACGGTTCGTCCGACATCGTAAATCAGACGAGTTCCATTAGGATCTTCAAATATCATTGCGCGGTCAAATCGACAAAACTCACTATCGTGACTTCCAAGTGGTGTAATCTTCACTTCTGAACCCTGAGCAGCAAAAGCAACTAATTGGGCGATCGCCAATGCTATTGAGACTGATAAGTATTTTTTCATCTTCAATCCTGAGATTTGCTATCTTTGAAGTCTTATAGTTAGTAGGTAGGGCAGTTATTATTAGTTAACCAATCAAGAAAAATGCTGGATAAGTACGAATTAGCCCTACACAAACGTATAGGATCAGCGATAACCCTAACATGGACCACGCCCAAGTTTTGCGAGTCCACGGTAACTCCAAATATTTTTCGACCAAGTAGAATATGAAAAGAGTACCACTAACTCCTTTTAAGATGGAAATTTGCCATATAGAACTAACATATAGAGCGGTTACTCCAGAAATAATAGTTAATCCTTGCATTGACCAATACAGATTATGATTTTTTCGAAAATACCATTTGCTGGACACAATTAGTAATCCCAGAAAATACACAAAACTGGTCATATACTTAATTCCTGGAGTAAAAACATCTAATAATGAAAGTTTAATATTGGTAATTTCGGCTATAACGTAAATAATTAATAAAAATAACGAAAATATCATCGTTCTAGGAATTACTGCACGATGACGAAACCCAATCATATAAGTTAAAGGCATCACAGCAACAGTAAATCCCCAAAATGCCTCAAGAGCAATTACCGCTAAAAAAGCGATCGCTATATTTTGATCGGCAATAGCTACTGCTGACCAAATGAAAAACAAAATTAATGCACAAAGGGAAAAAGGGTCTAAACTAATTTTTTGACAAAATTTCCGCCAACTAGTTTTATGTTGCCAGTAAGAAAAACTTAACATCCCCACCAAACTCAAACATCCCGATAGCAAGACATACTGATAAATCTCTTCTGGGTATAGCCAGTATCCTGGGGCGGTCACACCAACAATAAAAGCATATAATGCCGATTCATATACGATCGGAGGAATAAGTTGTAGTAAAGGCAGAAAATATAGTCTCATTAACCAACCAATGGCGATCGCTAAGATAAAGCTGGAAACAGTTGCCACAATATTAGTAAAGGAAAATAACCCCTCCAAACGTTGCTCAAAATTATTAGTATTATTCTGATGTTCTATTAATTCTGACAAGTCTAAATTAGAAATATCTAGCTCGGGAATAATAGTACTTAATTTAGTAGCATAACTCGCCTTGATTTTTGAACCTTCCGCATCTGAAATTAAATTTTTAGATAATAATTCTTCAGTTGTTTTCCAGATACAATTTATTTGTTGTATTTTTTCTACCTGTACTTTTTCTAAACTTAAATAACTTGGCTGCACTGCCAACGCTGCTGAAGGTTTTAGCCAAATTAGCAAAACAATAATTGCAGTCAGAATACGCATTATCATACAAATTTATAAGAATATTTATTGCTTATATATTCTTATAAAAAGCATCAAGCATTTTCTTGAAAGATGACACTTTTTTGTGTTGCACATTATTTTTTTTAGGCTTAAAAGCGATAGCATCTGTAGGTATAATAAAGGTAATCACTATTAACAAATAACCAGATACAATTACTTCTAACTGAAATTGACTAATATAGCGCTGCTTAAATAAGGTACGGTTAATATCTTTGTTATTAATTGTTAATGGCTCATAGTTAATAGGGTGTGTATCTCTAAATAGTCCGTATAACTATATAACTATATTTGGCGATCGCCCAAATGCACCGTATTTTTCTTGCTAAATATGGAGAATAGTATTGGGAAAATCTTATTTTAGAAGAAACATAATGTGTTGGACAATATAACCTTGGATTTATCTTCTATCGAACAAATATATTTGCCAAAACCAGATGTCCCGATTTCGGTCTTGATTTTAAGACTGAATAGAAGCTAAATTACCGGGTTTATTTGAAGTAAAAACATCACAAATTTTGATGTACTTGGCAGCTAATTTAATTAATTTAATCTTGTTTTAATTGCTTTTAATTTATTTATTTTGTGTCTCAGCTAAAGGATTTCTGGAAAACATATGCTTAAACGACTGTAAAAAGCTAATGTCAATTTTTAAAAATTGATTGGGCATACTTTTATTATTGCCCCATGGAAAATGCTATTTTGCAGCCCTAACTTTAATGAAAGAGGACAGTTCCAATAAGCGCAACCTCAAATCTATTTTGAGAGTCAAAAATTTTCGGCGATTGGCAATGCCCAAACGCCCCTCCAAATCCCACCAATTGTCACTACGCTTTGTTCTGATTGTTCCCTTTCTGCTTCAGATTGCTGCTGCCGTAGGATTAACAGGTTATTTTTCCTGGCGTAATGGTCAAAAAACTGTCGAATCTCTAGCCATCCGCTTGAGTCAGGAAGTCACAGCTCATATCGAAAAACATGTTCGCAAGTACACCAATACACCATCACTTTTTCTCAAAATTAACGAAGCAGCGATTAAGGCTAAGAATATTGAACTTTCAGACCACAAGAAAATGGCTAGGTACTTTTGGGAACAGACAAAAATTTCCGATGCTATGCCTTATATATACTTCGGCAATGAACAAGGGGACTTTGTCGGTGTTTGGAAAGAGAGCGAAAATCGGACTACCTTAAGAATTAGAAATCGACTTAATGCGCCTAAACGAGCAATTTATAAGCTTGATGATCAAGGAGAACCAATTAAATTAATTAGTAATAAAGTGTTTCGAACACGGCAGCGACCTTGGTACAAAACTGCAATTAAAGCAGGTAAACCTACTTGGTCTTCTATTTACGTATTTGCCTTGCCTGAATCTCTTGGTATTACCCGAGTTATTCCGATTTACGATCAATCAAAATCCCTGTTGGGAGTGCTAGGAGCAGATTTAACTCTGGCTAACATTAGTGATTTTCTGCGACAAATAAAAGTTAGTGACTCTGGTCATGTCTTTATTATGGAACGCTCTGGGGAAATTGTTGCTAGTTCCGCGGAAGAACTACCATATCGCCAGACTGAGTCAGGAGAAGAGAGACTGGCTGCGATCCAAAGTAGTGAAGCTTTAATTAGAGAGACCGCCCAAAATTTACTGGCAAAATTTGGTAGTTTCGAGCAGATTGATACTAACAAGCAGTTTGCTTTTAAGAGCGAAGGTCAGCGTAATTTTATTCAAGTAGTTCCTTTTAACATTGAGCCAGGTATTGATTGGCTGATGGTTGTAGTGATTCCTGAAGCCGATTATGCAGAACATCTTCAGGCTAATAACTACACGACGATGCTGTTGTGCTTAATTGCTCTAGCAGTAGCTGCTACATTTGGAATTGCGACAGCACAGTGGATCGCACAACCAATACTTAGCCTGAGCCAAGCCTCTGAATCTTTAGCCAAACAAGCAGCAATAGCAGGACTTGTCGACAGTAAACTGGTGCAAGAAGGAGAAAACCAAAGTATTAGAGAATTAGGAGTATTAGCCCAGGCATTTAATCATATGGCTCAGCATTTAGAGCTTTCTTTTAACAATCTTGCTCAAACTAATGCTGAGTTAGAACAGCGAGTAGCAGATCGAACCAAAGAACTCGAACAGGCTAATCAGGAATTAGAGCATTTTGTCAGGATTGATGACCTCACACAAGTTGCTAATCGCCGACACCTAGATGAATACCTCAAATTTACTTGGAACCAGTTAAGCCGAGATCAGCAATCACTATCGCTGATTCTCTGTGATATTGATTATTTTAAATTTTATAATGATACCTACGGTCATCAAGCAGGAGACCATTGTCTGAAACAAGTAGCAAAAGCCATAGATTCTGCCGTCAATCGACCTTCAGATCTTGTCGCTCGATATGGTGGCGAAGAGTTTGCGATTGTTTTGCCTCGTACTAATCTAGAAGGAGCGATTCATGTGGCAGAAAACATTCGACAAGAAGTTAAACAGCTCAAAATTCCTCATCAGTCCTCTGTTGTCTGCGAGTTTGTTACCTTGAGCTTGGGAGTAAGTAACTGCATACCCGCTCAGAAAAAGTTAGCTGAAACCTTAATTGCTAAAGCGGATCAAGCACTTTATCAGTCAAAGGATCAGGGACGCGATCGCGTTACGGCAATTCCTCTTTGATCTTTGATTTAGGGTTTTTTTCTTCTTCGCGTTTTTCGCCGAAGTCTCTCCAATTCGTCTTCAACCTCATTATTATGAAGTTGCTTATTTTTGGTGGTTGACTGAGTTGTCTTAAGTCCAGATTTATCGGATGAAGTTTCACGACCAATAATCCGCAAGTAGCCGAGATAAGCCAAACCAAATACACTGGCGATCAAGATAATAAAATACCCAAATGGCAGGAAAGAAAAGAAAATTAAGCGTATTTTGCTCAAAATTCCTGATAAGAGGAGGTAAGCAACTGCTATCATTCCTAATCCCTGAGCAACTCGATAAACAGGTAGTTGACTTAAAGGCAACCTTTGTCGAGCAAGCCATAAAGATACTCCCACATAATATAGAGGAGCTAACAATAATAAAATGTCACCTTCCTGAACCACTTGCGACCAACCACCCGTATTAGTCGCATACAATAGATATCCGATTTCTCCCAGCAAGCTTACTAAAGCTAATCCCAAATTGAAATTGAGCACAAAAGGTTCTTCCCTTCGTCCAGGAACAGCCACACAAATAAGCCAACTAAGCCAAGGAGCTATCACTATCAGTCCCACGACTATTGCTCGGTGTTTAAGCAAAAAGAGAAATAGCGTTTGCAGAGTCATAAAAATATGAGAAATTAGAGGTCTTAAATCTAGTATTCCCTCTGAAGATGGCAGAAGATGACACGCCCTATTTTCTAAACACTAAAAAATGTTGTTCTGGTAAAAATTCTTTAGTTTCTTGCCACTTTAACCCCACTGCTTTTAGCTCTTTTTTGACTTGCTTTTGCGTCATTTTATGAAGAGGTTTGATCATAATCATGGGGTTTTCCTTACGATATTCCAACAAAACTACTCTTCCTCCAGGTTTGAGAGCTTGGAAGATCCCCTCCATCATTTCTCTGGGATAAGCAAATTCATGATAGGCATCTGCCATAAAAGCTAAATCGATACTATCTGCGGGTAAGTTGGGATTATCTTTCTCGCCTAAAACAGTTTCAACATTAGGGATGTTATTGTCTTCTTTTAGGAAAGCGATCGCATCTAACATTTCTGGTTGAATATCGACAGCATAAACTTTGCCCTCAGGTACTTTGGTAGCCATCCGAAAACTAAAATAGCCAGTCCCCGCGCCAATATCTGCCACCACATCATCGGGTTTTAAGTCTAACTTCTCTACTGTTGTAGCTGGTTGTTCTTCGGTTTCTCTACTTGGTCTTTCGAGCCACATCATTGCCTGATGTCCCATTACCTGGGCAATTTCTCGATTCATATAGTACTTACCAATACCGTCGGGGTTATGAATCGCTTTTTCACGGTAATAGGGTTTTAGGTTATCTTGGGCTAGGACAACAGGAGTATAAGTAAAGTTGATGCAGATTAGGGCGATCGCCATTATGGAAAGTGATGCGCCAATTAGATATTTTCGATTAATTTTCAGATTCATATCAAAGTTCAGTCTCAAAGCAGAAGATTTTTGTAATAAAGATTGCTTATTATTTAATATAGTTATAAAACTTAAACAAAATACATGATTGCTCATTCTTTTGAGTTTAAAGGCTTAAAAAAATTCATACAAGACAAAATTCTCTTTGGTAATCAACCAACCCCCGAATTATTTGCCATCCTTACTGTATATTTCGTTCAGGGAATCTTGGGTTTAGCTCGCTTGGCAGTCAGCTTTTTCCTCAAAGATAGTCTCGGTTTAACTCCAGCCGAAGTAGCGGCTTTGACTGGTATTTCTTCCCTACCTTGGATCATTAAACCATTATTTGGCTTTATGTCCGATGGATTGCCTATTTTGGGCTATCGACGACGACCATATCTAATCTTGTCGGGATTACTGGGTAGTGTATCTTGGCTGGCACTGGCTACTTTGGTTAATAGTGCCTGGACAGCCACGCTAGTAATTCTGATAACTTCTCTTTCTGTTGCCATTAGTGACGTAATTGTCGATTCTTTAATTGTGGAGAGAGCTAGAGAGGAGTCCCTGGCTCAAGCAGGTTCATTACAGTCTTTGTCTTGGGGATTTTCTGCTTTAGGCGGATTGATAACTGCTTATTTTAGTGGTTTATTATTAGAGCATTTAAGCAGCAATCAAGTATTTGAAATCACTGCTACTTTTCCATTAATTGTTTCAGCAGTAGCTTGGCTAATTACCGAAGAAAAAATTACTACTACTGACCAACGGTCACAGCAGGCCCCGTCGTCTCACGGCGGGGTAATCTGTGACTCTAATGACTCTAAGTCTCAAAGCTCTTCTGTTAAAGGACAAATCAAACAATTGTGGGCGGCAGTCAAGCAGAAACAAGTGTGGCTACCGATCGCTTTTTTGTTTACCTGGCAAGCTACTCCCACAGCCGATTCAGCATTTTTCTTCTTTAGCACCAATGAACTAGGGTTTGAACCCGAATTTCTCGGTAGAGTCAGACTGGTTACTAGCTTGGCGTCTTTAATTGGTATTTACCTGTTTCAACGTTATTTAAAAACTGTTCCGTTTCGGCAAATTTTAGGCTGGAGTACGGTAATTGCGGCGGCTCTAGGAATGACAACTCTACTATTGGTTACTCATACCAATAGAGCTTTAGGTATTGACGATCATTGGTTTAGTTTAGGAGATAGTCTGATCCTCACCGTTGTAGGACAAATTACTTGGATGCCTGTGTTGGTATTATCGGCTCGACTTTGCCCCAAGGGAGTTGAAGCGACGTTGTTTGCTTTATTGATGTCTATTTGGAATTTATCAGGCTTGCTATCTCATGAATTGGGAGCATTACTCACTTCTTGGCTGGGGGTTACTGAAAATAATTTTGATAAGCTGTGGTTATTGGTAACTATTACCAATCTTTCTACTCTGCTTCCCTTACCCTTTTTAGGCTGGTTGCCCGCAGGAGATCCCCAAGAGGAAGCAGTCAACGAGTTGGCTCCTGCCGAAGCTCCACTTCATAGCTCAGGTGCCTTAATTGAAGCAAATATCATGCCTGATTTAGTTCCCGAATTTGTTATTAACTCCAATCCCAACAATAAGACCGATCAGCAATCCCTCTCCTAATAGACGCTTGATGTGAAATAAGTAGATCCACTTTATTAAACATGGAATGGTTAAGATCGGGGTTAGGTGATAGGGGTTAGGGATTAGGGAGAATCATCTTCAATTTTTTTACCAAAAAGCTCTAAGCTCTAAGCCAATAGCTCTAAGCTCTAAAGTTTACGCTTTGTAAACGGCTAACAGTGAGACAGTTCGTTGGCGGTGAAGCAGGGCGTTGGCGGGGTTCCCCCGCTTGAAGCCACTGCTGAACCCTTTAGGGGGTACGATGCGGCCATACGCCTGGCCTTTGTCCCGCTTAAAGAAACTGTCGAACCCGAAGGGCTTATAGCTATTGGGTTTAATGCCCCCAGCAAACAAAGTTTGGTGGTCTTCAATTAGGAGGGGTTAAAGCCCCTTCTAATTGGCTTATAGCTTATAGCTTATAGCTTATAGCTTATAGCTTATAGCTTATAGCTTATAGCTGCGGCTTTGCCGCTTTACTGTTCTATTAGACGTTTTATTAGGTGGAGCTACTTAGCTAGATAAAATTAGTTAGAAAGGGCGAAACACTTTTAAGCTTTTAATAACCAAAAAGCTGTGTAGGTCATTCCAGAATCATCTGGTTGAATTAACAAAAAATGTAATCCCTTGGCTACTTGTTTTTTCTGTTCATAATCTTGAGCTACTCTAGTAGCTTGTTCTGATTCAAAGGTATTAAATACCCAACGATCTACTAAGCCAGTTTCTAAAATAAAGCCTCCAGATTTTCCGACTTCAGTAGGAATATAGTTAATATATGCCGGGTTCTCTTGCTCAATCCAACGAGCAATCTGCATTGTTTTACGACCACCATAAACTACTATGCCCGGAATCATAATATTATGAGCGATACCTAAATTAAGGGGCAAAAATGATTCAGGTAAATGACAAATAGGAATCGGGCGATCGCGAAACAAATCAACAATTTGTCCCGCAGCTATATTGGCAATTTGCCATTGATCTCCCCAAATATTCTCAGGTAAAGCCTGTGGTGGTGGCTGATCTAAGGCGAGGGGATTATGGTTAGGAAACTGTTGGTTATATTTCTCAGTTAATACTTGTTTTAAAACTTCGGTATTTCTGGTAGCTTCAACTTCAATACCTAACTTTTCGGCGACAACAGTTAATAAGCCCAGTGATTGAGGACGAAAAATTTGAATTTTGTCGGGTAATTGTCCTTTTGCTACTGACAATATTTGTTGTTCTAACCATTGGGGATTGGCATTTGCTGAAGAACATTGTGCTGTATAAACTAGTTTTTCTGGGTGATTGTCTGATGCCAAGGTAGGAGACTCACAAATAATCAATTCCCATTGTCTCTGTTGGTCTTCTGATTGAGAGGGAAGATGATAAAAATCAGCTTGCCATATATGCATAAAAGAGGCTGTAAAGTCAGTAATGGACAGTGTCTTTTATTTTAAAGGAATTACTGATTATCTCGTAGCAACGCCATCTAGACCATCTGAAAGATGGATTCTGCCACAGCAAGATATAGTTTTGGATTATCAATAGATGCCAATTGCTCGAATATTTCTGCTGTTAAGTTAGGGTTTTGCAACACCAAACTAGCGATCGCAGGGTTTTTAGCCAATCTGACAAGGATTTTCTCAGAACTATTGGATGAAGTGCTGCTAACTGCTGTATCTTCGGATGAGAATCGAATCTTGAGCTAGCGTATCTAGTACATCACTATCGAGCGAATGAGAAAGCCTTTGCGAGCTATTTGGCGGTCTTTTGCCATTTCTTTGATTAATTCCATTGGCAAATCGTGGCGCAAAGCTACTGCTTATTTTACACCTGGTTCGGCATCAAAAGCTAATTGCTTTAGAATATTTAGATCTGTATATAGGATTATTGGCGATCGCCAACCTGATTTTTTTTCCTTATTTCTCTGTTTCGAGGAGCGTAAAAGCCTTTAAGTTCTTTGGTTTCGTTATAGGCATCGGGATGTGCTTCGGCAAAAGTTCCGCATTATTAAATGCGTGGGTAGCTTTTGGTTACCGTTTATGTTACGTTTACCAAAGCGTATTTTTATATATATAATAATAGCTTTAGTTCTAATCTGGCTATAAAACGACAATTATTAAACTATAATATAGCAATCTGGTTACCAAAAACAAGAAAATGGCTACAGGCATTACAAAACATGAGCAGCTTTCAGAAGATGCGATCTCAGCATCAGATTTTTATGAGGAGCCAATTCCACTTCCGAAAAAAAACGAAATAGCTACACTAACCTATTCAGGAAAATCTTCTTTAGATGAGATTTTTTGTGATGTTCCACGTAAATTTTTAAGAATTGAATCGTCCTTAAATACAAAGCTTGAGACTATTCCCACAAATTCGTTTGTTTTAGATGATAATATTTTTGTTCTTAATGAGCTAATAAGACTTAATAAAAAAACTACGCTTTTCTATCTCGATCCTCCATATGGAACTGGTCATGATTTCCAATGTAGAAAGTTAAAGCACGCATACAAAGATAATATGGGGCAAGCTGAATATCTTGAATTCATGCGACGACGTTTAATTCTTATGCGCGAATGTTTGAAAGACAATGGCTCAATATATGTCCACATTGGTCATCAAATGCTAGCTCATTTAAAAGTCGTGATGGATGAAATATTTGGAGGTAATAATTTCCGTAATCTAATCACAAGAAGAAAGTGTAGTAGTAAAAACTTTACTCGTAATCAGTATGCAAATCTCAATGACTATATTCTTTTCTATACAAAAACGAGTTCCTATGTGTGGAATCAGCCAGGAGTAGTGCCAGAAAAAGAATGGATTGAAAAAGAATATCCAAAAAAAGATGAATTTGGAAGAAGGTTTAAGCTTGTGCCAGTACATGCACCAGGAACTCGCAATGGTGAAACTGGTAAAGCATGGCGTGGAAAGCTGCCCCCCCCAGGAAAACATTGGCAATATACACCATCTAAACTAGATGAATTAGATCGAGAAGGAGATATTCATTGGTCTCGTAATGGAAATCCTCGACGTAAAGTGTACTGGAATTCTGACAAAAAAAGACCCCTAACTGACTATTGGGAGCAATACCGTGATGCACATCATCAGAGTATTAAAATTACAGGTTATCCAACAGAAAAAAATTTTGAAATGCTCAAAATGATAGTTAGTGCTAGTTCCGATCCAGGAGATTTAGTTATCGATCCTTTCTGTGGTTCAGGTACAACAATACACGCAGCTAGGGAACTTGGACGAAAGTATATTGGAATTGATGCTTCATTTAGTGCTGCAAAAGCCACCTTACATCGTATGAGGTATGGTCTTAAACCTATGGGAGACTATGTAAATAAAAAGAAAAAATCTAAGGCTACGCAGTTACCTCTTGAGTATTCTAATCACAATAATGAAGAATGTCTTTTTATAGTTGATAGTAAACTTTGGGAAGAATATCAAAATGAAATTGAAAAAATTACGTTCTCGCCATGACAATTATACAAGGAATGAAAAAACGAAGTGAAAGAGGTAATTATCACTTGGAACGTTTTATATTTAATTCCGCCTAGCTACTTATAGGACTCTAGCCATTGGGATGTTATACGCTTCTCTGCAAGCTTGAGAGTAACTACACGGACACGTCCATTCCATTGTCCGTCTAAATCACAAGCTTCTTTCCAGGTATCGGAATGCATGAGACCTGGACCATCTGAAAGAAAGACAAGTTTCAGTTGTGTCGAAGTAAAGCCGTCAAATTGTTTAGCTTTTTCAACCTTGTTTGCATTACCTCCAGTTCGATCATCTGACTGAGCACCTCCACGAGTAGAATCATATCGAGCAAATCCGACTGCTAAAATTTCTTCATCCGTAATGCGCTTAATAACAAAGTCGCAAGGATATGATTGTTTAAAATCTGGATAAAGCTCAGAAAGTTCGATATCGCGCCCTGCCCCTCGTGGTCCTTCGATGCTATAGCGATCACGAAAATGCTCCTCAAACCAGTCGAAGAAAGATTCAGTAAGTTGATATCCTAGTTGTCCCCTTGTGTCGTATTCTCCTACTAAAGCAGCTAAAGCATACTTATATTCCATTGGTAAGTCAGAGAATTGATTTTTTAGTTTCGCGATCGGTTTAAAAGTATTTCCATAGGTCTCAATTAGCGTCTCGGTCTTAATCTTCTTTATTTTCTTCGTTGTCTCAGTATCTAACACTGGAGAAACACAGCGTCGATACATCTTCAAAAGAGCCATTCTCTCTTGAGCTGGACGCTTTGAAGAGCGAATACGCTCAAGAACTTCTGCGCTTGATTGAGAATCCTTTATTAGAGTACAAAAAATATCTATAGCATTACCATATTTGTCTGTTAACACTTGAAGAACTTCTGGAAATCGAATTGTACTGTCTATAGGTGTTATTACTTTACTAATATCTGTAATTTGGCTAAGAAATTTATGTTCGCTCATTTAAGCTACGCTTACGCTTTTTATCTTACTTGAGGTTAATCTATACAGGTCGCAGCGTAAGCTAAACATAGGAAAATGACAAGCGAATAAAACAATCTGACATATTAGGGAATGAAGTCTAAATCTTTCCCAAAACTCAGCGATCGCTCTCCCGTCTGAAATATTTGAAAGCTATCCCTCTTTTGTCACTTTCCGAGATTTCCTATTAATAAAAAATTCTCAAAAGCAACGATATCAATTCGTTGAGCCGTTTGTAATTACATTTTCGTCATTTGGTCGCCCGAACAAATTTGTACTAAGAAATAACTAAGCGATCGTTGAACAGACAAGGGTTACAGAATTTAGAAATGACAAAAGTTTTCGGAGAGTGACAAAAGAGGGGTGAACAATTTTGACAGTCAAAATAAGATAAAATGCTTTTACTAAGTAAGTTGAGCATTACTCTATATAGCGATTGCGCTCCGCGCACCAGCAAAGCTGATCGCCGGCGATGAAAGAAACTACTCCCACAGCTATGCCTCCCTGTTTCGATAGATGGTGCAAAAAGTTTGATGATTTACTAAGAACAAAGGCACAAAAAAGAGAGTGCGGAATGCACCGTGCTGCGTCAACTCGGATTTAATCCAGAGAATAATAGTGATAATGATACGTAGTATGTAGGAATATTGCGTACCACCTTTAATTTTTAGTTAACTTTATTCTCCCTTGTTTGGTTTTTCTTTTACTCCCAAATTAATTTATTATTTTCGCTCAATTTGAGATGTGTTTGCCCTGCCCTGAAGCTATGCCTTAGGGCTTATCGCGCTTGACGGGGCTGATTACTGCGATCGCTTTAACTAGTTGGTAATTTATTTTGCCTCGATCATTGCGTGGTAGACTGTTTACCTTAATCCATTTTTTGGGTTGCTTATATTTAGCTAATTGCAACTGTATTTTTTGCTTGATTAGATCTAAATCATGCTCTGAGTTCAGTGGAACATAGATAGCTGTAACTACCTGTCCCCATTGTCGATCGGGTAAACCAATTACACAAACATCTCTAATTAGTTGGGTTGACCAAATAGCAGCTTCGACTTCTGTGGGAAAAACATTTTCGCCTCCTGTAATAATTTTCTGGCTATCTCTACCTACCAGATATAAATAGCCATTTTCGTCTAAATAACCCAAATCATCAGTCACCAAAGATTGAGATTGATTTAATAGCCGGGGATAATATCCCAGGCAAAGAGAGGTCGAACTAATTCTAATTAAACCTGTCTTGTTATCTGGAAAGGAGTTGGTTCCAGACTGAATTTCAACTCGGGCGTGAGGTAAAATTTGACCACTACTGTTATTACCTGCTAAAAATTCGTTGGGTTTAAGTGTCACTACCCCAGAAGCAGTTTCCGTCATTCCATAAGTCGGCGCGAGAGGAATTTGAGATCTTCTAGCGAGTTCTAATAGCGATCGCGATGCTGGCGCGCCACCCAGCAAAACTGTTTTAAATTGCTTTAGCCATTCAGGGATAGTTTTCAGTAGAAATTGCAGTTGAGTAGGAACTAAAGAAATAAAATATTCTTGTTTATGTAAAGTAATTGGTTCAGTTTTAATCACTTTATAGGGGCAGATAATTAAATTGCCTTGAGTTGAAAATGAACGCATAAACTGCATTAAACCACTGACATGATAGAGAGGTAAGATGCAGCAAGAATTAATTGTGTGACAACCAAAATAATTCTGAAACCCAGTTACAGAGGCAGTTAAAGTTGACCAAGTATGCATGGTAAATCGAATTTTACCTGAAGTTCCTCCAGTGGGAATCATAATACAAGATTGCTCGGGTAAATCATATTTTTGGCTGGCTAAACTATTAACTGATGCTTTTGTTTTGATAATTAAATCTTTGGTTACTCGATCAGCAAATACTAAATCAGGTGAGACTAAACTTAATACTTGTTGCCATTCCTGCTGTTGCCAATGGCGATCGCAGAGAAATAAATCTATATCCGCTATTACTGCTGCTAAAAAAGTCGCTAAAAATTTAATTGGATGTGATTCAACAATTACAACTTTTAACTTTCTTTGATGCTTAGTCGTTAATGATTGTATCTGCTTTAATCTAGTTTGAGTTAGCTTATATAACTCTTGACTACTATTATTTTGAATCAGTAGATTGCTCTTATCTACTTGTTCGTCATAGTTTTCTAACCAGTTTCTTTGAGTAGATTTTTTTAATTGCGTTAATAAATCAGGTTTCATTCCCTATATCCGAAGTTAAGAGCTATGAATATCTATGGGGATATCTATATTTTTCTCAATCAATAGTATTAATATGCTTGATTTAACTACGAACAAATAACCATTAAATCCATATAAACACTGACAAATAAGAACTTCCAGATGCAAATATTTCTGTAAAAAAACTAATGGCAAACTTTAAACTCTAGCTCAAAATTGAGTTGTACTTTTAACTTATTTATACGATGTTTGAGCGAGCCGCTATTTTTTCAGCCATCTTTGTTTTTATTTGCTTTGGTATTATCGGACTAAAGTATTTTGATGCTGTTAAATCGAAGAACCAAGTAAGTACTTTATCAATATTTAGATATTACTAGCCCAATAAAACAACTACTAATTTTTATTAACTAGCAACTAGCTTTAATATTCTATTGTGTATGCTTCAGAACCTTCTAAAAGGTCACTACACTCCTAATAGACTCGCCTTTATGCATTAAATCAAAAGCATCATTAATTTGCTCTAAGGGCATTGTATGGGTAACTAAATCATCAATATTAATTTTTCCTTCCATATACCAATCAACAATTTTAGGTACATCTGTACGACCTCTGGCACCACCAAAAGCACTCCCTTGCCAGACTCTTCCTGTAACTAGTTGAAATGGACGAGTACTAATTTCTTCTCCTGCGCCAGCGACCCCGATTACTGTACTTACACCCCAACCTTTGTGACAACATTCTAGAGCTTGTCGCATCACCTGCACATTTCCAATACATTCAAAGCTATAGTCAGCACCACCATCAGTTAATTCCACTAAATAGGCAACTAAATCTCCATCAATCTCTTTTGGGTTGACGAAATCCGTCATCCCATAATGCTCTGCTAGTTGACGTTTATCGGGGTTAATATCTACACCGACAATTTTACTAGCACCAACCATTTTTGCTCCTTGGATCACGTTCAAGCCGATACCACCCAAACCAAATACGACTACATTGGCTCCTGGCTCAACCTTAGCTGTATTAATTACCGCACCTAAGCCGGTAGTTACCCCGCATCCAATCAAACATACTTTATCTAAAGGAGCATCATCACGAATCTTGGCTACAGCAATTTCTGGTAATACCGTATAGTTGGCGAAAGTGGATGTTCCCATATAGTGATAAAGCTGCTCTCCATTGAGGGAGAAACGACTTGTACCATTGGGCATCAGTCCTTTTCCTTGGGTAGCTCGAATTGCCTGACAGAGATTAGTTTTTTGGCTTAAACAGTACTTACATTGCCTACATTCAGGGGTATAGAGAGGAATAACTTTATCTCCTGGTTTAACACTAGTAACTCCTTCTCCTACCTCGGTAACAATTCCTGCTCCCTCGTGTCCTAGAATAGTAGGAAATAAACCCTCGGGGTCCGCACCTGAAAGAGTGTAAGCATCAGTATGGCAAACTCCTGTAGCTTTGATTTCTACTAAAACTTCCCCTTTGTTCGGTGCTTCTAATTGCACTGTTTCGATACTAAGAGGTTTACCTGAGCCAAAAGCTACTGCTGCTTTAACATCCATGCCCATTTGCTACTCAACTTGTTAACTATAGTTAAGGAAATTTTAGCTTATTAGAGATCGAGTCAGTATTGCGAGTTTTTCCTAAACTTTGCAGCGTGTAAATAAATAGTAAGTAATAATTTATTTTAGTTGCCGAATTTCCGGCAAAATCGTTGAAATTATCTAATTACAATAAACTGATGTCAACTTTTTCCCAGTCACCTAAGAATAACGCCAATAATCTTGAAGCAAGATTACAAATTGATTATTTATTAGATAATAAAACGATAGAAATAGAGGATAGGCAAGAAGTAATTAACGGTTTACAGCGAATACCAAAAACACTTCCTGCACGTTATTTTTATGATAGTAAAGGTTCCCAGCTATTTGAGCAAATTTGTCAGTTGCCAGAATATTATCCTACTCGTACTGAGGCTGGTATTTTAGAACAATATGCTGTCGAAATTGTAAATCAGACTAAGGCAGAAGAACTGATTGAATTGGGCAGTGGAAGTTCAAGTAAAACCCGCATTTTGTTAGATGCCTACCAACGTTTAAATAGGATTTTATATTATACTCCTGTTGATGTTAGTGACAGTATTTTAAAAGCAAGTGCTTACAATTTACTAGCTGATTATGAAAATTTAAAAATAGATGGAAAAGTTGCTACTTATAGTCAAGCACTGCAACAGTTGCAGAATTCGTTTCTTGGCACAAGAATGATTATTTTTTTAGGTAGTAGTATTGGTAATTTTGATAACTCAGAATGCGATCGCCTGATTGAGCAAGTTACCGCAGCTTTAAATCCTGGAGATTATTTTCTACTAGGTATTGATCTCCAAAAACCTTTGGAAATACTAAATGCAGCTTATAACGATGCCCAAGGGGTGACTGCTGCTTTTAATCTTAATATGTTGCAACATCTTAATCATCGTTTTCAAGGAAACTTTGATTTGTCATTATTTAAACATCAGGCTATTTATAACCAAATTGACAATCAAATTGAAATGTATTTGATCAGTCAGCAAACTCAATCTGTGACCTTAGAAAAACTTAATTTAACTATCGATTTAGCTGAAGGAGAGGCTATTTTAACTGAGATTTCTCGTAAATTTAATCTGGAGCAAATGGGGTCATATTTAGGCGATCGCCATTTAAAGCTAATTCAATCCTATACCGACCCTCAACAATGGTTTGGTTTATTGTTATGCCAAAAATCTAATTAACTAGATCCTCTCCACGGAAGTAGGAAGTAATCAGTAAAAGTGCTACTCATTACTCATTACTTTTTACTCATTACTCGTGAAAGATATTAACTAACAGCGAGAAACTTTGCTCCTTTATCCATTTCGCGATGCTTTCACTTCATCGCCTGCCTCCGCAAGCATTTTCCAAACACTTGGCTGAGGGTGTTGTTGAGTAATTTTTAACCAGTATTGTTGTTGTTGCATTAGAGAACTTGATTCAGTTTTAGAAACTAATATCGTCATTCCCCCAGTCAATTTTGACTGTTGATAGTTTATTTCTGGCTCTAACAATCGTTGTAGCTTACAGTATAATTCTTCAAATTCAAAAGGTTGATCGAGTACATCATTGGCACCTGCTACCAAAATTTGAAACTTAGAAATATTGTGGGAAATACACAAACAGATCAACGGAACATCATATAGAACTGAGTCTTGACGAAAGCCTTGAATAATTTCTAAAGAGTTTTTTACACTTGGGGCGATACTTAAGATTACTAACTGAGGCTTGACGATCTGACAGTGAATTTCAAATGCTAAAGCTTCAACATAGTTAAATCTAACAACTTCATGACCCCAATTTTCTAGGAGCAATTGAAGTAGCCAAAGGCTTTCAGAAGGATGCTCGATAAGCCATATAAGTTGGCGGGATCGACTAACAGTTAAAGACATTTATATTAGAGGCTTAAATAACGGTTTATAATCATTGCCTTGATTTTATCTGTTTGAGTATATATACCCCAGAGTAAAACTACTTAAATGGGGTGTAGCAAAATTAAAAGCGATTGGCTTTGCCACTGCCCGAAGGGCAATCGCCATATTGCTTTTCCTGCCAATGCTATTCCTCATCAAACTACGAACGAATGCGAACCAAGCGAATTACAGTCCGTTGATTGAGAGAAGATTCAGGGCTGACTCCTGGTAAAGGTTGGGAAGAACCCAATCCTTCAGAGACAAAATTATGGGGAAGGCTTTTACTTTTTAGATAATTCTGAACCACTTGAGCTCTTTGCTGGGAAAGGGTTTTATTTAGGGCAGCACTACCAGTACGGCTGGTATGACCTTGAACTTTAACAGCAATATTGGCAGCACTAAATTCATCAATTTCAGCAACCAATTGATCTAGGGTCTGTTTGCCTGAAGCAGTCAACTGTGCTGAACCAGTTTGGAATTGAACCTCTCCACGAACTTTTAGATTACCGATTGGGGCGGCTTGTTGAACTTGGGAAGAAGAAATTTGTTTTGTGGAACTATCTGATTTTCCCTTGAGCAGGGAGGCTAGTTCGGGGTTATCTGCTGCAATTGAATCAATGATAGTTGCTGTTTGTTCAGCTATGGGGGCAAGATACTGAGAATCATATAAAGCTTGGGGATTATCAGGGATGTTGTTAATACGTCCCGATAGGGTAAGAATTCCGGAGATCGCCTTAATTCTCTTTTCAAGGGTTCCATTATTCATCCAGTCTTGAGCTTCGACTGAGGTAAAAAACTTAATGCCATCTTTAATGGTTTGAGCTTCGGAGATGTTTAAATTGCCATCAGTAGCAATTTGCCTTACTAGCAGTCCTTTATCTTGTAAGGAGCTATCCAGTCGCCGATAATATGCTTCGACAAAATGTTTAACTACCTCTGGATGAGTTTGTAGTATGCGATCGCGCGCAACTGCTACGTCAACAATTGTTTTAGGAGCGTCACTGCTGCTAATTACTACGGTATTTCCTTGTTGTTTAGCTTCTGTGACATAGGGTTCCCATAATACCGCTAAGGCGATCTCTTTATCCTTCTGCATTTGTGACCAAGCAACACTGGCATCTTCGACTTTAACAATGTCTAAATCAGCAAGATTAAAGTTATCAAATTTGGTATCTAAAACGGTTGCTAAAAATTCACTGGGAGTATCGCCAGCATAGACTATTTTTAGCCTTTTTCCTTTGCCAGCTTGTTCTTGGATTAACTTTTCTAAATCGATTAGAGACTTTAGTTGCGGGTAATATTGACTATTGAGAACTACAGCATCAGCACCGACAGTGCGATCAAGTAGGGCAACAATTGTCCCCTTAGGTTGATGGATTAAATATTGATCTAAGGAGGTAACAATTAGATCGGCTTTTCCTTGATTAAGAGCTGATGTTCGTGCTTTTTGATCGAATTCATCAGCATACTTTAGTTCAATTCCTCGTTCTAGTAGAGAACCCTGAAAAGCACTACTTCGTAAAGTTGAATAACCGCTAAATGTATCACCTAAAGTGTTTAAAGTTGTTTTAGATTGGGGATTGGTTGTAGATGTGCGATCGCCTAAAGTTGTTTGATTGTCAAGAATTCCTAATTTATGGGCAAGCCATGCTCCTCCGAGGAGAAGAGAACCTGTAACTACAAAGGTTGTACCTAAGACGAGGATTTCTCGGTTTTTGTGTGTGGGCATGATTATTTTGTTAATTAAATCAGTTAGTTGCTCCAACCGATTTCCTTCGCGCCCTTGCCATTCAGTTTGGCTTGCCCAGCTTGGAGCTTTCAACCATTCTAACTAGAATTACTATAGTAGTTGCAATAGTTCCAAGCGATCTTGTTGGTATCTTTAAATTGTTAGCTATTGACTTTATACTTCTGGTCTAACAACCACTTCAGTTAATAACAAATCGCTTTTCAATCATTGCTTTTCGCCTCTAACTTAGCTAGCCGACTGGTAAGGTCTTGGTTAGCTTGCTTAAGGCGATCAAGTTCTTGTCGCAACTCTTTGACGGCTTTATCCGATCCCAAGTTTTTTTGGACTTTAGTTACAGCTTCCTCTGCACGGCGACGTACTCTACCGTCGGGAGTTTGTGCTGCCAAATCATTGAGAATGCTAATAGCCTGGGCAGTTTGCATCTGTCCTAATGCTCCAACTACTGCTACTTGGGTTAAGAAAAAAGACTCCCCAGCGATCGCTTCTAATTGTTCTAAAATTTCTCCTAATTTTTCGGGAGTTTGACCAGTGGAAACAGTTCCTAAACACCTTATAGCTGCTAGCCTTAAAGCCTGAGGAATACCGGGCTTAGTATATTCGAGGATCATATCAACTGCATCAGGAGAGGTTTTCATTTTACTCAACCCTGCGATCGCACCACTGCGGACTACTTCATTCCAGCCAGCCCGTTGTTCCAAAATAGTTTTGAGTAAAGCGATCGCCTCTGGTTGTTTCGCTTTTAGATTTCCTGCAACCATTCCTCCTAAACTCCGAGCAGCAGTAGCTTCGGCGTAGTAACTAGGATCTCCCTGATTTAGACAGTCTGCAATTATGTCAAAACTGACAGCAGTTTTAAAGTTGCTTAAGGCATCAATCACAGCTCGGCGTACTCTGGCATCTTGATCTTTTAAACCTTTTTTTAAAGCATCCACAGCTTGGTTAAGTTTGATTTTGCCCAGTTTTTTGGCTACTTCTACCCGAACTCCCCAGAATGAATCATTGACTAAAGATTCAGATAGGGCTTTGACTGCTTCTAATCCGCCTTTCTTGGACAACGCCGCCGCCGCATAAATCCGAGAAATGGGATCGGGGTCGTATTTGAGCTGATTTTTTAACTCAGCCACAGAATACTTAAGAGTAACGGTTTTCAGAAAACTATTACCAACATCAAAACTAACAAAATCAGGTTTGTTTTCTAGAGGGAAGTAAAAGCTTTGTTCTGCTTGATGAATACGTAGAGGAAATGTTTTGAGTTTGGTATCAGAATTATCTTTAGAGATATAGCCAAAGGCTACAGGTAGTTTCAAATCAAACAAATCTTTGCTGTCACTATCTTTTTTTGCTTGTTTTTGAGTAACAGTTAATTTCGCCAGATTACTATCCCCATCCCAGGAATAAGCCACTTGATAATCGGGATGACCACCACGAAAAACATACTGATCGAACAAAAACATCAAATTATAACCAGTAGCTTTATCGATCGCTCTTAACAAATCAATCGTTTCTACTGTTTTATGGGCATTGTCCTGAACAAAGGTCTGAATTGCGCGATCAAATAACTCATCTCCCAAAATTGCCCGAATCATGTGATAAACACAAGCTCCTTTTTCATAGAGGTGTCGGTCATAAAGCTCGATCGCTTCACGATAAACATTAGTAACAATGGGACGGCGATAGCGGGAACTATCTTCGCTGATATAGCTACGAGCTTCGTTAAGGAGATAATAGGCAGCATCATCCCGACCATATTCTTCTTCTGTCCACAAGACTTCGGCATAGGAAGCCATCCCCTCTTTGATCCAAGCGTGGGACCAGTGCTTAATAACTACTAAATCACCAAACCACTGATGAGCTAATTCATGCAGTACTAAACTCTCTGTACGCATATTGTCGATCGCTGCCCGTTCATCTAACAAACATCGATCTGTTAACAGGGTAGTGGAAGTATTTTCCATCCCACCAAAGATAAAATCATCTACACATACCTGAGCATATTTAGGATAGGGATAAGCATAACCATATTTGGCTGAAAGATACTCCACCATGCGAGGGGTTTTACCCATACTGCGTTTGCCATCGGCTTCCCGTCCTTTTTCCACGTAATACGTTACGGGAATACCTTGCCACTGATCGGCAATTTCAGCAAAATCTCCTACTGCTAAAGTCATCAAGTAGGTAGGATGAACCTGCTTTTGTGACCAATGGTAAATTACGCCTCCGTCTATTTCCTCTTTATTAATTAACTCTCCATTAGAAATTGCCCGCATTCCTGCTGATACTTGTACTCTAATTTCTGAGGTAGCCAATTGACCAGGATAGTCAAAACAGGGAAACCAAAAACGGGAATCTTCATCTTCTCCTTGAGTCCAAACCTGAGTGGGTTTGTCAGGATAATCTTCATTCGGACCAATAAAGTAAAGTCCTCTTTGAGGATGATCTACCGAATAGGCGATCGCTACTTTGAGCACTGCTGAAGTGGTGGGTTGCTGTAGATAAATCTTTATTTGTTCCCCATCATAATCAAAGGGTTGACTTATGCCATCAACTAATACTGACTCAATAGCTAGATCTACGGCATCCATAGTTAGTTGCTGGATGCCAGAACGTACAGGAGTAAGAGTAGTAGTACAAGTCCCTTTAAAACTTTGATTAGAGATATCTAATATTAAATCGAGCAAAATATGATTGACTTGTCCCGGGCGGTCTGGATTGTAGTGAGGTTTCGCCCCTGGAAGTTCAAAAGATTTGCGATCGCTTTCCTCGACATCAAAATATAAGTGAGACATAAATTAATTAGATAATTGCAATTTACGGTTATTGATTAGGGTATCTAATCCAGCAAAATTTAACTTGAATATTATGCTTTTGTTTACTGGGTAATAGCTTAGAGAGCAGCATAATTAACCAAAATATTCTCGATTTAAAGCCTGTTCTAAAGTAATAATCGCATCTTCTGGAAGTAAAAAGTATCCACTGACTGTTTCTTTAGCATCAACCAATTCCTTCTCAAAAATTGAAGCTAAATAATTCTTAAGGCTAGGGCTTTCTTCTAACAACTCTCGTATTTTCTTACGGAAAGCACGAATCTCGATTTTCCACCCATTGGCACATCTTTCTTTTTCCGTTTCCCAATAACGCAATTTAAGCAGATGCTCTAGAAGCCTTCCTAAGTTACTTCTTAATGCCCTTTTGTCGCTTCTGCCCATATCTTCGATTTCTTCTAGCAAATTTGCCCAATCTAAAGTCTCAGTGTCTTTGTTTTTAAGGGCGATCGCCTGTTGCTCAAGCCATAAGTTAAAATCGCGATCGTGTAAATCTTGAATCATCTCCAAATATCAAGCTCAATTTCCTAATCTTGCTTTTGCTTTTATATTAATTCTTGGTCGCAAGTCTAATAAGTAAAATACCCGAGGTATCATTACCTTTCGGGTATCAACTGACGTTAATTACATTATGCTTTACTTGGATGTTACACAATAAATCAGTTTACTTGATCTTGAATTGCTAGATAAATATTAACTAACGGGTTGGGGAGGGTTACTGGCAGAAGGACGACGGGCAATCACCTGATCTATCAAGCCATATTCTTTGGATTCTTCCGCAGACATAAAGAAATCTCTTTCGGTATCTTCCTCAATTTTAGATAGGGGTTGTCCCGTATGATCGGCTAAATGTTGATTGAGTTTTTGTTTGAGATAGAGAATTTCTTTGGCTTGAATTTCGATATCTGTTGCTTGTCCCTGTGCTCCACCTAGAGGTTGGTGAATCATGATACGCGAGTTAGGAAGACTCATGCGCTTGCCTTTTTCCCCAGCACTGAGCAAGAAAGCTCCCATACTAGCTGCCAACCCGATACAGATTGTACAGACATCAGGGCGAATTTGATTCATGGTATCAAACATACCCATGCCTGCGGATACTGAACCACCAGGGGAGTTGATATAAAGATAAATATCTTTTTCTGGGTCTTCTGCTTCTAGAAATAGTAGTTGAGCAACAACTAAGTTAGCAATTTCATCGGTGACTTGTTGTCCTAGGAAGACAATTCTTTCTCGCAATAAACGGGAATAGATATCAAAGGCGCGATCGCCGCGACCTGAACTTTCAATAACTGTAGGAATCATGCAGCTATGCCTTATTTATGTTTATCTGATTGTAGCTATTTTAAAGGATCAAGGAGTTCTGATGAGGGCTGAAACAAGGGGGGAAATCACCAATGTCAAGTCATCAGTTATCAGCTATCGATAGTTAGCTTAATTGACCAGTGCCCTTCAGTTAAGCAATACCGTTTTAAATTTAAAAGACAACAGATCGTTTGTGTAGGGGCGCATGGCAATGCGCCCTTACGATCAATGTGTAGTCAAAGCTATTCAATTTAGTATAAAGCATTAATTTCATCTGGATCGGGTTGAGCAGCGATCGCTCCCAATTTAGTCGTAGTTAAACTACCTACAGTACAGGCGTATTTAACGATATCTTCTGCTGTTTGAGAATTTGACAGTTGCTCGATGCCATAGCAACACAACTGATGAATAAAGCCTGCCAGAAAAGCGTCTCCTGCACCAGTAGTATCTTTGACAATAACTTTAATTGGCTCGACTACTCCTTCATTCTTTCTCAAACAATAACTAACCTGAGCATCACCGTTGCTGACTAAAACACCTTCAATTGAAGCAAGACGATCGCAAATCTCTCCAGCATCGGCAGTATTAAACAACCACCGAGCTTCTTCTTGCGCTAGCTTGAGAAAATCAACATACTGCCAAAGCTCTTGAATCAATGGTAAAGCTCGATCTGGATCGAGCCAAAACATTGGTCGCCAGTTAACGTCTAAAACAATCTTTAAATTGTTTTCTACAGCTAACTCTAAGGCACGAAATATTGCAGCTTTAGCTTGATGATAGGCTAACTCTAGAGTCCCTAAAACCAAATATTCCGCTTCTTGAAATAGTTCAGTCGGTAACAAATCTTTGTTTAAATAAGCATCAGCAAATCGATCGGCTTGTCGCTCGCCGAAACCAGCAAAAGTGCGATCGCCTTGCTTAGAACGGGTAACGTATACTTTTCTGGTAGGTGCTTGTTCGTCATATTGAATACCCGAAATATCTACTCCAATTGATTCTAGGAGTTGAACCAATTGTTCTCCCTGCGGGTCTTTGCCCACACGACCAATAAACGCTGAAGGAGTTCCCAACTTTGCTAAGGCACAAGCAACATTTGCTGGTGCGCCTCCTGGATAATCAGTCCAAGATGTAACTTCCGATATTGTTTTGCCAGCTTGGTCAGCAAGACAATCGAACAATATTTCCCCAAGACAAATAACTTTTATCGGGCGATTTGCTGTTGCCATCATAAATCTTAGTTCCGTTTTACTACGAGTATTTAAATTAGAAATTAAAGGTGGTACGCAATACTCCCACATACTGCGTATCGTTATCACTATTATTCTCTGGATTAAAAATTGCCCAAACACCTGGAGTTACTGAGATATTGTCGTTAACTCGCAAGCGATAAAATGCTTCAACGTGGTAGGCATTGTCATTCTCTTCACGAACGTCGCTGGAGGTAACGTGGGGTGGCACGCCGAAGATGATTCCTGGTAGATTGCCCTCGCCTCCAAGATCGGGGAAAGAAAGACCGACCGCTCCATACCAAGCATTAGCACTATCACCCGCGTTAACTAAAAGAGCGTCTGTTCCACCCAAACCATCAGAAATGTCACTTAAGCCAGAGTCCTTCGCATTTGCCCAGATATAGCCACCCCAGCCGTGGATTTGGAAATTATCAGAGAAGCGATAGAATCCCTGCCCAGCGACGATATTGTTGGAAGTGGCAATACTATTTCCGAAGGGAGATGCTGATAGAGCGCTACCCGTTCCCCCAGTAAGATTGACTCCCCCGTCAGGAGTATAACCATGAGAATATGCCAAACCCGCGCCTGCGCGATCGCCTAAATATACTAAATGTGCCAGGGCATTGTAACCGCCGTTGAATAAACCGTTTTCCTGTAAGGGAGAATCGGGGTTGTCTGCCAAATAACCAATGGTTAAGGTCAACTCATCAGAAAACTTCCAATTAGCACCTACACCACCACCACCTCGGCGGAAAATCGGATCGTAAGCACCAAACAACGAAGGAACACCGTTGCCGTCATCGGCAATTACGGCAGGAGTCACAGTAGTTGTAATATCGGTATAGCCGATACCAACTGGACCTACAGCAAAGGATAGGGAATCACTGACGGGAAAATAGTAACGGATATGGGGAACACTAAGCTCATTAACTTTATTATCATCGAAATTGAGACGGGTCATTCCCGTACCCGTGGCTAAACCAATTTTACTATTGTTATCTTCATCAAAAAAGTTACCAAATTGCATGCGTACTCGCAGTAAGTCTTCTCCTGTAAAGCTGCTTTCAAAATTAAGACGACCACGATAGGCGAAGAAGGTTTCGGTTGGATCTTCGTCACCACCAACTCCATTACCAAAGCTATCGGTAACGGCAGTGATAACCTCAGCCACAAGTCTGGTCGTAGTCGAAAACTGATTGTCTTCCAAGACTGCAGTACGTGCCTCTATGTTATCTACTCGTCCTTGTAAAGTAGCTAGCTCGGTGCTAAAGTCTGCCTCCAATCTTTGTAACATGCTCAAGTCTTCTGGGTCGATCCGATTGATATTGTCAGCAACCAATTGACTAATTTGATTCAGACAGGCATTCAAACTGGCAGCAAACTCGTAACGAGTCAAAGGGCGATCGCCACGAAAGGTATTATCGGGATAACCTGATATGCAACCATAACGCTGCACCAGCGATTGTAATGCTTCATAAGCCCAGTCAGTCGGCTTTACGTCCGATAGCTGTCTGACGGAGGGAACTTGCCCTAAAGAACTATCTTTATCTTTTAGTAGAAAAGAATCTTCCGATGGTGCTGCCAAGGCTACTGAGGGAAGTAATAGAACCATAAAAGAACTGGATAACAGACTTTTCAAGATTAAATTATTTGAATGGCGTGACTGATGTTCTTGATAAATAGTCATGATTTTATTCTCCAAAAATAGATAGATTTTGTTATTTATTTGCAATAGAAAATAGAAGCAAATTGATTAAACATTTGCTAAATAAACTTGAGTTTTTTCTTAGCCTTTAGCCTTTAGCCTTTAGCTTTGGATTTCGTGTCCTCTCTTCTATTACGTAGTAATAAAGAGTCTCAATTAATTAGTAGTTCGGGCGGTCAACATTTGAAACAAGCCCCCGCTCTTCCGCCCTCAAAATTTACGGGTTTATTAGCTAATGGCTAACAGCTAATAGCTAAAGGCTTTTTTAAGAACCTAGTAACTCTCCAAAGAATCCCAGTAATAAAAGCAATAAACTAGCTATCTTTAATAAGCGATCAAGAGAAGGATGTTCGAGGAGATGTGCCAGGGGTCGAAGCAAAATAGAATTAATTGTAAGACCTAGCAAAGCTACTGTGACAATTGCTAAAACGGTAAATAAAGGAGCGATAGATACTAATAAACATCCAAAGATAAATATAGCTTCAACTAAGAAGAACCAATTAAAAATATGTAATTCTGCTAAGAATACAGTAAATACAGTTAACAAAAAACAGATCGCATAATTGAGAATATTCAATTGAAAAAATTTATTTTTCGATTCTTTATTGGTAGAATCTCTCGTATAGTCTTTCATAATTGTTTGACGAAAGATTACGACGTACCAAGCAAAACAGCGTTTGAGAAACTGAATCAGGGTCTTGGGCGAATTTGTGCTTTGTAGAGATGTACCAAATTTGCGAATTTTCTCGGGTCCAATAATATCGGCAACGATAGTAGTTGCTCCTAAAAACTGCATCACCTTGCCAATTCTCTCCCACCAAAAGATACTTATGCCCCAAAGTATTGCATCGGCAGGTAGGTTATCGGATAACCAAAGTTTCCAGGTTTCGCTAAGAGTAATTTCCATTTGTTGACCGCTTCGCGGTAGCCGTTAGCTTTTAGCCCTTCGGGAGCGGGCGCGTTCCCTTGCGTCTTACGCCGTCAAACAAGGATACCGCTTCGCATAACGCGGGGTCGCCCTTACTTTTAGCTTTTAGCTGTAGGCGAAGTTCATATCAGATTTCGGACATCTGTGCAATCGCTCGTGAAATTGTCAGAGCTTTAGTCTCGATCGCATTATTTCATTTATTTATCCTCCAATATTGATAATTTGAGGGACTTTTCTAAGAATTGCAATAGGGCTACGTTTGTTCCCAAGCGATCGATTTCGCTCCTGTATTCGGTTACAGCCCGAACAAAACGCGGGGATTGAGTGAGGTCGCCAAACACTTCCTCTATATCCAGTAAGGGTTGGGGATTTGAGCCAGCTACACGAGCGCGTTCTGTAAGAAGATCTGCTCTAGAATCTTCGATAGTTAGAGGCTGACCTTGCTCATCAGTACCTTTTAGGCAGCGAAACCAAAGGGCGATGGTAAAGCTTAAGTAATCTATCGAACCATCTTGTTCTAGCTGATCGCGTAGGCTACCAAAGATAAACTTAGGCAGTTTGTCAGAGCTATTGAGACAAAGACGGGATAGGCGATCGCTAACTTTAGGATTGGCAAATCGCTCGATTAGGGTTTGTTTGTATTCCTTAATGTCCACACCTGGCAGGGGTGAGAGAGTGGGTGTTACCTCATCCATTAAGCCTGCAATAGCCCGTCGGATCGGTTCGTAGTTCATGGCTTCTGAGGTATAGGTATAGCCCAGCAGCGAACCTAAATAGCCTAATAACGAATGACCCGCATTGAGCAATCGCAGCTTCGCCAGTTCGTAGGGATGAACATCATCGGTCATTTGTATGCCGACAGCTTCCCAGTTGGGTCGTCCCGCACAGAATTTATCCTCAATCACCCACTGATTAAAGGGTTCGGCTACCACGGGCCAAGCATCGTCAATGCCAAAGCGATCGCGCACCAATTGGATCTCGGCGGGAGTAGTGGCAGGGGTAATGCGATCGACCATGCTGTTAGGAAATGCCACGTTACGCTCGATCCACTCTCCCAAATCTGGATTTTGCAGCTTGGCAAAGGCGGTCAGCATTTTACCGAGAACCCTGCCGTTGCCCTGGACATTATCGCAGGATAAGACGGTGAAAGGCGGCAAGCCATTTTGTCGTCGTTGTTTCAGGGCAGCGGTTAGGAAGCCATACACCCCTTTCGGGCGATCGGGATGCTGTAAGTCATGCTGGATAGTGGGATGTTGGGCATCGAACTCGCCAGTACCTTCAATTACAAAGTAACCTCCTTCGGTAATAGTTAGAGTAACAATTTTGCACTCCTCCCCTGCTAGGACATCTATCACAGCCTGGGGGTTTTCTGGTGCCATTAAATATCGGGTAATCGAGCCGATAATTCGGGCAGTGTCTTGCTCTGGAGAACGTTCGATCAAAGTGTACAGACAGTCTTGAGTCTGCAAAATATCTCGCTTGTTCTTATCGTTTGACAAACCAACACCACAGATACCCCAGGTGCTTCCCTGGTTGTCGTTCCCTCGTTGCTCGTGTTCGATATATTCGTCTAAATAGAGAGCTTGGTGGGCGCGATGAAAACCGCCTACGCCGATATGAACAATGCCATTTGTCACCGCATTACGATCGTACTGAGGGATGCGAGCCTGCTCAGACAGTTGCGAGAGATTGCTCTGATTAAGAGGAATAGCGGTCTTTGTCGATTGTTTGTTCGATTGAGTTGGGGAATGGTTGGATGGGGCGAAGCTGCTCATGGGATTGTTCTGCTGTAAAGTTATGTTGTTGGGCTTTAGGAATAGCTAGATCGTTGGAGTCGAATATGTGGCATAGGTTGCCGTCGATATAAATAGGTACGCGATCGCCAACTGTCGCTCTGATATCACCTTCGGCTTGGACGATCAGGGTATCGCCACCTGGCGCTCTAACATAGAGAGAAGTAGCATCACCAAGACGTTCCACTACAAGGACTTCACCCATTAGAGTAGGATTATTGGCATCGATGCGTAGATGTTCGGGGCGGATGCCCAGAGTAGAGCGATCGCCTACTATTAAAGTTTTTGGCTGTACTGGCACGGTTACAGTCCCATCACCAGGCAGTCTTAAGGTAGTGCCTGAATCTTGAACGCTAGTAGTCATGACCGATAGGAAATTCATCTTCGGAGAACCAATAAATCCCGCGACAAAGCGATTGCGGGGATGATGGTATAGTTCCATCGGCGTACCGATTTGTTCGATAATGCCACCTTGGAGAACCACAATTTTGGTAGCTAAGGTCATTGCTTCAATCTGATCGTGGGTGACATAGATCATCGTAGACTCTAAGCTGTTATGCAGACTGGCAAGCTCTAATCGCATCTGTCCCCGCAAAGCTGCATCCAGGTTAGATAATGGCTCATCAAACAAAAATACTTTAGGATTTCGGACTAATGCACGACCGATAGCTACCCTCTGTCGCTGTCCCCCAGAAAGCGCACCAGGCTTACGTTGTAACAGTGGTTCTAGCTGTAAAACCCCAGCGACTTCTTTTGCCCTGGCGAGTCGTTTGGCTTTGGACATCCCTGCTAGTCGCAAACTAAAGGACATATTTTCGGCTACCGTCATGTGAGGATAGAGGGCATAGGTTTGAAACACCATTGCCAGCCCTCGTTGGTCTGGGGGAACGTGGTTCATCCGTTCGCCATCGATTAATAGATCTCCAGAGGTAATTTCCTCTAGTCCCGCGATCATTCTGAGGAGGGTAGATTTACCGCAGCCAGAGGGTCCGACGAAGACTACAAATTCGCGGTCTTCAATATCTAGATCTATGCCTTTAATAATCTCTGTATCGGTGTAGGTTTTGCGGATGTTTCTTAAAGTTACAGTTGACATGATTTTAATTTTTTTAATGAACTATGAATGGTTTTGGCTTTTAGCTTTTAGCTTTTAGCCTTTAGCCTTTAGCCTTTAGCTCTTAGCCTTTAGCCTTTAGCCTTTAGCCTTTAGCTCTTAGCCTTTAGCCTTTAGCCTTTAGCCTTTAGCCTTTAGCTTTTAGCCTTTAGCCTTTAGCTTTTAGCTTTTAGCTGCTTGTAGTACAATATGGGTATTAATAATTACTATTGTTTAGATGCAAAGCTTTACCGATCTCAAAGTCTGGCAAAGAGCTCATGAATTCACCCTGCTAATCTACAAAGCTACAGCTAACTTTCCTAGCGAAGAAAAATTTGGTTTAACTAGCCAATTAAGAAGAGCAGCAGTTAGTATTGAGTCAAACATAGCTGAGGGAAGAGGTAGAGGCAGCGACAAAGATTTTGGCAGATTTATATCTATGGCAATGGGTAGCTGTTTTGAACGTGAGAGATGCGTCGTTTTACGGCGCAAATCTAATCACGTTGTTGAAGTTAAAAGCCAGATATTAATTGCTAGAGACTTAAACTTTATTTCAGCAACACAATCAGATTTTCTAGAAGTAAAGGTTGATGAAGTATCAAGGATGCTAAACTCTTTAAAGATAAAGCTAATGGCTAATAGCTAATGGCTTTAAACAAATACTCTGATTGTTATTTACATAAACAACTTGAAATTAAATCAAGCTAATGGCTAATGGCTTACAGCTAATGGCTGGAAGCAAAGCTTACTTGACTGCTCCAAATGTAAGACCTCGAACCAGTTGCTTTTGACTAATCCAACCAAAGATTAGAATTGGCGCGATCGCCATTGTGGAAGCTGCTGATAGTTTTGCCCAAAATAGTCCTTGGGGACTGGAGAAAGAGGCGATAAACGCGGTTAAGGGGGCTGCATCGAAGGTAGTTAGATTGAGACTCCAAAAGGCTTCATTCCAGGAGAGGATAATTGAAAGCAGTGCGGTGGAGGCAATTCCAGGCAGGGCTAGAGGTAGCAGTACATATGCCACTTCTTGATAGGTGGTTGCGCCATCCATGCGATCGGCTTCGAGAATTTCTTTTGGCACTTCTTTGAAAAAGCTATAGATCATCCAGACCACAATCGGCAAGTTAATCAGGGTATAGATGATAATCAAACCGATACGAGTATCTAACAATCCTGTTTCGCGACCGAGTATATAAATTGGTACTAATACACCAACTGAGGGCAGCATTTTGGTTGAAAGCATCCACAGCAAAGTGCTTTTAGTGCGTTTGGTCGGGAAGAAAGACATAGCGTAGGCTGCGGGAACTGCTAAGAGTAGTGCCAAGATGGTTGCACCGACGGAGATAATGATACTGTTCCAGGCGAAGTTAAAATAAGCAGCCCGTTCTTGAACGGCAACATAGTTTTCTATGGTTGGGGTAAAGAATAGCTGAGGTGGTGTTGCTACTGCGACTACTTCGGTTTTAAAGCTGGTGATAAACATCCAGAAGATCGGGAAGAACAGAATACAGGCGACTAGCCAACCTAGCAAGCCGATGAGCCACTTATTAGATTTAGATTTATTGGTAGTCATTTTATTTTAAGTACGTCTAATGTGAATTAAGAAATTTTGAAATCCTTTGAATACGTTTTATGGAGATAAAATTTTCTTTGTCTAACTGATAAATTCAAATTTACGAATTTTTTCAGAAGCTAAAAGCTAAAGGCTAAAGGCTAGACTTTTTAAGTATCTAAATTACTCGCAACGCTACGGACTAAGAAAATCGCGACGATATTAGCTAGCACTACAGCAATCAAACCGCCAGCAGAAGCTCCACCAACGTCAAACTCTAGTAATGCTTTTAGATAGATGTAGTAAGCTAAGTTAGTGGTTGCCAGTCCTGGTCCACCACCAGTGGTAACGAAAATTTCGCCAAAGATAGCTAGAAAGAAGATCGTCTCGATCATTGCTACTACTGCGATCGCCCGACTTAAATGAGGCAGCACTACAAATCGAAACAGTGCAAAGGGTTTAGCCCCATCCATGCGCGCAGCTTCAAGCTGGTCGGTACTAAGGGACTGAATCGCCGTTAATAAAATAAGTAAGGCAAAGGGCAGCCATTCCCAAGAAACAATGATGATAATTGACAACAGGGGAAAATCGGTAAACCAGTCGATCACACCTAAACCCAGACCCTGAGTAATTTGAGCAAACAGCCCGTTAACTGGGTGCATCAACATATTTTTCCAAATCAAGGCACTCACCGTTGGCATAACGAAAAACGGTGAAATTGCTAGGACGCGGGCAATACCCTGACCTGGAAATTCCTGGTTAAACAGTACTGCCAAGAGAGTGCCTAAGCCAATTGTAATCAGCAGTACGGACGCGACTAGAATCAAGGTAGTACCAATCGAGATCCACAATGCAGGATCGGTCAGAATAAAGATAAAGTTTCCTAAACCAATAAACTCGCGGTTATCGGGAATTAAGAGGTTATATCGTTGGAAAGCAAACCAAATTGCCATTGCCAACGGCACTACCATCCAGAGAATCAGCACGATTACTGAGGGAGCGACCAACCCTAAAGTAGGAATCTTTCCTGACGATCGCTTTACAGGTTTAGAAGGTGGTTTTTGCGGTCTTGTTGCTACTGAAGTCATCGATTTACCTCTGTCTTAGCTTGCTCGTTGTTCTGGCTTTCTTCGATATAGCCCGTGTGACGCATAAACCGTTCGGCTACATTTTGCGATTGAGAAATCGCCTTTTCGACCGAAACCTTATCCGCCAAAGCTTCTGCCATACGCTGACCTACCTGAGTTCCGATCGCCTGAAATTCGGGAATGTCTACATATTGAATTCCCTTATAAGGTGTGGGTAAGGGAGAAGGCTGCTCGATATCGGCAGACTCAATTGAATTCAGTACGGTTTTGGCAAAGGGAGCAACTTCTTGATAGTTAGAATTTTCGTAAGTCGAGGTGCGTGTACCTGGTGGTACTCCAACCCAACCCGATTCGTCCGCCACCAGTTTGATGTATTCTTTAGAGGTTGCCCAAGTAATAAATCGCTGTGCTTCTTCGGGCGATCGCGATGTTTCAGGAATTGCTAAAGCCCAAGCCCACAACCAGTTTGAACCATTGGGATAAGACGCGACTGGTGCAGGGGCAAAACCAACTTTGTCGGCAACTTGCGAACCTTCAGGATTAGATAACAGCCCTGCTGCAACCGTGGCATCAATCCACATCCCGCATTTACCCGTTGAGAATAATGCTAGATTCTCATTAAAGCCATTAGAACTAGCTCCAGGTGGACCATATTCGTTCAACACATCTACATAAAAACCGACGGCACTTTTCCATTCTGGGGTGTCGAGTTGAGGCTGCCAGTCCATATCGAACCAGCGTCCGCCATTAGTATTGACCAGCGTGGTTAAAAACGCCATGTTTTCACCCCAACCAGGCTTACCCCGTAGGCACATACCGTAAACACCATTGGCTGGATCGTGTACTTTACTCGCCCATTCTTCTACCTGATCGTAAGTGGGATTTTTTGCCATCGTGATACCTGCTTTCTCAAACAGATCTTGACGGTAGTACAGCATCGAACTCTCCGCATAGAAAGGTAAAGCATAAAGTGAACCTTCATGGGAAAGACCAGTGCGGACGGGATCGAGCAGATCCTCAACCTCATATTCAGCAGGTAGATCGTCGAGGGGCTTTAACCAACCACGTTTTGCCCAAATCGGTGTTTCATAAGAACCAATCGTTAAAACATCAAATTGACCGCCCTGACTGGCAACATCGGTGGTAGTGCGTTGACGTAAAATATTTTCTTCTAAAACTACCCAGCGCAGCTCGATATCGGGATTCTCGTCTTCAAACTGGCGCGATAAATCCTGCATGACCACCATGTCACCGTTATTGACTGTGGCAATGGTCAATCGCGTTTTCTCCTTTGCCTCCGATTGACCTCCACAGGCTGACAATAACGGTATCAGCATGACGCTACAGAAGAATGTCGTTATTTTGTTCATATTAATTTGTCTCCTAAGGCGTTGAAACCTAGTTAACGATCGAGATTAAAAAAAGAATATGAGCAAGTTATGAAGAAAAAAACATATGTACTGTTTTACTTCTATTATTTTGAATAAATTAAAAAATATTTTGAGCTTTTGCTCATGACTTGTTCAAATGCTCTTTTTATAATTGAAATTATACTTTTTTTCTTAAAAATTATGAGAATAACGTTACTATTTGAAACAATTAGTAATTTTGAGATAAATCCATGTCAGCGATTGCCAGTTATAGTTTTCAGAGCAAAACCATTCTTATTACAGGTGGTGCGGGAGACATTGGCAAAGCCACAGCTCATCGTTTTGCTGAGAATGGAGGGGGAATAATGTTGCTAAATATTAACGAAGCTAAGATAAGTGAAGTTGTCAGCATTTCCACCATATAACCAGTCAAATCTCGGTCAAGAACAACACCAGTACTTTCCAAAGCGAGATCGCTTTAACCAAATTTCTTTCTCAAATCGAGCACAACTTACTTTGTTGAGCATATATTCAGATAGAGACGAGATCGCATACAATATATAGGTATTGAATAGCAGAAAATATGGCAACAACTCGTTCCAAGCAGCGCAGTAGTAAACTCGATTTGGCAGCCCGCGCAGCTTGGCTCTATTACATCGCCGACAATACCCAAGAAGAAATTGCTACCAAACTAGATGTATCGCGGCAGGCAGCTCAGCGATTAGTTGCTTTGGCAGTCAGTGAAAAGCTGATCAAATTTCGACTAGACCACCCCCTTAGCGATTGTATTGCTTTAGCTGAAGCCCTACGGGATAAGTTTGAACTATCTACTTGTGAAGTAGTGCCGAGCAGTGCGGACGGCTCGCGTAATGGTATAGCTGTTTCTGCTGCTGCTCACTTAGAGACATATCTTTTGGCAAAAACGCCTACTATTGTCGCATTTTCCTCTGGTAAAACATTGCGAGCGATGGTCGAGCAAATTCCCTCTATGAATCAGCCTCAGCATAAAATTGTTTCGATAATCGGCAATATGGCTCACTATGGTCGGGCAGGTCGCCATGAAGTAGTCATCCACCTAAGCGAACGTACGGGTGCTGAAGCTTATCCAGTACCAACTCCAGTAATAGCTAGTAGTATTAAAGAACGTAAACTACTGCAAACACAACAATCTTTTATCACCATCAAATCTTTAGTAAATCAGGCAAAAGTTACCTTTGTCGGCATTGGTGATATCGGCTGGAATGCCCCACTTCATGAAAGTGGCTTTATCAACGATCAAGAAATTACTGAACTCATGGAATTAGGTGCTGTGGGAGAAGTGGCAGGATGGGCATACGATCAGCATGGTACTTTATTGAAAAAGGGTACAAACACCAGAATCGCGGGCGTTCCCCTTGAACAGCCAGTTCAGCGACTGACGATTGGAGTTGCAGGGGGTTTACACAAAAAAGAAGCTTTGTTCGCTGCGCTAAGAGGCAAGCTAATTAATGGATTAATTACAGATGAAGCAGTTGCTAAATCAATTCTTCAGATGGCACTGGTCAACTAAGAAGTATCAATAAGGGAAAAAATAGCAGTCTCTAGCTGCGCGATCGCTGACTCTAAATCATCGTTAACAATTTGGAAATCAAATTCATCACTAGCAGCAATTTCTTGCTTAGCAATTTCTAAGCGTTGAGCAATCGATTCTTCCGAATTCTTGCCCCTGATTCTAATCCTTTGCTCTAATTCCTCGATGGAGGGAGGCAAAATAAAAATACGCCGTGCCTCGGGAAAAATATTGGCGATCGCTCTAGCTCCCGCCAACTCTATTTCTAAAATAATGTAGTTACCATCTTCTATCTGCTTAACAACTTGAGCTTTAGGTGTACCATAATAGTTGCCTGCGTATTCTGCCCACTCCAAAAGTTCTTGATTCAGAATTGCTGTCTCAAAATCTTTTTTACTGAGAAAGTAATAATCTACTCCCTCTATTTCACCAGGTCGGGGTTGCCTGGTGGTAGCGGAAACAGAAACGCGCAGTTGAGGGTAACGTTGCAATAGTAAACTAACAATCGTCCCTTTCCCTACGCCACTGGGTCCTGTAATAACAATGAGTTTACCTGGCTGTTCGGCTGGCATTTAATGATAATCTGATTAAGCTAAGAGTCTTTGTTAACCACAAAGCGATGGGCTACAGTTTCAGGTTGTATTGCGGACAATACTACATGAGAAGAATCTGTAATAATCACGGCACGGGTACGACGACCATAGGTTGCATCTATAAGTAGGCTTTTTTCTCTTGCTTCAGTGATAATTCTTTTGATAGGTGCAGATTCAGGACTAACTATAGCAATAATGCGATTAGCTGAAACAATATTACCAAAACCAATGTTAATTAATTGAATATCCATATTGTGTTGTTAATTGCCAATGTTACGGTAATTTATCGCCAAGTTAGAAAATCTAATTCTAATACTATAGTTAAAAATTCCGATTAACAAGGAAAAAGAGATATAGATGACGTTATTTTAAGAAATTTTAGGTTTTACCATCGATAATTGCTGACAATCTAAAAAATTTGTATTCCAGATTACATTGATTCAATTACTAATTTAAACTTTTATTCTGTTTTACTACTATGCAGGCTGTTGATTACACTACCTTGATGGCAAGTTGTGCCGAATTAAATCGCGATTGGATCCCTTCAAAAATAGAACAGGTATATCAGCGCGATCGCTTTACTATTTCTCTAGCTCTACGAACTTTCAATGCTAGACCCTGGTTAACTATTTGTTGGCATCCTGAAGCCGCCCGAATTAATCTCGGCGATCCACCACCCCGGATCAAGGATACTTTTACCTTTAGCGATCAACTACGTCACCAACTTAATGGTTTGGCTTTGATTAACATTAAGGCGATCGCTCCTTGGGAAAGAGTATTAGATTTACAATTTGCTCAACGTCCAGGAGAAAAACCGCTATGGCATTTATTCGTAGAGATTATGGGCAAATATAGTAACGTTATTCTCACTGATGCTGAACAACAGATTGTTACCCCAGCTCGTCAAATTAGTCCTACCCAATCGAGTGTTCGCCCCATCCAAACTGGTCAATCTTATGAACCCCCCCCTGCCCTTGCTGGTACTATCCCCAAACTAGAGGAATCATTTGAGCGGTGGCAGGAAAGAGTGAGTTTAATTCCCGGAAATCTTCAACGTCAGTTACTTAAATCCTATCGAGGTTTAAGTCCTAGAGTAGCAGCAGAAATTATTCTTGCTGCCAATTTATCTCCTCAACAGAATACCGATTCCTTACGACCCGAACACTGGCAGGAATTATTTCATTATTGGCAAAAGTGGTTAAAAGTCCTAGAAGATCATCAATTTGACCCTGGTTGGTTAAGTAATGGCTATACTGTTTTGGGCTGGAACAAAACTCAATCTGTAGAGCAAGTACAAGCTTTACTTAATCGTTACTATACCGATCAAGTCAATCGGCAACAGTTTAAACAACTGCATCATCAATTAAACCAAAAGCTAACCAATCTCCTCAAAAAACTCAATATCAAAGCCAATACCTTTAGGCAACGCTTACAACAGTCAGATAATGCTGATAGCGATCGCCAAAAGGCAGATTTATTGATGGCTAATCTCCACCAATGGCAACCAGGGATGACATCCATCAGCTTGTCAGATTTTGAAACAGGTAAAGCAGTCAAAATCAAACTTAATCCTGAAAAAAACGCCGTTCAGAATGCCCAGTCGTTGTATAAAAATAGCCAAAAACTCAAACGAGCGAAAAAGGCGGTTGCGCCTTTATTAGCAGAGGTAAATGCCGAAATTAATTATCTATCCCAAGTCCAAACCTCTCTTAATCAGTTAAAAGATGAGTCTAATACTCAAGGCAATTCAGAGGATTTACAAGCCCTAGAAGAAATTAGAGAGGAATTAATTCAGCAAAAATATTTTGCTGCGGAACGTGAGGGTAATAAAGGAAAACCAGCTCAGGAATCTCAACCTTATCGCTATCAAGTACCATCGGGATTTGAACTCTGGATCGGTCGCAATAACCGTCAAAACGATTTGTTGACTTTTCGTACTGCTGTTGAATACGATCTTTGGTTTCATACCCAAGAGATACCCGGTAGCCATGTTTTGCTACGTTTAGATCCTGGAGCTGTCCCACAGGAGCAAGACCTTCAATTTGCAGCCGATCTGGCAGCTTTCTATAGTCAAGCTCGCGAAAGTGAACAGGTGCCAGTAGTTTACACCAAACCGAAAAATGTCTACAAACCCAAAGGTGCTAAACCTGGAATGGCAATCTATAAAAAGGAGACGGTCATCTGGGGACGACCTCAGATAGCTAAAAAATATCTTTCTCAAGGTGAGTCAGGAGTTAGAAGTTCGGAGTTCGGAGTTAAAAATTAACTCAAATAGTTATTTTAGAGATAGTTGGAAAATTTTGAGGTCTTCAAAATATTATGGAACGTCGCTCTTTACTCAAATGGCTAGCAGGCTTTACCGCAGGTATTATACTTTCGGCTAAAACTAATGCCCAAAATAAAAATCAACCAAGTGATTCTTCCCGTGGCGGAAGAGATCGCTTAGGTAAATTATTGCCATTAAGAACTTTAGGTAGAACCGGTGAAGCAGTAACCATGCTGGGTGTAGGAGGTTGGCATTTAGGAGGATTGAGCGAAAGAGATGCGCAAGAAACTATTGAAATTGCCTTACAGGGAGGGGTGCGTTTTTTCGATACGGCTAAGATGTACCAGTCCGGGGGTAGCGAAACTCGGATGGGCAAATTATTAACTCCTAAATATCGGGATGTTATTTATCTGATGACCAAAACGGTTGCTCATGATGCCAAAGGTGCCCGTCGTGATTTAGAAGAATCTCTACGTAGATTGAATACCGACTATCTTGACTTGTGGCAAGTTCATACAGTAGAGAGTCCCCAAAATGTCGATGAACGCATTGCTAATGGGGTGTTTGAGGTGATGGCGGAAGCAAAAGCATCAGGTAAAGTTCGTCATATAGGCTTTACTGGTCATCGTCAACCAGAAGCGCATCTGCAAGTATTGGAAAAGTCAGATATTTTTGATACTTGCCAACTACCAATTAATATTGCCGATCCTAGTTATTCCAGTTTTATTCAACAAGTACTACCTAAATTAGTTGAGCGAAATATTGGTGTGTTAGCTATGAAGTCTTTAGCCAATGGTGGCTTTTTTGGTGGTTCTTCTCATGGAAGACATGGAAACAATCCAAAAATTGTACCGGATCGAGTTACTGTTGCTGAAGCGATAAATTTCGCTTGGTCTATGCCTGTGAGTGTCTTGATTACAGGGTTTGACAACCCCCAACAGATGCAGGAGAAAATCGATCTGGCTCATTCTTTTGTAGCTATGGATGAACAACAGCGTCAAGATTTAATTGATAAAGTTGCAGATTTAGCTGGCAGAAGGGTTGAGTTTTACAAGGCTTAAAAGTCAGGGCTATTTCATTCTAGGTGATATTGTAATTGTGGTAGTGTAAATAAACTAGAAAAGTGAGTGAAATAGCGATAATAGAAGCATTCTCTCGAATGCCAGATCGTAGAAGAAAACAGGGAACAAGGCATTCATTACAATTATGTTTGGCTCTGTTTACACTGGGGGTGACAGCAGGCAACCAAGGCTTTCTTGCGCTCGGAGATTGGCTAAAATCGTACAGTGAAGAATTAAAAGAGTTATTTGAAGTCAGAAGAATCCCTTCTTACAGCACAATTAGGAGAGCATTATTAAATTTGGATTACGAGGAGTATTCAGCTAGATTAGCAAGTTTTTTTGAAATCAAACCGTTAGCAGGTGAGACTTTGGCATTGGACGGAAAAGTGTTAAAAGGCTCATACTTACTTTCGTCAGACAACCCTCATTGTGAGCCACACAAGGCAATCACATTAGTTACGGCTTACCTAGTTGAAAGAGGACTAATCCTAAGACCAGAAAAAGTTAAAAACAAGAGTAATGAAATTACCGCAATACCCAAATTTATTGAGGCTTTAGCCGTTGAAGGGGTAGTTTTTGCATTTGATGCAATCAATACACAAAAAAACTATTGAAACAATTATCAATAGCGGAAATCACTATCTTGCTGCTGTCAAAGGAAATCAACCCAAACTAGATCAAGCTGTAAAAACGAAATTTGTCGAACATGACAGTTTTTACAATATTTTTAAAGGTCACGGAAGAATCGAAAAACGCAGAGTTAGTACTGCTTACTTAGATTTGAAGTTGCCTAAATGGTCGAGTATTAAAACGCTCATTAAAGTAGAATCAGAACGCCAACTCAAGTATAAAACGGAGTTTAGTACCAGATACTATATCTCTGATTTGACCGAATCAGCCTTCGAGTTTTATCAAAGAATTCGTGGTTATTGGGGTGTAGAAAATAAAGTTCACTATGTTCGCGATGTTACTCAAGGAGAAGACAAATCTAGAATTCGTACCTTACCATTACCTCAGATTTTAGCGATCGCACGTAACTTAGCTCTCAATTTATATCGAGATTCTGGATTTGACAATATGGCTCAGGCACAACGTAAATGCCAATTCAGTTTAAAACAGATTGCTTCTCTTTTTAGAATGAAATAGCCCTGCTTAAAAGTAGGTGGGTGAAATTAAATATAAAACGGTTTTTGCCGGGGTTAGGGGTTAGGGGATGGGTGATAGGGAAAAGATTAATTACTTGGGTTTTATAAATTATTATGCCTACCTACTAAAATATTTTTGTAATTGTCAGAATAATAGGAATAAGGAGATAGAAGGCGATCCTTTACAAGGAAAGGGAGCCATTATCTAATCTGCAATAAAGATATGTCCCATACACAAACAACATAATTAATTATGATGTGAAGTATTAGCAACCATCTGCATCTTTGCTGGTGGTGCAAAAGTCAAACCGCGACGTATGGGTTTAACAGGACGATTATTGAGCAATTTCAGCTCAAAACGGGAAATAATATTAGCCAGTACCAGTTTCATCTCTAATAATGCTAATGCTGAGCCAATACAGCGACGATTGCTACCACCAAAGGGCAAGTACTCGTAGGGAGAATATTGCCTCTCGATAAAACGCTCTGGTTTAAATTGTTTTGGTTGAGGATATAAATCTTCTCGCTGATGGAGTAAATAAATAGAAAGAGCCAATGCGGAACCCTCTGGAAACTGATATCCCATTATTTCTATTGATGATTTGGGCATTCTCAGAAAAGCAGCAGGAAGAACTGGATAAATACGTAGAGTTTCATCACACACAGCACTAAGATAGGGAAGTTTAGCAATGTCAAGGGGATGAGAATTTTCCCCCAGGCGATCGAGTTCGTCAAGCAACTTGGTGCGTACTTCTGTGAGATGAGTCACCCAATATAACGCCCATACTAAAGCTGAAGCAGTAGTTTCGTGACCAGCAAGGAGTAAACTCATTAGATTATCGTGTAACTCTTCATCGGTCATTCCCTGACCATCTTCATCTTTTGCCAACAGCAACAAACTAAAGATATCCGTATAATCTGATGAAAAAGACTCCTCATTTTCCATCTTGGCACGCCTTTCGCGAATTTCTGCATGAATGAGTTGTTTGATTTGCTGCTTGAGGCGTAAAAAGCGTCCCCACGGACTCCGTGCGCCCCAATCTTTCTGGAGAAAGGGAAAAAAGATTAAACTGGAACTAAGGGGAGTGTCAAAGGAATCGAGTAGAGCAGTAATTAGTTGCCTCAATTGTTGCGATCGCTCTTTTTGCTCTATCCCAAACACTACTTGCAAAATGACTCGCAGGGTAATCTCTTGTGTTGTGCAACGAATGGGAAACGGCTTACCCATTTCCCATTGATCGGTTACTTTATCAGTAATATCCCAGATTAACTGGCTATAGTTACGGAGAAGCTCTCCATGAAACGGAGGCATAATCAGTTTTCGTTGCCTTTGATGGGTATCCCCGTCCTTTAAAATTAGGGAGTTGTCCCCCAACAAAAATCTGATAATTCTACTTCCTCTACCTACTTCAAATAATTCTGGATCGGCAGTTAAAATTTGTTTAATCCCTTCTGGATTGCCGATATAAACAAATGGAGGTGACTTTTCCCCTCCTATTTTAAAAATATCTCCATACTTTTGAGCATAATCTTCCAAGTATTCTAAGGGACGAAAAATTAGCTTAAACCGCCGAAAAATTTCGAGAATTCCTGGAGTCTTCGGACCATTAGGCAATGTCATAAACTTCTCAAATTAAACAATGAACAGAAGGTGGTACCAAGAGCGAAAACAAAATACAATCAATTATTTTTGTAGATGTATCTCTAGATTATGATATTTTTATCATTTTTAAACTTGAGAACAGTTGGTCATGAAAGCTACCTCAACTCAACCATTTCCAACCTTAACTACCCGTTTAGTTAATGCTTTACTTGCTATCAAGCTTTTAGTCAGATTACTTAAGTAGTAAGTCTGCAACATAATGATTAAGCAAGCAGAACAAATCGGTGTTTCTTGGCGAGAAACTGTCAACCAATTATGCGATCGCAATTGAAAAAAAAATTAAATCAAGTTCACAAGACTCGCTACTGCTTAAAAAGAACCCAAATGGGTTCTATAGAGGATTTTGGCGATCAGCTTCGCTGGTGCGCTTTGCGCAATCGCCTCAAGGTGTTCTGTTAGCTTTTTTTCTTCTTCTGGTGTAATCTGTTTCCTCTTATAACCACACCTAATTTTAACGTCGTAATGACTCCCATTTCCTGAGTTTTTCAACTCTACTTATTTGTCTATTTTCCAGATAGGTCTATTAAAAAATACATTGAGACCAAGAATATCTCGTTTAGTACTTAAAACTATACCTTTCTCCAAATCCTTAGAAAATCATATAGTTGCTATCTGATATTTTGTTCATTACTACAAGTTTCATTACATCTTTAGTACTACTCCTAGAGTTATTAATGTTGATTACAGTAGAAGAAAATTGTCTAATTTCTATTTTAAATTACTATCTAAAAAATTAGAAAAGTACAGAATTATTATGTCTATAAAATCTTTAAATAAATAATATGGCAAAAAATATATAGCTATGTTTCCTAGTTGATACACTTCTTAAACAAGTCATACCTACAGAAATTTACATAAGTAAGTATCAAAAAAAACAGTGTTTTCCACAGTAGACGAACAATGTTTTAGTTTCATAGGATGGTATCCGGTATATATAGTTAACCTTTCAAGAAACAAAACTGTTTCTGTTAGATATTCCCGGCGATTACTGCTCATGGAATTCTTCTGTCAATAAAATGGTGTTTTAAGCAATTCACTTGAAGTAATTTAATGAAATTTGAATACAGTAGATAGTTGTATTTTTTAAAACCAATCCTCAAAAACATCTATTATTTTTTAAAATTCTAGTAATAAAAGCAATTATAGAAATTTAATTCTAATTTTTAAAGTAAATAAAAAGTAATAGTTATTAATAGAAAATAATTGATTTCATATTTATTCAATTTTACAGTTTTTCAATTATTCTGAAAACCTAACATCATTTTGATATGCGAAACTTTTTATTTATCTCCATAGACGATCTCAACGATTGGACAAATGATTTAGGTGGTTACTCAGGAGTAGTTCACACACCAAATTTGGATGCGTTGATGGCCTCTGGTGTCACATTTAATAACGCATATTCTCAAGTCGCACTTTGTAATCCTTCTCGTATTTCAATTCTGTCCGGTAAAAGTCCCCTACAAACACAAGTTTTTTCAAACGGAGAAGATTGGGAAAAAACGGTCGATCCATCAGAAACCCTTTTTGGTGTAATGAAAGCTAATGGTTATCAGAGCGTAGGTACAGGAAAGCTTCTCCATGGACATAGGTTTTCTCCGGCTCAGAATATGATGTTCGATAGCTATTTTTTTGGAGGGGGGGACAACACAAGAGTTAATTTAGATGGTAAGCCAGTCGGTGTCTATAATGGTACAGAGCCTCTAGCAGATGAAATTCGAGCAGATTTTGTTGTAGATTTTTTACAAAACTATACTTCAGATCCCAATAACCCATTATTCATGTCAGTGGGTTTGATAAAACCCCACACAGAGTGGGTTGTTCCGCAAAGGTTTTTTGATTTATATCCTCTCGATAGTATTAGGTAGGGCGAACGCATCTTAAATTGAGTGAAAATGATAGATTAATTTGGTAGCAAAACTAAGGCATAACTGAGAGAAAATGAAGCTGAAGCCGAAGGTTACTCTGTTAGATCATTTTAGCAATTTGACCGACCCTAGAATAGACAGAACCAAAGATCATAAACTCATAGATATTATAGCCATTGCGATCTGTGGAATGCTGTGCGGTGCCGATAATTGGGTAGCTATGGAACAGTACGGGAACGCCAAACAAGAATGGTTACAGCAGTTCTTAGAACTACCTAATGGCATACCATCTCATGACACCATTTCTAGGGTGTTTGCCAGGATAGACCCAAAAGAATTTGAACAATGTTTTCGAGACTGGGTAAAAACAATATCGGAACTAATTCCTGGGGAGATAATTAGCATTGATGGCAAAACGGCTAAACATTCTGGCTCCAAGAGCAAAGGAAAAAAAGCGATTCATATCGTAAATGCTTGGGCAACAGAGCAAAGATTAGTTTTGGGTCAAGTCAAGGTCAAGAACAAATCAAATGAGATTACAGCAATCCCAGAATTAATCAAAGTTTTGGAACTATCTGGGTGTTTAGTAACCATAGATGCGATCGGGACTCAGACGAAGATAGCTCAGTTAATTCAAGATAACGGTGCTGATTATTGTCTAGCATTGAAAGAAAATCAGCCGAATCTTTTCCAACAGGTAGTTAATCTATTTGACCAAGCAGAAGAGATTGATTGGTCGGAAGTAGAACATGATTTCCATCGCACTATTAATAAGGGTCATGGTAGAACGGAAATACGTCGTCATTGGACGATGGCAGTGAGGAGATTGTTCTTTGATGAGTCGAAATGGGCGGGGCTTCAAAGTATTGGCTTAGTGGAATCTGTCAGAAAAATCGACGGCGAAACAACCACTAATAAACGTTATTATCTCAACAGTTTTAGAAGTAATGCTCAAGTACTAGCTAATGCTGTACGCAAGCATTGGGAAGTGGAAAATAATGTTCATTGGATTTTGGATGTGGCATTTAAAGAAGATGATTGTCCCGTTCACTCCGACCATGCTCCTGAGAATCTAGCTCAATTGAGAAAGATATCTTTGAATCTTTTATCAAGCGAGAAGACCGCCAAGGTTGGTGTAGCTAATAAACGACTCAAAGCTGCTTGGGATAATCAATATCTGGCTAAAGTTTTAGGTCTTCAATAACCTACAATCAGCTCTCACTCTTTCTTGGAAATGTTTGTTCTCTGAGTAACGAGAATCAAACAGAATTTTGAGCTGCCAAAATTTGCTTTATATACCTTTGTTTCTTTTATATCAAGGTTATTTTGGCTTGTTTCAACTTATCTGATAAGTTGATTTTAATAATTTCATCGTAACTCCTTTTTTCTCCAGATTTAGATGCGTTCGCCCTAGGGATGACTCTATCACATTCTATGACGATCCTCAGCTAGCATTCGGAGAGGGAGGACATGACGAAATCACCATGGGTAAGGGTAATGATACTGCTGCGGGTGGTAATGGTAATGATTTAGTCCGGGGCGAAGGAGGTGATGACTTGCTCTCTGGTGGAGCAGGGGATGATGCCCTAGACGGTAACCAAGATAGCGATCACCTTGTTGGTGGAATAGGCAATGATACTGCTGCGGGTGGTAATGGCAATGATTTGATTAAAGGAGAAGAGGGTGACGACTTGCTCTCCGGTGGGAGAGGGAAAGATACCCTCGAAGGCAACCAGGATAACGATCGCCTTTTTAGTGGAATAGGTAATGATACTGCTGCGGGTGGTAATGGCAATGATTTGATTAAAGGAGAAGAGGGTGACGACTTGCTCGCCGGTGGGAGAGGGAGAGATACTCTCGAAGGCAATGAGGATAGCGATCGTCTCTTTGGTGGCTGGGATAATGACGTTTTGGATGGAGGTGCTGGCGATGACTCCATCTATGGGGGAATAGGCAATGATACTGCTTACGGCGGGAACGGCAATGATTTAGTCCGGGGCGAAGGAGGTGATAACCTACTCTCTGGGGGGAGAGGGAAAGATACCCTAGAAAGTGGCTTCGGTAACGATGTTTTTGCTTACACTTCGGCTGATGATTCATCAGTTGAGCAGCCAGATATAATTACCGATTTTACTGTTGGCTCCGATAAACTATTGTTAGATTTTGATTCTTTTGCACCTACAGCAATAGGTTCAGTCTACAACATCAACGAAGCCAATGCCTATTTTGACGGTTCATCTATTCAAGTTGCATTTTCTGCATCCGAATCTGTCTTGTATGTAGATTCCTCAACCCAAGGAGTAGCAGATATGGCAATCAACTTAAAAGATGTTACTTCCTTGAATATATCTGATTTTGCATAATCAGGAATTTCTTTCATAAATCCAGGTATTACTCCTAGAAAAAAAGACAGGGAGCAAAAGGAAAAAACAATTTGCTCTCTCTGCTCTCTGCCTTCAAGGGTAAAGCTCAAACAAACTCAACTGCTATTAAATTAGCCAGTTTCTTAACTTAGATGAAATCGTATCAATGATACTGGTGGCTAAAATTAAAATAATCAAGATAGCGCAAACTTTACCATAGTCGAAAGATTGAAAGCTTTGATAAAGAAACGGCTACGCCCTAGCTATTAGCTATTAGCTCTTAGCTCTTAGCTTCAATCAAATAGAGTCTTAAACTCTACCTGATTGTCGACGACCTAAGAGGTCGGAGTCTTAAACTCAATTACGCTTTTAGCAGTCAAACCAAGGCTAAAAGCTAAAGGCTAAAGGCTAAAAGCTTTAAGATAAAGTGAAACACCAATTCCCCCTGCACCAACAATTCCCAGCACAGAGGCAGCACGAACATTAGTCTTTTCTATATGATGATAGACATGATTAGAGTAGCCCAAAAGATACGAATTTACCCAACTTTTGGGCAACAGCAACAATTAGCAAAAGCTATGGGCTGTTGTCGGTGGTGGTGGAATTATGCTCTAAATGTTTGTAATCAAACTTATAAAGAGACTGGCAAAGGAATATCTCGTAGTGGCTTAAATGCTTTGTTGCCTAAGCTAAAGAAAGAGTACGAATGGCTAAAAACCGATGTTTATTCTCAATCTTTGCAGCAAACAACTCTCAATCTATCTCGTGCTTTTATCAACTTTTTTGAGAAAAGAGCTAAGTATCCTAAATTCAAATCAAAACACAAAAAGCAGTCTGTAGGTTTTCCTCAATCAGTCAGAATAGAGGGCGACTATATTTATCTGCCAAAAATCAAGTTAGTAAAAGCTATATTTGACCGTAGGTATGTAGGTAAGATAAAGACTGTTACTGTCACGCTTGATAGTGATGATAGATATTTTGCTTCTATTATCTATGAAGTTGAGGCTTGTTTTAGATCTGGTAATAGTGACAAAATTTTAGGAATCGACCTTGGAATTAAAGATTTTGCCATAGTCCACGATGGAACTAAAACCAGTAAATATGCCAATCCAAGACACATTAAAAAGCATGAGAAAAACCTAGCTAGAAAACAAAAGAAGCTAGCTCGTAAGCAACTAGGGAGTAGAACCAGACAAAAAGCCAAGAAATTAGTAGCTAAGGTTCACACACGTATTAGCAATTCCCGTCAAGATTTTCTGCACAAACTGAGTAGAAAACTGACAAACGATAGCCAAGTCATTGTGGTAGAAAACCTCAATGTGAGGGGATTAGTGCGTAACCTAAAGCTCGCTAAAGCAATATCTGATGTAGGCTGGGGAATGTTTGTAAACTTCCTCAGTTATAAACTTCGTAGAGAAGATAAAAAGCTCGTTGAGATTGATAGATTTTTTCCCAGTTCTCATATCTGCCCTGAATGCCTAACTCAACAGCCAAAGATGGATTTATCTGTTAGAGAATGGATTTGTATCAACAGTGCGTGCAATGCTCATCACGATAGAGATGAAGCAGCAAGCAAAAACATTAGGGCAGAAGGAATCAGAATACTACAGGCGGATGGTGCAGCCGTCTCTGCTAGTGGAGGGAGCGTAAGACAAGATCGGGGTCGCAAGACCAAGGTAGTGCAGCACCCAGCGAAGCTAGAAACTACCTGCTCAACGAAGTAGCAGGTAGTAGTTCATTATTAGGAAAATCGATATTTTACTAAATCATTAACCCTTTGCTAAACTTTCCTTAATTTATATTCTCTGATAGATGCCCTAAACTGCGAAGTAATATAAACAGATCCACACAAGATGCAGGAACAAATCTATACTAATTATCGCTTGCTCTTACCCACTGAAGAAGTATTAGGAACTTTAGTAATTCGAGATCGCCTTATTGCCGATATTCAACCAGGAATAGTTGACCAAGGACAAAATGGTCATGGCAATTATCTATTACCTGGATTAATTGAACTCCATACGGATAACCTCGAAAAATGTATTTCTCCTCGACCAGGGGTAAGGTGGAACTTAGATGCAGCAGCAGTTAATCACGATCGCGATTTGATTAGTTCTGGGATCACTACAGTCTGTGATGCGATCGCGATTGGGGATGTTACCCCCAGAGAAGATTCATTACGTAATCATCATTATGCACCGATGATAGATGTCATTGCTGAGGGCAAAACAGCAGGAAGGTTTAATGTCGATCACTGGCTACATTTGCGTTGTGAACTTGGTTATGAACATCTCTACGATATTGTTGAACCATACTCACAGCATCCCTTGTTGGCTCTAATCTCCTTGATGGATCACACTCCTGGTCAGCGTCAATTCGTCAATATTGATAAGTATAAGCAATACTATATCGGCAAACATGGCGTTCCAGAAGCCAAGATGGAAGAGTTTATTAATATGCGCCTCGAAAGTCAACGACAACATGCGGTTAAAAATCGTCAAGCATTAGTCAAAATAACTCAAGAAAAAGGAATCTCTCTTGCTAGTCATGATGATGCTACGGTAGACCATGTCCAAGAAGCGATCGCTGAAGGAGTTGTCTTAGCAGAATTTCCAACTACCGTTGATGCTGCCCAAGAAGCACACAGCAATGGTTTACAGGTACTAATGGGTGCGCCCAATCTAGTTTTAGGTGGTTCTCATTCTGGTAATGTTTCGGCTATGGAACTAATTGAACAGGATGTAGTTGATATTATTTCTTCCGATTATGTCCCCAGAAGTTTACTCCAGTCTGTGTTTGTCATCAGTCAACAAACCCACAAAGCACTATATGAAGCAATTAAATTAATTACCCTTAATTCTGCTAAGGCAATTAATTTAGATAGTGAAATTGGCAGTTTAGAAATAGGAAAAAAAGCAGACTTTATAACTGTCCATGATGATGGTGTAGTTCCCAGAATTTTAGAAGTCTTAAAAAATGGTATCAGAGTCGCTTAAGTGAATTAGTAATTAATAATTAATGATGATAAGTAGATATCCAAGTGATACTAGAAAATTTATTATTTATGCTTGTCCAGTAGGTAAGTTGAATCGTTTCCTAGAAACTTACTTGGCAAAAAGTTGTCAATTGTGTGGAGAAAATACGGCACATAAGTATATGCCTCACTGTACTTTAACAGGATTTTTTAACGCTGACTTTCAATCAGTTACTCTCTATATTGAAGCTTTGAATCAGACATACATAGAAGCAAAATATCAGAATTTATCATTGGATATAGAAATTATCAAACTGACTTTTAATGAGAAATGGCACGGTTTAGAATTACAAGCTAATGGTCTAAAACAATTAATTCGTAATTTTACTTTATTAACAAACTATTCAAATCGACTGGAACAATTAAGGTTAAAAGATTGGTTGCATCTCAGTTTAGCTTACGATTTTGATCCTGAAGATAGCAATAAATTACAAAATTTAGCTACAGAAATAATTGATCTTAAAGCAGATGTAAGTTGGGAATTGCGTTTCTATCAGAAAAATATGGATTGGTCTTGGAATTGTTTAAAATCGTGGGTTTTATGTTAATTAAAATGCACATTTTTTTATCAATTGTCTATTGTCGATCTTTGAACTGCGATCGCCATTAAAAATAATCTTACAAGTATTATCAAAGTACTATTAAATTAGATTTCCCATTTCTCTAGCCGATACGCGCTATCCCAAAACATCCATTCAAATTGTGACGCACGATAAAAAACTTTATTCATCAATTCTAGTTCTTCAACTGAAGCTTTATCTGCTATTTGAATAACATAATTCACTGAAGCCTCAAAATCTGCATCAATGTAGGTGTCAATCCATTTTTGATAGGGATTGGCTATAGTGCTTGCTTGTTTGTAAATATGTTTTCCTACTTCCAAATAAATCCAAAAACAGGGTAAAACCGCAGCCACTATCACAGCAAAATTATATTGATAGGCAGTAGCAATCAAAAAATTAGTGTAGTTTAAACAAGTGGGAGAAGGTTCTGTTGCTAGAGCCTCTTCGGGTGTGATTCCAAATTCGGCGAAAAAATTTTCGTGCAAACCACGTTCGACGACAATAGCTTCTTTGACACTATTAGCAAACTGTAACTGTATATCTGGTTGTGGTGCTTTAGCCGAGATAATAGCCAAAACGCGAGCAAATTCACCAAGATAAATACTATCTTGAATTATGTAGTGTTGAAATATTTGTCTGTCTAGAGAACCCAATTCAAGTTCTTTAACAAAAGACATCTTGAGAATAGCCTGATAGATAGTTTCAATATTCTTCCAAGCTTGAAGAGAAAATTGCACCATAACTTTAGTAGTTATACAAATAAATAGGCAGTGAATTACAAAGAGCTGGCATTATTAATTTACCCCAAAGACTAACCTGGCTGAATTCTGATAATTCACCCCAATATAATCCCCAGATCAAAAAGAACAGACACGCAACCAAGTAGGACATAAAGTTGCATTTAAATTTCCTCTGTTAATTGTCAAAATCGCTGTCCTGAAAAAGTTGTCAATATTCAACTTAAATTACTATACTTGCATTTGCTCTGGTCGATAAGATTGGATTGCTTTCATGTACTGCACTCTTTCAAAAGCACTTTCGTCAGGACAATTAATTTGACTCATGCTACCCTGCATTTGCTTAACTGACTCGTATTCGTATTCTTCCATCCATTGATGCATTTCCTCTTCAATGACCCGGATATGTTCGATGCCATGACGCAATAATACGCTTACCAACATAGTGACATTTGCCCCAGCCATTAACATTTTGAGGACATCTTCAGGTTTATGGATACCGCTAGTTGCTGCTAAGTCAACCTTTAGCCGCCCATAGAGAATTGCAATCCAACGCATTGGCAAACGCATTGCTTGGGGTGTACTTAACAGTACATTGGGTTGTACTTCCAAAGCTTCGATATTGATATCAGGCTGGTAAAAACGATTGAATAGCACTAGTCCATCTGCTCCAGCTTCGGTTAACTGTTTTGACATATTTGCCATGTTATTAAAGAAAGGACTGAGCTTAATCGCTACAGGAATATTTACTGCTGATTTAACTGAGCGGAGAATATTGAGATAATTGGACTCGATTTGGCTTGCTGTCAGGTCAAAATCGGTTGGTACATAATATATATTTAATTCCAGCGCATCTGCTCCCGCCTGTTCGATTTGCCGAGCGTAATCAGTCCAACCGCCCAAAGTCGAACCATTGAGACTAGCAATAATAGGAATATTTACCACTTCTTTGGCTTGACGAATATGGTTAAGATATTCTTCTGGTCCCACGTGAAAGACTTCTGGCTCTGGAAAGTAAGTCAAAGCTTCGGCAAAGCTTTCATTGTAGGCAGTTGTATGATGGTGTAGTTCGTACTGCTCTTGGGTTAGCTGCTCTTCAAACAAAGAGTGTAAGACGACAGCTGCCGCTCCTGCATCTTCGATGCGTTTAATATTGTCAAGATCTTCTGTCAGTGGGGCAGCAGCTCCAACGACTAAAGGCGATCGCAATTGTAATCCTAGATAGGTAGTGGAAAGGTTCATAATAAGTTCGGAGTTCGGAGTTCAGAATTCGGAATTTGTCGTGATATTAATTAAGAATCTGAGTTCATTTGCTGTGCAGCGAGGTATTGATACATCTGCCAGCGAGTATTGACATCTTGTTGTGCCTTTTGGAGCAGCCGTTTGGCATCAGCAGGTTTACTCTTGGTCAGCATTTTAAAGCGATTTTCGGCGTACATAGACTGGCTGACGGGCTTCTTAGGCGATCGCATATCTAACTGGAGTGGATTTTTCCCTTCTTGTTTCAGATTGGGATTGTAACGATAGAGTAGCCAACGTCCGCTATCAACCAGCTCTTTTTGATGGCTCATAGCGGTGGTCATGTTAATACCATGAGCGATACAGTGACTGTAGGCAATGATTAAAGAAGGACCTTCGTATGCTTCGGCTTCGATAAACGTTCTTAAGGTATGCTCGTCTCGCGCCCCCATAGCCACACTACCTACATAAACGTTGCCATAAGTCATAGCAATTAAACCCAAGTCTTTTTTAGGTGCTGGTTTGCCTCCCGCAGCAAATTTAGCTACCGCAGCCCTAGGAGTTGCTTTAGAAGATTGCCCCCCAGTGTTGGAATATACCTCCGTATCCATTACTAAAATGTTGACGTTGCGACCACTAGCAATTACGTGGTCTAGCCCCCCAAAACCAATATCGTAAGCCCAACCATCACCACCAACAATCCAGACGCTTTTTTTCACGAGATAGTCGGCAAGACTCAAAAGTTGTTTTATTTGGGTTGTTGGGGGCGAACCGCCGTTCGCCCGTACAAGGGTTTGGAGTTTGTTTTTTAATTGTGTTACGAGATCGCGCTGTTCGTAGATATCGGCTTCGTCTTTTTGTTCGGCAGTTAAGATACTGCTAGCTAATTCTTCTCCTACCTCACTTGCTAAAGATCTGAGTAACTCAGCAGCAAACTGAGCGTGTTTATCGATCGCAATTCGAAAACCCAAGCCAAATTCGGCATTATCTTCAAACAAACTATTAGACCAGGCTGGTCCTCTGCCTTCAGCATTTTGTGCCCAGGGAGTGGTCGGTAAGTTACCACCGTAGATCGAGGAACAACCTGTAGCGTTAGCAACGACAGCGCGATCGCCAAATAGTTGGGTCATTAATTTAATGTAAGGGGTTTCCCCGCAACCAGCACAAGCACCTGAGAATTCAAATAAAGGTTCTTGCAATTGCTGTTGCCGAATCTGATTCAGTTTTAGCTGACGGCGATCGGGATTGGGCAAATTGAGGAAGAAATCCCAATTAGCTCGCTCTTGCTCCCGTAGGGGTGGTTGGGCTTCCATATTAATTGCTTTAAGAGAAGGCTGAGATTTGTTTTTAGCAGGACATACATCTACACAAATGCCACAACCAGTGCAGTCTTCAGGTGCGACTTGAATCGTAAATTTTTGACCAGCAAAATCTTTATCTCTCACTTCAGTAGATTTAAAGCTGTTAGGGGCATTAGCTAATTGAGCAGGATCGTAGGATTTACCTCGAATCACCCCGTGAGGACATACCATGACACACTTGCCACACTGAACGCATACATCTGGATCCCAAACTGGGATAAATTGAGCAACATTTCGTTTTTCCCATTTAGACGTACCAGTAGGATAGCTGCCATCACAAGGCAAAGCACTGACGGGAAGATCATCTCCTTCTCTAGCGACCATCTTGCCCAGTACTTGTCGCACGAATTCGGGGGCAGTGTCGGGAATAGGCGATCGCTGATGAATCTGACTGGTAACTTGGGTGGGAACTGGAACTTCAAAGAGATTATCCAAAGTATTATCCACCGCTTGTAGATTCATCTGGACAATTTTTGCTCCTTTTTTGCCATATGTTTTTTTAATTGCTTGCTTGATTTGGGCGATCGCCTGTTCTTGGGGTAATACTCCGGCTAGAGCAAAGAAGCAAGTCTGCATCACTGTATTAATTCTGCCACCCATACCGCTTTCTCGGGCAACTTTATTGGCATTGATGACATAAAATTTCAATTCTTTAGCAATAATTTGCTCCTGAATTTCTACTGGTAACTTCGACCAAACTTCATCGACACTGTAAGGACAATTAAGGAGAAAAGTAGCTCCAGGTACGGCAGCTTTCAGGACATCGAGTTTTTCTAAGAAATTCCACTGATGACAACCGATAAAATTAGCCCGATCTATGAGATAGGAAGAACGAATGGGTCGATCCCCAAACCTTAGATGGGAAACGGTAACGGCACCAGATTTTTTGGAGTCGTAAACGAAGTAGCCTTGAGCGTAATTTTCAGTTTCTTCGCCAATAATCTTAATTGAGTTTTTATTTGCCCCTACCGTACCATCAGAACCCAAACCATAAAACATGGCTCTGACTACGCTATCGGGTTCGGTGGAAAATTCAGGATCGTAAGCTAGAGAAGTTTGGCTCAGGTCGTCATTAATTCCCACAGTAAAATGGTTTTTGGGCTTATCTTGCTTTAAATTCTCAAAAATCCCCTTAATCATGGCAGGATTAAATTCTTTCGAGGAAAGACCGTAGCGTCCACCTACTATTTTTGGGAAAGCTTCCTCTGCTGGGCGCAAGCCCTGCGCCCCTACTTCTGCTTGCCAGCATTCACAAATTGCTGTTACCACATCTAGATACAAGGGTTCGCCACTAGAGCCTGGTTCTTTAGTACGATCCAGTACCGCAATTTTCTTAACAGTTTTCGGTAGGCTAGCAACCAAACTTTGAGCATCTAAGGGTCTGTATAAACGGACTTTCAGTACACCGACTTTCTCGCCTTGTCGATTGAGATAATCTACAGTTTCGTGAACAGCTTCGCATCCCGAACCCATGAGCACAATTATCCTTTCGGCATCTGCCGCACCGTGATATTCATATAAGCGATAGTGTCTTCCTGTCAGTTTGCCAAATTTATCCATTAACTGTTGAACAATTGCGGGACAGGCATCATAGTAAGGATTAACGCTCTCACGGGCTTGGAAGTAAACATCTGGATTTTGGGCTGTTCCCCTTAAAACAGGACGATCTGGAGTTAGTCCTCTAGCACGATGAGCCAAAACTAACTCGTCGTCAATCAGCGATCGCAAATCGCTCTCTTCTAGTAATTCGATCTTTTGAATTTCATGGGAAGTCCGAAAGCCATCAAAAAAGTGAATAAAGGGGACTCGCGATCGCAAGGTAGCTGCTTGGGCAATTAAAGCAAAGTCATGGGCTTCTTGAACTGAAGCCGAACAAAGGAAGGCAAAGCCTGTGGCGCGGGCTGCCATCACATCACTGTGATCGCCAAAAATCGAGAGTGCTTGGGCTGCTAAAGAGCGAGCAGCAACATGAATTACTGCACTGGTAAGTTCTCCCGCAATTTTATACAAATTAGGAATCATCAACAGTAAGCCCTGAGAAGCAGTAAAAGTAGTAGTTATCGCGCCAGCTTGTAATGCCCCGTGTATTGCTCCTGCTGCTCCACCTTCTGATTGCATTTCAACTACACTCGGTACTGTCCCCCAAAGATTAGTCATTCCTTGGGATGACCAAGCATCTGCCCATTCTCCCATCGGTGAAGCGGGGGTTATGGGATAGATCGCGATCGCTTCGTTTAGCTTATAAGCCACTCTAGCTACGGCTTTATTGGCATCTAAGGTTGCAACGGTTCTCTTAGTCATAATTGTTAAACCTTTAATGATGTTCTTTAGAAGTGGCGTGAATTTTGCCCGACAGTTTAGGTTATTGAATACTTAACAGTATTTTTGGCAATATTTAACAAAGTCATGAGAGAGTTATTACTTAATTTTGCTCCAGATTCAATTGTCTGACAGGTATCAGTTGCTTGTTCTCTAACAGCCTGACGTAAAGACTTTTCTACTAAGCTAATCTTATCCAATGGCACAATATCGAAAATTCCTTGAGTAACAGCCAATAAAACGGCGATTTGTTCCGCGACGGGAATCGATTGATATTGAGTTTGTTTGAGAACTTCTCGCACTCTCTGACCCCGTTCGATACTTTTTCGGGTGGCGTCATCCAGTTGTGTCCCAAAACGAGAAAATGCCTCTAATTCTTCAAATTGAGAATAAGATAAGCGTAAATCTCCAGCTACAGATCGATACGAGGGTAACTGAGTTTTTCCCCCAACACGAGATACCGATTTTCCCACATCAACGGCAGGTAAAATGCCTTTATGAAATAAGTCTGGAGTGAGATAAATTTGACCGTCAGTAATGGAAACTAGATTAGTGGGGATGTATGCTGAAATGTTTTGAGCTTCGGTTTCTACTATGGGTAAAGCTGTTAACGAACCTCCTCCAAATTCTGGACACAGATGGGTAGCACGTTCTAACAAACGAGAATGAATGTAAAAGATATCTCCAGGAAAGGCTTCTCTTCCAGGGGGACGACGCAACAGCAGAGATAATGCTCGATATGCTCTAGCGTGTTGAATTAGGTCATCATAAACTATCAGAACATCCTGACCTCGTTCCATAAAATATTCTGCCATAGTCGTTGCTGCATAGGGGGTAATGTATTGTAACCCTGGGGATTTTTCTCCTCCTGCGACTACAACTATGCAGTATTCCATTGCTTTTCTTTGTCTTAACTCAGCAATTAATTTGGCTACCGCAGAACTTCTTTGTCCGATCGCACAGTAAATGCAGATAACATTTTTGTCTTTTTGATTAACAATCGTATCCAACGCGATCGCTGTTTTGCCCGTAGTGCGATCGCCTAAAATTAATTCCCTCTGTCCCTTACCAATGGGAATTAAGGCATCGATAACTTTGATCCCCGTTTGAAGCGGTACAGTAACCGGTGCGCGTTGCATTATCCCTGGTGCTTCTCTTTCTACCGGTAGCCTATTAGCTGTCGAGATTGCACCTTTATTATCTAATGGACGGCCAGTCGCATCAATCACTCTCCCTAATAGTTCTTCTCCTACAGGTGCATCTAAGACTCTTCCCGTTCGCAATACCTCACAACCCGCTTTTAAATCTTCACTATTATCTAAGAGAATAATTCCTACTTCATTGCGATCGAGATTGTAAGCTATCCCAAAGCGATTTCCGGGAAACCTTACTAATTCTTCTGCTTGTACTCCGGGCAAACCAACAGCACGGGCAATCCCGCCACCCAAATAAGTTACAGTTCCCACTTCTTCAATCTGTAACTGAGGGTTGTAGTTATCTAATACTTGCTGGGAAATAGTAAGAGTTTCATCTAGAAGATTTTGGTAAGATAAAGAGTTAATATTTACCACGGCATCTTTTTATAACCACTTCTAAATATATAAGGCAAAAATTTGAGGAAGTTGTGAATAGAGTTAAATTAGGGTAAATAAGTTCAATTGATGTTTATAATGCGAGATTTAATTGATAACTATATTTTTGAGGGCAATTGGCTTTGCCAGTGCGCGGAGCGCAATCGCCTAAAGACTATGGTGCAAAATTACTTGCAGGAAAACAAATCCTGATAGTGTTGGACAATATTTAAACAACCGCACTACCAACTTGCAAAAATTCTCTGACTGCATTCAAATAAGCAGTTGGATCTTCAAGCATCGGAAAATGAGAGGTTTGGGGTAGTTCTACATAGTGAATCTTATTATTTAAGGCTGCGGCTTGTTTGCCCATTGCTGCTGGAATAATGATATCTTTTTCACCAGATACCATTAGAGTTGGCACAGTAAGTTTAGAAAACTCCTGAGGCATAGTTTCTACAGCTTTTTTGCTAACAGAAGTATAGATTGTTTCTGCTGCCGCATTATAGTCAGCCATCAAAAAATCTTCTAAAAATGCCAGGCGATCGCTTTTGCTAATTGGGCGATGCAGAAATCTTGCCATAAACATTCTGTCGGCGAAGGGAACTTTTAAAAACCAGTTATAGCGAAATCTAACAACATACTCACCAAATTTATGAAAAGCAGCAAATGCTTTAGCATCGTACTCAAAAATGCCATTACAGGTTAGAATTGCTTGCTGCACCCTCTCGCCATAACGATTAAGAAATAAAGTGGCGATCGATGCTCCCATGGAATGAGCATTAAGATAAACTTGAGTCAGATTTAAAGCATCTAATAATCCCGCTAGATCCTCTGCGTAATCTTCCATTTCGTAACCCAAGTTACCAGAATCATGGAGTAATTTAGAACGACCAAAGCCACGCATATCGTAGAGTAGGCAATCAAAATCATTAGCTAAAGCTTCGGCAGTACTACGCCAATATCTTGCCGAGCCTCCCCAACCATGAAGAAATACCATCACTGGCTTATGGGATTTAGTTTCTGAGTGACGAATCCACTCATAATGATGATTTACCCCGCGAACATCTACTGTAGGCATAGTAACTTGCTAACAAACTATTTGATCGTTACTTTTTAGTCTATTCTTTTGGGCGGAGATATTTCCACTTATTCTTATTGTTTTAACAAAAGTGTTATGTCAATTTAAATTAAAGACATTACAAGTCATCTTTTGTAGGGGCGAACAAATGTTCGCTTACGATATATCTGTACTAAAATTTTTCACATTCAGTTTTAGTTACATCATGACGATAACGAAACATATCTTTGAGCCGAGCATCTACCCACCAGCCTAAGAAAAATTCTGCCAACCAACCACCAGGAATTTCGTAGGCGATCGCATCGGTTAATCTAGTCCGACCATTTTCGTCAATAAATTCATGACGATGGATCCAAGACTTCATTGGTCCTGTGGTTTGTTCGTCGACAAAAAGACGGTTGGGCTGACACTCAATGTGTGTGGCAATCCAGCGTACTGGAATTCCAGCTAGGGACAAGCGAAATTCACTAATTGCCCCAACTCCTAAACCTCCTTCGCGGCGAATTACCGTGACGGGTTGCCAGGGAGGAGTCAAGAGATCAAGAATATCTGGTCGCTCATGAAACTGCCATACTGTCTCTACAGAAGCATTAATTAAACTAGAGTAGGTGAAATTTAGCATCGAGTTAGATTATTATTATCATTGCTCCACAAATTCCGTTAATCGTTTAAGACCCTCTTTAATAGTGTTTAAATCGGTTGCGTAAGAAAAACGAACACAGTCATCCATGCCAAAAGCAATACCTGGAATGGCAGCAACTTGTTTAGATTCTAGTAACTCATTACAGAAGTCAAGAGATTTCTTTCCTGTCTGGGAAATATCCACAAAGAGATAAAAAGCGCCGTAGGGTTTAGGACAGCTTAATTTGGGAATGGCATTGATTGCTTCATACATATAAATTCTGCGTTGAGCAAAAGCCTGAACCATTTCTTGCACACATTCCTGAGAAGATTCTAAAGCAGCGATCGCGCCATACTGAGCAAAAGTACAAACATTCGAGGTACTGTGACTTTGGATTTTCGCCATTGCCTGCAAAAGTTCTAAGGGAGCAGCAGCATAGCCTACCCGCCAACCAGTCATGGAGTGACTTTTGGCAAAACCACTACTGACAATAGTACGAGCCAAAATTTCATCATTTATCGAGCCAATACTGAGATGCTGAGCATCATCGTAGAGAATCTTTTCGTAGATTTCGTCAGAAACCACTAAAATATCTCGTTCCACAATGATCTTGGCTAGTGCACGAACTTCATCAGGACTATAAACAGTTCCCGTTGGGTTAGAAGGGGAATTAAAAACAAAAAGTTTGCTATTGGGTGTAATAGCTTGTTCTAATTGTTCTGGGGTAATTTTATAGTCATTCTCTGCCAGGGTATTCACAATTACAGGAGTACCGCTAGCCAGCTTAACCATTTCTGGATAGCTTAACCAATAGGGAGCGGGAATAATGACTTCATCTCCTGGTTCAATCAAGGCTTGCATCAGGTTAAACAGAGAAAACTTGCCACCATTGGTCACAATGATATTTTCTGCTTGGTAGTTGAGATTATTATCAGTTTTTAGCTTGTTGGCGATCGCCTGTCTCAGCTTCAGCTCTCCTACTGCAGCACCATAACGGGTCTTGCCCTCATCCAAGGCGGTTTTGGCAGCTTCACAGATATGCTTAGGGGTGGGAAAATCTGGTTCTCCGGCACTAAAGCTACAGACATCAATTCCCTCAGCTTTCATTGCTTTAGCTTTAGCGGAAATTGCCAAGGTAAGAGAGGTCGATACTTGATTTACTCTTGCTGCTAGTTTCATTTCGTCAAACCCAAGAAATTCAGTTGCGCACCCAGTAGACTAATTTATAGTGTGGCAAAGTCTGATAAAGTTAACCGAAATTAGCTTATTTTTCTTTACATTTTGCTGATTTTCGGCAAAACAGAATTTTAAAAGTATGTTCTAGATTTTGATGAGAGTGTGTCAATTTTTAGATACCATCTCATGCTTAGAAAATATTCCATGCTTTTCTAATAAAACTAGTAGCTTTTTCTCATCAATGGGTTTAGTCAGGAAACCTTGACAATCATAAGTTTTACTAGCTTTTTTCAATGATTCATAATTACAGGATGAAATGAGAATAACAGGAATAGTCTTGAATTGTGGTGTTTTTTGTAGGTCTCGAATTAATGTAAATCCAGTTTTAACCGGCATGAATAAATCGAGTAAGATTAAGTCTGGTTTAACCATAGCTGCCATATCTAGTCCTTGTTTTCCATTAATGGCAGAGAACACTTCAACGCCTAAAGGGGTAAGTATGCTAGATACAAAAAAATAATTTTCTTCTTTGTCATCGATAATCAAAATCTTTGATTTCCAAAGATTAGCAGGCAATGCTTTTGAAGATCCATTGTGCTCAGTTTCTGCAATAATATCCACAACTTTTTCTTTGTCTAAAGTTCTTAAGCTATTGCCTACCACAGGTAAGCTGATGTCAAACCAAAAAATTGACCCTACACCCAATTGACTCTTGACATTTAGTTGACCACCCATCAGTTCCACTATTTGCTTGCTGATCGATAAACCAAGCCCTGTTCCATTTATTTGCTGTTCAGGAGTACTAACTTGTTCAAAAGGCTGAAAAATTTTCTCCAAATGTTTTGAACTGATTCCCACCCCAGTATCAATAACTTCAAAGCGAAGTTTCTGTTGAGGACGCGAGTCGTTGACATCCAACACTTCTGTTGTCTGGAGAACACTGACTTTGAGAGTTACTTGCCCTTGATCGGTAAATTTAATCGCATTGTTGAGCAAATTAATCAGCACCTGTTGTAGCCTTTTTTGATCTACCCAAGCACCTGTAGTTAAGTTATCTACAGTTTCATATTCCAAGAGAATTTGCTTTTCTTGCGCGCCTAACTGAACCATAGCTAATGTCGCATCTAAGAAAGAATGCCATTTCAAATATGTAGGATTAAGTTCAATTTTATTGGCCTTAGCTTTGGAAAAATCTAAAATATCTTCAATTAAATTTAAGAGATAAATTCCACTTTCGCGGATAACTTTTAATTCCTGAGTGCTTTTAACCTGATCCTCAAGCTTACTTGACGGGTAATAACCGTTCGAACTAGGATTTTTCTGCAATATATCTGCATAGCTAATTATGGTGTTCAGTGGAGAGCGTAATTCATGACTTATTCGAGCTAAAAATCTATCTTTAGTTTGATTTGCTTTTTCAGCTGCTTTTTTAGCTTTGTTAAGTTCGGCAGTTCTTTGTCTAACTCGATGTTCTAGCTCCTTAAATGAAGTTTTCAAACGGCTCGCCATCAGATTAAAAGCCCCAGCCAGAATTCCCAGCTCATCTTGACGATTTATTTCTACTTCTCCGTCTAACTTACCTTTAGAAAGTTCTGTTGCAGCTTTAGTTAGCTTGCCAATTGGTTGAATTAGATAATTTGCCAATAACCAAGTCAGAATACAGACAGTTATCACAGCAACCAAACCCACTAGATATGCTAATCTGTTAAATTCTTGTTCATTTTTAAAAAATTCAGCTTCTCGTTGGACAATAGTAATTTTCCAGCCATTATCTAGATTAGTACCGTAGGAAATCCACCTAATATCTTTATAGTCAACGAAAGAAAAGAAACCATCGCGACCTTCCAAAATATTTTTAACAGGGGGATATCGATTTAAATTGTGTAATTGAGTACCAGAGATTAAGGCTGAGTTGGGATGAGCCAGTACCTTACCAGTTTGATCTACCAAAATAACATAACCAGTTTCGCCAAATTGAAGTTGACCGATTTGCTCGGCTAAATCTGAGAGTTCACTGCAAAGCATCACCACTCCCTCAATTTCCGATGGTTCTTGACGGATTGCTTTCCCCATACAGATCGCTGGCTTCAAAATAGTACGACCGATCAAAGTTTGGTAACTTATTTCCTGACCTGCTTTAGCTCTTAGAAACCAGGGTCGATCTCCATAATAAAGGGGTTTGCTACTATCACTGCGGGCTATATTCCACCCATCAAGATTAACTGTGCTAGCCAAATAGATATTAGGATTTGTGGCGACTACATTATCTAGTATTAGCTTTTGTCGCTTGGCATCCATACGAACTATATCGGGTTGCTGACTCAATTGCTGTAAATTCAAAACATTTGATTGATTCCACCAAAAGATGGTGTTTGCCAACAATTCTGCTTGAGAAGCAATATTCTCTTTAGCATCCTCGCGAAATCGCACATCAGCACAATAACTAGCGTAAAAAATAGCCCCCAGCATTGGTGGAATGACTCCAAACAAAACTATCGCAGGCATTCTAAAGCGTAAACTGTTCCAAAATGACATAATTATACTTCTCTAAAATTAAAAATAAGGATCAAATTGTGCCTAATGTAAATAGTTTTAATGTCTGCTTCACTGATTCAACTTTTTTGACCAAGTTAGCTAACAGAAGAGTGTAAAATCCTGACTCAAATAGTTATTGGAAGTAACAACAGGTCAAACTATTACTCTGCAACTAAAAATAGCTAACATCTAACCAGTTGCTTCTACAATTATCTCTGGCTTTTCTATTCACATTAGACTCAAAATACAATTTACAGCCAAGCTTATTTTGAATTTAATACTAATTTTACTTGACAAAGACACTTTAAAAAAGAAATTATTTGCTTAATATAAAAGAAATACTAAGTATATAGTTTAAATGAAGCGATAAGCAATAAATTATTGACAACCATAGGCTTACAACCTTTTTTATGCATTATTTTCATGGTTATCTCCATCTAATAAATCACACTCTAATATGCTCTAAGAGCTATTCTTTTATAACTTTCTGATCGAAGAGTAATTTCTCCCAAATTACTCAATTTTTTTTTCCTTGTTACTTTAAAGTTGACAAAAATTAAGTATAAAAGATTACTAATAAGTTTTTTAAAGGCAATTTAGATTATTCTTTTAGATAACTCTGCTACTTGAATTATTTGATGAAGTATCAGATTTTCTAATACCACCTACATTTTGACTTCTGACCTCTTTTAGATTCAAGTGACTTTGTTATGTCTCATCGCCAACACCCAAAAGCCATCACCTAATACTAAATGATAGTATTACTAAGCAAAGCTCAAAATATCAACTTAATTAGGTTTAATAGTGGCAAAAGTCGTAGTCGAAAACGTCTATAAAAGCTACTCTCGCGTCAAGGCGGACAATAGTAATTTATCCGAATCAGAAGCGAGGTACGAAACAGCTCTTTCTTCCACCAAAACTAAATCTAAACAAGTAAATGTTTTGCGGGATATAAATTTTACCGTTGAAGATGGAGAATTTTTAGTTTTAGTTGGACCCTCTGGTTGTGGTAAAAGTACTTTATTACGACTGCTAGCAGGATTAGAAGAATTGACGGGGGGGAATATCAAAATTGGCGATCGCCTGGTCAATGATTTACCTCCCAAAGTTCGAGACATTGCCATGGTATTTCAAAATTATGCTCTTTATCCCCATCTAAATATTTACGACAATCTGGCTTTCGGCTTACGACGCAATCCGGAGACTGGAAGACTAGGAGACAGTGAGACTGATAGAAAAGATCCAGTTGACCCTAATTTACTAGAAGATATATTGACAGCCGTAACTCGTCATTTACCCCGAAGTTTGCGTTATGTATCGACAAAAGAAAAACTTGTCAGGGATAGGGTGAGGTACGTAGCCAGCTTGTTGCAAATAGAATCCTTACTTGGCAGATTGCCGAAAGAACTTTCGGGAGGGCAAAAACAACGGGTCGCTTTAGGTAGAGCGATCGCTCGTAACCCCCAGGTATTTTTGATGGATGAACCACTATCTAATTTGGATGCTAAACTACGAACTCAAACCCGCGCCCAAATTGTTAAATTGCAACGACAGCTAGATACTACTACGATCTATGTTACTCATGATCAAACTGAAGCAATGACTATGGGCGATCGCATTGCGGTAATGAACAACGGACAAATTCAACAAATTGCGCCACCTTTAGAAATATACGAGCAACCTGCTAACCGCTTTGTAGCAGAGTTCATTGGTTCGCCACCGATGAACTTTTTATCTGTAGCTCTCGTTTTACCTGTCAAATTAGTACATAAATGCTTTGAGCTTGATTTACCAGAAACTTGGGCAAAACCACTACAAGAAAGTCAAGCAAAATCTCTGATTCTAGGTATTCGTCCTCAACATTTAGTCCTCGACTCAGCCAGCAAATCAAGTATTCAAGTTACGGTAGATTTAGTAGAGGCATTAGGAAGTGAAACTTTTATTTCTGCCCATTTAACAGCAGATGCCAACAACACAATGACGGTATCTTTACCTCCAGATAAACCAGTTGGGGTCGGTGACTCTCTTTGGTTAGCTGTAGACATTAACAAAATCCATCTTTTTACAGTTGATGATGGACGAGCAATATTCCTAAATAATAGTTAGTAGAAACAAAAGAAAAAAGCTGAAATTGTCTGGTGTAATAAAAATCACCGAGTTTGCACTATTAACCATTAACCATTAACTTTTAACCATGATTAAAACGCCAGATTGGGTCAAAAACGCTGTTTTCTATCAAATATTCCCTGATCGCTTTGCCAAAAGCCCCGCCACAATTAAGGGACAGTGGCAAGCTTCTACTTATGAAGGTTGGGATGCGACTCCCACAATGCAAGGTTATAAAGGTGGAAATCTTTGGGGAGTAATAGATAAGCTAGACTATCTCCAAGACTTGGGAATTAATGCGATCTACTTTACACCTATATTCCAGTCTGCTTCTAATCATCGCTACCATACTCATGATTACTATGAGGTAGATCCTATTTTGGGAGGAAATGTCGCTTTTGATGCCTTAATTAAAGCAGCCCATAGCAAAGATATGAAGGTAGTGCTGGATGGAGTATTTAATCATGCCAGTCGCGGGTTCTTCTTCTTTAACGATATTTTAGAAAACGGTCCTCATTCCCCGTGGTTAGACTGGTTTAAAATTAAGGATTGGCCATTATCTGCCTATGACGGGGATAAGCCTGCTAACTACGAAGGCTGGGTAGGGAATCGTGCTTTGCCTGAATTCAACCACGACAATCCTCAGGTTAAAGAATATATTATGCAAATTGCTGAATATTGGCTGCATAAAGGGATAGATGGCTGGCGATTAGATGTACCCAATGAAGTTGATACCCCTGGGTTTTGGCAAGAATTTCGCGATCGCGTTAAAGCCGTAAACCCTGAAGCTTATATTGTTGGTGAAATCTGGGGGGATGCCAGTCCCTGGCTAGACGGTACTCAGTTTGATGGCGTAATGAATTACCGCTTTACTGAGGCAACTATTGCCTTTGCTGGGGGAGAAAATTATCTTCCCGAATACTGTCAACATGAACTGCAACCTTATCCACCAATTTCTGGAGTCGAATATGCTGTCAGAATTAAAGCCCTACTAGAACAATACGATTGGGAAATACAGCTAACTCAACTCAACCTTTTAGATAGTCACGATACCCCCAGAATGTTGACTACCGTAGGTGAGGATTACAACAGCTTTTTGTTAGCTACAGTTTTATTAATGACTTTTCCTGGTGCGCCCAGTATTTTTTATGGCGATGAAGTGGGTTTACCTGGAGGCAAAGATCCTGATTGTCGTCGCACTTTCCCACAACCCGAAAACTGGAATGTAGAACTATTAAAAGCTCATAAAGAATTAATTGCTTTACGTCACCAATATCCTAGTTTACGCACAGGAACTTACAAAACTTTGTATGCTGAGCAGAATATCTATGTCTTTGCCAGGATATTGAATGATGAGGAGCTAGTAATTGCGGTTAATACTGATAGCCAACAAGCTAATGCTAATTTCTCGGTTACAGAATTAGAGTCCCAACCCCAGAAGCTAGTATACGGCTCCGGAAGATTAGAGTGGCACGACACCACAGAATCACGAAAACTAGAAATTACTTTGCCCGCTAAAAGTAGCATGATTTTTGTCTAGTCACGATCGTCAATAAAGGGGCTACGCCCCAGCTAAGTAGGTGGGTGAAATTAAATATAAAACGGTTTTTGCCGGGGTTAGGGGTTAGGGGATAGGTGATAGGGAAAAGATTAACTACCTGGGTTTTATAAATTATTATGCCTACTTACTTAATAACTATTAGCCATTAGCTATTAGCTTCAATCAAATATGGTCTTAAACCATACCTGGGCAGTAGACATTGCATAGGCAATGGGGTCTTATACCCAATAACGCTTTTAGCAGTTAAACCAAGGCTAAAAGCTAATAGCTAAAAACAGTTTAATCTGAACGAAGCCATTTCACATCAAACGTTTATAGTTAATGATAAGTGTTTTCTAGGAGCAAGACTGGATGAGCGATCGGCTCGGGATGATATGTGGTTTTTTAGGTGGAACGATTATTGCTGTAGAGTCTGGGTATAAGGTTTTCCCCCATCCCAAAGAAGATAAAATTTACAATAGATTAAGTGACGCTAAATGGTTTTTGACATTAAGATGGTGTGATAATCTTTCAACGCCCGCAGGCATTATTACTAACACTGGAGAACTTTCTTTTTTTAATCAAATTGTGCTGGAGATGGGAGAAGAACAATTTATTCCCCGGAAATATCGACAAGAGATTTTCGCTCAATGTTTGCATCTTCATCCGGATGAAACGGTTACTTACCTTATCCCCGATAGCGATCGCGTTATGGAAATAAGGGCTTTAACAATAGATTCTCGATATGGAAAAGTAGCTTTAGTTAGTGAATTGCTAGAATTCTCTCCCCTTGAAAGTTAACCTCTAAAACGGTATCGGCGATCGCCAATCGCCTTTCTATTCATGGATATTGATTAATCCGTCAGGAGGTGATACCTCTAATCGATGATTAGCAATATCCACTATGGGAACAATTTCTTTGACAAAAGGAACAAATATCGTCAGTGGCTTATTTTTTTGGGGGCGATATTTTTTGCGTTTACTGCGACGGCTTATTTGAGAAAGATCGCGATGAGACTTTGCCTCCGCTGCGCGATCGCTTTTAGTTGTTGTTTCTGGTTGTTGGTGCAGTTTAATCTCTAGTAAATCGTTGCCCGCAGAGTATAAATCTATAACTACTCCAATATTTTCCCCCGTTTCTTGATCGTAAACTTCTAAGCCGACTAGATCTGAAACATGATACTCATCTTCTTGAAGTTTAGGGCGATCGCTTTTACTAACGAGTAATTTATAATCACGTAATTCCTCAGCTTGATTGCGATCTTCGATTCCTTCTAGTTTAATTACATACAAATTTTTGCCCGTCAGATATCTTCCACTCAACAACTGCACTTCTGTAATAGCTGAAGTATGAGGGTGCTGTAGCCAACGAGTCCCTGCTTGGGTAAACCTTTCAGGAAAATCAGAGTCAGGATACACCCTTAATTCACCTTTTAAACCCTGAGGAGAAGTGATTTTTCCTACTTCTAACCATTCTATTTGTTGCTTAGAAGTCGATTGTTCATCATTCATTGTTGAAGGTCAAATTATTGATTATTAATTCCAACTAAACTGCTACAGCTTGATAAACTTTTTTAGCTACTTGAGCTAAGCGCTGCATTGCTTCTGCTATTTCAGTTTCGGTAGCAGTTAGACTAATCCGTAAACATTGTTGTTTGTGCTGCCAATTTTCTCGCAACCCGGGAAAAAAAGTACTTCCAGGTACAGCAATTACCCCAACTTGTTTTAATTCCTGATAAAATTCCCAGTCTGTCATTGGTAAATCCTTGAGCCATAGCCAAGCAAAGATTGCGCCTTCACCTTGATGGAGAAACCAGGGAATATCATCGGGCATAGATTGATCGAGAGTGCTTTCTAAAATCTCAATTTTACGTTGGTAATGGGGACGAATAATATTAGTTGCAATATCTGCTAGTTTACCTGAGGAGATCGCCTTTGCTGCAATCGCCTGTCCATAGCGGGAAGAATGAATACAAGCGTTAGTTTGAAAAGATTCTAATACCTGAATCAATTCCGGCTCGCCGATAGCAATGCCAATTCTCTCTCCTGGTAATCCTGCTTTCGATAAACTCATGCAGTGAATGATATTATTACCAAACTGCGGGGTCATCTCTGTAAAGTTCAACGACGGATAGGGGGGAGCATAGGCAGAATCAATTAATACAGGAACATCATAATTAGCAGCTAAAGCCGCTATCTTAATTACTTCATCATCGGTCAAAACATTTCCTGTAGGGTTACAAGGACGAGAAAAAATTACACAACCAGTTTGCTGATTAATTTGCAGTTGACTAAAATCAGGACGATATTTGAAACGATGTTGTTTTTGGTCGATTTCTAAAGTTGGTTTATATGCTACTAAAGCTTCTGGAGTAAGGCTAACACCGCCATAGCCTGTGTAGTCCGGACTAAGAGGCAAGACAATTTGTCTCAGGTCTCCAGACTCAGTGTAGCCACCAAAGGCATTCGCAGCATAAAGATACAATGCCTGAGAACCACCTGTGATCAGAACATGGCGATCGCTCAAATTCAAATTATAACGAGTATTAAAGTCATTAATTATGGCTTCAATCAGAGGAGTATAACCTTGAGAAGAACCATAACGACAAACAACTTCACCGTATTCGTTGCTGTCTAACAACTTTTGAGTACAATCTCGCCACAACTGCTCAACCTCTGGCAAAATGACAGGATTTCCCGCACTGAGATTGATAAACTCTTTTCCTGCACTATTGTTCAAGGTTTCAATAATGTCTTTCATAATTGCTCTAACTCCAGTTAGTTGCGACATCTGAGAACCAAATTGAGATAGAACAGGATTCATGATAAATAACTATCCAAAATTAAACAAAAAAATAACTGTATCGCCCATTTTAACTTGAGTTCTCTCGGCAGATCTTGACATTCTCCCATCGCGTTGACAAATAGGCTCCGTAGCAATTAATTATTACTTTTCATGTGTAGATTTCAATAGATTTTGGTCTTTACTAGAATAGAGCGACTGTGCTATTTGCCAACATTGATAAATTCCTACAATAAATATCCCTTCGGCAAATATTTTAACTGAATCTTCTAACGCACTCAGCCATTTCCTGAGCATTCGAGCTTGGATTTCATTATCAATCATCATAGATATAAAATATTCGTTATTCGTTACTATGTCTAACACAACCATCATCAAAGATAGGAGAAAACCAATCTTAAAAAAGATAAATGAGCGTTTATAAATTTGAATTATCTGCCATTTGATGACGATATAAATTAAGAACAGCAGTAAATAGCCCCCGACAATTAAATCATCGGCTAAATCGGTAATGTCTGTCTCCTCAATACGAAATAAGTCATGTAACCAAAAATCTATTTGTTCGTGGATACCGATCGCATCATCCAAAGTCAAAAAAAATAATCCCCAGCTAACAATCAGCCAAAATAAGCTACTTTGGCTGAGTTTTTCTAACTGAGAACCTTTAGCTAGCTGATAAATTTTCCAAGATAAGCTAGCAGCAATCAATAATTGTATGCAAGATACGATAGTAATAAATCTTCCTTCTTGGAAATGAAAATCTGGAGATCGATCAACAGTAACTGCTCCGACGACTGCCAACGTAACACAAAGACTATTTAAGAACAGCGTAGTGAATAGTACCCGCTTAGTCGAGTTACTCTTAATCCAAGTCAATAGCTTCCTTCTCATTAAGATTCGATTAATCTAAGTTGATTTTAAAGTTAACAATATAGCAACTTTCCTGTATTTGCCCATATATAGCCGTACAAAGTTACGTTAGGACAAGTTTATTTGATTGCTCGTAAGTAATGAGTAATGAGTAACGAGTAACGAGTAATGAGTCTCCTAATAAAAGTTCGTATTGCTATATATCGCCAACAATTAGGAAATGACACAGATAGTTTTCCAGCCAATAATTTACTTAAAACCAACTTTTAGAGACAATATGTGAACAGATTAAGCCGATCGCCATGTTGAGGGGAGAAGATTTCGAGTGAGCCAACCAGAAACAAAAGAGCTAAATAATAATCAGATAGATTCTCAAGATTATCATTGGCGATTTTGGCCAACGGTACCCATTTATCCCTATAGCAAGCGGCGCACGATCCGCAAAGAGGTACTGAAAGATACAATTTGGACTTTCGATCAACTACAGGGGATTTTTTATGTGGTTGTACCAATTCGGATGACTGTAATTAGGTTAGAATCTGGTGGATTGCTGGTGTACGCTCCTGTTGCTCCTACTAAGCAATGTATCCATCTAGTTAAAGAATTAGTTGACCAACATGGGGATGTTAAGTATATCATTTTGCCCACAATTTCCGGGTTAGAGCATAAACATTGTGTTGGTCCTTTTGCACGCAAGTTTCCCCAGGCTATTGTATTCGTTGCTCCTAAACAATGGAGTTTCCCCGTTAATTTACCTTTGAGTTGGCTGGGTTTTCCTGCCAAACGAACTCAAGTTTTGCCCGCCGATAGCACTCAAACTCCTTTTGCCGATGAATTTGATTACGCTATTTTAGGAGATATCAATCTCAGGTTAGGTCAATTTGAGGAAGTAGCTTTCTTACACAAGCGATCGCAAACATTACTGGTCACTGATTCAATTATCTCGATTCCCACTAAACCGCCTGAGATTATTGAGCAAGATCTTTATCCTTTGCTGTTTCATGCTAGAGATAGTGCTACAGAAGCGATCGTCGATACTCAAGGCAATCGCATCCGAGGATGGCAAAGAATCTGTTTATTTGCCCTATATTTTAAAGCCAGTGTCTTAGAAACACCTAGTATTAGAAAGACTATAATCGATGCCTGGCGATCGCCGAACAAGTCAGCAAAAGCTTACTGGGGCTTGTATCCTTTTGAATGGAAAATCAACTGGGAAGAGTGCTTTGATACGTTACGCAGTGATGGTCGTTTATTAGTGGCACCAATTCTCCAGACTTTAATTCTCAATCGCGCTCCCCAAGAGACTTTACAATGGGCAGATACGATTACTCGTTGGAACTTCAATCGTATTATTCCTTGTCATTTCGATGCTCCAATCCACGCTACTCCCCAAGAATTTCGTCAAGCATTCACCTTTTTAGAACCGAATGCTAAAAATATCGCTCGCTTTCCTGATGCTGACTTAAAAACATTAAAATATATTGATGCTTTCTTGTACAAACCCGGTCTTGTACCTCCGCCAAAAATTTAAGTAACCAGAAAGGCTATCCTGCAATCAACTTCTGATGACCAAAATTATCTGGGGACACAATTATCTGAGGGACAAGAAACCTCAATAGCTGCAATCACAGCATCTTCACGATATTTATCAGTTTTATAGGATACTTGAGGATATTCTGGATAAATACCGGAAAAGCTCAATCCATTGGAACTTGATTTAAAATATGACGCTCTAAAGCGCATATTTGGCGGCATATAGTTACTAAAGGTGATGTATTCTCTCGATTCATTTTCGACATTATAAGATAAAGTAGCGTTCCCATAAATTTTCTCAGCTTCTTCAATTCTAGTGCCGACTTTAACGCCTTCTTTGGTTTGATAATTAAAATTATCCGTCATTAAGGTGGTAATGAGATCTTCGTCGGTGGGAGTTACTCGATCAGGATGAGACGTGGTTCCCGCGGGATAAAGAATATAATACTGGACAATACTACCCTGACTAACAGCGATCGCATTCACATCAACCATAAAAGGTGATATTAGTTTGAACTCAGTTTTGTGATCGGATATTTGTTTAAGCTTACCCAGTGTCATTCCTAATTTAGCTCGGCCAATGCCTTCTGATGAGATCATGAACTCTTTCCCTACAGAAGTTCTGATATTCGGCTTAGTTTGACTAGGTTCAGCAGATTGAATCTCTTGAGATTTAGTTTCAAGAGATTTAGGTTGACAAGCTGACAAAAATAATCCGGTCAACAAAGTCAACAAAACAATTTTTTTCATTAGTACAATTTGAATTATGAAGTCTATTAGTAGGCTTTATTACTATTGAATTTTATGGACAAGCCTTATTTTAGCTAATAACAAATAAAATATAGTAAAGCCCTGATTTCAAGCTTCTATTAACGTTTCTAGATGTTGCTTTCTTCGCCAAATAATTGATTTTGGGACCTCAAGCAATTGCTAAATCAAATCTAGCTTTAGTGAGCTTAAAAAGAGACTAATATTCTTGAAAAACAGATTGTATGACCGCAATGATAAAACTAGATTTTGTATTTAAACGAGCTACAATTACTAAAATTCATCTTAATTAAAGAGTGATTCAAACTATAAGCATAGTAATTAGCTATTATTTCTAGGCCTGATTTTGTTGCCATCTTAGGCAACATTTTTATTTGATTCCATCTAGTACCCCTTCACGCAAGTAAAAAGCCAAAAGAAAGAAGTACTAATTTTCAAGCTGTTCAAAAATTTTAGTTAATGAACTTATGTTAATATACATTTGCCAGCCACTTAAACTAATCAATTTAAGCGGAATCGTTGCTTATAGCTTATTGATATTTTGCTTAAGAGAATTATACTAACTAAACGCTTGAGCTACTTTTGAGGTGACAATTTATTAGTAATTACATAAACATAAGAATCATGCTTTTTGTAATAATCCCGTAAAAGTATTTGCTTCTGGTAAAGAAGAGCCTTCAGCAATAGAGGAACTAACCATTAACTGTAAAACTTCTTTAGCATTTTGTAGGGCTTCTTCGTAGGTATCTCCGTAAGTATGACATAACTCTCCCCACTCTGGAAGAGTAACTACAAAGCAGTTATCTTTATGAGACCATTGAATGACCATACTATAATTCAGCATTTTTTCTTTTTCTTGGTAATCTTATAGATAAAGGTAAATTGTGATAGTGGTATAAGTAACTGGAGTTAAAAATATAACAAAAGCTAGTAATTATAAGAGCTTCAGTACTTAATTTATTTTTCAAAACATCTATTAATCATATTTTTAAGATTATTATTCAATCTTAAATAAAGATCGTCAGAACGTCATCTTCTAATATCAATTATCTTTAATAATGCAGTATGGTCGTACAAAATTATGTTAGGACATTAAAAGTGGTTGGTTCGGAAGTAATGAGTAATGAGTAATAATTTTTTAATAGACAGAATAGTAGGTGGGTGTAATTAAATATAAAATGCCTAGGGCAAGGAAATAGGGAACAGGGAATAGAGAAACAGCTTATTATCCACAAGCTTGTAAGCCCCGCTCAAGACCGCATGCGTCCGCTTCTAACTCAACTGTGACAAGTTAAGAAAAAAGATTGAGTGTCAACCACCATATATGGTGTTTAATTAAAACAAATACACAATATATGGATTTAGATATTTAGTGCGCACGGCGGTTTGATATTTAACTCTTGAGCAAAAAAAGTAATAACAGTACTTGTTACTTGTTACTCATTACTCGTTACTCAAAAACAATTTGACAAACGACGTAGACCCTTAACTTGTCAACAATGCTTCTAACTGGCTTATGGCTTATAGCCACGAGTTTTGCTCGTTTATCGAAAAGCTGACAGCCTAAAATAAGTCTTAAGCAGATACTGCCCAACGCTTTAATTAAACCTGTAACGAGATACTAATTTATTTCATTGGGTTTAGTTCAGTTTCTTGAAGCTGATAAATTGTTTCTGGCACTGATTGTGCATTGCTACTAAATGGTGTGTATGAAGCAATCATTATTAGAGGAAGAATCAAGGTTACTACCGCAACTCCTGTTCCTAAAATTCCTGCCCACCTATGACCAGGAGAGTCTTCTGCTTTTCCTGGGTGTTTGCTAACTTCCATATATGGATATGATAAATTCAGCTTTATCTCGATCAACAGACGGTGCAATTAGAGAAATAAAGCCAATATTATAACTTTCTTTTTCTAACTACATTACAATTGTAACTACAACATCCCATTAAATTGGTATCTTATCTAACTTAGGTTATAAAATCTTAATTAAGATTTTGGGGAAGGAGTAAATTATTGAAAGCACAGGAAGCAACATCATTTAATCATTATTCTGTGCTAAGTCGAGAATTGATTGTCGGGTTGGAGATCTTGGCAGAAGGACAATATCTTGATGCTACTGTTGGCGGTGGCGGGCATAGTGAATTGATTTTAAATCAAGGGAAAAATATTAAGTTACTGGCAATAGATCGAGATCAAATTGCGATCGCCGCAGCTAAAAGTAGATTAGCCGATTACTATCCCCAGCAAATAGATTTTTGGCAAGGTAACTTTGCTGACTATCAACCAGGCGATTTGTTATTTGACGGCATTATTGCCGATCTGGGGGTTAGTTCTCCGCAACTAGACATTCCCGAACGAGGCTTTAGTTTTCGTCATACTGCTCCTCTAGATATGCGAATGGATCGCTCTAAAGGAATTACAGCAGCAGAGATTGTCAACCACTGGAAAGAAGTTTCCTTAGCTGATTTGATCTATGAATATGGAGAAGAAAGATTTTCTCGGCGTATTGCTAAAAAAATTGTCCAACAACGTCCTTTCCTCACCACGATAGATTTAGCAAATGCGATCGCCTCCGCCGTACCAGGAAAATATCGTCACGGTAGAATTCATCCTGCTACTCGCACTTTTCAGGCCTTACGCATCGAAGTTAATCAGGAATTAATTTCTTTAGAAAAATTTATTGCTAATGCTCCCACTTGGCTTAAACCCGGGGGCAAAATTGGTATTATAAGTTTTCATAGCTTGGAAGATCGCATTGTTAAACATCGTTTCCGCGACAATGAGTTATTAGAAGTCATTACCAAGAAACCAATTACTGCTCAAAGAGACGAGCAACGAGAAAATCCGCGATCGCGATCGGCTAAATTAAGATTTGCTAGCAGAAAAATGGAGCGAGGAAAAATTGACTGATTAATCATCTTCAGCTAAGTCTTCGATACATAGAGCATTAGCCTCTGGCTTAGATAGGGTAATAATTTTTTCTTGCAGCATAATTTGTACTGCCCCCTCAGCCAAAGATAAATTCAGCAGGATAAAGGGAGTACCAGGTATCAGCCCTTTCGACATTAATCTTCCTACATAACCGCCATAAACTAGGCTATAGCCAGCAACAATTGCTACGGAACCTAAAGATAGTTCTCGAATACTGGTTGTTATTTTCATTATCTCTATTAACTAGCCAAAGTTACGATGATTTTTTGAGCAATTTCCGCTCCCATACCAATCAACTTTTCTTCCCAGCGAACTACTACCGAGCCATTACTAGTTCTACTGACTAATTGCACTTTTCTTCCTGGCTTTAGGTGTAAATTTTGTAGCTGGCGAGTGATGCTCTTGGCAGTAAGAATCTGAGTAATCATCAGAAAATTTCCTGTAGGGGTTTGACTCAAAAGCTTACTATTGGGAGGTAAATGCAACTGTTCTACTAAATCCGCTGATGATTTTGTAGAACTAGTACCAATAAAGATAAATTCTTGAAACTGTTTAATCCCTTTTGATTGTTTGTGCTTGAGATCTATGGCATGGGTCATGAGCATTCAAAATTTTATTGATACTAATTTTTATTTAGTTGTTCTTAAATAGATATAGCGTGATTATAACTTGTTGACAATCATTTTTAAGTAGATTTAATTATTTGGTTCAAATATTATTGCTGATGACTAGTAGAGTTCGGAAAAGTATAGCCGTACAAAGTTACGTTAGGACAAGTTTATTTGATTGCTCGTAAGTGAAGGTGCGACCCCCTAAAGGATTCAGCAGTTGCTCATGGGGGAAACCCCCAAGACCGCACTGCTTCACCGCGTCGACGTAAGGCGTTTACCCAGGAGCGTTATCTGGGCAAGGGAATGCGCGACCGAAGGAAGTCCTTTAGGGCACCTCCCGAAGGGTGAGTAACGAGTAACGAGTAATGAGTATCCTAATAAAAGTTCGTATTGCTATAAATTACACAAACAAGATATTGAACTAAAAACTCCGAACTAAAGCGAAGCGACCTTAAGGTTGAGAAGTTAAGACAGGCTTTAATTTTTAACTGGGGTGCTAGGATTCGAACCTAGGAATGGCGATACCAAAAACCGCTGCCTTACCGCTTGGCGACACCCCATTGATTTTCGACATAGACATCATAGCAAGTTTTTACCTCAGTTTGTCAAGCAATTTTCGTAAAAAAAATTCTGCTTAATCTCTAAGAGGCATATTGCCGAATTTCTTGGAGCGCTTTACGTAACCCCGAAGTGTGTATTAAACCCACGTATCCCGAATAAAGACACTGCATCTTGTCTCTGCTTAAGACATAAACATGATTTATCCCCAGAGGGCTATTCCAAGTATTGATCGTGGTTCCATCAGCTAAACTGACGACAATTTGCGATCGCTCCAGATGACGACGATCTGCATCAGTCATTCCAGGTACTGAACGTAATCGACCAATAACTTCACTAGCAGAGTCTTCTTGGGGAGACGCTCCTAGTTGAGGATGTGACCAAAAATTTTGAATTAGAGGAATCATTTCAGGATGGCATTTCATCGCTGCATGGGGGATGCCTGATATCAGAGTCCAGTTAGCATGAGCAAACTTTGTATTTTCGACAGTTACCAAACCATCACTACCCAGATTGATATCACTAGCAACTGAGAGAGTTGGAATCTTTTGAGCAATCTTCTCTGCTATGCCACGGCGATTTTTGCCTAAATCCCTAGCCATACCGATACCGATACCCAAAGGATCGATGATCCGAGCGATGTTGGAACCACCAACTGGAGAACCTAATAAGATTAATGAGTGTACTTTCTGCCACCATTGAGGATTGCGATTAAGCAGTTCTAAGCAGATTAAACCACCCATAGAATGTCCCATAATTTTGATTGGGGTATCGGGATAGCTATTAATTACCTGAGTCGCAATCTGTTCTAATCGCTGAACTAGAGGTTCAATTCTGATGAAAGTATTGATTAACCCCAAATTAGGGGCAGTGATTACCGTCTGAGGATCGGCAGCAGCTTTCGCCAATTTACTGATATCACTAGCCGTATCTGCCCAGCCATGCTGAGCAAATAATAAGAATTTGGGATCATTATCATCTACTGCCATGAAAATCAGGGAAATTATACTCAACACTCCAGTTGTAGCTTATTTATAAGACAAACTTCAAATAATAAGCTAATTAGCAGTAGTTTTTGCTCGCTGAGGTTGTAAAAGAGCGATCGCCTGCAACAATTCTTGGGGTTGATTTACCAACAAATCTGGTTGATATTTCTGTAAGATATCCGCTGAATTAAATCCCCAACTTACGGCAATAACCCCTATTTTACTTTTCCTAGCCGATCTGATATCTCTAGTTTCATCGCCGATATAAGTCACATAGGATTTATGTAAATTGTTTTCTTTGATTACTTGATTAATTACGCGATGCTTACCAAAGATAGCTGTACTAGAGTAAATAAAACTGAATAAAGAACTTAGGCAATTATTAGCCAAAAATATTTCGACATTTTTTTTGATATTTGAGGTGACAATCCCTAAAATATAGCCTCTATTTTTTAATTCAAATAATACCTGGTGTAGATCGTTTATGGGTGGTAATTCAGCAATCTCTTTACTCAATTCAGCTCGAACTCTTCGAACCAAAAAAGGCAATTTAAATATAGATATTTCCGAACGTTTAACTATTTCACGAGAACTTAAATTTTTTAAAAATAATAACTCATCTTGAGTTAAAGCCTTGTAACCAAATTCATCAGATAATTGATTAGTGATGTTAGCGATCGCTTGATAAGTATCAGCAATCGTGCCATCAAAGTCAAATAAAATTACCCTAGCAGTCATCAAATTCTCGATATATTATATTAGGTGATTAATAAAGCAATTATAGTCAGCAAAAACTTTAATATCTGCCGGGGAAAAACAATTACTTCTCTCTGTTTAGATTAGCATGGGCATTACGTTGCCACATACTGGGCTTGATTCTTCTTAGTGCAGAGGCTCGAAATCTTCGATCCCATTCTGCTTGAGAAATACTGGCTAGCTCTTCTAGTTGAGGCTGAATATTGACAGGATAGGGTTGAAAATCACTGACATCGGTTTCTTGAGCAAAACGTTGATTCCAGGGACAAACATCCTGACAAATATCACATCCTGCTACCCAACCTGATAATTGATTGGCAATTGCTTCAGGTAATTTTGGGCTGCGATTTTCAATCGTATGATAGGCAATACATCGATTAGCATCAACTACATAAGGTTTAACAATAGCATCGGTTGGGCAAGCTTCTAAACAACGAGTACAAGTTCCACAATGGCTAGTATGGGGGGCATCTGGAGTCAAGGTTAAATTTGTTAAAATCTCACCAATAAATACCCAACTACCGTATTTTCTGGTAATTACGTTACCATTTTTAGCAATCCAGCCAATTCCCGCCCTTTCTGCCCAGACCTTATCCTGCACAGGAGCAGTATCTACATAGTAACGAGTCAGAATCCCTTCATCTTGCGATCGCAACCAATTACTGAGCTGTTTAAGTTTCTTGCCCATAACTTTGTGGTAGTCTCTGCCCCAACCATAACGAGAAATTTTGGCTATCTCGGGGTCATCGGAATGTTGATGGGGAGTATAGTAATTAAGGGCTACAGAAATCAGCGATCGCACTTCTGGCATACAGGTACGGATATCTTCTCTTTTGGGGCTTGCCATCCAGTTCATTTCAGCTTGATATCCCGAAGCCAGCCAGTTTTTTAGATGATCTACGGCGCGATCTTGGTGGTTATCTATCCCTGCAATACCCACTAAATGAAAGCCGATGTCCATCGCCGCCGCTTTAACTTGAGAGCTATTTAAAAGCATATTCAAAGTTGAAGGATGAGGAACATACTGTAAGCAAGAAACATCTAGAACTCTACAATTAGCTGTTAAAAAATTGAACAGCTTATAGCTCAGGGCTTTGCCCTTTTAATCGCAGCTTAACCAAATCATATCTTGATTACTATGAAATATATTTACTTTGGTTTATTAACTTTAACTTTATTAGCTACGAGCAGTATGGCAGTTGCAGAAAGTTCAATTAGCACCAAAAAGAATAACCAATACCCTGCGGAATTTATGCAGGACTATGCCCAGGAATGTATCCAAACTTCTATGGGAGAGGGGTTAGATGAAGCAGAAGCTCAGAAATTATGTGACTGCACCATTAATGAATTTCAACAACAATATAGTTTGTCAGAATTCAAACAGTTAACGGCAGCTTCCGCTACAGATGAACAGGCAGAGACTGCTTTAGTTGAGGTGGGACAAGTTTGTTTTGAACAAATTTTGTACGAGTAATAAAAAATTTACTCTAAAATATTTTCGGTGATAAATTGTTTAAATAAGGCGATCGCTGGTTCTTGAACTTCGTGTCCCATATCAAATTCTTGATACTTAACTGAAACACCAACTTTGCTTAACTCGTCCCTGGCTTTGATAGCAGCTTTTAGAGGAACAACTGGATCTTGTCTACCATGAATAATTATAGTTGGTGGATAGATTTTATCTTCTTGAAATTGTGGTTGGTAATGAAGATAGCCGCTTAAGCTACACAAAGCAGCGAAGGGTAAAGTCAACCCCACATCCAGGGTCATTGCCCCACCCTGAGAAAAACCTGCCAGAACAGTTTTGTTGAGAGGTACACCTGTAGAAGATTCTAAGGAGACTAGCCAATCAAGCAATATTTGTCTGCTGGTGGATAAACCATCAAATTCATTAGTTTCTAGAGCATACCAGGCCCTACCTCCGGGTACTTGAAAGTGTTCAAAAGGGGCATTAGGAAATATATAACCAAAACCAGGAAAGTTCAGGACTTTGGCAAAAGGAACAAAATCTTGGTAGTTAGCTCCCCAGCCATGGAGTACAACTAGTAAATAGGTTGGCTTGCCGTTATTTGGCATGGCAGAAATAGCTTCAATTTGAGGATTCATAGATAGTACTAATGACTTAATATTTTATTTTTGGGGAAATTCTCGAAATATTATTATTAATAACTGCTAATGTAGGCATAAATCAAAACCCAGGTGATGACACCTGGGACAATACCTCTCAATAATATTCTGAACCTGTTTTAGTTGGTATTAAAACTAATACAAGGTGCTAACCAAACTTTGCTGCTTAAGCTCATCAATTATTTTATTTAAATACCAGCTTTCAGCTTTGCCTGGATTTTTGTTTTTTTCCAAGTTGATCATACTTTGAGCAACTTCTTCGCAGTTATCTACCAGCCTGACCAATTGACGATAACGCTTACTAACTTGTACAACTTCACGATAACTTTCCCACCACGTATTTGAGATTTTAGTAGCCATCTAATTGTTCATGTAATAATTATCATCCACAATATAGCCAGAAATACTGAGAACGTCATGACCAAATTTCAAAATAGATTGAAATTTTTGTTCAACTTACTGATTAATTTTTTGCGGATCGATGTTAATAAAGGGTAATGCACCATCGCCACCCATGACCGTAGGAAATTTGCCATCCCATTTATTAATCGCTTCTTTCTGCAACAGTGCAGGGGTTAAAGTCAGCTTTTGTAATCTTTGAGCTTCTGCTTGTCCCTTAGCCCGATTAATTTCTGCTTGAGCGGTTTTTTCAGCTTTTAAAGCCTCAAAATCTGCTTGTTTAGCTTGTTGTTCGGCAATTTGTTTAGCTTCGATCGCCTTGGCAAATTCTGGGGAGAAAGAAACGTTAACCAAAGAAACATCGTCAACTAAAATTCCATAGTTGCTCAGTCTTTCCTTGAGCTCAACATCAATCTGTTTTTTGACCTCTGTACGCTTAGTAATAATTTCTTCCGCATTCTTTTGAGCGGTCGCTGCTTTGACAATTTCGGAAACTGCGGGGGTAATGATCCGAAAAATGATTTGTTCTTCATCACCAATGCGCTGATAGATATTATTTACTTTTTCTGGATCGATGTGCCAATTAAGAGCAACCTCAGTTTTGATATCTTGTAAATCTTTAGAAGATGCCTCCGAACTGATGTCATTCTTTTGCACTCTGACACTAAGGGTTTTTACTGAAGTAACCACTGGAATAATGGCATGTAATCCTTCGTCCAGAATAGTATCCTGTACCTTACCAAAACGCATCACAACTCCTCTTTCGCCTGCTTTAACGATAGTGAAAGGTTTGAGAATACCCAGCGTCATAAATAGTAAGAAACCTAAACCAGCATAAGCAATTAATTTATAGGGAACATCTGTATTTCTCTTCATATAATTATCCTTTACAAAACTCGGAAAATATTACCTTGTAAACCCAAATAGATTTGCCAATTTTATAGATATATCCTTCTTTCAAGAAACTCGCCAGATTATTGATATATATGAACTTAAAAAGTTGAGTTTCTTAGGAGAGGGTTGACTTTTGGAGCCTCAAAACCCTGAATCTCAACGTTATCACGAACATTGACCGTCATGCTCTATCTTCAAACAAAATACTGCCAGCAGTAGTATCGAAAAAAGACCCCCCAATATCTAACCTGGCATTGTTGCCAAAAAGAATTCCTGCGGGGTTAACTAACAAAATAAATTAGCACTGCCATTAGCACTAATTAAACCATCGATATTGGATATATTGCTCCCTGTGACTTTAGAAAGGATATTGCTTATGTCTATGGGGTTATTAAGTGATGATATGTAAATTTAAACCTTGAGAAATTTCTTACTATTTAACAGAAATTGATGAAATTTTGGATATTTTTTGATTCTATTTTTCCATCTTGTTATCCAAAGCTTTTTGCTCGCTGTTCTAAAATACTCACTTTCGTCTATAGATAAAGTTTTGAGCTTTTCAGCATAAAAACTAATAGCTTCGTTAAGTAAAATGGCATAAACACTTCCGCCAAGCTTGATGCTTTGAAATTGAACTGAATTTTGGGATAAGTATTGCTTTATCTTGTTGATCCCCTGGAAAACGAAACCAGAGTCGTGAAAAGCTATAATTGCGTTGGGATGACTAACCTTAAGACAAAACATGAAGTCGGAAATTACCGCTGTATTGGTATGCTCTCCGTCAATAAAGCAAAGGTTTGGCTTCTCGACTATCTCACTGGGACTTAAATCCCTGGCATCACTGTCAAAATTAGTAATCTTCTGCTGGGCAATTGAGGGGAAAGCTTGAGCTAAATTGCTTAACATCCTTTCGGTGGAGTTATTGTCATAGCGATACAATTTGCCTCGCTCATCAGGTTGCAATTCGGGACGTTTATCAATGGAATAGATTAGCTTGCAATGGTGATCTACAAAGTAAGGCTGAATAGTGCCACCTAGGTGAGAACCTATCTCTAAATATACATATTCATTACGCTCTCTGATACAGTCCTGAAGCAAGAGTAAAGACTTTCTGTCCTCCTCTGAAGTTTGGGATGGTATGGCAGCAAAAAGAGTGGTATCAAGAGAACTTATTCGTTCATCTAATGTAGTCATTATTCTTCCTTCAACAGATAATAAGCGGGAATTGTAAAGCATCTTAGTTAATTTTGAGACTAGGTTAAATGCTCCCAAATAGCACAATAAAAATTTATTTACTCAAATGCCTGAAATAACCTAGATAATATAGTGTTAGAAAAGAGAAAACCCTCTGGGTCTTGAAGACGTAATCTTGCTATTGATTTTAATGGTTCCTCTCGTTCTGTTAGATGAAAGAGTTTTCCATCTTGGCTAATTACTTCTACCCAACCCTGACGATAATAGGGTTGTAAACAAGACCAAATTTTCTCTTTGGTGTCTAGATTAAATTGAGCCAAATCTATTCCTTCTGTTAGCCGTAAACCCAACATCAACGTTTCCAACAAATAGTCAGTAGATGATACTTGAGGTGCATCTACAATTGCACCAGCTTCTAGCCAGGCATAATATTCTCGACGAGTGCGAGGACAAATAAATCTTTTTCCGTTTACGTAACTAGCTGCACCCATGCCAAAGCCGTAATAGGGTTTGTTCTCCCAATACACTCGGTTATGAAGACATTGATAACCTGGTTGAGCGTAATTAGATATTTCATAATGTTCATATCCAGCAGCAGTTAAGGTTTTTTGGGTCAGTCGATACATTTCAGCAGTATCATCATCGTTAGGAAGGGGAGTTTCTCCTGGCTGATATTGTTTACCAAAGGCAGTGACTGGTTCAAGGACTAGGTCGTAGCAAGAGAGATGCTTAGGAGCGATCGCGATCGCCTGAGCTAAAGATGATCGACAATGTTCGATGGTTTGATGGGGTAAGCCAGAAATTAAATCTAAGCTAAAATTTTCAACATTAAGTTGTTTGATAATCGAAACTGCTTCCATGACATCTGCCAGAGTATGGGAACGTCCACAAACTTGAAGCAATTCTTCGTCAAAGGTTTGCACCCCCAGGCTAAAGCGATTAATTCCTATATCTATGTATCCAAGTAGCTTGTCGCGATCAAAAGTACCAGGATCGATTTCCATCGAGATTTCAGCATCGGTAGCAAGACCAAAATGTAAGGCGATCGCTTGGAGAATTTTGCCTAATTGTTGAGAAGATAATAAAGAAGGGGTACCACCACCAAAAAACACGGTTTTTAGAGGATGTATAGTTGATGTTGTTAGCTGAATATCTTTAATCAGGGCAGCAATATAATCTTCAACCATACTTTTAGCAGAATTGACCCCTTTATCTCCCACCACAGAGATGGGAAAATCACAATAATAACAACGACGACGACAAAAAGGAATATGAATGTAAGCAGCAGTGGGAATTACCTTGATAGAAGATTCAGCTACTAATTTAGAATAATGATTAGTTTTAGTTGAAGATATATTGTTGGTCATTACTAAATATTTCAACACCTGAATAATTGTGTTGAGTATGATTTTTCAACGATATTTTTAGGAGCTAATCTATAGCGCAAATGTATCTATAATAGTAATTCTAGATTTATGAGACAGATTTTATTTTAAAATTAATATTTCGGAGCAATATTAAGAACTCCCTCTTTTTGACTACACTCTTGCCAAGAATTTATTACAGTAAAGAGTGAATATATCCATTATTATTTTATTCAACTAAAAAAAATGGTTGATGCCATCATAATTATCATTTGCATTATCGCAGCCGTAAACATCGGATTTGATGGATTACAGTTGCTTCCTCCCGACATCTTGGAAGGAGTATCTAATATCTCAGCTTTGCGCTTCGTGATTGCTGGGTTTGCGACTATTATTGGTCTGGGAATTGGGGTTGCTGTACAAACCACTTATCGTCGCTTAGAACAGCAAATACGCCAAACTAAAATTGAGATTATCATCACTAGGGCGATCGGATTGGTTATGGGCTTATTAGTCGCTAATCTCATGCTGGCACCGATGTTTCTGCTACCCATACCTACAGAGTTAAGCTTTATAAAACCTGCCTTAGCGGTATTGGGTAGCGTAATGTTTTCTTATTTGGGTATTGGTTTAGCAGATACTCATGGACGTACCTTTCTGCGGCTAATTAATCCCAATAGTATTGAATCTATGCTGGTGGCAGAAGGAACTCTAGAAGCTATGTCTACTAAGATCATCGATACTAGCTGTATTATTGATGGTCGGGTTGAAGAGCTACTCAAAACTGGATTTTTGGAAGGTCAGATCTTGATTCCTAAATTTGTACTCCAAGAATTACAAAACCTAGCTGATGCCAGTAATTCCCAAAAACGGATTCGTGGTAGAAGAGGTTTGGATATTCTCAATCAAATGCAGGAAAATTTTCCTGACCGCATTGTGATTAATAAAGCTGACTATGAAGATATTGAAACTGTTGATGCCAAATTAGTCCGTCTGGCGCAAGAAATCAGCGCAACCTTACTGACTAATGATTACAACCTAAGTAAAGTAGCAAACTTGCAAAAGGTACAAATTCTCAATATTAATGATCTTGCCAGGTCATTACGTCCTATCTACCTCCCTGGAGATCATCTTGAGCTTAAAATCCTCAAACAAGGTAAGGAACCAGAACAAGGTATTGGCTATCTAGAGGACGGTACCATGGTTGTAGTAGAGGAAGGAAGCGATCGCGTTGGGGGAGAGATACAAGTAGTTGTTACCTCTTCTCTACAAACCTCGGCGGGGAGAATGATCTTCGCTAAGCCTAAATCTGAATCTGAATCCGAAAACTACTCAAATATCGTTAGTTGAGTCAGAATAATTTGAGCCTGAACGCTGGATATACTTTACCTATTTTTGCTTGCGCCAGTGCGATCGCTGCCTTACGTCATTTACATCAAGATTTAACCCAAAACACGGTAACGGTCAATCTAATCAACCCCAATCAGCAAGCAGACATCACAGTAGAACAAGTAGCTAAAATAGATGAATTTTCGGCGATCGCCATTACCCGTAGCGATCCTGGAGACCATCTCGATCTAACTCGCAATACTCCCGTTTGGGCAAAGGTAAGTCTTACTAATTCCCGCTCAAGTAACCAAATTTCTATTGAGGGTGGTGAAGGAATTGGTCGGCAAGTCAAGGAAGAAAATCAAGCAGCTATCTATAGCTATGCTCAGGAAGTAATCAGAGAAAATCTGCAGCCCCTATTGTATCCTCATGAAAGCATTGTCGTAACTATTATTTTGCCTGAAGGAATCAGACTAGCCAAACGTACCTCTAACGAAGCTTTTGGCGTAGTTGAAGGACTTTCTTTATTAGGAACAACCGGAATTGTCCAACCCCTAATCGCACCCAGTCAATTAGAAGCATACCAAGCCCAGATTAAAGCCAAAGCCAAGTTGTTTGACACTTTAGTATTTTGCATTGGCGAAAACGGTATCGACCTGGCACAAAAATCAGGTATCGACCCCTCAAGAATTGTCAAAACAGCTAACTGGTTAGGCTCTATGTTAGTAACGGCGGGATTAGCCCAAGTCAAATCAATTTTGCTATTTGGCTATCACGGCAAACTGATTAAACTGGCAGGGGGTATTTTTCATACTCACAATCACCTTGCCGATGGCAGACTGGAAATATTGACTGCCTACTGTGCCAAGCTAGGTTTCCCCAGAACTGAAGTTGAGAAAATTTTTAACTGTTCTACTACAGAATCTGCTCTCAACCTGTTGCGTGAGCTAGATATTAATAATAAGGGTAATTTAAGCTGGGTAGAGCTGGTCTATGGACAAATTGCTGAAGCGATCGACCTCAAATCACAGGAATATATCAGCAAATATACTGAAGAAAAAATTTGTGTCGGGTCAGTATTATTTGATCGTAGTCGAAGAATCATCAAAAAAAGCAGCAATGCGACTCTTTTACTATCTGAATTATGTTAATGTATTAAGAATATTTATAAGATACCCATTGTAGAGCAAGAATTCCATCAGAATCATAACCTGTTAGCTACAAAGTTGGTACAAAAGCTCAAGCTTCTTCACATTTTGTTACTTAATTACTTACACAGACTTTCTAGAAGATAGTGACTATTCAGACTGAATCAATCTCTCCCAGTAAACAGACTTTATCCTCCAAGTCTTTAATAGATAGCATTAACCGCCAAAAAATTATTATCATCGATTTTGGTTCTCAATACTCCGAGTTAATTGCTCGTAGAATTCGAGAAACGCAAGTGTACTCAGAAGTTTTATCTTACCGAACTAGTGTTGAAGAGCTGCGTAAACTTAATCCCCAAGGTATTATTCTCTCTGGGGGACCAAATTCTGTATATGATGACAACGCGCCTAAATGCGATCCAGAAATTTGGAGTTTAGGTATTCCCGTCTTGGGTGTGTGTTACGGTATGCAGCTCATGGTCAAGCAGTTGGGGGGAACAGTAGAAAAAGTTAAGTTGGGGGAATACGGTAAAGCGCAACTATTTATTGAAGACCCGACAGACTTACTCACCAACGTCGAACATGGATCGACCATGTGGATGAGTCATGGCGACTCCTGTATTAATTTACCTGAGGGATTTTCAGTTTTAGCCTACACCAAAAATACTCCCTGTGCCGCAATTTCCAACCCCGAGAAAAAATTATTTGGGGTACAGTTTCACCCTGAAGTAGTTCATTCTGAGGGAGGTATTGCTCTCATTCGTAACTTTGTTTACCATGTCTGTGAATGTGAGCCAACATGGACAACTGAAGCTTTTGTCGAGGAATCGATTCGAGAAATTAAAGCAAAAGTTGGTAATAAACGAGTATTATTGGCTCTTTCTGGGGGAGTAGACTCTTCTACTTTAGCTTTTCTTTTACATCGGGCAATTGGCGAACAGCTAACTTGTATGTTTATCGATCAAGGATTCATGCGCAAGGGTGAACCAGAAAGACTGGTAGAAATTTTTAAGCATCAATTTCATATTCCAGTAGAATATGTTATGGCTCGCGATCGCTTCTTGAAACAAGTAGAAGGAGTGACCGATCCTGAACTTAAACGTCGTCGTATTGGACACGAATTTATTAAAGTCTTTGAAGAAGAATCTAAGAAGCTAGGACCGTTTGATTACCTGGCACAAGGAACTCTATATCCAGATGTGATTGAGTCTGCGGACAGCAATGTTGACCCCAAAACTGGAGAAAGAGTTGCCGTCAAAATTAAAAGCCATCATAACGTGGGTGGTTTACCCAAAGATCTGCGTTTTAAATTGGTTGAACCTCTACGGAAATTATTCAAAGACGAGGTGCGTAACGTTGCTCGCGCCATTGGTTTACCCGAAGAAATTGTCCGTCGCCATCCCTTTCCTGGTCCTGGTTTAGCTATTCGTATTGTCGGGGAAGTTACTGCAGAAAGATTGAATATTTTGCGAGATGCTGATTTTATAGTTCGTGATGAAATTAGCAAGCAAGGATTATACCACGACTATTGGCAAGCTTTTGCCGTATTGTTGCCAATTCGGAGTGTTGGAGTAATGGGAGACAAGCGCACTTATGCTCATCCAATTGTGCTGCGCTTTATCACCAGTGAAGACGGCATGACGGCAGATTGGGCAAGAGTTCCCTACGATTTATTGGAAATTATTTCTAACCGAATTGTAAATGAGGTTAAGGGAGTCAATCGTGTAGTTTATGACGTTACTTCTAAGCCTCCGGGAACGATTGAGTGGGAATAAGTTATGCACTGACCTGGAAAATCTGCCTTAACAATCTATCTAGTTTTTTGGGCTGAAATTCTCCTGGCTTGTGAATGTAAAGAAGCGTGTAAATTCTCTCAGCCTTTAACCATAAGGCATTAGGAGATATGGTAGGTTACTCCTAACTTGAATATTTACCAATGAACTAAATATTCAATCCATGTCAGGGGAGTGAGACAAAATGGTAGCGATTAATAATAATACTGAGGAGTCGTTGTCCATTGAACTGGCAGAACCAATAGATCCAGTAGGCAGACTGGATATTGTAACTTCTAGAACAGCTCTTTCAATTCAATTTAACTTTGGTACAGCCACTTTAGTTAGCCCCAACAAAATTCTTACAGCGGCCCATGTAGTTGATCCTGATTTAGATGGTCAAATCGATATTACAGACCTCTCAGAATATTCATTTTTGCTAGGTGACAATCTAGAAACAGGCTCTGAGCAAGAACTAAAAATTTCTCAGGTTAATTTGCATCCATCTTGGGTTGCTTCGGAAGCTAATAGAATCAATGATGTTAATAATGGAGTTAGCTTTAATTCTCGATATGATTTAGCTGTATTGACTTTAGAGAGCAACGTTGAGAATATTGCTCCGATCCCTGTCTCGCCTAATATTGCTGAATTAACAGATAGTGCATCTTTGTTAGGGCAAAAAGGGACCTTAATTGGCTATGGACAATTTGGTAGTCCCTCCGCAACTACTAATGGTGATGGTTTGCGCCGTGCAGCCGAAAATATTATTGATAGTATTGATAATGGATTAATTCGGTTTGACTACGACAGTACTTTTGAGTTTCAACAACAGGAAAATACGGGAATAAATCATCCTAATTTGGATGGCTCTTCACCAGAATTGATATCCGTACCAGATTCTTCGCCGATTCCGATTCCTTTGGAAGGAGGAGTTGGTCAAGGTGACAGTGGTGGTCCATTGCTCGTTGAGTCAGATTTGGGGAATCCTGTTGTCGTAGGGGTTGCCAGTCAATTTATTGATACGGAAGCTATAGGTGGTTTTGCTTCTTCAGGTTATGGATCGGTCTATGTATACTCAGCACTTAATGACCCAGCAACATTAGAATTTCTCGCTGCGGAAAATATAGTAAATCCAGAACCCGCCATTGCGACTAGTGCGGTTGTTGGTAGTGATTTTGAAGCTGTTGACACAGAGTTAAGTGGCAATGATATTTCAGCAACAATCCCTAATCTTGAATTCTCTGAAATTGATAGTAGTCCTTTAGAACAAGCTGATCTTCTTATTTCTCAAGACGAGTTGAATTTAAGTCCAAATCACGATAGCTCAACAGACTTTATTTGAGAAAATTGTGATTGTCCAAAAATTTAACTTTAACCTCTGTGCCCTACGAGTAGTACTTTTTTTACCAAGCACATTTATTTAGCGATCGCTTTAAATAAAGAAGGTTAACTTGAAAATGTCCCAAAAGCTAAAAGCTATTAGCTAAAAACCGATTGACAAACAATACACAGCCTTAACTTGTGATCAATGATGTTAACTAAATAACTTCTTAAGTTAAACGCTTTATTGTACAGTTATTACATCAATTCTTATACATAAAATCATTATATAACTTGAATTCTGAGAGCTGAGAGGTATCAAAACTAAATTTTTAAGCCATATTTTATGGAGTGGTAAACACCATGGTAGCGATAAATAATGATGTTGAGGAGTCAATTTCCCTTGAATTAGCAGAACCAATAGATGCAGTTGGCAGGCTAGATATAGTAACTTCTCGATCAGCTTTTTTTGTTAGATATAACACTGGTACGGCTACTTTAGTCAGCCCCAATAAAATTCTTACTGCGGCTCATATAATAGATCCCGATTTAGATGGTCAGATTGATGTTGAAGATCCCTCAGAATATTCATTTTTGCTAGGTGACGATTTAGACGATTTTGGAGAAGGTGCTGAACAGAATCTGCAAATTTCTCAGGTTAGTTTACATCCATCTTGGGTTGCCTCGGAAACTAATAGAGTTCAGGAAATCGATGGCAAAGAGGTTATTAATTCTCAATACGATTTAGCTGTATTGACTTTAGAAACTAATGTTACTGATGTTCCCCCTATTCCTATTGCGCCAAATATAGTTGAACTAGCAGATAGTGCTTCTTTATTAGGAAAAAAAGGAACTATTGTTGGCTATGGAAAATTTGGCAGTACCTCGGCAAATTCTGCTGGTGACGGTTCGCGCCGTGCTGCGGAGAACATTATTGATAGTGTTGAAAACGGATTAATTCGCTTTGATTATGATAGTCCTTATGAGTATCAACAAGATTTGGATACGGGAATAAATCATCCTAATTTGGATGGCTCTACGCCAGAATTGATACCCGTCCCCGATTCTTCACCAATTCCCATTCCTTTAGAAGGAGGAACTGGTCAAGGTGATAGTGGCGGTCCGTTGCTTGTTGCCTCGGATTTGGGAACTCCTGTTGTCGTGGGAGTTGCTAGTCAATTTATAGATACTGAGGTTATTATTTCTGCCTTATCAGGTTATGGATCGGTCTATGTATACTCAGCACTTAATGACCCAGCAACATTAGAATTTCTCGCTGCGGAAAATATAGTAAATCTAGAACCTGCCATTGCAACTAGTGCGGTTGTTGGTAGTGATTTTGAAGCTGTTGACACAGAGTTAAGTGGCAATGATATTTCAGCAACAATCCCTAATCTTGAATTCTCTGAAATTGATAGTAGTCCTTTAGAACAAGCTGATATTCTTATTGCTCAAGACGAGTTGAATTTAAGCCCAAATGATGACTCAATAGACTTTATCTAAGGCAGAAGTGATCATGTAACTCCGAACTCCGAACTTTGAACTCCGAACTAAAATTATCTACTGTTTTTCAGAGTTAGATTCTGTTCCTGACCACTTAATCTTGTGAACACCATAGAACCGTTTCCAGAATTCGTCTCTTATCCAAGTTGGGAGAACTTTGTTCATGAGGAAGACTAAAATGTTGCCTCCTGTGGCTAAAATATAGCGAGGTTTGGGGTGAGGTTTAGAAATTACTTTAGCGATCGCTTTAGCTGTTTTTGCTGCACTCCAGCCTAGTAAATCGAGTTGAGCATCAATGGCTTCAATATTTTTAAATATCGGAGCATAAGGAGTTTGGTCGTAGTTAGGGATAGTTTCTTGTACTTTTTGCCAAGCTACGCGAAAAAAGTCTGTAATAACTGGTCCTGGCTCGATAATACTAACCTGAATCTTAAAAGCTTTGAGTTCCATCCGCAGTACATCGCTAAGAGCTTCTAAAGCACATTTAGAACAGCTATACATCCCTGCTGCGGGGAAGGGCATTCTGCCCGCCAAAGAACTAACGTTAATAATTTTACCGCCACCCTGCGATCGCATTACAGGAATTAGAGCTTGAGTTAAAACGAAAGGAGCATGAAAGTTAACGGCTAGCTGTTCTTTGGCTGCTGCGGAAGGAATAAGTTCAACGGGTCCCATTAGCCCATAACCGGCATTGTTAACCAAAACATCAACTCGTCCATAATGGGCGATGCTTTTCTCGGCTAAAGATTTTACCTGTTCCACTTGAGCTAAGTCGGTGGGGATTACTAAAACATCAGCATCATGTTTAAGGCATTTAGTTGCCACTGCCTCCAATTGCGATTGATTACGAGAAGCTAAAATGAGGCGAATACCAGTATATTGAATCGCTAAAGTTTCGGCTAAGGCTGCGCCGATGCCACTAGAAGCACCTGTAATTAAAATTACTTGTTTTGCTAGTGTGGTTTTTTGACTCATTCAACTAGAGCTATTCAGGTAGTTTATATTGTCCGACAATTTTTTGAGCATATTCAGGTACGTGCTGCTCTAGCTTCTGGGGATAGTTACGTTTTAAGTAAAGATAGTTGCGGGTAAAGTGAGAATCAATAGAAAAACGTGCATATTCTAATCCTTTGGGACCAATACGCTCGATGACTACTCCCATCATTTTGGCTGCCCACATGGGTAAGGTCACGCCCTTGTCGTAAGCAGGAATACTCTGCTGTACTGCCTGTTGGCGATCGCCTTGAGACGCTACTGGTTGAGTGTTTAATTGGTCTCTTACCAAATCCAGCATTTCTTTACCAGTTTCGTTGCGGACTACAATCCACTGCCAACCAAAAGGTGCACCCATGTAGCCAACTACTAAATCAGCGAGAGAATTAACGTAATCAAAGCAACTCATACAGGAAGGAGCAAACACATCTTTTAACTGATTGGTTTTTAAGCCAAAGAAAGGAACTTTTTCGATAGAGCCATCTTCATGTTTAAAGTGAATCCGAAAGTCCTGCATAAATTCGTAATGCACCACAGTTTCAGGAGATCTACTAGTAGTTTCCAGAAACTTCTGTAACCCTTCACGACTAACGTTATCGACGCAGGGTGTACCCAATACATAGAGCTTTTCTAAGCCTAATTCCTGTTCTACAGCTCGCAATGCTTGTATTTGGCAGCCCACACCAATTACTAACAGGCGTTTCATCCCCGACTGTTCAATCTGTTCTAAGACATTTAAGTTAGGAGAAAGAGTAGGTTTATTCACCTTCGCAGCCAATACTTCTTCGGGTGTTCTAGCAATTACTGGCATAGGCTGAAAACGATCTTCAGCCGTGTTTTGGACGCATACTACTCCTTCTACCAAACCTTGTTCTAGCATTTCACAGGCGATCGTACTGACAATTCCGGTCCACTGCGCACCTTCAATCGGCTTTTTCTTACGGGCAGCCATCATTTCTTGACTGACACCAAAATACCAATCATCTTCATTGTCTAAGTTACGGCTACGACCATGAGCGACTGTTTCTAATTCAGCTATTTGTTGATTGAGAAAAGCGCAAGCCTCTTTGACATAGTGAATATAGTAAGTGTCGCAAAGTCCACATTCACTGCACAATTCTTTAGCCGGGCGACGGCTGCCAGCTTTTAATGCCTTAGCTTTCTTGTGGGAAGAAACAGTCATATATAAAAAAAATTTATTATTGCAATTAGGTAATAACAGTCAGATTAAGACAAGAACCATTAGCATTACAAGACTTGCAAAGTTTTGTAATGAAAAAAACAGCCATAAATTATGGTGATCTCAAAAAAAATTGATGACAGGTTAAAAATTGCCACAATAGTATTTTTTTTGGCTAATTTCTCCGGCAAAATGTGAAGATATATTAATATACCAGAGTATAGATGTTTATCAGGAATATTGAATAATTGGTAGCCCAATTTTAAATTTATTTACAATCGATATCTCTGTGATAGTATCTGGGTGATTCAGCAGGAATGTAAAAATTCAGACCTACTGTATCAATTTTATTGGTGGAGGAGTTTATCTAGTATAGTGCAATCAAATTTTTCTCAGCAACAGCAAAATGGCGGAGCTAGGAACCTTTCTAAACCTCTGAAGATTGGGGTGATTGGGGTAGGGAATATGGGACAACATCATGCTCGTATTCTCAGTTTGCTTAAAGATATTGAGTTGGTAGGAGTATCTGATGCCAATTTGGCAAGAGGTATCGAAATCGCCAGCCAATATCAAACTCATTTCTATGAAAATTACCAAGAATTATTACCTCATATAGATGCAGTCTGTATTGCTGTTCCCACAAAAATTCATCATCAGGTAGGAGTTGATTGCCTTAAAGCTGGCGTTCATACTTTAATTGAAAAACCGATAGCTGCTTCCATTGCTGAAGCAGAATCATTGGTCAATTTAGCTGCCGAAACTGGTTGTATTTTGCAGGTAGGTCATATTGAAAGATTTAATCCTGCATTTCAGGAATTAAGCAAAGTTATCCAGACCGAAAATATCCTCGCCCTGGAAGCACGTCGTCAAAGTCCCTACTCTAATCGAGCTAATGATGTTTCAGTCGTCTTAGATTTAATGATTCACGACATCGATTTGTTGTTGGAGTTGTCTGCTTCACCAGTAGTTAAGCTAACTGCTAGTGGTAGTACGTCCAGTGATTCGGGCAATTTGGATTATGTGACTGCTACTCTGGGTTTTGCCAGCGGAGTAGTAGCAACTCTCACTGCTTCCAAAGTTACTCATCGTAAGATTCGTTGTCTGGCGGCACATTGCCAAAATTCCTTAATTGAGACTGATTTTCTCAAAAATGAAATTTTAATTCATCGTCATCAACAGCAAAACTTGCAGCCGGAACAAAAGCCAATGCTATATAGACAAGATGGTATTACAGAAAAGGTTTATACCAGCAATGTCGAACCAATATATGCTGAAATTGAGCATTTTGTGAGCTGTATTAGTGGTGGGGAACGCCCTTCTGTTGGTGGAGAACAAGCCCTCAAGGCACTGCGTTTGGCCAGCTTAGTTGAGCAAATGGCATTAGATGGTCAAATTTGGCATTCATTAGAAGAGCAGCAAAAAATTGATTCCCCTGCTATCTCAATTTCTTAAGTGTATAAATTTAATTGCAGTTTAAGCATTTAATAAATTCTTAAACTGCATAGTAACCGTTGACTTGGTATTTAAATTGACAAAAAAAATTTTCCTTAAGTACAAGAATAATTTGACTACAGAGCTAATTTAATCTGTATTTGAGTTTTATTTTAGGTGTGAGGAAAATTTAACATGATTAAGATCAAGCACCCCGCTTTGATCGGTACCGTAGCATTATTGCACACAGTTTTGTTTTCTGGTAATTCTACCGTCTCGGCTCAAGAGGTTGATCTATCTAATCCAGATGCGATCGCCAATTATGCAGATTTAGCCGATCCCCTACAGAGTGATGCCAATGTCGAGAGTTCAGCTGACAATTCTCTGGGTCAGGTTACTAACGTAAATCAATTACGAGATGTTGCTCCCACAGATTGGGCTTATGAGGCTTTAAGGAGTTTAGTAGATCGTTATGGCTGTATTGCTGGTTTTCCCAACCAAACCTATCGAGGTAGTCAAGCCCTAACACGATATGAATTTGCAGCAGGTTTGAATAGCTGTTTGAATCAAATCGAGCGTCTGATAGCCTCCAGCGAATCTGTGAGTCAGGAAGATTTAGATGCTATACAACGATTGACTCAGGAATTTGAGGCAGAATTAGCTACTCTAGGGGGGAAAGTTGACGAGCTGGAAAGCCGAACAGCTTTTCTCGAAGATAATCAGTTTTCGACAACTACCCAACTTCAAGGAGAAGTGGTGTTCAACTTGGCAGAAGCTTTTGGGGATGACATAGACTCAGAAACAACTTTCAGCGAAAGAGTCCGTCTCCAGCTAGTTAGTAGTTTTACAGGTAAAGATAAGCTATTTACTCGTTTAACTACCGGAAATATTGGCAATTCTTTCCAGGATGAAACAGGTACGCGGGAAGGTCGCTTTGCCTTTGATGGTCCTGGCGATAATAGTATTACTATTGACCGTCTCCACTACAATTTTCCATTACTTAATGACAATCTGAAGGTCACTGCCATGGCAGGCTTGGCTGCTCATCACTTCTATGCTGAAACCTTCAACTCCGGTTTAGACGTTGGTGGTGGTGCTAATGGTGCGTTAACTCGTTTTGGTGAGCGTAACCCTATATATCGTCAGGGAATTGCCAATTCATCCGCTGGTATTGGTGCGACTTATTCCTTTGGAGACTTTGTAGAAGTTTCTGGGGGATACATCTCTCCTACTGCATCCGATCCTAATGATGCTAACGGTCTTTTTAACGGTAGTTTCTCTGCTCTGGGTCAAATCGCTGTTACTCCCATTGAACCTCTGAAAATTGGTTTTACCTATGTTCGAGGTTATGATAACGAGCAAGCGGGACTGGATGATGCCGGAGATCCTGCTGGATTTCGCGGTTCTTTCTTATGGGGTGCTACTGGTACTAACTTTGCCAATTTCCGAGGCGTAGGTGTTACGAATGAACCGATAGCAACAAACTCTTTTGGTGCGCAATTCCAGTTTGATATTACCCCAACAATTAGTGTTCGTGGCTGGGGTGGCTTTACTGATGCCAACATTATCAATAGCGGTGGTAATGATGATAATGGCGATGCCGATATTTGGAACTACGCTGGTGCATTGGTAGTATCAGACCTGATCAAAGAAGGTAGTATGGCAGCCTTAATTGTTGGTGCTGAACCCTATTTAACATCAATTGATGCTGATGGTGATGGTAACGATGAAACTATTACTAATGATGTTCCTATTCACCTTGAAGCTTTATATAAGTATCAGCTAAACGATAACATTTCGATCACTCCTGGTCTTATTTGGCTTGCTACTCCCAACCAAGATAGCAACAATGATGATATCTTTATCGGTGCTTTGAGAACTACATTTACTTTCTAGAATTTGCGAAACCGTTTGGTAGGGCAATAATCAAACGAAAAATAATTTGAGGGTTAAAGACTGAGTATATTCAAGCTCGGCTTTAATCCTTTTTTTGTCTCACCTTTAACTAGCTATTAGCTATTAGCCGTTAGCTCTTAGCTAATAGCTGACCGCGAAGCGGTTTTAAAATTCAGACTTAGCTAGAATTAACATAAGTTAATCAAAATAGTCGGCTCGTTGGTGCGAGCTCTACATTCTTATGAGCGAAAAATCCCGTATTTGTATCATTGGCGGAGGCTTTGGTGGGTTGTATACTGCTTTGCGTCTTAGCGAATTTCCTTGGGAAAGCGAACAAAAACCAGAAATAACTTTAATTGATAAAAGCGATCGCTTTTTGTTTTCGCCCTTGCTATATGAACTAGTTACCGAAGAGATGCAAAGTTGGGAAATCGCTCCCCCGTTTGCTGAACTATTGACAAATACAGGTATTATTTTTCATCAAGGCTGCGTTACTGATATTAATATTGAAGCCAAACAAGTCACCGTAAAGGACAAGGGAATAATTGAGTACGATAAATTAGTTCTCTCAACGGGAGGTAAAACTCCTGTAGACATTGTGACTGGAGCCAAAGAATATGCTATTCCTTTTCGTTCTCTTGATGATGCCTATCGTCTTCAGGAGGAATTAAGACTACTAGAAGAGGCAAACCCAGATAAGATTAGGGTGGCAGTAGTTGGTGGGGGCTATAGTGGAGTAGAGTTAGCCTGCAAACTAGCAGATCGTTTGGGTGAAAAGGGCAGAATTCGAATTATAGACCGTGGCGATCAAATTCTGAAAGATAGTTCGGATTTTAATCGGGAAACCGCGATCAAAGCTTTAGAGAAAAATCACATTTGGCAGGATTTAGAAACAGAAGTCGCCCAAGTTGATGCTGATAGTATTTCCCTCGTCTACAAAGGACAAACCGATACAATCCCTGTTGATTTGGTGTTGTGGACAGTGGGTAATCAAGTACCAGAGTTGATCACAAAGCTTCCTCTAGAGCAGAATGACCGGGGATTACTCGAAATTGAGCCTACCCTACAAGTAAAAGGTCGGGAGGATATCTATGCCCTTGGAGATGTGGCAGACTGTTACGATACTGACGGAAAATTACTTCCCGCTACGGCACAAGTAGCTTTTCAGCAGTCTGACTATTGTGCCTGGAACCTCTGGGCAGATGCGACTAATCGCCCTTTATTATCCTTTCGTTATCAGCCTTTGGGAGAAATGATGACTTTGGGAATAGACAATGCCACTATTAATGGTTTAGGTCTCAAATTAGATGGACCCTTCGCCTATGTCGCTCGTCGATTAATTTATCTCTATCGTCTGCCAACTTTGAAACATCAGCTCACGGTAGGACTAAACTGGATTACACAACCCATAGTTGAGTTGTTGTCGTCTTAGGTGGAGTCTTTGAGTTGACTAAGACAGAAATAAAAGTATTTTATATTACAATTACTTCGATTAGTAGTATACTTTGTTGACGGGAATAGTGTTTTACCTCTCTAATCCTTAATCTCAAAAATACATTAAATTTGCACAGATATTTTATGTCCCACGTTTATCAGTCTGATGCCAAATTTTTACCACCACAGCAAAATCCTTTGCTTACTCGTTTGATTCAAAGTATTTTCTATATAGTCGTATACTTTGTTTATCGAATTAGGATCGTCGTTGATGATCGCGATGTTGCCAAGTTAAAGGCGATCGCCGATCAGCGAGTAGTTTATCTGCCTAATCATTCCACGTTGGATGATGGACTAGTGGTATTTCTCTTGTCAGCACGTCTAGGTCAACTCTTTCATTATGTTGTAGCTTACGAAGCTTTTCAGGGTTTAGTTGGAAAATTAATGCAAACGGTAGGAGCCTACTCAATTCGGCGAGGAGTTGGCGATCGCCAAAGCATTATGCAAACCTTAAAAATACTTCAACAACCCCAATGTAAGCTGGTCATTTTTCCCGAAGGAGGTTGTTCCTATCAAAATGATACAGTGATGCCTTTTAGGTCAGGAGCGGTAGAGCTATCTTTTAAAGCGCTCAAGAAACTATACCAACATGAAAGTAAGATCCCCGATTTTTATCTAGTCCCTGTCAGCTTAAAATACCAATACCCTGATGCCACAGATGATCAAATAGATCGGGCTCTAAGTCGTTTAGAAGTTGCTTTGGCACTGAAGACTACGGAAGATGATTTATATTTACGGTTGCGAGCCATATCAGCTAGGGTATTAACCAATATCGAAACTGAATATCATCTAACTCCCGTGGTAGAAGCAGACTGGAATCAGCGAATTCGTTTTCTGAGAAAGCACCTGTTGAATTATTGCGAAGAAAAACTACAAATAGTTCCTGTTACCGAATATCCAGATCGAGAAAGAGTCTACAAAATTCAATCAGTTTTAGCTGCCATTCCAGAATCAGCTAAACAAGGAGAAATAGATTATGAGCATATTTATCAAACTACGGTTCGCCTACTTAATTTTGATGCCATTTATGATGGTTACGTTGCTGCTAAACCAACGCCAGAAAGGTTTTTTGCTACTTTAGATAGACTGGAGCGAGAAGTATTTCAAATTGATCGACCCAAATTTAAAGGGCAACGAAGAGTCGTAGTCAAAATAGGTACGCCCATTAATCTCAAAGAATATTGGTCAGACTATCAAAGCGATAGCCTCTGGCGGTGGGCGGAGCCCAATCGCGGAGCCTGGACGGAGTCCAATCGCTTTGCCAACCATCAGGATAATCGCAATTGCGTTCAGCAACTTGATCAAAGACCGATAATTGATACTATTACTCAAGCCCTACAACAGGAAGTTCAAGTCTCTTTAATTGACAATAATACATACCATTAATAATGACACCTCAATCATCAGCTAATACTTTACCCAAAGTTATTTTTTTAGATGCTATGGGTACGTTATTTGATCTTAAAAGCAGTGTTGGCGAAATATATCAACAATATGCGCTTAAATATGGTGTAAAAGCAGATGCTCAATTACTTAATAATGCTTTTATCAATAGCTTTAAATCTGCTCCGAAACTAGCATTTACTGCAACTAAACAAAAGCCAATCGAAGAGCAAGAGTTTGACTGGTGGAAAAATGTTGTTCAAACAACTTTTTTCCAACTTGGTCTTCTAAAACAATTCAGTGATTTTACTGATTTTTTTAGGGAAATTTATACTTATTTTGCTACAGAAGACCCGTGGTATGTTTTTCCTGATGTATTTCCTATGCTTCAAAAATGGAAATATCAAAAAGTTCAATTAGGAGTTATTTCTAACTTTGATAGCCGCTTACATGAGGTACTAACAGTCTTAAATTTAGAACATTTCTTTACTACTATTACAATTTCTTCGATGGAGGGATTTGCTAAACCTGACCAAAAAATTTTTAATATTGCTTTAAAAAAACATCAGTTAATTCCTCAACAAGCATGGCATATTGGAGACAGTCTTATTGAAGATTATCAAGGAGCAAAAAACGTGGGGATTAGAGCATTTTGGTTAAACCGTTCTTTATCTTCACGGAAGAACGAAAATCAGCTACCCAATTTAAGTAGTCTGGGATAAACTTGTGTTTATATATTGCTTTATAGATATACTTTTACAAACTAAAAAATGGGGGGATACGGGCTTTGGATACAGCTAATCAGCAAAGAATACTGGGATATTTTATAGAAGAAGCGAAAGAGCATCTCCAAACTCTTGAGCAAGGTATCTTGCAGCTATCTACAGCTGTTCGTGATGCAGAAACTGTCAATGAAATGTTCCGAGCGGCTCATTCGGTCAAGGGTGGGGCAGCAATGTTAGGTTACACTAGCATCCAAAAAACTGCTCACCGTTTGGAAGATTCATTTAAGATTCTTAAGGATAATCCAGTTGATGTCGATCACAAATTAGAGACACTGTTTCTCAACGGATACGATCACCTCCAAGATTTAATTGAACGCTTAGAAAGTTCTGCCGATTTTAGTGATAATGATGCTGTAGAAATCCTACAGCAAGCAGAATCTAACTTTGCTCTATTAGATCAATATCTACAGCAGCTATTGTCAGGGGGGGGCTCAGATAGCGTCAGTATTAGCCAGCAAGTAACAACAATCCTGAAACAAATGCTGCAATTATTTAAGCAGCCTGACAGTCCAGAAAGTCGTCAAAAATTGCATATTTCCTGTCAACATCTCAGTGAGATAGCTCCAGAAGAAACCAATTGGCAACAATTAGTAACTACTACCCAAAAGGCAATCACTAACAAAAAATATCCCTATGGAACTATTGCCAAAGTAGTTATTCAAGAGATCAAACAAGCTGGTGATTATTTAAATTCTGGACAAATAGATAAGCTGGTTCCCAGTAGAAATCTACAGCAACTTGCGGCAACTGCGGTCGAAACTTCAGGTGCTATTAGTGCTACTGTGACTATACCCACTGATCCTCAAGGAGCAGCATTAGCCCTGATTAAGACTTTTAACAAACAACAAATTTCTCAGATATTCCAGATTATTAAAAGCCGTATATAGTTAACATTTCATCATCTGTATTGAGATTAAGTCGATTAATATATGTCATAATAAATACTTATAAACTTAAGTGCGTTAATCATTAATTAGCTGTGTTTCAATTTGCGATTGATGCAGTCGGTGTATTTAAACCCGTTTTACTTCAACTGCGTTTTGTTGGTGCCTGTTCCCTGTTAGTTCTTTGCGGTTGGAGTTTGGCTAGTTTTGCTATAGATGCAGTAGCACGAGGGAAAAAAATGCATCAAATACCTTGTACAAAATGTCGTTTTTTTACTGGAGATTACCGTCTCAAATGTACGGTGAATCCAAATATTGCTAACTCAGAACAAGCTATTGATTGTTCTGATTTTCAGCCAAAACATCTCTACGAATAGAGTGTTTCTGAAGTTGGGAGTCGCCTCTTTGGTCAACTGATTTGATATGTCGCCAGTTTTAATGCTTTCAGCTTAGGGGAAATTTTGTCCTAACTCCAGTCAATTTTAGCAGCCTAGTTTTATTTGTCCTGATCGAATAAGTGGATCTAAATTAGTTTAGATATTTCGTTTAATTATTACTGAATCAGTTAAACTCAATTAGCTTCTAATTCGGTTATTTTTGTAATTTAATATTAATATTTTTTCTGCTCCTCTTATCAAATTCTAAAAATTGAGTTAAAATTCGCCCAACGACTTCTCAAAAATATCGGAGTTTACTCAATGTCTGCCCTTCGTCAACCTGATTTTCCTAATGAATACTATGCCTTAAGTCACTCCATTAAGAAGGCAAGCAATCTAAAGCAAGCAGTAGTTGTAAATTCCTCTCCAAGGTCGTCTAAAACATTACATTCTACTACTTTTCCCCAGACAAATAATCTTCCTCGTCACCTACAAGTTTTGTCATTACTACAAAAAGGTTCTTTTGGGTTAGCCTTAGTTTCAATGGCTACAAGTATTAGTCTCTATATATCGACTGTTCAAATTCCCAAACTTTGGAGTCAAGAATATCAAAATCTTGAAAACCTTCAACGTCAAGAGCGACAATTAATAGCAATTAACGAAACTATTAAATATCAGATTGCCCAAGAAGCTGGAAAAAATAGTAACTTGACAGTATCTACACCAGAGTCAGCTTTATTTATTTCTCCAGCCCAAGTAAGTATTAAAACTATGCCTGAGCAAACCAGAAATCAGCAAAAAAGAGTTGAGCTAAAATATAATAATTTAGGATATTAATCTTAATTTATCTAAAAAAATTCTGGAAAAAGTGATTGAAAAATCGAGTATAGTTACTGCATAAAATTATTGGCAATCTAGGTAAAAGTTTTTTTATATAATTAATAATCAAAATAGTAGTTGGCAATCAAGAATTATTGGTTTTTATACTCAATTATTGATAAATTCATTTTATTGCCCGACTACATTAATTGCTTGATTATGACTAAATCTAAGTTTAAACTGCCTCTAAGATTATCCAAAAATTCCAATTCTCAAGTCAGACAAAAAACTAACCATTCATTCTCTCGAATTCATTCTCAAGCATCAAATCAAAATAGGTTATATTCATCCAATCAATATGTATTGCGATTGTTTCTAGTGTGGGGAGTATTGATCACAGGGTCAATTGGTTTAACAGCCAGACTTTACCATCTACAGATTGTCGATCCTGTTATTAAATATGAACAAGCACCCAAGGGGAAAAGATTGACTCAGATCGCCCAAGATCAGCAAACTACACAACTGCGTTTTTATATTCCTCGTCGTCAAATTGTAGACCGTCAACAAAATGTTCTGGCAACCGATCACATAATCTATACCCTTTATGTCCATCCCTACTTATTTAAGAGAAATTCACAATCAGTACCGGCAGAAGAAATTGCCGAAAGCTTAGCAGAGATTCTAGGCGACAAAACTCCTGATGAATTACTAGCGATTTTTAATCAGCAAGATTGGGGAATTCGTTTAGCGGGAAATTTACCAGAATCTGTCAAGGAAAAAATTCTCGCTCTACAAATTGATGGTTTAGATTTAAGACAAAACTATTCTCGTTTTTATCCTCATCAGGAAATGGCAGCCGAAGTTACAGGTTATGTTAATCAAGATAGCAGCCGTGCTCCCCAAGCTGGTGTGGAGTATACTCAAAACAAATTATTAGAACGTCAGCCGATTAGCTGGAAAATGAGACGTAGCTTTAGCAACAACGAAGCTATATTTCATCCAGGAGATTTAGAGCGATCGCAACAGATGTTTAATTTCGACGATCTGCGACTACAGTTAACCATCGATCTCCGTTTGCAACAAATAGCCCGCAATGCCTTAAACCAGCAGATGAAGAAATACAAGGCAAAACGGGGTACAGTAATTGTCATGGATGTGAGAGATGGTGCCATTTCAGCATTGGTATCCGAACCAACTTACGATCCCAACGCCTACTATAAATACGACATTGGACTATTTAAAAACTGGGCAATTACCGATCTCTATGAACCAGGCTCGACCTTTAAACCAATAAATATTGCTCTTGCCCTAGACGCTGGGGTTATTTCTCCCCAAGATACTTTTGACGATACGGGAAAAATTCAAATCAAGGACGCTCTAATACGCAACCACGACTACGATAAAAAAGGTGCGCGAGGCAAAGTAACCCTGCCAGAAATTCTTCAGTATTCCAGTAATGTGGGCATGATCAAGGTGATGCAACGGATGAAACCGATTGATTACTATCAAGATTTACAGGAATTGGGAATTGAGGACGAAGTGGAATTTGATATTCCTGGATACACTACTGGAAGATTAAAGAATGAGGTAGAATTTACTGTTAGAGAAATTGAACCCGCTACCACCGCTTTTGGTCAGGGTTTTTCTCTAACTCCTTTAAAATTAATTCAAATTCATGCAGCATTGGCTAACGAAGGTAAGTTAATCACCCCCCATGTAGTTAGGGGTTTATCAGACTATGAAGGCTATTTACACTACTCTCTGCCACCCACTAGTAAGCAAGTTTTCTCGCCTGAAACTGCCCGTACTGTTCTCAAAATGATGGAAAAAGTGGTGGAAGATGGGAGCGGTTATGCAGCCAAAATTCCTGGTTACAGGATCGCGGGAAAAACAGGAACTTCACAAAAAGCGATCAATAAAGGAGGGTACGATGAAACAGCTAAGATTACTAGTTTTGTCGGCTTGTTCCCTGTCGAAGCACCTCGTTATGCTGTGTTAGCAGTAGTAGATGAACCCCAAGGAATGCATACCTATGGCTCTACTGTTGCCGCACCAATAGTCGGCTCAGTGATTCAAGGAATTATTAATATCGAAGGAATACCACCGAACAAAGAGGCATCGTCGGCAAACTCCGAAGAATCAACTCAGGGTAATCAATAATTTCAATTAACCATTAAGTCGTTCTAATGTCGCTTTACATCATCCTGGGAAAGAGTTAAAACCACTATTGTAATACTTAAGTTTGGAGTTAAAAATACTCGCTATTTTCTTCGGAAACGTCGAGTGAGCGCGAGAAGCTACCCAACGAAGTTTGGAGTTATTTTTTTAGGAAAATAATCAGAAATTCAGATGTCTAAAAACTGATAAATTCTACTCAATTTCTGAGTTTTTAGCTTTGTCGAACTCACTTTGTTGTTAAATCGTCAAAATCAAATAAGTTAAGTGGTAATTGCAATACCCAATGCAGAATAATTCTTTGCTTGATAATCTTAGTCAGAAGATAGATGAAATCGTTATTGGTCAGTCAGATCTGGTAAAACAGCTATTAGTAGCATTGCTCACTGGTGGTCATGTCATTATTCAGGGGGTACCAGGAACAGGAAAAACTTTATTAGTGAAGGTTTTATCTCGGCTGATCTCAGCGGATTTTCGCCGTATACAGTTAACCCCCGATATCCTTCCCTCAGATATCTTAGGAACCAATATTTTTGACCTCAACAGTCGTGAATTTATCCTTAAAAAAGGACCTGTTTTTACAGAAATCCTGCTAGCTGACGAAATTAATCGCACCCCCCCTAAAACTCAAGCAGCGTTACTCGAATCTATGGAGGAACAACAGATCACCCTCGACGGGGAAACTATGCTTTTACCTCCTTTGTTTTGGGTCGTTGCTACCCAGAACTCTCTAGAGTTTGAAGGTACATATCCCCTACCTGAAGCACAACTCGATCGCTTTTTGTTTCAGCTATTAGTAGATTATCCAACCAAGGATGCCGAAAAGAAAATGCTGCTCAATGCCCAGTCAGGATTCAAGGCGAAAAAACTAGATCTAGATTTGATTAAAGCGATCGCCACTGTAGATGATATTTTGGCATTGAGACAACAGGCGCAAACTATTCAGGTAGCAGATAACATTCTGGATTATGTACTTAATTTAGTTGAACGTACCCGCCAGCATCCCGATTTGTTTTTAGGAGCATCACCACGAGCTGCTGTAGCTTGGCTAAATGCCACTAAAGCAAATGCTTGTTTGTCAGGGAGAGATTTTGTCACCCCCGATGATGTTAAAGAAATAGCTAAACCTCTATTACGTCATCGACTAATACTTAAACCTGAGGCACAACTTGATAATGTCAAAATAGACGAAGTGATTGAGTCATTGCTGAAGCAGATATCAGTTCCCAGATAAAGGGCTTTGCCTGTTAGTTATTAGTTATTAGTTATTAGCTACTAGCTATTAGCTCCAATATCCTTTAAAAGTTATGGATTATATTCACGGTTATTCCCATCAAGAACAAGAAAGATTACTTCAACAGGCGGAATACTTGAGAGAAAAGTTAATCTTGAAGGATCTTGATTACCAAGCAGGAGAAAGTTTATTAGAGATTGGCTGTGGGGCGGGAGCGGTATTAGGCATTTTAGGACAAGCTTTTCCTAGTTTAAAGCTGGCGGGCATTGATTTAGAAGAGAAGCAAATAGAATATGCGACTAACCATTTAAAAACTCTCAATTTCGCAAATGTCGATCTACGAATAGGTGATGCCGCAAATTTACCTTGGCAAGACAACCAGTTTAATTACGTTTATGCAATTTGGTTTATGGAACATCTCAATAATCCTCAGCAAGTATTAGCAGAGGCAAAAAGAGTTCTTCGACCAGGAGGAACAATTACTCTAACGGAAACTGATTACCGTACAATCTTGATTTCACCAGAATCTGCCGATTATCGCTATCTTATGGATACTCTCTGTGAATTATTACTACAAGCTCAGGGAAACCCCTATATCGGGCAATCTTTGGGAACGTTGCTGAATCAGACTGGGTTTAATGAGATAAGTAATCAACCAATTTCTTTCCATTATGCTAACAGTTTAAATAGCCAAGAATTACAAGACTTTATTGAATATGTAGACTCTTGGTTAGCACCAACGATCAATTTGGCGATCGCCAGATTGGGCAAAGATCCTCAAAGGCTTAACGCTGGCTTGAACTGGTTTCGGAGCATTCCTGAGCGTGACAATGGCGCAGTTTCAGTTACTATCTATCGTGCTATTGCCACTGGTTAATATCGCAGTACGTTATTGGTTAGGACAACTTTAATTAACTGCTCGAAAGTAATCAGTAATCAGTAATCAGTAATCAGTAATCAGTTTTCTAATATAAGTCAGTATCGCTATATTTTTTCCATCCTTTCCATTATCCCTTATCTTTCTACATCATGATTCCATCCCGAAGATGTTACGTTCTTTTAGCCATAGGTGGTTTGGGTGCTGCGCTTTTAGATATCCTGATTGATCGTCAGGTAAGTCTCAATTTTTTGCGAATTTATGATTTTACCCTGTTAGTTGGAACTATTGTGGATGCATCTCAGGTTAAAGAAAGTGCTATTGAAGTAACACGCCAGAAAATAGAACGCATCTCCGTAGGTCGGGAGAACCTGATTGAATTAAAGATTAAATCAGGTAAGGCAAGGGCGATCGCTCTTATTCGTGATTCTTTTCCTCAGCAGTTTGCAGTTAATATCGATTCCTTAGAAGTGAATTTACCTCCTAACAGCTCTAAAGAATTAACTTACACGATAAATCCTGATAGTCGTGGAGAATATCAATGGGGTGATATCCAAGTACGTCAGTTAGGTAAGTTTGGTTTGGCTTGGCGAGATTGGAAAATCCCAGCTAGCCAAAAAGTAACAATCTATCCCGATTTGATTAGCTTAAAGGAACTTTCGATTCGTTTAACCCTGGAAAATGCTGGTGCCATGCGTCAGGCGAGAAGATTAGGTAACGGTACAGAATTTGCTGAATTGCGAGAATATCGAACAGGAGAAGATATCCGTTTGATTGATTGGAAAGCTACGGCTCGCCGCGATCGCCCTGTTGTCAGGGTATTGGAACCAGAACAGGAACAAACTTTGTTGATCTTGCTAGACCGAGGACGTTTGATGACGGCAAGAGTTAGTGGGTTAAAACGATTTGATTGGGGTTTAAACGCCACTTTATCTCTGGCATTGGCGGGATTGAGTCGTGGAGATAAAGTTGGCGTAGCAGTATTCGATCGCGATGTTACCACCTGGATATCTCCAGAAAGAGGCAATCATCACCTATCAAAATTAGTTGATCGCCTAACACCAATCCAGCCCATATTATTAGAACCAGACTACCTCGGAGCAGTAACCAAAGTAATTACGCAACAAACTCGTCGCGCTTTAGTAATGGTAATCACAGATATCGTAGACGCGACTGCCTCTAGTGAGTTACTAGGTGCGATGATCCGTCTAACACCACGTTATCTTCCCTTCTGCGTCACCCTGCGCGATCCTCTGGTAGATCGGATTGCCCATTCCCCGACGGATAATACCAGAGATACTTATTCTCGTGCAGTGGCATTAGATTTACTCGCCCAACGTCAGGTAGCCTTTGCCCAATTAAGACAACGAGGTGTTTTAGTACTGGATGCTCCCTGCGATCGCATTAGCGAAGAATTAGTTGATCGCTATCTGCAACTAAAAGCTCGTAATTTATTATAAAGGAGCTTTGCTCCTAGCTATCAGCTTTAGAGGATAATTTTAATTATAATCAACATTATTTTTTAGCTAATAAAGCTGCGACAACATCAACTAATTCTTGTGGTTGAACTGGTTTACCGAGATAGTCTGTAGCTCCTAATCGTTTAGCTTCTTGTTTATGGCGATCGCCTGTGCGAGAAGTTGCCATAACTATGGGTGTATTTTTAAATGCAGGTTTGACTCTAACTTGCTCTAGCAGCTCAAAACCATTAAGTCTAGGCATTTCAATATCAGAAACAATGAGATCGATTCTACCCTTATATTGATCGATCTGCTCTAAAGCTTCTTGTCCATCACGACAAACAATAACCTGATAGCCTGAAGCAATTAGGATTTTTTCGAGCATTCTTCTGGTGGCAACAGAATCTTCAGCGATGAGAACGGTAGAAGTGCCGCTAACAATAGTAACGGCAGAATCTTTAGCTGATACTTCTGCAACAGCATCCTGTTCTAGACCTTGAGGAAGAATTACAGGAATTACCTCCCCTGTACCCAAGACAGTACAGCCTGCTATATAAGGTGGAACGGGAATAGTTTCATCAAATGGCTTAATAATTAACTTTTCTTCTTTTACTATGTCATCAACTAAAATTACTAAAGGTTCAAAAGCAGTTTTCAGCACCATAGCAACTTTACCTTGACTCAATTTAAGAGTTTTTCTCGGACAAGGAAATAAACTGGATACGGAAGCAAGGGCAATTACCTGACCCTGCCAATTAAGATGCTGTTTGTGTTTATCGGTAAAATCTAATTCTCGTTCAGGTAACATTTCCAGGATGCTAGTGTGAGGAAAAGCCACCAGGCGATCGTGCAACTGAACCAATAACAATGATTGTAAACTGAGGTTTAAAGGTAGGTTGATCGTAAAGATTGAACCAAGACCAGCATCAGTTTGTACCCGTAGTTGTCCTTTTAATTGTCTAATTAAGTTGAGAACAATATCTAGTCCCATTCCTCGACCTGAGATGTCACTAACTTGGGCTGCGGTAGAAAAATCAGGCTCAAAAATCCAGTTGAGAATTGTCTCGGGCTTAAAATCCTTAATTGATTTGTTAGCAGGGCAAATTCCTCTTTGCACTGCTCGATTGTAAACTTTTTCAATGTTTATCCCCGAACCATCATCTTGAATCGTAATAACTAGCTGATTGTTTTGGAGTTTTGCAGTTAACAAAATAGTCGCTGTTTCCGATTTACCAGCCGCAATCCGGTCATATTTCGCTTCGATTCCATGATCGAAAGCATTATTAAGTAGATGAGTTAGAGGAGTTTGGAGTTGTTCGAGTAATATTTGATCGACTAGGGTATTTTTGCCCTCAATCTCTAAGTTGACTGGTTTATCAAAACGCTGGCTTAAACCTTTAATTTGGGGGACAAATCGTTTAGCTAACGTATCAAAAGTAACTAATCGGGAGTCAGTAATCTTAGAATATAAGGTATCGAGATTTTTTTGATTTAGTTCTAGATCATCGACTAACTCTCGCTCAACAAAATCTATGTCGGTGCGGGTTTCTTGAATTTGTAACATCAATTCTTGGAAAGATTGCAGACTGGTATGCAAGTCGGTGTAACGATCCATTTCCAAAGTATCAAAACTATCGTTAGATAAGACACGATCATCACCAGTGGTATTAGCTGCTGTATCTCCTGGTTGAGACATATCTGTAGACCGGACAGCTAGTTGATCGTATAAATTTTGGATCTGCTCGCGAATAGGTTCAAATTGGCGAGTTAAAGAACGTAGACGATGATTAGCTTGATTTAATATTTGTTGTTGGCGACTTATACGAGATTGACTTAAGATTAGCTCTTCTACATTATTAGTCATTTCCTCTAGTCTTTTGAGAGGAATTTTTAACTGATTAACAGCTGGTTTTTTGGATTTTTCGGCTACTGTAGCTATTATTTTAGATTCCGATTTGGATACCACAGGAGGAGCAAACATAACTGTTGATAGCTCTTCTCCCTCATCATCATCAGGAAAATCGAAAAATCCTTCGACATCTTCTACTTCCCCTAATTCCTCATACTCGTTATCTAGCTCACTGATAGCAAAAGCCTCAGAATCTGAAGCATCTTCTAAATTAGTATCTTCTAAATTGATATTCTCTGATTGGAGATTTTCCAAATAAAGGTTGCGGCGCTGACGAATTTCCTGAACTAATTCCTGACTTACTAACAAAGCTTCTATAGGATCGGCTTCAGTTAAAATAGTTTCAATTGGAGCTACTGCTTCTGCTAGCCAGGGTAACTCCAAGGTTTCACCCATAAAAGTACATTCATCGGCAAAGCCAGTTAAAGCTTCAGTGATCACTTCTTCTGGGGTGTCTAAAGCCAAATCAGCGATCGCCTGCAAAATAGCCTCTAAATCTTCGTTTAAAGTATTAACAACTAAAACATTAATTCCTTCCGGTTGACCTTCCTGTTCTTCTTCGGATTCATCCGAGGCTAGGTGACTGAGATAGTTTTGAATCTCATCACGGAGATGATGAATAATTTCCTTAGTTAATAGTAATACCTCTACTGTCTCAGAATTTTCTAAAGCCTCAGTAATAGGCTCCATAGCTTCACCTAACCAAGGTAAATCGAGAGTTTCTGCCATAAAAATACATTCATCGGCAAAATCCGCTAACAAAGGTTGAATTACCTCATCTGGGGCATCTAACTCTAATTCTTCAATGACAATAAAGCTATTTTCTAGCTCTACTGTTAGAGTGTTCCAGACTAAATGATTGTTTTGGCTAGTGCCGCCATCATCATCGGTTGTAGAACACTCTTCAGTTTCTGAACTAGTTCCAACCAAAGCTTCTAAAGCAGTAATTAATTCTGGATTGGCGATCGCATCATCCACAGTACGAGCCTGACTTAAAACAAATCCTACTTCATCAATTCCTTTTTCAATCAAAGCCCAGGCTAATTCTCGTTCAGCAATTTGTTCTCCCTGAATACCCACCAGCACATCTTCAAGCCGATGAGCCAGATGTTGCAGACTAGTTAGAGATGCTAAACCTGCCCCACCCTTAAGAGAATGGGCTGCTCGCAATAAGGCTGTAAAATCAGGACTGTCAGGATCTTTGATGCCCTCTTCTAGCATTTGAAGATACTCTGGGGCATCTTCGTCTAAAAAGCATTGACGTGCTTCAGCGGTAATAGCAGCGAGAATTTCAGGATCTAACTGGGAACTCATTTTGGATAAGACTGTGTCTTGGTAATAGTTAGTTAGCTAGTAGTTCAAGGAGAAAAAAATAAATCATAGATCTTACCGATCATTCAGTTAAAGTTCTTAAACTATTGCTGAAGTTTAAATTGTGATACTGATGACTGGAGGTTTTCGGCTTCACTTACCAGAGTACGTAGAGATTGGACTACGTTTTGTGCTTCAGTGGAGTTGGTTTTAGCAATGGTCGCAATCCCATTGATTTTTTCGTTTACTTCTTTAGAAGTATTTGTTTGATCGCTGGTATTTTCGGAGATATATTTCAGATATTCATCAATCTGTTTACTGGTTTCGGCTAAACTCCGCAGGTTAATTTTGGTCATGCGTACCAGTTCACTACCATTAACTACATCAGCTGTACTGATTTCCATTCCTTGTAATACCGAGGTGGTATCTTGGCGAATTTTTGTTACTAACTGTTGAATGTCTTTCGTTGCTTCTGTAATCCGATCCGCCAGACGACGAACCTCTTCGGCAACGATTCTAAAACCTTCCCCATGTTCTCCTGCACGAGCAGCCTCTACAGAAGCGTTAAACGCCAATAGGTTGGTTTTTTCAGAGATACCGGAAATAATTTCCACAATTTGAGCAATTTCTTGCGAAGATTCCGCTAATTGTTTGACTTTTTTGGATGTGCTAGCAACAGTAGTCCGAATTTTTTCCATGCTGTTAACCGTCTCTTCCATAGCCAAATCACCTTCTTTGGCTTGAATTGAACCTTGGCGGGCAATTTGGGCAGCTTCTTGAGCGTAGTTAGCAACCGTTGCTATGGACTTATTAATGTCATCAATATTGCTTAAGGTCTGATTAATTTCTTCCGCCTGACTTAAAGCCGATTCCGAAAGTTGACTTACCGAATTTTCTCCTGCGAAAGACAGTTGACCTACTTCAGTAGAAACAACTTGTACCTCCTGTAATAATCCCTGTAATTTATTCATAGTGGCGTTAAAGGCATCGGCAATTGAGCCCACCGCACCATCAGTCATCGCAGCTCTAACAGTTAAGTCTCCTTGTTTAGCATCTTCAACGTCTAAGAGTAGGTTCATTACACCTTGTTGTAAGGTCTCTTTTTCTTTTTGTTGACGTTGAGCTTCTGCCTCTTGAGTCAGGAGTAGGCCTTGAATTTGTTCTGCCATGTTGTTGATGCTAGAACCCAAATCGGCTAATTCATCTTGTCCTAAAATGGGTATATGAATGTCGAACTTTCCACTTCCTAATCTTTTGATAGCGCCAGTAGCTTGCACAATTGGTTGAATTAACTTGTCTACTAATATAGAAACAATTCCCGCGACTAAAATTGTTGACACAGCACTAACTAGAGCTAAAGTTAACACTAATTTTTGTTGTACCTGGGATTTTTTTACCTCTAATATTTCCTGGGTGAGTGCCTTGTTGGCAACATAATATGTTGTTGAGCCAACTATTGTAATGGGAATAATAGTTAAGGCGATCGCTATAAGAGTGACTTTAAATTTTAGACTAGGATGCTCCACCAATAAACCCTGAGAAATAGGTTTAGGTTCGGTGATCTGAGGGGGGGCAGAGATGGGAGTAGGCTCAGATTGATTTAAATTGGCAAGAGCTTCTTTGGCGACATTACCGTAATTACCATCTGGATCTACTTGGATAATTTCTTGGTAAAGAGCGATCGCTTGTTCAACTTCTCCAGCGCTTTCTAAGGCGTTTGCCTGGACGATTTTATTGACGATATCACCTGTGTTATCAGACATAAAATTTTTCCTAATAATTCAATATAGGCAATTTAATTTAGACAGATACCAGAGTTGATTTCTGATGTAGTAGCTGTAGTAAATTAGCAGAGTTTAAAATATAAGTACTTCTAGTTTCTATTTCGACAAAGGCAGTACAACAATCTCGTAACCCAGACGGCGCGGTATCCGTTAGCTGTTGCAGATGATTAGTTTCTGGAGATATAATTCCCACCAGTTTTGGCGTCACTAATCCTATCTGTCTTTGGCTTTCCCCTAGCTGATGTTTTAAGATTACGGCAGTCAGCTTTTTGCTCAGGGGCGAGCGCTTGTGTACCAGATTAAAGAAGCGATCGCTATCTAAAACCCAGAGCAGAGAACCTTTATAGTTAACTACCCCGTACCAGAAATCAGCTACTCCTGGAACCGTGCAGATATGATTAGTTTCAAATTGAACTACTGTTCCCATATCCGATAGAGGTATTCCCAAGTTTATTTCTGGCGATAGTTCAACGCTAAAATATTCTGAAACCATAAAAATAAAGTAAATTTGAATTTACTAATTGAGAAGAAAGACATAAGATAAATAGCCTTTTAATTTCTAGTCTCTAATTATTGAACTTTTATTTAGTTAGCAAATTGAATAACCTTATCTACTAAATTTTGGGGTGCATAAGGTTTGGTAATGTATGCATTACCCCCCTGACGCATGGCCCAAAAACGATCAAATTCTTCAGCTTTGGAACTACAGAATAAAATGGGAATATCTTTCCAGGAGCTATGCTCACGAATCTTACGACAAAGATCTAAACCACTTTCCCCTGGCATAACAATATCTAACAAAATTAAATTAGGTGTTGGATTGGTGTTAAGCCACTCCCAAGCCGATTCTGCATTTTCAGTGACAGCAACATTAAAACCAGCATGAGACAGTAAAGCAGAACTCATTTGCCTTTCAGCATGAGTATCTTCAACAATCAATATTGTTTTCATAATAATTAATTACTTCTTTTGGTGATGTATCTTAAAAGCAAATAATTTTGGTTAATACTATAATTCCCAAAAATTTAGTCTAAGTATCATTAATTTATTAGAAACCATCGATACTAATGGGCATTTACGACCAATGTTTCTAATGATTTGGTTAATGCAATTAACTTATTGGGATCGCAAGGTTTAGTTAAATAGTCAGTTGCACCAGCCAATTTAGCTCTAACTCGATCAATCATACCGTCCCTGCCAGTTAGCATGACAATCGGAACTTCTTTGAATTTTATTGATTTCCTGAGAACACCACATAATTCATAACCATTAATATTGGGCATATTAATATCCATCAGAATTACTGCTGGTTTTTGCCTTGACAATTGCTTTAAAGCGGTAGTGGGTTCAGTAATACTCATGACTTGGTATCCAGCAGCTTCTAAAGTCATTTTTACTTGTTTTTGTACTGTCTTACTATCATCAATACAAACAATCAAAGTTTGGGTACCATCAACAGATTTAGATGCTGGTTTTGATGGTAGCTTACTATAAGTATTACTTGTGTTTTTATTTTGGTTATTGACTTGACTAGTAATACTTTTATCTAGTTTACTTGCTATTTCTTCGTTATATGGTAAGAGATCGACAACATTTTCTTCTATCGATTGTTTAAGATTTTTTGCCAAAAGATATGTATTTACTCTGGCTTTTATGGCTAACTCATACAAAGAGCTTTTAGCAACAAATAAGCTGACAAATGAAGATAGTCTTTGCTCATTTGCCAAGGAAGCTAATTCGGGATAAGTGTAAAGATTTTTCCAGATTTTATAAAATTGCAAAGCATTTTTTTGTTCTAAATATAAACGACTAAAAGGAGAACCAAAATAGCTTCTGATCTGCTTCCAAGCATGTATTTGCTCTTGTAACTCTAGTTGTTCTAGTTTAAAACTAATAATTGATTTGGTGATTCTTTTTGTCGGAATTAACTTGATGCTAGTTTTTTGAATACTTAAGACATGAGTTAAACCCTCTTTAATAAAGCTAAACAAATGCTTTTTGATTTCTTTATCTGTTAGCTGCTTATTAGATAGACTTTGACATAATTGCGTATATTCTGAAATTTTTTGCTTTTCTAACTCAGGACAACCAGAACCTAACTTAAACCGCTGCCAGAGATAGTTTAATCGTATTTGTTGACCAACCGTAGTGCTAACGTACTGTATTTTTCCCTGCAGCAAATATACATGCCAACTGATAGAGGCATCTTGAGGCTCTGAAAATTCTATACAACCAGACCAAGCTTCTTGAGATTTGGCTTTGAGAACCTGGGAAGGATTCTGAAGACTGTTGTTCATGATATTGCTGAGAAATGCTGTGGACCTAAGAATTTAACTCTTTAACTTTCGATATATCTATAGTTCCCAGAAATAGCCTGGAAATTCATGTTTAAATTATTTGCATTCCTCAACCAGAAATTTTACATGGCTTTAATCATTGCGGGCGATCGCTCTGGAGTAGGCAAAACAACTATCACCCTTGCCATACTTGCCTACCTCTCGAAGCAAAGTAATAAAGTACAGTCATTCAAAGTAGGACCGGATTATATCGATCCGATGTTCCATGGGGCAGTGACAGATAGACCCTGTCGTAATTTAGATCCAGTTTTAACTTCTGCCAGTTATGTTCAATCTTGTTTTCGGTATCATGCTCAATATGCTGACTGGGTAGTAGTAGAAGGAGTGATGGGACTATTTGACGGTATTCGTAATCTAAATGTCGATGACCAACAATCTTTGAATGACTATGGTAGTACTGCCCACATTGCCAGATTATTAGACTTACCTGTAGCCTTGGTTTTAGACTGTTCTAGCTTGTCTAGCTCCATCGCCGCGATCGCTTTTGGTTATGCCAACCTCGATCCTCAAGTCAAAATCGCTGGCGTAATTTTGAATAAAGTAGCCAGCGATCGCCATTTAGAATTATTAGAAACAGCATTAAATACAATTGGGATGCCTATATTGGGAGTTTTAAAACGTAATGCTACAGTAACTATTCCCGATCGCCACTTAGGATTGATTCCCTCAGCAGAACTGACTCAGATTAATAGTATTTTTCAGCAACTAGCCCATCTGGCAAAAATATCATTTAACTGGGACAAACTCTTCCCCCTTCTTCGGCATTCTCAATCCCCAGTCCCCAATCCCCAAGTCCCTAATTCCCAAGTCTCCAATCCTCAGTCTCCAATTAGAATTGCGATCGCTCAAGATTTAGCTTTCAATTTCTACTATCAAGATAATTTCGATATTCTGGAAAAACATGGGGCTGAATTAGTTTTTTGGAGTCCGCTTACAGCTCAGAATATTCCTAAAGATATTCAGGGATTATATTTCGGTGGTGGTTTCCCCGAGATTTTTGCCGAACAACTCGCAGTAAATAAATCGGTACGGCAACAGCTCAAGCAACTAATTCAAACTGGCATCCCTACCTATGCCGAATGCGGTGGTCTAATGTATTTATGTAAACAGCTAACGGATCTTGAGCAAAAAACTTGGTCAATGGTGGGGGTGATTCCTAGCACTGTCACTATGCAAACTAAATTAACCTTGGGTTATAGACAGGCTGAGGCTCTCCAAGATAGTCCACTTATTCAAGCCCGGCAAACTGTCAGGGGACACGAATTTCACCGCTCCCAACTCACTGCCCTTCCCTCCACTCCACAGTGGCAATTACAGGGTTTTCATCAATTTAGTTCTCCATTAACAGAGGGATGGCGAATCGCCAAATTACACGCTTCTTATTTACATCTTCATTGGGGAGCATCGCAATTTTTAGCCCAAAGATTTATCCGACATTGCCGAAATTATCAAATTTAGCTATATTAACTTCAGATAGAAAATTATTAAATAACCATTTAGGGATATAGGAGGTGATGCCCATGACAGAACACAGTACTATGATGGGTCTCCTAGTTGATGATAGCCAGCTGTGTGCTGGGGCTGTTCTCTAAACAGTCATCTCAAATCTTCTTCGGAAGTAGCTAGGTAGACATTGTTGGAGTTCCTTCCAGCAGTTAGGTTTCAACTTAGAGACCCTCTAGACCGCCCCCATGAGTAATAGCTACAGCAACAATAGCCGTTGTTGGATGCTGTCTACTCGTGGGGGCGGATAGTTTTTAGACCAAAACAGACAAGATTGCTCTTTCCTTAAACTCTACAAACGGAATTAAAGCTGAGAAATATAAACTATTGAAAATATAGATAGATAGAGTAGTTAATAAACAAGCAAAATTAAAGAACTAGTTATTAACCTGTTGTATCTTATGAAAATTGCCAAAAACGTTACGGAACTGGTCGGAAAGACTCCCCTTGTGGAGCTTAATCGTATCCCCCAACAAGAAGGATGTGTTGCTCAAATAGTTGTCAAACTAGAAGGAATGAACCCAGCTGCATCAGTAAAAGATCGTATTGGGGTCAATATGATTAATGCTGCTGAAGCGGCAGGTACAATTACACCTGGCAAAACGCTCCTCGTTGAGCCAACATCAGGAAACACAGGAATTGCTTTAGCAATGGCAGCAGCAGCAAAAGGTTATAAGTTGATTTTAACCATGCCTGAAACTATGAGTAAAGAACGGCGGGCAATGTTAAAAGCTTATGGCGCTCAATTAGAACTAACTCCTGGTAGCGAAGGGATGGGAGGCTGCATCAGAAAAGCTCAGGAAATAACTGAGAATATTCCTAATGCCTATATGTTGCAACAATTTAATAATCCTGCCAATCCCGAAGTCCATAAAAGTACTACTGCTGAAGAAATTTGGGCAGATACAGAAGGTAAGGTAGATATGATTGTGGCAGGAGTTGGTACCGGAGGAACCATTACAGGGACGGCTGAAGTCTTAAAAAGATATAAACCAGAATTAAAAGCGATCGCCGTTGAGCCAACAGGTAGCCCAGTACTTTCAGGGGGAACACCAGGATCGCACAAAATTCAAGGAATTGGAGCAGGTTTTATCCCAGAAGTATTAAAGGTAGATTTGATTGACGAGGTTGTTACTGTGACTGACGAGGAAGCGATCGATTTTGGTCGCCGTTTAGCTCGCGAAGAAGGTCTGTTGTCCGGTATTTCTACTGGCGCTGCCCTAGCAGCAGCAATAAAGCTGGCAAAAAAGGCAGAAAATAAAGACAAGCTAATTGTCATGATTCAGCCTAGCTTTGGTGAGCGCTATCTGAGCACACCTTTGTTCGCTGATTTAGAACAGCCTGTATTTAATTGAGCTATTAATTCTTAGCTATTAGTTATTAGTTATTAGTTATTAGCTATTAACTCTTAGCTACATTCTCCTTACTTCCTTAACCGCTTAACTTTCTCTAGCAAAACCTACCCATGATCATCAAGAGCCGTGAATCACTATCAAACTCTCCAAGTCAATCCTAAAGCTACCCAAAAAGAGATCAAACAGGCCTATCGGCGATTAGCTAAGCAATTTCATCCAGATAGCCAAACAGAAGCTCAAGGCTGTAGCCAGATTATTGCTCTTAATGCCGCTTATGAGGTGTTAAAAAATAGCCACAGCAGACGCTTATATGACCGAGAACAACTAGGTTATAGTAACGATTTTTATGCTTGCAGACAAGCAAGAAACTCAGCTGCCCAGAGACATTACAAGCAACAACGAGAGGCTGCCTGCTCCGAAATTAATTATCTTAAGTGGCTACAGGAAGTTTATCTGCCAATTGATTCTTTGATTGCTAAAATCATTGATCCTATAGAGACAGAAATTGATCGCTTAGCGGCAGATCCTTTTGATGATAGTTTAATGGAAAATTTTCAGGATTATTTGGATACCTGTAACGAATACTGGCAAAATGCACAACAAAAACTATCATCTCAGCCTAATCCAGCTCAATTAGCCGGGGTTGCAGTCAATCTTTATTATTGTCTAAATCACATCGGGGATGGGATCAAAGAATTGGAGTGGTTTACTCTGAACTACAACGATCACTATCTCCATACTGGGCAAGAAATATTTAGAATTGCGACCAAGTTACACGATCAAGCTCAAGAAAAAGTTGCCTTTGTTCTTTAGATTCTCAAGTTTTTCTCAAATTGCTTTCAAAATTAGTTTATCCTAGTAAAAGAAAGTAGTTTACTTAACTTTACATATCCAAAGTATCAACTTAAATAAGCCCAATATATGAAATGCACTATTAATCGTCGCGCTCAGTTTTCCGCGAGTCATCGCTACTGGTTGCCAGAATTAGACGCAGCAGAAAACCAACGCCTTTTTGGCGCTTGTAGTCGTTTCCCTGGACACGGACATAATTATGTCTTGTATGTATCTCTAGAAGGCGATTTAGATCAATATGGAATGGTAGAAAACTTGTCTGTAGTCAAACAAGTAATCAAACAACAAGTCACTAGCCAACTAAACTATTCTCATCTCAACGATACTTGGTCAGAATTTCAGCAGACTCTACCTACTACAGAAAATATTGCTAGGGTAATTTGGGATAAACTAGCACCTCATTTACCCTTGGTTAACATTAAATTATTTGAACATCCCGAACTTTGGGCAGATTATCAAGGAAATAACATGGAAGCAACTCTAACTGTCAAAACTCACTTTAGTGCGGCTCATCGCTTAGCCATTCCTAGTCTGAGTTTTGAGAAAAATCAAGAAATTTACGGTAAATGCGCTCGCCCTAATGGTCACGGACACAATTATCATCTAGAAGTTACGGTGGCGGGAACTATAGATAAGCGTACAGGTATGTTGGTAGATCTAGGCGCACTGCAAAATGTGATTGACGAATATGTCGTTGAACCTTTCGATCATACATTTTTGAATAAAGATATTGCTTATTTTGCTGAGGTTGTTCCCACTGCCGAGAATATTGCGGTTCGGATAGCTGATTTATTGCGATCGCCAATTAGAGAATTAGGTGGAGAACTAGACAAAGTAAAATTAATCGAAAGTCCTAACAACTCCTGCGAAATCAATTGCCGTTCCACTCAATCGGCTAATCAAAAAGCTACATTACAAGAGCCTGCGGCGATTTCTCAGTAACAGTATGGCGTAGTTTTGTTGAAAATCTTCTAAATCTGCTTTTATGACTAATTTAATCGCCAAGTTGATAGGATGTTTTGCTTTTCATCAGTAAAGTATCCTATTTTAGTGAAGTCCCAAAAAATGGTAATGGCTAAGTAATTATAAGTTTAATATAAAGCGAAAATTAAGATTAACAGAGCTGCCTAAGTCAATTAAAGGCAAATAATGGGCAAATTCTGGTTAAAAGCAGGAATATACTGCAATAATGCTGACAATTTGTCTTATATGGGGCATTATACTGTGAGAGGATATTCAGGACTGTTAAAAGTTGCTGTAGTAATTAGATCAACACCAGAAAGTGTTTGGTACTATGAGCAAAAGTATAGTCATCATAGTAAATCAGAGTAATAGCAGACTAATACTCATTTAAACCATAGGAGAGCATAAAATATGGAATCTAACACTCCAGAAGTAACCGAAACCCAAGCAACCACTACAGGTTTAAGTAGCGATTATCCTGGTCAGATAACAGCACCCAAATCATCACCAGCAGATAACCAAGTTCAAGAATATTTGAATATTGGTACAAACTTCCTATCTAAAATCTTTGACTATATCAAAGAATTTGTTGACGATAATCAAAAACTCCTAGTTAATTTGCTGCTATTTTTCTTGGCTATAGTTGCAGTCAAACTTACGTTGGCGATTATTGCAGCAATCAACGATATCCCTCTACTCGCACCTATGTTTGAGCTGGTAGGCTTAGGTTATACTGGCTGGTTTGTCTATCGTTATCTACTAACTAAATCTTCTCGTCAAGAATTAGTTCAGGAGTTTGAATCCCTCAAAACCCAGGTTGTTGGTAAAGATAACTAAAAACTTGTGAGCTAAGTTAATCTTGTTGGCTCAATTCTAAAAATCCCCAGGAGCTAAATTCTGGGGATTTTTATTGGGATAGTATTTCTATTTGATGGTTAATTCTACTTTGAACAGTTTGTAATTCATTCAGGTTAGTAAAATCAGCAGAATCAAAACAAGTCTGGATTTTTCTCAGAGTTTTTTCTAGTTCCTGCGCCAAGCTCAAAGCCTGTTCACTGATTTTATCCATTTGTCTTTGTTCATAGATCTTAACAGCCTCATCTCTTAAGATTTGAACTATTATCATGTCCTTCTGTTCTATATCTTCTATTGTGTCTTGAAGCATAAACTCCAAACGGAGCAAGATTCGCTCATGGTCATATAGTTTTTCAAATACTACTTTTCTGGGATGGGTCTTAGAATCGCGAGGAAGTCTTGCCATACCTTTAATTTCATCAATCACAGAACAGAAAACTGTTAAAGGCACTTGATCGAGAGCAGATTGAATTACATCATTTTGGCTCGCAATAATACTTCCATAATCGCTATATTGAATTAAATTAAGTCGATCAATTCGATGTTTAAGAGCTTGTTCTAATAACTTGTGCCATGACAACTGAGGCTGTAACTCCGCCAAAAAATTAACTACTGCTGCTGTAGATACTTCTAGAATTTCCTGAGAATTAACCGGAGTTTCGGCGACTAAGTTCGAGATTTGCGGTTCTGGAAAAGATTGTTCTGGGGCTGAAAGCTCGGATAAGTCAGTATGATCAATAATCGTTAGCCGATCATCTGGATTATTTGACTGCTGTTTTTCCCTCAATGCAGCAGAATTTTCAGAAAGAGTTGCTAAACTATCTGTTGGTTTATTTTGACGGGGTTGAGGTTGCTCTCTCAAATCCCAATCTTGGAACAAGTCTAAATCTGAAGGTAAATCTTGTAATACTTCCAAGCTATTGAGTTGAGCTTGAAGGGATGGTGACTCTGGTTGGGAAATAATTGTTGGGGCGGAATCTGCCAGGTTTCTTGTTTGAGAATTTTTAGGAGTTAATGATGCATCAGGATTCAAACTATCATCAATTATAGTCTTATCGTATATAGTTTTGTCATAATCTCCTTTTTGTCGATTAGGCTGCTGCTTATTCTGAGGATAACTAGCAAGTATTATTTGATGCGTTTGAGTATCAATTAATTTGAGCTCTACATTGTATTTAAATGCTTTGGCGATCGAGTCGATCAACTTTAAAGATTCTTGGTTATTTGGATCTATCAAACCCAGGGTCAAATCATTCCCTGACAACTTTAATGGTAACACTTGGTATTGATGACATAAATCTAAAGGAAAAACTGCATCAATTAACTGAAAAATTTCTTTGCTATTGGCAAGACAATCGGCAAACATTGCTGCTTGAATATTATCATCAGAGTCAGAACTATTCTTTATTTGAGACATCATGTCTATTTTTATATTTTAAAATGATTCACTTGTTTACTAATTCATCTATCAGAGGGTAATAATTGATTTGAATGCCGGGGCATAATTGACTATTGACCACAGAATACAATGCTGTAGATCAATGGAGTAGATGTAGTAATGTGTGAATAGGAAATATTAATAACCTTAAGTTACCCAAATTAGATAGTAAGATCGGCATCATCAATTGTTGATTTTTGTAGCTGTGACTAATTGTCAACAATTTACTGTGCCAAAGTCTATTCTGGTTTCCCCATCAGCTCATAGTATTTTTCTCGTCCTTGATTGTATTTATTGCTTGGATAACCCATAACCTTGTGGATGATCCATTTTTGGGGTTTACCGTCTTTGAGTAATAAAGCGATCGCCTGTTGCATAATCGCATCATCATCAATAAATTGTTCGGCAAAAAAGCTGCTGGTTTGGCGAAAACTACTCTTACTATTGTCGCGATCAAACTGGAGATATACTTGTGCCAACAGAATGGTAAAAGATTTCGGCTTACTTTCTAGGTCAGCAATTTCCAGACATTTTTCTTTTGATAACTGTTTTAAATACTTACTTTGGCTATCCTTAGCAGTTAACTTTCTGACTAAAGGTTTTAATTTGCTGGGATTTGCTTGCAGAATCTGACGATATAAATAATCTGCTACTATTCCATCTAATAAATTCTCCCCTAAGAATTGTAGCTGTTTATCTGAGGCTGAATGTTCTAAATCAGGTTTTAAATAGCGTTTGAGCAAGGGCACAATCAAATGTTTGTCCAACCAGTTACGTGTCTGGGAAAAACCCCGATCGAGATAAATTGCACCAACTAAAGCCTTAAATGCTTTCTCAAAAGGATTGCTGGGCTTGACTCGGAGGCGATGTCGCTCTTCTTTCAAGCCGAGAAAAGGATAAGCTTCTCCTAGTTGAAGATCGTACCAAAGCTTAGTTAGTCTATCCGTCTCGGTTATTTTGTCTCGCAATGCTTTAAGCTTGCCAATTTGAAAGTGAGAAAAATGCTTAAATAGATAATCAACTACTACCAATTCAAGTATTGCTTTCCCGAGAAATTCTAAACGCTGATTATCTATTTCTGGTTCGTGAATTTGTTTCGCATAGGAAGGATGGATTAATGCTAGGCGAAGGGTTTGGTCGTGTTTAAAATTGATGCCAATTTTGCTTTCAACCCGCGACGGTTCCCAATTATTACTCATTACTGCTGCTAGGCTTTGAAGACCTTGTTAATAATATACCTTGACTATTACTCAGGGTAAGCTCAGTCAGATCTTCTAAATCTTCAACATTAAGATCGGGAGTCGCGATCGCAACTTGCCATTCTGCTAAATCAAGTTTCAAGATCTCGGCGACATTTAGCTTAATCGGTTCTCCTTCAAAATTAGCAATAATCGCTACTGCCTGTTCACAATCAAGATTATGGCGTATGCCATAGATCACAGTTCTTGCTTCCTCGTTAATTTTATCAAAAGTATCTTTTTCTAGGATGTTGTGAGCTAACCAAGGGTTGAGATGGCGAAACTCTCTGGTAGTCAAATTAAATTTAACTCGTAGAGGATCAACCTGCGATTCATAATTGGAAATATTGCAAACTTGATAGCAATCTTCCATAAACATTAGAGCAAAGCTTTTTAAACGATCTTCGTCTAATTTTTTCAGAAAACGAACCATACCTCCCCGCATTAATTCCACCAGAGGAGACAATTCCTCAATGCAGTGGGTATCAGGAGCGGTACAAGCGCGTAAGACTTCTACTACTTCAGCCAGGTTATAATCCTGCTGGATCATAGCATGGTGTAATGCTTTACCAAACTGCTTTAATTGTTTGAGTTGCTTAAATCCCAGAGACTTGAGACGAGGAAAACAATGAGACCGACGATATAAATTAGGACTAATTTGCCAGTCCAAAAACCCCACCTCTTCAGAAACCACCTTGACTCCATACTGTTCATCCGTGTTCCTAAAGAATAACCAAGGAGCGTGCATGGTGGCATTAATAAAATCCATTGGCAAACCAGGACTAAAGCAATTTACCCAAAGAGTAACTCCAGGATTATCGTAAGCATTTCGTATTACTTCGGGAAGCGTCTTGCCCAGATTCCAATTGATTTGTTCCTGAGGATTAATCTGATTCCCCCGTCTGACCGTATCGTGGTTCCCGCAGCCAGTAATCCAATGATCGCCCATGGTCATAACTTCCATAACTCGCGACCATTTCTTCTCCCAAAACCCTTTAACACTGGGGGTATTATGAGCAAAAATCAAAGAACCCCATTGATATGACTCTGGTTTAAGTTCGATTAATTCACGATAAGTAGACTTTTCCTCCCAGCCTTCTTCAGGCCACGGACGACCATCCTCAAAAATGGTAAATAAAAGTCGCTTATGTTCGTTAACTTCTTGGACAATATTGCTCATCTCCAAAAGATAAGCGTCATCTTGCTCTACTCTGCCAGAAAGAGGATTGAAAAAACGAAAATCCTGACCGCCATCAATTCGGATTCCATCAGCTCCCGTATTAATTTTACGCCGTTGCATTTCTAAGAGAATTGACCTCACCATTGGTAACTGGTGGTTAAGATCCTGACCATACATATTCGGTCCTTTAAGAAATTCGCGGGCAATCAATAATTCGCTTTGGTTATCAGCGTGTCCGTAAACTAAGTCATAGATTAGTTGGATGGGATGGGTAGGAAAGTTATGCAGTGTCGCAATAAAGTCTATTACTTCATCGGGTCGTAAAGTACTAAGTAAGGCAGGGTTAGTAGTGCTAGAACCTAAAATTGGTACATCATAACCCCAATCTTGGGTATTAGGTTTGAATAATTCAACCTCGACCAGATCTTCTTCCTCACTAACAAAAGCAAAAAATTCGCTTTCTGGACTATACTCATCGCGATATTCAATTGTTGGTTCAGTAGGCAGCAGTTCGATCGCATCATAACCACTATAGTTCTGTTCGCTGGGGGTTAAGGGTTGTCTGGCGATGATCTTGGCGGCAATATCTTGGTATATACGAGTTAAGCCTTCAATGGTTCCTTCAGGAGAAGCAGTACCCACATGAATCTGCAAAATATTTTTGGGATTGCCCACGCGGGGAATTTTAACTTTGGGGTCAAGAGATTTGGCTGTACGCCGAAAATATTTTAAATCTGCCCTGTTAGCCTGGAGGCTATCTATATCGTATAGTTCTGCGGGAGCGAAAATACCGTAGGGAAGAGAATGGGGTACTAAGTCGCGAATTGTCCGCAGTTTTTCGGCACGGTCGATGTAGCGTAACCAGTAAAAAGAACCTGCTTGGAGACGATTTCCTGGCTGCATTCCTGCTACTACACCCCAGATATACTCACCTTGCTGCTCTAGATGGACGCGATCACGTCTAAATTTAATAGTTTGTTCTTTTTCTTGCCAGTCAATTGGTTCGACAGGAGTAAAAACTTCTAAATAAATTTCCCTCTCATGCAACACATCTCTAATTAGTCCTGGTACCCAGAAACCAATTTCTGTCAGTCCATCAGGTCGGTAATAAGCACCTAATTTACGGGCTAAAGCCTTAGTCTGTTCTAAGTAAGTATTGGTCGAACTTTCTAATCCTGATGCCCAAGCCAACAATTTTCCTGTAGCCTCGGGAACTAACCTAATTGATGTATTTACTTCTACTTTCACGCAATTTTCTCTGGTCTATGGATAGTTTGAATTATTCCCTTAACTCATTCTGATGTATGAAAGACAACACGGCAACTCTTTACTTTAAGTTTTTAAAGTTCTTTAAACTAGAGTTGTTCAAATACAAGCTAATTATGGGATTTAAGCAATCTAAACAATTCTAGATTTGGGTTCAGTACAGCAATTAGTGTAGGATTCAAATATATTGGACTGTTTTTTGTTAGCTGAAAAAAATTTTAAGTTAGCAGCCTAATGCCCAATGTATATTTAGAAATTGTTGTCATTTTTTGACTCAGTTAGGTAGTCACAACCAAAGTTAGAGATGAAATTTTAGTTAGGTAAAATAAAAATAGCTAGTTTACACAAGTTATAACCAGCAATGATAGTAGTCAAACAATTGATACTAATTTTACAGCGTTTGTCAATCATAAAAGTTTAGTTAAAACAAATAATATTGTAGAAAAAGCAGAAAAATGAACAAAAATTTTATTATACGGTAAATAACAACTGTATCTTCTAGTATAGAGACCAGAAAGCTCCAAGAATAACCCAAAAACCTTTAATTTTTTTTAGTTTGACATTTCACGAAAAAATCGATTAGTCAATTAAACCATAGCTATTTTATCTCTAGAAGCAAATTTCATTTGATTGGTATTACTCCATTAGTGCTTGAAGATTCCTTTATTTAATAGTTAATCAATAACAAAAATTATGAAATCATCTTTAGTTATCCTCTATCATCGCGAACCTCACGACGAAATAATCAAAGATGGCAAGATTCATTATGTACCGAAAAAAAGTCCCAATGGAATTGTTCCTACCCTCAAAAGTTTCTTTGCTGACGTTAATCAAGGTACGTGGATTGCTTGGAAACAAGTGAGCCCAGAGCAGAAAGATAGCTTTGAAGAAAGAGTTAACATTGAGGGAGAAGCTAACTATAATGTGCGACGTATTCCTCTAGATGACGAACAAGTTAAGCAGTTTTATCACATCACTTCAAAAGAAGCTTTTTGGCCAATTCTTCATTCTTTTCCCTATCATTTCACCTCGGAAACTGCAGAATGGGAAAATTTTAAGAATATTAATCGTCTATTTGCCGAGGCTGCTTGTGAAGAAGCTGCCGAAGACGCTCTAATTTGGATTCATGACTATAATCTGTGGCTGGCACCACAATATATTCGGGAACTAAAACCTGATGCTCGAATTGCTTTTTTCCATCACACTCCTTTCCCTTCAGTGGATGTATTCAACATTTTGCCTTGGCGTAATGAGATCGTTGAAAGTCTCCTCTGCTGTGATATCGTTGGTTTTCATGTCCCTCGCTATTCAGAAAACTTTGTTAACGTTGCCCGCAGCTTGAAGCCAGTGCAAGTAACAAAGCAGGAGGCTGTAGATGGACACATGACTCCTGTAGGTATGGCTTTGGCAGAACCTGAAATGACAACCCAGTTAAGCTATAAGGGACAAATAGTTAACATTGATGCTTTCCCTGTAGGGACAAATCCTCAGCATATTGAATCAGTTTTAGAAAAGACAGAAACTAAGAATCGACTTTATCAGATTAAAGAAGAACTCGGAGGCAAAAAACTAATTATTGCCGCAGGTCGAGTCGATTATGTTAAAGGCAATGAAGAAAAATTAGCTGCTTATGGTCGTTTGTTGGAACGTCGTCCCGACTTACACGGCAAAGTTAGCTTTGTGATGACTTGTGTGCAATCTGCTCCAGGAATGCGAGTTTATAAAACGGCTCAAAGTACAATCGAACAGCTAGTTGGTCAAATTAACGGACGTTACGGTAAATTAGACTGGATGCCAATTCGTCTTTTTACTCAGCCCATACCAATACCTCATTTGATTGCTTACTACAAAGCTGCTGATATCTGTTGGACAACTCCCCTAAGGGATGGTCTAAACCTAGTAGCCAAGGAATATATTGTGGCTCACGGTGGAGAAGACGGTGTTTTAGTCTTGTCTGAATTTGTCGGTGCTGCCGTGGAATTACCCGAGGCAATTTTAACTAATCCTTATTCTCTTGATGGTATGGATCGAGCCATTGAAAGAGCTTTAGTGATGTCTCCAGAGGAACAAAAAGAACGGATGTCGAAAATGTACAAAACCGTAACTACCTATGATGTCAAGTATTGGGCAGATCGTCTTTTAGATAAATTTAAAGACCTGAAGCACGAAACTGTAGCGGTATAACTTAGAGCTTGCATCTACTACGTAATATATCTGTGCTAATAGGGAAAGGGGTAAAGGTTAAAGGGAAAAGGAGAATAAATATTTCGTAAGGGAGAACAGCTGTTCGTCCTTACAAATAATCTGTCTTCCCCAAAAATTAAAATAATATTACGTGACTTGTGGCAGTTACCAAAAAACTCCTTATGATTGGAAGGTAGGGTGATCGCGTAATTGGATACATTGACACTCCCATCGCTAAAAGCGAGGGATTCTTGTATCATCCCAAGTTAACTAGATGAGAACACCAGTGGTGCAGACACATCTCCGTCAGAGCTTGATCCTCAAGCTTTTTACTACCGTTACAGGTAGTCCGTTCCCGATTGTCCCTCGGTACGCCATTAGATCGAAATCATCTTACGAAAGTTGCTCCTCAACGGGAACCGCCAAGACCGCACTTTCGCGCAACTTAACTTCGTGGTTTGAATATTTTACCTGCTCAAACTCTTGTGAGCAGAACCTTATATATTCACTTGTCGAGGTACTGATTAAGAACTTTGTTTTCGTTCTTAAGACAATTATACAACGGCTGAAAGTATTGGTACATGAAAATTGTATGTCTAAAGTGTTAACTCTCAATCCTTCTTTGTTGAGGAGGACGCGATTTCTGAAGCTTCTTCAGAAATTTAAGCCGTCCGTTTCGATTCATGAGGGGCTGTGGTCGTAATCGTATTGCGCCCACAGCCCCGTCCCATCGTTGAAAGCGAGAGTCTTCTCTCACAAAAAAGATAAATCATACGGATTATTTTGTTGTCATGACGATAAGTAGCGATCGCCCGAAACTAATTAGCTTTTATACCTCTCCTATCGGTAAAAAAATAATTTCAGGTGTTACAGGATTGGGCTTATCTTTATTTGTCTTAGTCCACATGATTGATAACTTGACCTTATTTGCTGGTTCCACAGCATACAATCAGCTAGCGCATTCTATTAATAGTTGGGGCATTTTACTCTATGCGGTGGAGTTGACTCTATTAATATTGGTTATGTTTCATGCGGCGATCGGCATCTCGATTAAACTTAATACTATGCAAGCTAGACCGATCAACTACAGTCAAATCAAAAGTGTTGGGGAACCTAGCAAGCAATCGATTAGTTCCCGCACGATGATTTTTACAGGATTGGTATTGCTAGGGTTTTTAGTCTGGCATCTGGCAACTTTTAAATTTGGCATATATTATTCCACCGTAATTAATGGGGTAGAGATGCGAGATCTATCCAAATTAGTTATCGAAAAATTTCAGCATCCAATCTATGCTTTTGGTTATGCAGGAGTAATGATTATGCTGGGGTTTCATCTGCGTCACGGTATCTGGAGTGCCTGGCAATCAATTGGACTACTTAATTCTAAAATTAGTCCCTTAGTATATGCGATCGCTCTTATCTTAGGCATTTTGATTGCAGTTGGTTTTATTGTTCTTCCCCTAGCTATCTACTTCGGCTTGATTAATTGAAGATCGATTGTCTATAACTTACCGCTTTTGTAAAATTGCTTTCATAACGGCTTTAGATTTTTCAATCTCTTCTGGAGAAGGTACAGTTTGTTGCCAACTAGGACGTTGTCTGAGATTTTCGACCCATTTAGTCACTTGGGGATATGGTTCTAGGCTGATTCCCAGGTTAGGAAGGGCATCAACCGCTGTTCCAGCAACAATATCAGCATAGGTTAATTGTTCGCCCAGAAAATAGAGACTATTCTCAGTTAAGTTATTATCAAAATATTTTAATACTGTTGCCATAGTTTGCTTGGCTTGCTCAATCTTTTTATCTTCAACGGTTACATCTAGCATCTCTTTCATCAGCACAATAGAAGCAGGGGGAAATTCATTTACGGTTACTAATTCAATCATGCGAACTTTGGCAATATCTTGAGCAGCGGTAGGCATAAAAGAAGGACTGGGATATTTAGCCTCAAGGTAATCGAGAATCGCCAAGGATTCAAAGATTTTAAAGTCTTCGTCTACTAAGACAGGAATATGATGAAAAGGGTTTAACTTTAAAAAATCTGGTTGAAATTGATCGCCATTAAGTTTTAGCAGGATTGGCTCAAACTCTAATTTTTTTTCTAAAAGAGTTACCCACACACGACGCGCATTAATCGAAAGACGAGAATAGTAGAATTGCAACATGATTAATTTCCTGAATCGCAGATATTATCAGTAAATAAGCAAAATGACAATAAACAGTTTAAGATCGAAAATTATTTCTCTGAACAATATTTATGATATCGCTGACTAACTTAATCCATGTTTGTGTTCAAGACTAATTCAATCATATGTCCTTAGAACCTTGTAAAGTTTGCGGAACTCTTAACGCGGCGGAAACCGAAATTTGTCTTAGCTGTGGCTATCCTACTCAAGGAAGAAAAAGACCTGCTATATTTCGCTGGGCAGCGATCGCTGTAATTATTTGTTTTATTCTACCCATGTTATCGGGAGTTATTAATTGGCTTTTGCTACAGCTAAAGCCCAAGTCACCGAGTCCAACTCAAACAAAAGTATCCCTGGTGCAATCAGCAAAAACCTATAACCATAAACAATAAATATAAATTAAATATAAATTTACCACTAAAAACTAAAAGTAGTGCGAATAGTACCGATCACTAGATCATCAGAATTTTGCGGATCACTATCAGGTTTCGTAATCCAAACTACCCCAGGAGTAACGGCAATATTGTCATTGACTTGATATTGATAAAATGCCTCTAGATGTAAAGAGCGATCGCTGTCTTCATCTAGATTCTCTGTATTGATCGTGGAATTAGTCACAGTGGGTTCCATGCCCACAACTATTCCTCCTAGGCTTCCTTCTTTGCCTAAATCAGGTAGTGCTAAGGTTGCTGCCCAATTCCAGATATCTTGGGTACCACGATCAATCTGCTGATTGAGAGTAGACAAATTACTGACCTTACTTAATCCACCCCAACCGCCTAGTACGATGCGATCGCTGATTGCCCAAGACATTTCCAAGCCATAGGAATTACTAACGGTAGATACCTCTTCATCAAATAACTCGGCGGTTAGCGACTGTAAATTTGCGCGATTAGTTCCGGTTTCGAGATCGCTTTGATTGTAACTATGAATATAGGTAGCAGCCAAACTAAAGTTTTCTCTGGGACTAATCGTAATTTGCCCTAACGCACTGTAAGGACCATCAAATAGACCACTTCCCAAACTTGATTCATTAGCATTAGAAGCCAAATAACCAGCACTAATCTTAATTTGGTCTACGGGACGATGGATAATTCCTAACCCTGCATCCCCTGGAGGATAGTAAATCGGGTTACGGGTACCAAAAAGTGAAATAGATCCTGAGCCTCCTTCTCCATCCAGAACGCTTATGGTTTCAGCAATATCATCAGCAGTTGTTCCTGTTGCCCCGACAATGAAATCGACCTTACTGCCCACATTAAAAATATACTGCAACACTTCTAGCTGCAGATCGTTGTTTTCCGGTTCTGCAAACGCCAAATTACCCTGTAAAGTTCCTAGCTCTTCGGAAAAACCTGAAAAATCAGAGCGAGATAACCTGGTAAATAGTAAATCTTGACCACTAAAGCTCGTTTCCAGCTCCAGTCTTAATCTGCTGCCCAAAACAGTGTTACTTTCTGACTTACTAGATAAAACACTGCCTAAACCAAAGATAACTTCCCCTTGAAGCTTGCTGGTAGTAGAAAATTGAGTTGCTTCTAAGTCTTCTAATCGTGCTTGCGAGCCATCTGTTCTCCCTTGGAGTATAGCCAAATCTGACTGAAACTCCTGCGATAATCGTATAATAGTATCAATATCTGTTTGCGGAATACGATCGGAATTGGCAATAATAGCTTCAATTGTATTGAGACAAGCATTTAAACCGGCAACAAATTCTGCGCGAGAAATTGTTTGTTCCCCGCGAAAAGATTGATCGGGAAACCCACTAATGCAACCATAACGTTCAATCAAAACTTGTAATGCGTCATAAGACCAATCGGTTGGCTTTACGTCTTGCAATTCTTGAACACTATTTATCTGAGACAAAAAATATTTTATGGGCGTTGTTTGAAGCAGAAAACTGTTACCAAAAATTTCTTGTCTCTGCAAAACATATGGTGGGGATTTATCTTGCCGATTAAAATTATGGGTCTTGACTGCTGGTAATGCGATCGCTTCTAAGCTTGACATTAAACAGAAATGTATAGCAAATACAGGCATTATTTGCTTGAATTTCCCCAAAATTTTGGGCATTATTCACAATCCTCACTCACACCAATATATAGATTACTATTATCCTATGAATCTTTTGCTATTTTGACATTGCTAAAAATCGATTGGTACAAAAGTTTCAATTTATAAAATGTAGTAAAGTAATTGAAACTTGTTGCATCAATTAATTATAAATTCCCATAATTTTTAATATTTTTTCAATTGACCAATAAAAAAAGGTGAGCTAACCTCAACCAACTCACCTTAAAAATCATTGGCGTTAAATTTTTTTCAGTTAGCTAGCTTTGTACCAGTTAACATCACGTCCTTTAGTTGCCCAGAACATTTCATGAATTTTTTGTACTGCATCCATTAATTCATTTGCGTGTTGAGAACTAACTTCTACTTTACAGGCAGAACAAAGTTTAGCCGCTTTCCAAAAAGTATCGTGAAGATCGGGATATTGTTCAAGATGGACAGGTTTAAAATAGTCTGTCCATAGAATTAAAAGCTCATCTTTAGTGATTTGCGCTTGCTCTTCTTTAATAGCGACAAAGCGAGATAAAGTATTATGATATCCAATCATCGCTGACTTGTTGCCAATGTCTGGATGCTCTAGTTCAAGAATCTTTTTAGTCATCGAAACTACAGCTTCAGCAGCAATACGAGCCGAAGAGGGATCGTAAACACCGCAAGGACCATCACAATGTGCATGAACTTTTGGTGCAGGAAAGAAATTTTTGATCTGGGTAATAATTTGTTTCAGCATCATAATTTATGGTTTTCGTTTTCTAGAATGCTTAACTCCAAGGGGATATGGGGAAATTAAAACAAGATGAGAGTTACTAAAAACAGCAATAATTTTAGATTAAGTTTTAGATTGGGGTCGCAAAATGCACACAAGATGTAGGCAAATTATTGATAGAACGTGATTATATATCACTATTCTCTATCCTTAGATTCCCGATCTTTGTTTAGCTTAGTTTGATTTATGGTCAGTTTGCAACCAATAGAACTTTTGAGCTTTTGTTTCCCTCAAAGTAATCATTTTGTCAGCTTTGGATATTGAAGTACAGCTAATGAGACAAAGCAACAGCTAGCTCAAATAGTCTTGATTATTATTGAAGCTTAATTTGCACCTGTAGGACTGACGTTATCAATCACGCTTAAAGTACCATCTTCGCCTACTTGCCATACATCATAACTACCGACAACATCGCCATTTTCATCAATATCTACATTCCCACTCGCTCCCTGAAAATTAATATCCTCTCCCTTACGGACTAGCTCCATTGCCTGACAAGCGTCAGTGACTTCTGTACCTGGAGCATTTGCTACTTCTAAAATTTTACTTTTAATCCCTTCTCCTGTATTGGCATCGCTAGCTTCTGCCGCCAACATCATTAATACTGTGGCATCCCAATTGTGAGGAACATAGGCAGTTAATTCCTTCTTAACCTTTTCGTTCCACAGAGCCGTAAAATCTGCTAATGCCTTTCCGTTTGCTCCAGGAACAGTCCCCAAGGCTCCGGCAATAATTGATTTACCATCAGCAGTTTTGCCTACTTGTCTCACAAAATCATCGGAGTAAACGCCGTCCGTTAATAAAACGGTCACGTTATCGGTTAGTCCTTGCTCAAAGGCAGATTTTAACAGAACACTACCAGTCTCCGCATATAAAACCGCTGCCACTGCATCGGGCTTACTACCAAAAGCTGCTTTAGCCTCACTATCTAGAGTTGCTGCTTTGGGATCGTGACGGACTGGTTTACCAACAATATTTCCCCCTTGATCTTTAAATGCTGTTACGAACTGTTTTTCAAATCCCACCCCATAATCGTTGTTGATCGCTACAGTAGAGACTTTGTTAAATCCTTGCTTTTTTGCCAGGGTTGCTAATGCCTGAGATTGATAGGTATCTGGTGGCGCAGTACGCGCCCAATAACCATTAAATTCATCATTTTGCGCTCGTTCGGTAAATACTGGGCTAGTGCTACCAGGAGACACCATCATCACTTTGTTACGTACTGCTACGTCTACGGCAGCCCCAGAAACACTACTGGCAAAAGCTCCTACTACCCCTGCAACTCGATCCACTTCTGCTAGTTTAGTCATCGCACTACTACCTGCACTGGGTTCAGTCTGGCTATCTTCGCTAATCAGGCTGACAGGAGCTTCATTAACGCCACCACATTCATTAATCGTATCTACGGCAAGCTTAACAGCGGCAGGCCAATTTTGACCAATTGAAGAAAGATCACCTGTGGTTGGAGCTAAAGTACCTAATTTAAGTCCTTTTCCTGAACCTGCATTTGATTGTTCATTACCTCCAGTTTGCTCTCCTGAAGGATCTCCACCTTGACAAGCTACTAGAAATAAACTTGTACTTAAACAAGCTATGGTCAATATAATGCTAGAAGAAAGACGATTAGCTTTATTATTGAGCAAGGGGCGATCGCTTTTAAGATATTTCATATTTAAGACATCAATCTAGTTTTAATAATAGCTTTTAGCTTTTAGCTTCTAGCTCTTAGCTTCTACAACGAGAAAGGTTTGAATTCTTTTTTGTGATGGCTAATAGCTAATGACTAATGACTAATTGCTCGTTTAATAGACTGGAATTGTACTCGATATCTTGTAAAGTATCAGCTCTATAAGCTTAAGAAAATATGTATCTTGTATTAACACGGAGAGGGGGGGATTCGAACCCCCGATGAAGTTTACACCCCATAACTCCTTAGCAGGGAGCCGCTTTCAACCGCTCAGCCACCTCTCCTTAGGCTTACCGATTTAGCATTATAACAGATTTATTTGGGCTGGGGAGATAATTTTTGATTAAATCCGCAAACAGCTGCGAGCTTTACTCGTTTAATCATGATAGTCTTGACAAATTTGTCTGATTGATTTGACCCAAGCTGAAATAAAATCAGTTTGCCAGTCTTGGTTTTTCGGAACATCGACTAAAGTTAGCGTATCTAAAGCCTCTGCTACATTTCCATCTATCTGACCTAAACCAACGGGAGTGAGTTTATCCTGGGAGACGGTTTGATAATTCTGGATTAACCACTGTACTGCTTTTTTGGGGTCTGCCCCTTGACCCATGATTAAGGATAATCTGTCGCCAAATATTATTTTGAAACCATATTCAGTGGCTACTTGTCGTAGTTCTTGAATTGCAATTCGATTGGGGGTTAAAAAATACTCACTAAATTCTCTAGCTTTAGCTCGACGGGCCATAGCTAATGATGAGCCAATTAATGGTTGAATATCCTCTTCATCCAGATCGCCAAAACCACGCAAGATTTTGCCTATTTCTTCCTGTACAGCTTTCAAAGCTGCCCTGGCTTCAGTATAGGTGCATCCCAGCTGATAAAGATGATAATCATCTACTTTAGTAGTTTCTGAAGTTATAAGAAGATGGTTATCTTGAGGAATAAAAATACCGCTACCTTGCTCTACTATTAAAGGGTCATTTAAACCAATTTTCTGCGATAAGCTGGTTATTTCTGCACGAGTGTTATCAGTTATAAGAATTAAAGGAATATTTTTGTGCTTCAATTCTTGAATCACTGAGATAACTGACTCATAATTTTGCTCTTCCAGTGGCGGTAGTAGTATATCAAGATTAGTAAAAATAATTAAAGACATTATTTTTGTGTATCAATCAAATATTAACTATTGACAGTCAACTACTACCAACTATTCGGTTCTAAATTTCACAGAATCAGCGTGAGAAGGTAAACCTTCAGCTTGAGCCAAAATTTGAATAGTGCTAGACATCTTTTTCAGGGCTGTTGCCGAGTACTGAATTAGGCTTGAGTGTTTCATAAAGGTTTCTACTCCTAATGCAGAAGCATAGCGAGCAGCTCCTGACGTCGGTAAAGTATGATTAGGTCCTGCTAGATAGTCTCCTGTAGCCTCTGGTGTAGAATTACCAATAAAAATAGCCCCAGCGTGACGAATTTGTGCAATTAAATCCCAAGGGTCTGCTATTTCTAACTCTAGATGTTCTGGTGCAAATAAATTGGAAAGTTCTGCTGCATCCTCCAACGAATCTACCACCACAATCAAACCGTAGTGAGCGATCGCTTTTTCTGTAAGAGTTTTACGGGGATGGTTTGCCAGCTGTCTGCTAACTTCCTGCTGGACCTGCTGTGCTAAATTGGCATCAGTAGTTAACAGGATCGCTGCCGCCATTGGATCGTGCTCTGCCTGTGCCAGTAAATCTGCGGCAACGTAAATGGGATTAGCTTGTTCGTCAGCAATGATTAATACTTCTGAAGGACCAGCTAGGGAATCAATACCCACTGTACCGTAAACTATCTTTTTGGCTAAGGTGACGTAAATATTACCAGGGCCTGTAATTACATCCACTTTAGGAATAGTTTCGGTACCATAAGCCAGTGATCCTATGGCTTGGGCTCCTCCAACTCGATAAATCTCTTCAATACCAGCTTCTTGTGCTGCTACTAACACTGCCGGATTAATTTTGCCATCTTGATCAGGGGGAGTAACCATCACGATTCGTGGTACATCGGCTACTTTGGCGGGGATAGCATTCATCAATACGGTACTGGGATAAGCAGCTCGCCCCCCAGGAATATACAAACCTGCTCGATCCACAGGAGTGTAACGTTTACCCAAGACGACATCATCTTCTTCAAACTGAACCCAAGACTTGGGAACTCGCTGACGATGAAAGGCTTCTATTTTGTGGCAGGCTGCTTGGATAGCACGCAGTAGGTCTTTCGATATCTGCTGATAAGCAGCATCCAGTTCTGAACCGCTAACTAGCAATTGCTCGGCGGTAAATACTTGCCGATCAAATTTTTCTGTATATTCCAGTAAAGCGCGATCGCCATTTTGCTTGACATTAGTGACAATTTTTCTGACCATGGCTTCCATGGGTAGAATATCATCACCATTATTGCGATCGCCGATCCGCTTTAATTCAATTTGTGCCTCAGTTTGCCGATCAATTATTCGCAGCATCGAGAACCCCATATCCATTTGAGCTATTAAACTTAGTGAGCTTATACTATATAAGATTTCTATTATAAGAATCTTTACAGTAAGAAACTTATCCTACCCATAGCTTAACGTGGATCTATAATTACTCGCTTTGTTAACAACTCAGCTAACTATTTTCTCTAATTTAGCTCAATCCCTTCAACCTGCTTAAATTTACATATTACTTTAGAGAAATAAAATATCGTGATTATTGGCGAACGATCGCTTTATGGAGCAATTCCCTAATAATTTGCTGAGTTATGGCGATCGCTAATCTTATAACGAGTAGGCTTTTACTCGACACATTCTAATTTTGAAGGTTACTCTTGAGGCGGCAAAATGGTCAGAGAGAGAAAACCAATGGTCAATCCTGGGATTATTTCCATAGATTTAGAAGCATTACGCATTAATGAGGCAGCACAAGAAGCTATTATCCCTATTATCCGAACCGAAGGTAGTGATGGAACAGTCCTAGTAGATTATTCAATCAATGATGGCACCGCTACAGGAGAGAATGACTTTGCAGCCACTTCTGAAACTCTAACCTTTGCGCCTGGAGAGACAAGTAAGGAAATAGTAGTTCCCATTCTGAATGATACAATCCCTGAAACAGATGAGACTTTTAATATTGCGATCGGAAATTCTGTAGGAGCAGAACTGGGAGGAATTAGAACTGCGATCATAACTATTGAAGATAATGATGAGACCGATCTAGATACCATTTCTTTCAGTCAAGGAGAATATAACTTCGGAGAAGAACAAGGTGAAGCGAGTATTTCGCTAACCCGAACTGGCGACACTAACCAGACAGTTTCAGTGGACTATACTACTGAAGATGATTACGCACGATCTGGGACTGATTACACAACTGTTTCGGGTACGCTGACCTTTGGCTCCGGTGAGACGAGCAAGACTTTTATCGTTCCACTTCTGGATGACAACCTACCAGAGTTAAATGAATCTCTGAACTTGACCCTGAGTAATCCAGTGGGAATCGATCTGGGTGTACAGAATACTGCTAGATTGATTGTCGAAGATAATGACGAATCTCCCTTCGTTTTCGAACGGGAGGTAGTTGTTTCCGGATTAGCAGAAGGAAATAGAGATACCAAAAGATTATCTGGACCAACTGCTTTTGATTGGACTCCAGATGGCAAAATGTTAATCGCCAAACTAGATGGCATTGTAAGGGTCTCCGACGATGGTGAACTGTTGGAACAGCCATTTATTGATATTTCGGAACAAGTGAATACCGGTGGTCAGCGGGGGCTGCTTGGTTTAGCCGTACATCCAGAATTTCCCGAAAATCCTTATGTTTACCTCGCTTTCTCTTACGATCCCCCTGAAGAAGAGCCAGATCTAGACAAGGTTGGACGTGTAACTCGGTTAATTCGCGTTGAAGCCGACCCCAATTCTAACTACACAACGGCTGTGCCTGGAAGTGAAGTTATCCTGCTAGAAACACCCCCGGTCAATAACTTCCATGCTGCTGGTGCCATTCACTTCGGCAATGATGGTTCGCTTTTTTTCAGCCATGGAGATGGTTCTCAGGTTAGTGATTCTCCTACTCCTGAAGAGACCGAATTACTTCAAAGTATTGATTATCCTTTTGGCAAACTGTTTCGCCTCGATCCAATTACTGGGGAAGGCTACCCAGACAATCCTTTTTACGACGGAGATCCCACTAGCATTCAATCTAAGGTATACAACTATGGTTTGCGCAATCCCTGGCGGTATACCATTCATCCAGATACTGGGGAACCCTTCATTGGCGATGTAGGCTGGACAAATTGGGAAGAAATTAATAAAGGTCGGGGAGTAAATTTCGGTTGGCCGCTGTATGAAGGAGGAAATAGTGTAAATCTAAGAACTACAGCTCTTGCTGACGAACCCGAATTTCAAGAGCTTTATGCTAGTACATCAGACGTGACGGCTCCAATCTATGCTCGTAACCATAGCGATGGTGCCAGATCGATTACTCTGGGTGATTTTTATACTGGCACAACCTATCCTGAAGTCTATCAAGGAGCATTATTCTTCAGTGATTTTGGTAATAGTGCTGAGGTTAATGCGTTGCTTTTCGATGATCAAGGGAATGTAGATTCAGCTACGCCTTTCACAGAGGAACCTGCTGTGACTCAAATCTCTGCGGGTCCAGATTCAAATCTTTATTTCTCGAACCTATTTTCGGGTGAAATTGGTCGCTGGGTCTTAAAGGATTCCTTCTTACCAGGTAAGCCAGATTATACTCTCCCTAACCAGTCTAACTTTAGCAACAGTGACGAAGCAGGAGTCTTTCTGTGGAAAGACTCGTTCGATGGTCCCTATCACCTGCGTACGGTTGGTGCTGGCGACCCAACCCAATTTGAAGTTAATTTAATTGCCAACGATAACCTTCTGGACGTGACTCCAGTTGCACTGGAAACTAAAGATGACTTGGAGATAAACGAATCCAGCTTTTCTTTAACTTCCAGGCTCGGTAAGTGGCAGGATGGAGTTGATTTTCACCTTCGTCTCGGTGCAGAAGCAATCTTTTCGGTCACTCAAGATGGGGTTGCTAATCCCCAACAAGTCAACGTTGGTCAGCAAGGAGCTAGACTATCCCCCGCTGGTTGGATTGTTTCCACAGACGATCTTCCAGATCGACCAGAATTCAGTTCGGGGAATGACTTAGGATTATTCTGGGGAAAAGGTGCGAGTGACAACCTGTTAGAGTTTCGTTGGAGTGGTGATGGAGATGTCCATGATACAAAGCTTTCAGTTCTGACGGCAGATCAAACTTCTAGCTTCTCACCCGTCTTACTGGGACCAAATGATAAAATCACCAACTTTACTAATGGAATTGAAATTGAGGGGCAAGTCGGTACAGGACATGATGGTCTGAACATTACTACAACACAACCAACCAAAATTGGAGTGACTTATGAGCAAGACGGTTTATTCCAACCCGATCTAGTTAATCCTTTGGAGGACGATCTGTTAGGATTACCAAACAGCTATCAACTTCCCTTAGCAACCCCTTACGGTCGACCAGAATACAACCCAGCGGAAGACAAAGGAATATTTTTGTGGTTGGATGAGCAGGACTTCTGGCATTTGCGAATGACAGGAGGTGAGTTAGGAAGTCGCTATGTGGGCTCAATTGTTTCGGATCAAGCGGCTATAGATGTGCAGACAGTTCAGCTAGAGGAGGCAGATGTGGTCAACACGGCTGACCCATTGAGGATTGATTTTGAGTTCCAAGTCTCGCAGTCAGAGGAGGATGGCATAGACTTTCGTTTTCAGGCTGGAGCTGCTTTGACATTAAATTTAGAAGAGCCTGGTGAACAAGCCGCTGCTCAATTACACGTAGGAGCAGAGCAATGGTCTGTTAGTGAACTCCCTCTTGACCTTAGTGGCTGGTAGTTGTTAACAGTGGATAATTATTGATTAATTTTGACCGTTACTGTTTTGACTTGTGTATATTCACGCAAACCGTATTCTCCTAGTTCACGACCAATACCAGATTGCTTAAAGCCACCAAATGGAGCAGCGGAGTTGAATACATCGTAACAATTAATCCACACTGTACCCACGCGCAGATGATGGGCAATTTTATGGGCCTTTGTAATATCTTGCGTCCAGATGGCAGCAGCTAAACCATATTTGGTATTATTGGCTCGACGAATTACCTCGTCAATATCTCGAAACTTGGTAATACTCATTACAGGACCAAAAATTTCCTCTTGAGCAATTGTCATCTGGTCTTGTACTTCAGTGAAGACCGTAGGTTCAATAAAGAAACCCCGATTGCCCACTCTACTTCCACCAAATTGCAAATTAGCTCCTTCCCTCATGCCTGCTTCGATATAGTGCATGACACGGTCAAACTGAATCTGACTGATTTGGGGCCCTTGTTCTGTCCTGGGATCCAAGGGATCGCCGACAATTCTCTTTTTAGCTCGTTCAATACTGCGAGCAACGAACTCTGGGTAGCATTTTTCTTCCACAAATATCCTCGAACCAGCAGTACAACATTGTCCTTGATTAAGGAATAAGCCCAAATGCGCTCCTTCGATAGCTGCATCTAGGTCGGTATCGGCAAAAACGATATTGGGATTCTTACTACCTAATTCTAAAGTTACTTGTTTGAGGTTACTTTGAGCAGCAGCAGTCATGATTAGATGACCTACATCTGTTGAACCAGTAAAGGCTAATTTATCGATGTCTTGATGACGAGCGATCGCTATTCCTAGTGTATTGCCAAAACCAGGGAGAATGTTCACTACTCCTGGGGGAAAGCCTGCTTCGATAATTAATTCTCCAACTTTAAGAGCAGTTAAGGGCGTGTAGCTCGAAGGTTTCAACACTACTGTATTGCCCGTTGCCAATGCTGGGGCTAACTTCCACGCTTGCATTAATAAAGGGAAGTTCCAGGGAATAATCTGACCAATAACGCCAATCGGTTCGTGTCTGGTGTAGCAAAGAAAATCTTTGGCCAAGGGTATGGTTTTACCTTGAATCTTATCAGCCCACCCTGCAAAGTAACGATAGCATTGAATTGCTAACGGAAGATCAATCTTGCTTGATTCCCTCAGTGGCTTACCATTATCTAGAGTTTCTAATTGTGCTAATTCTGCTTGATGTTCTTCAATTAAATTGGCTAACTTATAAAGTAAAACTGCGCGATCGCTTCCTGATACTCTTGACCATTCTCCTTCGGAAAAAGCTTTTCTTGCTGCCTGCACTGCCAATTCCAAATCAGCAGCACCTGCCAAAGCCACCTCACAGATTACCTCCTCGTTAGCAGGGTTAACTGTGGCAAACTTTTGACCAGAAATACTATCAACCCATTCATTATTAATTAAGAGTTGGGTCGCACTAATTTTTAGTGGTTGTTTTAAAGAAGTTACAGTAACCATAATTGCCTCTATTTTTTTCAGTGGCTATCCTTTCAGGATTTTGGCTAGCAGCTGCTCATTTAAACGGTGTAATCCAGAAGATATATTTTCACAGCAAGAAGAAAGACAGAAAATATTAACTTTCTATCTTCTTTTTGCTTAATACAAACACCCAGCATACAGGTGTCATAATCACAACTTCATAGCTTGCTGAACTTTGACGAGAAGCCGCCCTTCATAGGTCTACGCTTTTGTAGTTACTCCAAACTAAGTTATATTGGCGTAAGCTTTGCAATCATCCTAGCTACTCTTGTTCGTATAGCATTTACTAATGCTGAATTTTACAAGTAGCATTCCTTAAACATTTCTTTGCAGACATTTTCTTTAACCATGATCTGTCGAAATGCTTCCCGCAAATATTCTTTAGCCTGATCCAAAGTTAGGTGCTCAATTTCTCTTTCTAAAACTTGCAACTGAAATTGTTGCTCCAAGCTGAGTTGTCCAATTGTGTTGTTATTTTTGTTGTTGTTCTTATCTTTGTTATCCATGATTCGACTCCTTAAATTTAGTCCAAGATTGTTTCGCTTCTATTCAATGACTGTTTCAGACGATCAAGGAGTAAAATCTGGAAGCAGAATCGGCTGAGTAATCAAAAAAACATTAATTATTCAAAAAACTCAACCAGCTAAAGATTTTCAACTAGATAAATTTCGTAAGAACACAGCCATTGCTAGCCATTCATTGATACAAGTTTCTCTGAGTAAGTGCTCATCACTATTAGTAGATAGGTGTTCGATGTTGTTCTAGAGAGTTCAAAGTTGTCTTCTGAGCTAATAGAAAACTTGTAAGTTTGTTACTAGAAAATATAGGTATCTTTAGTAACACTTATGTATCAAGTATTAGTTTTATTTGATCACATTATAGCAAATTATTTTTGATAACTTTCTGATGTAATCATAAAAATTAGCTTTTTAAAGAAAGAGCATCAATGGCTTTTTAAAATTACCATTCCATATAAATATCCAGCTAAAATAACTCAAAATAGTAATTCAAGGCTAGCAATTGAGTTAAATCTATTTATTGTTTCTGAAAAAATAAGATGAAAAGGCAAGAAAATCTTGATAAATAACTAAAAATAAATGACTAAGCAGTAATTAAGAAAAATAGATCTCAAAGACAGGTCATATATTTTCAAGAGTTTGATTGAAGTTATATTGTCAAGTGTTGATAACTGATTGTTAGCAAATATTTGGCGTTTCAAGTCTATTGAGATGTACGATCTAATCTTTAGAAAATCAAATTAATTATATTTGAAATTTTTCGAGTATACTACATAGATTGAACATGATCTGACTGCGATCGCAGTCAGATTGAGAGATGTCCACTATCCTCAGTCTAGATATTAATAATCAATATAATTACTCATAAAAATATTATATTAATCATCAAATATGAACGATATTGCCCAATATTATGCCATTCTGGGAATTAAACATACAGCCTCTCCAGAGGCAACAAAAAAAGCTTATCGAAATTTAGCTAAAATCTGGCATCCAGATCGTTATCTTAATAATCCCTTACTTAAAGAAAAGGCTGAAATAGAAATCAAAAAAATCAATCAAGCCTACGCAGTAATCAAGGCTTATCAAACAGAAAATAGCCACAATTTAAATATCAAAAAAACTGTTACACAAAAAAATAATTATAAATCTACTTCAAAAGTTGTCAAAACTAAAAATACTCCAGAATTTTACTATCAGCAAGGAGTTGAATATGCTGAAGCAAAAAATTATGAAGATGCTTTAACTAATTTTACTCAAGCTATTAAACTAAATCCTGATTATCTAGAAGCATATCAGTATCGAGGTTATATTTTATCTAAGTTAGGTTATGAATATCGAGCCGATGCCGAATTTAAAAAAGCACACCGTATTAAAGTAAAAAATAAGAGCAAATATACTCCTGCTAATCAATATCAATCTCAAGCTTATACTTATCAGCAATATTCAACTAAGGCTACAAAAAATACTCAAAGTAATAACCAATTAAAATGCTATCACACTATTTTAGCAGCGAATCAAGCTATTAGATGTATAGCTATCGGCAAAAATAGCCAAGCTTTCGCCAGTGCCAATAATGACCCAGAAATAAAACTTTGGCAGTTAAATAATGGGCAGAGAATTACTACTCTTCGTGGGCATACAGATGCAGTCACCTGTTTAACAATGAGTAATAGTGGTCAAACTTTAGTTAGTGGTAGCCAAGATAAAACTATTCGATTTTGGGATCTAAAAGAAAAAAAAATAATTCGCACTTTAGGAGGATATTTTAATGGTCATCTAAATACAATAGTGGCTCTTGCTATTAGCCCCGATAATCAAACTTTACTAAGTTGTAGTGCCGATAAATCCCTCAAGATTTGGGATGTAAATAGAGGTAGAGAAACTCACAACATTTCTTTTTCTGCTGCCATGACTTGCATTGCATTTTCTCCTAATGGTCAAATATTTTGTAGTGGTGGTTTGGAGCCACAATTGAGAATTAGAGAAATTAAAAATGGGCAGGTAATTCGTTCAATTAATAATGACGGTGGCGTACTATCTTTAGCTTTTAGTCCCGACGGCAATTTGCTCGCTACAGGAGGTTTCAATCGTTGTCTTAAATTGTGGGATATAACTACAGGAAAAGAAATTTATACTCTTCAAGGACATTCAGATCGTGTATCAGCAGTCAACTTCAGTAGTGATGGCAAAACTCTCATCAGTGGTAGTTGGGATAAAACCATCAAGTTATGGAATCTAGTAACAGGAAAAAAAATAGCTAGTGTTACCGGACATACTAATAAAATTCATGCTATGGCGATTGCGCGGAGCGCACTGGCAAAGCCAATCGCCTCTGATAATCAAACTCTAATAAGTGGTAGTGCGGATCAGACGATTAAACTTTGGCGATATAATTTCTGACTATTGTCTAATTTTATCCATAAAACTAACACGGATATAAATTACCTAGGCGGAAGTAATGTATCAATTGTTTTAACTACTCGACAGGGATTGCCAACAGCAACTACTACTAGCTATCAACAAGTTAACCTAGACTGCTACTTCCCTCCCGTGATATCTATAAAAGAACCTGTAGTGTATGAAGCTTCAGCAGATAATAACCACAAAATTGCTGTTGCCACTTCAATTGCTTGACCACCTCTTTTCATAGGGATAAATTCTTTGACTCTCTCAATACGATCTGGTTCACCACCACTAGCATGAATTTCAGTGTCAATAAAACCAGGGCGCACAGCATTGACACGAATCCCTTCTTCAGCAACTTCTTTTGCCAAGCCAATCGTCATGGTGTCGATCGCTCCTTTTGAAGCAGCATAATCTACATATTCACCAGGAGAACCAAGGCGAGAAGCACCGGATGAAACATTAACAATAGCTCCTCCTGTACCACCGTGTTTGGTAGACATACGTTTTACAGCTTCTCTGGCACATAGAAAGCTGCCAATAATATTGGTAGCCAAGATTCGTTGCAGACGGTTAGCATCCATATTTTCAACCCGCATTTGCTGCTCTAAGATTCCGGCATTGTTGACTAGTGCTGTTACCGTTCCTAGTTGTCTGTCTACTGAATTAAAAAGAGCGATTACATCAGTCTCAGAAGCAACATCAGCAGAAAGAGCGATCGCTTTGTTTCCCAATTTTTTGATCCCATCAACAACTTTCTTGGCAGCCTCTTGATTACGAAGATAATTGACACAAACAGCATAACCTTTGTCGGCGGCAAGATAAGCAGTAGCGGCACCAATGCCACGACTCGCACCTGTAATTACAATAACTTTTTCCATCTTTCTAGAAGCTTTATAAACTACTTTTTATACTCAATCTCTATTAATAATTGCTTTAACGCATATTTTAAGTTGATTGGGGACTAGTGGTTCTGTCCGTTAATTCATGAGTAATACTAAAGATGTAATGATAAATGTTGCATATTGAAAGAATGAAATATCCTCAATACAACTTTTTTTTGCTGCTTGACAACTCATAGTCGTTATGAGTATGATTTATCTAATACGGCTCATGATGAGTACGAAAAAATTAAGTAAGGAGTAAGCTCAAAAATGATTGATACAGTACCAAGCGTAGTATTCAAAACCAGAGTGCGTGACGAATCTGTTGAAGGACCCAATCCTTTTCGTTGGCAGGATATGACTACAGAAGATATTTTTAAAGGTAAAAAAGTAGTCTTATTTTCTCTTCCTGGTGCATTCACTCCTACTTGTTCTTCCACTCATTTACCCGGATATGAGAAACACTACGAAGAATTTAAGTCTCTAGGTGTAGATGAAATTGTTTGTTTATCAGTTAACGATGCTTTTGTCATGTTCCAGTGGGGTAAGCAGCAAGGAGTCGAAAACGTATTCTTGCTTCCTGATGGTAATGGTGAATTTACGCGCAAGATGGGAATGTTAGTAGACAAAAATAATTTAGGATTTGGGATGCGTTCCTGGCGTTATTCGATGTTTGTCAACGACATGAAGATCGAAAAAATGTTTGTCGAACCAGATTTTGGTGATAACTGTCCTACCGATCCTTTTGAAGTATCCGATGCCGATACCATGTTGGCATATCTCAAAGAAGCCAAATAAACACTTCATTATGTAGGAGCATTATAAAAAATGTTCCTACCCAGAAAAAATCATGGGAACAATTTATCTTGGGACTATAGCTAGTTTAGGAGCTGGTTTAGCCACAGCAGTAGGTGCATTACCAATTTTGTTTACTGCTAATTTAGATAAAAAATGGCAAGGTATTCTTCTGGGTTTGGGTGGTGGAGTAATGTTAGCAGCCACAGCATTTTCCTTAATTATTCCAGGCAAAGAGGCTGCAGTAGATTTAGGTTATTCCCAAACGAATTCAGCTTTAGTTGTCAGTATCGGCGTGATTTTGGGTGCAAGTTTACTGTGGTTGATGCACAATTATTTTCCTCATGAGCATTTTCATCAAGGTAAAGAAGGTAAAATTACTGAAAACTTTCAACGAATCTGGTTATTTGTCATTGCGATCACGATTCATAATTTTCCCGAAGGTTTAGCAGTGGGTGTCGGTTTTGGCGATGGCAACATTAGTCATGGATTGCCCTTAGCTTTGGGTATTGGTTTACAGAATATGCCTGAAGGTTTAATAGTGGCATTAGCATTAAGAGAGTTAGACTATTCCATTAAATATGCTTTGGGGATTTCCTTACTAACTGGCTTAGTCGAACCGATTGGTGGTTTTTTGGGCGCGAGTATTGTTAATTTTGGTCAATCTTTCTTACCTTGGGGAATGGCGATCGCAGCAGGCTCGATGTTATTTGTGATTGTGGACGAAATTATTCCTGAAATCGACCGAGAAAGTACTGCCCAAGAAGGAACTTTGGGAATTATGACTGGATTTGTTGCCATGATGTTTTTGGATATTGCCTTTGGCTAATTAAATCTAGAATCTTTTAAACTTAATAGATACTAAGGAGAATTAAACTATGGTTTCTACCGTTTCTAAAAACAAGATTTACGCAACCCGTAACGACTTAGCAGAAAATATCAGAGTTAAAGCAATTGAGATTTTAAATCAAACCCTAGCAGCCACCCTAGATCTAAAAACTCAGGCTAAACAGGCACATTGGAATGTTAAGGGAATGGATTTTTATCAGTTACATGAACTGTTTGATGAAATAGCAACCGAACTAGAAGGATATGTTGATATGGTTGCTGAACGTGTTACAGCTTTAGGTGGTGTGGCAATGGGAACAGCCCGTATCGCTGCTGCTGAGTCTATTTTGTCTGAATATAACCTAGATGCAGTGACTGGAGAAGAACACGTAACTGCTTTAGCAGATCGCTTTGGTACTTATGCTAAACATGTCCGTGAGGCGATCGACACAACTGAGGAACTTGGTGATGCTGATACGGCAGATCTCTATACTGAAATCTCTCGTACAATTGATATGCGTCTTTGGTTCTTAGAAGCTCATTTAGTTAAGTAATCTAGACATCGTTGCTTATTCTTAAGTAATGACTTTCTATTAGCTATTGGGTTGCATTATGGCTTACCTTCAGTACCAAGCGGATATGCATCAAACCTATGATTTGCAATCTGCTTAGAATCTGTAAGGCAAGCATTTATTTATTTTATTAAACTAAAAGAGAATATCATGACTGACACCAAAGGTGCAGACGCGGTAGATAAGGCGATCGCTCAAGGTCTAGATTTAGATGGTTCTCCCATTCCAGCAAACAAGTTAGAACTATATAACAAGGTTATGGGGTTTGAAGCAGGAAGACAAAGAAGTGGTGTTACCAATACGATGCGCTCTCGTATTGTTAGGATTGGTGCAAAACATTTGGCTCAAGCCGAACTCAATCAAATGTTATTAGATGCGGAGTTTCCTCCTTTGAAAGATAAAGAAATCGCTTTTTATTACGGCGGTAAATAAAAGATTAAATCCCCCCTCTCTAAGTCAGGGGGAAAAATCATCTAAAAGCCAAAGCTTAGAGCTTAAAGCTATTTAACAAGGAGCATATTTCAAAATGAGTTATGATTTCGATCTATTTGTGATTGGTGCGGGTTCAGGGGGAATCGCTACTGCTAGACGTGCTGCCCAGTACGGTGCCAAAGTAGGAATTGTTGAGAGCGATCGCCTAGGAGGAACTTGTGTCAATCGAGGTTGTGTACCCAAAAAGTTAATGGTCTATGCCTCTCATTTTCCTGCTGCCTTTGAAGAATCTGCGGGCTACGGCTGGACTGTAGGTGAAAGCAGCTTTGATTGGGAGAAGATGATCGTTGCCGTCAATAATGAAGTCGATCGTCTCAATGGCATCTATGGAAGGATGTTAGATAACTCTGAAGTAAAGCTTTATCGGGGTCACGGGAAGTTCGTCGACTCCCATACCATTGAGATTGGTGATCAGAAAGTTACCGCAGAAAAAATCCTAATTGCAGTAGGTGGCAAACCAGTAAAACCTGATGAGATTCCTGGTGTGGAACATGCTATTACCTCCAGAGAAATTTTTCATGTCAAAGAACAACCCAAACGGATTGTAATCATTGGCGGTGGTTACATTGGCGTGGAGTTTGCCTGTATTCTTAATGGGTTGGGAACTGAAGTAACTATGGTAATTCGTCGAGATAAAATCTTGAATGGTTTTGACGACGATCTACGTAGCGAAATTCAAGAAGCTATGGAAAAGCATGGTATTCGGATTATTACCTGCAAACCTAAAATATCTATTGCCAAGAAGGATCATGGTTTAGAGATAACCATACCAGGAAACGATGGTCGAGAAGAAATTATTGTTGCCGATGCTGCCAGTCTTGCTGCCACAGGAAGAGAGCCTAACTTAGCTAATCTAGGTTTAGAGAATACCAAAGTCGAAGTAGTTAATGGTGCAGTAGCGGTAGATGAATATAATCAAACTGCTGAAGAGCATATTTATGCGGTAGGAGACTGTACCGATAAAATCAATTTAACTCCTGTAGCAATTAACGAAGGTCGAGCCTTTGCCGATACTCATTTTGGCGGACAATCTCGACAGATGAGCTATGAAAATATTCCCACTGCTGTATTTTCAACGCCCGAAGCAGCTACAGTAGGTTTAACTGAAGCCGAAGCTCGAGAAAAATATGGTGATGCAGTCAAAGTCTACCGCAGTAAGTTCCGTCCCATGTACTATACTCTGCCCGATAAACAGGAAAAAACTCTGATGAAGTTAATTGTAGATACTAGTACCAATAAGGTAGTTGGTGCGCACATGGTAGGAGATAGTGCAGCCGAAATCATACAGGGAGTAGCGATCGCAGTTAAGATGGGTGCAACTAAAGCTGATTTTGATGCCACCGTCGGTATCCATCCCAGTTCAGCCGAAGAGTTTGTGACAATGCGCTAATAATGAGTTTGAGTAGAAACAACTTTGTTAGAGAAACTAAACACTAATTTCACCAAGCGGATTTAGGATCACCACTTATTTTACTAATTACTAAATATCGCTTAAAGCCTAGAGCTTAGAGCTTAGAACTAATTGAAATTATTGAGTTTCACAGCCTCATTTAGCCCCAGATTAATTTTGTTTGTATTCTTCTAGCAATTTTGGGACATAATCGTAGCCATCTACGCCAATCAGAGTAATAATTTGCGATCGCCTTTGACTCAAGACTTGTGAAAACTCTTCTGGTCCGACTTGCCCTTGCAAAATTGACAATAATCCTGCTATTTGTCGCCACTCTACAGAGTTAATTTGATTAAGGAGATACATACCCAAACTGCCATAGGTGATTGCTGCTTCTCGATCTTCGATACTATAGTAGGCTTCAGCAAGATAGGAAAAGCTTAATCCTTGGAGATATACATCCCTCGAATTCTGAGCTAATTCTGCCCCTCTCGTTAAAGAGGCGATCGCAGCAGTGGGTTGCCCTAAGGTGACATAGGCGATTCCCAAACTACTCTGACCAAAAGATTGACTTTGTAAGTCTCCTTGTTTCTGAGCTAATGCTACTCCTTGTTCCAAGTAACGAATTGCCTCACTATAATTCTCAGCTGCCATACTTTCTCGCTGAAGTGCGCCCAAGACCTGAGCATAACCTAAGTTAACTAAAGCGTTAGCTTCGCCTAATTTGTCTCCTACCTGGCGGGCTGCAATTAAAGCCCTTTGGCTATAGTTAATTGCCTCGCTGTAGTTTTTTAGGTTAACTTTGGTACGGCTGAGGTGGTTAAGGTTGGCAATTTCGCAAGGGTAATCATCGGCTTGTATAGCGATTTCTAAGGCTTCTTGATGAAAGATGACAGCTTTGTCATAGGCTCCAATTGTCCGTTGAGAATAGCCTAATAAAGTCAAGATACGAGCTTTTTCTTCTGTTCCTTCCACTTGCTTAAGAGGTTCATTCAGATAATCGAGAGTATCCTGTAAATATTCCCCCGAAAAGGAGGCAAAGACACCGCTATAGAGAGGAAAGTCTTCCCGTTGAGCAAAAGTCCGCAAAATTTGCAGCATCATTAAAAAACAACCATCAGCTAATTCTGGCTTACTGTTAGCAAATGCTTGCCATAGCTCAGACCAAATAAAGGCAAAGGTAAGCAAAGTGCTATAAGAAAGTTCTTTGCCAAACTTAGAATTATATGGCTGTTGATCGTACCAGGTAACTAAACCTTGTTGAAGATAGTGCAGCAAAATAGCCAATTCTACCCAAGCTCTTAATTCGAGATTATTGGCAATTCTGGCAAAAGCGATCGCTGATTGTTGTTGAGCTAAAGTTTGAAATAACTGTTTGGGCAAAGTGCTAGATACTTTCTGCCCCCAAATACGCCAGGGATTAGGTTTTTCAGCGCCAAAACCCGAAAAATTACTCTCTGAAGAGTACATCCAGCTAACCAAATCACCTTCTAAAGCAGTGCAGGATTTTACGCCTTCAGTAATACCGGCAGCTAATTGTTGCCAATCTTGAGCTAGATTAGGATCTGTTTGACTATCGGCGGCAGTTTTTAAACTCTCAGCCAATTTACCCAACTGATCGATGCTGAGAAAATTATCTTGATTAGGATCAATTACTTTGACTATCGCTAGGAAATAGTCTTTAGGAGCGACAGCTAAAATATCTTCGGCAACTCTATCAATATCAGCATTAACTTGGTTTTCTTCCTGCCAACGTAACCATTGTTTTTCAATAGTTTGTAAGGCTCTAAGCACTCGAGTCGCTTTTAATTTCGTATCCAACTGCATTTTAGTTGTCTCGATCCGTTGATTCAGACAGCGTTCAAATATTTCTCCGGTGCCAGCCTCTACTTGTTCTACCAGCATTCTATAGACTCGCTCAAAGGAACTAATTTTTCCTTGGAGAGTCAGCTCAACAATTTGGTCGATGATGGCAAAATAGCGATCGCTTAAAGATTGAGACACAATGTTTATCTTTTATGAGTGAGCAACAAGATAGCAGTTTGCACTGGGATGAGTACCCTATTCTTTAACATAGGGCAAGTTAGCAACAGGTTAAAGGCAAACGACTGTAATGGATTTCAACTTTCAGAATTAGGTAATTACTTTAATTAACATTGAAGCAGGAAAAAATTATTATACCTTGTACTTTTAGTTTGATAATCAGTTGAGCAATATAATTGATTGTTATTGCCAGGTTATCGGCTAGAAATGACCAAAGACAAGATTAAACTGTTCATTGTTGATCGCGATTCCATCTTTCGTCTGGGTTTGTGTACGGCGATCGCACAATATGCCGATTTTGAAATTGTCGGTGAAGGAAACATTAGTAATGACACTTTGCGAGAACTTACTCAAGGTTTGATTCTCAATGTTTTGGTTCTTGGTGTTAGTTCTCATACATCTGCCTCAGAAATTTCCAGTCTTAAATTTTGTCAGCAATTAAGACTGTTATATCCTCAGCTGCCGTTATTTCTCCTAACGCCTAATTTTTCTCTGAGAAAACTGACCAAGATTCAATCTTGGGGTGTGCGAGGTTATTGTGAGCGTAATTCTAGTATTACAACGATTATTGAAGGCTTATATTCCGTTGCCTACGGCGATACTTATTGGCAGGTGGAAAATTTGCGTCCTCAGCTCTGGCAAAATGTTTTAGCTCGGATTAGTAAGCCTGGTAGATTGCAGATTGAAGAGAGTCTTAGAGAAATTGAGACGCAATTAAATAATCCCGATTTATCCGATTGGGAAAAAGTATTCTTAGTGGGTCGTAAGCGTGAATTATTGGCTGCCCGTTGGATATCTAATCGTTTTGTTACCGCAGAAATCGACTTAATTGAGAACTCATCACCAGTTGATAATCCATCTGATGCAGGAGAGTTGGCTCCTGTCACTCCTACGGAATTAGCCCCACTTCCAGTTTTTGAAGATTCTGTCAATAAAACCATCTTTGAGCAGGCAGTTATGAATATTCAATTGGGTTTATTTAATAAAACTAAAGTACCTTTGGAAATTGATATTCTTCAGCCACAAGTACAGAAAGACTTATGCTATCTAATTTTGAAACGCCTGAGTGATACTGTTAACAACGCTCCACTTTCCAATAACTTAGAGGATAATTATCATGATTACTTAACTACTCTTTGGCAATGGAGTACTGGTTCTTTTTTAAGTCAATATTATGGTCAACTAACTGTAGAAGAAGAACAAAAATTAATCACTTTAGTAGAACAAGAATTGAACCCAGTTAAAAGTCAGATTTTCAACTATATCTATGGTATTCCGGAGTTATTTGCCTACTTGTCAGGAAAACCAGGTTTGAAGGTCGATAATGTTATTTATCAATCTGATGCTCCAGAGGCGATCGCCCGTATTGAATTTTTGTTACATAATTTTATTATTCACCTTGCCAATGCTGTCATGCAGGTAATTTTAAATAATTTTTATGATTGGGAAATTTTTAAATATCAACTTTATCGATCTAACTATAAAAGCGATCGTGAGTTAGCTCGCTTTCGTAATCAATTGTCCTGGAGATATCGTCAAGAAATATATTTCACCCATCCCCAAGACATTTTCGAAAGTCGTCATCGTCTGTTTGTCTTCAATGATGGCAAAATTAGAACAATGTTTATTTATGCGCCTCGTAAAGAAGAATTAGAGCAGTTAACAGGGATATCTTGGTTGGTCACGATTGTGATTGAAATTCGAGATGCGATCGCACCACTGGTACGGAGGTTTGTCGCCCTCGCTGGTAATGCAGTGGTATTTGTTTTGACTCAGGTAATTGGCAAAAGTTTGGGTTTAATTGGGAAAGGTATTATTCAAGGAATTGGCAGCACGATTAAAGATATTCCGAATAGTAAAAAATAACGATGCCCAAGTTGGCAATCTATTTGAGTTCGGAATTTGGAGTTCGGAGTTTGGAATTCGGAGTTCGGAGTTCGGAGTTCGGAGTTCGGAGTTCGGAGTTCGGAGTTCGGAGTTCGGAGTTCGGAGTTCGGAGTTCGGAATTATAGGTTAATTGGAATTCGGAATTCGGAGTTCAAAAAAGTCATGTTACCCGATATGCACCAGTCCCTATATCAAAACTCAATCCTTGCTCGGCTCTCCCACCACTGAAAGCAGTTTGAAAAATTTCCTTCACCTTAGCATTCTCTAGAGGTTCATCTTTGGTGAAATAATTATGAGCATTGCGAATAGATTTCGCGTCTGTGAAATCTAGATAAGTAGCATTTCTGGAATTAAGATTGCGTACGCTGTTTCCCAATCGGGACTCTTGTTCATCGCCTCCTTTCAACTCTGAAAAAGCTAAGGCAAAATCATCTTCATTGATAGTGATGAACAGACGATTGCGAAACTTGATTCGATCTACCCAGGTTACATGATCTGGATTGTTGACATCCGCAGCGATCATGACGATGTTATCGAATAATAATGTTTCTCCTTCATAAATAGGGGATTCTAGTAAATGCTCCAGTAAATAAGCTCCCATACTGTGCATAGCAAAGCTAATTTTTTGCCCACAGTCTCTGTCTCTATATTTTTTGAGATAGTCGGCAAGTTTCTCAAAAAAGCGATCAAGGGCATAAACTGACTGGGAAGCTTCTCGTTTATCGCTCCGATAACTTGTTGGACCATCACCATCTGATGGCCAAGTAAACAGCACTACTTCTAAATCTTGGTAAATCTCTTGTATTCTAAAAGCTATCTCTAAAGCTCCTTCAAAATTGGTATTAAAACCATGACAAAAGACAAGACAATTAGTTGAGCGATCGCACATTCGCTTTTGGGTTTTGAGAAATGCGGCTTCACTAGCCACCATTTCTTCTCCCTCGTAGATATCTCGATCTGGCAATATTTCTACTCGCCATGAACCGTCTACTTTGTTTACTTCTGCTAATCTTAGCTCGCTGGGATCGACTTCATTAAATCTTTTACCAAAACGTTTTTCAGGAGATTGAGACGGTTGTAAATTTCTGTTGGTAACAACATACATTTTAGATACTCCCTGGCAGTAATGTTAAGAATAAGGACTTTATTGTTTCCTTTCTATAAAACTATCCATTTTGTACCTTATTATTGCCCCGATCGCGAAAAATCATTTAAATAAAGCGATATTTCTTAATAATGCAATGGTTTATTACAAAGCGATGAGTCACTTGCTAATGGCTAATGGCTAATGGCTAATGGCTAATGGCTAATGGCTAATGGCTAATGGCTAATGGCTAATGGCTAATGGCTAATGGCTAATGGCTAATGGCTAATGGCTAATGGAAAAATTAGCAGAGAAATCAAACTTCAAAACACATGTAATAAATTAACTTCGATGTTTAATTTAGTGAAAATGAGCTTACTGAAATTCTTCAATTTTATCGAGACGGATTACCGGACCATTGTCTAATTTACACCAGTCAACACCTTCTGCAGCATATATATCTACAATCTGTCCTCTAACTTCGGTAAACTTATTTGATTTATTTCGGTATGTAATGGTGCATTGGCGTTTTAGAGTAGCAATTTCCTGCAGGATATCTCGTAAATAACAGCTTTCGGGAGTGTCATCAGTCATTGGTTAATCCTCATAATTTAAAAAGCACAATTCTTCGGCAGTGGTTCGACAGAAGCCAAAATAGCTGCGAAATGTTCGGGTAAATTAACTGGAGAAAAACCATCTCTAACTGTTCCCTGTTGAGCCATTGGACTATAACCATTAGAAGACATATGAACCCTGACAATGACCGTCTGATGGGGGTTAATTGCTACAATGCCTCCTGTACGTTGGAAGGGTTGTTCTTCTACATGACTATGCAAGAGAACTCGTCGATACAACAGTTCTCCTTCGGGGCTAATTACTTCCCACCAGTCAGCATAGCGATCGCAACCAGTATCAGGACTACTCACGGTAACAGAAAAAGTATAATTATTTGGTTCTCCAGTTGTTTCAACTTTAAGGACTTGGGCAAGTTTACTATTCTCGGTGGTAGCTGAGATCGGTTGTGATTGTGGTATTTGAGATTCGCTACTCATCCAACATCCACACAAAATTATGATTAAAGCTAAAAGAATCTTAGCCATATAAGTCCCTATAGTGCAATTAAATAAATATGTTTGAAACGATAGTTAGCTGTTATAGCATTACGTATTTAGGTTAGAACACTTTTTGAAACTAATACTTGCTACTTGTTACTTGCTACTTGCTACTTACGAACCAGTAACTTTGATTGTCCTAACACAACTTTGTACGGCTATAGCTGTTGGTTATCAGATAAAGTCAAAAGTTAAAATTAGTAGATCTAAGGTTAACAGTTATCATTACTTGATGCTAAATTCACTGTGTCAACATTAATTCAACTATAAGGAATGCTATTATGACTAGCCAATTTTCCAGTTCAGAAGCAGATACTGCACAGGCTGTTGAAGAGTTTGTTGAAGAAAGTTCCAGTCATCAAGAAGTTATTGAAACTGTGATTTCCAGCCTCGACCAAGACAATACGGCGATGGTGAGTCATTCCGATGAGGGAAGTCTTTGGAAATTTCAGTACGGCAGTGTGGAAGTTTTTGTCCAGCTTACGGGAGAAAGTGATGAAGATCTTTTAACAGTGTGGTCTAGCTTGCTCCAGTTACCCGCCCGTGATGAATCTGGGTTGATGCGTCGCTTGTTAGAAATGAATTGGACAGGTACTTTTGAAACTTGCTTTAGTATTCATGATGGTAAAGTCATGATTTCCTCACAACGTACGGTTGCTGATATGTACCCAGGAGAAATTTCTCGACTAGTTACTCTAGTAGCTAATATTGCTGATGATAATGATGAACTTTTAATAGAAGAATTTGGTGGTTCATAATCTTCGCCTAATTTTCTACCAAAATCTCAATTTTGAGGCTAGGCAATGAGTATAATTCACACCCTATTGCTTAGTCTTTAAACTTCATATCTAACTTAATTCATTTAATGAATCCTTGTTGGCGTTTTATCCCACCTCTTGAGACATCGGGAGCCATGCAGATGGCGATCGACCACTATTTACTTGAACAACTCCGTCAAGGAAAACATCCCCCTACAATCAGATTTTATACTTGGAATCCCCCTGCTATTTCCTTAGGTTATCACCAACAAGAATACCCTTCTGATTGGAACAATTTAAGTTTCCAAGGACAACATATAGATATTGTGTACCGTCCTACAGGAGGTAGAGCTGTGCTACACCAAGGGGATTTAACTTATATGGTAGTAACTTCTCTTATTCCAGGAAAACGTTTAGAAGCATATAAACAAATTTGTCAATTTTTAATTTCTGGCTGGCGATCGCTAGGTGTCAACTTAGACTACGGAAGAGCAACTAAAGAATATATCAAATATCATAATTGTTTTGCTACTGCCACGGGTTCGGATTTGGTAACAGAAGCAGGCAATAAAGTTATTGGTAGTGCGCAGTTGCGACGTGGGAAAGCAATTTTACAGCACGGCTCAATGATCGTCAACACAGATCAAAAGCTTTACAGACAAGTTTTTAACACTTCTTTAAAAGAAAATTTATCAACAACAATTAGTTGGGATCGCGATTGTGGTCAATTTAGTAGTCAATCTGATTATAATTGGTCAAAAATAATACAAAACTTAACTCAAGCTGCCAGAGCAACTTTTAAGATTGATATAGTAGAACAACCTTTATCTACTGAGGAATGGCAATATATTGCCAGTGAATTCTCTTTACTGAGATACTAGTCATATTAAAGCTAATTAAACCTATCCAGATATTATGAGCATAGTTAGTCAAGTCATCCTCAAAGCAGATGACGAACTACGCTACCCTAGTAGCGGTGAACTACAAGGCATTAAAAACTTTTTAACTACAGGGGAAAGGCGTGTCCGCATCGCTGAAACCCTAGCAGACAACGAAAAGAAAATTGTCGATCAAGCTGGCAAAGAACTTTTTAAACTACATCCTGAGTATCGTTCTCAGGGTGGTAATGCCTATGGACAAAAACAGTACAATCAATGTATACGAGATTTTGGCTGGTATCTCCGCCTAGTTACCTATGGTGTGATGGCAGGAGACAAAGGACCAATCGAACAGTCGGGTTTGATTGGGGTCAAAGAAATGTATAATTCCCTCGAAGTTCCTGTGCCTGGAATGATTGATGCCATACGTTGTTTGAAGAATGCAGCAGTTGACCTCCTGGGCAAAGAAGATGCTAAAGAGGCGGGTCTATACTTTGACTATATTATCCAAACTATGGCGTAGTTGGATTATTCAAACCCAATATTAACTGACTTCAAATAGGTAATTGATAATTGGTATTCAAGCGATCGCTATAAAATAGTTATCTGCTGTTTATCGATTGTCACTTACCTATAATTATTTTCATGGCTTGGCTAAAAAAAATTCCTGGGCTTTCTCTTATAATATTGTTATTAACCTATGGTGTTGAAGGGTGGATATATGGTTCTTGGGCAACTAGGTTATTAGAACAAGAAGAAATATTTTCCCAGCTTACTGAACTAACTCGTTTCAGTATTTTGTACGGCATTGCCGTTGCCATTATTTTATTTTTTGTAATTATTTTTACTGCTCCTATTTCCCTAATTGCCATTAGTCTTGATGGTTGGCTAAAATCTGACGGTAGAGCTTTTCTATCAATTTTTATTGGAGCTTTTACATTTACGATAATTGTACAAAGAGTAGATTATTTTGTCCGATTTCTCGTTTTAGCTGCGGCTGCTTTATTAGTTAAATTGGACTTGCAATTAGTTGGTTGTAATCGTTGGCTTTGTTCTCTAATTTTAATGCTCTTCTGTTGGTTAGGATTTACAGGAGGTACACTAGCTTTTTATAATTGGGGACTTTAAAAAATCCAAATTATAGTATCAATATCTATGATATTCAAAAAATATGGCCAAAAAGAAAGGAAAGAAAAATAAAACTTTACTGCGTATCGCAACTTTAGTTATGGGATTGGGATTTGCTGGTTCCACGCTGGCGATCGCTTTAAGCAGTGTTTTTAGTCGCAACAACTATAGTGCAACCAATGCTGAAAACTCTAGTGATGGTCCTTCAGCAGAAGAACAAATTCAGATGCAGGTTAACGGATATCAGAAAGTATTAGAAAGGGAACCGAAAAATATCACTGCTCTTCAAGGATTAGCTGAAATATATCTCCAAACAGGTAATCCGGAAAAAGCCATACCCACCCTAGAAAAACTAGTTGAATATTATCCAGAACAAAAAGAATACGCTGGCATTTTACAAATAATTAAACAGCAACAAGCTAGTCAGCCAGCAGAACCAACAGAACCAACAGAACAATTAGACAACACCCAAAAAACTGAATAACTTTTTTAATCAAAAGTATCGAGTAAGCATAAGCCATTGCCAAATCTTGAAACTGCTTCACAATCTGACTATAAGCATGGCGATCGCCGTTTAGTAAGACTTTGAAAATGCATTATTATTTATTGTTTGTGCAAGAAGTCTAGTTAAACTTAATGTAAGCGAATAGAAATTTTTGTCGGGCTCACTTTAACTAGTAAAGAGAGGTAGCAATGTGGATGAGAAGCAGATTCAACCCACTTCAGCATTCGATTACGAGCAAGAAGATATCCCAAAGGCAGGAGGAGGCTTGCCAGTACTGCAATACTGGGCGGAAAATACCCTCTCTCCCCAAGGCTTCAAACTTTGGAAAACCCTATTCCATAAAAGTGCTTGTTTATCCTGTTCTTGGGGAACTGGAGGGCAGTTAGGAGGATTTACCAATGAGGAGGGAGAAAAGCTGCAACGCTGTATGAAAAGTGTTGAGGCGATCTCGGCGGAAATTCAACCAGCAATTAAGACTAATTTTTTTGAGCAGCAAAGCATCCAGCAACTTCAGCAACTTACATCCCAAGAAGCAGATAGATTAGGCAGGTGGAGTTTCCCTGTGATTTTAGCCGAAGGAAGTAGCCACTATCAAAGAATTAGTTGGGATGAGATTTATCAACTTGCAGAAACGGCTTTTAAGACAACTCCAGAACGAGTAGCCTCTTATAGTTCGGGGCGTTCTTCTAATGAAGCGGCTTTTTTGTTGCAATTAATGATGCGGGCTTTGGACTCTAATAATCTTGCCGATTGTTCCGACCTCTGTCATGCCCCTTCAACTTTTGGACTCAAACGGACATTTGGCACTGGCACATCAATGGTCAGTTTACAAAGTTTAAAAGAAACTGATTGTGTCGTGCTAGCGGGTTCCAATGCTTCTTATAATCATCCTCGTCTAATGAATGAGTTGATTAAGCTGCGCGATCGCGGTGGCAAAGTAATTGTGATCAATCCATTTAAAGAAAGAGGGTTGGTTAAATTTGCTTCTCCCGCTTTTGTCAAATCTCTGCTGACTGGCTCCGATATTGCTTCTATTTATCTTCAGCCGATTCCTGGTAGTGATGTTGCTCTTTTTATCGGTATTCAAAAGTCTTTAATCGAGCAGGACAAAATTGATCTAGATTTTTTGCAAGCTCATACCGAAAATTGGTCGGAAGTAATTTCTCATGCTCGCTCTACTTCTTGGTCAACAATTACAGAAACTTGTGGTGTTTCCCAAGCAGAAATTGAAGCTGCGGCTCAGATAATTGGATCATCTCCTAAAGTTGTTTTTGCTTGGGCGATGGGTATTACCCAACAACAAAATGGCGTGGATAATGTGAGCAGTATTAGCAATACTGCTTTGATCACTGGAAATGTTGGTCGCTTTGGCACTGGGTTAATGCCTGTACGAGGACATTCCAATGTTCAAGGTTTTGGTTCGATGGGAGTTACCGTTAGACTCAAAAAAGAAATTCAACAGTCTCTAGAAAAACTTTTAGGTCGCTCCCTCAGTCGGATACCAGGATACGATACCCAAGCCTTAATCGAAGCAGCAGATGCAAAAAAAGTAGACACGCTTATTTGTCTCGGTGGCAACTTATATGGAGCAAATCCTAACTCCCACAAAGTTAAGCGAGCTTTAGGCAAAATTAAAACGATCATTTATCTAGCAACAAAGCCTAATTTAGGACATTTTCATGGTTTAGCACAACATCAAACAATTATTATTCCTGTTCTCAATCGTTTTGAAAATCCTCATAAAACAACTACCGAGTCTGGTAATAATTTTGTGCGTCTCAACGACGAAGGTCATACTCATCTCAAAAATGCCGACTTGATTGCTGAAGTAGATTTCCTGACTGAACTTGCCGATCGCCTTCATGGAGAACATCCTGTTAACTGGCGTAAACTTCAAGATACTAAGTATGTTAGACAGTTAATCTCCCAGACTATTCCTGGCTACGAAAAGATTGGCGAGATTGATGAAACAAAAGAAGAGTTTACCATTGGCGGACGGATTTTTAATCAGCCCCATTTCCCTACACCTTCTGGTAAGGCAACCATGTTTATTACTCCATTACCTCGGTTAATACTTCCTGAACCCCAAGACTTTGATGTTGACTATACTCACGGTATAGTCTTGGCACTAATGACGGGGCGTGGTTATGCTCAACACAACACAGTTGTATATCGGACTGAAGATAAATACCGTGGACTGTCTCATCGCCAATGTATATTAATGAATCGTTTCGATGCCGAACGTGCAGGCTTACAGGAACATCAACTTGTAACTGTCAAAGGAAATGCCAGCCATTTAGACAACATTGAGATTATTTATGGAGAAGTACGTCCAGGGGCTGCATTAATGTTTTATCCAGAAGTCAATGTGATATTTAATGCTCCTGTGGAGTCCCGTTGTGGAACTCCAGCTTTTAAGCGAGTACCTGTGCTTGTTTATACAACATAATTAATGCAGTCATTTCAAATCAAGTAGGGTGATTTTCGTAAGGGCATTTCGTGAAATGCCCCTGCCTAAAACTGATTTAAAAAGCGTAGATCGCTATTGTATAAACGGCGAATATCATCAATTTGGTGTAATACCATAGCAAATCTTTCTACCCCAAAACCAGCTGCAAAACCCGTATAGATCTCAGGATCGTAACCAACGGCTTTCAGAACATTGGGATCGACCATGCCACAACCCATGACCTCTAACCATTTACCTTTCCATTGAACATCTACTTCGGCAGAAGGCTCGGTGAAGGGAAAGTAACTAGTGCGAAATTGGACGGGAAGTTCATCGCCAAACATCCGCTGTAAGAATTCTTTGATTGTGCCTTTGAGGTCAGTAAATTTTATGCCTTTATCAACAGCTAATATTTCTATTTGATGAAACACTGCTGAGTGTGTAGCATCTACGGTATCCCGACGGTAATTTCGACCAGGAGCAATAATTCTAATCGGTGGTTCATGGCTTTCCATATAGCGAATTTGTACTGGGGAAGTGTGAGTACGTAGTAATTTTCCCCCTGGCAAATAAAAAGTATCCTGCATATCTCTAGCGGGATGATCTGGAGGAGTGTTCAGTGCCTCAAAGTTATAATAGTCTGTTTCTATTTGAGGACCAGTAGCGACGGTATAACCCAAACCAACAAAAATATTTAATGCACGATCAATTACTCCATTTAGAGGATGTACTCGACCCAAGGGACGATATACCCCAGGCATAGTTACATCTAAAGTTTCCGCTTTAATTTGCGCCTCAATTTGGGCTGTTTGCAAGGCTTGTTTACGCTGTTCTAGACTTGTTTGAACTTCCTCTTTGACCACATTAGCTTGGGAACCAACCGCCGGTCGCTCTTCAGGGGTTAATTTCCCCATCCCCCTCAAAATTTGGGATAGTTGACCTTTTTTGCCCAGATACTTAACTCTTAGCTGTTCTAATTCATCTAGGTTATCTGTTGCTGCGATCGCACTGACGGCGGCGGTATTTAATTCTTTTAGTTGTTCTTGGATCGAAGAAGTACTCATTCAGGATAATTGGCAATTTTTAGGAGTAAGGGATCAATCTAGGACTATACCATTAGTGGTAATTACACCCACAACAGTGACTCATAATAATATACCGAAATCTCTACCCAAAAATATTAATTACACCTAGTGTGAATTTGTAATGCGGAGAATATTTTTGATCAAAACTTAGAGGTATTGAAAACATATATAAATGTAGTGGAGTATATCCACTTTTTAAAGAGCTATCTAGCTAATTGAAGTATTTTGTCTGACGTACGGACTAATCATAAAAGGCTGATAGCTAATAGCCGATGGCTGATAGTTGAACCTCCCATCGCGGGACGCGAGGGATTCCCATATAGACTCACGACTATGCCGAAGCACCCGCCAGAACGCCATCACTGGGCTGTTTAATTACGGTAGTTCCTACCGCGATATTTTCTAAACCTCTATTTCTCACTACTTCTGCTGCTGCCACATCCCTGTTCTGAACGTATCCGCATTCA